>NZ_JBITGM010000006.1:0-418747 GCF_044457025.1 Streptomyces sp. NPDC050658
GGCGTTGACTTTTGGCACGCTGTTGAGTTCTCAAGGAACGGACGCTTCCTTTGTACTCACCCTCTCGGGCTTTCCTCCGGGCGCTTCCCTTCGGTGTTTCATTTTGTTCTTGCTGTTCTTGCGTTTCCGACTCTATCAGACTCTTTCGTGTCCGATTTCCTCGGTGCCTTTCCGGTTCCCGCACCAGCCTCTCGGCCTTCGCGTTTCCCTTTCCGGCGGTTCCGACTCTATCAGATCCTTTCGGGCCTGATTCCCAGTCAGAGTGGGTTGTCCTCGCGGCTGTTGGGCCGTTCCGACGTCTCAAACTCTAGCGGGTTTTCCCGGCGGCTCATAATCGAGCCGTGGAATTGAATTCGGGCATGCCGAATGCGATCCCGGTGGGATGTCGTGCAGAGTTTGTTTTGCCGCGTCTCAGCGGCGGGAGTCGTTGTCGCAGAACCGTTACGGCTCCGTGGCAACCCGAAGAACCTTACGGATCGGGCGGGTGACTGTCAAACGCCGAGGTGGGACGTTCAGTCCAGGTCGCTGAGGCGGCCGCCGGCGTCCGGCTGGGCGTCCTCGACCCTGCGCAGGAGGCGGGTCAGCACCTCGCCGAGCGCGCCCCGCTCCTTGGGGGACAGGTCCTGGAGGAGGTCCTCCTCGAAGACCGTGGCGAGGCGCATCGCCTCCAGCCACTTCTCGCGGCCCTCCGCGGTGAGCTCGACGATCACTCGGACCCGGTTGGACTCGTCGCGCTCCCTGGTGACCAGCCCCTCCGTCACCATGCGGTCGATCCGGTGGGTCATCGCGGCCGGCGTGAGGCCGAGCCGCTTGGCCAGCTCGCCGGGGCCCATTTGGTACGGGGCACCGGAGAGGACGAGTGCCTTGAGGACCTCCCACTCGGCGTTGCTGATGCCGAGGGTCGCGGTCTGCCGCCCGTAGGCGACGTTCATGCGGCGGTTGAGGCGGCCGAGGGCCGAGACGATCTCTTCGACCTGGGGGTCGAGGTCCTGGAACTCCCGCTGGTAGGCGGCGATCTGTTCTTCGAGTGTCGGCTCACTGGGGCCGGGGGTGTCACCCATGGCCGCAGTATGGCACGGCCTCGCTTGGCGTTGAAGTCCTTCTATGTGTATTGTTTAGGTTCTAACTTTAGCTTCGAAGTCTTCACTCCTAAGGTAGGTGAAAGTGACCAGGGCGATGGGCGCAGCGATGCGTCGTATTCAGGCAGGCAGCGCGCTGAGCGCGTTCGGCATCGGGTTCACGGTTCCGTTCCTCTACGTCTATGTGGCGCAGGTGCGGGATCTCGGGTCCGGCGCGGCGGGCATCGTGCTCGCCGCCTTTGCCATGGCCGCGCTGATCGTCCTGCCCATCACCGGCCGCGTCATCGACCGCCGCGGCCCCCTCCCCGTACTCCTCGGTGCCGCGCTGATCGCCTCGGTGGGTGCCGTCGCCCTCGGCTTCGCCGACAGTCAGGTCACGGCGATCGCCTCGGCGGCGCTCCTCGGCGCCGGTACCGCCGTGATGCAGCCCGCGCTCGCCACGATGATCGTCTGGTGCTCGACTCCGACCACCCGTACGCGTGCCTTCGCGATGCAGTTCTTCCTGCAGAACCTGGGTCTGGGCATCGGTGGTCTCATCGGCGGCCAGATCGTCGACGAGCACGACCCGAGCAGCTTCACGCTGCTGTTCTCCATCGAGGCCGTGATGTTCCTGGTGCTCGCCGCGATCGCCGTCACCGTGCGGCTTCCGCACGCGCCGGCGCTCCAGGGCAGCCTGCCCAAGGACGCGTCCGCGCCGAAGGGCGGTCTGCGGGCGCTGCTGCGGCACAAGGCGATGGTGCAGCTGTGCGTGCTGGGCTTCGTGCTCTTCTTTGCCTGTTACGGGCAGTTCGAGTCGGGGCTTTCGGCGTACGGCGTCGAAGCGGCCGGGGTCTCGCCGTCGACACTCGGCATCGCGCTCGCCGCCAACACCGCCATGATCGTCATCGCGCAGTTCGCCGTCCTGAAGTTCGTGGAGCGGCGCAAGCGGTCGCGGGTGATCGCGGCCGTGGGGCTCATCTGGGCCGTCGCGTGGATCGCCGCCGGTTACGCGGGGCTCGGCAACGGCAGCCAGGCCATGGCCACCGCCGCGCTGATCTCGACGTACGCGCTCTTCGGGCTCGGTGAGGCGATGCTGTCGCCGACCGTCGCGCCGCTGGTCGCCGATCTGGCCCCGGCGGGCATGGTCGGTCAGTACAACTCGGCCTTCGCCCTGGTGAAGCAGCTGGCCCTCGCGGTCGGTCCCGCTGTGGGCGGGCCCATGGGGGCCTCGCTGCACGGGCCGTACATCGTGACGTTCCTGCTGTTCTCGCTCGGTATCAGCGTCCTCGCGATCCGGCTCGGCCGGCAGCTCACTCCCGTACAGAACCAGCCGTCGCTCGCGAAGAGCCGGGTGGTCGCGCAGGGCGCCCCCGAGCCCGTACCGGCCGCCTCTTCTTAAGAAGTCAGCTCAAGACGTCAGCTCAAGACGTCAGCGCGGCAGGGCGAACTCGCACCACACCGCCTTGCCGCCGCCCGGTGTCCGCCGGGAGCCCCAGTTCGAGGCAATCGTCGCCACGATGGCGATGCCCCGTCCGGCCTCGTCCGCGGGCTCGGCGCGGCGGCGCCGGGGCAGGTGGTCGTCGCCGTCGGTGACCTCGATGATCAGCCGGCGGTCCGTGCGGCGCAGGCGAAGGCGCATGGGCGGTGTGCCGTGCTGGAGGGAGTTGGCGACCAGTTCGCTGGCCGCGAGGACTCCCAGGTCGTGCAGTTCCGGCGGGAAGCGCCAGCTGGCGAGGACGCCGGTGGCGAAGGCACGCGCGCGTGGCGCCGCCTCCACGCCGCCGAGCAGCTCCAGTGCGGCGTTGCGGAACAGCTCCGCCTCCGCGCCGGTGCGTGCCGGATGCTGGAGGACGAGGACCGCCACGTCGTCGTCGTGGTCGGCGGTCACCCCGAGGGCGCGGATCAGTCGGTCGCAGACCACCTGGGGTGTGCCCGTGGCGCCCGCGAGGGCGCGCTCCAGGGCGGCGACTCCCTCGTCGATGTCCTCGCTGCGGCGCTCCACGAGCCCGTCCGTGTAGAGGACGGCGGTCGAGCCGGGGCCGAGGGGGACCGAGCCGGAGGTGTGCAGCCAGCCGCCGGTGCCGAGCGGCGGGCCCGTGGGTTCCTCCGCGCGGTGGATCGTGCCGCTCTCGTCCCGTACGAGGATCGGGAGGTGCCCCGCGGACGCGTAGACGAGGCTGCCCTCGTTCGGGTCGTGCACGGCGTAGACCATCGTGGCGATCTGGCTGGCGTCGATCTCCGCCGCCAGGCCGTCCAGGAGCTGCAGGACCTCGTGCGGGGGCAGGTCCAGGCGGGCGTAGGCGCGCACGGCCGTACGGAGCTGGCCCATGACGGCCGCCGCGCGGACACCGCGGCCCATGACATCTCCGATGACCAGGGCTGTGCGGCCGCCGCCGAGGGTGATCACGTCGTACCAGTCGCCGCCGACCGCCGCCTCCGTGCCGCCCGGTTGGTACGTGGCGGCGATGCGCAGGTCGTCGGGCTGCTCCAACTCCTGGGGAAGGAGCGAGCGTTGCAGGGTGACGGCCGTCTCGCGCTGGGTGCGCTCGCTGGCGCGCAGCCGCTCGGCGGCCTCCGCGTGGTCGGTGACGTCGGCGGCGAAGACGAGGACGCCGCCGTCCTTCAGCGCGTCCACGGGGGTGCACGTGAACGTGTAGGAGCGGCCGCTGGGCGCCTTGCGGGACTTCACCGTGCGCGGCTTGGAGCTGCGCAGGACCTGGTCCAGGAGGGGCAGCAGGCCGAGCTCCTCCAGCTCGGGCAGGGCCTCGCGGGCCGGTTCGCCCACGGGGCGGTCGCCGAACGCGGCGGCGTACGCGTCGTTGACGTACGCGATCCGGTGGTCGGGGCCGTGCACCAGGGCGACGAGGGCCGGGATGTGGTCGAGCACCTCACGGGTCGGCAGTTCGTCGACGCCTGCGGTGGGAGCGGGTTCCGTGCCGTCCGCGCGGCCCTCGGCGCGGGCCGCCGGGACGGAGCTTTCGGCTCGTGCCGGGGAGAGCCCTAGGTCGGTCCGCGCTGCGGCGCGGCGCTGCGTTCCGGGGAGCCGGGCGCTCCAGCGCGTGAAGTTCACTGCGGTAGGCCTCGTGATGTCGCTTCTGGATCGGGCGGGGAATTCCGGCGGTCCTGGCCCGCCCATGGTCACACGAACAGTCTGGCCGACCGGACTGACATCCGTCAGACGCCGGTGTCGCGCGGGGAGTTCCGGCCTCCGGTCAGGAGGACTCCTTCGGGCTTCTGCCCCCGGCCGCGAGTTCGAACTCCGCACGCGGGTGTTCCAGGGATCCCAGGGAGACGATCTCCCGTTTGAACAGGCCGGACAGGGTCCATTCGGCGAGCACCCGGGACTTGCGGTTGACGGTGGGCACCCGGCTCAGGTGGTAGACGCGGTGCATGAACCAGGCAGGGTAGCCCTTCAGCTTCCGTCCGTAGACGTGTGCGACGCCTTTGTGCAGTCCCAGGGAGGCCACGGAGCCAACGTATTTGTGCGTGTACTCCTTGAGGGGCTCTCCGCGCAGGGAGGCGACGATGTTGTCGCCGAGCGTCCTGGCCTGGCGGACGGCGTGCTGGGCGTTGGGGGCGCACTCCTTGCCGGGTTCGTCGGCGGTGACGTCGGGGACGGCGGCGGCGTCTCCCGCGCCCCACGCGTGCGTGGCGCCGTCCACGGTCAGCTGCGCGGTGCAGTTCAGGCGGCCGCGTTCGTTGAGCGGCAGGTCGGTGGCGGCGAGCACGGGGTGGGGTTTGACGCCCGCGGTCCACACGACCGTGCGGGTGGGGAAGCGCGCGCCGTCGCTCAGGACGGCGACCCGGTCCTCGCAGGAGTCGAGACGGGTCTGAAGGCGTACGTCGATGTTGCGGCGCCGCAGCTCGCGGACCGTGTACTTGCCCATCTCCTCGCCGACCTCGGGGAGGATCCGCCCGGAGGCCTCGACGAGGATCCACTTCATGTCCTCGGCCTTGACGTTGTGGTAGTACCGCGCGGCGTAGCGGGCCATGTCCTCCAGCTCGCCGAGCGCCTCGACGCCCGCGTATCCGCCTCCTACGAAGACGAAGGTGAGGGCGGCGTCGCGGACCGCGGGGTCGCGGGTCGATGAGGCGATGTCCATCTGTTCGATGACGTGGTTGCGCAGGCCGATGGCCTCTTCGACGGTCTTGAAGCCGATGCCGTGGTCGGCGAGACCGGGGACGGGCAGGGTGCGCGAGACGGAGCCGGGGGCCAGGACCAGTTCGTCGTACGTGATGTCGACGGGGCCCTCTCCCTCGTCCTGGGTGGCGAGGGTCGTGAAGGACGCGGACCGCTTGGCGTGGTCGACCGACTCGACCTCGCCGATGACGATGCGGCACTTGTCGAGGACGCGGCGCAGCGGGACCACGACGTGCCGGGGCGAGATGGATCCGGCGGCGGCTTCGGGCAGGAACGGCTGATAGGTCATATACGGCTCGGGCGTCACCACCACGATCTCCGCTTCGCCCCGCTTCAGCTCCGGCTTCAGCTTCCGCTGGAGGCGCAGCGCGGTGTACATGCCGACGTATCCGCCGCCCACAACGAGAATGCGCACAGGTTCCTTCACCATCCCATGACGCACCCAGCTCATGAGTTTGTCCACAGGCTCGGCAATTTGTGTGACCGGCCGTGGTGCACGGCCCGCCGCGCGGGCTTTGCCGGGGCGGCGGAAGAATGTGCAGGTCAGCGGGTGGGAGAGGGGAAAAGGGCAGGGGTGCAATCGGGTCGGAATCGGTGCGTACTCCGATCGGGGGGCGGTCCGTGCGGAACCCGCCTCTTCTGAATTGACTCTGGCTCAACTATGTTCGTGTGTCGTCGGGGTGTCGGGGGATGCGCTCGTCGGGTCCAGCTACGGGATTCGGGATCAGGGCTCGCTCCTCAACACTTCGGTAGTCAATGGCGGGGAGTGTCTCCGGGGGGAGACGTCATTACCGGGGGAACGCGTATGCATATGCAGGACTCTCACTGGACTTCGACGACGGCGACGGCACCGGCGGTCGCCACCAGCGGGAACGGACGCGACATGGGGGACGGACCGCGTACGACGCCGCTGCGCGTGGACGCACAGCGCAATCTCGAGCATGTCCTTCGCGCGGCGCGCGAAGTGTTCGGCGAGTTGGGGTACGGCGCGCCGATGGAGGACGTCGCACGCCGCGCGCGGGTAGGTGTGGGCACGGTCTACCGGCGGTTCCCGAGCAAGGACGTGCTGGTCAGGCGGATAGCCGAGGAGGAGACCTCCCGGCTGACGGACCAGGCGCGCGCGGCGCTCGGTCAGGAGGACGAGCCGTGGTCGGCGCTCTCGCGCTTCCTGCGGACGTCCGTAGCGTCGGGTGCGGGCCGGCTGCTGCCGCCGCAGGTGCTGCGGGTGGGTGTGGCCGACGAGGTGGCCGGGGGTGTGCGGGAGGACGAGGCGCGGGTTCCGCAGCAGCGTCAGTCCGCGCCGGGCGGTCCCGAGCTGCGGCTCGTCGAGCAGCGCTCGGCTCCCGCCGAGGAGTCGGTGCCGGACGATCCGGGCGCGGTCGCGCTGCTCGATGTCGTCGGCCGTCTCGTGGAGCGGGCGCGGGCGGCGGGCGAGCTGCGCGCCGACGTGACCGTGGCGGACGTGCTCCTGGTGATAGCGACGGCGGCGCCCTCGCTGCCGGACGCGGCGCAGCAGGCGGCGGCCTCTTCGCGGCTGCTTGACATCCTGCTGGAAGGGCTGCGGTCCCGCCCGACGGCTTGACGCTCGCCGGGGAAGGCTTAACTCCGTTGAAACGCGGGGAAGTTGAGCCTTCCCCGAAAGAGTGAACGGTATGACTCGTTCGCGCGAAGTCACCTCGGACGGGTGGTTGACCGTCATCACCGGCCACCGGATAGCGGCCGTGTGGCACTCTTTCCCGGTGTCGGGGTCCTCTCCCGGCTTCCAGGTCTGAGTGCTGAGTGCGCAAGCGGGGGCTTTCCGCGATGAGTGGTGACGGGCGGGACGAGTCGTCGTCCGCCGTGGGCGAGGAGGCCGGCGGGCTGCCCTCTCGGCAGGTGCCGAGCCAGGGCGGGCCCGGTGGCAGCGGCGGCAGCAGCCCCGGCGGGGCGGATCCCAGCGTTCCGCCGCAGCGGGAGGGCGTCGGCCGGGGCGAGACCCCGGCGGCGGCCGTCGACGCGCCACCGGCCGACAGCGACCTCATCGCCAGCATGCGCGCGGGCGACGACTCGGCGTACGAGGAGCTCTACCGCAGGCACGCCGAGGCGGTCCGCCGCTATGCGCGCACCTGCTGCCGCGACGCGCACACCGCAGACGACCTCACGGCCGAGGTCTTCGCCCGAATGCTGCAGGCGGTCCGTGGCGGCAGCGGCCCCGAGTACGCGGTGCGCGCGTATCTGCTCACCACGGTGCGCCGGGTCGCCGCGGGCTGGACGAAGTCGGCCAAGCGGGAGCAGCTCGTCGACGACTTCGCGGTCTTCGCGGCGCAGGCCGCGCGCAGCTCCGAGGTGTCCGACGACGACACGCTCGATCTGGGCGCGGACGTGCTCGCGATGCACGAGGCCGAGCAGTCGATGGCCATGCAGGCCTTCCGGAGCCTTCCCGAGCGCTGGCAGGCCGTGCTGTGGCACACGGAGGTCGAGGACGAGTCGCCGAGCGACGTCGCCACGCTCTTCGGGCTCGACGCCAACGGCACGCGGGTGCTCGCCAAGCGTGCCCGTGAGGGGCTGAAGGAGGCGTATCTCCAGGCGCATGTGAGCACGACGCTCACCGCCGACGAGGAGTGCGCGCGCTACGCCGACCGGCTCGGTGCCTATGCGCGCGGCAGCCTGCGCACCCGTGCCGAGCGCGGGCTGCGCAAGCACCTGGAGGAGTGCGCCAAGTGCCGCCTCGCGGCGGGCCAGATCAAGGAAGTCGCCAGCGGTATCCCCGGAGTCGTGCCGATCGCGGTCATCGGTTGGTTCGGTGCCGCCGGGTACGCGAAGGTGGCGGCGCTCGTCGGCGGTGGCGCCGCGGGTGCGGCGGGCGCCGGTGCGGCCGGTGCGGCGGCGGCCGGCGGCGGTTCGTCCGGTGGCGCGGCGGGCGGTGCGGCAGCCTCCGAAGGGCTCGGCGCGCCCGCGAAGGCCGGTATCGCCGCGGGTGTCGTCGTCGCGGCAGCGGCGGCCGTGGCGCTCGCGCTCGTCGGCAACGACGAGAAGCCCAAGGACCTGCCGAGCGCCGGGAAGCCCCCGGCGGTGGAGCCCGCCAAGCCGAGCGATCCCCCGCCGCCCCCGAAGCCCAAGCCCAAGCCGCCGGCCCCCGCGCCGAAGCCGCCGCCCCCGGCTCCCGAGCCGAAGCCGACGCCCACACCGACCCCGAAGCCGACGCCTCCGAAGCCGAAGCCGACGCCGACGCCCACACCGACCAAGCCGAAGCCCAAGCCGCCGCCTCCGCCGCCGCCCGCGCCGAAGATCTACCAGTGGAGCCAGCTGCAGTACGGCGGGCTCGGCGACGGCACCAAGCCCGAGATGCGGCTCGGCGAGAGCAGCTGGGTCTGGCAGCGCTCGGGCCTGTCGATCGCGGACACCCAGTACGCCCACGGTGTGACGGTGCACGGCCAGTCCTCCGTCACCATCGACCTCAACCGCAAGTGCACGACGTACGACGCACTCGTCGGTGTCGACGACATGACGATGGGCCTCGGCAAGGTGCGCTTCTCCGTCTTCGGGGACGACGTACGACTGTGGCAGTCGCCGCTCATCAAGGGCGGGGACCCGGCGGTTCCCGTGCAGGTCGATCTGACCGGGCGCAAGACGATCCGCCTGGTCGTCGAGCCACACTCACCGTTCGACACGGCGGCGCTCGCGGACTGGGCACAGTCGCGGTTCCGCTGTACGTAGGGCGCCGTCGGAACGCGTGCGCGTAGGCCGTCATGACGCGTGCACGGAGGTCGTCATGACGTGCAGGGCGTCATGACGTGCAAGGCGTCAGAAGGCGGCGGTCAGTTCGGCGAGCGCCTCCGTGCCGGTGAGCGCGCCGCCCGCCGCGCACTCGGTCTCGTAGCGCTCGGGGCCGAGCGCGGCGATCGCCTCGGCCTCGACCCGTTCGGCATAGCCGAGATCCGGCATCGGGCGCGGGTTGCCGGCCCGCAGCCGCGTGCCGACGGCCAGCAGCCGGGCCGCGCGCGCGTGGTCGCCGGTGCGGCCCACCAGGGAGGCCCCGCCGTCCACGAGCGCCGCGACCACCACCTCCGCGCAGCGGCTCTCCAGCGCGCCCCGCAGCGCCTCGGCGTGCAGGGGCAGCGCCTTGTGGGGACCTGACTCGGCGGCGACGACCTGGGCCTCGAAGCCACGCAGCGCGGCGTCGAACTGCGGTGGCAGCGTGCCGCGGGCCGCTTCCGCGTACGCCGCGTCGCACAGGGAGCGGGCCCGGCCGACGTCGCCGCCCTCCAGGGCCAGCAGCCCCTGGAGGAGCCGCATGAAGGCCCTCGGGTCCGCCACTCCGTAGCGATCGGACTCGGCTCCGGCCTCGTGCAGGGCCTCGGCCGCCGCGCCCCTGTCGCCCTCGCGGTACGCGATCTCGGCGAGCCGCACGATCAGGAACGGCGTCTCGGCGTGGGCGCCCACTTCGTAGGCGAGTTCCAGCGCCTCCTTGTACGCGACCCGCGCGTCCTCGTGCCGGCCGCGGACCATCGCGGCCTCCCCCGCCGCGCTGGACACCTGGGCGCGGAGCCAGCGGTCGCCCGCGCGCCTGCTCAGCGTCCGCAGTTCGGCGATGTCCTCGTCGACGCCGGTCAGGTTGCCCGGCGTGTCGACGGCCATGTGCGTACGGAACATCAGGCCGATGGCGATCTCCCAGTCCCCGCCGTACTCACGGCAGTTGGCGATCGCCTCGTCGAGGGCCGTCCGCGCGTCCGGTGCCGAAGCGTCGAGGAAGAACACGGTGAGCGGCCAGATGAGCCCCGGGAAGCGCGCGGCGGCGGGCACCGGCCGACGGAACACCTTCATCACCCGGCCGATGTACTCGCGGTCGCCGTCGCCGCTCAGGGCGTCCCTCGCACGGGACTCCGCCACCAGGAAGATGTGGAGGAGGCGCAGATTCATCCGCTGCCAGAAGAGGGCGTCCTCGTCGCCGTCCAGCTCGACGCGGGCGTGGTCGAAGGTCGACCTGGCGGCGTCGAGGGCGGAAGGGCCTCCCGCCGGGACATCGGCGTGGACGTCTGTGGGGGTGGCGGCGTGGACGTCTGTGGGGGTGGCGGCGTGGACGTCTGCGCGGCCGGCGGCATGGGCGGTGTCGGGCTCGGGGGCCGGCGCCACGGCCCAGAAGGCGGGGCCCGCGGGGGCGGCGGAGCCGTCTTCCGGGGCGGGCGGGGCGGCGGGTGCGGACGCTCCGGGGATCAGCCGCAGGACGCGGTCGATCCACTCGGTGCCCTCCCTGCGGTAGTTCCGCAGCCACCAGAACCAGCCCATGGCCAGGGCGAGCGCCAGGGCCTGCTCCTCGTCGTGGGACGTGACGGCGCGCTGCAGGGCCGCGCGGATGTTGTCCAGCTCCGTCTCCAGGCGCCGGATCCAGCGGAGTTGGTCCGCCGAGCGGAGCAGCGGCTCGGCCTCTTCGACCAGCGCGCGCACATACGCGGAGTGGCGGCGGCCCGCCGCGGCGAGCAGCCGCGGGGCTTCGGCGGCGCGCTCGGCGGCGTACTCGTGGATGGTCTCCAGCATGCGGTAGCGCATACCGCCCTCGGCGGTGGGCTCGGCGATGACCAGGGACTTGTCCACCAGGGCGCCGATCAGCTCGGCCGCGGACCCGGTGCAGACGGCCTCCGCCGCCGCGAGGTCCCAGCCGCCCGCGAAGACGGACGCCTCGCACAGGACGGTCCGCTCGGCCTCGTCGAGGAGGTCCCAGGACCAGTCGACGACCGCGCGGAGGGTCTGCTGGCGGGGCAGGGCCGTGCGGCTGCCGCTGGTGAGGAGGCGGAAGCGGTCGTCCAGGCGGTCGGCGATCTGGCGTGGGGTGAGCATCCGCAGGCGCGCGGCGGCCAGTTCGATGGCCAGGGGCAGGCCGTCGAGGCGGCGGCAGATCTCGGCTACGGCGGTCTCGTCGTCGCCCGCGTCGAAGCCGGGGCGTGCCGCCGCGGCGCGCTCGGCGAAGAGGCGGTGCGCCGGGTCGGGCGGGAGCGGCTCCACGGGGCGGACCAACTCGCCCGGCACGCCGAGGGGTTCGCGGCTGGTGGCGATGACGGTGAGCCCCGGGCAGCGGGTGAGGAGCGTCTCCGCCAGGTCGGCCGCGGCGCCGATGACATGTTCACAGTTGTCAAGGATCAGGAGCGGACCGCGCGCGGCGCAGTACTCGACGAGCAGGGCGACCGGGTCGCTCTGCGGCACCGCGAGCTCGCTGGTCATCAGCACGGTCTCGCGCAGACCGAGCGCGCTGACGACAGCGCCTGGCACCGCCTCCGGTCGGTCGAGCGGGGCGAGCTCGGCCAGCCATGCCTGCGGATGCCCGGCGGCGGCTTCCTCGGCGAGGCGGGTCTTGCCGGAGCCGCCGGGCCCGGTGAGGGTGACCAGGCGTGCTCTCTGCATGTCCGAACGGATGGCGGCGAGTTCGGGTTCCCGGCCGACGAAAGAGGTCAGCCGGGGGCGGAGATTCCCGCCGCGGGCGGGCTTCGCGGGCGGTGGGGCCGACCGGTGCGATGGGCCCGACCTGCCCGGCGCGCCAGGTCTGTTCGACAGGCCAGGTCTGTCCGACGGACCGGGCCTGTCCTGCGGGCCCACCGGGTCCACCGGGTCCACCGCCAGCAACTCCGCGTGCAGCGCCCGCAGTTCCGGCCCCGGATCAGTGCCGAGGCCCTCGGCGAGGGTGCGGCGGGCGTTCTCGTACGCGGCGAGGGCGTCGGCGCCGCGGTCCGCGTCGCGCAGGGCGCGGATCAGCAGGGCGTGCAGCGGTTCGTCGTACGGCTGGGTGGTGGTGAGCTGCTTCAACTCCGGTACGACGGCGGGGGCGTCGCCCAGGAGCAGGTCCGCCTCGATCCGGGCTCGGGTGGCCTCGGCGAGCAGCGCTTCCGGGCGGATCGCCGCGCGGCGGTCGGGGAGGTCGGCGAGTGCGGGGTCGCGCCACAGGGCGAGGGCCTCGCGGAGGGTGCGGGCGGCTGATGCCGGGTCGCGGCGGTTCAGGGCCCGGGTGCCTTCGCGTACGAGGCGTTCGAAGCTGTGCAGGTCGACGTCTTCGGGGGTGGCGGCGAGGCGGTAGCCGCCGGGGGTGGAGGTGACGGCGTCCTTGCCGAGGGCTCTCCGTAGCCGGCCGACGAGAGCGTGGAGGGCGGCGGGGGCGTCGGCGGGCGGGGTGTCGTCGGCCCAGATCTCGGCGATGAGGGAATCCGCGGGGGCGGTGTGGGGGACGTTCAGGGCGAGGGCGGCGAGCAGCGCCCGCAGCCGGCGTCCCCCTACGGGCAGGGGCGCCCCTTGCTCGTCGTACGCCTCGGTGGCGCCCAGGATTCTGTACCGCACGGGGTTCATTGTCGCGGCTGACCGCACGGGGTTCATTGTCGCGGCTTCGTCCGCACTCCGCGGGGGCACCGGCCCGCCCGGCTACCGCCCGGCGCCCAACGCCCCCCGCTGCGGAACCACGCTCCCCGTAGGGACCGCCCGCTGCCGGGCCGGTGTGCCCGTCCAGCAGGTCCCTCTCCGGGAGAGCAGGCGGCGCAGCCACAGCTCCGTGGAGACCAGGTCGGCCAGGCCGTCCAGGGGGAGCGGCTCGCCCTCGGCCGCCGCGCGGAGGGCCTTGCGCACGACCCTCGCTTCGACCAGGCCCGCCTGGGCGAGGAGCGGGGTGTCGAAGAGGGCGATCAGGTCGTCGACGGCGACCCGCAGCCCCGTCCGCGCGGCGGCGGCCGAGGAGGCGTGGGACGGCGCGCCCCAGCCGGGCGGCAGTTCGGCCACTCCGGCGCCTTCCAGGACCGTACGGAGGATCGCCGCACGGGCGCCGGGCTGGACCCGCAGCGCCACGGGCAGCTCGCGGCAGGCGCGGACGACCTGGTTGTCCAGGAAGGGCGCGTGCAGCCGCTGGAAGCGGACCTCGGCGGCCTGCTCCAGGACGCGCAGGTCCGCCGCGTGCCGGGCGAGGGCGGCGCGGGCGCGGAATTCGCCGGGGCGTTGGCCTGGTCCGGCGCCGGGGCGGCCCGTCGTGTCCTGGAGGCGAACCGATACTTCAGCGAGGGCCTCGCCGGTCAGCCAGCGCGCCGCGGGGCCCGGCCTGGCCCACGCGAGGGCGGCAAGCGACGCATCCACCGCCCCGCCCGGCTCGTCGAACCGGCGCTTGAGGAGGCGGTCGGCGAGCGAGTCGACGCCTGCGCGGTACGGCATTCGGGCCAGCTTGCGTGCCGCGCCGTACACGCGCGCGGGGACCATGACGGAGCCGTCCGCCTTCGCCAACGCGGCGACGGGACGCACCAGATGGCGTCTCCTGCGGTCCATCAGGAGATCGGCGAGGCGCGCCGGATGCGCGTCGAGGACCTGCCGGGCGCCGTACCCCGTGAAGTGGTCCGCGCTGCCGGAGGAGAGCCGCGCGCGGTGCCGCTGGGCGGCGATGAGGGTGCCGCTGGGTTCGTCGGTCAGCGGGCCGTCCAAGTCCGCGTACGGGAGGGCCTCTTCGCCCCCGGCGACCACCACGTGGTGCAGCCGCGGGTTGGCGGCGATCGCGCCCGCCCGCTCCAGCTCGGCCTCCCGGCCGTTGACCGCGAGATCGTTGAACGTGACGGCGAGGAGCCGCTCCCCCGCGCCCGTGCCGTGGCCGAGGACCGTGCCGGGCATCCCCGGAAGGCCGGCCGCGAGCAGCGCGAGGGTCCCGGAGGCGGGCCCTCCGGAGAGGTCGGCGCCGATGCCGGGCACCGGCATCCCGCGCGCCGCGCGCCGTTCGGCGGGACCCATGCCGGGCACGGGGCCGGGGTCGATGTCCGCTCCGGGGACGTGGCGCGGGGCGCCGAGGCGGGCGCGCACCGCCTCCACGAGCGCGTCGCGCACGCCGTCCACGGCGCTCGTCGCGTCGGCCGAGGGCGCCGCGACCGCCAGCGATGCCACCGGTTCGTACCCGGCGATCTCCCGGGCGCCCGCGCGCAGGATCAGCGCGTGCCCCGGTGGCACACGGCGCACGCCCTGGTAGGGCGTCGAGTCGTGCAGCGCCTCCGGTACGTCCGGCGCGGCGAGGAGTGCCGCGAGGTGGCCGATGTCGAGGTGGGCCTCGATGAGGTCGGCGAGCGGGAGGGCCGCCGTCGCGTACGCCGTGCCGGAGGCCCAGGGGGTGTAGAAGACGGGGCGCGCTCCGGCGAGGTCGCCGGCGACCATGACGCGGCGCCCGACCTGGACGACCGCGGTGTAACTGCCCGACCAGGCGGTGAGATGGCGCAGGGCGCCGCCGCGGGCCGCGAAGAGGCCGACCCTGAGCTCCTCGTCGCTCGCCCCGCAGGTGCCGAGCACGGCGATCCGGGTCTGTTCGTCGGCCTTCACCGTGCGCACCTCGTCGGCGCGCCAGTCCCCCACCGCCCACAGCGGGTCCGGGTCGCCCCACAAGAGTTGGGAGCCCACGGGGTGAACGGTTTCGCCGTTCTCACCGGCGGCCCCGGCCGAACCGACCGTCGAAGGCTTCGCGGCAGTGCTGCTCCACCCCACCAACCACCGCATCGCTGCCTCCACAGGCTGTGGACAACCAGTGCACCGAAGAACTGGGGTCCCATGCTGCCACGAAGGAGGCGTGCGGGAGCGGCTACCGGGCTGCTCGCGCTCCCTCTGATATCCCTGGAGAGAGCGGTACTTGAAGGGCTCAACAACACCCTTCCCCTTGCGCGCGGCCGATTTGTACCGCACCCCGGAGGGGCGATTTTCGGCCAAATCAGTGGATGGCGCCCGCGTGCGGGAACCGTGAAAGGCAACACACAGTCCGGGAGGCGGAGTTCGCCCCCCGGACCGGTCCGCCGCCCGCGGGGATGGAGGCGGCGGTGTCCCCCAGCCCACTGACTCCAGCGCAGCGGGCCGACCCACGCACCATCCATGGAAGCGCTCCCCATATGGCCGGTGAAGAGCGCACACGTGGGCGCACGGCCACACACCGGGAGCACACCCCGGCACCCTCGCTCTCCCCTACCGGCAACAATCTCGCCATCCGGAACTGCGCCTCTTAACGCTTGGGATGCGGCGAACTACGCTGTGTGTGCTGATGTTTTCGCGGAGGCATATTCCTGGGTCCCCGGCCAAATGCTCTTGCGGCCGAGGGTTCCGGGCCACGGCGCTCGTAGTCGCGGACGCCGCTGCCCCTGGGGGAACGCAGCACGAATGCCGAGTGGTCGAGCCACTGCCCGGCAGCCGTCTGTGTCGAGGGGTGGCGCATGTCCAGGGAGCAACGCGGGCCGAACGAGAAACTCGGCACCGTTCTCGCCCTCGCGGGAATCAGCAACGCGGGACTCGCGCGCCGGGTCAACGACCTCGGCGCCCAACGCGGGTTGACGCTTCGATACGACAAGACGTCGGTGGCCCGGTGGGTGTCCAAGGGGATGGTGCCGCAGGGCGCAGCCCCGCACCTCATCGCCGCCGCGATCGGCCAGAAGCTCGGCCGTCCGGTGCCGCTGCACGAGATCGGCCTCGCGGACGCCGACCCGGCGCCCGAGGTGGGCCTGGCCTTCCCGCGTGACGTGGGCGCCGCGGTGAAGTCGGCCACGGAGCTCTACCGGCTCGATCTGGCGGGCCGCCGCGCGGGCAGCGGCGGCATCTGG
Source organism: Streptomyces sp. NPDC050658 (assembly GCF_044457025.1). Classification (NCBI taxonomy): domain Bacteria; kingdom Bacillati; phylum Actinomycetota; class Actinomycetes; order Kitasatosporales; family Streptomycetaceae; genus Streptomyces; species Streptomyces sp. NPDC050658. The sequence goes on from NZ_JBITGM010000006.1 coordinate 15,753, forward strand.
CAGTCGCTCGCCGGCTCCTTCGCGGTGAGCGCGTACGCGACTCCGGCCTCGCGCTGGCTGATAACCCCGGCCGACAGCTCGGTCGCCCGCGACGTCACCCGTGACGCGCCCCGCGAATCGGGGCACTCCGAAGACGGCGGGCCGCCCATGAAGGTGGGCCACAGCGACGTCCTTAAGCTGCGCGAGGCCGCCGAGGACGCCCGGCGCTGGGACTCCAAGTACGGGGGCGGCGACTGGCGTTCGTCGATGGTCCCGGAGTGCCTGCGGGTCGAGGCGGCGCCCCTGCTGCTCGGCTCGTACTCGGACGAGGTGGGCCGCTCGCTCTTCGGGGCGTCGGCCGAACTGACGCGCCTGGCGGGCTGGATGGCCTTCGACACGGGCCAGCAGGAGGCCGCGCAGCGCTACTACATCCAGGCCCTGCGCCTGGCCCGCGCGGCCGCCGACGTGCCCTTAGGGGGGTACGTCCTTGCTTCCATGTCCCTCCAGGCGACCTACCGCGGCTTCGGCGACGAGGGAGTCGACCTCGCGCAGGCCGCGCTGGAGCGCAACCGCGGTCTGGCCACCGCGCGCACCATGAGCTTCTTCCGCCTCGTCGAGGCACGCGCGCACGCGCGCGCCAGTGACGCGCAGGCCGCGGGGGCGGCGCTGCGGGCCGCCGAGGGCTGGCTGGAGCGGGCGCGGGACGGCGACAACGACCCGTCGTGGCTCGGCTTCTACTCGTACGACCGTTTCGCGGCGGACGCCGCCGAGTGCTACCGGGACCTGAAGGCGCCCCGGCAGGTGCGCCGCTTCACGGAGCAGGCGCTGTCCAGGCCGACGGAGGAGTTCGTGCGCTCGCACGGGTTACGGCTCGTGGTGTCGGCTGTCGCCGAGCTGGAGTCCGGGAACCTGGACGCGGCGTGCGAGCAGGGCACGCGGGCGCTTGAGGTCGCCGGACGCATCTCGTCCGCGCGGACGACGGAGTACGTCAAGGATCTGCTGCACCGCCTGGAGCCCTACGGGGACGAGCCCAGGGTGGTGGAGCTGCGGGAGCGGGCGCGGCCGCTGCTGGTCGCTCCCGCGTAGGCCCGGCCGGTGTCCCGGCGTCGGGGCCCCTGTCCGTGTCCCCTACACACAGCCCGTTCGGCAACAGCAGTTACGCACTCCGTAACCCTCCGGTCCTCACCGGGTTTGGGGGCGTTGTCAGTGGCGCAGTGCACTATCTGGTGTGGGAGATCTGGTGCGGGAGGTGATGCGGGATGGTCCGGGACGTGGCGTACGACTGCGATGTGCTGGTGATCGGCGGCGGAATCGTCGGTCTCTCGACGGCGTATGCCCTCACGCGCGGCGCGCCGGGGACACGGGTCACCGTCCTGGAGAAGGAGCCGGGCCCGGCCCGGCACCAGACGGGGCGCAACAGCGGCGTGATCCACAGCGGGATCTACTACAGGCCCGGCTCCCTGAAGGCGCGGTTCGCGGTGCGGGGCGCCGCCGAGATGGTCAAGTTCTGCGCGGAGTACGGCATCGCGCACGAGGTCACCGGCAAGCTGATCGTCGCCACCGATCGGGAGGAGCTGCCCCGACTGCACGCGCTCGTGCAGCGCGGCAGGGAGAACGGGATTCCGGTCAGGGAGCTGGGCCCCGCCCAGATCGCCGAGTACGAACCGGAGGTCCGGGGCCTGGCCGCCATCCACGTCGGCACCACCGGGATCTGTGACTACGGGGCGGTGGCGGAGCGCCTCGCGGAGGCCTCCGGGGCGGATGTGCGGTACGGCGCGGAGGTCGTCCGCATCGACCGCCGGGCCGCGCTCGGGGTGGCCGTGCGGACCGCCGACGGGACGGTGCTGCGGGGAAAGGCGCTGGTCAACTGCGCCGGTCTGCAGTGCGACCGGGTGGCGATGCTCGCCGGGGACGACCCGGAGATGCGGATCGTCCCCTTCCGGGGGGAGTACTTCGACCTGGCGCGGCCCGAGCTGGTGCGGGGCCTTGTCTATCCCGTGCCGGATCCTGCGTTCCCCTTCCTGGGGGTGCATCTGACGCGGGGCATCGGCGGCGGGGTCCACGTGGGGCCCAACGCGGTGCCGGCGCTGGCCCGTGAGGGGTACGGCTGGGGGGTCGTACGCCCCCGTGAGCTCGCCGGGACGCTGGGCTGGCCCGGCTCCTGGCAGATAGCCCGGCGGCACTGGCGCTATGGGGCGGGCGAGCTGCGGCGCTCCCTCTCCAAGGGGGCGTTCACCTCCGCCGTGCGCAGGCTGCTGCCCGCCGTGACGGAGGAGGACCTGGTGCCGGCGGCCGCGGGAGTGCGGGCCCAGGCGGTGCTGCGGGACGGAACGCTGGTGGACGACTTCCTCATCCGGGAGTCGGCCCGCACGGTCCATGTCCTGAACGCGCCGTCCCCCGCGGCGACGGCATCGCTGCCGATCGGCCGGGAGGTCGCGCGGCGGGTGCTGGGGGTGCTGTAGGGCGCGGACCCGGCCGCCGGGGGCAAGTAAAATCGACGGCACTGTGTCTGAGTCGAACCCCGCCCCCCAGAACCCCCGCCCCTCGCGCCCCAAGGCGGAGCCCCGCTTTCCCGGCGGGCCGTCGCCCGACCCCGCGGGGTCGCACCACGAGCGGCGTATCCGGAGTTTCCAGCCCCGGCGGAGCCGGGTCACCACCAGCCAGGCGGACGCCCTGCAGCGGCTGTGGCCCCAGTGGGGGCTGGACATCGACGGGCGGCGTGTCCTCGATCTCGGGGAGCTCTTCGGGGACGACGCCATGCCCGTCGTACTCGAGATCGGGTTCGGGATGGGCGAAGCCACCGCTCAGATGGCCGCCGACGATCCCGGCACCGGGATTCTCGCCGTCGACGTGCACACCCCGGGACAGGGCAACCTCCTCGGGCTCGCCGACCGGAACGGGCTCAGCAACGTCCGGGTGGCGAACGGCGACGCCGTCATCCTGCTCCGCGAGATGCTCGCCCCGGCCTCCCTCGACGGACTCCGCGTCTACTTCCCCGACCCCTGGCCCAAGGCCCGCCACCACAAGCGCCGCATCATCCAGGCCGCGTTCCTCGACCTCGCCGCCCCCAGCCTGAAGCCCGGCGCGCTGCTGCACTGCGCGACCGACTGGGAGGAGTACGCCGAGCAGATGCTGGAAGTGCTCACCGCGCACCCCCTCTTCGAGAACACCCAGGAGGACGGCGGCTATGCGCCCCGGCCTTCCTTCCGTCCCCTCACACGGTTCGAGGGACAGGGGCTCGACAAGGGGCATGTGGTCCATGACCTGCTGTTCCGCCGGGTAACAGACGCCCCGTAGCCGCCCGGGCGAAATCGCACCGTCGCGGCACACCCCCGTCCCTCGTTAGGGTCAACGCCGTGGCCACCAGTACTCCGCACCCGCACCCGATGCCCCCCGCAGGGCCCCCCGGGCTGCGGCACGCCCGCTGGTGGCAGCGGCGGGCGATCCGCGCAGCCGCGCTGGTCACCCTGCTCGCCCTGTCGGGACTGGTCATCCTCGCCCTGGTGCGGGAGCAGACCGGCACCGAGGGCTTCCTGGTCGGCCTCGGGCTCGCGACGCTGCCCGTGCCGCTCCTGATAGCCGCCTTCCGGTGGCTGGACCGGGTCCAGCCGGGCCCCTGGCGGAACATCCTGTTCTCCTTCGCCTGGGGCGCCTGCGCCGCCGCCCTCATAGCGATCGTCGCGAACAGCTTCGCGACCCGCTGGATAGCCACCGCCACCGCCGACCCCACCAGCGCCGACACGCTCGGCGCGACCGTCATAGCGCCGATCGTCGAGGAGACCGCGAAGGCCGCGGCCGTACTGCTGGTCTTCCTCTTCCGCAGACGCGAGTTCACCGGAGTGCTCGACGGCGTGGTGATAGCCGGAGTGACCGCCACCGGCTTCGCGTTCACCGAGAACATCCTCTATCTGGGCAGCGCCTTCGGCACCGACCAGCTCAACGGCGGCACCGGCCTCGCCTCCGTCACCGCGGCGACCTTCTTCGTACGCGTCGTGATGTCGCCCTTCGCGCACCCCTTGTTCACCGTGCTCACCGGCATCGGCTTCGGCATCACCGCGCTCGGCACCGGCCGCGGACGGCTGCGCCGCATGCTGCTCCCGCTCGCCGGACTGCTCCTCGCGATGGGCCTGCACGCTCTGTGGAACGGCTCGGCGACCTTCGGGGAGTACGGCTTCTTCGCGGTGTACGCGCTCTTCATGCTGCCCGCGTTCGGGCTGCTGACCTGGCTGGTGATCTGGCTGCGGCAGCGCGGACTGCGCCTGGTCCGGGCCGAACTGCCCGCCTATGTGCTGGCGGGCTGGCTCACCGCCCCCGAGCCGTACGCGCTCGGCACGATGCGCGGCCGCACCATCGCCCGCGACTACGCCTCGTACACCCAGGGGAAGGCCGCGGCGCGCACGGTCGCCGAGTACGAGGCGTACGCGACGTCACTCGCCCTGCTCCGGCACCGGGGGCGCCGCGGCCGGGCCGGCGCCGACTTCGTCGTACGGGAGAGAGAACTGCTGCACGCGCTGTGGGAGCGCCGCGAGACCGCACGGCCCGCGCTCGCCTACGCGGCGCGGGCGACGGCCCCGGTGCTCGTGCCGATGCCGCCGCCGTACGGGTACTACGGCGCACAGGGAGCGCATCCGGCGCACGGCCCCCAGGGCTACGCCTACGCCCAGCCGATGCCGGCCTACCCCGCGTACGGGGCCGCGTATCCGGCGTACCAGACCCCGTACCCGCCCTACCGGCGTTGATCAGGCGGAAGCCGTCGTCAGAGCGCTGATCTCGGCCGGGGTCAGCTCAAGCTCCGCCACCGCGAGCAGCGCGGGCAGCTGCTCGACCGTACGGGCCGAGGCGATCGGCGCCGCCACGGTCGGCTGCGCGGCGAGCCACGCGAGGGCCACCGTCGCGACCTCGGCGCCGCGCGCCGCCGCTATCGCGTCGAGGGCGGCGAGCACCCGCACGCCCCGCTCGGTCTCCAGGTGCTTGCCCGCGCCCTCGGCCCGCGCGCTGTCGACCTGCGCGCCCGGCCGGTACTTGCCGGTGAGGAAGCCGGAGGCGAGCGAGTAGTACGGGACGGCGGCAAGGCCGGAGCGCGAGGCGACGTCCTGCAGCGAGCCCTCGTAGGTGTCGCGCGAGACCAGGTTGTAGTGCGGCTGGAGCGCCACATAGCGGGCGAGGCCCTCGCGGTCGGAGAAGTCGAGGGACTCCTGGAGGCGCTCGGCGGTCAGGTTGGACGCGGCGATGGCGCGCACCTTGCCGGAGTTCACCAGTTCGTCGAGCGCGCCGATGATCTCCTCGACGGGGACGCTCGGGTCGTCGAAGTGCGTGTAGTAGAGGTCTATGTAGTCGGTGCCGAGACGGCGCAGCGACTCCTCGGCACCGGACTTGATGGTGCTCGCGGACAGGCCCTTGTAGTCCGGGTGGGCGCCGACCTTGGTGGCGACGACGACATCGGAGCGATTGCCGCGCGCGCGGAGCCAGTTGCCGATGACGGTCTCGGACTCGCCGCCCTTGTTGCCCGGCGCCCAGGCCGAGTAGACGTCGGCGGTGTCGACGAAGTTGCCGCCCGCCGCGGTATAGGCGTCGAGCACGGCGAAGGACTGCGCCTCGTCGGCCGTCCAGCCGAAGACGTTGCCGCCCAGGGCGAGCGGGAAGACCTCGAGGTCGGAGGGGCCAAGCTTGCGTAGAGAAGTCATACGGGGCTCAACACGCCTACGGAGGCTGGCATTCCGTACAGCGGGATCCGAGTTCCGCACCGGCTCGGCTCGTGGGCATGCGAAGCCGGCAGCCCTGACGTCGGGGGGTTGCCGCCAGGACCGCCGGAGTTGATGGGGTGCCGCAGAGGGACCGGCCCTCAACCAGAGGGGATTCCTCAGAGGGACCGGCCCTCGGTCAGAGGCTTTTCCTCAGAGGGACTGACCCTTGCCCCGCAGCCACGCCGCCGGGTCGACCCCGGTGTCGTCGCCGCCGGGGTGGATCTCCAGGTGGAGGTGCGGCCCGGTGACATTGCCGGTGGCGCCCACGCGGCCGATGGTGTCGCCGGTGGTGACCTTCTGGCCGACGCTGACGCTCATCGAGGACTGGTGGTTGTACCAGATCTCCGTGCCGTCCTCGAGCTCCAGGATGGTGCGGTAGCCGTACGCCCCCGCCCAGCCGGCCTCCTTGATGGTGCCGGTGTGGATCGCCTTGAGGGGCGTACCCGTCGGCGCCGCGAAGTCGAGGCCGGTGTGGTAGCCGGAGGACCACATGGAGCCGGGCTGACCGAAGGTGCTGGTGAGCGTGTACGAAGCGAGGGGCAGGGTGTAGCTCTTGGCGAGCTTGGCCAGGCGCTCGGCCTCGGCCTTGCGCCGGGCCTCCTCTTCCGCCTTCTTCTTGGCGGCGGCCTTCGCGGCGGCGATCTTCTTCTCGGCCGCGGACTGCTCGGCGGCGGCCTGCGCGGCGGCCTTCTTGACGGCGGCTTCCTCGGCCGCCTTCTGGACCGCGTCGTCCGCCTGGTCCTGCTGGTTCTCGGCCTGCTCCATGATGCGGGCCCGCAGCGCCTCGCCCGCGCCCGTGGTGCCCTGCTGGGCCTCCTCGGCGCTGACGCCGGCGACGGAGAGCGGGGTGGCGCTCGCGACGCCCTCGCCGGAGGAGCCCGACTCGTCGGAGTCATCGGATATCAGCGAGCCCACGCCGGGAAGCGACTTGGCCTCCGGCAGCGAGTCCGTGACGGCCGAGATGTCCGGCATCTCGATGGAGACCGGGGGCTTGCCGCCCTGCGCGGTGGCGATGCCGCCCGCACCGACGGCGGCGATGACGCCCACGCCGAGCACGGTGGAGCTGCGGGCGAGTCCGCCGCCGCCCCTCTTGTGGACGCGGTGCCTGCCGCGGACGGGACGAATGGACTCCTCGGTGGGGTTCCACTCCTCCCAGGGCTCTTCGTCGTACGCACCGATCTCGTCGTCATTCGGTACGTAAACGGCTTGGGGGGCAGGCCGGTTGGACGCCACTGGGGCGCGCTCCTTTCCTTCCTTCTCGCCTACCGGGTTAGCTGACGGGTTCGGAGCAGGAAGGTCTCCTACGAACATCTGGCACGGATGCACAGATGCCCGATTCACCCCAATTGGTGGTTCCCCGGCTCCCTTTCGGGATTAGGCGCGTGCGCACGGAGCCGCCTCGAGTGACGGCTGGGACGACCGCGCTGCGTTATCGAACGTTAATAGACAGCGGTGCCGTATTCCAAGCCGTTCCGACTGATCGTTAACGCCTTTGGCCTGTACTTAACGGGACACCGAGGGCCGGAACGGGGCGAGTTGGCCGCACTTTTTCGCCCACCGGACCTTCACATCTCCTTGACAGTACGTCAGTTGTTATGCGGAGTGGTGTCTTTCAGTCACGGCCCGTGACATCGTCCCCAGGGCCCGGCCCGGCGTCCGGCGCCTCCGGCCGCCGAACCGCGAGCAGCGCCATGTCGTCGGTCCCGCCGCCGCCCGTGTGCCGGCGCACCTCCTCGACGAGCGTCGCGAGGAGTACGTCCGGTCCGTGCGGGCCGGGGAAGATCCGGCCGCCGAGCCGGGCCGCCGGGTTGTAGAACTCGCCGCGGATGTCCCGCGCCTCCGAGAGCCCGTCGGTGTAGAGCAGCAGCATCGCCCCCGGCGGGAACTCCGCCTCGTCGGCACGGTCCGGCCAGGCCCCCAGGTCACCCATCCCCAGCGGCAGCGCGGGCTCCCCCGGCGACAGCACGCACAGCCGTCCGTCACCGCGCAGGAGCAGCGGCTCGGGATGGCCCCGGTTGACGATGCGGATGACTCCGTCGCCGTGCGGGATCTCCGCGATGACGGCCGTGGTGAACCCCTCGAACGCGTCGAGTCCCTCGCGCCGCGTGCCCTCCCGCGCGAGCGCCCGCTCCAGCCGCTGTGCCACCGCCTCCAGCGTCGCCTCCTGCTCGGCCGCCTCGCGGAAGGCCCCGATGACCACGGCGACGGCGGCCACCGCGCCCATCCCCTTGCCGCGTACGTCGCCGACGATCAGCCGTACGCCGTGCGGGGTGTCCTGGACGGCGTACAGATCTCCCCCGATGAAGGCGTCGGCCTCCGCGGCCTCGTAGCGGGCGGCGACGTCGAGCCCTCCGATCCGGTGGTCGGGCTGCGGCAGGACGGCGCGCTGGGCGGTCTCGGAGATGGAACGGGCGGAGGCCAGCTGCTCGTCGCTTCTGCGTACGACACGGTTGATGAGGACGGCCAGCACGGCGACGGTCACCACGGTGAGCAGCTCGGTGACGGCCTCCACGTCGGTCGTGGTGCTGTTGCCGAAGTGCAGGGTGAGCACGGCGGCGCAGGAGGCGGCCCCGATGAGGCTGGTGCTGTGCAGCGAGTAGAAGGGGGCGGCGATCAGCGGGGCGGCGGTGAAGAGGGGAGCCGCGGTGAACTCCGGGGGCGTCGAGACGTCGTACACGACCCCGATGACGAGCAGCAGCCACGGCAGGAGCCGCACCAGGGCCCGCTCGTGCCGGACGTCGGGGCCTTCCCTCGGACGTCCTTCTCGCTGCCCCACCGCTGTCTCCCGCCGAAGTCCGCGCCCGGGACCAGCCCCATGACCGCACCTGTCCAGGCTTCCCGGAGCGGCGGCGGGCGGCGAGCGGTGTGGGCCGATCGGATGAAACGTGGGGGATACGGGAGAACGCCGAAGGCCCGGATCCAAGATCTGGATCCGGGCCTTCGGTCTTTAGTAGCGGGGACAGGATTTGAACCTGCGACCTCTGGGTTATGAGCCCAGCGAGCTACCGAGCTGCTCCACCCCGCGCCGTTGAAATGAACAGTACGCCATGTGGCGGGGTAAAAGCGAACCGGTTAACCGGCAGGGGCGCGGCTCACGCGTTCTGGGCATGCGTAAGGGTCTCCCAGGCCACGAACAGATCGTCCGTGCCCTCGGGCCGCCGCCGCTCCGTGAACTTCTCCGTCTCCGGAAGATCCAGCTTCAGCCGCTGCCCCAGGTGATTGAGCCCGACCTCGGTGTCGGGCCCCATGTCGCGCTGCACTTTCCCGCCGCACAGCCATTTCGGTGCCTTCGCGCCCAGCTGGTACTTGGAGTGGAATTCGAGCGCGGCCCGCAGCCGCTCCTTGACCTCGCCGTACAGGTCGACGCCCTGGTGCCAGGCGGTCTCCGCGATGTGCGCGGTGGCGGCGAGCGAGTAGCTGGCGTGCTTGAAGTTGCGGCAGGTCTCCTGGGAGATCCCGTCGGTGAAGGTCTTCTGGCCGAACCAGTACTTCTGGAGCTGCTCGGGGGTGTTGATTCCGCTGCCCTCGGGCGAGACGGGAAGCGGCCCGTCCGACTCCAGATAGAAGTAGGCCGGTACGCGGCCGCGGAAATGCGTCACGGCCTTCTCGAACGACTCGTGGTCGTCGAGGAACACCGCCATGCTGATGGTCGCGTCGGCCATCAGGAGATCCCAGTTCCCGTTGAAGTCGGCGGCGCCTTCCCGCACTTGGGGCAGATAGGCGTTGCGCAGCATCCGCTCGAAACGGAGCAGCTCGCCGTCGGTCCAGCCGTCGTACGAGTACCGGACGGCCTCGGCGGCGCGCGCCCACGAGGAGGCGGCCCAGGCGGTCTGCAGTCCGGCGCCGGCGTCCGTGTGCCGGGTGATCACCCGGGACCAGGCGTCCATGATCTGTACGGCCTTCTCGGCGTGCGCCCGGTCGCCGGTGATGTTCCAGAGCAGCGCCTGGGTGTACGCGGCGATGGCGTCCTCGCGCTCCTCGACGCAGCCCTGGCCGGGGCGGTCGTCGAACGGGCACTCCACGACGGGGTACGGCTTTGCCTGGTAGTCGGCGGCCGCGTACTTGCTGGCCCGCATCTGCTCGTACGCCCCCAGCCAGGGCTCCTCCCGCGCCGCCACATGCGCCCGCACCCGCGCCAGCTGGGCCTTGCTGACGAGCACTCCGGGGTGCTCGAAGGCGAGGTCGGCGGGGCGCGCCCGCTCGGTGGCCCCGCCGGAACCGCCACCGGAACCGCCGCAGGCCACGGCGGCGACCGCAAGCAGCGGCACGAGCGCCAACACCACAGCCCGCCTTACGGAACCCATGCCGCACCTCCGGATCGACCCCCCGGAAGCCTCAGCGTCGCCCGCGGGGCGCGTGGACGCCGCGCGGGGGAGGGCCGTTCGGGCGACGGAGGCTCCGCCGCTGGTTCACCACGTGGGGTGCGCGCCGACCCCTCCGTCGACCACCAGGTCCGTGCCGGTGATCCAGGAGGCCGCGTCGGAGGCGAGGAAGACGCAGGCGTTGCCGATGTCCTCCGCCCGGCCGAGACGGCCGAGCGGCGCCGCCCGGTGCCACCGCTCCACCCCCTGCGGCCAGTCGGTCTCGATCTCCGGCCGGTGTACGAGGCCGGGCGAGACCGTGTTGACGCGGATGCCGCGGGGCCCGTACTCCAGGGCCGCCGAGCGCGCGAACATGATCAGCGCGGCCTTGGAGGCGTTGTAGTGGGCGTGGCCGGGGGCCGGCTGGGTGCCCTCGATGGAGGCGATGTGCGTGATGGTGCCGCCGCCGTGGGCGGACATGTGGCCCGCCGCGGCCTGGGTGCAGCTGAAGGCGCTGGTGGTGTTGGCCTCGTACAGCGCACGCCAGTCCGCCGCGGTCATGCCGGTCAGCTCCTGGACGGGCTGGATCCCGGCGCTGTTGACCAGCGCGTCGAGCCGCCCGCGCCAGGCGGCGGCCTCCGCCACGAGCCGGTGGCACTCCTCTTCCCGCGTCAGATCCGCGGTGCGTGCGAGGGCCTGACCGCCCTCGCCCGTGATCTCCTCGACGAGCTGCCGGGCCGGGTCCGCACTGCGGTGGTAGTGCACGACGACGGCGGCTCCCGCCCGCGCGAACTGCCGGGCGATGCCCGCGCCGATCAGCCCTCCGGCGCCGGTCACGAGTGCGACGCGGCCGGTCAGGCTCGGCAGGTTCGGGTCAGCCATGCGGGGCGTCCTCGGCGGCTCGGGGGCTGTCGGGCATACGGGTCGGCGCGTCCGCTCGGCACAGCGCCCGGATCCGGGCGGCCTGGCCGGGGTGGCGGGCGGCCAGCGTTCCCGCGTCGCCGCCTTCGTAGTCCTCGGGCAGGAAGCCGGGCGCCATCGTCGTACCGAAGAATGACCAGCTGCCGCCGGGCGCGACGGCGGCGCCCATCCAGGTCCCGGCGGGCACGACGGCCTGCGGCCGCTGATCCGGGATGCCGTGACCCAGCGTCAGGACCTCGTCGGTGCCGTCGGGGTGCAGGAGCAGCAGCTCCAGCGGATCGCCCTGGTAGAAGTGCCACACCTCGTCGATGGGCAGCCGGTGCAGCGCCGAGAAGTCCCCGTCGGCCGCGGTCAGCAGCATCATGATCGCCGACCCCGCGGCCCGCCCTCCGGCGTCCTCGGGTCCGGCCCAGGTACGGGCGAACAGCCCGCCCTCGACCGGCAGCGGCTTCAGTCCGTAGCGCTCGGCGAGGAGTGCCGGGGTGATGGCGGCCATGGCGCGACTATAGGGGCCCGAGCCCACGGAAGCGCCGGACTTCAGCGACGGGCCCTCCGAGGGTCCCTCAGTCGCCCCAGCCACTCGCGTCGAGGGTCATCTGCCAGATGGTGTAGGGCAGTTCGGGGTGGAGCCGGCGGAGGATCTCGCCCGGCAGGGTCATCGGCGGGGCCGTGTCCGGGTCGGCGAGGCTGCGGGCGGCGGGCCGCGGGCCGCCCGGTGATGTCCTCAAGGACGAACGGCCCACACATCCGGACATCGGGCCCGCCCCCGAAAACGCGGCAGCGCCCGCCCCACCGAAGTGGGCGCGGGCGCTGCGTAGCAGGTCAGAGCGGGTGTCTGGAGCACCTGCTTGCCGTAGACCGTGTGGGACTCGAACCCACAACCAATGGATTAAAAGTCCACTGCTCTGCCAATTGAGCTAACGGTCCGTGCCGAGGCACCCCACGAGCATAGCGGGACGGGCCCTGTCGTCCGATCGGGTATCGGCTCCGGGCCCGTCGCGAGTTTCGCGGCGGGCCGTCAGAGGGGGGGCGGCGCGTCAGGGATCGGGCTGGTCGAGGAGGGTGGAGCGGGACGCCGTGCGTTCGTGGTCCGGGTTGAGGAACCAGTGTCTGGCCGACACGAACCACCACGTCGCTGCGGAGCCGAGGACCACCAGCACCGCGATCGGGGCGTAATTGAAGGTCTCCCAGGTCACCGGCGAGACCTGCGGCAGCATGAAGAGGACCGTGATCAGGGCGACCCAGGTCACCGCGACGACGCCGATCGGGCGGGACCAGCGGCCCAGGTGCCAGGGGCCGCGTTCGAAGGCCTCGCCCTTGCGCAGTCGCAGGAAGGTCGGGATGACGTACGCGATGTAGAGGCCGATGACCGCGATCGACGTCACCGCCGCATACGCCGTGACGTTGATCAGGTAGGGGAGGCCCAGCACCAGCGCGCCGAGTGCGGCGAGCCAGACCGCCGCCACGGGGGTGCGCGTACGCGGGTCGACCGTGTGCCAGATGCGCGAGAACGGCAGTGCGCCGTCCCGCGAGAAGGCGTAGATCATCCGGGAGTTGGCGGTCACCGACGCCATCCCGCAGAAGAGCTGCGCGCCGATCACGACGAGCAGGAGCAGCTTGCCCGTGGTCGCGCCGAGGGCGTCCAGGAGGATCTGGGCCGGCGGCGCGCCCGTCGCGGACTCGCGGGCACCGTCGTACGACTGGATGGCGAAGGTGAAGCCGAGGAGGAGTACGAAACCCGCGATCCAGGACGTCCAGATGGAGCGGACGATGCCTCGCGGGCCCGCCGTCGACGCGTCATGGGTCTCCTCCGTCATGTGCGCGGAGGCGTCGTAGCCCGTGAACGTGTACTGGGCCATCAGGAGGCCGATCAGGACTACGTACGCCCCGCTCCCCCACCCCGTGTTGTTCACGAACTCCGTGAAGACGAACGACGCCGACTGGTGGCTGTCCGGCGAGAAGGCGAGCGCGCCGACGATGACCGCGACGCCGATGACGTGCCACCAGACGCTGACGCTGTTCAGGAGACCGACGATGCGTACGCCGAAGGTGTTCAGGAGGCCGTGCAGGACCAGGATCGCCGCGAAGAGCAGGATCGTGCGCTCCTCGGTGACCGTGAAGTCGAACTGCAGGTTCAGGTACGCGCCCAGGAAGGACGCCGCCCCGAAGTCGATGCCCGCGGTCACGGCGACCTGGCCGAGGACGTTGAACCAGCCCGTGAACCACGCCCACGCCGCCGCCGTGCGGGCGGGCGCGAGGCGGTGGGCCCAGAAGTAGAGGCCGGCGGAGGTGGGATAGGCGGAGCAGATCTCCGCCATCGCCAGGCCCACGAAGAGGGTCATGAGGCCGACCGCGACCCAGCCCCAGGTGATCAGCGCGGGGCCGCCGGTGTTCATGCCGAACAGGTACATCGTGAGGCAGCCGGAGAGGACCGAGATGATCGTGAAGGAGACCGCGTAGTTGGAGAACGCGGACATGCGGCGCGCGAGCACTTGGGTGTAGCCGAGCTGGGCGAGGCGCTCCTCGTCGGAGCCGGGTGGTGGTCCGCCTGTGCCGTCCTTGCCGTCTGTGGTCGTCATGCACCAGCGTTGCCCACGACAGGGACATGACACACGTCACGTCTGGACAAAACAGCCGCGCGCATACGGCAGCGGGCCCGCCCCCCGAAGGGACGGGCCCGCTGCCGTATCGCTGTCAGTCGCTAGAGCGCTCAGCCGTTGCGCTTCCAGCGCGGCTTGTCGTCGCGGCGCCCGAAGGAGCCCGTGCCGGTGCCGGAGCGGTCGTCACGGCGCTGGTACGACGGGCGGTCGTGGCCACCGGAGCGGAAGCCGCCGGAGGGGCGGTCGTCGCGGCGGTCGCGGTTGAACGGACGGTCGCTGCCGCGGTGGCCGCCGGAGGGGCGGTCGTCCCGACGGAAGCCGCCACCGCGGTTGTCGTCACGGCGGTCGCGGTTGAAGCCGCCACCACGGTTGTCGTCACGGCGCTCGAACGAACGGCCGCCACGGTCGTCACGGCGGTCGTCGCGGCGGAAGCCACCGCCACGGTTGTCGTCACGACGCTCGAAGGAACGGCCACCACGGTTGTCGTCGCGGCGCTCGAACGAACGGCCGCCACGGTCATCGCGGCGGTCGTCGCGGCGGAAGCCACCGCCACGGTTGTCGTCACGACGCTCGAAGGAACGGCCACCACGGTCGTCACGACGGTCACGGTTGAAGCCGCCACCACGGTTGTCGTCACGGCGGTCGCGGTTGAAGCCGCCACCGCGGTTGTCGTCGCGGCGCTCGCGCTCGTAGTTGCCGCGCTCGTCCCGCTGCGGACGGCGGTCGTACGAGGAGGAGCGCTCCTCGCGCACCGGGCGCTCGGCCGGCTGCTCCGGCGCGGCGGCGGCTGCCTCCACGGCGGCCTCGGCAGCGGCGGCGGCCTCGGCCACCGCGGCCTCCGGGTCGTCACCGCGCTCGCGGGCGGCACGCGCGGTGAGCCGCTCGGCCTCCTCGCGCAGCTCGGTCGCGCGACGCTGGGCGCGCTCCAGCTCCTTGGTGAGGTCCTTGACCTCACGCTCGGCCTGGGTCGCCGCGTTGCCCGCGGAGTCGGCCTGCACCTCGGTCATGGAGCGGGCGCCGGTGATCTCGGCGACCTCGGGGTCGAAGGCGCCGCCGCCGTTGATGATGTGGCGCGAGGCGTCGACGCCCGCGTCCTCCATCAGACGGAAGATCTGGCGGCGCTGGTGCGGCAGGGACAGGGACACGACCGTGCCGGAGCGGCCCGCGCGAGCGGTACGGCCGGAGCGGTGCAGGTAGTCCTTGTGGTCGCCGGCCGGGTCCACGTTCAGGACCAGGTCGATGCCGTCGACGTGGATGCCGCGCGCGGCGACGTCGGTGGCGACGAGGGCGTTGACGTAACCGTCCTTGAAGTCCGCGAGGGTGCGGGTGCGCGCGCCCTGCGTCATGCCGCCGTGCAGCGCGTCGGCCTTCACGCCGGACTCGCGCAGCTGCTCGGCGATGCGGTCGGCGCCCAGCTGGGTGCGGACGAAGATGATCGTGCGGCCCTTGCGCGCGGCGATGGCGGCCGTGACCGGCGCCTTGTCGCGCGGCTTCACGATGAGGATGTGGTGCGTCATGGTCGTGACGGCGCCCTGGGCGGCGTCGACCTCGTGCGTCACCGGGTTGTTCAGGTAGCGCTTGACCAGCGTGGAGATCTCGTTCTCCATCGTGGCCGAGAACAGCATGCGCTGGCCGCCGACCGGGACCTGGTCGAGCAGCTCGGTGACCTCGGGCAGGAAGCCCAGGTCGGACATCTGGTCGGCCTCGTCGAGGACGGCGACCTCGACGTTCTCCAGGGAGCAGGCGCCGCGGTTGATGATGTCGCGCAGCCGGCCCGGCGTGGCGACGAGGATGTCGACACCGCGCTCCAGGGCGTAGATCTGGTTGCCCATGGACGTACCGCCGCAGACGACCTTCATCTTCAGGCCGAGGACGTCGCCGTAGGGCTGGAGGGCGTCGGCGACCTGCATCGCCAGCTCACGGGTCGGGGTCAGGATGACCGCGCGGGGCTTCTTCTTCTCGGTGTGGCCGTCGGCGAGGCGCGCCAGGGTCGGCAGACCGAAGGAGAGGGTCTTGCCGGAGCCGGTGCGGCCACGGCCCAGGATGTCCTTGCCGGCCAGGGCGTCCGGGATGGTCGCGGCCTGGATCGGGAAGGGGGTGTGCACGCCGTTGCGCGCGAGCTTGCGGACGACACCGTCGGGCAGACCGAGGTCGCCGAAGGTGATCTCGGGCTCGGCGTCCTCGTCGGAGGCGGCGTCGGTGGCCTCCGCGTCGGTGGCCTCCGCGTCGGCCTCGGCCTCGGTCTCGGCCTCGACGACGACCTGCTCGGCCGCCTCTACGACGTCCTCCGCCACAACGGCCTCGACGGTCTCGGCAGCGGCCTCGACGGTCTCGTTCTCGGGCAGGACGGCGTTGTCAGAACTGGAAATGGACATGCGAAATGCGAAACCTTCCGGAGTCTCGGCACGCGCCCGTCAACTCCGTGATTTCGCAATGGACCGCCTCTATGCGGTCAGCCACGGCAAGGGAGAGTACGCGCCACGCGGCGCTCTTCTGTGTCGGCGCCGGGCAAATGGGATCAAACGATCTACCACCATACGCACCCACCACCCCATAAGGCAAACCGAGCCGTCCGGGGGGCCTTCGATTCCAGCCCCCTCAGCCCGTCTCACCTGTGAGGAGACGGGTTCCGGCCAGCGGCTGATCTGCACCGGTCCGCACCCGCCGACACCCGTTCACGGCGGTAGGCACAGATCCATGGAGGTCTACGCCGGTCCCGCCTCCGGCGACGGCTCCCGCGACCCCAGCTCCGGCGACCGCTCCCCCAGCTGAGCGTCCTGCCCCGGCTCCTCGTGCGCCGAGGAGGAGGGCTCCGGGGTGGGCGGCGTGGGCGTCGGCGTCGGGGACGGCTTGGGGGGCGTCGGCGTCGGCGTGGGGCGCGGCGGGGCCGGCTTGGTCCGGGTGGGGGTGGGCCCGCCGTCCTTCGTCGGCGAGGCGGGCGCCGCCGTGCTCCCGCCGGCGGAGGCGGAGGCAGAGGCCGCGGTGCCCTCGGCGGCCCCGCCCTTCTCCGCGCCCCGCCCCTTGCCCTTCCGCTTGCCGTGCCCGTCGCCCTTGGCGTCGGCGCGCCCGCCGCCGGAGCCGCCGCCGGCCGAACCGCCGCCCGAGGTGGCACCGCCGCCGTCCGGGGCCGCCGCCCCGTCGCGCTGCCCCGCGGAACGCGCGGGTCCGGGCTCGTCGCGCCCGTCGTCACCGATGCTCATGCAGCCCGCGGTCGCCAAGACGGCCACCGCGGCCGCGGCCCACCGGACAGGAACGTACAACTGGCGCACGGCCGAGCACCTCCGAGGCGCTGGAAATCGGGACGCCCTGCCCAACTCCCCTGCCCCGCAAGAGGACACGGACGCCGCGGCGGCCCCGTCAGCCGTAACCCAGCGCGTGCAGCCGCTCGTCGTCGATCCCGAAGTGATGAGCGACTTCATGTACGACGGTGATCTCCGTCTCCACCACCACGTCCTCGCGCGACTCACACATCCGGAGCGTCGGCCCCCGGTAGATGGTGATCCGGTCGGGCAGTACTCCCGCGTACCACTCGCCCCGGTCGGTGAGCGGAGTCCCCTCGTAGAGCCCGAGCAGCTCGGGGTCGTCGGCCGGCGGTTCGTCCTCCACGAAGACCGCCACGTTGTCCATCAACCGCGTCAACTCCGGCGGAATCCGGTCGAGCGCCTCGGCGACCAGTTCCTCGAACTCTTCCCGCGTCATCTCCAGCACACCCCCATTGTCGGCCACGGCGCCGCATAGCCACCCGTCGCCTTGGGCATACGGGACCAATGGCCCGCGACGTCACAGTCGTCATGCAGGTGATGAAGAGGATCAAGGGCGCACGAAGGGCACCCGCCGCCCTCGTGCGCCACTACCGCGCACGCCACCCGCATCCGGTCGGCGAGCTGGTCAGCCCCCCGCACCCGTACGGCCGCGCGATCGGCCTGGTCGCGGTCGTCCTGCTCGGCGCGTGGCTCGGCCTGCTGATCGTGGGCAGCGTCCACGTACCCGTGGGACCGATGGACACCCGCATGACGCTGCGGCCCTCGCTCACCGGCGGCACGAAGATCGACGTCTCCCCGCTCGGCGCCCTGGAACTGCGCTCGCACACCGCTCCCATCCGCCTCGACGTGGACGTCGACCGCCTCGACCCGGTGCGCTCCCAGGCCCTGGTCGACCACCCCGAGCGGATCTCCGGGCTCCAGGAGGAGGTGGCGCGGGACGTCGGCCACGGGACGCTCGATCTGGCCGTACGTTCCTGTGTCGCCGTCGTCTCGGGGGCGACGGCGCTGGGGCTCGCCGTGTACCGGCGGCCGCGCCGGGCGCTCGCGGCGGGCGGTCTGGCGCTCACGCTGCTGGCGGCGTCGGGCACGGCGGCGTACGCGACATGGAACCCGAAGTCGGTCCTGGAGCCGAAGTTCTCCGGCCTGCTGAGCAGCGCCCCTTCCGTGGTCGGCAACGCACGCAGCATCGTGAGCGAATTCGACATCTACCAGCAGGAGCTGGCGCGCCTCGTCACCAACGTGACGAAGCTGTACGACGCGACGTCGACGCTTCCCGCGTACCAGCCGAACCCGTCCACGATCCGGGTCCTGCACGTCTCGGACATCCACCTCAACCCGGCGAGCTGGAAGATCATCTCCTCGCTCGTCGAGCAGTACGACATCAACGTCATCGTCGATTCCGGCGACACGATGGACCACGGGAGCGCGGCCGAGAACGCGTTCCTGGACCCGATCGAGGACCTGGGCGCCCCATACGTCTGGGTCAGGGGCAACCACGACTCCCGCACCACCCAGCGCTATCTCCAGCGCATGAAGAACGTGCACGTCCTGGACGAGGGGCGGGCCGTGTCGGTCGCGGGCCTGCGGTTCGCCGGGACGGGCGATCCGCAGTACACGCCGGACCGCTCGGTGGCGGCGGAGGGCAAGCCGGCGGAGGTCATGGCGGGCATCCGCCTGGCCTCGTCCCTGCGCGACCAGCAGGCGGCGGGCACGCCGGTGGACATCGCGGTGGCCCACAACCCGGACGCGGCGCGGGAGACGGACGGCGAGGTGCCGCTGGCCCTGGCGGGCCACATCCACCACTCCGAGATGGAGGTCATGGAGGGCGGGACGCGGCTGCGCATCGAAGGGTCGACGGGCGGCAGCGGGCTGCGCGCGGTGGAGGGCAAGTACCCCGATCCGGTCGAGGCGTCGGTGCTCTACCTGGACCGGGAGACGCGGCGCCTCCAGGCCTGGGACGAGATCAAACTGGGCGGCCTCGGCCTGACGAAGGCAGAGGTCAGCCGCCACTTGCCGAAGGAGAACCAGCCGGGAGCAACGCCGTCACCGCCCCCTCCGACCCGCTCCTCCGGGGCCGGCGCCCCGCCCCCCCCCGATAACCGTTTTGGCGATAGCTCCCCGCATCCCATATGCTTCTCACGTCCCCGACGCGCTGCAAAGCGCCCAGGTGGGCCCTTAGCCCTCATCGTCTAGTGGCCCAGGACGCCGCCCTTTCAAGGCGGTAGCACGGGTTCGAATCCCGTTGGGGGCACGCATTACCTTGTGCGAGACTAGTGCTCGCACAACGCTTGGTCCTGTGGAGCAGTTTGGAGTGCTCGCCACCCTGTCAAGGTGGAGGCCGCGGGTTCAAATCCCGTCAGGACCGCTGCGATTCCTCGCGAATCGCGTGGCTGGGTAGCTCAGTTGGTACGAGCGATCGCCTGAAAAGCGATAGGTCGCCGGTTCGATCCCGGCCCCAGCCACCTCTTCCGGAAGCCCCGCCCCTGTCGGCGGGGCTTCTGCCGTTCCCGTCCACTTCCCCGAAGGCCCCGTCCACCGGACGGGGCCTTCGGCGTTCCTACTCGGCCTCGGGTTCCGTGCCGGTCCGGCGGCGCCACTGCCGCACCGCGACCACCACCCCCACCAGCACCACGGCCCCCGCGATCAGTGCCGCGTCCGGTACCGCCCTGCCGACGTCACCCGCCCACTGCTCCACCGCGAACGAGTCGTCCACGTCCAAGAGGCCCGGTAGGGCCGTCGTGCCGTCGTAGGCGAGGAACAGGGCGCCCAGGGCCACGAAGAAGAGGCCTGAGAGGAGTGAGGTCGTGTGGAGTTCGAAGCGGCCGACTCGGAAGGTGCGGCCACGCAACCACCGCCGCCGTCCGAGATCGAAACGCTCCCAGAGCAGTGCCAGGACGAACAGCGGCACTGCCATCCCCAGGGCGTAGACGGCGAGGAGCAGGCCGCCGTACACGGGGCTGCCGCTCACCGCTGCCACCGTCAGGACGCTGCCCAGGATCGGGCCCGCGCAGAATCCGGCCAGGCCGTACACCGCCCCCAGGGCGTAGACGGACACCGCCGTCGTCGGGCGGATGCGGCCCGAGAGTTCGGACATCTTGCGTGAGGCGAAACCCATCCCCACCACCTGCAACACACCCAGCGCGATGATCAGCCAGCCCGCGGCCAGGACCAGCTGATCCCGGTGGCCGAAGAAGAAGCGCCCCGCGACCGAACCCGCCGCCCCCAGCGGCACCAGCGTCGTCGCGAGCCCGGCGTAGAAGATGCCGGTGCGCGCGAGCAGCCGGGACGTCGAGTCGATCGAGTAGGCGAAGAAGGCGGGCAGGAGAAGTGCGCTGCACGGGCTGATCAGGGCGAGGAGACCGCCCAGGAACGCCGCGAAGTAGCCCACATCGGCGGTCACTTCTTCCCCGCCCTGGCCGTCTTCGCCGCCTGCTCGATCGCCTGGCCGAAGACCTCGTCCGGCTGTGCTCCGGAGATGGGCCGCCCGTTGACCAGGAAGGACGGGGTGGACGTGGCCCCCAGGCCGTACGCCTCCTCCTGGTCCTTCTTCACGGCCGCCACCGCGCCGTCACTCGCCGCGTCGCTCACGAAGCGGTCCACGTCCTTCACGCCCGCCTCCTTGGCCAGCTCCTTCAGGCGGTCGTCGCCGAAGCCCTTCTCCTTGGCCCCGTCGGCGTACGCCGCCTCGTGGAACTGCCAGAAGCGCCCCTGCTTCCCCGCCGCCCACGCGCCCCGCGCGGCCCGCTCGGAGTCCTCCCCGAAGATCGGGAAGTTGCGCCACTCGATGCGCAGGGTGCCGTCCTCGACGTACTTCTTCACCAACTCCGGCTCGGTGTCACGGGCGAACTTCCCGCAGTAGCCGCACTTGAAGTCGGCGTACTCGATCATGACGACCGGCGCGTCGGCACGGCCCTGCGCGAGCGGGTCCTTGGCATCGCGCCGCGCCAGCTTCGCCAGCTCCGGGTAGACGCCGGCCTGCGGGTCGGCGGAGACGTCCGCGGCGGGCTCCTCCTTCGCGGTGACCGAGGAGGGCTCGTCGGGCTTGGTGGCGGTGTAGGACGCGGCGCCGAGCAGCAGCGCGGCGACGGCGACGCCCGCGCCGATCGCGATGTTCTTCTTCTTTGTGCCGTTGTTCTTGGGCATCTTTGTGCCGTTGTTCTTGGGCATCAGGGAGCTCTCTCTTGTTCCTGCTTGTTCCTGTACGTCGTTGAAGGGGCCCGGGCAGGGGCCTCTAAACGCGCAGGACGGAGAGAGCTATCGGCGACGGCGGTGCGAGCACCGGCGGCCCGCGCTCCGGTGCGAGGCACAGCACCGTCTGGTCGGCGGCCCAGCCACCGGACGCGGCATGGGCCTGATGCAGCGCCGGCAGAAGTTCGTACGCGGAACTGGAGCGCGCCGGGGCCGCCGGCGCCTGACCGGCGTCCTGCTGCCCGCCCTTGCCGCAGCCGGGGGCGCCGGTGGACTCCGTGACCTGCACGGTCACCGCGGGCTTCACCACCGGCTCCGCCGCCACCGCGGGCCCGCAGAATCCGCCGAGCACGACGAGCAGCACCGCCACCAGGGGGCACCATCGCGCGCTCGGTCGGGACAACATCCCCCGAATCGTACGTGCCGTGGCGGCCCCGCCCGAAGAAATCGGTTCGCCACTCCCGAGCCCCGGGTGAGATCCTGGACCGCGTATGTCTACGCAGCCTGCCCTCACCCTCGACACCCTCGCCCCGCGCCTGTCCGAGCTCTCGCTGCGCGATGAGCACCGGATCGGCCGCCGGCTCGAAGGTGCGCGCCGGATCCGCAAGCCCGAGGCCCGTGCCGCCGTCCTCGCCGAGATCGCGGCGGACGTCGACAAGGCCGCGGCGCGGATGGCCGAGCGGGGCAGCCGCCTGCCCGCGATCACGTATCCCGAAGAGCTGCCGGTCAGCCAGAAGAAGGACGACATCGCGGCGGCGATCCGCGACCACCAGGTCGTGATCGTCGCGGGCGAGACCGGCTCCGGCAAGACCACGCAGATCCCCAAGATCTGCATGGAGCTCGGCCGCGGCGTCCGCGGCATGATCGGGCACACCCAGCCCCGCCGCATCGCGGCCCGCACGGTCGCCGAGCGCGTGGCCGACGAGCTGAAGACGCCGCTCGGCGAGGCGGTCGGCTGGAAGGTCCGCTTCACGGACCAGGTCAACCAGGACGCCACGTTCGTGAAGCTCATGACGGACGGCATCCTGCTCGCCGAGATCCAGACGGACCGCGAGCTGCGCGCGTACGACACGATCATCATCGACGAGGCCCATGAGCGGTCCCTCAACATCGACTTCCTGCTCGGCTATCTCGCCCAGCTGCTGCCCAAGCGCCCGGACCTGAAGGTCGTCATCACCTCCGCGACGATCGACCCGGAGCGGTTCTCCAGACACTTCGGTGACGCGCCGATCGTCGAGGTCAGCGGGCGTACGTATCCGGTGGAGGTCCGCTATCGCCCGCTCCTCGAAGAGGACGGCGACGACTCGGACCGCGACCAGATCACGGCCATCACGGACGCGGTCGAGGAGCTCCAGTCGGAGGGCAAGGGCGACATCCTCGTCTTCCTCTCCGGAGAGCGCGAGATCCGCGACACGGCGGACGCGCTGAACAAGAAGAACTACCGGTTCACCGAGGTCCTCCCCTTGTACGCCCGGCTCTCGCACGCCGAGCAGCACCGCGTCTTCCAGCAGCACACGGGCCGCCGGATCGTCCTCGCGACGAACGTCGCCGAGACCTCCCTGACCGTCCCTGGCATCAAGTACGTCATCGACCCCGGCACGGCCCGCATCTCCCGCTACAGCCACCGCACGAAGGTGCAGCGGCTGCCCATCGAGGCGATCAGCCAGGCCAGCGCCAACCAGCGCAAGGGCCGCTGCGGCCGTACGAGCGACGGCATCTGCGTCCGCCTCTACAGCGAGGACGACTTCGACGCCCGCCCCGAGTTCACGGACGCGGAGATCCTGCGCACGAACCTCGCCTCCGTCATCCTCCAGATGACCGCGGCCGGTCTCGGCGACATCGAGAAGTTCCCCTTCATCGACCCGCCGGACCACCGCAACATCCGCGACGGCGTCCAGCTCCTCCAGGAACTGGGAGCGCTGGACCCGACGCAGAAGGACGTACGCAAACGCCTCACCCCGCAGGGCCGCAAGCTCGCCCAGCTGCCGGTGGACCCGCGGCTTGCCCGGATGGTCCTGGAGGCCGACAAGAACGGCTGCGTACGCGAGGTCATGGTGATCGCCGCCGCGCTCTCCATCCAGGACCCGCGCGAGCGCCCCTCCGACAAGCAGACGCAGGCGGACCAGCAGCACGCCCGCTTCAAGGACGAGACGTCGGACTTCCTCGCCTTCCTGAACCTGTGGCGGTACGTCCGTGAGCAGCAGAAGGAGCGCGGCTCGTCGTCCTTCCGCCGGATGTGCAAGGCGGAGTACCTGAACTTCCTGCGGATCCGCGAGTGGCAGGACATCTACACGCAGCTGCGTACGGTCGCCAAGCAGATGGACATCCATCTGAACGAGGACGACGCCCCCGAACAGCACGTCCACATCTCCCTCCTCGCCGGTCTCCTCTCCCACATCGGGATGAAGGACGTGAAGGAGTCCAAGGACAGCGATCCCAAGCAGCGGGGCGGCGGGCGGAACGAATATCTCGGCGCCCGCAACGCCAAGTTCGCGGTCTTCCCCGGCTCGGCGCTCTTCAAGAAGCCGCCGCGCTTCATCATGTCGGCGGAGCTGGTGGAGACCTCGCGCCTGTGGGCACGGGTCAACGCGAGGATCGAGCCCGAGTGGGTCGAGCCGCTCGCACAGCACCTCCTGAAGCGGACGTACAGCGAACCGCACTGGGAGAAGGACCAGGCTGCGGTGATGGCGACCGAGAAGGTGACGCTGTACGGCGTCCCGATCGTCACCGACCGCAAGGTGAACTACGGGCGGATCGACCCCGAGGTCTCCCGCGACCTGTTCATCCGCAACGCGCTGGTCGAGGGCGACTGGCGTACGCACCACAAGTTCTTCGCCGCCAACCGCAAGCTGCTCACCGAGGTCGAGGAGCTGGAGCACCGGGCCCGGCGGCGCGACATCCTCGTCGACGACGAGACGCTCTTCGACTTCTACGACCAGCGGGTGCCCGAAGAGGTCGTCTCCGGGGCGCACTTCGACTCCTGGTGGAAGAAGAAGCAGCGGGAAGAGCCGGAGCTGCTCGACTTCGAGCGGTCGATGCTGATCAACGAGAAGGCGGGGGCCGTCTCCAAGGACGACTACCCCGACTCGTGGCGGCAGGGGCAGCTGAAGTTCCGCGTGACGTACCAGTTCGAGCCGGGCGCGGACGCGGACGGCGTGACGGTCCACATCCCGCTCCAGGTCCTGAACCAGGTCACGGACGAGGGCTTCGACTGGCAGATCCCGGGCCTGCGCGAGGAGGTCGTGATCGAGCTGATCCGCTCCCTGCCGAAGCCGATCCGCCGGCACTACGTCCCGGCCCCCAACTACGCGAAGGCATTCCTGGACCGGGCCGTACCCCTCCAGGAGCCGCTGCACGTGACGCTGGCGCGTGAGCTGCAGCGGATGGTGGGCGTCCCGGTGTCTCCGGACGACTTCGACCTCTCCCGCGTCCCCGACCACCTGAAGATCACCTTCCGGATCACCGACGAGCGGCGCAGGAAGCTGGCCGAGGACAAGGACCTGGAGGCGCTGAAGCTCCAGCTGCGTCCGAAGGCCCGCAAGGCGCTCTCCCAGGCGGCGGCAGCGACGGCCGAGCGGACGGGCGGCTCGGCGGTGGAGCGGACGGGCCTCACGGACTGGTCGATCGGCTCCCTCAGCCGCGTCTTCGAGACCCGCCGGGCCGGCCAGCCGGTGAAGGCGTACCCGGCGCTCGTGGACGACGGGGACACGGTCTCCGTACGTCTCTTCGACACGGAGGCCGAGCAGCAGCAGGCGATGTGGAAGGGCACGCGTCGGCTCATCCTGCGGAACATCCCGGTGAATCCGGCCAAGTTCGCCTCGGACAAGCTGACCAACCTGCAGAAGATCGCCCTGTCGGCGAACCCGCACGGCTCCATCCAGGCCCTCTTCGCGGACTGTGCGATGGCGGCGGCGGACAAACTGATCGGCGACTTCGGCGGGCCCGTGTGGGACGAGGAGTCGTACCGGAAGCTGTACGAGAAGGTGCGGGCCGAGATCGTCGACGCGACGGTGCGTACGGTCGGCCAGGTCCAGCAGGTGCTCGCCGCCTGGCAGGCCTGCGAGGGCCGCCTGAAGTCCACGAAGAGCCCGACGCTGCTTGCCAACCTCACGGACGTACGGGCCCAGTTGGACGCGCTGATCCGGCCGGGCTTCGTGACGGCGACGGGACTGCGCCGCCTGCCGGACCTGATGCGCTACATGGTGGCCGCGGACCGGCGGCTCCAGCAGATGCCGACGAACGTCCAGCGGGACACGTCACGCATGGCGAAGGTCCACGAGATGCAGGACGAGTACGCCTGGCTCCTGGAACAGCTGCCGCAGGGGCGGCCGGTGCCGCAGGAGGTCCTGGACATCCGCTGGATGATCGAGGAACTCCGCGTCAGCTACTTCGCGCACGCGCTGGGCACGGCGTTCCCCGTCTCGGACAAGCGGATCGTGAAGGCGATCGACGCGGCTGCGCCGTGATCATCCGGCCACACAGGGTGAGTTCGACCGTCGGGCCTGCACTGCTGTACAGTCTCATCTCGCAGCACAACGCGAAAGCAAGCGCTGCGGAGCAAGGTCCTGTGGAGCAGTTTGGAGTGCTCGCCACCCTGTCAAGGTGGAGGCCGCGGGTTCAAATCCCGTCAGGACCGCAGTAAAGAAGGGGCCGCATCCGGTGATCGGATGCGGCCCCTTCTGGCATGCCGCCGCACATCGACGCGGGCCCTTCTCCCGTGCCCCCACGGCCCGTTGTCGCTCCCCGCATCTTGACTGCGTCACATTCCGCCGGTACCTAGACAACGAGGGAGCGGGCGGGACGCTCCCCCACGGAGGTGGCGTATGGCTATGTCCGCACGGCATGAGACGCGCGCGCTGTTGCGCGCCCATCTGGCGGCCGCTACCGGCTACCGGCACCTGACCCGGCACTGCGCGATCTGCCACCGGCTACAGCGGCTCGTCCTGGAGGCCGCCCCCGCCCCTCAGGGCGGCTGTGAGAGCGGCGAGGACGAAAGTCCCCCGAACGCATGACCAAAGCCGCCCCGCGACCCGCCCCGTTGGTGGGAGGCTGAACTCGTGGGCGGGGCAGGCGATTCCGGCAGGCTCCTCTAGCCCAGAGGCAGCACGGGCAACAAGACTCACGGCGTGTGACGGGTGTCACCGAAGGAGTTTTGGAAACCCCGGAACTTACACCCGTCCTACAACGGGTCAATTTAATATGTGCAATTGCACCAGCCCGAGAGGGCTCCGCCCAGCGCCCCCAAGGCCGGCCCGACGGGGGCCCACCGGCACTCCTCAGAGACCAACAAGCCCGCTCACAGGGCCGCTCACCAGCAGCTCTCGCGCGCACAAAAAAGATCGCGCTGGACCCGGCGGAGTCCAGCGCGATCGAACGACTCACCCATGAGGCTCAGGCGTGGGGCCCGTTGGGGCGGGACCCGCGTCGCGTGTAGCTAAAGGTCGGACGGTGCGGCCAGGTTGGGGGACCCGGCAGCGGTCGTGCGTTTCGTCCAGGTACTGCGGTTATGCGGTAAATCAGGCCTCGCTGCGCTGCTGCGGGATACCCGCGAGCAGTGCGCGGACCTCAGCCTCGCGGTAACGGCGATGCCCGCCGAGCGTGCGAATCGACGTGAGCTTGCCAGCCTTGGCCCAGCGCGTCACCGTCTTGGGGTCGACGCGGAACATCGTGGCGACCTCAGCCGGGGTCAGCAGCGGCTCGGCATCAGGGGTGCGAGCGGTCATGAGCGGCCTCCTCGGAGAACCGAACCTTCTCGGTTCATTCCTCTAAATTCTGCACCTTGACCCGCGTTGCCCGAAATGGCGGACGCGAGTCGAGTCGGTTATAGGACGAACGGCTTGTCCTCGGCACTACAACTACACCATCCGTCCAGCCACGTCGGCCAAACCGATGGAATTGCCCTCCCAGGTGTCTATCAGCGACGGAAGCCGATGGACCATGCCATAGCGGACAGTCACGCCACAGTGACGATCAGTCACAGAGCGATCAGGAGTCAACAGACCCCCCATAGCGTGCAATGCCGAGTATTCCGCCCATACATGGGCGGAAGGAGCCCTCCCCGGACTCCTTGTCCTATTTTGGCACGAGGGGGGGTGATGGGCGCAAGGGCCCCCTAAGTGCGGTCCGTCACGCTTGAGACAAAAGCCCGGATCGGGACCTACGTCCTGTGTAGGCGCCACGTAGGGAAGTTGGGGCGCCGGGAGGACGACGGTGAGCCAGGCAGTCGGGGAGTCAGTTCGACGACTGACGGTCCCTGACCGCCCGCCACCGCTCCATCAGCCTCGCATACGCCTCGCCGGCCCCCTCGCCGTCACCGTTGCGCAGCGCCTCGATCCCCTCCGCCACATCCGCCGCCGAGTGGTCGCCGTCGAGCAGCTCCTGGGACAGGGCGTGCACAAGACCGCCGTAGTCGAGCTCCACCAGCGAGCGCGGATGGAACTCCTCCAGCCAGCGCCCCACGTCCATCAGACCGTCGACCAGCGGCCCCTCGTCGATCGCGTCCCGCAGCGTCCGGAGCCCGCGGGCCACCCGGCGCCGGGCCTGCACCATCGGCGTCCGGTAGCGGAGGATGGGCGGCGAGTCCGCCGTCCCCTTCTCGTACTCCCGTTCCTCGTCGGACACGAGCACGAACCAGTTCAGCGGCACCTGCCACGTCGACGTACGGATCCAGGGGCGCGCGTCGGGATTGCGGGCCAGCCACCGTTCGTAGTCCGCGGCCGTCTGGCGGCGCACCACGGGCGGCAGGACCGCGTCGAGGACCGGCGTGGGCAGCTGCCCCGGCAGCCGGCCGAGCGCCTGCCAGCCGCGCAGCCGGGTGCGCCACGGACAGACGCACAGCACGCCGTCCAGCTCCACCACGAAGGCGTCGCCGCTCTCGTGCACCGGAACCGGCACCGGCGGCGTCGGCAGCAAGTCGGCGAGGGAGCCGCGCAGTTCGTCCTGGTACGAGGGACGGTCGGAGCGACGCGCGTAGCGCGCCCAGTGGCCGCGCTCCGGCTCCGGGAAAGCGGCCAGCGGCTCATACACGCGCAAGTAGGACGCGTAGGGGACGATCAACGAGGACACCTTGGGCACGGCTGCTCCCTCCCCCGCCCACCGACTGGAAACACATCAAAATCGTGCCATGGCCGAACTCAGCCGTACCCCTAGCGCGACAGGAGAGGGTGATCCTCGGCACTGCGCGGCCACCGGGTTCTCACAGGCTCTAGTCTCATGCCCAACAGGCCCCGCCACCCGCACGGGCGCCTGCCCAACCGCCGCTACTTGACCGGGAGTCACCACAGTGACCGAAGCAACCGACGGCGTCCTGCACACCCTGTTCCACTCGGACCAGGGCGGCCACGAACAAGTCGTGCTCTGCCAGGACCGTGCCAGCGGCCTCAAGGCCGTCATCGCCATCCA
Source organism: Streptomyces sp. NPDC050658 (assembly GCF_044457025.1). Lineage (NCBI taxonomy): Bacteria > Bacillati > Actinomycetota > Actinomycetes > Kitasatosporales > Streptomycetaceae > Streptomyces > Streptomyces sp. NPDC050658. The sequence goes on from NZ_JBITGM010000006.1 coordinate 44,150, forward strand.
CTCCACCGCCCTGGGCCCCGCCCTCGGCGGCACCCGCTTCTACCCCTACGCGTCCGAGGAAGAGGCCGTCGCCGACGCGCTGAACCTCGCCCGCGGGATGTCGTACAAGAACGCCATGGCCGGTCTCGACCACGGCGGCGGCAAGGCCGTGATCATCGGCGACCCGGAGAAGATCAAGAGCGAGGAGCTGCTGCTCGCCTACGGTCGCTTCGTGGCCTCGCTCGGCGGCCGCTACGTGACGGCGTGCGACGTCGGTACGTACGTCGCCGACATGGACGTCGTCGCACGCGAGTGCCGCTGGACCACCGGACGCTCCCCTGAGAACGGCGGCGCCGGCGACTCCTCCGTGCTCACCGCCTTCGGTGTCTTCCAGGGCATGCGGGCGTCCGCCCAGCACCTGTGGGGCGACCCCTCGCTGCGTGGCCGCAAGGTCGGCGTCGCGGGCGTCGGCAAGGTCGGCCACCACCTCGTCGAACACCTCCTTCAGGACGGCGCCGAGGTCGTGATCACCGACGTACGCGAGGAGTCCGTACGCAGGATCACGGACAAGCACCCGTCCGTGACGGCCGTCGCCGACACCGAGGCGCTGATCCGCGTCGAGGGCCTGGACGTGTACGCCCCGTGCGCGCTCGGCGGAGCCCTGAACGACGACTCCGTGCCGGTGCTCACCGCGAAGGTCGTCTGCGGCGCCGCCAACAACCAGCTGGAGCACCCGGGCGTGGAGAAGGACCTCGCGGACCGCGGGATCCTCTACGCGCCGGACTACGTGGTGAACGCCGGTGGCGTGATCCAGGTCGCCGACGAGCTGCACGGCTTCGACTTCGACCGGTGCAAGGCGAAGGCGTCGAAGATCTTCGACACCACTCTTGCCATATTCGCTCGTGCGAAGGACGACGGCATTCCGCCGGCTGCCGCGGCCGACAGGATCGCCGAGCAGCGGATGGCGGAGGCCCGCCGCCGCTGACCCCGCGAAGGCTCTGCCGGGCCCCCGTCGACGCATGGGCGAGACAAGACTCACCCCCGTCGGCGGGTCGCCCGACAAGAAGAGGTTAAAATCGCAGTTGACCAGCGAGGACAGGGCTCCTCGCGGGTCCTGCGCCGAGGCGCGTCCTGTGGGCGACGTACCGTATGGCCGCAGGAACAGGTACCGTGGAAGCCCTACGGACCGGCCTCTCCACGGAGAGCCCGTTCCTGATCATGAACGCGTGTCAAGACTCTGGGGTCACCAAGCCCCATATCCGAGGGGGTCGAGCCATGGGGCGCGGCCGGGCAAAGGCCAAGCAGACGAAGGTCGCCCGCCAGCTGAAGTACAGCAGCGGCGGGACTGACCTGTCGCGTCTGGCCAATGAGCTGGGCGCTTCGACTTCGCAACAGCCGCCGAATGGCGAGCCGTTCGAGGACGACGACGAGGAAGACGACCCGTACGCCCAGTACGCGGATCTGTATAACGACGACGAAGAGGACGAGGACGACGAGTCCGGTCCTTCGTCGCAGCGCCGCGGCGCTTGACCTCGTTGCTTTCGCAGTATTCGCAGTTCTCGTAGCAACTGCACTTCACCCGGTCCGGGGTGGTCACCACGCCGGACCGGGTTTTGTGCTGCCCCGAGGCCCTGAGGGCGGCCCCCGAGGGGGCCGCCGCGCGGGGACTACTTCGCGTAGTCACCGATGAGCTCAGCGCCGGTGGCGTGGTCGCCGCGCTCGGTGATCTCACCGGCGATCCAGGCGTCCAGGCCACGGTCCGCGAGGGTCTGCAGCGCCGCGTCCGCCGACTCCTCGGGGACGATCGCCATCATGCCGACGCCCATGTTCAGCGTCTTCTCCAGCTCCAGGCGCTCGACCTGACCGGCCTTGCCGACCACGTCGAAGACCGCGCCCGGCGTCCACGTCTCACGGTCGACGATCGCGTGCAGGCCGTCCGGGATCACCCGGGCGAGGTTCGCCGCGAGGCCGCCGCCGGTGATGTGGCTGAACGCGTGGACGTCCGTGGTGCGGGTGAGCGCCAGGCAGTCCAGGGAGTAGATCTTGGTGGGCTCCAGGAGCTCCTCGCCGAGCGTCCGGCCGAACTCCTCGACCTGGCGGTCCAGGGTCCAGCCCGCGCGGTCGAAGACCACGTGACGGACGAGCGAGTACCCGTTCGAGTGAAGACCGGAGGCCGCCATCGCGATGACCGCGTCACCCTTACGGATGCGATCGGGGCCGAGCAGCCGGTCCGCCTCCACGGCGCCCGTGCCGGCGCCCGCGACGTCGAAGTCGTCCGGGCCGAGCAGGCCCGGGTGCTCCGCCGTCTCGCCGCCCACGAGGGAGCAGCCGGCGAGGACACAGCCCTCGGCGATGCCCTTCACGATGGCGGCGACGCGCTCCGGGTGGACCTTGCCGACGCAGATGTAGTCGGTCATGAAGAGCGGCTCGGCGCCGCAGACGACGATGTCGTCCATGACCATCGCGACGAGGTCGTGGCCGATGGTGTCGTAGACGCCCAGCTGGCGGGCGATGTCGACCTTCGTGCCGACGCCGTCGGTCGCGGAGGCGAGCAGCGGGCGCTCGAAGCGCTTGAGGGCCGAGGCGTCGAAGAGGCCGGCGAAGCCGCCGAGGCCGCCGAGGCCCGCGACCTCGGGACGCTGGGTCTTCTTGACCCACTCCTTCATCAGCTCGACGGCGCGGTCGCCCGCTTCGATGTCTACGCCTGCGGCCGCGTAGCTGGCACCGGTGGTCTCAGACATGAGTGGTGAGAGCTTTCGTGTCGTTACTACGTGGGGCTTACGGGCGACGGATCGCGTCGGCCGCTGCCGTGGCGGCAGGGCCTGCCGCCAGCTCCGTCTCCAGGAGCTGCTTGCCGAGCAGCTCGGGGTCGGGGAGCTCCATCGGGTACTCGCCGTCGAAGCAGGCGCGGCAGAGGTTCGGCTTGTCGATGGTGGTGGCCTCGATCATGCCGTCGATGGAGATGTACGAGAGGGAGTCGGCGCCCAGGGACGTACCGATCTCCTCGATCGTCATGCCGTTGGCGATCAGCTCGGCGCGGGTCGCGAAGTCGATGCCGAAGAAGCAGGGCCACTTCACGGGCGGGGACGAGATCCGGATGTGGACCTCGGCGGCGCCGGCCTCGCGGAGCATCTTGACCAGGGCGCGCTGGGTGTTGCCGCGGACGATCGAGTCGTCGACGACCACCAGCTTCTTGCCCTTGATGACTTCCTTGAGGGGGTTCAGCTTGAGGCGGATGCCGAGCTGGCGGATCGTCTGCGAGGGCTGGATGAAGGTCCGGCCGACGTAGGCGTTCTTGACCAGGCCCGCGCCGAAGGGGATGCCGGAGGCCTCCGCGTAACCGATCGCGGCGGGGGTGCCGGACTCGGGCGTCGCTATGACGAGGTCGGCGTCGACCGGAGCTTCCTTGGCCAGTTTCCGGCCCATCTCGACGCGCGAGAGGTAGACGTTCCGGCCCGCGATGTCGGTGTCCGGGCGCGCCAGATAGACGTACTCGAAGACACAGCCCTTGGGCTTCGCTTCCGCGAATCGGGACGTTCGCAGTCCGTTCTCGTCGATCGCGACGAACTCGCCCGGCTCGATCTCGCGGACGAAGCTCGCGCCGCAGATGTCGAGGGCGGCGGACTCCGACGCCACGACCCAGCCGCGCTCCAGGCGGCCGAGGACCAGCGGGCGGATGCCCTGCGGGTCACGGGCGGCGTACAGCGTGTGCTCGTCCATGAAGACGAGGGAGAAGGCACCGCGCACGTCCGGGAGGACCTTGGCGGCGGCTTCCTCGATGGTCAGCGGCTTGCCGTCGTCGTCCACCTGGCCCGCGAGGAGAGCCGTCACCAGGTCGGTGTCGTTGGTCGCCGCGACCTGGGTCGCGCGGCCGTTCTCCTTGGGCAGGTCGGCCACCAGCTCGGCGAGCTGGGCCGTGTTGACGAGGTTGCCGTTGTGCCCGAGCGCGATGGAGCCGTGCGCGGTGGCACGGAACGTCGGCTGGGCGTTCTCCCAGACGGAGGCTCCGGTGGTCGAGTAGCGGGCGTGACCGACCGCGATATGACCTTGGAGCGAGCCGAGAGAGGTTTCGTCGAAGACCTGGGACACGAGGCCCATGTCCTTGAAGACGAGGATCTGGGAGCCATTGCTGACCGCGATTCCCGCGGATTCCTGACCCCGATGCTGGAGGGCGTAGAGCCCGAAGTACGTGAGCTTTGCGACCTCTTCGCCCGGAGCCCAGACACCGAAGACGCCACAAGCGTCCTGGGGGCCTTTCTCGCCGGGGAGCAGATCGTGATTGAGTCGACCGTCACCACGTGGCACGACACCGAGTGTAGGCGAGATCGACCACTGGTCCGAATTGGGGATACGGGCTTTCTACGGAGCGTGAGCGGGGTCACGGTGCGGGCGTGCCGTACTAAGCCCGTGTGAACAGATGAGGCGGAGCGTTGACGGGGGCGGGCGCGACCCGTGAAGCTCCTGGTCCATGCCCCAGCAGCCCCTCGGTGACCCGACGGTCACCCTTGTGGAGCGCCGCCACGTCGACCTGGTCCGTGTCGCGAGCGCCATCTGTCACGCCTGCGCCTGAACACTCCCTCCCTCTTCTCTTCCTCTCGGGTACGTGCGACCGCGCCGTGCCCCGTTCAGGAGTGCAGCCATGCCTTCGTACGACCAGTCCGCCCTGTCCCGACGCGCCTTCACCGGGGCGGTGGGCGCCGGTGCCGCCGCCGCGGTGGGGCTGCCCGCGGCCGGGGCCGAGGCCCGTGAGCGGCCGTTCCGCGCGGCCGCCGGACGGCCCGGCACCAAGCGGCCGAACATCCTCTTCATCCTCGGCGACGACCTGGGGTGGGCCGATCTCTCCTCCTACGGATCGCCGCACATCAAGACCCCGAACCTGGACCGCCTTGCCCGGCAGGGGGTGCGGTTCACCGATGCCTACTCCGGGTCCGCGACCTGCTCGCCGACGCGGTTCAGCCTCTACACGGGGCGCTTTCCCGGTCGTACGAAGGGTGGGCTCGCGGAGCCGATAGCGGACAAGTCGGTGGGTCTTGAGCCGACGCATCCCACACTGGCCTCGCTGCTGCGGGACGCCGGGTACGCGACCGCCCTGATCGGGAAGTGGCACTGCGGGTATCTGCCCGACTACTCGCCGACCCGGTCGGGCTGGGACGAGTTCTTCGGGAACTTCGGCGGGGCCCTGGAGTACTACTCGAAGCTGGGACTCGGCGGTGAGTACGACCTCTACGAAGGCGACGTCCGGGAAGGCGACGCCGAGTACAAGGACCTGCGGTACTACACGCGCATCCTCACCGAGCGGGCGAGCGAGTACATCCGGCGGGAGGGGGGTCACGGTGACAGGCCCTGGCTGCTCAACCTGAACTTCACCACCCCGCACTGGCCCTGGATCGCGGACGGGGACGAGGAGCAGAGCGCCGAGATCGTACGGAGGATCAAGGCGGGCGAGAAGGGGGCGCTGTGGCATCAGGACGGCGGGTCCGTCGAGAAGTACACGGAGCTGGTGCAGGACCTGGACCGGTCGATCGGTGAGGTCCTCAAGGCGCTGAAGCGGTCCGGGCAGGAGCGGGACACCCTGGTCTTCTTCGCCTCGGACAACGGCGGCGAGCGCTTCTCCTACAACTGGCCGCTCTCCGGCAACAAGGCCTCGCTCCAGGAGGGCGGCATCCGGGTGCCGACCATCGTGCGGTGGCCGGCCCGGATCGACGGCGGTCAGGTCAGCCACGAGCCGGTGTTCACGCCGGACTGGACGGCGACGCTCCTGGAGCTCGGCGGGGCCCGGCCGAGCCCGGCGTATCCGCTGGACGGGACGAGCCTCGCGCCCTACCTCCTGAAGGGCGAGGAGCTCGCCGAGCGGGAGCTGTTCTGGCGGGTGCGCGGGGAGCGGGCGCTGCGGCGCGGGCAGTGGAAGTACTACCGGGGCAGGGGCGGCAAGGACCAGCTGTTCGACCTCGCGGCCGATCAGCGGGAGCAGGCCGACCGGGCGGTGGACGAGCCGGGGCTGCTGGGTGAGCTGAGGGCGGCGTGGGAGAGGACGGACAAGGGGCTGCTGCCGTACCCCGCAGCCTGAACTGGGCCTTAAGCGCGCCCTAAGAACCCTTCCCGGGGGTTCGCGTGGGCCCGTGTGATCGCTAGCGTGCCTCGCGCGCGCCCGAGTTGATCACCAGACCCGCGCGAACCCCCACCTGGAAGGTCCCCCCATGAACCCGTCCCCGCGCCGCTGTCTCATACCCGCCGCAGTGGCCGCAGCGGCCTTGGCCACCGTCGCCGCGCCCACGACAGCCGCCGCCGACGAGCCGCAGCGGCGCGTCCAGGTCGCCATGGTGAACTTCACGGACAGCCGGATCCCGGACGCGGGCAAGCTCGAATCCGCCCTGAAGGACAACTACTTCGGCGCTTCTGGCTCCCTCACCTCGTACTACAACGAGGTCACAGGCGGCGCGACCACGTTCGAGGCCGCCGCGGACGACGGGGTCACCGGGCCCGTCGACATCGATCTGGCGGCCGCGGGCTGCGACACCGGGAAGATCAACGAGCTGACCCGGAAGGCGCTCGCCGCGCAGGGCATCCCCGAGGACAGCTACGACCATCTGTCGCTCGTCTTCCCCTCGGAGAAGGCCGGCTGCGACTGGCTGGCGCTCGGCACGGTCGGCGGCGGCACCACGTGGATGCCGATCGGCGCCGACGGGAAGATGTCGATGACCGCCCTGGTCCACGAGTTCGGGCACAACTTCGGCTACAGCCACCACATGCGGCTGCGCTGCCCCGAGGGCGATCTGGGCGCGGGCTGCAAGGAGGACGGCACCAGCCACAAGACACCGATGGGCGGCGGAGGTTGGGAGGCCGGGCTCACCTCGCCGGAGCTGCTCCACAACAAGTGGCTGACCGGCGGCGAGGTCGCGAGGCCCACCAAGTCCGGGACCTATGAACTGCGTCCGCTGTACGGCAGTGGCGGCGGGGTCCGCGCCATCGACATTCCGCTGGGCGAGGACCGTCTCGTCGTGGAACTGCGGCACGAGTCCGGCACCCTCGACGCCGAGATCCAGGGCGTGCACGCGCACCGGGTGCCGGACGGGAACTACGCCAAGTCGGCGCTGGTCGACGCGATCCCCTCCGGGGGGAAGCTGAGGGACGAGGCGCGGCAGGTCGAGGTCAAGGTGGTGAAGGCGGGGGCGGAATCGGCGACGGTGTCGGTGAGCCTGGACGGGAAGGCAGCGCCGGCCGCAGCCGAGAAGCCCAACGAGGCCCGCCCCGAAGGAAGTTCGAGCAGCCTGGCCAGAACCGGCGGCGACGCCGACACCACGCTCGCCTACGCGATCGGCGGCGGGCTGCTTCTCGCGTCGGGCGGCGCGTTCCTACTCAAGTCACGCCGCCGAGGCTGAGCGCCCCGTAAGGGGCGCGGGGAACTGCGCGACAAGCCACGACGGCGCCGCACCCGAAAAGCTAGTGCGTCTTCAGGTCAGCATTCGCACTGATGACGGTGCCATCGGCGGCGGTGAGCGTCAGCCCCCGGTGCGTCAGCCGATAACTCACCTTGCCGTCAAAGAGCTTCAGCAGCTTCTGCTCGGTCTCACGAGCAGCGCCCTCACACATCATCCGGGTACTGCGGGGCGCGCCCAGAGTGATGTGCTCGCCCTGCACCTCGGCCTTGGCCGTGACGTTGTTGCAGCCGAGGTTGCCGCGGACGGTGCCGTCCTTGCCGAAGGCGAGGAACGCCTTGCCGTCGACCTCCTTGGGCAGGGACGTCGAGGTCTTGTCGTCGCCGACGGCGTTCACGACCCACTTGGTGCCCGTCAGCGGCGCGTCCGGCTCCGAGGTGAGGGCCACGCGGTCTCCCTTCTCGGTGGTGAGCGTCAGCTTGTCGCCGTCGACTGCGGCCTTCAGCTCGCCGTTGCCGAGGGTGCGCGTCAGGGTCTCCTCGAAGTCCAGTTTGTCGCAGCCCATGTCGGTCGACGTGGCGTTGCCGAAGTCGATCTTGTCGCCCTTCATGGACACGTCAGCGGAGAATCCGTTGCAGCCGTAGTTGCCCTGCGCCTTGCCCTTGTCGTCGATCGTGACGTGGGCGCCGCCGGGTGCCTGCTGCTTCTTGCCGTCCACGGTGAGGCTCTGGACGCTCCAGTGGACGCCGGTGATGGGCAGCTCGGAGGCGACGGAACCACCGCCGTCGCCGTTGCCCGCTCCGGTCTCGGTGCCGCATGCGGTGAGCAGCCCCGCGGTGGCCAGGGCTAGGACGGTGGGGGTCAGTCGCTGCTTCTGCATGTCGCTGTGACGGGACAAGTGGGGGTTCTGGTTCCCCCGCCCGTACCGGGAGTCACCGTCAGCTCATGACCGGCAGCAGCCCCGCCAAGTCCGCCCGCTCGCCGCTCGCACTCACCCTCGCCTCGTCGAGCGCCGCCTTCCAGTCCGTACGCCCCGTCGCCAGGCGGATCCAGGTCAGCGGATCGGTCTCGACCACGTTCGGCGGGGTGCCCCGCGTGTGCCGGGGCCCCTGCACGCACTGGACCACGGCGAACGGCGGCACCCTGACCTCGACGGCGCCGCCGGGTGCCTTCACCGCGAGGGCGTCGGCGAGCAGCCGGGTGCAGGCGGCGAGGGCCTGGCGTTCGCAGGGGACGTCGAGGCCCGGCACGGCGTCGTTCAGGTCGTCGGTGTGGACGATCAGCTCGACGGTGCGGGTGACCAGGAAGTCGTCGAGGGTCATCGCGCCGAACCGGGTCGGGGTCAGCCGCCCCGCCGTGCCGTCCGGCAGCGCCTCGTCATAGGCGGCGAGGGTACGCGCGTACAACTCGGCGAGATCCTGGGCGGCGAAGGCGCGCGACGCCTCGTCGACCTGCTCGGCGGCCGATGCCGTCGCGAACGGCCAGTCCAGGAGGGCGACTTCGCGGGCCGCGGGCTCCGGCATGGCGAGGAACCTGCTGACGGCGCCGAGCCCCATGGTGAGGTGCGCGGCCAGCTCCCGCACCGTCCAGTCCCCGAGCCGGGTCGGCAGCGCGAGCTGCTCGGGCTCCAGGGAGAGCACCGCTTCTTGTACGTTCACGAACTGGGCCCGCACGGCGGTGCGGATCTTGGCGGAGTCGTACGTACGCGTGCGCTTCTTGGCCGGTGGCATGGGGCCGAGCCTAATGCGGTGCGGGGTAGCCCCGGAGACCGTTTTCGACCTGGGCGAAGACGCGCTCCGCGGACCCGGCACAGTCCTCGGCGATCTTGTCGAGGGAATCGCCTTCCAGGGTGCGGCGGTGGTTCTCCGTGATCAGCGCGTTGCGGGCGCCGAGCAGCTGGGCGGCGGCGACCTGCGCGAGCAGCCGGTCGCCGGTCTCCTCGGCGAGCGCGTCCGTGAGGAGCTGCATGCTGCGCATGTGGAAGACGACCATGCGGTGCGCCAAGGTCGGGGTGTCGCTGATGAGTTGCCGCACCTTGAGGGCGCGCGGGTCGCCGCTGAGGCCGACGGCGGGGTCGTGCCCGGCGATCTGCGCGAGGAACGCCTCGCGCACCGCCGTGACGGCGGAGTCGCCGGGCTTCCGCTCGCGCACCGCGCGGGCCGGGTCGCCGACGTGCTCCTCCATGGGGCTGACGATCACGCCTTCCTTGGTGCCGAAGTAGTTGAAGACGGTCATCTTCGACACTTCGGCCGCCTCGGCGATCTCCGCCACGGAGACGTGGTCGAAACCGCGCTCGGAGCAGAGGTCCACCGCCGCCCGCCAGATCCGACTCGCGGTCTGCCTCTTCTTCCGCTCGCGCAGCCCGAGCTCCTCAGTCATGCAGGTCACGGTACCGGCAGCCCCCGCCGGGACCAGCAGGTCCGGACGGGGGCGGCAGGCGGAACCGTCAGGCGAAGAGCCCCGGCAGGGTCCCCTCGTGCGCCTCGCGCAGCTCGCTCAGCGGGAGCGTGAACTCGCCCTGTACGTCGACCGCGTCACCGTCGACGACACCGATGCGCGTTACGGGAAGGCCCCGCGCCCCGCACATGTCGGTGAAGCGCAGCTCCTCGGAGCGGGGGACGGCCACGACCGCACGCCCGGCCGACTCGCTGAACAGCAGGGTGAACGCGTCCAGACCGTCCGGGACGATCAGGCGCGCGCCCTTCCCGCCACGGAGGCAGGACTCGGCGACGGCCTGTGCGAGACCGCCGTCGGAGAGGTCGTGCGCGGCGTCGATCATGCCGTCGCGCGAGCCCGAGACGAGGATCTCGGCGAGCAGCCGCTCGCGCTCCAGGTCGACCTTGGGGGGAAGTCCGCCGAGGTGGTCGTGGACGACCTGCGACCAGACCGAGCCGCCGAACTCCTCGCGGGTCTCACCAAGGAGGTACAGCAGCTGGCCCTCTTCGGCGAAGGCCATCGGCGTACGCCGTGCCACGTCGTCGATCACACCGAGGACGGAGACGACCGGCGTCGGGTGGATCGCCGCCTCGCCCGTCTGGTTGTAGAGCGAGACGTTGCCGCCGGTCACCGGGGTGCCCAGGATCTGGCAGGCGTCGGCGAGACCACGGGTGGTCTCGGCGAACTGCCACATCACGTCCGGGTCCTCGGGCGAGCCGAAGTTCAGGCAGTCCGAGACGGCGAGCGGCTTGGCGCCCGTCGCGGCGACGTTGCGGTACGCCTCCGACAGGGCGAGCTGCGCGCCGGCGTACGGGTCGAGCTTCGAGTAGCGGCCGTTGCCGTCGTTGGCGAGGGCGACACCGAGGCCGGTCTCCTCGTCGATACGGACCATGCCGGAGTCCTCGGGCTGCGCGAGCACCGTGTTGCCCTGCACGAAACGGTCGTACTGGTCCGTCACCCACGCCTTGGAGGCCTGGTTCGGGGACGCGACGACCGCGAGGACCTGCTCGCGCAGCTCGTCCGAGGTCGCCGGGCGGGCCAGCTTGCCCGCGTCGTCCGCCTGGAGGGCGTCCTGCCACTTCGGACGGGCGTAGGGACGCTCGTAGACCGGACCGTCGTGGGCGACGGTGCGCGGGTCGAGGTCGACGATCTTCTCGCCGTGCCAGAAGATCTCAAGCCGGTCGCCGTCGGTGACTTCACCGACGACGGTGGCGATGACGTCCCACTTCTCGCAGATCTCCAGGAAGCGCTCGACCTTGTCGGGCTCGACGACGGCACACATCCGCTCCTGCGACTCACTCATGAGGATCTCCTCGGGAGTGAGCGTGGAGTCGCGAAGGGGTACGTCGTCGAGCTCGACGCGCATACCGCCGGAGCCGTTGGACGCCAGCTCGGAGGTCGCACAGGAGAGACCGGCCGCACCGAGGTCCTGGATACCCACGACCAGCTTCTCGGCGAAGGCCTCCAGGGTGCACTCGATGAGGAGCTTCTCCTGGAAGGGGTCGCCGACCTGCACGGCCGGGCGCTTGCTCGGCTTGGTGTCGTCGAAGGTCTCGGAGGCCAGGATCGAGGCGCCGCCGATGCCGTCGCCGCCCGTGCGAGCCCCGTACAAGATGACCTTGTTGCCGGGGCCGGAGGCCTTCGCGAGGTGGATGTCCTCGTGCCGCATGACGCCGATGGCACCGGCGTTGACCAGCGGGTTGCCCTGGTAGCAGGCGTCGAAGACCAGCTCGCCGCCGATGTTCGGCAGGCCCAGGCAGTTGCCGTAGCCGCCGATGCCCGCGACGACTCCGGGGAGCACGCGCTTGGTGTCGGGGTGGTGGGCGTCGCCCATCCGCAGCGGGTCGACGACCGCGACCGGGCGCGCGCCCATCGCGATGATGTCGCGGACGATGCCGCCGACACCGGTCGCCGCGCCCTGGTAGGGCTCGACGTACGAGGGGTGGTTGTGCGACTCGACCTTGAAGGTGACCGCGTAGCCGTTGCCGACGTCGACGACGCCCGCGTTCTCACCGATCCCGACGAGCATCGCGTCGTTCTCGGGGGCCTTCTCGCCGAACTGGCGCAGGTGCACCTTGCTGCTCTTGTAGGAGCAGTGCTCGGACCACATGACGGAGTACATGGCGAGCTCGGCGCCGGTGGGACGGCGGCCCAGGATCTCGCGTACGCGCTCGTACTCGTCTTCCTTCAGGCCCAGTTCGGCCCAGGGCAGCTTGACCTCGGGGGTCTCGGCGGCGTGCTTGACGGTGTCGAGAGTCATCAGACGTTGACCAGCTTCTTCAGGATCGAGGTGAAGAATCCCAGGCCGTCGGTGCGGCCGGTCCCGATCAGCGGCTCGACCGCGTGCTCGGGGTGCGGCATGAGGCCGACGACATTGCCGGCCGCGTTGGAGACACCGGCGATGTCCCGCAGCGAGCCATTGGGGTTCACGTCGAGGTAGCGGAAGACGACCCGCCCCTCGGCCTCCAGCATGTCGAGGGTCCGCTCATCGGCGACGTACCGTCCGTCGATGTTCTTCAGCGGTACGGAGATCTCCTGGCCGGCGTCATAGTCGGCGGTCCAGGCGGTGCCCGAGGTCTCCACGCGCAGCTTCTGGTCTCGGCAGATGAAGTGCAGGTGGTTGTTCTTCAGCATCGCGCCGGGCAGCAGGTGCGTCTCGGTGAGCACCTGGAAGCCGTTGCAGATGCCGAGGACCGGCATTCCGGCCTTCGCCTGCTCGATGACGGACTCCATCACCGGCGAGAAACGCGAGATGGCCCCCGCGCGCAGATAGTCGCCGTACGAGAATCCGCCGGGCAGCACGACGGCGTCGACCTGCTTGAGGTCCTTGTCCTTGTGCCACAGCGGCACGGCTTCGGCGCCGGCGACGCGGACGGCGCGCTGGGTGTCGCGGTCGTCGAGCGTTCCGGGGAAAGTGACGACTCCGATTCGAGCGGTCACTTCTCTTCCTCCACCTTTACGAAGAAGTCTTCGATCACGGTGTTGGCGAGGAAGGTTTCCGCCATCTCGTGGATACGGGCGAGGGCGGCCTCGTCGACCGGTCCTTCCACCTCGAGTTCGAAGCGCTTTCCCTGACGTACGTCGGAGATGCCCTTGAATCCGAGGCGCGGCAGTGCACGCTGCACCGCCTGGCCCTGGGGGTCGAGGATCTCCGGCTTGAGCATGACGTCGACTACGACGCGTGCCACTGGCACTCCCGGTGTGTGGTGCTGGCTGAGCGGTCCCTTCAGACTACCCGCACAAAAATTCTACTCGCGTAGATTCGTAGAATCCTACGTGAGGACGGTCACGTTCCCGCAGCTACTCACGTATCGAACAGGGCACCTTCGCGAAAAATCCTGGAAAAGATCACGCATCACCATTGCTCCCGGACACGCGGAAGGATTTAGTCGGGCTTCACAATGCAATGCCGGGCACTGTACAAAGGAATTGGCATTAGCCGATGCTTAGCGCAAAACAGTGCTCATAACAGCCGGACAGTCGGCATCACCGCACGTCAACGCGGTGCAGCCGCACGAAGGGACCGATATTCGTGGCGCAGCGTGTCGTAGTCACTCTCTTTGACGACATCGACGGCGGGGAAGCGGCGGAGACCATCGCTTTCGGTCTGGACGGCAAGTCGTACGAGATCGACCTCAATCAAACCAATGCCAAGAAACTGCGCACGGCGCTCGCCCCGTACCTGGACGCCGCCCGCAAGCAGTCGAAGTCCGGCAAGGCCTTCCGGCACACGGCGGTGACCCCCGACCCGGCGGCCGTCCGCGCCTGGGCCCGCTCAAACCAGATGGACGTGCCGCCGCGCGGCCGCATCCCGAAGAAGGTCTACGAGGCCTTCGAGGCGGCCAACTGAGCCTTGGCCCGTGGCCGCGCCGACCTGGTCCGACAGCCGGCCAGGAGGGCCCCTCGGCAACCGACTTGACCTGCACCCCCGCAGGTCGGCTAAAGTCTGGAGCACGCCGAGGGGCGAGGCCGAAAGGCTAGAACCTCACGGGGTCTTGCGGGTGTAGTTCAGTAGTAGAACATCCCCCTTCCAGGGGGAAGGCGCAGTGTGCAATTCCTGTCACCCGCTCTGCATCGCTTACCGACCACTCTTCTGGGTGCGGTAGGCTGGTGCTCGCACCGATCAGTGAGAGCTGGTCGGAGGCAATGCGAACGTAGCTCAGTTGGTAGAGCGCAACCTTGCCAAGGTTGAGGTCGCGAGTTCGAACCTCGTCGTTCGCTCCATTGAAGAAGGCCCCGGTCATCACGACCGGGGCCTTCTTCGTGCATCTGACGCGGTGATGTTTTCGTGGAGGTGGCTCAGGGGTGGTCGGCCGGGTGCGGGGGATGCGACGGGGCTGGCACGGGCTCAGCAAGATCGAGAAGGTCGAGCTGCAGAGCCTGGCCATGTGGCATGCGATGCCGTGGATCTTCTTCCTCAGCTGGGGTCTGCTTCCGCTGGGCGTCAGCATGCGGAACGATCCCCTGCCGCTGACGCTCGGCTGGACGCTGATCGTGGTGGCCGCGCTGCAGTGCCTGCACTGCAACCGCACCCTGCGGCGCTCCCTCGACCACTATCTGAAGCGGGCCGAGCTGCCGCGCCGCGACCTCGCCGTATCGCGCGGGCTCATGATCACCATGGTGGCGCTCGCCGTCGCCCTCCAGGCCGTCGACGGCGTCACGGAGGGGATGCTCGGCTTCGCGACGCTCTTCCTGGCCGTCCCCTACGGGCAGTCGCTCGCCTTCGCCGTGCCGGTCCGTTCCTTCTTCCTGCGCTTCGCGGTGCTCGACGCGGTGATGGTGGCGGCGTTCGCCGCCGCCGGAATGCGCGGCCCGCAGCTCGCCGGGCTCGCCGCGTTCATCGCCTTCGCCGCCGTCCTCGCCGCGCTCTCCTCGCGCTGCGGCGCCTGGAACCTCTCCGTGATGTGGGAGGCCGACCGGGCCCGCGAGATCGCCGACCGGGCCCGTGAGGTCGAGGCGCGGCTCGCGGTCGCCGAGGAACGGCTGCGGTTCGGGCGGGACCTGCACGACGTGATGGGGCGCAACCTCGCGGTCATCGCGCTGAAGAGCGAGCTGGCCGAGCAGTTGGCGCGGCGCGGGCGTGAGGAGGCGTTCGAGCAGCTGGCCGAGGTGCAGCGGATCGCGCGGGAGTCGCAGCGGGAGGTGCGGGAAGTGGTGCGGGGGTATCGCGACGCGGACCTCGCCGTCGAACTCGCGGGGGCGCAAGGGGTGCTGGCGGCCGCGGGCATCGACTGCCGGGTCGTCGGGGCGGGCGTGGCCGAGGGGTTGCCGGCGGCCGTGCAGTCCGCGTTCGGGTGGGTTGTGCGGGAGGCGGCGACGAACGTGTTGCGGCACGGGGACGCGGGGTGGTGTGTCGTCACGCTGGCCGGCGCCGAAGGGCGTACGACGTTGTCCGTGGAGAACGATGGGGTGCCAGAAGGTTCCGTCGCCCGGGCCGGGTCCGGGCTCGCGGGGCTTCGGGAGCGGTTGGCCGCGGTGGACGGAGTGCTGGACTTCGCGTCCGGCGGAGGGAAGTTCCGTCTGTCGGCGGAGGTTCGGCTGTTGTCTGCGGAGGTTCCGCCGTTGTCTGCGAAGGTTCCGCCGTCGTCGGCAGAGGTTTCGCTGGCCGGTGCACGGGGCCCTGAAGTGAAGCGTAGGACGGAGACCGCGGGATGACCCTTCGTGTACTGCTCGCCGACGACGAGCATCTGATCCGTGGCGCGCTCGCCGCGCTGCTCGCGCTCGAGGACGATCTCGTCGTGGTCGCCGAGGCCGCTTCCGGGCCCGAGGCGCTCGCCATGGCGCGTGCGCACCGGCCCGATGTGGCCGTGCTCGACCTGGAGATGCCCGGCGCCGACGGTGTGAGTGTGGCCACATCGCTGCGGGACGAACTGCCCGACTGCCGGACCATGATCGTGACGAGTCATGGCAGACCGGGACATCTCAAGCGGGCGCTCGCGGCGGGGGTGCGGGGCTTCGTGCCGAAGACCGTCAGCGCCCAGGACCTCGCCGAGATCATCCGCACCGTGCACGCCGGAAACCGTTATGTGGACCCGGAGTTGGCCGCCGACGCGATCGCCGCCGGGGACTCCCCGCTGACCGCCCGCGAGGCCGAGGTCCTCGAACTCGCCGCCGACGGGGCGCCCGTCGCGGAGATCGCCGAGCGGGCCGCGCTCTCCCAGGGGACGGTCCGGAACTATCTCTCCTCCGCGGCCAGCAAACTCGGTGCCGAGAACCGGCATGCCGCAGTGCGACTCGCACGCGCCCGAGGTTGGGTATAGTTGTCCTCGCGCTTCGGCGCAGCGCGGACGTAGCTCAGTTGGTAGAGCGCAACCTTGCCAAGGTTGAGGTCGCCAGTTCGAACCTGGTCGTCCGCTCCACGGAGAAAACCCCCGGTGCCTCTCGGCGCCGGGGGTTTCCTCATGTGCGGGGCGGCTACCAGGCGGTGCCCGTCAGACGCTCGTACGCCTCGATGTACTTGGCGCGCGTGGCGTCCACCACGTCCTGCGGGAGCGGGGGCGGCGGCTGCTCGCTCTTGCGGTCCCAGCCGGAAGCCGGGGACGTCAGCCAGTCGCGGACGAACTGCTTGTCGAAGGACGGCTGGGCGCGGCCCGGCTGCCACTGGTCGGCAGGCCAGAAGCGGGACGAGTCCGGGGTCAGGACCTCGTCGGCGATGATCAACTGCGTGCCCTCGTAGCCGAACTCGAACTTCGTGTCGGCGAGGATGACGCCCCGCTCACGGGCGATGTCACGCGCCCGGCCGTAGACCGCGAGGGTCGCCTGACGGAGCTGGGCCGCCGTGTCCGCGCCGACCTGGCGGGCGACTTCCTCGTACGACACGTTCTCGTCGTGCTCGCCGACCTCGGCCTTCGTGGCGGGCGTGAAGATCGGCGCGGGCAGCTCGGAGCCGTCGCTCAGGCCGTCGGGCAGCGCGAGGCCGCAGACGGTGCGGCTGGCGTTGTACTCGACCAGGCCGGAGCCGGTCAGATAGCCGCGGGCCACGCACTCGACCGGGACCATTTCGAGGGACTTGCAGACCGTCGTACGGCCTTCCCAGTCGGCGGGGGCGCCGGCCGGGACGTCCGTGGAGATGACATGGTTCGGGACGAGGTCGGCGAGCTGGTCGAACCACCACAGGGAGAGCCGCGTGAGGACCCTGCCCTTGTCGGGGATCTCCGTGGGCAGCACCCAGTCGTAGGCCGACATGCGGTCGCTCGCGACCATGACGAGGTCGCCCGCCTCGTTCCGGTACAGGTCGCGCACCTTGCCGGTGTGCACATGCACCAGGCCCGGGACCTCTACGGGCTCGGGCTTTTCTACGAATCCGGACACGGTTCCTCCCCGTGGTTCTGGCCAAGTCCTGTCGATTCTCCCGTATCGGGTGACGGGTTTTGGCCATGGGCTGCCGTGGGGGTGCGTGGGCTTGGCCTCAGTGGGAACGGAACCACCTCAGTGGGAACGGGACCACCTCAGTCCCGTTTGCAGATGCGGTCCAGGAGGTTGGCCGTCGCGCGCTGGACTCGGGAGTCCACATGGCCGGGGCGGTCGAGCGCCGGGGACCAGGCGAAGGTGCCCGACGCGAAGACCAGGGCGCCGGAGGGGGCGCGGTAGAGCGACGACTCCTGGTGGCGCGTGGCGCCCTCGCTGTCCTCGTACGGGGAGTGGGCCAGGAGGATGCGGCCCTGGTGCTCGGGCAGGGCGGTGCGCGGGAAGTAGCGGTCGGCCTCGCCGGCGACCAGGCCCTCGATCTCGTCGCCCTCGTGCGCGCCCGTCGCCTCCCAGAGCCAGTGGTCGGCATTGCGTACGACGAGGGGGGCGGGCTCCGGGACGCGGCCCGCGTACTGGATGCCGAGCAGCTCCTGCTCCGCCTTGTCCTGCTCGCGCCAGAGGGCGGGCCTGCCGGGGCCGTGCCGCTTGCGGCAGGTCAGCAGGCGGTCCTCGACGCCGGACGGGGACGGGCCCAACTCCACCTGCCAGTACATGGTGTTGGCGGAGAGGAAGACGAGGGATGTGCCGTGCTCGCGGGCCAGCTCCGTGGTGCGGCGCATGTTCGTCGACCAGTACTCGTCGTGGCCCGGGAAGACCAGGCCCCGGTAGCGCGTCGGGTCGATGCGGCCCGCGTGCAGGTCGCGGGTGTCGGCGTACGCGAGGTCGTAGCCGTACCGCTCGGCCCAGCGGATGAAGTCGTAGGCGTGGCCCACGTGCAGGGGCAGGCCCGCGCCCGCGTACGGGCGGTCGAAGGAGACCGTGTGCGCGGCCTCGCTCTCGCCGAGGAGGCGGCCCTTCTCGTCCCACGCGTGATAGAGGCTGGCGCCCGTGCGGCCGTCCTCCGGATAGAGGTTGTACGCCTGCCAGGTGATGTCCGGGAGCAGGAGCAGCAGATCGGCGGGGTGGCTGTCGCGGACCGTGAAAGGGACGTGCGAGCGGTAGCCGTCGGCGGTGGTGAGGACCGCCACGTACGCCCCGATGTTCCAGTAACTCGGGATCTGCAGCCGCCAGGAGAGCCACCAGTGGTGGCAGGAGACCGTGCGGTCGGCGGTGAGCGGGGGCGGCTGGACGATGCCGGAGAGACGGGGGCTCGTGGTGATCTTCGATGCCCCGTCGCCGCCGTAGTGCCCGATCCGGTAGATGTCGACGCTGAACTGCTGCGGCGGGTCCACCGTCACGTGGAAGTCGATCGCCTCGCCGGGGGCCGCGGCGCCGGTGGAGGTGAAGCCCTTGATCTGGCCGTGTACGTCGTCGGCGGTGCGCGGGCCGTTCGTCCGGGTGCGGTCGCGGGGCGCGGGGATGTTCCGCGCACCGGGGGCCGGGGCGTGGTCGATGTACCAGGGGACGACCTGGCCCGTGTCGTCGAAGTAGTGCTCGGCGCCGCGGAGCCACGGGAGCGGGCCCTGGCCGAAGGGGTCGGTCACGGCGTGCGCCAGGGCGCCCGATTCCCACCTGCGGATCTGCTCCGACCCCATGTGTGTACCCCTCCCTCACTCCCCCGAGACGGTGCTGCGCCGTGCTGGCTCTTTGCTGTGCGGTGCCGTGTTCCGTGCGGTGCTCTGTGCCGTGCGCCGGTGCTGGTGACAGGTGCTGCTGACATGTCCGGTCCGGCGGTCGGTCCCAGCACATCACATTACGCACGCACTCCGTCACCGTTCGTCGCTAATTGACGGGAACGGAACGAGGGGTTCCGGGTGGGGTGGAGAAGCGTGGCGAGGGAATGGAGGGGCCGGGCGTCCAGAGGGCCGGGCGTCCAGAGGGCCGGGCGTCCAGAGGGCCGGGCGTCCAGAGGGTCGGGCGGGGGGGCCGCCGGGTCAGACCAGGCGGACCGGCTTCTCCGGGCGGACGCCGAGGCGGGCCAGCCAGCCCTTCAGGGGCACCGGGTCGCCGTCCTCCACCAGGCTCAGGACATGCGGCGTCAGGTCCTTCGCGCGCTCGCCGTCGACCAGGAGGGATGGACCGTCCAGCCAGTCGAGGCCCGGCGCCGCGCCCGCGGTGTCCACGGCCGCGCAGCAGACCAGCGCCGTGACGTGGTCCGCGAGCAACTCGCGGCCCGAACGCGGCGGTTGGAGCGGGAAGAGGGGCAGCATCCCGTCGTCCCAGAGCGCGTCGTCCGGCCCCTGTCCCGCCGGGGCGGGGCGCGGCGGGGCGGTGGCTTCCTCGCGGGCCAGCTCGGCGGTGAGGCCGGCGGCGAGGAGGCTGCCGGGGGCTTCGGGGTTTTCGGAGGGTTCGGGGTGCTCGGGGCTCTCGGGGTGCTCGGAGATTCCGGGGATCTCAGCGGACTCGGAGGGTTCGGGGTGCTCGGCGGACTCGGAGGGTTCGGGGTGCTCGGCGGACTCGGAGGGTTCGGGGTGCTCGGCGGTGGCCTCTTCGGGATCGGCGGGGGCCGGTGCCTCCGTGCCCGGCTCCGTGCCGGCCGTCGTCAGGTGGTCCAAGACCCGGCCGAGGGTGGGGCCCTTGGCGTCGGTGGCCGTCGGGTCCGTGGCGTGGCCGACGCCCAGGGAGTCCAGGACTCGGTGCAGCCGGGCCGCGTCCGTACGCCATTTACGGTCGACGACCTCGTCCGGATACTCCTGCCAGGCCACCGGCGCCCAGCCGGGACCCGGCTCAGCGGGGCCGCCGTGGAAGAGGCGGGCGGCGAGCAGCGAAGCCGCCTCGTCCACCGAACCCGGCTCCTCCAGGAGGTCACAGGCGGGGCGCTCGCCCAGTCGGGACGCGAAGCCCTCGGCCAGGCGGTCCCTGCGGGACAGCTCGGTCAGCGCGGAGACGACTCCCGCGTCGAGCCGCGAGGGCCAGCGGCCCATTCGCCAGGCGGGCAGCGCGACCTTGGTGAGCAGGCGGTCCCAGCCCGCGTACGCGAGCCCCACCTGCTCCTGGGCGACGATCCGCACGCCATAGTCCACGGCCTGCGCGCGCTCGGCCGCCGCTGCCGCGACACCCCGCTCCATCTCGCTCGCATGCCCCCGGCAGCTGCGCAGGAGCAGCCGCGTCACCCAGCCGACACCGCCGAGGAGCCAGCGCACGAGGGGGCCGCGGCCGGGGGCGGAGGTGACCGCGACCGCCGCGTCGAGCCCGCGCACGAAGCGCCGGGCCGCGGCTATGTCGGGGTGCGCCGAAGGTCCCGTACCGGCCACGACCGGGGCGAGGACCGCGCGCAGCTCGCCGACCCGCATCCACCACAGGAAGGGGGAGCCGATGACCAGCACGGGGGCCTCGGGGGGCTGGCGGCGCGGGGCCGGGCGGCCGTCCCGCACGCCGTTGACCTCGGCCTCCGGTGGGCCCTGACTCTGCGCGGGTGGGCCGTGCGCGGGGTGGGTGCGGTCCTCCAGCCAGCTGTCGCAGTCCGGGGTGAGCGCTATCGCGGAGGGCGCGGGGACGTCGAGGCGGTCGGCCAGGTCCCGCACCAGCCTGTACAGATCGGGGGCCGAGCTCTCGGCGATCGGGACCGTGGGGCTGACGGCGGGCCTGGAGCGGGCGACGACGAGCGCGATGCCCGCGGCGGCGAGCAGCACGACGACGGCGACGGCCGTCACGATGCCGCGCGCGACGTCCCAACTCCCGCCGGTCAGCTGGCCCGTGACCCCGCCGGCGAGGAGCACGACGGCGACGGCCGCCGGCAGCAGTGCGACGGCGAGGGCCCTGCTGCGGATGCGCAGCACGGCCAGCGCCTGGGAACGCGCGGACTGCGCGCCCACCTCCACGCCCGTACCTGACACGACCTACGTCACCCCCTGCTGCCTCGTCCGCCTGCTGCCCGGCCGCCGGCGGGGACCGGGGCCGAGGGCGGACGGCAGCCGCCGATGGATTTGCTCACTCCCCCACTGTGGCACCCGCCACTGACATCGCAATGCCGGTGGTCTGTTTGGCTATGGGCACCTGAACCGCTTGCGCCGCACCCTAGTTGGGGTGTCGGGCATCGTCAGCCGGATGGGCCAGCGGTCACTCGATGGAATGGCTTTGGGTAAAGGTGGATGACGATCAGGCCCCGGATCCAGTGTCAGATCCGGGGCCTGTCGGGTGGTGTGCCGGGTGCGATCGGCGCCCTGCGGCTACGCCTCCGCTGCCGCCTTCGCCGCGATGTCCGTGCGGTGCTGGGAGCCGTCGAGGCGGATGCGGGACAGCGCGGTGTACGCGCGCTCGCGGGCCGCGGTCAGGTCCGTGCCGGTCGCTGTGACGGACAGCACACGGCCGCCCGCGCTGACGACCGCGTCGCCGTCGCGCTTCGTCCCGGCGTGCAGGACGTACGCGTCCGGGGCATCCTGCGCCACGACATCGGCGAGGCCCTCGATGGGGTCGCCGGTGCGCGGGGTCTCCGGGTAGTTGTGCGAGGCGATGACGACCGTGACCGCCGCGTCGTCGCTCCAGCGCAGCGCGGGCAAGTCGGCGAGGGTGCCGTTCGCCGAGGCGAGCAGGACGCCGGCCAGCGGAGTCTTCAGGCGGGCGAGGACGACCTGCGTCTCGGGGTCGCCGAAGCGGGCGTTGAACTCGATGACGCGTACGCCGCGCGTGGTGATCGCCAGGCCCGCGTAGAGCAGCCCGGAGAAGGGGGTGCCCCGGCGACGCAGTTCGTCGACGGTCGGCTGGAGCACGCTCTCCATGACCTCGTCGACCAGCTTCGGGTCGGCCCACGGGAGGGGCGAGTACGCGCCCATGCCGCCCGTGTTCGGCCCCTCGTCCCCGTCGAGCGCGCGCTTGAAGTCCTGGGCGGGCTGGAGCGGGACGACGGTGACGCCGTCCGTGATGGCGAAGAGGGAGACCTCGGGGCCGTCGAGGAACTCCTCGATGACCACGCGGTCGCAGGCGAGGGCGTGCGCGCGGGCCGCCTCGATGTCGCCGGTGACGACGACACCCTTGCCGGCGGCGAGACCGTCGTCCTTGACGACGTACGGAGCACCGAACGCGTCGAGGGCTTCGTCGATCTCCTCGGGGGTCGTGCAGACGTAGGACCGGGCGGTGGGCACCTGGGCGCCCGCCATCACGTCCTTGGCGAAGGCCTTGGAGCCCTCGAGCTGGGCGGCCTTTCCGGACGGCCCGAAGCAGGGGATGCCGGCGGCGCGTACGGCGTCGGCGACTCCGGCGACGAGGGGCGCCTCCGGGCCGACCACCACGAGCTCGGCACCGAGCTCGGTGGCGAGCGCGGCCACCGCGGCGCCGTCGAGGGCGTCGACCGGGTGCAGCTCGGCCACGTCCGCGATGCCGGCGTTGCCGGGGGCGCAGTGCAGGGCGGAGACGGCGGGGTCGAGGGACAGAGAGCGGCACAGGGCGTGTTCGCGGGCACCACTGCCGATGACGAGGACCTTCACGGCGCCAGCCTAACCGGGGCGGGGCCCCGTCTTTGTACGGGAGCCTGAGTGAGGGCTTCGGGGGCGGTTGTACGTTCCTCCAGAACCGGGGGTGAATCGCTTCCCGGCGTGCCGCCGTGTCAGGCGCACTGGCCCGCCCGGCCGATTGCCCGGCAGTGATCGAGCGATCGAGCCATCGGGGGTGGAGTCCGCGGAGTGCAGAGGGCGGACGGCCGTGAGGGCGTGGTGAACGTCCGCGGCGCGGCGCGCAGGGCAGGCAGGCAGGCTCCGGGCCACCAGCCAGCCGCCCGCCCGCCGAGGGCGCCTTACGGCTCGTTCGTGTACTCCTCGACGATCGTCGCGCCCAGTTCGCGGACGATCAGGTCGTGGCCCGAGAGGGCCGACTCGACCAGGTCGGGGTCGTCGTCGGCCGGGGTGTCGTCCTCCGGAGAGACATGCTCCGGGGCCGGACGGGAGGGTGCCGGGGACAGCGTGGGGGCCGGGGCCTGGGCCTGGGCGGGCTGGGGCTGGGCAGGGGCGGCCGGCTGCGGGGCCAGCTGCTGCGGGGCGGGGCGCGGTGCCGCGGGGGCGCCGCCTCCGAAGTTGGTCGCGGCGGGCGGCGGTGCCGAGCCGCCGGAGGGGTCGACGATCGCCTCGACCTTCCACTGCACCCCGAACTGCTCCGTCAGCGCCTGCCGCAGCACGTCCTCGCTGCCGCTGCTCGCGAAGTTGTCCCGCGCTCCGGCGTTGACGAAGCCGACCTGCAGGGTCGTCCCGTCGAACCCCGCCACCTGCGCGTTCTGGCTCAGCAGGATCCAGGTGAACCGGCGGCGGTTCTTCACCGCCTCCAGGATGTTGGGCCACAGGGTGCGCGGGTCCGGGCCGCCCGCGGGTGCGGGGGCGGCGGGCATCGGCGCGGGGGTCGCGGCGGGCGCGGGCGCGGGTGCGGCGGGGGAAGGCGTCGGAGTCGGGGCCGGGGCGCCGCTGCCCGCCGAAGCGGCCGTGGGCCAGCCGCCCGGACGCGGCGCCGCCGCCTCCGAAGGTGCGGGCGCGGCCGCCGGACCGCTGCCCGGGGCCGAGGCCGTCGGCCAGCCACCCGGCCGCCGCTCACCGGCCGGAGCGGCGGGAGCGGAAGCGGGTGCGGGCGCGGGTGCGGGCGCGGGAGCAGCGGGTGCGGGCTGGGCGGGAGCCACGGGTGCGGCCGGAGCAGCGGGAGCGGGAGCCTCCGGAGCAGCCCCCCGGACAGCCGCACGCGCGGCGGCGGGCCCGCCCCCCGGCGGAACCGGAGGAACCGGCGGCCCCGCGGGCGCACCGCCCCCGGGCATCGCCACGCCGGCCTGCTGCACGCCCGCATGGGCCTCGGGCCCGGGGACGTACCCCATGGCGGGCCCCTGACCGCCGCCCGCCATGAAGTTCCCGCCCCGCTCGAGGCGGTCGAGCCTGGCCATGACGGAGCGCTCGTCGTCGTACGCGGCCGGAAGCAGCACACGCGCACAGATCAATTCCAACTGGAGCCGGGGCGAGGTGGCCCCCCGCATCTCCGTGAGCCCTTCGTTCACGAGGTCCGCGGCGCGGCTCAGCTCGGCGCCTCCGAAGACGCCCGCCTGGGCCTGCATTCGCTCGACGACGTCGGCGGGGGCGTCGATGAGCCCCTTCTCGGCGGCGTCCGGCACCGCGGCGAGGATCACCAGGTCGCGCAGCCGCTCCAGGAGATCGGCGACGAACCGACGCGGGTCGTTGCCGCCCTCGATGACACGGTCGACGACCTCGAAGGCGGCCGCGCCGTCACCGGAGGCGAAGGCCTCGACCACGGAGTCGAGCAGCGAGCCGTCGGTGTACCCGAGAAGGGAGGTCGCCATGGCGTATGTCACACCTGCGTCACCGGCGCCGGCCAGCAGCTGGTCCATGACGGACATGGAGTCACGCACGGAACCGGCACCGGCCCGCACGACGAGCGGGAAGACCCCGTCCTCGACGGACATGGCCTCGCGCCCGCAGACCTCCGCGAGGTACTCCCGCAGCGTCCCCGGCGGCACCAGCCGGAACGGATAGTGATGCGTACGCGACCGGATGGTCCCGATGACCTTCTCGGGCTCGGTCGTCGCGAAGATGAACTTGAGGTGCTCCGGGGGCTCCTCGACCACCTTCAGCAGGGCGTTGAAGCCCGCCGAGGTGACCATGTGGGCCTCGTCGATGATGTAGATCTTGTAGCGACTGCTGGCCGGGCCGAAGAAGGCCTTCTCCCGCAGGTCACGCGCATCGTCCACACCACCGTGCGATGCGGCGTCGATCTCGATGACGTCGATGGACCCCGGCCCGTTCCTCGCCAGGTCGCGGCAGGACTGGCACTCGCCGCAGGGCGTCGGGGTGGGACCCTGCTCACAGTTCAGACAGCGCGCGAGGATGCGCGCGCTGGTCGTCTTGCCGCAGCCGCGCGGACCACTGAACAGGTACGCGTGATTGACCCGGTTGTTTCGCAGCGCCTGCTGCAGCGGGTCGGTTACATGCTCCTGCCCGATGACCTCGGCGAACGACTCCGGGCGATAACGGCGGTACAGCGCGAGAGACGACACGCATACGAGGTTAATGGCGACCACTGACAACCAGGACCGCCCCAACGCAAAGCGCCCCCCACGCACCCGCCAGAGCCAACCTACCCTTGCTGCCTTCCGGCCCTGGGGGAGTTCAGTCAGATAGCGCCACGTGAGGGGCTGGCCCCCACAGTAGCGGATCCCCCGCCCCGGAAGCGAAGCCGGTCCCGCCCGTGAACGCCCCCGACGACGATCACGACGCCCACCTCGGGATCGTGTTCGCGAGCACCCCTCAGCGTCTTGTATTGTTTGCGGCGGAGGATTCGCCTAGTGGCCTAGGGCGCACGCTTGGAAAGCGTGTTGGGGGCAACCCCTCACGAGTTCGAATCTCGTATCCTCCGCCAGTGCCTCGGCACGAATCGAAGGGCCCCACCGTTCGCGGTGGGGCCCTTCGACGTTCCCCGGCTTCGTTCCCCGGCTTCGTTCCCCGGCTTTCGTTCTTCGGCCTTCGTTCCTCGGCCTTCGTTCCTCGGCTACCTTCCTGCCGCCCTCGCCCGCGCCTCCGCCACCGTCTTCAGCTCGCTCAGCCACGCCTCCAGGCCCGTCGCAAGGATCTTGGTGGCCTCGGGGACGTTCGCTTCGACCTGGGGGCCCGTGTGGGTCTCCTCCGTGGTCACGCGTACGCCGCCGCCCTTGACCTTCGTGAAGTTCCATACGTGGATGCCGTCGATGTGCAGGCCCTCGCCGACTCCGGGGCCGGTCCAGCGGATGCAGGTGTTGTGCTTGAGCTGCTCGACGGTGGAGGTGATGTCGAGGCTCGTCGCGGGGGTCGAGGGGTTGGGCGGGATCGGGGTCGTCCAACGGAATGCCGAGCCCTTGCGGAACGGGCCGTCGTCGAGGCGTTCGGCCGACTGGACCGGGGTCTGCCAGGACGGCCAGCGCTCCACGTCCGTCTGGAGCTTCCAGATCGTGCTCAGCGGGGCGTGGATCACCTTCTCGGTGCGGTGGCGGACCTGGGCGTCGGGGTCCACGCCGGCGCCTCGGCAGGTGACCGGCTTGTGGTGCGGGGCCGGGGTGGCGGCCGCCTGGGGTGCCGTCGCGGCCAGGACTCCGGCCGTCAACGGGATCGTCAGCAGGGCGCTGGTGGTGCGGAACTTGGGCATGGCTGTCCCCTTTGCGGACATGGCTGTCCCCTTGTCGGTGGTCAGGTGAGGGTGGGTGCGCTGCTCGCACTCCGTGCACTTCTTGGCGCCACCGATGACGTTAGTGACGGTGCCGGAGATTTGGCAGTGTCAGAATTTCTTCACGGGGGGTCCCCTTTAGGGGCCTGCGTCGTACCGTCGGTCTGTGTCCGGAGACGAGCGGCCCAGCGCACCACTCCCCTTGCGCCAGCGGCGTCGCGCCGCCGCCACCCGGGAGATCCTTGACGCCGCCGAGGCGCAGATCGTCGCGCAGGGGCCCGCCGCCCTTTCCATGCGGGCCGTCGCGCGGCAGCTCGGGATGACCGTGCAGGCGCTCTATCACTACTTCCCCAGTCGGGACGCCCTCGTCACCGCGCTCGTCGCCAAGGCGTACGAAGACCTCGCCGACGCCGTGCAGGGGGCGCTCGAGGCCTTGCCGTCCGGAGGCTCCGCGCTGCCTCGACTCGTCGTCGCCGCCGAGGGGTATCGACAATGGGCCATCGGCCATCCCGAGCGGTTCCAGCTGCTCTACGGGACGCCGTTGCGGGGCTACGCGGCGCCCGTCGACGGTGCCACCACCACGGCCATGCGGCGGATGAGCGCGCTGTTCCAGCGGGAGTTGTTCGACGGGTTCAGCCAAGCGCAGCTCGCCGCGGCCGAGACTCCCGCGCTCTCGGCCGCGCTCCGGGCCCACTTCGAGCAGCTTCCGCCGGGAGGCGGCCTGGGTGATCTGCCGCCGCCCGCGACCGCGCTCCTGCTGAGCGCGTGGGGGCATCTGCACGGCCTGGTCGTTCTGGAGGTGTTCGGGCACACCTCGTTCATCGGCGACCACCAGGGCGAGGTCTTCCGCATCGCCATGCGGAATCTGCTGGAGGACGTCCGGCGGCGGGTCCCGCCACCGCCGCCGGACGAGGAGGAGGATTCCTGACCTCCAAAGGGCGTTATTCGCCCACGAAGAAGCTGTCGTGCTTCACCAGGAAGTCCGCGAACTCCTTGCCGCCCCGCTGGGCCATCTCCGCCACCTGCTCGAAGTACTCCTCACGCGGTGCGCCCGGCGAGAAGAGCATGATCATGGAGGCGGGTTCGTCGCTGTCGTTCTTGAAGGCGTGCAGTCCGCCCACGGGCACGTAGAGGAAGTCGCCGGCGCCCGCCTTGACCCAGCGTTCGCCGTCGTAGAGGTCGACGTGGCCGGAGAGGACGAAGAACGACTCCGAGATCGACTTGTGGAAGTGGGTGCTCGGGCCGGGGGCGTTCGCGCCCAGGTCCACTTTGTAGAGGCCGAATTCGCCTCCGGTGGAGGCGTGCGTCGCGAGGTAGTGGGTGCGGTTCCCGCCGGCCCCGACCAGCTCGGGCTCCTGGTCGGCGGACCTGAACACCGCGTTGACCTCGCCCTTTTCACCCAGATAGCGCGGCTCCGGATACGACATCTTTCCGCTCCTTCATTCACGAGGCAGGCAGCGGTGGGCAGTTGACCCCCCGCCGGGTGCCGACCCTATCCACCGCCCCCGCCCCGTCCCGTAAGCAGAACGCAAGGGATGGGCGGCGGAGTTAAGCTGGGCTGCATGCTTGATATCCGGCGCATGCAGGTGCTCAGGGCGGTCGTCACCAGCGGCTCCGTCACCGCCGCCGCGCGGAATCTGGGCTATACGCCCTCCGCGGTCAGCCAGCAGATGGCGGCCCTGGAGAAGGAGGCCGGCATCGCCCTCCTGGAGCGGACCGGCCGCGGGGTGCGGCCGACGGATGCCGGGCGGCTGCTCACCGAGTACGCCGTGGCGATCGGCAAGCACGTCGCCGAGGCGGAGACCGCCCTCGCCGAGCTGCGGGCCGGGCGGACGGGGCGGGTCTCCATGCGGTACTTCACCACCGCGGGCACGGCCCTGGTGGCGCCCGCGATCGCCGCGCTGCGGCGCGAACAGCCAGGGGTCACCGTCGAGTTGAAGCTCTCCGACCCCGACGACCCGATGCCGGACGTGCGGGACCGGCGGGCCGACCTCGCGCTCGTGGTCCGCCCCGGCGGCCAACTCGACGTGGACGGCGTGCGGTTCATCCATCTCCTGGACGACCGCTATGACGCCGTACTGCCCGCGGGGCACCGGCTCGCCGCCAAGCCCCTGCTCGAACTCACCGATCTCGCCGACGAACCCTGGGTCGCCAGCGAATCGCCGGGCCCCTGCCTCGACCCGATCCTCGAAGCGTGCGGATCGGCCGGGTACAGCCCGGACTTCGTGGTGGAGAGCGGGGACTACGCCACGGCTCAGGGCTTCGTCGCCGCCGGTCTGGGCGTCAGCCTCGTCCCCCGGCTCGGCCTCGACGCCCGGCACGCCGGAGTCGTCGTACGCCCGGTCCACAACCCGGTGCCGGTCCGCTCGATCTACGCGGCGGTACGCGGTGGAGCGCCCGGCAGCAGCCCGGTGCTGCGGGGTCTCGTCGGCGCCCTGCGGGACGCGGTCGCTCAGCTGGATCCGGCGGCGCGGGCAGATATCGGGGACGGCGCCGCGTAACACCGCACGGCGACACTCCGCTCCGGGCCCCACCACTGCTCGCCCGCGCCGAGGAAGCGCCAGCCCGCACGCTCGTACAGGGCGATGGCCGAAGTGCCGTACGCGACGACGTCCAGGACCGCGTGCAGCCCCAGCTCCCCGGCCTCCGCCGCCGCCCGCTCCAGGAGCCGCGCCCCGATCCCGTGCCCGCGGGCCTCCGGCGCGACGAAGAGACGGCTGACCATGGCGGTCGTCCCGCTCGGCCCACCGCCCCCGCTCCACAGACCCGGCGCCACGTCGTCCGACGCGCTGCGGCCGAGCACGACGTGCCCGGCGATCCGGCCGTCCAGCTCGGCGACCCAGGCCCCGACGGGGTCGGCCGTGACCAGCCAGTCGGCGGGCCGCTCGGGCCAGTCGGTCGGGTAGCCGTCGGCCACGTGCACCTCCGCGAGCGCGCGCACGCAGGCGTCGAGGTCCGACGTGCGGCGGGGGCGGACGGCGAGAACCGGGGTTCGACTCATCGACGTATGCAAGCACATGGCCGGTCCGGTTCAACTGTCGGCGTCGCGCGCTATGGTCAGGAACAGACAGAGCCTGCATGACACGGGGGAGGCGGCCGCGAAGTGGCGCCGGATGAGGCTGTGATCGGTTGTACCGGTGAACTCGTCATCGGTACGCGCGGATCCGCGGGCCCGGGTGAGGTCCTCGTACGGATCCGAGGGGGTTCCGAGACGTTCCTCGCCTGGTCCGACGAGCCGTTGCCGCACGGGGCGTCCGTGCTCGTCATCGAGTCGCGCGGCAGCCGCCAGGTCGATGTCATCAAGTGGGCGGACCCGTTGGAGGCGTTGACCGGCGACGGCGCCGGCGGCGCCGGTTGAGGAGTCGTTCCATGTTCGGTTACCGCGTGCCCGCCCCTGACCAGGCGATGCTGATCTCCGGTGGGAGAAGGGGACTTGGGGGCGCCCCGTTCCGGGTGGTGACGGGGCACGGCAAGTTCGTGCTTCCCATCTTCCGCAAGACACGCTTCCTTACGTTGTCGATGTGCGAGGCGGAGGTCGTCGAGAACTGCGTGACCCGGCAGGGCATCGCCCTGAGCGTGCGTGCCGTCATCGCCTTCAAGGTCGGCAACGACACGGAGAGCATCGTCAACGCCGGGCAGCGCTTCCTCTCCGACCAGGACCAGATGTCCGTCCTGACGGGCCGCATCTTCGCCGGTCATCTGCGGTCCATCATCGGCTCGATGACCGTCGAGGAGATCGTCACCGAGCGGCAGAAGCTGGCGACGGAGGTCCTGGACACCTCGAAGTCGGAGATGGCGAAGATCGGCCTGCACGTGGACTCGCTGCAGATCCAGTCGATCGACGACGGCGACACGGGCTACATCGACGCCATGTCGGCCCCGCACAAGGCGGCCATCCAGCGCCAGGCGCAGATCGCCCAGGCGCAGGCCACGCAGGCCGCGGCGGAGGCCGAGCAGGAGGCGGCGCGCAACCAGGCCCAGTACGCGCGGCAGACCGCGATCGTGCAGGCCGAGTACTCCGCCGAGGTCGAGCGCGCCCAGGCCAAGGCCGCCCAGGCGGGCCCCCTCGCGGAGGCGCACGCCCAGCAGGAGGTGCTCGACGCGCGGACCGAACTGGCCGAGCGCGCCGCCCAGTTGCGCCAGCAGCAGCTGGTCGCCGAGGTCGTGAAGCCGGCCGAGGCGGACGCCGAGCGCATCCGGGTGCTCGCCCTAGCCGAGGCCGAGCGGATGAAGATCCAGGCGGAGGCGGCGGCGTCGTACGACCGTGTCGCGCTCGACCGGATGCTGATCGACCAGCTGCCGCTGATCGTGAAGGAGGCGGCTGCGGGTCTCTCCGGCGCCAACGTCAACGTACTGAACGGGGCGGACGGGCTCGGCGAGATAGCGGCCGGACTCGTCGGCCAGGGACTGACGATCCTGGAGTCGGTGCGGAACAACCTGGGCTCACCCGCGTCCGGCCAGCCGGTCTCGCCCGGCCAGCTCGCCTCGCCCTCGTCCGACGGGCAGAGCGCGTCCAACGGACGCGGCGAGGGCCGCGTCGAGATCGAGTAGCCCTCGCCGTCCGCCGCTCGCGCTACGCGGCCTCGGCCTGCGCCGCCTTCACCGCTTCCCGCAGGTGGTCCTCGTCGGCCTGGCTGAGCGAGGTCTTCACCAGCTGGCCGCCGAAGGGGGTGAGCTGCGGGATCACCTTGTCCTCCGCGACCTGCTTGACCAGGACGAAGAGCGCGGCGGCGCCCGGCCGGAGATTCTCGGCGAGCTCCTTCATGAACTTGTCGTCCACGCCGGTGTCGGTGACCGCGCCACCGGCCGCGCCGGCCGCGGCGCCGACCGCCATGCCGACGAGCGGCACCAGGAAGAGCATGCCGATGAGGCCGCCCCACAGCGCGCCGCCCGTCGCACCGACCGCCGTGTGGTTGACGGCCTGGTGCAGCTTGATCTTGCCGTCGTCGCGGCGCTCCACGACGGCGGCGTCCTCCAGTTCGACGAGGTGTTCCTTGGAGAGGCTGAAGAGCTTCTCGCGGACCTGGTTGGCGGTGTCGAGGTCGTTGTAGGCGATGACGAACAGATTGCTCATGCGGAGGGCTCCCTGCGGACGACTCCCTGCGGACTGCAGACGGGCAATGCGGCTCGGCGCAACGTGACGCGACGCGGCGCGATGCGATGCGACGCGGCGCGATGCGACCGCATTGCCCGACTTTATGACGAATGACGGGACCCCGCCCGCTCAGCCTGGACCCGCCGCTCAGCCCGTGAGCTCGTCCACCGTGCCCAGCTGCTGCCAGCGGCCCTTCACCCTGCGGTCCACCCACACCGGCCGGTCCACCGCCTGGTTCGACTTGAAGGCGTACGACCCGAGGAGCCCGTCCACCTTCTGCCGGGACAGCGCCGCCCGGAGGTCCGCGCGGGCCCGGTCGGCGTCCGGCTTCGGGCCGAGCTTGCCCGCCAGGCCCTGCGCCACCAGCAGCGTCGCGTCGTACAGCTCGGCGGCGCCCCGCTCCTTGAGCAGCTCCTTCAGCTCCGGCGACTTGGGACAGAGCCCGGGGAACTCCTCGCAGTCCGGCTTCTGGCCCTCGTCGCGGTAGCTGCGGAACCGCACCGTGCCGTCCGGCAGCTGCCGGTCGTGCTTGGCGTACATCTCCCGCTCGTCCAGGACGTCGCAGGCGCTCGCGTAGGCGTCGTGCACCGCCAGGAACGTCCCCTGCCGCCGCAGGTCCGGCGCCCAGGACTCCTCGGGGCCGGTCCGCAGGTCCCTCAGGACGACCGCGTCCGGTCGCCGCTTCGCCACGTCGCGGTCGATCTCGTACGTCTCCAGGTCGCCGGGGTCGCTGTCGGTGGCGAGCGCCTTCACTCCCGCCGCGCGCAGCCCGTAGCCGAGGACGGGACGTTCCTTGCCCTCGTCCTGCCAGTAGTTGTCGTCGCCGATCAGCACCTTGCGCACGCCGTACGCGCCGGTGAGGTAGCGCCCGGCGGCCTTACCCACCGTGGCGTCGTCGGCGACCGTGTTGAACTCGGCGGTCGGGTCCGCCCAGCCGCCGTCGCAGGTGTCGACGACCGCCATCTGCTCCCGGTAGTCGGAGTAGTCGCCGATCGCGCCGACCAGCGCGAGCATGCCGGGCTGCTGGGTGAGCAGCTCTTCGGCGGGGGTGTCCTGATAGTCCTCGACCGGCACGACGCGGACGGGCAGCTTCTTGCCCGACCGCCGCTCGGCCTCCTCCAGGGCGGCCTCGACGATCCGCTTCCGCACCTTCGGGATCCGCCCCTTCTCGTCGTCGCCCCAGTCGTAGGCGACACCGATGCTGTACCCGCCCTCGGGCCCCTTCGCCGCAGGCGCGGGAGCGGCCCCCGCGGCCCCCGCGGCCCCCGCGTCGTCCGTGCCGGAGCCCTCCGAGTCCGAGCCGATCCCGATGCCCACGGGTACGCCGACGACGAGGAGGGCGGCGAGAGCGGCGAGGAGGGTGCGGCGGGGGACACGGGGGACACGGGGGCGGTCGCGCGTGGGGACGGGGGCGGAGGCGGGGGCGGGGGCTTTCGCGACGGCCGGGGAAGGCGGAGGCGGGACAGCGGCCTTGGAGACCGGGACGGCGCCTTCGGAGACCGGCACGGCGTCCTCGGGAGCGGGCCCCGCGGCCTCCTCACCTGCGGTGCGCGCCGCCATCGCCTCGATCCGCCCGACCACGGCACCCGCGTCCGCCGGCCGCCCGCCGACCTCCTTGGCCATCAGGCCGAGGATCAACCGGTCGATGTCCGGGCCGAGTTCGGCCCTGGCGCGGCTCGGGCGCAGGGGCTCGTCGTGCAGGTGGTTGTACATGACGCCGGCCGCGTCGCCGACGAACGGGGGCCGTCCGACGAGGAGTTCGTACAGCACGCACCCGACGGCGTACAGATCGGTGCGCCCGTCGCCCGGTTCCTGCCGGAACCGCTCGGGTGCCATGTAGAGAACGCTGCCGAAGGGGAGCTGTCCGGTCCGGGTGAGATCCGGGTCGGTGGCGCGGGCCTCGGTGAAGCGGGCGATGCCGAAGTCGACGACCTTGGCGACGGA
Source organism: Streptomyces sp. NPDC050658 (assembly GCF_044457025.1). NCBI lineage: Bacteria > Bacillati > Actinomycetota > Actinomycetes > Kitasatosporales > Streptomycetaceae > Streptomyces > Streptomyces sp. NPDC050658. Next base: position 77,441 of record NZ_JBITGM010000006.1, read on the forward strand.
TTCCGGCCCTTCCCCGGTGACCATGATGTTGGCGGGCTTGATGTCCCGGTGGACGATGCCGGCCTCGTGCGCGGCGGCGAGGCCACGGCAGACGTCGGCGGTCCACCGCAGCGCGTCGTCGACACAGACCCGGCCGCGCTCGCGCAGCACCTCGCTCAGGGTGCGGCCCTCGACGAGGGTCATCACCAGATACGGGCTTCCCTCGTCCACGCCGTGGTCGTGCACGGCGGCGACGTACGGACTGTCCAGTGCGGCGGCGACGCGGGCCTCGCGGCGGAACCGGGCGACGAGTTCTTCCTGGTCGGGGCTCTGCGCACGCTCCGGAAGCAGCAGTTTGACCGCCACGTCGCGGCCGAGCCGCTCGTCCGTGGCACGCCAGACCTCGCCCATGCCGCCCGAACCGAGCAGTTCGATCAGTACGTATCTGTCGCTGAGCCGCCGCCCCCGCACCGCCGTACTCCCCTCCGCAGATCAGGGCCAGAGAGTACCCGGCAGACGTGCCGGGGCCGGGGCCTGTCGTGCGAAGCGCGGGCCCGCGCGGGATCATCGAGCCATGGACGTGACCCTTCACCTTGCCCAGCAGCCGGAAGCGGACGAACTGCTGGGGCGCAGTCCGCTGGCGGCGCTCGTCGGAATGCTGCTGGACCAGCAGGTGCCGATGGAGTGGGCGTTCTCGGGCCCGTACACGATCGCGCAGCGGCTCGGCGCCGATGATCTGGACGCGCACGAGATCGCGGCGTACGACCCCGAGGCGTTCGCGGCGCTGCTCTCCACCAAGCCGGCGGTGCACCGCTATCCCGGTTCGATGGCGAAGCGGGTGCAGCAGCTGTGCCAGTACCTCGTCGAGCACTACGACGGTGACCCCGCCGCCGTGTGGGAGGGCGTGGCCAGCGGCAAGGAACTCCTCAAGCGCCTGAACGAACTCCCCGGCTTCGGCAAGCAGAAGGCGCAGATCTTCCTGGCGCTGCTGGGCAAGCAGCTGGGCGTACGTCCCAGTGGCTGGCGGGAGGCGGCGGGGGCGTACGGCGAGGCGGGTTCGTACCGCTCGGTCGCCGACATCAAGGGTCCGGAGTCCCTGCAGAAGGTCCGCGCCCACAAGCAGGAGATGAAGGCGGCGGCGAAGGCGGCTGCCGCCAAGTAGCAGGTGCCCGCTAGCGGCGGCGCCGCGCCGTGCCGAAGACCGAGCGGGAGATCTCCCTGCCGATCTGCGTGCCCAGGGAGCGGGCCAGGGACTTGAACATCCCGCTGCCGACGACCTGTTCGACCATGGACCCGGACTCCTTCGGCTGCGCGCGCTGCTCCGGCTTCTGCGGCTTCCGCGCCGGCTCCTCGGCCTGCTCCGCCTCCGGCCTGGCCGCCAGCCTCTCGTACGCCGACTCCCGGTCCACCGCCTCCGCGTACGTCCCGTACAGCGGCGAGGCCTTCACGGCGGCCGCCAGGGCCTGTGCCGGGACCGGTCCCATCAGGGACTCCGGTGCCCGCAGCCGGGTCACGGCGACCGGTGTCGGCGCGCCCTTCTCGCTCATGACGGTGACGGCGGCCTCGCCGGTCCCCATCGAGGTGAGGGTCTCCTCCAGGTCGTACGCCGAATTCGGGAACGTCCGCACCGTCGCCTTCAACGCCTTCTGGTCGTCCGGCGTGAACGCCCGCAGCGCGTGCTGGACGCGGTTGCCGAGCTGGGCGAGGACGTCGCCGGGTACGTCCTTCGGGGTCTGCGTCACGAAGAAGACGCCGACGCCCTTGGAGCGGATCAGCCGCACCGTCTGCGTGATGGCCTCCAGGAAGGCCTTGGAGGCCCCGTTGAAGAGCAGATGTGCCTCGTCGAAGAAGAAGACCAGCTTCGGCTTGTCGAGGTCGCCCACCTCGGGCAGGTCGTTGTAGAGGTCGGCGAGGAGCCACATCAGGAACGTCGAGAAGAGCTGCGGCTTGTCCTGGACGGCCGGGAGTTCCAGCACCGACACGGTGCCCCGCCCGTCCTGCGCCATCCGCAGGAACTCGGCGGTGTCGAACTCCGGCTCCCCGAAGAACTCCCCCATGCCCTGCGCCTCGAAGGCGGTGAGCGCCCGCAGGATCACCCCTGCCGTGACCGTCGACAGGCCCCCGATGCCCTTCAGCTCCGGCTTGCCCTCGTCCGAGGTCAGGAAGGTGACCACGGCCCGCAGATCCTTCAGGTCGACGAGTTCGAGGCCCTTCTGGTCGGCGTAGTGGAAGATCAGGCCGAGCGACTGCTCCTGGGTCTGGTTGAGCTGCAGGACCTTCGAGAGCAGCACCGGACCGAAGCTGGTGATGGTCGACCGCACCGGAATCCCGGTGCCGATCCCGCCCAGCGCGTAGAACTCGCTCGGGAAGCCCGTCGCCTCCCAGGCCTGCCCCACCTCCCGCGCCCGCCCCGCGACCTTCTCGCCGGCCTCGCCGGGCGCCGAGATCCCCGACACATCGCCCTTGATGTCCGCGAGGAACACCGGGACGCCCTGCGCGGACAGCTGCTCCGCGATGAGCTGGAGGGTCTTGGTCTTGCCGGTGCCGGTCGCGCCCGCGACGAGCCCGTGCCGGTTGAGCATCGACAGGGGGATGCGGATCTGCGCGTCGCCCAGGCACCGCCCGTCCCACATCAGCGCGCCCAGATCGAGCGCGGGCCCGCTGAAGGCGTACCCGGAGACGATCTCCAGGGCCTCCTGGGGCAGGGCGCCACCCCCGGCCGGAGCGCCCCCACCGGAAGATCCAGTTCCGGATGTCACCCCCGTGACGGGCGAAGACTCGTTGGAGGGGTTCGCGACCCCCGTCGTGGACGGCGTCGGCTGGCTGTCGCTCACTTCGGCCCCTGTTCCCGGCTTGGGTGTTCCCGGTTTGCCCCGGTTTCCGGCGGCATTTCCCAGCGTCGCACTCCGTCGCCGAGGCTGCGCCCGGTGAGCCTTGCCCGGTAGGCTTTCCGTGTGATCTTCAAGCGCATCGGAAACGGCCGGCCGTACCCCGACCACGGCCGGGAAAGCACCCGGCAGTGGGCGGACGTCGCGCCGCGCCCGGTCCGCCTCGATCAGCTCGTGACGACCAAGGGCCAGCTGGACCTAGAGACGCTCCTCGCGGAGGACTCGACGTTCTACGGCGACCTCTTCGCGCACGTGGTGAAGTGGCAGGGCGACCTCTACCTGGAGGACGGGCTGCACCGCGCGGTGCGCGCGGCGCTCCAGCAGCGCCAGGTGCTGCACGCCCGCGTCCTCGAACTGGGCTGATCCCTGCCGGGGCGCCCCCGCGGCGTCCCGTATTGGCCCTTTCGGGTTGGACTGCGCCCGAGTCAATGATCATTTAGTAGGCATCACGGCGTCGCCGCACTACGCTGCGCCCATGAGCATGCTCACTCCCCCCGGCATGGGCGGCAAGTACCGCATCACGGGGGCCAAATATCCGCGTATGCGCCGGAACCGCGGCCGCCGCAGGATCGTGCTCGCGGTCGTCGCGTCCGTCGTCGCGGCCGGACTGATCGGCTGGGGAACGCTGCAGCTCATCGACGTCTTCACGGGCGGCGACAAGGCCACCGCCGCGGGCTCCCGCGCCGACTGCGACCCCAAGGCCGCGCCCTCGGCGAAGCCGCCCGCCCCCAAGCCGCTGCCCAAGCCCGGCCAGATCAAGGTCAACGTCTTCAACGCCACGCCCCGCGGCGGCCTCGCCAAGGACACCGCGGACGAGCTGAAGAAGCGCGGCTTCGCCATCGGCAAGGTGGGCAACGCGACCAAGGAGTTCGACAAGAAGGTCAAGGGCACCGGGATACTGCTCGGCGCCAAGACCGCCGCCCAGACCGCGATCCCGGTGCTCGGCACCCAGGTCGTCGGCGCCGCGCCGCGCACCGACGCCCGCAAGGGCGGCGAGATCGACCTCATCCTCGGTACGCAGTTCAAGGATCTGGCAAAGAAAGAGGACGCCGACAAGGCCCTGGCCGCACTGGCCAAGCCCAAGCCGACGCCCTCGACGTCCGGCGGCAAGAAGAACTGCTGAGCGGGATGCCCGGGAAGGACCGCTGAGCTACTCCGCGGTCCCGTACATCCGGTCGCCCGCGTCGCCGAGCCCCGGCACGATGTACCCGTTCTCGTTGAGCCGCTCGTCGACCGACGCCGTCACGACCGTGACCGGCGTGCCCGCGAGCTCGCGCTCCATGACCTCGACGCCCTCGGGCGCGGCGAGCAGCACCACGGCGGTGACATCGTCGGCGCCGCGCTTGATCAGCTCCTGGATCGCCGCGACGAGCGTGCCGCCCGTGGCCAGCATCGGGTCCAGGACATAGACCTGGCGCCCGGAGAGGTCCTCCGGCATCCGCGTCGCGTACGTGGACGCCTGCAGCGTCTCCTCGTCGCGGATCATCCCGAGAAAGCCCACCTCGGCGGTCGGAAGCAGCCGCACCATGCCGTCCAGCATGCCGAGCCCGGCCCGGAGGATCGGCACGACGAGGGGGCGGGGGTGGGACAGCTTGACGCCCGTCGTCGCCGTGACCGGGGTCTCGATGTCGACCTGCTCGGTGCGCACGTCCCTGGTGGCCTCGTACGCGAGCAGGGTGACCAGCTCGTCGGCGAGGCGCCGGAAGGTCGGGGAGTCGGTGCGCTTGTCGCGCAGCGTGGTGAGTTTGTGCGCCACCAGCGGGTGGTCGACGACGTGGATCCGCATGCCCTCAACAGTAACCGCGCCCCGCACCCCCCGGACTCCCCCGCGCTCCGACCGCCCCTCGGTGGCATCAAACCCGCCATCCGGGGGAAAGTGGACGTACGACCTGGGGTGGTGTGGCCTATGGCGGACCAAGAGCCGGAGCGCGCAGCCGACGGGACGTCGCGCGACGCCCCCGAGAGCGACCTCGAGACCGAGGCGGAGCGCCGGCGCCGCCGCGCCCAGTTCCTGAGCGAACTGGCCGAGGCGCGCGAACTCCGCGACCGCGTGAAGCCGCGCCGCGCCCGGGCGGCACGCATGCGTCAGCAGATGCGTATGCGTACGTTCCGCTGGTAGCCGCCGCCTCTCGGACAGGCATCCGGGAGCGGTCCGGGAAACGCGACGCGGACACAGCGGCCGGAAGACCTCTCCTCACGGCGTTGTTTCTGCCACGATTCCGAGTGGGCGGGGCATGGCACCGCACTCCCCCGCTCCCCGAACTCGCCGGGGGGACACCCAGACCGTCAACCGGCACTGTCTATGACCAGTGGGAGAGTCACGGTGTACTTCGCCGCACTGCTCGCGCGCACCGAAGACGGGTGGGAAGCGAGCGACACGGAGCTCGACGATGTGGAGACCCTGTCGGATCTGGCCGACCTGGCCCGTGAGGCAACGGTCGACCACGACGACGACACAGTGCTCGTCTTCATCGAACAGGAGGACGCGTGGTTCGGCGTCGTCCGCGTGGACGGTGAGGAGGACCCTCGTATCTACGTCTCGGACGCGGCCGCGGCCGCCCGCAGTTCGTACGGCGAGATCCTGCTCACCGACGAGATGCTCGGCCGCGACCCGGGCGACGACCCGGCCGACGAACTCGACGCCCTCGACCTCGACGGCACGGAGGACGGCGAGCCGGAGGCCTCCGCCGACCAGGACGGCGGCGAGGGGGACGGCGGCGACGCGGTGCCCTCGGGACCGCTCGGCGACACGGAGATCCTCGCCGACCTCGGCGTACCGAAGAAGGAGCTGCTCGCCCTGGAGAGCGGCGACGCGCTCGGCGAGATCGCCGAGATCCTCGGGGCGGCGGAGGTGCTGGAGACCGTCCGCTAGGTTCCCCGTGTGACCGACCCGATCCACCCTGTCCCTGATTCCGAGACCGACCCCGTACGCGCCCCCTGGCGGGCGCCCATGCGGCTCGCCCTCGCCGAGGCCGAGCTCGCCGTGCGGGGCGGCGACGTGCCCGTCGGCGCCGTCGTGCTGTCCCCGGACGGCACGACGGTGCTCGCGACGGGCCACAACGAACGCGAGGCGACCGGCGACCCGACGGCGCACGCGGAGGTGCTCGCCATCCGCGGGGCCGCGCGGGCTCTGAGAGATTCAGCGGCGCGCAGCGCCTCCGGCAAGGGCGGTGGCGGGAGACGGGTGGGCGAGTGGCGGCTGACCGGCTGCACGCTCGTCGTCACCCTGGAGCCCTGCACGATGTGCGCGGGCGCGCTCGTCCAGGCGCGCGTCGACCGCGTCGTCTACGGCGCGCGGGACGAGAAGGCCGGCGCCGTGGGATCGCTCTGGGACGTCGTACGCGATCGACGGCTCAACCACCGTCCCGAGGTGATCCACGGGGTGCTGGAGCAGGAGGCCGCCGGGCAGCTCACGCGGTTCTTCCGGGAGCGCTGAGGCGGTCCCCGGAGAACGGATTTCAGACCACGGGCACCTTTGGGCTAGAGTTCCTCTCGGTAGCGTGTCCGAGCGGCCGAAGGAGCTCGCCTCGAAAGCGAGTGTGGGGAAACTCACCGAGGGTTCAAATCCCTCCGCTACCGCTCTCGACACGAAGGGCCCCGTCCGATGGACGGGGCCCTTCGTCGTACGTGCGCAAGCCGGGCGGGGAAAGTCAGGCCGGGGGAAGCGGCATCGGGGGGACAAGCCGCTCCCCCCGATGAGGACTGGAACCCTCAAGTCAGCGCCGTCATCCGGGGGGAAGCCGACGGCGCCTGACCCCGCAGTGGGGCCAGTCCCGTGCCCGCGGATTCCTGCCAGATCCGCCGGGGCACATCACCCATCCTGCTCCGGTCCGAACCGGGACGGGCCGGGCAAAGGGCCTGTGCCATGGGGCCGTTGGTCCTTAAAGGCCCGGTGAAGACGGGCCGGGTTAGACTCTCGCCCGTCACAGAGGTCACACGGGGCGCGGGTAAGGGGAGGCCAGAAGCGTGGCGGTGCAGTGGAAAAAGGTCGGTCTCTTCGCGGTCGTCGTCTTCGTCCTGTACGTGATCATCACTGACCCGGCCAAGGCCGCCGACTACGTGCAGATAGGCTTCGAGGCGGTCTCTAGTGCCGCTCAGAGCATCGGCGACTTCATGACGTGGGTCGCCAACGGAGGCAAGGACTGAGCGGCCGGGGCCGCCGGTCCACCCCGTCTGCCCAGGAGCCCGCATGATCCGCCATCTGGTCCTCTTCAAGCTCAACGACGGCGTACAGCGCGACGAGCCGCGCGTCGTCGAGGGCGTCAAGGCCTTCCGCGCCCTGGGCGGGCAGATCCCCGAGCTGAAGTTCTGGGAGTGCGACTGGAACATCACCGACCGGCCCATCGCGTACGACTTCGCCATCAACTCGGCGGTCGAGGACACCGATGCGTTGAAGCGGTACATCGAACACCCGGCCCACCAGGCGGGCGTCGCCCAGTGGCGGGAGTTCGCCACGTGGGTGATCGCGGACTACGAGTTCTGATCCGACCGCCAATAAGTGGCCCCTCACCGGAACGGTGAGGGGCCACTTCGCGTCTTATGCCTCAACTTGCCCCTCAACACGTAGTTATCGGGTGCTTGCACACAGTGCACATGTCTTGTGATGCTATGACCGCTTTTGACGGATGAGTTGACCGAGGTCGACTGGGCTTGACCGAGAAGGGGTGGCGTTGACCGTGCCGGCCAGTACTGCGCCTGAAGCACCACCCATCACGACCACGCCGAGCACCCGCGGCGCCGACACCCGAGCCCTGACCCAGGTGCTCTTCGGCGAGCTCAAGGGGCTCGAACCGGGCAGCCCCGAGCACGGCCGCGTGCGCGGCGCGCTCATCGAGGCCAATCTGCCGCTGGTGCGGTACGCGGCGGCCCGCTTCCGCAGCCGCAACGAGCCGATGGAGGACGTCGTCCAGGTCGGCACGATCGGTCTGATCAACGCCATCGACCGCTTCGACCCCGAGCGCGGCGTGCAGTTCCCGACCTTCGCGATGCCCACCGTGGTCGGCGAGATCAAGCGGTACTTCCGGGACAACGTACGAACGGTCCACGTCCCGCGCCGTCTTCACGAGCTCTGGGTGCAGGTCACCGGGGCCACCGAGGACCTCACCACGGCGTTCGGGCGCTCGCCCACGACCGCCGAGATCGCCGAGCGGCTGCGCATCACCGAGGAGGAGGTCCTGGCCTGCATCGAGGCCGGACGCTCGTACCACGCAACGTCGTTGGAGGCGGCCCAGGAGGGCGACGGGCTGCCGGGACTGCTTGACCGGCTCGGCTACGAGGACCCCGCGCTCGACGGCGTCGAGCACCGCGACCTCGTCCGCCATCTCCTCGTCCAACTGCCCGAGCGCGAACAGCGGATCCTGCTGCTTCGCTACTACAGCAATCTGACGCAGTCACAGATCAGCGCCGAACTGGGCGTCTCCCAGATGCATGTGTCGCGGCTGCTCGCCAGGAGCTTCGCGCGGCTGCGGTCGGCGAATCGGATCGAGGCGTAGATCCGCATACCGGATCGAGGCGTAACCGGATCGGGTGGAGCGCGCTCCACCCGGTTCTCTGCGTTTTCGCGCCCCGAAATCCTCCGCACCCCCTCTCTCCTGCGGTGATGTCACCCTTCTTTGTCGACAAGTAACTACAGCGTGTTGCCGACATGTGACATTCTGCTGGAACCGCGTTTGCCGGAGCCCCACGACCGGTATTCAGGTGGAGGCTGCGTTCCTCCGACGGGAGCGTCGCCGTGACCGTCCGCGACCTCAAGGGGGTGGCATGTCCGCAGACCAGGGCAGCTCGAAGGTGCTCACGCTCACGAAGAGCGAATCCGCGCCCGACGCGCTTGTGGCCGAAGCCGTAGCCGGGGCTTCCGAAGTCATCGACACACGCACCCTGTCCCGCTCCCTCTTCCTGCGGCTCGCCGCACTCGACCAGGACAGCCCGGAGCGCGTCTATGTGCGCGACACGCTGATCGAGCTGAACCTCCCCCTCGTCCGGTACGCGGCGGCCCGCTTCCGCAGCCGCAACGAACCGATGGAGGACATCGTCCAGGTCGGCACGATCGGCCTGATCAAGGCGATCGACCGCTTCGACTGCGAACGCGGCGTGGAGTTCCCGACGTTCGCGATGCCGACCGTCGTCGGTGAGATCAAGCGCTTCTTCCGCGACACGAGTTGGTCGGTGCGCGTCCCGCGCCGTCTCCAGGAGCTGCGGCTCGCGCTCACCAAGACCAGCGACGAGCTGGCCCAGCGGCTCGACCGCTCCCCGACGGTGCCGGAGCTCGCCAAGGCGCTCGGGGTGTCCGAGGAGGACGTGGTCGACGGCCTGGCGGTGGGGAACGCGTACACCGCGTCCTCGCTGGACTCGCCGGCCCCCGAGGACGACGGCGGCGAGGGCTCCCTCGCGGACCGTCTCGGGTACGAGGACAGCGCCCTGGAAGGCGTCGAGTACCGCGAGTCGCTGAAGCCTCTGCTCGCCAAGCTGCCGCCGCGCGAGCGCCGCATCATCATGCTGCGGTTCTTCGCGAACATGACGCAGTCGCAGATCGGCGAGGAGGTCGGCATCTCCCAGATGCACGTCTCCCGGCTGCTCACCCGGACGCTCTCGCAGCTGCGGGAAGGGCTGATCGCCGACTGAGGCGCCGGACCGGGGTTCAATGCGCCACGGAGTGACCGGTGTTGCTGACGGGGTTCCTAAGTGACGGACCGTCAGCCACACTGGCGCGATGCGACGTGGCGTACGGAACGTAGCGGCTGCGCTGTGCCTGGGTGGTCTGGTGAGCGCCTGCGGCAGCGCGGGCGAGGGCCGGGTGGCCACCGGGGCGGCTGCGGCGAGCCCTGAGCGGGCGGCGGGAACTGGCGTGGCGCCCACCGGGGACGTGGAGATCGTCCCGCTGGACGAGGCTCCCGCGAAGTCGCCGGACCCCAAGGGCAGTGGCTCCGAAGCACCGGAGAAGGCCGACGGGCCCGATGGCGGCGCGCCGTCCGGCGCCAGGTCGTCAGGCGCCAAGTCGCCCGGCGGCAAGGACGGTTCGGGCAGCCCGGCCACGGCTGGCGGTTCGCCTCCGGCCAGTGGCGGCGACAACTCCAGTCGTACGGAAGGGCCTTCGGCGAGCCCTGATCCGTCCGCGCCCGGCAGCGCGGAGCCCTCGGGGCCCGCGAAACTGAGCTTCGGTGAGCCCGAGTTGAAGCCTGCCGACGAGCGGTGGTGCGAGAAGGTGGGCGTCACCTTTCGCAACACCGGTGGAACGGCGGTGCGTTCGGGGAGGGTCACCTTTGAGACGCACGTCATCGGGGCGCTCGGCGTCGACTGGGCGACGCTTGAATCCACGGAGAAGCTGCCGGCGCCCATCGGTGCCGGAAAGTCCGTGACGAAGAGCTGGAACGTGTGCGTGGACGCGTGGCGGGTGCCGCTGGGCATGCATGTGGAGACTCGGGACGTCTCCGTGGAGTGGAAGTAGGGGCCGGGCGGTTCTCGTGGCGCGGGCCGTCTGTGGTTGCTCGCGCCCACGCGGCGGAGCCGCACATGTCACAGCCCCGCGCCCCTAAAGGGGCGCCCCCGGCAGGGGCGCGGGCCCCTGCTGAAGCGGTGACGCTACTTGAGCGCCAGCCACGCCACTCCCGCCACCACCGCGATCGCCACCACGATTCCGATGATCAGGCCGATGCGCGGGCCCGCCGGTGCGGACGCCTGCTGCTGGCGGCGGCCCGCCGGCTCCTCGTCCACGAAAGCGCGGAACATCTGCGTGCTGCCGGCGGGGTCGGGGTTGCCCTGGGGACCCTGGGGGTTGTGTGCCATGGAGAAGGACCCTAGCGAATCCTCCGCTCCCGGCCCAACCCCCTCTGGCCAGGGACTTTACGAGCGGGGTCCCAGACCTTTGCCGACTCTTTAGGGCCTTGGTCCGATTTTAGTTTGCCTGCGGCAACCAACTGTCTCTATCGTTGCCCTAAGCAACAACATAGGAGGTGCCGTGGCCGCGCAGCGTCAGTACGAGGAGCTGGCCCGACAGCTCAGCGCCATCGGTGCCGTGAAGCGTGGCCTGGGACGGGAACTTCCGGCCGACTGCCCCGGCGGATCCGCCGCCGTACTCTTCCTGCTCGACCGGCACGGAGAGATGCGGATGAGCAGGCTCGCCGAGCTGCTCGCCGTGGACATGTCGGTGACCAGCCGCCATGTCGCGCACGTCGCGGAGAAGGAGTGGATCCACCGGGATCCCGACCCCGCCGACAAGCGCTCCCGGATCCTGCGCCTCACGCCCCGGGGCAAGGCCAAGGTCCATGAGCTGAACGATCTGTCGATCAAGACGCTCACCCACTACTTGCATGACTGGTCCGACGACGAGGTCGTCCAGCTCAGCACGCTGCTCGCGCGACTGCGCGACAGCTTCGGGGACTGCCGCGCGGCTTCGGCCCGGCTCCCCCAGGTCTCCGAAGAGACCCCCCGAGAGACCACCCGTACACCCGCGTAACGAAGAGGAAGCCCATGGCAACAACCACACCAACCGGTGTGCGGGGCAGCCACGCCAAGCACGGGGCGCAGGAGAGCGGCGCCCCCATGACGCACCGCCAGATCATGGAGGCCCTGTCCGGCCTGCTGCTCGGCATGTTCGTCGCGATCCTGTCGTCGACGATCGTGTCCAACGCCCTGCCCGAAATCATCGGCGACCTCGGCGGCGGCCAGTCCGCCTACACCTGGGTCGTCACCGCCTCGCTGCTCGCGATGACGGCGACCACGCCCCTGTGGGGCAAGCTCGCGGACCTCTTCAGCAAGAAGGCCCTGGTCCAGATAGCCCTGATCATCTACGTGCTCGGCTCGGTCGTCGCCGGTCTCTCGCAGAACGCCGGGATGCTGATCGCCTGCCGTGTCGTCCAGGGCATCGGCGTGGGCGGTCTCTCCGCCCTCGCGCAGATCGTGATGGCCGCGATGATCTCCCCGCGCGAGCGCGGGCGTTACTCCGGCTACCTCGGCGCGACCTTCGCCGTCGCCACCGTCGGCGGTCCGCTGCTCGGCGGTGTCATCACCGACACCGACTGGCTCGGCTGGCGCTGGTGCTTCTACGTCGGCGTGCCCTTCGCGATCATCGCGCTCATCGTCCTCCAGAAGACCCTGAAGCTCCCCGTCGTGAAGCGGGACGTCAAGGTCGACTGGGCCGGCGCCTTCTTCATCTCGGCCGCCGTCTCGCTGCTCCTGGTCTGGGTCACCTTCGCCGGTGACAAGTACGACTGGATGTCCTGGCAGACGGGCGCGATGGTCGGCGGTTCGGTCGTCCTCGGCCTGATCTTCCTGCTCGTCGAGTCCAAGGCGAGCGAGCCGATCATCCCGCTGCGGCTCTTCCGCAACCGCACCATCACCCTGGCCTCGCTCGCCTCGCTCTTCGTGGGTGTCGCGATGTTCGCGGGCACGGTGTTCTTCAGCCAGTACTTCCAGCTGGCGCGCGACAAGTCGCCGACGATGTCCGGCGTCATGACGATCCCGATGATCGGCGGTCTGTTCGTCTCCTCGACGGTCTCCGGCCAGATCATCACCAAGACCGGCAAGTGGAAGGCCTGGCTGGTCTCCGGCGGTGTGCTGCTGACCGCGGGTCTGGGTCTGCTCGGCACGATGCGGTACGACACCGAGTACTGGCACATCGCGATCTACATGGCGATCATGGGCCTCGGCGTCGGCATGATGATGCAGAACCTGGTCCTCGCCACGCAGAACCAGGTCGCTCCCGAGGACCTCGGCTCCGCGAGCTCCGTCGTCACCTTCTTCCGTTCCCTCGGCGGCGCCATCGGCGTCTCGGCGCTCGGCGCCGTGATGTCGACGCGCATCACCGACTACGTGAAGGACGGCCTGGAGGACCTCGGCCCGAAGGCCGCGGCCATGGGGCACGGCGGTACCGGTGGCGGCGGCATCCCGGACCTGGACGCCCTCCCCGCCCCCTTCCGCACGGTCATGGAGAGCGCCTACGGGCACGGCATCGCCGACGTCTTCCTGATCGCCGCGCCGATGGCGCTGATCGCCTTCCTGATCACGCTCTTCATCAAGGAGGTCCCGCTGCGTACGTCGGGTGCGCTGGCCCAGGCCGCCGAGTCCTCGGAGACCGAGGCCCCGGCCCCGGCCGCCGCCACCGGCGTCGAGCAGGAGCCGGTCCTCGCCTCCGTCGCCGCGCACACGGAGACGGGCCCCGAGGGCACGCAGAAGCTCGCCGCGGTCGCCTCGTCGGCCACGGATGACGCACCGCTCCAGACCACGGGCGGCGGAACTCCGGTACGCGGCTTCGTCCGGGGCGCGGAGAGCACTCCGGTGCCGCGGGCCGCGGTCACGCTGATCTCCCTCGGGGGACGGCAGCTGGGCCGTGCGGTGGCGCAGGGCGACGGTTCCTACGCCGTCGACGCGCCGGGAGCGGGTTCGTACGTACTGATCGCCTCTGCCGACGGCTTCCAGCCGCAGGCGTCGACGATCGTCGTGGCGGACGAGCCTCTCGCGTACGACATCCTGCTGAGCGGCACCAGCGGCCTGAGCGGTGTGGTGCGGGCGTCGGACGGGAAGCTGCCGGTGGCCGGCGCGATGGTCATCGTGACAGACGTCCGCGGCGATGTCCTCGCCACCGGACTCACCACCGACCAGGGCGAGTTCACCTTCGCCGAGCTGGTGCCCGGCCAGGTCACCATCGCGGTGAACGCCGCGGGCCACCGCCCGATGGCGCTGCCCGTCGAGGTCGGCGCGGTCGGTGTCACGCGGGTCGAGGTCGAGCTGAACGCCGGTTCGCAGGTGCTCGGCACCGTGCGGGCCAAGGGCGGTCCGCTGAACGACGCGCGGGTCACGCTGGTGGACGCGGCGGGCAACGTCGTCGCCACCGCCACCACGGGGTCGGACGGGGCGTACGCCTTCACCGACCTGGACAGCGGCGAGTACACGGTCATCGCGACCGGCTACCCGCCGGTGGCCACCGGCCTGACCGTCGCCGGTGAGGGTGTCGGCGATCACGACATCGAACTCGCCCACCCGGGCGAGTAGTTCAGACCCCGGCCGATGCGCGCGCCACGAGCGGGGCGCGCGCACCGGCCGGTGTGGAAAGGGCCCCCGGGTCGGCGGTGACGCACACGGCAGGGGACGGCCGTGTCACCGCCGCCGGGGGCCGCACCATTTCTTGAGGCTTGGCAAGGAGAAAAACGGGATGGGACTCACTGCGCGGATCCGGACGCGTGACGGCTGGGCGGTATCCCACGCCGTCGTCACGCTCACCGACATGACGGGTACGCAGGTGCTGCGGGCCGCGGCCGACGAGGAGGGCGCGGTGCGCGACGCCACGGCGCTTCCCCCCGGCCCCTACACGGTGATCGTCACCGCGGTCGGGTACGCCCCCGTGGCCTCGACCGCGCTGGTCACCGCGAGCGGCCGGGCGGAGGTCGGGGCGATCGTCCTGGCCCGGCAGGGCGGCACGGAGCTGCCGCCGCCGGGGCCGTGGGCCATCGACCCGGCGCACTCCACGGTGGGGGCGACGGCCCAGCACCTGGGGATCACGAGCGTGCACGGCCGGTTCACGGAGTTCTCGGGCCGGGTGGAGATCGCCGAGGACGTGGAGAAGTCACGGGTCGAGGCGACGATCCGCTCCTCCTCCATCGACACGGGCAACGGCATGCGGGACGGCCACCTGAAGTCCCCCGACTTCCTGGACGTCGACCAGTACCCCGAACTGACCTACCGCTCCACGGGTCTCACCCCCGCGGGTCCGGACCGCTGGACGGTCCACGGCGAGCTGACCATGCACGGCGTCGTACGCCCCGTCGACCTGGACCTGAGCTATCTCGGCACCGGGGCGGACCCCTGGGGCGGCACGCGGGCGGCGTTCCGCGCGACGGCGGAACTCCGCAGGGAGGACTTCGCGATGAACTACAACCAGGTGGTCCAGGCGGGCATCTCGGCGATCGGCACGACCCTCCGGGTGGAGCTGGACATCCAGACGGTGCAGGGCGAGTCGCTGCCGCAGGGGTAGTCGGAGCGGCCGGACCCGGCCGCCCGCTACAGCATCGCCTCGATGCCCGCGATCATCAGGTCGACGGCCACCGTGAAGTCCAGCTCCCACATCTCCTCGACCGTCTTGCCGCCCCGCGCCTCCATCAGGTCGGAGGAGCTGCGCAGGGTCTCCTCCAGCGCAGGGTCGGCGTACAGCGCGCCCATCGCCTCGTTGAAGTACTCCTCCGGGGTCATACCGGCCGCCGCGCACCGGGCGAGGTAGTGACCCTGGACGGTGCCGAAGCCGTACACGAACTGGAAGACCGCGGCGATCGCGCCGGCGTGCTTGGCGGGCGGCAGGCCGGTGCCCCGGACCACCGCCTGCACCGCCAGGGAGAACTTGATCCAGTTGGGCCCGATGTTCAGGAAGTTGCCGACCAGCGGCGACACCCAGGCGTGCCGGACCAGCAACGTCCGGTACTCCTGGGCCAGTTCCCGCAGCGTCTCGCGCCACCGCTCGGGGTCGACGGCCGCCGGGTCCGGAAGCCGCATCTCCCCCGCCGCCATGTCCAGGGCCAGCTCCAGCAGGTCGTCCTTGGTGTCGACGTACCAATAGACACTCATCGCCGTGACGTTGAGCTCGGCCGCCAGGCGCCGCATGGAGAACTTGGCCAGGCCCTCCTCGTCCAGGAGGCGGACCGTGGCCTCGGTGATGCGGTCACGGTCCAGGCCCGACGGCTGATCGCTCCTGCGGCCCGCGCCGTTCCGGGGGGCCTTGCCCGCCAGCCAGACGCTGGTCCGCGCGGGGTGCTTCGCGCGGTCGGCTGCCTTCACCATGGCGCACCTTCCTGGTCCTGAACTCTTCTGCCGGTGGTCCAAATGCGATGCTATGCGGACGCCGTCCCCGCAGAGTCTGCCCGCTCCGCCCGCCGGAGCAACGCGGCCGCGAGGACACCACCGGCGAAAACGGCCACCGCGCCCACCAGCTGGCTGGTCTCCAGGCCGGAGGAGAACGCGTCGGCGATCTCCGCCCGCTCACCCGCCGACGAGGCCGCCGCGAGCGCCGCCGGCAGCGAGGCCGCCGACACGGCCACGAGCGAGGCGAACTTGGAGTTGAGGACCGCGCCGAGGACGGCCACGCCCAGACCGTTGCCGAACTCCGCGAGCGTGCCGTTGATAC
The DNA here is from genome assembly GCF_044457025.1 of Streptomyces sp. NPDC050658. Taxonomy (NCBI): domain Bacteria; kingdom Bacillati; phylum Actinomycetota; class Actinomycetes; order Kitasatosporales; family Streptomycetaceae; genus Streptomyces; species Streptomyces sp. NPDC050658. The sequence goes on from NZ_JBITGM010000006.1 coordinate 93,413, forward strand.
CGGCGCCCACGCCCGCCTTCTCCGGCGGGATCGCGCTCATGATGGCGTTGGCCATGGCCGGCATGGCGAGCGCGATGCCCGCGCCCATCATGATGAGCCCGGCCAGCATCCCGGCGTAGTTGTCGCCGCCGAGCACGGCGATGGCGACGAGCCCCGCCGACAGCAGCGTCATGCCGATGAGAATGGTCGCGGGCGTGCTCGTCTTCTTCAGGAGCCGCGCGCCGAGCCCGGTGAAGTTGAGCGCGATGACGGTGACCGCGAGCGGCGCCGTCCGCAGGCCCGCCTCGAGCGGTTCGTATCCGAGGACGAACTGGAGGTGCTGGGTCAGCAGGAACAGCGAGCCGCCCATGCCGAACGCGACCAGGATCGCGCCCGCGACGGCACCGATGAAGCGCTGGTTGCGGAAGAAGTGCATGTCCAGCATCGGGTACGGGATGTGCAGCTCCCACCAGGCGAACACGGCGAGGACGACGACACCGACCGCGGCCGCGACCAGCACCTGCGACGACGACCAGCCGTGCTCCGGGCCGGAGATGATCGCGTACACGACCGACGCCATGCCGATGGTGGAGAGCAGTGCGCCGAGCAGGTCGGGCCGGTCGCCCTGTGGGTTCTTGGACTCGGGGACCAGCTTGAGGACGGCGACCAGGCCGATGACCGCGACCGGGATGTTGATCAGGAAGATCGCGCCCCACCAGAAGTGATTGAGCATGACGCCGCCGACCAGCGGTCCGATCGCGAAACCGAGGGAGTTGACGGTCGACCAGAGGCCGATCGCCTTCATCCGCTCGCTGTCGTCGAAGAGCTGCACGATGACGGCGAGCGTGGTGGTCATCAGGAGCGCGCCGCCGATGCCCATCCCGGCCCGCGCGGCGATGAGCTGCGTCGACGACTGGGCGAGCCCCGCGACCAGCGAGCCCACGCCGAACAGCGCGAGGCCCGCGGCCAGCATCTTCTTGCGGCCGTAGCGGTCGGCCGCGCTGCCCGCGGTGAGCAGCAGGCCGGACTGGACGAGCGAGTAGGCGTTGATCATCCACTGGATGTCCGACGTCGACGCGTCCAGCTCCTCGGTGAGGGAGGGGATCGCGACGTTCAGGACGGTGTTGTCCAGGAGAACGGTGAGCGTGGCGAGGCAGATGACGCCGAGGACGATCCAGCGCTGGGGGTGTGGCTGGGGGGTGGTGGGGGTCTCGGCGGCCGTCGTTGCCGTCATTCCCTCTCCTTCTGCTTATACGGCGTACGGGAAGTCGGTGATGTACACCGTAAAGCACTTCCCGTACGCCGTACAAGGGGATTTCCGGAGCGGGGCCGAGGTGGCGGAGGCGGGCCCGTCAGCTCTTGGGCTGCGTCAGGTCGTAGAACGTGGCGCTGCCGACCGTGACCTTCTCGAAGGTGTCCTCCACCCAGGAGCTGATCTTGGACGAGGTGCCGCTGTCGCCGCCCATGCCGCCTCCCATGCCGCCTCCCATGCCGCCTCCGCCGGAGATGAAGTAGTGGATCCTGCCGTCCTCCACGTACTGCTTGAACTGGGCGAGGGTCGGTGCCGGGTCGCTGCCGTTGAAGCCGCCGATCGCCATCACCGGTTCGCCGGTGGCCAGCTGGTAGCTCGCCGCGTTCTGCGAGCCGATCGCGGCCGCGGCCCAGGTGTAGTCGTCGGCGTCGGCCTCCAGGAGCCGCTGCGCCTTGGTGCTGACCTGGGCGCCGTTGAGGAGGCCGCCGATGCCGCCGCCTCCGCCGCGTTCGGCGGTGCCGCCACCGGGGAGGCCGCCCTGCTGGCCCTGCTGGCCCTGCTGGCCCGGGGGCTGGTTGCCGGTCTGGCCTCCCTGGCCGGGCGGCTGGCCCATGCCGCCGCCCTGCTGACCGCCCTGCTGACCGCCCTGGCCGTTCTGCCCCGGCGGCTGCATCCCGCCAGCGCCTCCGCCGGGGCCGCCGCCACCGGGCCGGCCGCCACCGCCGCCACCGGGACCACCCCCAGGTCCGCCCATGCCCCCCGCCGCGGCAGGCCCCGCCGTCACGATCGACCCGGTGTGCGCGCTGTTCACGGTGGAGAGCGTGTACGCCACCGGGCCCGCGACCGAAGCCGCGAAGCTCAACCCGATCGCGGCGACCGCAAGTTGACGCCCGAGCCGTGCGGCGAGCAGCAGCCCCAGCGCACCCGCGAGGCCGCCGATCAGCACAGCCCAGCGCAGCCACGGCAGATAGTCCGGGGTGCGGCCGAGAAGGACGTACCCCCAGACCGCCGTACCCGCCACGGCCGCGCCGAGCAGCGCGCCCGCCCACCACTTGGCCCGCTCCTCCCACAGGACCGTGGTGCCCATGCCGATCAGCGCCGCGATGTAGGGGGCGAGGGCGACCGTGTAGTACTGGTGGAAGATGCCCGCCATGAAGCTGAAGACGGCCGCCGTCATCAGGAGCGAGCCGCCCCACGCCACGAACGCCGAGCGCGTGGCGTCGGTCCTGCGGGCCTTCCAGGTGAGGACGATGCCGCCGACGAGCAGGATCAGCGCGGCGGGAAGCAGCCACGAGATCTGGCTGCCGATCTCGGAGTTGAACATCCGGCCGATGCCGGTCTCGCCCCACTGACCGCCACCGCCACCGCCTCCGCCGGGACCGCCCCCGCCGCCGACGCTGCCGGTCTCCTCGCCGTTGATGCGGCCGAGGCCGTTGTAGCCGAAGGTCAGCTCCAGGAAGGAGTTGTTCTGGGAGCCGCCGATGTACGGGCGTGACGAGGCGGGCCACAGCTCCACGATCGCGACCCACCAGCCGCCCGCGACGACCATCGCGAGCCCGGACAGGGCGAGTTGGCCCAGGCGCTTGCGCAGCCGCACCGGCGCGCACACCGCGTAGAGGACCGCGAGCGGCGGCAGGATCAGGAACGCCTGCAGCGTCTTGGCCAGGAACGCGAGGCCGACCGCGACGCCCGCCCAGACCAGCCACTTGGTGCGGCCGTGCTCCAGCGCGCGGAGCACGCAGTACACGGTGACGGTCATCAGGAGCGCGAGCAGCGCGTCCGGGTTGTTGAAGCGGAACATCAGCGCGGCGACGGGGGTCACCGCGAACACCGCGCCCGCGATCAGCCCGGCCGCCGGGCTGAAGCGACGGCGTACGGCGGCGTACAGGACCCCGACCGTCGCGACGCCCATCAGGACCTGCGGGGCGAGGATCGCCCAGGAGTTGAGCCCGAAGAGGCGTACGGAGAGGGCCATCGGCCAGAGCGATGCCGGGGGCTTGTCGACGGTGATCGCGTTGCCCGCGTCGAGCGACCCGAAGAACATCGCCTTCCAGCTCTGGCTGCCCGCCTGGACGGCCGCGGAGTAGAAGGAGTTGGCGTAACCGGAGGCGCTGAGGTTCCAGAAGTAGAGGACCGCGGTCGCGAGCAGCAGGCCGAGCAGCGCGGGGCGGGCCCAGCGCGGGTCGTCGGGGCGGCGGTGGCCGGGGAGGCGCCGGGCCGGCTCGTCCGATGCCGACTGAAGTGGCTCTACAGCCCCTACGGCATGGGGAGTTGTCGTCATCGTGCGTTCCTCGGGTCGGGAGCATGAGTGAGCTGGTACGGGACTTCGGAACGCCGCTCCGGGAACACCCAGGCCCGCAGGAGCAGAAAGCGCAGGACGGTCGCCGCGAGGTTCGCCGCGATGAGCACCGCGAGCTCCGTGGAGTGGGACGGGTCGCCGGAGGCCGCGTCGAGCGCGGCGAGCGAACCGCTGGTCAGGGCCAGTCCGATCGCGAAGACCACCAGGCCCTGTGCCTGATGCCGCATCGCCCGGTCGCGGCCGCGCACCCCGAAGGTCAGCCGCCGGTTGGCGGCGGTGTTGGCGACGGCCGACACGAGGAGGGCCAGCGCGTTCGCCGCCTGCGACCCCGTGAACGTACGGAAGCCGGAGTAGAGAAGGAGGTAGAAGAGCGTGGAGAGCGCGCCCACCACGCAGAAGCCGACCAGCTGGCGGGCGAGTCCGCCGGGTACGCCGGTCAGCTGCCGGTCGCGCGGATCGTCCCCGAAGGGGCGGGCGAGCCGGTCGAGCGGCAGCGCGCCGACGGCGAGGGCGCGGCCGACCCGCCACACGCCCTTGAGGTCGTCGGTGGCCGTCTTGACCAGGTGGACCGTCGAGTTCGGGTCGTCGACCCAGTCCACCGGGACCTCGTGGATGCGCAGTCCCGCGCGCTCGGCGAGCACCAGCATCTCCGTGTCGAAGAACCACCCGGTGTCCTCGACGAGCGGAAGCAGCACGCCTGCCACATCACCCCGGATCGCCTTGAACCCGCACTGGGCGTCGGAGAAGCGGGCGTGCAGGGAGCCGCGCAGGATGAGGTTGTACGTACGCGAGATGAACTCCCGCTTCGGGCCGCGCACCACCCGTGAACTGCGCGCGAGCCGGGAGCCGATCGCCAGGTCCGAGTGGCCGGAGATCAGCGGCGCCACCAGCGGGAGCAGCGCGTTGAGGTCGGTGGACAGGTCCACGTCCATATAGGCGAGGACGGGGGCGTCCGATGCCGACCAGACGGCGCGCAACGCCCGGCCGCGCCCCTTCTGCTCCAGCCGCCGGTACTCGACCTCGGGGCTGGCGGCGGCGAGGCCCGCGGCCACCTGGGGCGTGCGGTCCGTGGACGCGTTGTCCGCGACGGTGATGCGGAAGGGGTAGGGGAAGGTGCGGACGAGGTGGTCGTGCAGGCGCCGCACACACGGCCCGAGGTCCTTCTCCTCGTTGTAGACGGGAATCACGATGTCCAGGACAGGGGCGGGTACGGGCACATCGCGCCGGCCGGCGGGAAGGTGGGCCCGTGCCGGCAGAGTCACCTGGCAAGCGCCGCCCGGGGAAGAGTCGGTGGTTTGCATGCCACCGACGTTCGTCAACTGCTCTGTCAGGGCTGTGTGCTGAGGCTGTGGCCCGCCTGTGAGTCTGCTCCTGGGTCGCTGACGGGCTCGCTGACCTGGTGCGATACGGCGGGCAGCGTGACCGCGAACACCGTCCGCCCCGGCACGCTCTCCACCGTCACGTCCCCGCCGTGCGCCGTCACGATGGCCTGCACGAGGGCGAGGCCGAGCCCGGTGGACCCGGCGGTGCGGGACCGGGAGGCGTCGCCGCGGGCGAAGCGCTCGAAGGCGTGGGGGAGCAGGGCGGGTGCGATTCCGGGACCGTCGTCCTGGACTTCCAGGCGTACGCCGCTGTCGCTCGCGTCCCGCAGCACGCGGGCGGTGACCTTGGTGCCCGGCGGTGTGTGCGTGCGGGCGTTGCCGAGGAGGTTGACGACGACCTGGTGGAGCCGGGGCGGGTCGGCGAGCACGAGGACGGGCTCGTCCGGCAGTTCAAGGCTCCAGTGGTGGTCGAGTCCGGCGGCGCGGGCGTCGCTGACGGCATCCACGACGAGGGGTGAGAGATCGGTGCTCTCGTATGTGAGCGGCTGTCTCGCGGTTGCGGGGGCTCCGGCGCGCCCGGCGTCCCTGCCCTCGTCGAGCCGGGCCAGCAACAGCAGATCCTCCACGAGCCCCGTCATCCGCTGGGCCTCGGACTCGATCCGGCCGAGCGCGTGCCGGGTGTCGGGCCCGGTGGACTCCCGCCCCCGGCGGGTCAGTTCGGCATACCCGCGGATCGAGGCCAGCGGCGTACGCAGCTCATGGCTGGCGTCCGCCACGAACCGGCGTACCCGCATCTCGCTCTCCTGGCGCGCTTCCAGCGCGGAGTGCACATGGTCGAGCATCCGGTTGAGCGCGGCGCCCACCTGACCGACCTCGGTGTCCGCGTCGGCGTCGGGGACCCGCTCGTACAGCGTGACCTCGCCGCTGTGCAGCGGGAGTTCGGAGACGCGGGTCGCGGTCGCGGCGACGCGGCGCAGGGGCCGCAGCGCGACGCCGACCATGGCGGCACCGGCGAGCGAGGCGGCGACCAGGCCCGCGGCGGTGACACTGACCTCGACGATGATCAACGTACTGAGGGTGTTCTGCACCTTGGTGGTGGGGATGCCGACGAGGAAGTCCCCGTTGACGCCGGTCGCGTACTCCACGCGGTACTCGCCGAGGCCGGGGATGTCGACGTTGTGCGGCTGCCCGTCGCGCGGCACGGAGCGCAGCGCCCCGGACTGGTCCGCGTCGAGCCGCTCGGTCTGCGGCGCGGGGCTGCCGCTGTCGCTGTCCGGCTCGGTGCTGACGAGGGCCTGGCCGACCGCCCCGTCGTCCTCGACGACGGCACCTATGGTGCCGATCTCCTGCGGGCCCTTGTAGACGAACTGCAGCGGATCGCCGTCGTCGTCGGGCAGCCGGTGGCCGCCGGGCAGCTCGCCGACCGTGCCGGGTGGCCCGGAGGCGCGCATCGCGACCGTGTCGAGCGAGGCGTCCAGCTGCTCGTACAGATGTGAGTGCAGGGCGATGGTCGTCACCGTCGCGATCACCGCGCAGACCACGGCGATCAGGCCGACCGCCGAGACGACGAGCCGCGTCCGCAGCGACCGCGGCTGCCGTCTCCGCCTCATGAGGCGGCGGCCTCCACGGCCGTGGGTGCGGGCGCGGGCTTGATCAGATATCCGGCACCGCGCCGCGTGTGGATCATCGGCTCGCGTCCGGCGTCGATCTTCCTCCTCAGGTACGAGATGTAGAGCTCGACGACGTTGGCCTGGCCGCCGAAGTCATAGCTCCAGACCCGGTCGAGGATCTGCGCCTTGCTGAGCACGCGCCGCGGATTGCGCATGAGGTAGCGGAGCAGCTCGAACTCGGTGGCGGTGAGGTGGATGGAGTCCCCGCCCCGCGTGACCTCGTGGCTGTCCTCGTCGAGGGTGAGGTCACCGACGGCGAGCACGGACTCACTGCGCCGGTCCCCGGCCGCTCCCGCCCGCCGGATGAGGCCGCGCAACCGTGCCACGACCTCCTCCAGGCTGAAGGGCTTGGTCACATAGTCGTCGCCGCCGGCCGTGAGCCCGGCGATACGGTCCTCGACGGCGTCCTTCGCGGTCAGGAAGAGCACGGGCACATCGGGCAGCTCACGCCGCAGCCGCCCGAGCACGGCGAGGCCGTCCATGTCCGGCAGCATCATGTCGAGCACCACGGCGTCGGGCCTGAAGCTCCGCGCGGTGCGCACGGCGCCGGCCCCGTCGCCCGCGCTGCGGATCTGCCAGCCCTCGTAGCGCAGGGCCATGGAGAGCAGCTCGGTCAGCGACACCTCGTCGTCGACGACGAGGACACGTACGGGACTCCCGTCCGGCCTGAGCAGTTCGGTACGCCCCTGGGGCGAGGTCGTAGTCATGCCCCACAGCGTGCGGGGCGGCCCTGAGAGAGCTCTTGCCGGAACCTGTGAATTCCCTGAGAAAGCACGCTCGGAAAGCTCTACGCCGGGGGCAGCCCGAAGAGCCGCGCCCCATTGTCATGACACACGCCCCGCAGCCACGCATCGCCCAACCCGAGCCGCTCGAGCGCCTCCAGCTGATGGACGTACGCGTACGGAATATTGGGAAAGTCCGTACCCAGCAGGATCCGCTCCCCCAACTCCACGAGCCGCGGCAGCTCCGCGCGCGGAAAGGCGCTGAACCGCTCGGTGAAGTCGGTGAACGCCATGGTGGTGTCCAGCCGCACCTCCTCGTACCGCTCGGCGAGGTCGAGGAAGTCGGCGTGCTCCGGCATCCCCATGTGCGCCACGACCAGCCGCAGCCGGGGGTGGCGCGCGAGCAGCCGCCCGATGGGCTCGGGGCCGGTGTGCTTGCCGGGCGCGGGCCCGGACCCGCAGTGCGTCACAACAGGAATCCCGGCGTCGGCGAGCAGCCCCCACACGGCATCGAGCCGGTCGTCATTGGGGTCGTAACCCCCCACCTGCACATGCGCCTTGAAGATCCGGGCCCCGCCTTCGACGGCCTCCCGGACATACGCCTCGGCGCCGGGCTCGGGATAGAAGGTGGCCGTCCGCAGACAGTCGGGGGTCGCGGCGGCGAAGTCGGCGGCCCACCCGTTGAGCCAAGCGGCCATGCCGGCCTTGTGCGGATAGACCATCGACGTGAAGGCCCGCACCCCGAACTCCCGCAGGATCGCGATCCTGCGCTCCTCCTCGTGCCGGTAGGCGATGGGCCACCGCATCCCGACGAGCGGCCCGGCCGAGTCGAAGTACTGCCACACCTTGGCGAGCACCCGGTCGGGCATGAAGTGCGTGTGTACGTCGACGAGTCCGGGCAGGCCGAGCCGCTCCCAGAACCGCCGCACCCCCACGGCCTCGTCGCTAGGCACGTTCACGTCGCCGGCCCTTCTCGAACCCGTAGCTCCGCTCGACCTTGGCGACATGGACGGAGTACGACTCGTACCACTCCTCGCGCCCGCGCCGCTGGGCCGCCCGGTGCTCGGCGACGGCGCGCCACTCCTTGATGGCGTCCTCGTCACGGAAGTACCCGACGGTGATGCCGAGCCCGCCGGGCGTGCGCGCGCTCTCCATCCCCAGGAAGCCGGGAATCTTCTGGACCAGCTCGTCCATGTGCTCGGCGGTCTCGCCGTAGCCGTGGTCGCCCTCGGTGCGCAGCGAGCTGAACACGACGGTGTAGTAAGGCGGTTCAAAGGGCTGGACGGGCGGGACAGGCGCCACCGGCTGATCACTCATGTCCCTCAGGCTGGGTCAAGCGCCCCGCGCTGTCCACCCCTTCCCGTCCTTCATTGCCGTACGGGAAACGATCCTTGACCTTCCGGTCAGCCAGGCCCTGCGCCGAGGGCTGCGGCCTCAGAACAACCCGCCCTGCTCGACGGGCAACTCCCGCAGCGGAACAGTGGTGGTCCGCCCCGCACTCCCCTTGACGGCCTCGACCCGCCACCCCCGAAGCAACCGACTGTCGAGCACGACAAGCCGCCCGGAGTCGTCGAGACACAGATCGGGCCCGGCAACGGCAACAAGCACTCCGGACACGACGCCACCGTCGACGAGCTCGGTGACGGCGAAGCCCCGAACCCCCGCAAGCCGCTCGACCCCGAACACCGCCCCGTGGTCCACGACATCCCCGGGCAAGGGCTCCAGGGACTCAGGCCACCCCTCAAGCCCGACCGCGAAGCGATGCATCCGCTCAACCTCCCGCCGCCGCTCATCGACGCCCGGCAGCGCACTCCGCACGGCCCGCTTCCTCCCGTACGAGACCCGATCCGGCACCCCGAGCGCCACCTTCAGCAGCTCCTCGGCCCGCCGAGCCGCCATCAACGGCCCCCGCCCCAGCCAGCCGAACGCGACGGCCCCCTGCTCAAGCAGCCGCGCGGCCCCCCGCTCCTCCCGGGTGATCCCGACTTTCACCATCCCCGGCCCGAACCAGGCCAGATACACCCGATAGGTACGCGGATCATCGGCGATGGTGTCGGCGGCGACGGAATGCGCCCGATCAAGCCGAGCACACTCGGCACACCGCGCCTGCGTGGCCCGCCCCGGCACGACACACCCCTCGGGACACGGATTCCCCCGGGCCCCCACACACCGCCGCTCCCCACAGACCCGAAACCCGACATGCCGCCCCACGACCAACGGACTGACGGCCCCCCGCTCCCACCCGAGCACAGGCACCCCACCCGCCCAGCTCAACCCCGCACTGCGCCACTCCATCCGCCCAGTCTTCACCAGCACGGCGCCCGGCTCCCACGCCGCGCGACAAGGAGGGACAACGCGAAAGGCCCCCGGATGATCTCCGGGGGCCTTTCGTCTGTGTGCACTCGGCAGGATTCGAACCTGCAACCTTCTGATCCGTAGTCAGATGCTCTATCCGTTAAGCTACGAGTGCTTGATTTTTCTTTTGTCTGTCTCCGCTCCCCGGCCTTGCGGCCCGCTCGCGGCGACAGGAAGAACATTACATGACCGCCGCCGTCATGTGAAATCCGTTTGCCTCACCCCTTGTGACCTGCGAAAACGCGTCTCACGGTGGTGCGTGGGGAGGAAGCGCCGAAGCCCCGGTCCAGGGGACCGGGGCTTCGGGTCTTGAAGCGGAGGCGGAGGGATTTGAACCCTCGATGGGATTTAAGTCCCAAACCGCATTAGCAGTGCGGCGCCATAGACCGGACTAGGCGACGCCTCCAGCTTGCACACCTGCGCGGACGCGAGGGGTGCGTGCAGATGATGACACAGCCGGGCGGCGTGTCACCAATCGCGGCCTCCACGGTACTAGTGGTCCGGCCCACAGGGCAAAGCGTCCCGTGCGCCCGCAACGTCACGCGCCGGGCGGCGTTAGAGGCGGTAGAGCCGTTACGTGTTCGCGTACCCGGTACCCCGCACCCAGTGGAGCCCCGTCATGTTGCGCCGCATCGCCCTCACCGCCGCCGCGTCCGCCGCCGCGCTCTGCGCCGTGCCCGTCACCGCCGCCCATGCCGACATGGGTCCGCTGCGCCTGTCGACCCCGATCACCGAGCCGACCCCCGACCACCTCACCGTGACGGTCGAGGAATCAGGCGGCTCGGGGGACGGGACGTACGAACTGGAATGTCACCCGACGGGCGGCACGCACCCGAACGCGCAGGAGGCCTGCTCGAAGCTCGACGAGGGGACATGGGGGAGCGACACCTTCGCGCCCGTGCCCAAGGACTCCATGTGCACCATGCAGTACGGCGGTCCCGCCACCGCGCACATCACCGGGACCTGGAACGGGCGGCCCGTCGACGCGACCTTCGACCGCAGCAACGGATGCGAGATCTCCCGGTGGGACGGGCTCGTGCCGGTGCTCCCCGACGTCACCGCCTAGCCCCGTCGAAACCGCCTGGCCGCGACCTCGTCGTGACCAGGCGGTACGGAAGCCTCACATGTTCTGCGTGCGACCTCCCTCTCATCCGGCGTCGCGCGCGCAACCACTCCCCGTAGACTCCCTCCCGTGACACGCCACGGGCCGAGGGGCAAGATGGCCTGAGCGGGTCGGCAAGCAGCAGTAACCAGGGAGGAAGCGTCGTCGTGAGCAGCAGGCCATCCCGAGGCGCTGCTCGCCTCGCAGCCATACTCGACGCGCTCCCGGACGCGCTGGTCCTCGTCAACGCGAACGGGACCGTCGTGAACGCGAACGCGATCGCGCTCGAGGCGTTCGAAGCGCCGGGCACCGCCCTCGTGGGGCGCGGACTGCTCGATCTGCTGCCGGAGTTCGACTCCCGGCTCATTCCCGGATCGATGCGCAGGCCCGATTCCATCGACGAGCGCGGCCGGACCAAGCCGAAGCGCATGGTCGCGCGGCGCACCGACGGCGGCGAGTTCCCCGTCGAGGTCACCAGCTCGAACCTGGAAGACATCCGGGACGCGTACGACAATTACGGGTACACCGGCGACGAGTTGCTCATGCTCGTCGTACGCGACCTTTCGGGCGCCGTGGACACCGAGGCCGAACTCGCCCGTTCCCAGCGGCAGACCGAGATGATCCTGCGGGCCGCCGCCGAGGGTGTCGTCGGGACGGACACGGAGGGGCGGGTTGTTCTCGTCAATCCCGCCGCCGCGCAGATACTGGGGTTCCGGGCCAGTGATCTGGGCGGGCAGGAGCTGCATCAGCTGGTCCTGCATTCGCGGGCCGACGGTGAGCCTTTTCCGTACGACGAGTCTCCGCTCGCCGACACTCTTCGCTCCGGGCGCAAGCACCGCGTGCGCGGGCAGGTCCTGTGGTCCAAGAGTGGGGAGCGGGTCGCCGTCGACCTGACGACCGCTCCCGTGCGCGACGGCGATCAGCTCGTCGGCGCCGTCATGACCTTCACCGACCGGCGGCCCTACGACGCCCTCGCCGAGGAGCACGAGGCCGCCCTCGCCCAGCACGCCGAGGAGATGCGCGCGGCCGGCGAGCGGCGCGCGGAGGAGCTGGCAGCCGCCACCGAGCGGCACGCCGCCGAACTCGCCGCCGCCGCCGAGCAGCGCGCCGAGGAGGCCGCCGCCGAACAGGAGCGGTACGCGGCGCTCGCCGAGCGCGAGAAGGACCGCTTCGAGGCGCTTGCCGAGAGCGAGAAGGAGCGGTACGACGCGCTGGCCGCTCGGCATGAGCAGCTGCTCGCCGTGCTCGGTTCGTCGTTGCGGGGGCCGATCGACGAGCTTCGGCGTGAGCTTTCGGCTCTGGCCGCCGATGACGCCGGGCAGTTGTGGCCCGAGGCGAATCAGGTCCTGCATCATCTTTCCGCCGGGTATGCGCGGATCACCACGCTTGTCGACAACGTCCTCGGGTTCCAGTCGCTCGACTCGGGTGCGCAGACGCTTTCCTGCGCCAAGGTCATGCTCGATGCCGTCGTCGCCAGTGGTGTCGAGGGCGCGGTCGAGCTGATCGGGCCCGGGCGCGCGCAGTTCGCCGTGCACGCGCCGCCGATCGAGGTCGAGGTCGACCCCGCGCGGCTCGCCACCGCGCTGGCCCATCTCGTCGCGGACGTCGCCGGGATCGATGCCACGGGGAACGCGCGGGGCGGTGCGGGTGCCGCGGCTCCGGCCGCCGGTGGCTACGTGGACTCGACGATCGTCGTGGCCGCCGCCCAGCGCGGCGAGGTCGTCCGCATCGAGGTGCGGGGGCCGTACTCCGGGGGCGATCCGGTCCACGAGCCGATCGTGCGGGGCATCGTGCGGGCGCACGGAGGCGTGCTGCAGACGCATGAGGTGCCGGGGATGAGCGGCAGTGCGTTTGTGCTTGAGGTGCCTATTGGGGGTGGGGCGGGGGCTGGGGCTGGGGCTGGGGTTGGTGCGGCTGCCGGGTCCGGGGCTGAGGTGAGTGTCGGGGATTCCGCTTCTGGTGGTTCTTCCGGTGCGGCTGGTTCCGGTGGTCCTGCTTCCGGTGGTCCTGCTTCCGGTGCGGCTGGTTCCGGTGGTCCTGCTTCCGGCGCTTCTGGTGCCTCGTCCGTCGGGGCCTCTGTAGTCGTGCCCGAGCAGGCCTCCGCCACCACCGGTGGCGGGCGGCGGCGGGCCCGGCGGGCTTCCGGGCCCTCGGTCGACGCGTTCCTGGAGAGCGCGGTGTCTGGCGGTGGCACCGCCGGGGACGGGATTTCGGGAGTTTCGGGGGCTTCCGCCACCGGGACCGGGACCGGGACCGGGCGGCGTCGGGGACGGCGGGCCGCTGAGGCCGAGGGTGTCGAAGCTGCCGCTGACTCGACGATCGGTACGGATGCTTCGGGGATGGCCGCCGCTGCTGCCGCCGCCGCGGCCTCCGAAAGCTCGCAGACTTCCGGCGGTACCGGGCGACGGCGTGGCCGGCCCAGCGCCGCCGAGGGTGCCGTGGAAGGTGCCGTCGGCTCCGTGGTGACCGCCGCCGAGCACGCGGCCGGGTCCGCCGCGCTGGGGGAGACGGTGCCGCCGCAGGGCGTGCCCGTTCCCGCGGGGGCGGCTGCTCCGGGAGCCGCCGGGACTTCGGGGCGGCGTGCCCGGCGTAACAGTGATCAGTTGGCGCTGCCCGCGCTGCCTTCGAGCGGCGGGCAGGAGGCCGGAGGTCCGGCGGCTGCCGGTGAGTCCGGCGAGGCTGCCGCGGCCCGGCCGACCGGGCGTCGGCGGCGTGCGCTGGCCGCGGCGAAGGAGCGGGCCGCCGCCGACGAGGCGCCCAGCGGGCGCGTCTTCGCGCTGCCGCCCGCCGCGGCGGACCAGGACGAAACGGGGCAGCACGAGGCCGCGCTGCACGATCCGGGGAACGATCACACTCCGCCGCAGCCGCATCCGGCCGATGTGCCTACGGGGCGTCGGCGGTCGCGGGGCGCTGCGGCTCCGGTTCCTTCTCCGGCGCCAGTCCCCTCTTCGGCTTCGGCTCCGGCTTCGGCTTCGGCTCCGGCTGCGGCTTCGGGTTCAGCTGCGGCTCCGACCCCTGATGCAGCTTCCGACTCGGCTCCCGCGCCGGTCCCGGCCGAGGCTTCGTCGCCCGCCGCCGGGGCCTCGCAGAGCACCCCGCCCGCCGGTGTGCCCGCGCAGCCGACGACGTACGGCGAAGGCATCGCAACCCCCGCCAAGGGCGTGCCCACGCCGAGCCGGGGCGTCGCGCTGCCGCCCGAGCGCGGACCGCAGGCGCGGGCCGCGCAGCCGCTGCCCGCCGAGGCCGCGCCCGGCGACCCCAACTCGACGCAGGGGCGCGCGATCAGCGTGCGGACGCTCGGGCAGGGCGTGCCGTTCGGTCAGCAGATCGCCGAGCAGCAGCGTGCGCTCGCCGAGCGGAACCAGCCGACCCCGGCGCAGACAGCGCAGTCGGCTCAGACAGCGCTGGCCCCGCAGAATCCGCGTATCCCGCAGGCGCCGCAGGCGCCGCAACCGCCGCTGCCTCCGCAGGCCGGGCAGGCCGGGCAGGCCGCGCAGACCCCGCCGTCTTCGCGGACGCCCGAGCCGGTGAAGACCGGCGGGACCGTCGGAGGTGCCGGGCCGCTGCCGCCGCAGGCTCCGGCTCCCGGTGCGACTCCGGCTCCCGCTCCGGCCGCCGCCGATGCCAAGCCCGCCTCCGCGCCGCTCCCCGAGCAGGCACCGCCCGCGCCCGTCGCGGCAGCCGCGGCAGCCGCGGCCCAGGGGCAGACGCTCGGGGGTTCCGGGCGTCGCCGCAGGCTCTCCACGCCTCCCGAGCCCGCCGCCGAGGAGCGCCCCGAGACGGCCGCCCGTCCGCACCCGCAGGCCTCAGCGACCGCCGCGGCGCAGCCGCAGTCCCGCATCTCGGCCGCCACCGAGGGCACAGGACGTGCGTACGCGATCGGCGCACCGGACGAGGACGCCGACGAGGGCCCGGAGCCGCTTGACGGTCCCGGCGGCGCGGTCGAGGTCGCCAACCGGCCCCAGCCGCAGCCCATGGACGACGAACTGCCGCCCGAGCCGCTGGACAACCCGCGCCGGCTGCTCGTCTGGCCCGCGCCCGACGTCACCACCCAGCAGGCGCTGAGCGACCGCGGCTACCGTCCGGTCATCGTCAACTCCCGCGAGGAGGTCGACGCCCAGATCGCCGCGTTCCCCGCGGCGCTCTTCGTCGACCCGCTGACCGGGCCCATCACGCGTACGGCGCTGCAGTCGCTGCGCACGGCGGCCGTCGCCGCCGAGGTTCCCGTACTCGTCACGGCGGGACTCGGCCAGGCGACCCGCGAGGCCGCCTATGGCGCCGACCCCGCCGTACTCCTGAAGGCACTCGCACCCCGCGACAGCGAGCAGCACCCGCCGCGCGTCCTGCTCATCGAGGAGCACGAGGAGATCGCGCTCGCCCTCACCGCGACGCTTGAGCGGCGCGGGATGCAGGTCGCGCGGGCCGAGAGCGACGCGGACGCGGTGACGCTCGCGGCGCAGATGCGGCCGAACCTGGTCGTGATGGACCTGATGCAGGTACGCCGCCGGCGCGCCGGAATCATCGACTGGCTGCGCGCGAACGGCCAGTTGAACCGCACCCCGCTCGTCGTCTACACCGCCGCCGTCGACGAGACGGAACTGCCGCGGCTCGCGGCGGGCGAGACGGTGCTGTTCCTCGCGGAGCGGTCGACGAGCGGCGAGGTGCAGGGCCGCATCGTGGATCTGCTGGCGAAGATCGGTACGAACTAAGGCTCCAGGTACGGCGATACGCCGCTCCCGGGTTGTCGGGAACGGCGTATCGCGAACCTGCCGTCAGAGCTTGGTGACGTCCAGCTCTCCGTCCGCGTACTGCCTGCGCAGCACCTTCTTGTCGAACTTGCCGACGCTCGTCTTGGGTACGGCGGGCACGATCGCCCAGCGCTCGGGCAGCTGCCACTTGGCGATGGTGCCCGCGAGGAAGTCGCGCAGGTCCGTGTATTCGAGGGTCGCGCCCTCCTTCAGTACGACCGTGGCGAGCGGGCGTTCGCCCCACTTGTCGTCGGGGACGGCGACGACCGCGGCCTCCGCGACGTCCGGGTGGGACATGATCGCGTTCTCCAGCTCGACGCTGGAGATCCACTCGCCGCCCGACTTGATGACGTCCTTGGCCCGGTCGGTGAGGGTCAGGAATCCGTCGGGGGTGATGACACCGACGTCGCCGGTCTTCAGCCAGCCGTCCGCGCTGAACTTGTCCTCGGGCTTGAGCGGCTCCTCGCCCGCCCCGCCGTAGTACGCGCCCGCGATCCACGGGCCGCGCACCTCAAGCTCGCCCGCCGACTCGCCGTCCCAGGGCAGGTGTTCGCCGCCGGGGCCGACCAGGCGGGCCTCGACGCCGGTCGGGAAACGGCCCTGGGTGAGGCGGTAGCCGAACTCCTCGTCGGTGCCGATGGCCTTGGCCGGGGGACGGGCGACCGTGCCGAGCGGGGAGGTCTCCGTCATGCCCCAGGCGTGACAGACCCGCATGCCCAGCTCGTCGAAGGCCGCCATCAGCGAGGGCGGGCAGGCCGAGCCGCCGATGGTGACCTGGCCGAGGGAGCTGACGTCGCGGGGCTTCGTGGTGAGTTCGGCGAGCAGGCCCTGCCAGATGGTGGGGACGGCGGCCGCGTGCGTGGGCCGCTCCGTCTCGATCATCTCGGCGAGCGGGGCGGGCTGCAGGAAACGGTCCGGCATCAGCATGTTCACGCCCGCCATGAGCGTGGCGTGCGGCAGGCCCCAGGCGTTGACGTGGAACTGCGGGACGACCACGAGGGTCGTGTCCGCGTCCGTCAGCCCCATCGACTCGCTCATGTTGACCTGCATCGAGTGCAGGTAGATGGAACGGTGCGAGTACACGACGCCCTTCGGGTCGCCGGTGGTGCCGGAGGTGTAGCACATGGCGGCGGCGGTGCGCTCGTCGAGCTCGGGCCAGTCGTACGCCGTGGGCTTTCCGGCGAGCAGGTCCTCGTACTCGTGTACTTGTGCGGTGGCTCCGGCCAGCGGCGCGCGGTCGCCGGGACCGGTGACGACGAGGTGCTCGACGGTCGGCAGCTGCGGGAGCAGGGGCGCGAGCAGCGGGATGAGGGAACCGTTGACGATGATGACGCGGTCGGCCGCGTGGTTCACGATCCAGGTCAACTGGTCGGCGGGCAGCCGCAGGTTGAGGGTGTGCAGGACGGCGCCCATACAGGGGACGGCGAAGTAGGCCTCGACGTGCTCGGCGTTGTTCCACATGAACGTGGCCACGCGCTCGTCGCCGGTGACCCCGAGATCGTCGCGCAGCGCGTGCGCGAGCTGGGCCGTGCGTTCACCGATCTCGCGGAAGCTGCGGCGCTGCGGCGCCTCACCGGTCCATGTGGTGACCTGCGACGTCCCGTGCACGGTCGTCCCGTGCCGAAGGATGCGGGTGACAGTCAGCGGTACGTCCTGCATCGTGCTCAGCACGGCGTCCTCCCGGTGGGCGCGCGGCATTCATCCGGGGCGGCTCCCGAATGGTCTACCTGGCAGTAGGGCTCGCCAGATTCTTGCCGCATACCGCACGGTATGTCACTACTCCCGGGGAAGAAAGCTTCGCTCGACCGACGGTGATTACGGTCACCGGGGTGGGAGGGGTTTGGGGGGGGAGGGGGGCGAGAGGGGGGCCGGGTTCCGGGGAAGGCGCGGCGCGGATCGCCGGAGGGGGTGAGGGGTCCGGGGAACAGGGCGGCGCGCATCGGCCGAGGGGCCACCCGGGGTTCCGGCGCGGCACAGGCGGCGCGCATCGACCGAGGGGCCAGCCGAGGTTCCGGCGCGGCACAGGCGGCGCGCATCGACCGAGGGGCCAGCCGAGGTTCCGGCGCGGCACAGGCGGCGCGCATCGGCCGAGGGGCCAGCCGAGGTTCCGGCGCGGCACAGGCGGCGCGGATCGCCCGGAGGGCCGAGGCGCCGGGCCCGCGGGGATCAGCGGACCGGCGTCAGCTCCGGGTCCTCGCGGAGCTTGCCGAGCGCACGCGACACCGCGCTCTTCACCGTACCGATGGACACCCCCAGCACCTCAGCCGTCTGCGCCTCGCTCAGATCCTCGTAGTACCGCAGCACGACCATCGCCCGCTGCCGCGCCGGCAGCTTCATGATGGCGCGCCACATGGCGTCCCGGAGCACCTGCTGCTCGGCCGGATCCCCGGCCGGCACCACCTCGGGCTCGGGCAGTTCGTCGCACGCGAACTCATCGACCTTGCGCTTGCGCCACTGCGAAGTCCTGGTGTTCAGCAGGGCCCTGCGCACATAGCCGTCGAGGGCACGGTGGTCCTCGATGCGGTCCCATGCGACATAGGTCTTGGTGAGAGCGGTCTGCAGCAGATCCTCTGCATCGCTCGGGTTAGCCGTCAGCGAGCGCGCGGTGCGCAGCAACACAGGCTGACGTGCCCGTACGTAGGACGCGAACGACGGATACGCCGAAGGACTCGCCGTCCGCGTCGCGGCCTTCGATGCGCCGGTGCACACAGGCACCATGGATACGGTCATGGCTCCACGCTAGAAGCGCCCCCTACTTCAGCGGATCGGCCGCAGGTCCCGAAGCGGTGTCCGCCTCAGGTTGTACGAGGGGTGGTAGCCCCACCTCCTGAAGGTGGAGGAGGCGGAGCACACCCCTGAGGGTTCATCCCTGAGGTTCATCCCTGGGACAGGGCTCGGCTCATCCCGGAAACGGGCCTCAGCCGAACCGCGCGACCGGTGCGTGGACAAGGTTCCGGTCGATCAGCAGCGTGCGCCCGCCGTGCCGCTCCTTCACGTTCCCCGCGTACTGGTGGATGCGCCGCGCGGGGTGCCAGGCGTTCCGCCGCAGGGCGGACTCACGGTACAGATGCGGCCGCGTGTGCCAGCGCGCGAACCACATCACCTGCGGCAGATCCCGCACCCCCGCCCGCCGCGCCGCCTCCATGTGCCGCACCCCGGAGTCCGCACTGCTGTAGAACCCCGGTACGTACCCCTGCCTGCGCACCGTCCGGTCCCACGCCCGCACGAACGCCAGCGTCGTCCGCCCGCACCGCTCCTTCCGATAGCCGTACGCCTCCATGTCCAGATAGAGGGGGCTGCCCCGCCTCATCCCCAGCTTCCTCGCCTTGCCTACCGCGTCCCGCCCCTCCCTCGTCCCCTGCTTCCAGGGGTGCCGCCCCATGCGTACGTCCTGCTTGTTCTTCGCCACGACGCACGGCGACTGCGACCCGACGTACAGCGGCAGCACCCGCCAGCCCATCGCGCGCACAGCCCGCAACCACTCCAGGCTCAGATTCGGCTGCCGCTTGCACGCCCTCCCTCGGCCCCCGTAATAGACGCCCACCGCCTGGTAGTCGGAACTCGTCCAGCGCCGCATCGTCCCCACGGCCGGCGCGTTGCAGGTGTCGAACGCCCATCCGTGGAAGGTCGACACCGGCGCGGCCCCGGCACCGGCGGGGTCTGCGGCCCTCCCAGCAGTTCTGCCCGTGGCGCCCGTCGGCACCGCGCACAAGGCCAGCGTGGTCAGAGCGAGAGCGAGGACAAGTCCCGCGATCGGTGCACGACGGGTGATCCGCGTTCGACGGATGATCGGCTTTCGGCAGCGCATACGCCGAGTGAAAGGCCCCTCGCCCCCGCCCCGCCGGGGACACGCGCCGCGTTCAGCCGTCCGACCCCAGAATCAGCCCCGATGTGGGGACCCCGGTGCCCGCGGTGACCAGGGTGTGCGCCGCCCCCGATATCTGGTTCACGGACGTGCCCCGCAGCTGTCGTACTGCCTCCGCTATGCCATTCATCCCGTGCAGATACGCCTCCCCGAGCTGCCCCCCGTGTGTGTTCAGCGGAAGCCGCTCCTCCGCCACGAACCCGGCCGCCTCCCCCGGCCCGCAGAAACCGAACTCCTCCAGTTGCATCAGCACGAACGGGGTGAAGTGGTCGTAGAGAATCCCCACGTCGATGTCGCCCGGCCGAAGCCCGGAACTGCGCCACAACTGCCGTGCCACCACGCTCATTTCGGGCAGCCCGCTCAGGTCGTCGCGGTAGAAGCTGGTCATCTGCTCCTGCGCCCGCCCCGCGCCCTGGGCCGCCGCCGTGATCACCGCCGGCGGGTGCGGCAGATCGCGGGCCCGCTCCACGCTCGTCACGACGATCGCCTGGCCCCCGTCGGTCTCCTGGCAGCAGTCCAGAAGCCGCAGCGGCTCGACGATCCAGCGGGACGCGGCATGGTCGGCGAGGGTGATCGGCTTTCCGTGGAAATACGCCGCCGGGTTCTTCGCCGCGTACTTCCGGTCGGTGACCGCGACATGGCCGAAGGCGTCCGGCGTGAGCCCGTACGTATGGAGGTAGCGCTGTGCCGCCATCGCCACCCATGACGCGGGGGTCAGCAGGCCGAACGGAAGCGACCAGCCGAGCGCCGCGCCCTCCGCCGACGGCTCCCGGTGCTGCACCCCGGAGCCGAACCTCCGCCCCGACCGTTCGTTGAACGCCCGGTAGCAGACGACCACTTCGGCCACTCCGCTCGCCACCGCGAGGGCCGCCTGCTGGACCGTCGCACAGGCCGCGCCTCCCCCGTAGTGGACCCGGGAGAAGAACGAGAGATCCCCTATCCCGGCCGCCTGGGCGACCGTGATCTCCGGGTTGGTGTCCATCGTGAAAGTGACCATGCCGTCGACATCGGCAGGGCTCAGCCCCGCGTCGTCGAGCGCCGCGCCCACCGCCTCCACGGCGAGCCTGAGCTCACTGCGGCCCGAGTCCTTGGAGAACTCGGTGGCCCCGATGCCGACGACGGCCGCCTTCCCGCCGAGCCGGTCCCGCGTCCGGACACTCATGCGGCACCTCCGGTGGGCGTTCCGTCCCGTCCCGGCCCCGCAGCCGCATCAGCCGCGCCCTCAGTCCCGGCCTCAGCCACGGCCTCAGCTGGACTCGCCGATGGACCCGCACCCGGAACCGTCACCATGACCGTCCCCGTGACGTGCTTC
The DNA here is from genome assembly GCF_044457025.1 of Streptomyces sp. NPDC050658. Lineage (NCBI taxonomy): Bacteria > Bacillati > Actinomycetota > Actinomycetes > Kitasatosporales > Streptomycetaceae > Streptomyces > Streptomyces sp. NPDC050658. The sequence goes on from NZ_JBITGM010000006.1 coordinate 114,039, forward strand.
CCGATCCCGTTCGCCCCGAGGACCTTGACCGTCGCCGTGTCGCCGTCGACCCGCTCTATCGATCCGGTCAACACCATGGTGTCCCCCGGATAGTTGGGCGCCCCCAGCCTGATCGCCACCTTGCGGAGCACGGCGGCGGAACCGAAGTGATCCGTCACGTACCGGCCGACCAGACCGTTCGTGGTCAGGATGTTCATGAAGATGTCGGGGGAGCCCTTCTCCTGTGCCGCCACCGCGTCGTGGTGCACGTCCTGGTAGTCCCGCGACGCGATCGCCCCGGAGACGATCAGTGTCCGAGTGACCGGAACAGTGAGCTCCGGCAGTTTGTCGCCCGCCCTCATGCCGCCTCCTCCTCAGCGATCAAGTCGCCCAGTTCCGCGAGGACTTCACTCCCGCATCCCAGATACGCGTCCAGCTGCCGCCCCCACAGGAAGTGCCGGTGCACGGGATGGTCGAGGTCCGCGCCCATGCCGCCGTGCAGATGCTGGCCCGCGTGCACGACCCGCTTGCCCGCCTCCGACGCCCACCACGCGGCGGTCAGCGCATGCACGTCGTACGCGAGGCCCTCGTCGCGCCGCCAGGCCGCCTCGTACGCCGTGACCCGGATCGCCTCGGTGTCCATATGGGCGTCCGCCGCCCGGAGTTGTACCCCCTGCTTGGCCGCGAGCGGGCGCCCGAACTGCTCCCGCTCATTCGTGTAGGCGACCGCGCGGGCCAGCGATCCGGCACACACCCCGGCCTGCAGCCCTGCGAAGGCCGTCCGCGCGGTGGCCAGCACATCCGCGCAGGCCCCCGCACCGCCGATCCGCTCCGCCGGCGTCCCGTCCAGCACCAGTCGCCCGGCCGACCAGGGCGCCGTCAGCTCCACCGGCTCCGTCTCCGCGTCGGCCACCCGCACCATCCACAGACCCGGCCCGTCCCGCCGGGCGCGATCCGGCACGGCCACCAGGACATGCGTGGCATCCCGCAGCCAGGGCACCCACCGCACCGTTCCGGACAGCTTCCCCGTCAGCCCGTCCGGCGATTCCGTGGCGGCGGCCGTCACCCCGCCCTGGGCCGGAAACGCCCCGGTCGCGACAGCCGTACCGTCCCGCAGGCCCGGCAGCAGCCGCTCCCGCTGCTCCTCCGTGCCATGGGCGGCCACGGCCAGCAGGCCATGGACGCAGCTCGCCGCCAGCGGCACCTGTGCCGTCGTCCGTCCCTGCTCCTCGAGCAGCAGGACCAGGCCCAGCAGCCCGATGTCCTCCACCGCACCCGGCAGCCCCGCCGCGCACAGCGCCTTCCACAGCTCGGCGTCCGAACCCGTCCCCGCCGCCGCGAGCCGCTCGGGCGTGGACAGATCGCCGAAGATCTCCGCCGCGAGATCCCGCGCGGCCGTCTGCTCCTCCGTGGGCGTGAAGTCCATGTCAGACCCCACCTCCCGAAACGCCGTCCACGGGACGGAACACCGGGAGCTCCAACTCCTCGTCCACCCGCTGGAATTCGAGCCGCACGGGCTGTCCGATCCGCACCTTGTCGCTGGGCACGCCCACCACATTGCTGACGATGCGCACTCCCTCCGCCAGGTCGACGAGCGCGACCGCGTACGGGGGATCGAAGGCGGGGAACGGCGGGTGGTGCATGACGACGTACGAGTACACGGTGCCCTCGCCGCTCGCCTCGACCGTGTCCCATTCCAGCGATCCACAGCCGTTGCACCCCGGCAGCCAGGGGAAGCGCAGTGCCCCGCAGCCGCCGCAGCGCTGGATCAGGAGCTGGTGGCGCGCCACGCCCTCCCAGAACCCGGCGTTGTCCCTGTTGATCACCGGGCGGGGCCTCCTGGCCTCGGCCGCCGCCTTGCCGGCCCCCAGGTCCATTCCCTTGCCGGCCCCCTGGTCCGCTCCCTTGCCTGCGCCTTTGTCCGCTCCCTGTGGCCTGCGTCGCGCGGGTGCGTATTTGAGGATCCGGAAGCGATGGATCCCGACCGGTTCGCCGCCCGCCCTGACGTCCATCCGCGTCGTGACGAAGTGCCCCGTCCCCAGCTTCGTCGTCTTGCGCTCCGAGACCGTTTCGATCACCGCGTCGAAGGTGATCTCGTCGCCGGGCCGCAGCGCCCGCAGATACTCCTGCTCGCAGTCGGTGGCGACGATCGAGGTGTACCCCGCGGCGTCCAGCAGGGCGAACAGCTCCTCGTGCGCGGCCGAGTGCCCCTGGTGGCCGGAGAGTCCGCCCATCGTCCAGGCCTGGAGCATGGTGGGCGGTGCGATCGGATCCCCGCCCGCGTAAGCGGAGTTGGTGTCGCCCATCGCCTCGCACCAGTGCCGGATCATCGGCACGTTGACCGGGTCCTTGCCCACGCCCGCCGTCGCGGCCGCCCGGCCCTCGAACACCTTCAACGCCTCGTACGGGATATCGGTCGTCGCCGCATCCGTCGTCGCCGCATCCGTCGTCGCCGTACCGGTCATCGCCGCCCCCTCCGCATGCCGAGCCGCATCGTCGCGACGATCTCCCGCTGCACCTCGCTCACCCCGCCCCCGAACGTATTGATCTGTGCCGCCCTGTTCATCCGCTCCAGCTCCCCCTCACCGCCCGTGCCGAGCGCCAGGGCCCCGGGCGACCCGGCCCGCACCAGACCCGCATCGCCCGCGACTTCCTGACATATTCGGTACACCTCGACGGCCGATTCGGTTCCCACGAACTTCACGCCGCTCGCGTCTCCAGGCGCCAGCCGGCCCGCCCCCACATCACCCACCAAACGCCAGTTGAGCAGGCGCGTTGCCGCGAGTCGGACCCGCGCTTCGGCCAGTCTCGAACGGACCCACGGGGCGTCAATCCGACGTTCGCCCGTCACTGGATCGGGTGTACGCGCGACGTCGAGTGCCGCCGCGTAGAAATCCTCGGCCTGCATTCCGATCGCGGCGAGCGCCACCCGCTCGTGGTTGAGCTGGTTGGTGATGAGCCCCCAGCCGCCGTTCTCCTCGCCGACGAGGTTCGTGGCGGGGACGCGTATCCCGTCGTAATACGTCGCCGTCGTGGTCAGCCCGCCCACGGTCTCGATCGGAGTCCAGGAGAATCCGGGCGCTCCGGTCGGCACGAGGATGATCGAGATGCCCTGGTGCTTGGGGGCTTCGGGGTCGGTGCGGCAGGCGAGCCAGATCCAGTCGGCGTTCTGGGCGTTCGAGGTGAAGATCTTCTGCCCGTCGATGACCCAGACGTCGTCGCGCCCGTCCGCGACGGACCCGTCCGGACCGACCGACCCCTCTGCCGCATGCCGCACCGCCCTCGTACGCAGCGACGCGAGGTCCGTCCCCGCCGATGGCTCGCTGTAGCCGATCGCGAAGACGAGATCGCCGCTGAGGATGCGCGGCAGGAAGCAGGCCTTCTGCTCCTCCGTTCCGTATTTCATGAGCGTCGGGCCGACGGTGTTCAGGGTGACCATCGAGACGGGTGCGCCCGCGCGATAGGCCTCGTCGAAGAAGACGAACTGCTCGTCGGCGCCGCGCCCTTGACCGCCGTACTCGACCGGCCAGCCCAGGCCGAGCATGCGGTCGGCCCCGATGCGGCGCAGCAGCCGGCGCTGCCCCTCCAGATCGGTGGCCGCGGGCGGCCCTTGCGGCATCAGGTCGCGGAAGTAGCCGCGCAGTTCGGAGCGGAGCCGCTCCTGTCGTTCGGTGGGGGCGAGGTGCACGGCGGCGGCCTCTCCTTCGCGTACGGGCGTCGCACCGACAAGGGTTTCTGACTGTCCGTCAGAAACTGTGCGAGTGTCAAGAGATCACGCGGCGCGAGCATCGACACAGCACGCGGAACACGGCTGCGCGGCCGTACGCGGAAGCACCCCGAACACGGCTGCGCGGCGGTGCTTTCGCACCGCCGCGCAGACCGTCACACACCCCATCGAGCAGGCCCAAGGAGCAACCCCAGAAGGCCGCTAGCTCACCAGAGGTTGGTGAAGTTGACGGCGATGTTCTCGTTCGACTGGTCGATCGCCGTGAACGCGGAGCCGTTCACCTGAGCGGTGTTGCTCTGGTTCGAGGCACCGTTACCGACCGCCTGCTGCTGCGTCGTCGACGAGTTGCCGCTGTTGTTGCCGCCGACGCCACTGCCGTTGACGGTGGCCACGCCGGCATTCGATCCGTCGTTCGCGAAGGAGCCGTTGTCCGCCATCGCGACACCGGAGAAGAGCGCCGCAGCCAAGGGCAGGGCCGCGGCGGCGGCGATGACGCGGGCGGTACGGATGCTTGCCATGTCAATTCCTCCAGAACGGGAGGTACGCACCGGCTGTGTACCGGGAGCACCAGAAGTACGGCTTGATCCAAGGCAGTTGGCCGACCGCCCCGGTTTCTGCTTCTGCACGACGTCGCGAGTCCAGAGTTGCCCACCGAATCCCCGGCGAACCACCCCGGAAGACCCGATTCCCCCGCAAGCGTGAGTACAAGTCGATAAACACGCTTCACTTCCCCAAAGCCCCAGATCAGCCCGGTGCGACCCACCTGAACCCAGTCGCCCCAAGCGCTGAAGCGTTCCGGCATCGCGCGAAGAAGAGGGGCGCCTCACGCGCGCCCGTCGCGTGTCGTGGCCGCTCCCTCTTCCCTTCTTCGAACATACGTACGAAAATGAAGGCATGGCCACCATCGACCGCCATGCCACCGCACTCGCCCTGGCGCACGCCTTGTCCGCCGCCGAGCGCGGTCTCGCCGTCATCCCGCTCTCCCGCACCAAGCTGCCGGCCCTCCGTTCGCCCCATCACGAGCAGCCCGGAACACCGCCCTGCCACGGCGAATGCGGCCGCCCCGGACACGGCGTGTACGACGCGTCGACCGATCCGCGCCGCATCCGCCGGCTCTTCGCCGCCGCCCCCTGGGCCAGCGGCTACGGCATCGCCTGCGGGCTGCCCCCGCACCATCTGATCGGCATCGACCTCGACACCAAGTCCGGTACGGACGCCTCGGCGGCGCTGCGCGAACTGGCGCTGCGGCATCTCTTCACCATCCCGGCCACGGTCGTCGTGGTGACCCCGAGCGGCGGCCGGCACATCTGGCTCTCGGGTCCGCCCGACGCCGTCATCCCCAACTCCGCGGGCAGGCTGGCCCCCGGAATCGACATCCGGGGTGCGGGCGGCTACCTCGTAGGACCCGGTTCACGTACGGAGCACGGCGTCTACAGCACCGTGCCCGGAACGGCCCAACTCCCGCCGGGCACTTGTCCGCCCGCACTGCTCCGGCTGCTGATGCCGCCTCCCCGCACGCACCACGCCACTTCCACGAAACCGTCGGCATCCGCCCAACAGGGGCAGGGCCTGGTCCAGTTCGTGCTCGCCGCGCACGAAGGCCAGCGCAACACCCGCCTCTTCTGGGCTGCTTGCCGTGCCTACGAGAACGGCATCGGCGCGTCCCTGGCCGATGAGCTGGTCACCGCCGCGATCCGAGTCGGCCTCACGGAACGCGAGGCGCGCTCGACCATCGCGTCGGCGGCGCGGCTGACGGGGCATGCGTAGAAGGCACTCCTGGAGAGGCGTGCGTAAGGGGCGCCCGCAATGGCGAACGCCCCTTACGCACAGACCGCTTACGCACAAACCCACTAACCCAGCAGCGAACGCACCGCGGCACGGTCGATGTTGGTCAGCGCCCGCACCAGCTTCGGGGTGAGGAAGACGATGGCGAGGCCGAGCAGGGCCCCTCCGGCGATCTGCCACGGCGACTCCAGGTAGTACGCGTGGTGCTCGCCGCCCGAGGTGTAGTCGAACACCCGGTAGCCCGGCCAGTCGAGGTAGTGCGGGAACACCCAGGCGTACGCCGGGAGGAGCGCGACCACCCACCCCGTGACCAGGAAGGTCACGGTGAGGACGAACGACACCACCCGCGCGGGGAACATCACGACCTGGAAGAGCAACGCCCGCCAGCCGGCCGCGTCCACGAGCCGCGCCCGCATCCCGGCCCACGCGCCCGCCTCCGGAGCGGTCCGCACGGGCCCCGGCCCGGCGACCTCAAGCCCGAGGCGTGCCCGCGCCCGCCCCCGCTCGGCGGCACCGAGCCCCCGCGCGCCGGCCAACGCGGCCGCCAGCACCGGCAGTCCGAGCACGGTGACGAAGAGACCGGCCCCGAGCGAGAACATCGTCACGGCGAACGTGAAGCCGACGACGGCGATGGGCAGCGAGCCGACCGCGTAGCCGATCTCCCGGTAGGTGGCGGCGGCGAACGGCGCCCGCCAGAAGCCCGGGGCCCGGAACTCCTCCGGCTGAGCGCCCGAGGGAGCAGCGGCACTCGAGGGGACGGCGGAAGCGGCTGCGTACGGCAGTGTGCTGGTGCTCATGGCGGGCCTCGAATCTTCGGGGTGAGGGCGGTGGGGACGTGCCGTGCTGACGTCCTCCACGTTCGCGAATCCCCGCGCCCACCGACATCCGGCGACCCGGCCTCTCGGGGGTGTCACCAGCGCCACCCCCTACGCGGCGAAAGGACCACCTCCGGACAGCAAGACGGCCCCCGACCAAACTCAGGTCGGGGGCCGTTCTCACTGTTCGACGAGCGGTTCAAACAAGCCGCTCAACAAGCGGTGGGTGTGGGATTTGAACCCACGGTGGCTCGCACCACGACGGTTTTCAAGACCGTTCCCTTAGGCCGCTCGGGCAACCCACCCCGCACCGCCGGTCCCGGCGGTGCGGGGTCAAGAGTAGCGGGTCAGCTCTCGCCCTTGCGCTCGCCCAGGATCACGTCGACCGTGCGCTCCTTGCCGTCGCGCTCGAACGTGATCTTGACCTTGTCCCCCGGCTTGTGGGTCCAGATCTGGCCGATCAGCGTCGGACCGCTGTCGATCACCGTGTCGTCCAGCTTCGTGATGACATCACCGGGCTTGAGGCCCGCCTTGGCCGCCGGGCCGTTCGGGGTGACCGCTTCCGAGCCGCCCGCGCCTTCGCTGGAGATCGTGGCGCCGCCCGTGTCCTCGCCCAGCGAGACCGAGGCACCGATCACCGGGTAGACGGCCTGGCCGGTCTTGATCAGCTGTCCGGCGACGTACTTGGCCTGGTTGACCGGGATCGCGAAGCCCAGGCCGATGGAACCGGACTGACCGCCGCCGCCGAGGCCGCCGCCGCTCTCGGCGGGCTTGATCGCGGAGTTGATGCCGATGACGTTGCCCCGCGAGTCGAGCAGCGGGCCACCGGAGTTGCCGGGGTTGATGGAGGCGTCGGTCTGCAGGGCGCTCATGTACGAGCTCTTGCTGCTCGCGCCGTCGCTGGAGGTGACCGGGCGGTCCTTGGCGCTGACGATGCCGGTCGTGACCGTGTTCGACAGGCCGAAGGGGGCGCCGATGGCGATCGTCGAGTCGCCGACGGCCACCCGGTCCGAGTTGCCGAGGGTGAGCGGCCGCAGGTCCGCCGGCGGGTTCTTGAGTTTGATGACCGCCACGTCGTACCCCTCGGCGCGGCCGACCACCTCGGCGTCGTACTTCTTGCCGTTGGAGAACGTCGCCGCGAGCTTCCCGCCCTCGGCCGCGGACGCCACCACGTGGTTGTTGGTGAGGATGTGGCCCTGCTTGTCGTAGACGAAGCCGGTGCCCGTGCCGCCCTCTCCGTTGCCGCCCTGCGCCTCGATGGTGACGACGCTGGGGAGCGCCTTGTTGGCGATGTCGGCGACCGAGCCGGGCTCACGCTTGAGGTCGGCCGGGGTGTCGGACGCGGAGACCGTGGTCGAGCCCGTGCTGTCGTCGTTGCGGTCGGCCGCCCAGAAGCCGATACCGCCACCGACACCACCCGCCACCAGAGCGGCCACCAGCACCGCGGCGATCAGACCGCCGCGCCGCCCCGCGGGCTTCGGCCCCTCAGGGTGCTGCGCCGCATAGGAGGCGCCCCACGCGGAGCCCGATCCTCCGCCTTGTGCGTACGACGGAACAGCGGGCGGCGGCGGAGGCGGCCAGGCCCCGGCGGCGGCACCCGGCGCGGTCGGGGCACCCGGACCACCAGGTGCGCCCGGTACGCCCGGTGGGGTCGACGCGGGCGGCGGAGTCGCCGGCGCGGACGGAGTACCAACGGCGGGCACGGGATGGGTGGAAGCCTCGGGAGTGTCCACCGGCACAGGAGGCGCGGACGGGGCCTGGGGTACCTCGTTGCCCTCGTTCTCGGTGTTCACAGCTCTCTCCTCGGTCCACGCTGTCGTTCTCGGTCACGGCCCGGCTGTGGCCAACTGAGCATCTGTCTGCAGTCAGCTTTTCCCATGGGCTGTCAGGGCACCATAAGCCGATCCTGTGGATCCGGCGCAGTGTGCGCCGGGCTCGGGCGAGCCTGCGGGTACCCCGTGATGGCACGATGACGCGGTGACCCTCGCACGACAGCAGCAGATCCAGGTCGTCGCCCACCGCGGAGCCTCCGAAGACGCCCCCGAGCACACACTGGCCGCGTACAGGAAGGCCGTCGAGGACGGGGCCGACGCCCTGGAGTGCGATGTGCGCCTGACGGCCGACGGGCATCTCGTCTGTGTCCACGACCGGCGCGTCAACCGCACCTCGAACGGCCGCGGGGCCGTCTCCGCCCTGGAACTCGCCGATCTCGCCACGCTGGACTTCGGCTCCTGGAAGAGCAACCACGGGGAGGCCGACGAGGGCCCCGACTGGGCGGACACCTCCGTCCTCACCCTGGAGCGGCTCCTGGAGCTGGTGGCCGAGAGCAACGCATCGGGACGCCAGGTCCAGCTGGCCGTCGAGACGAAGCACCCCACGCGCTGGGCGGGCCAGGTCGAGGAAAGGCTGCTTCTTCTACTGAAGCGCTTCGGTTTGGATTCCCCACCCGCACAAGGGCCCTCCCCTGTGCGCGTCATGAGCTTCTCGGCGCGCTCCCTGCACCGGGTGCGCGCCGCGTCGCCCACCCTGCCGACGGTCTATCTGATGCAGTTCGTCTCGCCGCGCCACCGCGACGGCCGTCTCCCCGAGGGCGTACGGATCGCGGGACCCGGCATGCGGATCGTGCGCAACAACCCCGGTTACGTGGCCAAGCTGAAGCGCGCGGGTCACCAGGTGCACGTGTGGACCGTGAACGAGCCAGAGGACGTCGAGCTCTGCGCCGAACTCGGCGTCGACGCCATCATCACCAACCGCCCCAAGCAGGTGCTGTCCCAGCTGGGCCGTGGTTAACCGATTCCTCATCGGTTACAGGGTGTGCACCGGCGCGTTCGGTCCGTATTCGATCGTTACGAGTGCGTCACCGCACAAGGATTGGCCGGTTTCCGGTCCAGTCCATTGGGGCATTCACACCGTGGCGTGGGGCGAAGGAGGTCTCGGGGGTGGCGTTGGTGGTGGCACGGGAGGTGCCCGCGTCGTCGAGCATGGCCGTACCCCATGGCCCTGCGGGCGTGGGGGAAGCAAGACACCGGATGCGCGATCAGTTGCGCAGGAGCGGGGTGTCGGATTCGGTCGTCGACGACGCGGTACTGATCCTTTCGGAACTGCTCAGCAATGCCTGTCGGCACGGCAGGCCGCTGGGCGAAGGACTGGTCGGCGACGGTGACGTACGGGCGGCCTGGCGCGTGGACGCCACGGGCCGGCTGACGGTCGAGGTGACGGACGGCGGAGGCCCTACCCGCCCCGTTCCGGCCACTCCCTCGGTCACCGCGCACGGCGGCCGCGGGCTCAACATCATCACGGCCCTGGCCGAGGCCTGGGGCGTGCGCGACGACACCCACGGCGAGGTCACCGTGTGGGTCGTCATGCGTGCCGGGCACCGCCATGACGATTTCGCTACGCGCGTCGCGGCCCCCTCGGCCGCCGCGATACCGGACCTCGCGTACGCGGACCCCTTCGACGACCTCGACTGACGAACCCTCCCGACAGCGCACCGAGGACTTGTCCCGACGCCCCCTGGGCGAGCGGCTAGGCTCGCGCCCGTACGCCCCAGACGTACGAAGAGCCACGCAAGAGAGCCGCATCCGGGAGACACCCAAGATGGCCAAGAAGCGCCCTCAGACCAAGGGCAAGCAGCAGCCGCAGCTGAAGGACGGAGAGGTCCCCGTCGTCGGCGCCCGCGAACCCTGCCCCTGCGGTTCGGGCCGCCGCTACAAGGCCTGTCACGGCCGGGCCGCCGCGCACGCGGTGACCGAGCTGGTGCAGCGCCCCTTCGAGGGCCTGGCCGGCGAGGGCGACTGGGTGGCGCTGCGCGAGCTGGTCCCCGCGGCGACCGTCGAACTGCCCCTCAAGGGCGGGCTGCCCGACGGCGTGCCCGCCGTCTCCCTTGCGACCGTGCTGCCGATGGCGTGGCCCGCGCTGCGCCGCGACGACGGCTCGGTCCTGCTCGGCCTGCAGAACGACACGTCGTCCGGCGACATCAGCCGCGACCTCGCCGACACCCTCCAGCGGGCGCTCGCGGCCGAGCCGGGCACTCCGGTCCAGGCCCGGCGCGCGCCCGCGGACGGCCCCCGGCTGCAGGACATCCTCGACCCCGAGGGCACCTTCGAGCCGGTCGTGCACGAGGGCTTCGAGTTCTGGGTGCCGGATTCGGAGAACGCCAGCCCGGAGGTCTCCGCCTCCCTGGAGCGGGCGAACGCGGCCGCCATCCCGACCGTGAAGCTCTCCGGAGTGGAGTCCGCGTACTGGTGCGAGACCCCGGAGAAGAACCACCTGCGCTGGGTCATGCCGCACCCCGAGGAGCAGCTCCTCGACGCGCTCGCCCGGCTGCACGCGGCCGGTGCGTCGAGCCTCGGCGAGGGCACCCGCCTGGTCGGCTCCTTCCGGGCGCACGGTCTGACGGTCCCGGTGTGGGACCTGCCGACCGGCATGGGCGCCGAGGACATCGAGAAGCCGGCCGCCGAGTTCGCCGAGCGGCTCGCGGCGGCGCTTGCCACGGACGCCCCGCTGACCCCGGAGGAGCGCAGGGCCCGCGGTGGTCTCACCAACCGCCAGGTGACCTTGAGCTGACCCGCCAGTCAGCCGTCGGGGAATGGGTGACTCCTGTCACAACTCCCCGACATCGCAGGTAAATCCCTGTCCGGATAACCGAGATCGAATTTGCCAAGAGCAGATCTCTTGTTACCGTTCAGGTAGCCCGGTTGCTGGTGCATCCCCCGTCGCCAGCAACCGGGCGCTTCCATGTCCGGCCCCACATCGGGTCTGACCTGCGACCTCAACTGGCCTTCGGCCGCGCCGAGTTGCTCCCCGAGCGCAAGAGCAACGGTCCGCCACTCCCGTCAGCGAACTCCACCACCGCCGAATACGCCGCCGCGTCCCCGGCCGTGCGCTCGCGTGGCGTCTCGCACACTTCCGGCTCGTCCTCCGCGCTCACCACGCAGTGCATCTGGACGGTGCGTCCGCCCGGTCCCATAACGGTCAGTACGGCGCTCAGCTCATCACCTGTGGCGTTGCGGTAGTACGTACGCGCCCAGGTGTCGTGCCGCTGGGTGAGCACACAGGTCTGCGCCTCGACGCCTTCCGGAGAGGTCAGTTCGGGGCCGCACCGGGCAGTGCCGGTGAGTCCGAGCTCCGAGAGGAGGGACGGCCGCTCCGTAACCGCCCCCTCCGTAGTGGGCCGCTGCGAAGTCGGCCTCTCCTTGGAGGGCTGTTTCGCGTCAGGACTTGGCGGCGGATCCGTCGGCCGCTCCACCGGCCTCGCGCCGGCCTCGTCGTCGCCCACCGGCCCCGCGGACGCGCCGGCGAACGGCAGGAGAACCGTGATGGCCACAACTCCCATGAGCGCGATCAGGCGGGGGTTCATGGGCCCTGACATTAACGACGATTGATGGGCGTGCGGCTCGCCGCACGCCCATTTCCCCTACAACTCGGGCGCGCTCACACCCGTACGAGTGAGCGCGTCGACCACGGCGTCCACCACGGCCTCGACGTCGGGCACCCACGGCGCCGCGGATCCGGGCAGCGGAGCCCGCTCCCAGCGCACCGGTCCCTGCCCGGTCTCGGAGGGGGGCAGCGCGAGATATCCGCCCGCCCCGTGGAAGCGCAGCGAGCCGGGCACCCAGTCCTTGGCGTACAGCAGCTCGCCCAACTGCTCCATGGAGTACGGCGCGACGAGCAGGAAGAGCCGGGCCGGGGTCGCCACGACCGGTCCGAGCCTGATGCCCGCCTCGTCGAGTGCGGCCAGGGCGCGCGCGCCCGCGAGCGCGGGAAGGCTGACGGCGCACGGGGCGCCGGCGCCGGTGGCGAGCACGATGGGCGCGTCCGGACGGTTCGTCCACCACCAGCGCACCATGCGCGCGTCGGTGGTCGCGGCCAGCAGGCCGGGGTCGAGGGGATGCGCTCCTGGCACCGTGCAGTCGGGGTCGGGACAGGCACAGCGGGTGCCGTCCCGCCGGTCGAGACCGACGCCCGGCACCACGGGCCACTGCCATGCCGTCGCAAAGGTCAGGGCCGCGCCGATCAGACCGGGACTCCGGGTGGATTTCCTGCCGCTGAGCCCGGTGCGTCCGGACAGCTCAGAGAGCCTGGACAGGAGCCTGCGTCGCCTTCCGAGGATCTCGCGCATGAGCGCTCGTTCCTTTCCGTTTACACGCCGAGGAACACGGCGGGCCACATCACACCATGTGTGGATCACTTCGCTGTGCGTACAACTGGCGCATCACACCCCAGCCTGCGGCATGGGGATCCCCTATGGGCCGAGCGTTAACGTGGCGTGGGGTGGCGGTGCCTGGCGATTGCTGTCCCGCGTACTTATTCGCCGCCTCCCCCACGGGAGGATGGGGCACGGTCGTCATGAGTTAAGACGCCCGGGTCCGTCGCCAGGTTCCGGGCGGATCTCAACTGCCCCTGGTCATCACCGAGTACGTACCCAACACGGCCGCTGTGACGCGCCTCCCGAGCCTGCGGGCCGGGAGGTACCCCTTGCCGAACAACGTCAGTCGATCGCAATATGCCGTCGCCTCAGGCACTTTTGAGCCAAGTTACCAAGATCGCCGAAACGCCACAGAATGCCCACGGACACCAGGAATCCCGGCTGGACAATGCTGGACATCCCCTCTCCAGTGCGTGTAGATGTGGAGAACATTGCTAGCGGCGCAGAATGACATGGGGGTTTGCGATGCTATTGAGCAATACGCACCAGCCGGAAAGCCGTCAGCCATGACCGCCCCGCACCTCCCGAAAGTGGCCGGAATCGATTCAACTGTTCCGCCACCAGCCCACACTGTCGCGCCCGCACCACAGGTCCAAGGTGCCCCGGCCGCCCCCGCCGTCATGATCCAGGACCGTCTCGCGGGCTGGATCTCCGATCTGACGACACTCCACGAACTCACCGAGCGCCTCGGGCGCACGGCCACCCTCGACGAGGCCCTGCACGAGCTTCTGCGCGCCGGAGCGGCCCTCGTGGGCGCCCGGCGCGGACTCCTCGTCCTCGAGCCCTCAGACAGCCTCGGGCCGGACACCACGGTCGGCCTCGGCCTCGCCCGCGCCGACCTCGGCCACATCGAGACGGTGCCCCGCGCCGCCACCTCCTTCGGGCGGCTGCTCGACGCCCCGCCCGCGCCGTCCGGCACCCAGACCGAGATCGTCGACGCCGACCTGTTCGCCGACGACGCCCTCGACCCCCGCCACCGCGAGGTCGCCACCCGGCTCGGGTACGCCGCCAGCTACGCCCTGCCGCTGACCACCGAGGCCGCGGGCCTGGTCGGCGCCGCCGTGTGGCTGTACGACGAGCCCGCCGCCCCCGTGGAGCGCCAGCGGCACCTCATCGGCCTCTACACCCGGCACGCCGCCGAGCACCTGGCACGTCTCATCGAGCTGGAGCGCGCCCGCTCGACGGAGGCCACCCTGCGCGAGGAGCTGCTGCCCTCGCGGCTGCCGCGGGTCGCCGGAGTGCAGCTCGCCGCCCGGCACCGGACCTCCGCGCGCGGAGGCGGCGACTGGTTCGACGCGCTGCCGCTGCCCGATGCCGCGCTCGGCCTCGCGGTCGGCTCCGTCACCGGGTCCGGACCCAGCGCCGTCGCCGCGATGGGGCGGCTGCGGGCGAGCCTTCGGGCGTACGCCGTGATGGAGGGCGAGGACCCCGTCGCCGTACTCTCCGATCTGGAGCTGCTCCTTCGGCTGACCGAGCCCGCGCGGTCCGCGACGGCCCTCTTCGCGTTCTGCGAACCGGCCCTGCGCAAGATCGTCCTGGCCGGGGCCGGACACAGCCCGCCGCTCGTGATCGGCGAGCGGCGCACGGAGTTCGTGGAGACCTCCCTCTCGGCGCCGCTGGGGATGCTCGCGTGCTGGGAGGCGCCCAGCGTGGAGATCCAGCCGGAGCCCGGAGAAACGGTGCTTCTTTATACGGATGGGCTGCTGCACCGCACCGGAGACCCCATGGACCGGGCCTTCGCGCGGCTGCACGCGGCCGCCGCGAGCGTGCCGAAATCCGTCCGCGACGACCCGGACGCGCTCGTCGACCACGTGCTGCGGACCGTCCTTCCCGACGGTCTCGACGCGGTCGAGAGCGAGGAGGACGTCGTCCTGCTCGCGGCCCGCTTCGAGTGAGGTCTCACGGCCTGTCCGCAGTGCCGTCCGAGCCGTCGTCCGAGTGACCCGCGCACTACGGGATGTAACAGGCCTTCCGGCCCTGGGACCCCTTCCGTACGCCCGTACGATGGGGAGGGCCCAGTGTCGTACATAGGAGGCAGATCGTGTCGGAGGAGCTCATTCCGGAGTACCCGGAGACCCCGGAAACCCTGGAGATCGAGTCCGAAGAAGAGCCGATCAAGCAGCGCAAGAACGGTCTGTACCCGGGCGTCTCCGACGAGCTCGCCGACAACATGAAGTCCGGCTGGGCCGACACCGAGCTGCACGACCTGCAGCCGGTCGCCCAGGCCTCGCACACCGCGTCCCGCCGTGCCGCGCTCTCCGCGCGCTTCCCGGGCGAGCGCCTGGTGATCCCCGCGGGCAACCTGAAGACCCGCTCCAACGACACGGAGTACGCCTTCCGCGCCTCCGTGGAGTACGCCTACCTGACCGGCAACCAGACCGAGGACGGCGTCCTCGTCATGGAGCCCGCCGACTTCGCGGACGGCACGAGCGGCCACGAGGCCACCATCTACCTGCTGCCGCGCTCCAACCGCGAGAACGGCGAGTTCTGGCTGGACGGCCAGGGCGAGCTGTGGGTCGGCCGCCGGCACTCCCTCACCGAGGCCGAGACGCTGTACGGCATCCCCGCCTCCGACGTGCGCGAGCTCGCCGACAAGCTGCGCGAGGCCACGGGGCCCGTCCGTGTCGTCCGCGGCCACGACGCCGGCATCCAGGCCGCCCTGACCGACAAGGTCACGGCCGAGCGCGACGAGGAGCTGCGCGTCTTCCTCTCCGAGGCCCGTCTGGTCAAGGACGAGTTCGAGGTCGGCGAGCTGCAGAACGCGTGCGACGCGACGGCCCGCGGCTTCGAGGACGTCGTCCGGGTCCTGGACAAGGCCGAGGCGACCAGCGAGCGCTACATCGAGGGCACGTTCTTCCTGCGCGCCCGCGTCGACGGCAACGACATCGGCTACGGCTCGATCTGCGCCGCCGGCCCGCACGCCACCACCCTGCACTGGGTGCGCAACGACGGCCCGGTGCGCTCCGGAGAGCTGCTCCTGCTCGACGCCGGTGTGGAGACCCACACGTACTACACCGCCGACGTGACCCGGACGCTGCCGATCAACGGCCGCTTCGACGAGCTGCAGCGCAAGATCTACGACGCCGTGTACGAGGCCCAGGAGGCCGGAATCGCGGCCGTCAGGCCCGGCGCCAAGTACCGCGACTTCCACGACGCCGCGCAGCGCGTGCTCGCCGAGAAGCTGGTGGAGTGGGGCCTCGTCGAGGGCCCGGTCGAGCGCGTCCTGGAGCTGGGTCTGCAGCGCCGCTGGACCCTGCACGGCACCGGTCACATGCTCGGCATGGACGTCCACGACTGCGCGGTCGCGCGCACCGAGACGTACGTGGACGGCGTCCTGGAGCCCGGCATGTGCCTGACCGTCGAGCCCGGCCTGTACTTCCAGGCGGACGACCTGACGGTGCCGGAGGAGTACCGCGGCATCGGCGTGCGCATCGAGGACGACATCCTCGTGACGGCCGACGGCAACAGGAACCTGTCGGCGGCGCTGCCGCGGCGGGCCGATGACGTCGAGGCGTGGATGGCCGAGCTCAAGGGCTGAGTCCTCGCGCAAGGGCTGGGTCTTCTTTTCCAACTGAGGGTCTTCTTTAAGAAGGGGCCGGGCATCTCACGGGATGCCCGGCCCCTTCGCGCGCGCTCCGGAAGCTCAGCGCTCATCCTCGCCCGCGACCTTGGCGGTGCTCAGGGCGATGCGGTTCCAGGTGTTGATCGTGAAGATCAGGGCCAGGACGCGGGCGAGTTCCTCCTCGTCGAAGTGTTCGGCCGCGCGGGCGTAGACGTCGTCCGGTACGCCGCCCCGGTCGACGAGCGTGACGGCCTCGGTCAGGGCGAGCGCCGCCTGCTCCTTCTCCGTGAAGAAGTTCCGGGCCTCGCGCCAGACGCCGACCATGTGCAGGCGTGCCTCGTCCTCGCCGGCCTTGCGGGCGTCGGACGTGTGCATGTGGAGGCAGTAGGCGCAGCCGTTCAGGAGCGAGGCGCGGATCTGGATCAGCTCGACCAGGGCCGGGTCGAGGCCGTCACGGGCTGCCGCGTCGAAGCCGATCAGGGCCTTGAAGGCCTTGGGGGCGGCCTTGGCGAAGTTGATGCGGGGGGCCTGCGTGCGGGTCTTGGCGGCGGTCTGCGTGGCGTTCTCGTTGTTCGTCATGACCATGAATCTACGGCCCCGATAGACCTTGGATAGGGTGCACTTCTATGCCGGAATCATGGGTCAATTTGGCGGAGCGCATCGGGAGTGACCTGCACCTGGAGCTCTCCGGGTCGGGTGGCCGCCGCGCCGCTCTCATCCGTGCCCTGCGGGACGCCGTGCGCGAGGGACGGCTCGCTCCGGGGACGCGGCTTCCGCCCTACCGCTCCCTCGCCGCCGATCTCGGCATCGCCCGCAACACCGTCGCCGACGCCTACGCCGAGCTGGTCGCCGAGGGCTGGCTGACCGCGCGGCAGGGGTCCGGGACGCGGGTGGCCGACCGCGCGGCGCCGCCTTCCCGTACGCGCGTCCCCAAGCGGGCGCCCACCCGCCCCGCGACGCCCGCGGCCCCCGCGTACGACCTGCGCCAGGGCACGCCGGACGCCGCCTCGTTCCCGCGCACCGCGTGGCTCGCCGCCGCCCGGCGGGCGCTGGGTGCGGCGCCGAACGAGGCGTTCGGGCCCGGTGACCCGCGGGGGCGCATTGAGCTGCGCCGCGCGCTCGCCGGCTATCTGGGGCGCGCGCGTGGGGTGCGCGCCGATCCGGAGCGGATCGTGGTCTGCTCCGGGTTCGCGCACGCCCTGCGGCTGCTCTTCGGCGCCGGGGCGGGCGGCATGCTCCGGGGACCGCTGGCGGTGGAGTCGTACGGCCTCGGCTTCCATCGCTCGATCCTCGCGACCGCCGGCGTCCGCACGGTGCCGCTCGGCCTCGACGAACGGGGCGCCCGGATCGAGGAGCTGACGGAGGAGCGGCGGATCCGCGGCGTGCTGCTCACGCCCGCCCACCAGTTCCCCACCGGCGGCCCGCTGCACCCGACCCGGCGCACGGCGGTCGTCGAGTGGGCGCGCACCCGTGGCGGTCTCGTCCTGGAGGACGACTACGACGGGGAGTTCCGTTACGACCGCGAGCCGGTGGGCGCCGTACAGGGTTTGGATTCCGAACGCGTCATCTACATGGGCTCGGTCAGCAAAAGCCTCTCTCCGGGGGTGCGCATCGGGTGGCTCGTCCTGCCGGAGCACCTCGTCGACGCCGTACTCGCGGCGAAGGGCGAGCGGGAGGCGTGGGCCAGTGTCATCGACCAGCTGACGCTCGCCGAGTTCATCGAGTCGGGCCACTACGACCGGCACGTCCGGCGGATGCGGCAGCGCTACCGGAACCGCCGCGACCAGCTCGTCGCCGCCCTCGCCGCGCATGCCCCGCACATCAGCCCGACCGGTGTCGCCGCGGGCCTGCACGCCGTCCTGCGGCTGCCGCCCGGCACCGAACAGTCGACCACGAAGGCAGCCGCCTGGCAGGGCCTCGCGCTGGAGGGCCTGGCCGACTTCCGCCACCCGGACGCCACGATGCCCGCGCCCGACGGCCTGGTGGTCGGCTACTCGACGCCTCCGGAGCATGCCTACGGAGCGGCGTTGGAGGCGTTGTGCAGGGCGCTGCCGCCCGGCTGAGGCGACCGGCGGAGGTCCAGGTAGGCCTCCGGAGACCCAGGAAGCTCAGGCCGTGACCAGCGGTTGGCTCAGGCCGTCACCAGCGGCGTGTCCTCGCGCCACTTGAGGATCTTGTCGAAGCTGATCACCGCTCCGCCCCGGCCGGGCTTGTTCCCGAAGTACACATGATCGGCGAGCTCCTGGATCAGGTACAGGCCCCTGCCGTGCTCCGCGGTGTCCGCGGCGGGTACCGCCACCGGGACGAATCCCGGGCCGGAATCGGCCACTTCGATACGGCACTTCTCGCCGTCCAGATAGGCCGTGACCCGATACGCCCCGGCCTGCCCCTCGGGGGCCCGCGCCCCGCCGTGCTCCACCGCGTTGGCACAGGCCTCGCTCAGGGCCACCGACAGGTCGTAGGAGACGTCCGGATCGACGCCCGCGGTCTCCATCGTGCCGATCAGGAGCCGACGGGCCAGCGGGACGCTCGCAGCCTCGCGCCGCAAATGGAGAGACCACCACATGCTCATGCTCCAGCCTCCTGGCCGCGGCTCGACATACCGATACGTATTGCCGCAAGCGCCCGTCAATAAGCGCGTAGTTGAAGTGATGCCGCCCATACGGCCGACGCGCGGACCGCGCGCAACGGTGTAGCCGGGTCACCCAAAGGTGCGCATTTCACCTCGCACAGCCATCCACCGGAACTGATCGGTGCCGATCGCCATCCATGGGAGCTTGCGGACCTGCCGTGTGCCGCGGGTGGGCCCAGTGCGATGATGGGCCCCGCCATGACTGCCCCCCACCAGCGCGAGGCGCGCACCGGAGCGGACCTCCGGCTGCTGAGAGCCGCGGTGTTCGCCGTGCTCTGCGTCGTGCTGTCCGCCGGGGGCCATGTGCTCGCTTCCTGCGCCTCCGTCCCGCTGTGGACGCTCGGCGTGGGGTTCCTCGCCGTCCTCGCCGTCGCGGCGCCGCTCGCCGGCCGGGAGCGTTCGCTGCCCGGCATCGCCGCCGCGCTCGCGGCGGGGCAGGTGGGGCTGCACGCGCTCTTCGGGGCCGGCCAGCACGGCGGCACCGCGGTGTCGTCCGCCGACGCCTCCCTGGTGGAACGCGCCGCCCGCCTGGTGTGCGGCGCGGGCACGGCCACGATCAGCCCCGCGCAGGCCCAGCGGATCCTGACGTCCGCCGGTCTCGAGCCGGGCGGCGCGGGCGCCACGGGCGGCGAGCACGCCATGCATCACGGCAGCGGGGCCATGGCCGCGGACTCCGCGATGGACTCGATGTCGCTGCTTCCCTCGCTGCCGATGCTGCTCGGGCACGTGCTCGCAGCGGTCGCGGCCGGCTGGCTGCTGCGCCGCGGCGACATCGCGCTGCTCCGGCTCGTCCGGCTCTCGGCCCACGGAGCGTACGGAGTCGCCGAAGGGGCGCTCGTACGTTCCCTGCGCGGCGCCCTCGCTCTCGTGCGCGCCCTGCGGGCCGGTCTTCCGGGTGCCCCCGACACGCGTTCCAGGACCCCGCGCACCGGACATCTCGTACCGCTGAAGCCGGACACCGTCACCCTCCAGCACACCGTGATCAGGCGCGGCCCGCCGACGGCCGACGCACTCGGACTCGCCGCCTGACGCGACGCCGCACTCCACGTTTTTCAGCTCTACGGAGAGGCATCGCGGCCGGTGGCCGCCACGCGCGCGTGCCCGCTCGGTTCGTCGCCGCGCGCCCTCCCCAACTGATCACCACCGCTGAAAGTGGAGTGTTCCGCCATGTCTGCTCTGTCTGCCCTGTCCTGCGTGAAGGCCTCCCGCGTCTCCGTCGTCGGCGGCATCGCCGCCTCGGCCGTCCTGCTGCTCTCCGTCCCCGCCTTCGCGCACGTGAGCGTCACGGCCGAGGGCGAGGCCGCCAAGGGCGGGTACGCCACGGTCAACTTCAAGGTGCCGAACGAGATGGACGACGCCTCGACCAACAAGCTCGAGATCTCCTTCCCGAAGGAGCACCCCCTCGCGTCCGTCATGACGCAGCCCGTCCCCGGCTGGACCGCGAAGGTCACCAAGACCAAGCTCGACAAGCCTCTGGAGATGCACGGCGAGAAGATCGACGAGGCCGTCTCCAAGGTCACCTGGACCGCCGACGGCAAGGGCGTCGAGCCGGGCTCCTTCCAGAAGTTCCCGCTCTCCATCGGCGCGCTCCCCGAGGACGCCGACGAACTCGTCTTCAAGGCCGTCCAGACGTACGACAACAAGGAAGTCGTCCGCTGGATCGAGCCCCAGCAGAAGGGCCAGGAGGAGCCGGAGCACCCGGCACCGGCCCTGCCGCTGGTCGCCGCGTCCGAGGGCGGGCACGGCGCCGCGGCCTCCCACGACGACAAGGCCGAGGCCAAGGACGACAAGAGCGAGTCCGCGTCCGCCGACAGCAGCGACTCGACCGCGCGCGTCCTCGGCATCGTCGGCATCGTCGTCGGCGCCGCCGGCGTGGCCTTCGGGGTCCTCGCCGGCCGCCGGCGCGCCAACAGCTGACCCACCTTCCGGGCCGCACCGGGGTCGTTCACCCGCCCCCGGTGCGCCCGGGCCCCCTCACATCTGGGACATTTTCGTATGCGCAAGAAGAAGCTGCTCGCCGCCGCCATGCTGGCCGCGGCCGCCCTCACACTGTCCGCCTGCGGCGGCGGTGACGACGGCAAGAAGCCCGTCGCGGACGTCTCCGTCGAGTCCGACGGAGACAAGGCCGCGACCGTCCTCGACAAGCCCTTCGAGAAGCCGGACCTCGTCCTCACGGACACCAACGGCAAGAAGTACGACCTGCGCGCGCAGACCAAGGGCAAGCCGACGCTCATCTACTTCGGCTACACCAACTGCCCCGACGTCTGCCCCCTGACGATGAGCAACATCGCCGTCGCCAAGAAGCAGCTGCCCAAGGCCGAGCAGGACAAGCTCCAGGTCGTCTTCGTCACGACCGACCCCGAGCGCGACACGCCCAAGCCCCTCGGCAAGTGGCTCAAGGCCCAGGACACCGACTTCATCGGCCTGACCGGCGACTTCGACACCATCCAGGGCAGCGCCCGCACCCTCGGCATCAGCATCGAGCCCTCCAAGAAGGTGAAGGGCAAGATCGAGTCGATGCACGGCACGCAGGTCATCGCGTTCTCCCCGAAGAACGACGAGGGGTACGTCCTGTACGGCGAGGACGCCACCGTGGACGACTACACCAAGGACCTCCCCAAGCTGATCAAGGGAGAGACTCCGTGAACCGCCGCACTCTGATCAGCGGGGCCGTGGCGCTGACGGCGGGGCTCGCCCTCGCGGGCTGCTCGGACTCGTCCGGCGACAAGGACTCGTCGGCCTCCGCCAAGCCCGAACTGAAGGTCAGCGGGGCCTTCATGCCCGAACCGACCATGGACACCATGGCCTCCGGCTTCTTCACCGTCACGAACAAGGGCGGCGCCGACAAGCTCACCTCGGTGACCAGCCCGGTCGCCGAGAAGGTCACGCTGCACAGCACCAAGGGCGGCGCGATGAAGGAGCAGAAGTCGTTCGCCGTGCCCGCGAACGGCGAGCTCGACTTCGCCCGCGGCGGCAACCACCTCATGTTCGAGAAGCTCAAGAACAAGCCGAAGTCGGGCGACAAGGTGTCCGTGACGCTGCACTTCGCGAAATCGGAGCCCATAGAACTTGAGGTTCCGGTGAAGGCCGCCACGTACAACCCCGAGCACGGCAAGCACACGTCGCACTGAGGGACTGATCGTTGATGCGGACCATCGCTCCCCGCTTCGGAGCCCACTCCGGAGCCGCCGCGCGCCTCGGGATCACTCCCGGCGTCGGACGGCTCCTGCTCGTCGTCGTCGCCTTCCTGGGCGCCCTGCTGGCCTCCGCGGCGCCCGTCTCCGCGCATGCCGCGCTGACGGGCAGCGACCCGAAGCAGGGGGCGGTGGTCGACAAGGCACCCGGCCAGGTGTCGCTGACCTTCTCCGAGAAGGTCGCCATGTCCGACGGCTCGGTACGGGTGCTCGACCCGGCCGGCAAGCGCGTCGACTCGGGCAAGACCAGTGACCTCGGGTCCAACACGTACGGCGTGAAACTGCACAAGGGGCTGCCCGACGGCACGTTCACCGTCGCCTACCAGGTCGTCTCCGCGGACAGCCATCCCATCTCCGGGGCGTTCACCTTCTCCGTGGGCGCGCCGTCCGACACCAAGGTCGCACTGCCGGACCAAGAGGTGGGCGGCGGATTCGTCGGCGGCCTCTACGGCTTCGCCCGCTACCTCTCGTACGCCGGGTTCATCCTCGTCGTCGGCGGGGCGGCGTTCGTGCTCGGCTGCTGGCCGCGCGGTGCCGGGGTGCGTCCCGTGCAGCGCCTCGTGGTCTCCGGCTGGGTCACGCTCACCGCGTCGACGCTCGTCATGCTGCTGCTCCGCGCGCCCTACACGGGGTCGGGGAAAATCGCCGACGCCTTCGACATGGCCGAGCTCGGTGACGTACTCCAGACGAAGACGGGCGCCGCGCTGGTCTCCCGGCTGCTGCTGCTCGCCGCGGCCGCCCTCTTCATCGCCGTGCTCTTCGGTGCGTACGAAAAGCGAACCGACCCCAAGGAGCGCAAGGACCTCACATTCGGGCTCGCGATCGGCGGCACGGTCGTCGCCATCGGCCTCGCCGCGACCTGGGCCATGGCCGAGCACGCCTCGACCGGCATCCAGGCGGGGCTCGCCATGCCCGTCGACGTGCTGCATCTGCTCGCCGTCGCCGCCTGGCTCGGCGGTCTCGCGGCACTGGTGACCGCCCTCTACTTCGCGCCCTCGGTGGAGGGGACGGCCGTGCGGCGCTTCTCCCGCGTCGCGTTCTGCAGCGTCGTCGCGCTGGCCGCGACCGGGCTCTACCAGTCGTGGCGGCAGGTCGGTTCGTGGTCGGCGCTCACCGGTACGTCGTACGGACAGCTGCTTCTCGTCAAGGTCGGCCTGGTCGTCGTCCTCGTCGGCATCGCCTGGATCTCGCGGCGCTGGACGGCCCGTATCGCGGAGGCGACAGGCGGGATGGCGCCCGAGGCGGCCGCCGCGGCGGTGGTCGAGAAGCGGGCGAAGCAGGCCGAGAAGAAGCCGGTGACGGTGCCTTCCGGAAGCGCCGGTGGCTCCTCCGGAGCTGACTCCAAGGCCAAGGGCCCGAAGGACGCCAAGCGTGCCGCCCAGCTCGCCCGCCAGCAGACGGCCATGAACACCGCCCGCGAGAAGCGGATCCGCGACGCCGATCCGCTCCGGTCGGGCCTGCGCCGCTCCGTGCTCGCCGAGGCGGGCGTCGCCGTCGTCCTGCTCGCCGTCACGACGATCCTCACCTCCACCGAGCCCGGCCGTACGGAGGAGGAGGCCGCCGCCTCGAAGACGGCCGCCGAGGCCGCACAGCGGTCCGGCCCGCTCAGCCTGAAGCTCCCCTTCGACACGGGCGGCGAGGACGGCAAGGGCACGGTCCAGCTCGACCTGGATCCGGGCCGCACCGGCAGCAATGACCTGCACCTCTATGTGAAGCGGCCGAACGGCAGCGCCTTCGACGTCCCCGAGGTGAAGGTCTCCCTGACCCTCAAGTCGAAGGACCTCGGCCCGCTGCCGGTCGCCCCCGACCACATCGCCACCGGACACTGGAGCGCGAGCGGCGTACAGATCCCGATGGCGGGCAACTGGAAGATCGCGGTGACCGTGCGGACCTCCGACATCGACCAAGTGACCGTGAACAAGAACGCGCAGATCGGCTGAACGACCATGGCGGACAACGGGATTTCGAGGCGCCGGCTGCTCGGCACGGCCGGTGCCACCGGTCTCGCACTCGGTGCGGCGGGCGGTGCGGCCGGGTATGCGGCGGCGTCCTCGGACGAAGCGCCGCAGTCGGTCGCCCTGACCTCGCTGGGCGCCGAACGGGTGATGTTTCACGGGAAACATCAGCCGGGCATCACGACACCCGTCCAGTCCCAGGGCCACCTCATCGCCTTCGACCTTGCGGCGGGCGCGGGCCGCAAGGAAGCGGCGGCGCTGCTGCGCCGCTGGTCGGCGACGGCCGAGCAGCTGATGGCGGGCGAGACCGCCACGGGCGACGACACGGCTGTCGCACGGGACGCGGGCCCGTCGTCCCTGACCGTCACCTTCGGCTTCGGCCGCAGCTTCTTCGGGCGTACGGGCCTGGAGAAGCAGCGCCCGGTCGCACTGGACCCGCTGCCTGACTTCTCCTCCGACCGCCTCGACAAGGCACGCGGCGAAGGCGACCTGTGGGTGCAGATCGGCGCGAACGACTCGCTGGTCGCCTTCCACGCGCTGCGCGCGATCCAGCGGGACGCGGGCGAGGCGGCGAGGGTCCGCTGGCAGATGAACGGCTTCAACCGATCGCCGGGTGCGACCGCGCACCCGATGACGAGCCGCAATCTGATGGGCCAGATCGACGGGACGAACAACCCGAAGCCCTCGGAGAAGGACTTCGACCGGCGCATCTATGTGCCGGCCGAGGGCGACCCGGCGTGGATGGCGGGCGGCTCCTATGCCGTCGTACGCCGTATCCGGATGCTCCTCGACGACTGGGAGAAGCTGGGCCTGAAGGACCAGGAGGCGGTCATCGGGCGGCACAAGTCCGACGGTTCGCCGCTGACAGGCGGCACGGAGACGACCGAGCCGAAGCTGGAGAAGGCCGGCTCCGACGGCGATTACGTCATCGCCCTCAACGCGCACGCGCGCATCACGCGGCCCGACCAGAACGACGGCGCCGCGATGCTGCGCCGGCCCTTCTCGTACCACGACGGCTTCGACAAGGACGGGGAGCCGGACGCCGGGCTGCTCTTCATCTGCTGGCAGGCCGACCCGCTCCGCGGCTTCGTGCCGGTGCAGCGCAAGCTCGACCGGGGGGACGCACTGTCGGAGTTCATCCGGCACGAGTCGAGCGGTCTCTTCGCGGTGCCGGGCGGTGCCGCCAAGGGCGAGTACGTGGGACAGCGGCTGCTGGAGGGCTGAGCCCGGGGGCAACTCGGGGTAGCCGGTACGGGTGCCGCTCCTTGAGACACGTGAGCCCTGCCACGTACTGGCCATTAGGGTGACGGTATGTCGGCGATGCGCTACACCTATCTCGGCCCCGAAGGCACCTTCACCGAGGCCGCCCTCCGTACGCTCCCGGAAGCGGCCACCCGGGAGCTCGTCCCGATGGTGTCCGTCCCGGCCGCCCTCGACGCGGTCCGGAGCGGTGAGGCGGCGGCGGCGCTGGTGCCGATCGAGAACTCGGTGGAGGGCGGCGTCACCACGACCGTCGACGAACTCGCCAAGGGCGAGCCGCTGATGATCTACCGCGAGGTGGTCCTGCCGATCGCCTTCGCCCTGCTCGTCCGCCCCGGCACGCAGCTGACGGACATCAAGACGGTCACCGGCCACCCGGTCGCCCAGCCGCAGGTACGCAACTGGCTCGGGACGCACCTCCCCGACGCCCTGTGGGAGTCGGCGGCCTCCAACGCGGACGGCGCCCGGCTGGTCCAGGAGGGCCGTTTCGACGCGGCCTTCGCGGGCGAGTTCGCCGCGGCGACGTACGGACTCGAACCGCTTGTCAGCGAGATCCACGACGCGGCGAACGCGGAGACCCGGTTCGTCCTGGTCGGCCGCCCCGCCCGGCCTGCGGCGCCGACCGGCGCCGACAAGACCTCGGTGGTCATCTGGCTCGGCGACGACCACCCCGGCGCGCTGCTCGAACTGCTCCAGGAATTCGCCGTACGCGGGGTCAACCTGATGCGGATCGAATCGCGGCCGACCGGTCAGGGCATCGGCAACTACTGCTTCTCCGTGGACGCCGAGGGGCACATCACCGACCGCCGCGTGGGCGAGGCCCTGATGGGCCTGAAGCGGATCTGTCCGCAGGTGCGCTTCCTCGGCTCGTACCCACGTGCGGGCGTCACGCCCGACGACGTACGGAAGCTGCGGCGCGGGACGTCCGACGGTGAGTTCCTGGCGGCGTCGGACTGGTTGACGCAGTGCCAGGACGGCCGGTTCTGACCGGTCGCCCGGTCTTCTCACGGCAGGACCCAGGCGCGAATCCAGCCGGGCTCCGGCCCGCATCCAGCTGGGCTCAGGCCCGCACCCGGCCGGTCTTACCTGCAGATTTACGTTGTCCACAAAGTTATCCACAGGCTGGGCTCTCGACCTGGGGACAAGTCGACAACGAAGCGCGACATGGTCGACAAATCGTCCTACACCCCACAAGTCCGTCCACAGTCGCTCACGTCACCCCTCGTCCACCCTTTTCCTTTGATCAACTCTTTGGAGCGAACCATTTCCACTCGAAAGTGGGTGTGAAGATGGTTTGGGACGGGAATCCTTCGTCGCACATGCGGCTTTCGGAATGATCACTTCCGGCATCCACAGATCTTTCGCACACCCTGTGGATAACTTTTCCGGAGGGCTCATTCCTGTGGACAACGGCACCTCCAAGTCCCGTTCTCCACAAGGGGATCAGGTCAAGACGGAGCGTCTCCTCTGCCCCGTTTCGGGGAATGGCGCCCCTTTTATTGACGTACCCCCCGCCGTCGATCCGGCGGAATTCACAGTCCGGCAAATGGGACATAACGCTTCACAGGGGAATATCGAGTCGTGGGCCGGAACCGGGCACCGGTAGCCTTGAGGGGTGATTGACCTTCGCCTGCTCCGTGAGGACCCCGACCGTGTTCGCGCCTCCCAGCGCGCCCGTGGAGAGGACGTCGCGCTCGTCGACGCCCTGCTCTCCGCCGACGAGCGGCGCAGGTCGTCCGGGCTCCGCTTCGACGAGCTGCGTTCCGAGCAGAAGGCGCTCGGCAAGCTCATCCCCAAGGCCTCGGGTGACGAGAAGGCCGACCTCCTGAAGAAGGCCGGCGAGCTCTCCGCCGCCGTCAAGGCGGCCGACGCCGCGCAGGACGAGGCCGACGAGGAGACCAAGCGCCTCCTCCTCCAGCTGGGGAACATCGTCCACGAGGACGTCCCGGTCGGCGGCGAGGAGGACTTCGTCGTCCTCGACACCATCGGCACCCCGCGCGACTTCGCGGCCGAGGGCTTCGAGCCCAAGGACCACCTGGAGCTCGGCGAGGCGCTCGGCGCGATCGACGTCGAGCGCGGCGCGAAGGTCTCCGGCTCGCGCTTCTACTACCTGACGGGTGTCGGCGCCCTGCTGGAGCTGGCCCTGGTCAACGCGGCGATCGCGCAGGCGACGGAGGCCGGGTTCATCCCGATGCTGACGCCGGCGCTGGTGCGCCCGCGCGCCATGGAGGGCACGGGCTTCCTCGGCCAGGCCGCCGAGAACGTGTACCACCTGGAGAAGGACGACTACTACCTGGTCGGCACCTCCGAGGTCCCCCTCGCCGCTTACCACATGGACGAGATCATCGAGGCCGACAAGCTGCCCCTGCGGTACGCCGGCTTCTCGCCCTGCTTCCGCCGCGAGGCGGGCACGTACGGCAAGGACACCCGCGGCATCTTCCGCGTGCACCAGTTCGACAAGGTCGAGATGTTCTCGTACGTCGACCCGGCGGACGCGGAGAACGAGCACAAGCGGCTCCTGGAGTGGGAGAAGCAGTGGCTGACCGGCCTCGGGCTGCCCTTCCAGGTGATCGACGTCGCCACCGGTGACCTCGGCTCCTCGGCCTCGCGCAAGTTCGACTGCGAGGCGTGGATCCCCACCCAGGGCAAGTACCGCGAGCTGACCTCGGCCTCCAACTGCGACGGCTTCCAGGCCCGCCGCCTGTCGGTCCGCATGCGCGAGGGCAAGAAGGTCCAGCCGCTGGCGACGCTGAACGGCACGCTCTGCGCCGTCCCCCGCACGATCGTCGCCATCCTGGAGAATCACCAGCAGGCCGACGGCTCCGTGTGGGTGCCCGAGGTGCTGCGTCCGTACCTGGGGGGACGAGAGATCTTGGAGCCCATCAACAAGTGAGCCACCCTGCTCCCGACGCCCCGTCCTTCCCGTACAAGCTCGTCGCGACCGACCTCGACGGAACGCTCCTGCGCGCCGACGACACGGTCTCGGCGCGTACGCGCGACGCGCTCACCGCGGCCACCGCGGCGGGCGCCGCGCACATCATTGTCACCGGCCGTGCCGTGCCGTGGACCCGGCACATCCTCGACGACCTCGGCTATGAGGGCCTGGCGGTGTGCGGGCAGGGCGCGCAGGTCTATCACGCGGGCGAGCACCGGCTGCTCACGTCGGTCACGCTCGACCGGCAGCTGGCCGGGATCGCCCTCGCCAAGATAGAGGCGGAGATCGGCCCGCTGGCGCTGGCCGCGAGCCGTGACGGCATCGACGGCGAGGTGCTCGTGGGTCCCGGGTACGCGGTCCAGGACGGCCCGCTGCCCGCCGTCCCGTTCACGGATGTCGCCGAGCTGTGGGCCGCTCCGCTGAACAAGGTGTACGTCCAGCATCCGGGCCTGAGCGACGACGAGTTGGCCTCGGTCGCGCGAGAGGTGGCCGGCGGTCTGGTCGGCGTGACGATGGCCGGCGAGGGCATCGTCGAGCTGCTTCCCCTCGGCCTCTCCAAGGCGACCGGCCTCTCCCTGGCGGCCCGCCGCCTGGGCGCGAAGGCCGCGGACACGATCGCGTTCGGCGACATGCCCAACGACATCCCGATGTTCGGCTGGTCCGCCCATGGCGTCGCCATGGCCAACGCTCACGACGAGCTGAAGGCGGTGGCGGACGAGGTGACGGATTCCAACGAGGAGGACGGGATCGCGTCGGTGCTGGAACGGATGCTGGGCTGACTCGGGCTGGCAGAAATCCAGCCCATCGTCCGGCGTTTGAGGACGAACTCGGCGATACGTCTCGCGGAGGATGCGCGGATCGAACGCGCGCAGGGCGTCAACCCTGACGACGGCTTAGCAAGCCGCTGCCTTACCACTCGGCCAATCCTCCGGGTGGGCGGCCCGCGCAGCGAAGTGCGCGCTCGAAGCGGCCGCCCCGGGCAACTCCCCCGTGGGCGGGGCTCTACGGAGTGAGTGACTACTCCGAAGCCTGCCGCGGGCTGCCCTGCTGGGAACTCGACGGACTACTGCTGATGGACACGTCGGCTCCTCTCCCAGTAGGCGGGCGCCACGGTGGTGGCGCGGTGACACAACTACTGTGCCCGCGCCCCCCGTTGCCCGCCACCGAATTAATTACTCCTCCCCGGCCAGCTTCAGCGAGCGCAGCTTCTGTCCCGCGTACCAGGTCGCGAGCACCGTGACGCCGACGAGCAGGACTGTGGCGACGGGCAGGCCGACGTCCGAGGTGACCAGATCGCCCTCCGCGGTCTTCTGCGCGACGGCGAGGGACCACTGCTGGACGCTGAGCGTGCGCGCCCCTGCCACCAGCGACCCGAAGAGCGCCTCCCAGACGAGGGCGTAGACGAGCCCGAAGACCACCGCGTGCCGGGTGACCGTGCCGAGGAGCAGGAAGATCGCGGCGTACGCGATGGAGGCGACCAGGGCGGCGATGGTGTACGCCACCGCGATCTGCTGGCCGTTGCCGTTCAGGATCATGCCCGCGATGAAGGTCGGGATCGCGGAGAAGGCCATGGTCACGGCGATGGCGACGATCAGCTTGGTGAAGATGATCGTCGGCCGCTTGACCGGCTTGGAGAGCAGATAGACGACGGAGCCGTCGTCGATCTCGGGGCCGATCGCGCCGGTGCCGGCGATGACGCCGATGATCGGCACCATCGTGGCGAGCGCGAAGCCGCCCAGGAGGTCGACGGCGACCTGGTCGTCGGCGCCGCTGAATCCGCGTACCGCCGCGGCGATGACGACGAGCAGCAGGGGCAGGGCGAAGAGGATCAGAGCCCGGCGGCGGCCGAGCAGGGCCCGGTAGGTGAGCCGGGCGACAGTGGGGTCGTACACGGTGGCTCCCTTCAGGCCGCGACGAGGTAGGAGAAGACCGACTCGAGCGACTCGTCCGAGGGCGAGACCGTGAGGAGCCGGATGTCGTGATCGCGGGCGATGCGTGGCAACAACGTGGTGAAGCGGCCGAAGTCGACGGCCTGGATGCGCAACGCGCCTTCCTTGAGGTCGACTTCGATGCCGGCCGTCGACTGATCGGCGATCAGCGCGGCGGCAAGCGCCCGGTCGTCGCTGGAACGGACCAGGTAGCGGTGCGGGCGGTCCGTCATCAGGCGGCGGATCTTGCGGAAGTCACCGCTCGCCGCGTGCCGTCCGGCCACGATCACCTCGATGTGCGAGGCCAGTTGCTCGACCTCTTCGAGGATGTGCGAGGAGAACAGGACCGTGCGGCCCTCGTCCCCCATGCGCCGCAGGAGGTCCATCAGCTGCATGCGCTGGCGGGGGTCCATGCCGTTGAACGGCTCGTCGAGCAGCAGCACGGACGGCTCGTGGACGAGGGCGGACGCCATCTTCACGCGCTGGCGCATGCCCTTGCTGTACGTCGAGATCTTGCGGTCCTGCGCGTACTCCATCTCGACCGTGGCGAGCGCCCTGTGGGCGGCCCGCTCGTCGAGGCCGTGCAACTCGGCGTTGGCGACGACGAATTCGCGGCCCGTGAGGAAGTCGTACATCGCCTCGCGCTCGGGGACGATGCCGATGTCCTTGTAGATCTGTTCGTTGCGCCAGATCGGCCTGGCGTCGAGTGTGACGCTGCCGGTGGAGGGGGCGAGGAAGCCGCCCATCATGTTGATGAGGGTGGACTTCCCCGCGCCGTTCGGGCCGAGGAGGCCGGTGACGCCGGGGCCCACGTTCATCGTGATGTCGTTGACCGCCACCACGTTGCCGAACCAGCGTGAGGTGTGATCGATGTTGATGGTGGTCACAGTCCGACCTTCCGGTAGCGGCGCATGAGGGCGCCGTAGCAGCCCGCGATGAGGGCGAGGACGACGATCACGAAGACCACGCCCGTGCCGGTCGAGGGGCCTGCCCCTCCGGGGTAGGCGGAGCTCGCGCCGAGGAAGGCCGTCTGTACGCCGTCGATGAGGGTGATCGGCGAGAAGAGGCCGAGCCAGGGGATGGCGTCCAGGCTGCCCTGTTCGTGGGCGATCGCCTGGACCGAGGAGACCGCTCCGAAGGAGATCGTCAGGACGGCGATGACGGCGGCGATCCCGAAGCCCCTGCGGGGTGTGATCGCCGAGATGACCAGGGCGATGCCGGCGAAGAGGACCGATAGCAGTGCCACGGAGACGAGGCCCTGGGCGAAGCCCTTCGTCTGCTCCAGGAAGTCGAGCTTGGCGAGCAGCGCCCCTACGTAGAGCACGAGGAGGGGTGCGGCGGTGAGGATGAAGAGGGCCGATGCCATGGCCGCGTACTTGGCGCGTACGTAGTCGGCGCGCTCGATGGGGCGGGAGAAGTAGAGCGGCACGGTCTTGAAGCGCAGGTCGCGGGAGACGGTCTGCGGGGCCTGGGCAGCGAGGTAGAGGCTGATGACGGCCTGCAGCACGATCGCGTAGCGCGTGTAGTCGAGGGGGAGGTCGTTCGCCTTCGTCGTCACGGCGACCGCCACCATGATCGCGGCGGGGACGCACATCACCGCGAAGAGGATCATGGGGAGGACCTTGGACTTGGCCGAGCGGCCGAGGCCGTACGCGCCGCGCAGGCTCTGGGAGAAGAGCGAGCGGCGGGCGTAGGAGCGGCCGAGGCGGGGTCCGTCGTAATTGCGATACCCGATGTTGTGGATCTGGGTCTGTTCACCGGCGTGTGCCGGGGTCTGCTCAACCGCCATGGCGGACCGCCTCCTTCCCCTCTGCTCCGTGTTCGGAGTTCTCGGACTGCTCGGACTGCTCGGACTGCTCCGAGCGGAAGACCTCCGCGATGTGGTGCCTGCGCTGTTCCATCCGGACCAGGCCGAGGCCGAGGTCCGCGACGAGGTCGCGCACCAGGTCGTACGTCCCCTCGCCCTCCGCTTCGAGCAGCACCGTGTGGCCCGCGCCCGGGAGGTTGCCGCCCTCGTGGGTGGAGATCCCCCGGTCCTTCAGGGCCGCGCGGAACGCGGCGGTGCCGTCCGGGCGTTCGTCGGTGTCCGTCACCTCTACGGCCAGCGTCGTGGTCGTCTGGGTGAAGTCGGTGGTGGAGCTGGAGCGGAGCAGTTTGCCGCCGTCGATGACGACGACGTGGTCACAGGTGCGCTCCAGCTCGCCGAGGAGGTGGGAGGTGACCAGGACGGAGATGCCGAAGTCCGTGTGGACCCGGCGGATCAGTCCCAGCATCTCGTCACGGCCGACCGGGTCGAGGCCGTTGGTCGGCTCGTCGAGGAAGACCAGGTCGGGGTCGTGCACCAGGGCCTGGGCGAGCTTCACCCGTTGCTTCATGCCCGTGGAATAGCCGCCGATGGGGCGGTAGCGCTCCTCGTACAGGCCGACGTGGCGCAGGGTGTCCGCCGTGCGCTCACGGGCCGCGGTGGGCGGGAGGCCCGACATGCGCGCCATGTGGACGACGAACTCGGTGGCCGACACGTCGGGCGGCAGGCAGTCGTGCTCGGGCATGTACCCGACGCGCTCACGGATCTGGCCGCCGCTGGTCGCGACGTCGAGGCCGAGCACGGCGGCCGTGCCCTCCGTGGCGGGGGACAGACCCAGCAGGATCTTGATCAGCGTGGACTTGCCGGCCCCGTTGGCTCCGACGAGTCCGGTCACGCCGGGCCCGATGTCCATGGTGAGCCGGTCAAGCGCGGTCACCCTCGGGAACCGCTTGCTCAGACTTTCGGTCGCGATCACATTCACAGTTCGAAGGTAGTGGCGCAGACCACACTGCACGTCAGACCAGGGTGCTGTCCCCGCATCACTCTCGGGTATTACGGGCCCGTAAGGGTCGTCCTGAAGTCGACCCTTGGGGGATGCCCCGCAGCTTCCCCTTGAGTCCGGTCCGGCTCGTGCACAGCTATTGACGTAGCCGTCGAGCATTGTCACATTCATCAGTGTCAAGTTACGGACGCGTACGGCGATGAGCCGGACACGGGATGGACCGGACTCGGGACGGACGGTGGCATGACCTCAGCAGTGGCAGGCGAACTCTCGGCGGAACTGCGGGGGTTCAGGGAAGTTCAGACCCTCGCGTATGAATGCGCGGAGGCCGTCGCGGCGCAGCTCAAGCCGGGGGTGACCGAGCGCGAGGCGGCGCGGATGCAGCGTGAGTGGCTGCGCGAGCGCGGGGTGCGCGACTGGTTCCACCTGCCCTTCGCCTGGTTCGGGGATCGCACGGCGTTCGTGAACTTCCGGATACCCCTGCAGTTCTTCCCCACCAACCGCAAGCTGGAGCCGGGGATGCCCTTCATCCTCGACATGGCCCCGGTATATAAGGGATATACGGCAGATATCGGGTACTCGGGCTGCCTGGGTCTCAACCCCGTGCACGACAAGCTGCTCTCTGACCTGGAGGCGCACCGCGAGCTGATCCTGCGCGAAGTCCGCGAGCGGCGCCCGCTGCGCGAGATCTATGAGGACGTGGACCGGCTCATGGTCCGCCAGGGCTATGCCAACCGCCACCGCGCCTATCCCTTCGGCGTCATCGCGCACAAGGTCGACCGCGTGAAGGAGCGCCGCCTGACGCCGCACGTCTTCGGCTTCGGCACGCAGTCCCTGAAGGGCCTGGCGAGCGACGCACTGCACGGTCACCGGGACGGCTGGTCACCGCTCTGGTCGCCGTACAAATTCTCCGACCACCCGCCCCAGAAGGGGCTGTGGGCGGTCGAACCGCACCTCGGATTCCGGGGTACGGGCGCGAAGTTCGAGGAGATCCTGGTCGTCACCGACTCCAAGGACCCCGAACAGAGCGCGTTCTGGCTGGACGACGATCTGCCGCACGTGCGGCGCTGGGCTGAGGAAAGGGCCGTCGCATGAGCGCGGGGGGATTCACCAAGGAGATCAAGAACGCGCGCGAGCGCTGGGTGCGCACGGGCGGGGTGGAGCTGTGCGTCGCCGAACTGGGCGACCCGCAGCAGCCCACGGTGCTGCTCGTGCACGGCTACCCGGACTCCAAGGAGGTGTGGTCGGAGGTCGCCGAGCGCCTCGCCGACCGCTTCCACGTGGTCCTGTACGACGTGCGCGGGCACGGCAGGTCGACGGCGCCCAAGCCGCTGCGCGGCGGCTTCACCCTGGAGAAGCTGACCGACGACTTCCTGGCCGTCGCCGACGCGGTGAGCCCGGACAAGCCGGTGCACCTGGTCGGGCACGACTGGGGCTCGGTGCAGTCCTGGGAGTTCGTCACGGTCAAGCGCACGGAGGGGCGGATCGCGTCCTTCACCTCGATGTCGGGACCCTCGCTCGACCACTTCGGGCACTGGATCAAGAAGCGGATGTCCCGGCCCACGCCGCGCAAGGTCGGCCAGCTGCTCGGGCAGGGCGCCAAGTCCTGGTACGTGTACATGCTGCACACGCCGGTCCTCCCCGAGCTGGCCTGGCGGGGTCCGCTCGGCAAGCGCTGGCCCAAGATCCTTGAGCGTGTGGAGAAGGTCCCGGCGGGCGACTATCCGACGCCGTCGCTGCCCTCGGACGCCGCCCACGGCGCCTGGCTCTACCGGGACAACGTCCGCGCCCGGTTGCGCAGGCCCCGCGCGGACGCCTACGCGCACGCGCCCGTGCAGCTCATCACGCCGTCCGGCGACATCTTCCTGTCGGAGCGGCTCTATGACGAACTGGAGCTGTGGGCCCCGCAGTTGGTGCGGCGCAGTCTGCCGGCCAAGCACTGGGTGCCGCGCACCCGGCCCGACCAACTGGCCGGGTGGATCACCGAGTTCGTGACGACCAACGAGGACGGCGTGCCCGCGAACGACAGCGTCGCCACGGGGAAGCACGCCGACCGCTTCGGCGGCCAGCTGGTCCTGGTCACGGGCGCGGGCAGCGGCATCGGCCGGGCCACCGCCTTCGCGTTCGCCGAGGCGGGGGCGAGGATCGTGGCCGTCGACCGGGACGCGGAGAGCGCGGCGCGCACCGCGGAGATGTCCCGTCTCGTCGGTGCCCCCGAGGCCTGGGGCGAGACGGTCGACGTAACGGACGAGCAGGCCATGGAGAAGCTCGCGGAGAAGGTCGCCGGGGAGTACGGCATCGTCGACGTCCTGGTGAACAACGCGGGCATCGGCATGGCCGGCTCGTTCCTCGAGACGAGCAGCGAGGACTGGAAGAAGGTCCTCGACGTCAATCTGTGGGGCGTGATCCACGGCTGCCGGCTCTTCGGGAAGCAGATGGCCGAGCGCGGCCAGGGCGGTCACATCGTCAACACCGCTTCCGCCGCGGCGTATCAGCCCTCCAAGGCGCTGCCCGCCTACAGCACGTCCAAGGCGGCCGTCCTGATGCTCAGCGAGTGCCTGCGCGCCGAGCTCGCGGGCCAGGGCATCGGGGTCTCGGCGATATGCCCGGGCCTGGTGAACACGAACATCACGTCGACCTCCCGCTTCGTCGGTGTCGACGCCGACGAGGAGAAGCGCCGCCAGAAGAAGTCCTCGCGCCTGTACGGCCTGCGCAACTACCCGCCGGAGAAGGTCGCCGACGCGGTCCTGCGCGCGGTGGTCAGGAACCAGGCGGTGGTCCCGGTCACCCCGGAGGCCCGCGGCGCCCACCTCATGTCCCGCTTCACCCCCAAGGCCCTGCGTGCGATAGCCCGATTGGAGCCGCCGTTGTGAGCACGGAGAAGCACGCCGAGACGAACACCGAGGAGCACTACACGATCGTTCCGCGCCGGGTCTCGTTCGACTGGGACGAGACGCCGCTGCACTGGATACCGGACGAGCCCACCGCCACCCACGTCATCAATGTGCTGCATCTGCTTCTGCCGGCGGGGGAGCGGTGGTTCGTGAAGGTCTTCAAGGAAGGCCTGCCCCTGGTCACCGATCCGGTGCTGCTGAAGGACGTCAAGGGGTTCATGGGCCAGGAGGCCACGCACAGCGTGCAGCACGCGTATGTGCTCGACCACCTGGCGGCGCAGCGGCTCGACACCGCGGCGTTCACCAAGTACGTCGACCTCCTCTTCGAGAAACTCCTCGGCGAGAAGCCGCCGTTGGGGGCGCCCATCCCGACGCAGGAGTGGCTGCGCTTCCGCCTTTCGGTGGTCGCCGCGATCGAGCAGTTCACGGCGGTCCTGGGGAACTGGGTGCTGCACGCCGAGGGCCTGGACCGCGCGGAGGCCGACAAGGTCATGCTCGACCTGCTGCGCTGGCACGGCGCGGAGGAGGTCGAACACCGCTCGGTCGCCTTCGACATGTACCAGCACTGCGGCGGCGACGGCCTGCCCCGCTATGCCCGGAGGATCGCGGGCATGACGGTCACGGCTCCCGTGATGCTGTACCTGTGGGTGTGGGGCACGGCGTATCTGATGCACCGCGATCCGCAGCTCGCGGGGCGTCTGCGCTACTCCCTGGGCGAGCACAACAGGGCGGTCCGCAAGGGTCTGCTGCCCGCCTGGCGGGAGCTCGGTGCGGCGATACCCCGCTATCTGCGGCGGTCGTACCATCCCTCCCAGGAGGGCTCCCTGCGCAAGGCCGTGGAGTATCTGGCCCAGTCGCCCGCGGCGCGGGCCGCGGCGGCGGCCGTCGGCAGGGCGGCCATCGCCTAGCAAGAGTTCATGGAGGGGCGGGGAGCGTGGACGAGCAGTCGGGCGCCGGGCAGGGGCCGGCGGGGCAGGCCGGCACCGGGCACAGACCGGTGGAGTACCGCATCGAGGACCTGGCGCATCACAGCGGTGCCACGGTGCGCACGATCCGCGCCTATCAGGACCGCGGGCTGCTCCCCCGGCCCGAGCGGCGCGGCCGGTCCAATGTGTACGGCGACGCGCATCTGGCGCGGCTGCGGCAGATAGCGGATCTGCTGGACCGGGGGTACACCCTGGCCTCCATCAAGGAGCTGCTGGAGGCCTGGGACGCGGGCCGGGGTCTGGGCGGTGTGCTGGGGCTCGCCGCCGAGGTCGAGGGTCCGTGGACGGACGAGAAGGCGGACCGGATCACCCGCGCGGAGCTGGACGCGGCGTTCGGCGGCGATCCGGACGAGGCGGCGCTCTCCGACGCGATCGCGCTCGGCGTGCTCGAGCCGATGCCGGGCCGGGACGACGAGTATCTGGTGCCGAGTCCCCAAGAGCTGGCGGTTGCCGTCGAGTTGCACGCTGCGGGCGTTCCACTGGCGGCGATCTCGGGGCACCTAAGGGAGTTGAGGGGGCAGGTCGAGCACATAGCCTCCCGTTTCCTGGAGTTCACGACCGAGCATGTCTTCGCGCGCTATCTCGACCATCACCCGCCGACCGAGACGGACGCGGCGGAAGCAGCCTCGCTCGTCCGCAGGCTGCGGCCGCTGGCCCAGCAGTCGGTGGACGCCGAACTGGCCCGCGCCATGCGCCTGTTCGCCACGCGTCACCTCCAGCAACACCTGGCATCCGGGCAGCCCGCGTCTCGTACCGATGAGCCGCTCGCTGTCGCACTGCCCGCTGCAACAACCAGGGCGGTGGAGGCCCTGGTTGGTCAGGCGAACGTCGCGGCGTTCATCGCGGCGGCCACTGAACGTGAGCTACAGGCAAGGACATTGGACTCACTTGCATCAAGTCAGGGCAATACAGACTCTGTTGCCCAAAGCTCCTAAATAGCCTGCCTGTTGTCCACAGAATCGCCAATTCCCCTGTGGATAACTGGACTTGGCTGTGGATCAAACCTGTCGACGCAATAAGAGCGATGAAAAGTCGGTGGACGAAAATCAAGTGCGGGGAGAACGTCCGGGGCGCGACTCTGAGGAGATGAGTACGTCCGAATGGATGATTGGAGAACCCCCCATCGACGAACGACGCACCGTGAAGGTGTCGAAATACCTGTCGAAGCACCTGCGCCATCAGCCCGAGCGGATCGGGCTCACGCTCGACGAGAGCGGCTGGGTGGAGATCGACGCCCTGATCGCAGCGGCCGCGCGGCACGGATTCCGGTTCACCCGCGCCGAACTCGACCACGTGGTGGCCGCCAACGACAAACAGCGGTTCGCCGTCGAGAACAACCGGATCCGCGCCAGCCAGGGCCACTCCGTCGACGTCGACCTCAAACTGCCCGAGGCGACGCCGCCCCCCTTTCTTTTCCACGGCACGGTGGCCCGCAATGTCGCCGCGATCCGCGCCGAAGGCCTGCGGCCGATGAACCGCCATGCCGTGCATCTCTCGCCCGACCGCGAGACCGCCACCCGCGTCGGCGCCCGCCGCGGCCGCCCCGTCGTGCTCTCCGTGGACGCGGGCGCGATGCACCGGGACGGCCATGTCTTCCAGGTCAGCGCCAACGGCGTCTGGCTCACCGCGGCCGTGCCGCCGGCCTATCTCCGCTTCCCTGACCGGCACTGAGGCGCGGACCGTCCCGGACTGACGCACGGCTCGTCCCGGACTGACGCACGGCTCGTCCCGGACTGACGCACGGCTCGTCCGGCCGGCACTGACCCGGCACATTCCGAAGGGAAGACGGCAGGGCCCGGGGCATACGCTCTGATACATGAGTTTGCGTCTGAGCACCGTGATCCTGCCCGTCCGCCGTTGGCACGAGGGCGGCAAGGAGCGCTGGCAGCGGGCCGAGCAGCTGGGCTTCCACACCGCGTACACCTACGACCACCTCTCCTGGCGGACCTTCCGCGACGGACCCTGGTTCGGGGCGGTGCCGACCCTGACCGCGGCGGCGGCCGCCACCGACCGGCTGCGCCTCGGCACGCTCGTCACCTCGCCGAACTTCCGGCACCCGGTGACCCTCGCCAAGGACCTGATCACGCTGGACGACGTGTCCGACGGCCGGATCACCCTCGGCATCGGGGCGGGCGGCAACGGCTTCGACGCCACCGCGCTGCGCAGGACGGGCAAGGAGCCGTGGACCCCGCGCGAGCGCGCCGACCACTTCGGGGAGTTCCTGCCGCTGCTCGACCGCCTTCTTACAGAAGACGTCGTTTCGTACGACGGTGAGTACTACTCGGCGTCCGAGGTCCGCAACATCCCCGGCTGTGTGCAGCGCCCCCGGCTGCCCTTCGCGGTGGCCGCCACCGGTCCGCGCGGGATGAAGCTCGCCGCGCGCCACGGGCAGGCGTGGGTGACGACGGGCGACCCGAAGCTCTTCGAGAACGGCACTCCGGAGCAGTCACTTCAAGCCATTCGCGGACAGGCCGAGAAGCTCGGTGCGGCCTGCGAGGCCATCGGCCGCGACGCCGCCGAGCTCGACAAGATCCTTCTCACCGGCTTCACCCCGGACCGCCCCCTCGACTCCTTCGACGCCTTCGTCGATTTCGCGGGACGCCACGCTGAGCTGGGCTTCAACGAGATCGTGCTGCACTGGCCGCTGCCGGGGACCGACTTCGCGGCGGACGAGAAGGTCTTCGAGCGGATCGCCACAGAGGCGCTGGTCCAGCTCGGCGGTGGCACAGTAGGGGCGTAAAGGCACTCAAATGTGCGCCCCAGCGCACGCCCGTGCACGCAGATGCGGGACAATCGATGGCGTGACCTCAGCTACCCCACGGCCCCAGTCCCCGACCGCCCCCGTCCCGCACCGGCCCAAGGCTCGGCTGATCGCCACGGACCTGGACGGCACACTGCTGCGCGACGACAAGTCCGTGTCGGACCGCACGGTGGCCGCGCTCGCCGCCGCCGAGGAGGCCGGCATCGAGGTGTTCTTCGTGACCGGCCGCCCGGCCCGCTGGATGGACGTCGTCAGCGACCATGTGCACGGCCATGGCCTCGCCATCTGCGGCAACGGCGCGGCCGTCGTCGACCTGCACGACGGCTCGGGCGGCCACCGCTTCGTGAAGGTGCGGGAGCTGCGGCGCGAGGACGCGCTCGGCGTCGTCCAGATCCTGCGCGCGGCGGCCCCCGGCACGTCCTTCGCGGTCGAGCGCACCGGCGGGCTGCACATCGAGCCGACGTACCCCCCGCTGCATCTGGAGCCGGGGGAGAGCGTCGCGCCCGCGGAGAAGCTCCTCGCGGAGGAGTCCGACGCCGCGAACCAGCCCATCCTGAAGGTCCTCGCCTTCCACCCCGAGCTCGCGCCCGACGAGTTCCTCGCCGTGGCCCGCGCGGCCGTGGACGGCAAGGCCGAGATCACCCGCTCCAGCCCGAGCGCCCTCCTGGAGATCAGCGGCCCCGGCGTCTCCAAGGCCAGCACCCTGGCGCTGTGCTGCGCCGAGCGCGGCATCACGCCGGACGAGGTCGTCGCCTTCGGAGACATGCCGAACGACATCGAGATGCTGTCCTGGGCGGGCACGTCGTACGCGATGGGCAACGCCCACCCGGACGTGATCGCCGCTGCCTCGGGGCGCACGGTGGCCAACAACGAGGACGGCGTCGCGGTCGTCATCGAGCAGCTCCTGGGCGAACGCCGGGGCTGACAGCTCCTCTGGGCGACCACCGGGGGCCGACACTCCAAGGGAACCGCGCCCTAGAGCTGCACTCCCCGCTCGGCCAGCCACTTCTCCGGGTTCACCCCGGACCCCAGATACGGAGTGAGCCGCACCTCGAAGTGGAGGTGCGGCCCCGTCGAGTTGCCGGTCGTCCCCGCCTGGCCGAGCCACTGCCCCGGAGCCACCCGCTCCCCCTGGTCGACGGCGGCGGCGGCCAGATGCGCGTACTGCGTGTAGTAGCCGCCCTCGTGCGCGACCACGACCTCGATGCCGAAGGCGCCGCCGCAGGACACGCTCACCACGCGGCCCGCGCCGACCGACCGCACCGGCGCCCCGATGTCGACCGCGAAGTCCTGCCCCGTGTGCCGCCGGGACCAGCGAGCGCCCGCGCTGCCGAAGCCCGCCGACAGCTCGTACGTCTCCACAGGCGTCGTCCACGCGCGCGTGGAGGGCGTCTCCGGCTGATCGAGCCGTACGGCACCACGGCACTGCCCGGCCGCGACCGACCGGTCCGCCTCGCCCTGGAGGGTCCACTGCGCCGACGCCAGCTTCGCCTCGATGCCGCGCTTCAGCTCCGCCAGGTGCTCGTTGCGCTGGTCGAGGGTGCGCTTGGCCCGGTCCGCGGTGCGCTTGGCCTCGGCGAGCCTGGCAGCCGCGCGCTGGGTCTTGGTGACGGCGTTGGTGACGGCCAGATCCGCCTGCCACAGGGCCCGCTGACCGCGCATCAGGTCCTCGGGGCTGTCCGCGAGCAGCAGTTGGGCGGTCTGGGGGAGTCCGCCACCGGTGCGGTACTGGGCGCTGGCCATCCGGCCGAGGTCCCCGTGCAGCACCTCGACCGCGCGCCGCTCCTTCCGGAGGAGTCGGTCCAGTTTCCGGACGTGCGCCCGCTGCACCTTGGCGGCCCGCTTGCCCTCTTCGTAGTGCAGCGTCGCCGTGGACGCCTCTTCGTAGAGGCGCGCCACCTCGGCGCCGGCGCTCGGCCCTTCGGAGGCGCCGGCCGGCGCGGGAACGAGGAGCGCGCACAGCAGTACCGACACGGTGACGAGCGGATGGCTACCGCGGTGGCTCAGGCGCATGTCACGGAACGTTGCCCGGCCGCCGACGCCGTGGCCTGCCGTGCTCGTACACCCGGGGCACCCGGTGCCCCGAACAGCCCACTGCCGTACGGCCGAACAGGGGCCTACGGAGAGGCCGGGTTCGCTGACGCCCCACCTGTAGAAGCGGATCAGCACCCCCGTAGCGGCCCGTTCAGTACGGCGCCTGCCACACCACCGCTCCAGTACGGCGCCTGCCACCCACCACCTCAATACGGCGCCTGCCACACCACCGACGTGCCGCCGCCGTCCGCCCCGATGCCGGGCCCGTACCAACTGTCCCCGCCCAGCGACTCCGCGCGCCTCTTGAGGTTCTTCAGGCCACTGCGCCGGCCGCCCTCCGCGATGCCCACCCCGTCGTCCGAGACGGTCAGGCGCACGCCCTGCTGCCCGTCGGGGAGGATCACCGTCGAGTCGACGACGACCTCGATGCGGTCGGCGCCCGCGTGCCGGAACGCGTTGGACAGCGCCTCGCGCAGGGCCGCGATGAGGTTCTTGCCGGTGAGCTCGCCGACCACCGTGTCCACGGGCCCCACGAAGTGGTGCGAGGGCTTGAACCCGAGAGGAACGGCCGCCATGTTGATCTCGCGCAGGACGCGCGTACGCAGCCCCGAAGGCGCCTCCGCAGGACCCTGCTGCAAGGCGAAGATCGCCGTACGGATCTCCTGGATCGTCACGTCCAGCTCGTCGACGGCCTTGCCCACACCGGTCTGCACCTCGGGCACGACGGACCTGCGCTGCGCGCTCTCCAGCATCATCCCGGTGGCGAAGAGCCGCTGGATGACGAGGTCGTGCAGGTCCCGCGCGATGCGGTCCCGGTCCTCGTACACGGCGAGCCGCTCCCGGTCGCGCTGTGCCTCGGCCATCATCAGCGCGAGCGCGGCCTGCGAGGCGAACTGGGTGGCGAGGGTCCGCTCGGTCTCGGTGAACGGCCGTGCGCCACGCGCGCGTGGCGTCACGAGCGTCCCCAGGACGCGGCCGTCGCTCTGCAGCGGCAGCATCATCACCGGCCCGTAGCCGCGGGCGAGATCGGTCAGGATGCGCGGGTCCGTTGCCGCGTCGTCGAGGAACACGGACTCCCCGGCGAGCAGATCGGCGATGATCCGGCTCTCCGCGGGGATGACCACGCCGAGCGCCCCGGAGGGTTCCTCGGAGGAGACGGCGACGATCTCCATGCCGCCCTCGTCGTCGGGCAGGAGCACGATCCCGGCGGCCGAGTCCGCCAGGTGCCGGGCCTGTTCGGCGACTACGGAGAGGGCCTCTTCGGCGTCGCTGCCCGAGAGGAGAGCCGTGGTGACGGCCACGGAGCCGTCGATCCAGCGCTCCCGTTGCGTGGCCGCTTCGTAGAGGCGGGCGTTGCCGATGGCGATGCCCGCCTCCGTGGCGAGCACGCGGACCATGTGCGCGTCGTACTCGTTGAACTCGGCGCCGCCTCGCTTCTCGGTGAGGTAGAGGTTGCCGAAGATCTCGCCCTGGACACGGATGGGGACGCCGAGGAAGGTCCGCATCGGCGGGTGGTTCGCCGGGAATCCGCAGGAGCGCGGGTCGGCGGAGAGGTCCGCGAGGCGGAGGGTCTCGGGCTGGTGGATGAGGGCGCCGAGCAGCCCCTTGTGTCCGTCGGGAAGGTGCCCGATCCGCTCGGCGGTCTCCTCGTCGACGCCGAAGTAGACGAAGTCCGAGAGCCCCGTGCCGTCCTCGGAGACGACGCCGATGGCCGCGTAGTGGGCGTCCGCGAGCTCGG
The DNA here is from genome assembly GCF_044457025.1 of Streptomyces sp. NPDC050658. NCBI lineage: Bacteria > Bacillati > Actinomycetota > Actinomycetes > Kitasatosporales > Streptomycetaceae > Streptomyces > Streptomyces sp. NPDC050658. The sequence goes on from NZ_JBITGM010000006.1 coordinate 157,239, forward strand.
CCGCCGTCTCGCAGATGCGGTCCAGCGTGCTGTGCAGCTCAAGGCCGGCGCCGACCGACCGCATCGCCTCCAGGAGCTGCGGCAGCCGCGCGGTCAGCTCGGGGGAGAGGCCCTGCAGGCTGCGGGTCGCCCGCGTCGCCGCCGCCACGGGATCCATCGGCTCCGGAGTGCCGTCGGGGCGCGGCGAGGCGGCGGGGGACGAGGCGGCTGACATGCCTTGAGGGTAGTTAGTCCTATTTGGCGAGGAAAGTCGGGGCTGCTCTCCGGACACGACGGACCTTCCCTCGCCCCTCAGCAGCACGTCAGCACGTCACGCGACCGCCGGCCCCACCGTCAGCCCGCCGCCATCAGCCCGCCACCGTCAGCAGCAGATCCGCCGCGCTCTCCCGCTCCCGCATACGCCGCAGCGGACCGTCGACCGCCGCCAGCTCCGCGTAGCCGCCGCGCTGCACGACCCGCCCCTCGTCGAGGACGATCACCTCATCGACCGCCTCAAGACCGGCGAGCCGGTGCGTGATGAGCAGCGTCGTACGCCCCTCGGTGGCGGCAAGGAGGTCGTCGGTGAGGGCGTCGGCGGTCGGCAGGTCGAGATGCTCGGCGGGCTCGTCGAGGACGAGGACGGGGAAGTCGGCGAGCAGCGCGCGGGCCAGGGCGATGCGCTGTCGCTGTCCTCCGGAGAGGCGCGCCCCGTGCTCGCCGACCAAGGTGTCGAGCCCGTCGGGCAGCGAGTCGGTCCACTCCGTGAGCCGGGCCCGCGCCAGCGCGTCGCGCAGTTCGCCGTCGCTCGCGTCCCTCCGCGCGATGAGCAGGTTCTCCCGTACGGAGCTGTCGAAGATGTGCGCGTCCTGGGCGCAGAGCCCGACCAGCTCACGCACGGTGTCACCGTCGAGGGAGGCGGCGTCCGTGCCGCCCAAGGTGTAGGTCCCCTCGCTCGTCCCGAGGAAGCGCAGCAGCACCTGGGCGAGCGTCGTCTTGCCGGAGCCCGAGGGACCGACGACGGCGATCCGCCGGCCCTGCTCCAGCGTCAGGCCGACACCGGCGAGCGCGTCGCGGCCCTGACCCTCGTGGCGGGCGTGCAGACCTTCGACATGGAGCGGGAAAGGCGTCTGCGGGCGCTCTGCGGGCTCGCTGGGCTCGGGGACGGGTTCGGGGGCGTCGAGGACCTCGTAGACCCGCTCAGCGCTCTTCCTGACGCGCTGGCGGTACTGCACGGCGAGCGGCAGCCCGAGCACCGCCTCGAACGCGGCGAGCGGCGTCAGGACGACGACGGCGAGCGCGACCCCGCTCAGCCTGCCGTCGTGCACCGCCTGTACGCCGACGAGGGCGGCGGCGGCCACGGTGAGCCCGGACGCGAGCGCGCCGAGCCCGTCGCCGAGCGCGGTGGCCGCGGCGGTCCTGGACGCGATCCGGGTCAGCTCGGCATCGGCTTCCTTCGCCGCGGCGGTACGCCGGGGCAGCGCGCCGGCGACCGTCAACTCGGCGGTCCCGGTGAGCAGATCGGCGACCCGCGTGGCGAGCACCCCGCGCGCGGGGGCGAGCCTGCGCTCCGCGCGGCGGGCGACCGCTCCGGAGAGCAGCGGTACGCCCACGCCCGCGAGGAGCAGGCCCACGGCGAGGACGGCGCCCGCCTCGGGGAGCAGCCAGGCGGTGAAGCCGACGGCTCCGGCGCCGACGGCCGCGGCGGCCGACGCGGGCAGCAGCCAGCGCAGCCAGTAGTCCTGCAAGGCGTCGACATCGGCGACGAGACGGGAGAGGAGGTCGCCGCGGCGGCTCTTCCTGAGCCCGGCCGGGGCGAGGCGTTCCAGGCGCCGGTAGACCGCGACGCGGGTGTCGGCCAGCATCCGCAGCACGGCGTCGTGCGAGACGAGGCGCTCGGCGTAGCGGAAGACGGCGCGGCCCATGCCGAAGGCGCGGGTCGCCGTCACGGCGATCATCAGGTACATCACCGGCGGCTGCTCGGACGCCCGGCTGATCAGCCATCCCGAGGTGGCCATCAGCCCGACGGAACTGCCGATCGCAAGGGACCCCAGCAGCAGCGCCAGGGCGAGCTTGCCCTTCCGCTGCTGAGCCATCCCCCGCAGCCGGGCCAGCACCCCGGCGGCCGAGCGGGACTCCGCGGATGTCGACGTCGATGTCGATGTCGATGCCGACGCAGCCACCGAATCGCTCTGCTCGCCCCCCGTGTCGGCAGACGCTCCGCTCGGCGCAACAGCCGGGGACAAGCCCCCCTGCCGGGCACCGACATGAGCGGCGTCCAGCCGAACGACCCGGTCGGCAACGCCCAGCAGCGCCGGCCGATGCACCACCAGCAACACAGTCCGCCCGACAGCGAGCAGCCGGACCGCCTCGACGACCCCCGCCTCGGTCTCTCCGTCCAACGCGGCCGTCGGCTCATCGAGGAGCACCACAGGCCGATCGGCGAGGAACGCCCGCGCCAGCGCGAGCCGCTGCCGCTGCCCGGCGGAAAGCCCGGCCCCGTCCTCCCCCAGCAAGGTCTCCACGCCACCCGGCAGCTCCGACACGAACTCCCAGGCCCCCGCCGCCCGCAGGGCCTCCCGCACCGCGTCGTCCCCCGCGTCGGGGCGCGCGAGCCGCACGTTCTCCGCGATGGAACCGGCGTACAGATGAGGCCGTTGCGGAACCCAGGAGATCCGCTCGCGCCACCGCTCGGGCGAGACGTCCGCGAGGTCGACGCCCCCGACACGTACCCGCCCCTCGGCGGGCTCGACAAAGCCGAGGACGACATCGAGGAGCGTCGACTTGCCCACCCCGCTGGGCCCGACCAGAGCCACCGTCTCGCCCGGCTCCACCGTGAACGACACCCCGGAGACCGCGTCCGCCGCCCGCCCCGGATACCGGACCGTCACGCCCTCCACGCTCAGCGTCCCCGAAGGGGCCGCCGCCTCCCCCGTGGCCCGCACCGGGGTCTCCAGGACCTCGAAGATCTCTTCGGCGGCCGAGAGTCCCTCCGCCGCCGCGTGGTACTGCGCCCCGACCTGACGCAGCGGCAGATAGGCCTCGGGCGCGAGGACGAGGATGACGATCCCGACGTACAGATCCATGTCCCCATGGACGAGCCGCATCCCGATGGTCACCGCGACCAGCGCCACCGACAGCGTCGCCAGCAGCTCCAGTGCGAATGACGACAGGAAGGCGATGCGCAGCGTACGCATCGTGGCCTGCCGGTACTCGCCCGTGATCCGCCGGATCGACTCCGCCTGTGCCTTGGCCCGGCCGAAGACCTTGAGCGTCGGGAGGCCCGCCACCACGTCCAGGAAGTGGCCCGAAAGCCGGGAGAGGAGCCGCCACTGACGGTCCATCCGGTTCTGGGTCGCCCAGCCGATAAGGATCATGAAGACCGGGATCAGCGGCAGGGTCACGACGATGATCGCCGCCGACACCCAGTCCTCGGTGACGATGCGGGCGAGCACCGCCACCGGCACCACGACCGCGAGCCCCAACTGGGGCAGATAGCGCGAGAAGTAGTCGTCGAGCGCGTCGACGCCCCGCGTGGCCAACGAGACGAGCGAGCCCGTCCGCTGACTGCTCAGCCAACCGGGGCCCAACTGCCCGGCCCGTTCCAGCAACCGTCGCCGCAGCTCCGACTTGACCACCGCGCTCGCCCGGTGCGCCGCGAGCTCGGTGAGCCAGGCGACGAGCGCCCGTCCCGCCGCGACCACCGCGAGCAGGACGAGCGGCGTCCCCAGGTCGCCGAGGGCAAGCCCCTCCTGGAAGGCGCCCACCACGACCTCGGCGACGAGCATCGCCTGGGCGATGACCAGGCCCGCCCCGGCGACGCCGAGGACCACCACCGCGATCAGGAAGAACCGGGTGGCACGGGCGTACCGGAGCAGACGCGGGTCGATCGGTTTCACGTGAAACACACCCTCCGAAGGACGGAGAACTGGACTACGGCCAGGACGGTCGGAACGGACTCAGTGCGCGGCGTCGGTGATCTCGGTACGCAGCGTCGGTGATCTCAGTGCGCAGCGTCAGCGATGTGCTGCGTACCGATCCGCTTGCGGAACACCCAGTAGGTCCACGACTGGTAGAGCAGCACGACCGGCGTCGCGATGGCCGCACACCAGGTCATGATCTTCAGGGTGTAGGGGCTCGACGAGGCGTTGGTGACCGTGAGGCTCCACTCGTCGTTCAGCGACGACGGCATGACGTTCGGGAAGAGCGTCAGGAAGAGCATCGCGACGGCCGCGGCGATCGTGATGCCGGAGAGCGCGAACGACCAGCCCTCGCGTCCCACCTTGATCGCCCCGATGGCACCGACGAGCGCGACCACGGCCACGATCATCGCGACCAGGCTCTTGCCGTCGCCCTTGTCGGCCTGCGTCCAGATCAGGAAGCCGAGCGCGAGCACGGCCGTGACCAGCCCAAGACCGAGCGCCATCTTCCGTGCCCGCACCCGGATGTCGCCCACCGTCTTGAGCGAGGCGAACACCGCGCCGTGGAAGGTGAAGAGCGTCAGCGTGACGAGCCCGCCGAGGATCCCGTACGGGTTGAGCAGATCCCAGAAGTTGCCCACGTACTCCTTGTGGGCGTCGATCTTCACGCCCCGCACGATGTTGGCGAAGGCCACGCCCCACAGGAACGCCGGGACCAGCGAGGTCCAGAAGATCGCGTGCTCCCAGTTGGTCTGCCACTTCTCCTCGGGCCGCTTCGCGCGGTACTCGAAGGCGACACCGCGCACGATCAGGCAGAGCAGGATGATCAGCAGCGGCAGATAGAAGCCGGAGAACAGCGTCGCGTACCACTCGGGGAAGGCGGCGAAGGTCGCGCCGCCCGCCGTGAGCAGCCACACCTCGTTGCCGTCCCAGACGGGGCCGATGGTGTTGATCAGGACCCGCTTCTCCACCCGGTCACGGGCGAGCAGCTTGGTCAGGACCCCGATCCCGAAGTCGAAGCCCTCCAGGAAGAAGTAGCCGATCCACAGGACGGCGATCAGCACGAACCAGACGTCGTGAAGTTCCATGTCGATCAACTCCCTCAGTACGAGAAGGCCATGGGCCGGTCGGCATCGTCATCGGCGTCGGAACCCTTGCCCGATCCCGGGCCGCCGATCTTGGTCGGCGGGTTGAGGTCCGCCTCGGTCAGTTCGGGCGGCCCCTGCCTGACGTACTTGAGCAGCAGCTTCACCTCGATCACGGCGAGGATCGCGTAGATGGCCGTGAACACGATCAGCGAGGTGAGCACCTCACCCTGCGAGACGCCCGGCGAGACCGCGTCCTTGGTGCGCAGCACTCCGTAGACCACCCAGGGCTGACGCCCGGTCTCGGTGAAGATCCAGCCCCAGGCCGTACCGATGAGGGGGAAGATCAGCGTCCACTGGGAGAGCAGCCACCACCACTTGCCGAGCTTCGGCGCCAGCTCCTTGTTCTTGGTGAGCATCAGCTTCGGGATCTCGTCGCCGCCGGTGCGGTGCTCCGGGGCGAGCCAGAACTTCTTCCGCGTGAGCCAGAGGCCGGCGGTGCACAGGGCCATCGAGACCCCGCCGAAGCCGATCATCCAGCGGTAGGACCAGTACGCGGTGGGGATGTTGGGCCGGTAGTCGCCGGGTCCGAACTTCTCCTGCGACTCCCTGTTGAGGTCGTTGATGCCGGGGATCTCGGCACTGAAGTTGTTCTTGGCGAGGAAGGACAGTATCCCGGGGATCTCGATGGCGACGTCGTTGTGCCCCTTGGAGACATCGCCGTACGCGAAGAGCGAGAACGGCGCCGGCTTCTCCGTCTCCCACAGGGCCTCGGCGGCCGACATCTTCATCGGCTGCTGCTCGTACATGACCTTGCCGAGGGTGTCGGCGCTGACGACGGTGAGCAGGGTGCCGACGAAGGCGGTGACCAGGCCGAGCCGCATCGACATCCGCATGGTGCGGATGTGCTGCTTCTTGCGCAGGTGGAAGATCGCGATGCCGGTCATGAAGGCGCCGCCGACCAGGATCGCCGCCGAGATGACGTGGAAGAAGTTGACGAGGGTCGTCTCCTGGAAGAGCACCTTCGAGAAGTCGGTGAGCTCCGCGCGCTTGGCGCCGTCCCGCTCCACGATCTTGTAGCCGACCGGGTGCTGCATAAACGCGTTCGCGGCGATGATGAAGTACGCCGACAGGACGGTCCCGATGGAGACGATCCAGATCGTGGCGCAGTGCAGCTTCTTCGGGAGCTTGTCCCAGCCGAAGATCCACAGCCCGATGAAGGTCGACTCGAAGAAGAACGCGATGAGGGCTTCGAAGGCGAGCGGGGCCCCGAAGACATCACCGACGAAGCGCGAGTAGTCGGACCAGTTCATGCCGAACTGGAACTCCTGGACGATGCCGGTGACGACACCCATCGCGATGTTGATCAGGAACAGCTTTCCCCAGAACTTGGTCGCCCGGAGGTAGTGCTCCTTGCCCGTGCGGACCCAGGCCGTCTCGAGGATCGCCGTGAGGGCGGCCAGCGAGATCGTCAGGGGGACGAACAGGAAGTGGTAGACGGTCGTGATGCCGAACTGCCATCGCGCCAGAGTCTCGGGCGCCAGAGCCAGGTCCACGCGTCTTCTCCTTACGTGTCGTGGTCACATCGGCAGTTTGCCCCTTTAATCCCACCTATTTGGGACTAACAGGACACGCTTGTGAACGCGTTCACATTCACAAGCATTATGGCGTACGGCCTGCCGGCGCATGCAAGGGGGGTCCCCTTACTGCAGGGAACCGAAGGGAACGGGGCTGAAGCCCCGAGGAAAGTGCGACGGAAACGCGACGAAGGCCTTGGAACCCTCCCCCGAGGACTCCAAGGCCTTCCCAATCGCTTCAACATATTGTTGAATCCGCGCCATGCAGACGCAGCAGACGCAGACACAGATACGCATCATCTGGCCCGCAGGACACCTGACCGCGACGATCGAGGACACCCCGACCGCCCAGGCCCTGAGCAAGGTCCTGCCGCTCTCCGCCACCGCCAACACCTGGGGCGAGGAGGTCTACTTCGACACGGGCGTGAGCGTCCCGCTCGAGGACGGCGCCCGGCAGGTCGTCGAGCCCGGCACGGTCGCCTTCTGGACCGACGGCGACGCGCTCGCCCTCCCCTACGGGCCCACCCCGATCTCGCGGGGCGACGAATGCCGCCTCGCGAGCCCGTGCAACGTCCTCGGCCGGATCGACGGCGACCCCAGGCTGCTCGCCACCGTCCGCTCCGGCGACCCCATCCGCGTCGAGACCGCCTAGGAGCCGTCGAGACCGCCTGGGAGCCGTCGAAATCGTCTGGGGCTACAGCTCCTTGCGGAACGCCTGCGCCGCCTGGAGGAAGATGTCGTTGGCCTCGGTCTCGCCGATCGTGGCCCGCATCCCCTCGCCGGCGAACGGCCGCACGACCACGCCGGCCTTCTCGCAGGCCGCCGCGAAGTCCGTCGTCCGCTCCCCGAGCCGCAGCCAGACGAAGTTCGCCTGCGTCTCGGGCACCGTCCAGCCCTGCGCCCGCAGCGTCTCGACCACGCGCGTGCGCTCGGCGACCAACGAGCCGACCCGGCCCATCAGTTCGTCCTCGGCCCGCAGCGAGGCCACCGCCGCGTCCTGCGCGAGCTGGCTCACGCCGAACGGCACCGCCGTCTTGCGCAGCGCCGCGGCCACCGGCTCATGGGCGATCGCGAAGCCGACGCGGAGGCCCGCGAGGCCGTACGCCTTGGAGAACGTACGCAGCACGGCGACATTCGGCCGGTCCCGGTAGAGCTCGATGCCGTCCGGCACCTCGACATCACGGATGAACTCGCGATAGGCCTCGTCGAGCACCACGAGCACATCGCCCGGCACCCGGTCCAGGAACCGCTCCAGCTCGGCCCGGCGCACCACCGTGCCGGTCGGGTTGTTCGGGTTGCAGACGAAGATCAGCCGCGTCCGGTCGGTGATCGCGTCGGCCATCGCGTCCAGGTCGTGCACGTCCCCGGCCGTCAGCGGCACCTTCACCGACGTCGCACCGCTCACCTGCGTGATGATCGGGTACGCCTCGAAGGACCGCCAGGCGTAGATGACCTCGTCGCCGGGGCCGCAGGTGGCCTGGAGCAGCTGCTGCGCGACGCCGACGGAACCGGTGCCCGTCGCGACGTGCGACACCGGCACCCCGAAGCGGTCGGCGAGTTCACTCATCAGGCCGGTGCAGGCCATGTCCGGGTAGCGGTTGAAGGAACCGGCCGCGGCGAGCGCGCTCTCCATGACGCCGGGGAGCGGCGGATACGGGTTCTCGTTCGAGGACAGCTTGTACGCCACCGGACCATCGGCCGCGGCGGGCTTGCCGGGCTTATAGGTGGGGATACCCTCCAGCTCGGCACGCAGCCTCGGGCTCGTCTCGCTCACCGCAGTCCTCCTCTGAAACGCCTGAACATCTGTACGCCTGAAATCCCTGACTTCAATACTCCTCACCTTATGAGGATTCAGCCCGGCTGCGAATGGGTCGGCGGCATCGATGTAGACACCCCCGGGGCATCGAAGGACGAAGGCGTACGAAGAGGGGGGAGCGCTCCCTGTTGTGCCGTGCGCCGGTGGCTCACTCCGTGGCGCGCATCACCCGTGAAGGTGAGTTGAGACCTCTTCGAAACATCGCTCATTTGGCAGGCGTGCACGCGACGACAAGGGACCGACTCCCCTGAATCCCGCCAACTCCCTTGCAATCCAAGGTCATTGACCCGCTTCCGCCATGCAGAAACGTGCCTGTCAACGAGTGAATATGCGCCCGCGCTACCCACCCTCATGAGCCCTACTATCGGCTCGCCATGACAGCAGCAGGGAACCACCAGGTGAGCCGAGCGGAGACCGCCCGCCGGGGCAACCGGCAGAGCCGAGCGGGCATCAGAGACGTCGCCGCCGCCGCCGGTGTCTCCATCACGACTGTCTCCGACGCTCTTAACGGCAAGGGGCGGCTCCCGGACGCCACCCGACGCCATGTCCGCGAGGTCGCAGAACGGCTGGGCTATCGCCCTTCCGCGGCGGCCCGCACGCTCCGTACCGGCAAGTCAGGACTCATCGGCCTGACCGTGACGACGTACGGGGATGAACCTTTCACCTTCACCGAATTCGCGTACTTCGCGGAGATGGCCAGAGCCGCGACCTCGGCCGCGCTCGCCCGCGGCTACGCCCTCGTCATCCTGCCCGCCACCTCGCGGCGCAGCCCGGTCGACGTGTGGTCGAACGTCGCGCTCGACGGCACCGTCGTCGTCGATCCGTCCGATCACGACCCCGTCGTGAGCGAACTGGTCCGCCAGGGCCTCCCGGTGGTCTCCGACGGCCGCCCGGCCGGGTCGCTGCCGGTCACCGCCTGGGTCGACAACGACCACGAGGCCGCCGTACTGGAGATCCTCGACCATCTGGCGGCGGCCGGCGCCCGCCGGATCGGCCTGCTCACCGGGACCACCACGGACACGTACACCCATCTGTCCACGACGGCCTATCTGCGCTGGTGCGAGCGCGTCGGCCAGGACCCCGTGTACGAGTCCTACCCGGCCCACGACCCCTGCGCGGGCGCCGTCGCCGCCGACCGGCTGCTCGCCCGCCCCGACCGTCCCGACGCCGTCTACGGCCTCTTCGACCCGAACGGCACCGACCTCCTCGCGGCGGCCCGCCGCTACGGACTGCGCGTACCGGACGACCTGCTGCTGGTGTGCTGCAGCGAGTCGACCGTCTACGCCACCACCGAGCCGCCCATCACCACGCTCTCGCTGAAGCCGCGGCGGATCGGCACGGCCGTCGTCCAGCTGCTCATCGACGCCATCGAAGGGCTCGATTCGGGCCGCCCGGTCGAGCAGGTGATACCGACGGAGCTGATCGTGCGCACCTCGTCCGAGCGACGTCCGCCGCGTACGACGGTCAGCCCGCCCCGCTCGCCCGGCACCGGCTGAGCGGACGGCGTATCCAGAAGGGCCCGACCGGGCAGGTTGCGGGGGCCGATCGGCGGGGAGGACATCCCTGCCGATCGGTGCTGCCTGGCGCCGACCGGTACGGCCCGGTCGTGATCTGTGGGGAAACCTCTGCCCAATTCGGGAGAAAACCTCGGTGAACTGGGGTCCAGCACTGATTCACCACCCCTGGTGCACCACACAGCGCGAGTCGCATTCCTATGATGGGCGGACGACACCGCGGGCCGCTGCGACCAGGCAGTCCGATCTCGGTGCAGATGCGGCGCAATGGTGGTGGAGGGGTCGATGACTCAGGGGGCCGGTCAGGGACCCGATGTGCGGACGGCGACGCTGCGCGACTTCCGCGTACCGGCGTACGTCCATGAGACCGGTCCGGTCGACGGAAGTGCGAGGGACGCGGCGGCTGTGGGCGGCTCCGGGGACCTTCCCGGCGTACCGGACGACGGCTACACCCCCACCCAGCGCGATCTCCCCGTCATCAACCGCGGCGACACCGTGCAGGTGAACGTGCAGGCCATGCCGGAGCCCCCGCAGGCACCGGCCGGCGACGGGCACGGCCCGCTGTATGTCGTCGGCGATGTGCACGGCTACCTGGACGAGCTGCTCACGGCACTGCACGAGCAGGGCCTCATCGACGGCGAGGGCGACTGGTCCGCGGGCAACGCCCGCCTCTGGTTCCTCGGCGACTTCACCGACCGCGGCCCCGACGGCATCGGCGTCATCGACCTCGTGATGCGCCTGTCCGCCCAGGCTGCGGCCGCGGGCGGCTACTGCAAGGCGCTGATGGGCAACCACGAACTGCTGCTGCTCGGCGCGAAGCGGTTCGGCGACACCCCGGTCAACTCGGGCGCGGGCACCGCCACCTTCCAGGCCGCCTGGCTCCTGAACGGCGGCCAGAAGACCGACATGGAGCGTCTGGAGGACCACCATCTGCAGTGGATGGCCCGCCTGGACGCGATCGAGGCGGAGGACGGGCATCTGCTCATGCACTCCGACACAACCGCCTATCTGGATTACGGCGACTCGATCGAGGCCGTGAACGACACCGTCCGCGAGACACTCACGCGCAACGACGCGGACGAATGCTGGGACCTCTTCCGGAAGTTCACCAAGCGCTTCGCCTTCCGCGACGAGTCGGGCCCCGCTGCCGTACGCGAACTCCTCGACATGTACGGGGGCAGTCGCATCGTCCATGGCCACAGCCCCATCCCGTATCTGCTCGGCGATGTCGGCTCGGAGGATGACTCGGACGGCGGCGGCCCCGTCATCGAGGGACCACATATCTACGCAGACGGCCTGGCCATCGCCATGGACGGCGGAGTGACCATGGCCGGAAAGCTGCTGGTCTGCCAACTCCCCCTGGATAGCTGAGCGTTCGCTGGGCAAGCGCACCACTACAGGATCACGCTGGCCAGGGGGCCTATTTCTGGAAACCCCCTGTCACCGCGTGCCGTCACGGCTCTACCATCGGCTTATCCGTAGCAGGCTCCCCTCCGTTTCTGCCCGACGGCTCGTACCCATGCGAGTCACCAAGCCCTACGGAGCATCGGGGGATGCACATGAACAGCGCTCCACACCTGCTCAATGAGGACCGCCCCGAGTTCGAGCGGATCCTCGATGAGGCGCTGCGCACCGCACCGAATCGTCCGGATCTTGCCGCAGTGGGCCAGCGGCTCAACACCGAGCAGCTGCGCACCATGGCCCTGAACGCCACTGCGCTGATCACGGCCGCCGCCACGACCGAGTACACGCACTATGTGAAGGTCCGCGAGCAACTGCGCGAGAGCGGATCTGCCGCACCATCGATACGGGAACGGAGCAGCCAGAGCGAGGCGGAAGCCGGTTCGGGCGGCCTCGGACTCGCCACCACGATGGGGGAGGTGACCGCCGAGACCTCAGGGGCGGGGGCGATCGCCGTCGTCGCGGTGCTCGCACCCGTGCTCGCCGGGGCGGCCGCCGCGATCTTCCTGCTGGTGGGCTACATCCTGAAGATGCTCAACCCCGAGCCCGCCTTCGCGGACACCCTGCTCACCGCGGGATGGCTGTTCGGCGCGCTCACCGCGGGAGGCATCCTGGTCGCCGCGATCGGGCTGCTCCTGACCGCTCTGCGCAACGGCTCCACCTCGCTCCAGGCGGACTCGCACGGAGAACGGAACGAGGAGGTGGTCCGCGCCAGGGAAGCCTGGGGCGAGGCACTCCTGGAGCGCGGCGTCCTGCCGTTCCTGCGGGAGGCGCTCGCGGATCCGGGGGCGGCGCACGTGGCCCGTACGCCGTCGGCGGACCCGAGCAGCCGCATGCCTCAACTGGGCTACCACCGGCCCGGGTTCAGCAGCCCTGACGGCGGGCCCTCCGCGGGCCCGCGGCCGAGCTACTCGAGCCCGGACTTCTCGAGCCCGGACTTCGGCGGGCCCGACCACAAGCCGGAGTAGCGGGGCGCCGCGAGCGGGCACGGCTGTGGGTCCCCCAACGGCTGTTGGGAGACCCACAGATTCGCGCTGTCCGGATGCCTCCGGGGATTCGGCGGCTCAGTCGGCGATCGGCAGGTACACGCGGTTTCCGGCTGCCGCGAACTCCTTGGACTTCTGCTCCATGCCCGCGGCGATCTCGTCCTGGTCCAGGTCGCCGCCGTGCTGCCTGCGGATGTCCTGGGAGATCTTCATGCTGCAGAACTTCGGCCCGCACATCGAGCAGAAGTGCGCCGTCTTCGCGGGCTCGGCCGGCAGCGTCTCGTCGTGGAACTCCCGCGCGGTGACCGGGTCGAGGGCCAGATTGAACTGGTCCTCCCAGCGGAACTCGAAGCGCGCGTCCGAGAGCGCGTCGTCCCAGTCCTGCGCGCCCGGGTGCCCCTTGGCGAGGTCGGCTGCGTGGGCCGCGATCTTGTACGTGATGACACCGGTCTTCACGTCGTCACGGTTGGGCAGGCCCAGGTGCTCCTTGGGCGTGACGTAGCAGAGCATCGCCGTGCCCCACCAGCCGATCATCGCGGCGCCGATGCCGGAGGTGATGTGGTCGTAGGCGGGGGCGATGTCCGTGGTGAGCGGGCCGAGCGTGTAGAACGGCGCCTCCTCGCAGATCTCCTGCTGGAGGTCGATGTTCTCCTTGATCTTGTGCATCGGGACGTGACCGGGGCCCTCGATCATCGTCTGTACGTTGTGACGCTTGGCGATCGTGTTGAGTTCCCCGAGCGTCTTCAACTCGGCGAACTGCGCCTCGTCGTTGGCGTCCGCGATCGATCCGGGCCGCAGGCCGTCGCCGAGCGAGTACGTCACGTCGTACGCCGCGAGGATCTCGCAGAGCTCCTCGAAGTGCTCGTAGAGGAAGCTCTCCTTGTGGTGCGCCAGACACCAGGCGGCCATGATCGAGCCACCGCGCGAGACGATGCCGGTCTTGCGGCGCGCGGTGAGCGGGACATACGGAAGGCGCACGCCCGCGTGCACCGTCATGTAGTCCACGCCCTGCTCGGCCTGCTCGATGACCGTGTCCTTGTAGATCTCCCAGGTCAGCGCCTCGGCCTGGCCGTCGACCTTCTCCAGGGCCTGGTAGAGCGGCACGGTGCCGATGGGGACGGGGGAGTTGCGCAGGACCCACTCGCGGGTGGTGTGGATGTTGCGCCCTGTGGAGAGGTCCATGACCGTGTCGGCGCCCCACTTGGTCGCCCAGGTCATCTTGTCCACCTCCTCCTCGATGGAGGAGGTGACCGCGGAGTTGCCGATGTTGGCGTTCACCTTCACCAGGAACCTCTTGCCGATGATCATCGGCTCGATCTCCGGGTGGTTCACGTTCGCGGGGATCACCGCGCGGCCCGCGGCGACTTCCTCCCGGACGATCTCGGGATCGATGTTCTCCCGGATCCCGATGAACTCCATCTCGGGCGTGATCTCGCCGCGACGGGCGTACGCCAGCTGCGTCACCGCCTGGCCCTGGCGGCCGCGGCGAGGCTGGCGCGGGCGGCCGGGGAAGACCGCGTCGAGGTTCTTGAGCCCGCCGCGCGGCGAGGTGTGCTTGATGCCGTCGTCCTCGGGACGGGGCGGGCGGCCCACGTACTCCTCGGTGTCGCCGCGGGCGATGATCCAGTTCTCCCGCAGCGGCGGCAGACCGCGGCGGACGTCGGTCTCCGCGGCCGGGTCGGTGTACGGCCCTGAAGTGTCGTACAGGGTCACGGCCTTGCCGTTGGTGAGGTGCACCTGGCGGACCGGCACGCGCAGATCGGGGCGTGAGCCCTCGACGTACGCCTTGTGCCAGCCGATGGACTTCCCGGCCTCCGCGCCCTCGGGCGTGCTGGAGGCAGGCGTGCGTGCGTCCGATGTGGTCATGAGACCTACTCCCTACGCCGGCATTACCCGGTAACAGGTTCGGCGGTCGACGCAGCGGATTCCGTACTGCTCGTGCACTCTTGTGCCGATTCGTACGGAGGTCAGCGCCCTCTCAGCCCGGTGCTCCGAGCTCCCGCGATTGCAAAGGTGCCTCCACGCTAGCGTCATATCGGGCGCGCTGAACAGAGGGCCCCCTCCGTTCTTGCGATGATCGGGCAGTGACCACCACAGAGCCGCCGCCGCGTCCGCCGTCCCAGCCGCCGTCCGGGCCGCCCTTCCCGAACCCTCACGGGGACGGGCACGGGCACTCGCACAGCCATGGTCCGGCGGCGCCCGTCTCCCGGCATCTGCGCAAGGTCATCGCGGCGGTGCTGATTCCTTTCGCCACCGCGGTCGTCGTGGGTCTCGTCGTGCTCTGGCCCGGCGGCGCACCCGGCCACGAGCGCACCGGAGTCGGCTTCGACCGGCAGACCGAGTCCGCGACGGTGACGAAGGTGCAGGAGCTGCCCTGCGAGGACGTGAACGCCTCGCAGCCCCCGCCGACCGGTGACACGTCCACCGCCGAGGGGCAGACCGCGGAGTCCCGCGCGAAGGGCACCTGCAAGAAGGCGACGGTCGAGGTGACCAGCGGCAAGGACAAGGGCCGCACCTTCACGGAGATCGTCCAGCCTGACTCACCACGGCAGTTGCGCGAGGGCCAGCAGGTGGTGGTCGCCTATGAGCCCAAGGCACCGGAGGCGCTGCAGTACTCCGTCACCGACGTGAACCGCAAGATCCCGATGGCGCTGCTCGCCGGGATCTTCGCCCTCGCCGTCGTCCTGGTGGGGCGGATGCGCGGCGTCATGGCCCTGGTGGCGCTCGCCCTGAGCTTCCTCGTGCTGACCTTCTTCATCCTGCCAGCGATCCTCCAGGGGTCGAATCCGCTGGTGGTGGCGGTGGTCGGGGCCAGCGCCATCATGCTGATCGCGCTCTATCTGTGCCATGGACTCACGGCGCGTACGTCGGTCGCGGTGCTCGGCACCCTGATCTCGCTGCTCCTGATCGGGCTGCTCGGCTCGGTCTTCATCGGCTGGGCCTCGCTGAGCGGCAACACGGACGACAACACCGGCCTGATCCACGGCCTGTATCCGGACATCGACATGAGCGGTCTGCTGCTCGCGGGCGTCATCATCGGCTCCCTCGGTGTCCTCGACGACGTGACGGTCACCCAGACGTCGGCGGTCTGGGAGCTGCACCAGGCCAACCCGACGATGGGCTGGCGCGGCCTGTACCGCGCGGGCATCCGCATCGGCCGCGACCACATCGCCTCCGTGGTCAACACCCTGGTCCTGGCCTACGCGGGCGCCGCGCTGCCGCTGCTCCTGCTCTTCTCGATCGCGCAGAGCAGCGTGGGCACGGTGGCCAACAGCGAGCTGGTCGCCGAGGAGATCGTGCGCACGCTGGTCGGCTCGATCGGCCTGGTCGCCTCGGTCCCGGTGACGACGGCCCTCGCGGCGCTGGTGGTGTCCGCGGATCGGGCGGGTGGTGTTGCGGGGACTGCTGGGGCCTCTGGTGCTCCTGCGGCGTCCGTGGCGCCCGCGGCGGCAAAGCAGCGAAGGGGCGGCGGAGGCGGACGACGACGCAAGGCGTGAGCGGACCGGGGTCCAGGGCCCGGGCCCGGGTCCGGGTCCGGGCCAGGACCGGAGTCCGCGGCCGCGGCAATGCCGTGAAATGCACCAATCTGCCATCCCGCGGCGTCCGTTGGCCCCGAGGTCAGCCCGCGCTCTGCTCCTCCGCGAGGATCCGGTCCAGCGCCTCGTCCAGGTGGGTCTCGAAGTCGGCGAGCGCCCGCTCCTGCCCGAGCGGCACCAACTTGTCCGTGCGGTCCAGGAACGCGAGCAGTGGCGGAACCCCCACCCGGAACAGCGCCTGATCGCCGCCGACCTGCAGCCTGATGAGGACCTCGTCGAGCAGGTCGGGGTCGGTGGGCGCGATGTGCACATCACCGTCGCCGCATGCCCTGCCCACCCCGTCGATCAGCAACTCGCGCCCGAAGGCCCAGGTCACCGGAGCGTCGCCGGGGAGATGGAAGGTCAGCCGGACGGCGTAGGGATCCGCGGTCTCATAGCGCAGCTCCACCGGGATGCGAAACGACAACTCCTCGGAAACAAGGAAGCTCATCATGACCTCTGCCTGCACCGACTCGCGCATCGCCCGCCTACCCCGTCGCTAAACCTCGACCGGCCAGGAACCAACTCCCTGACACCCATGGCATCTTGCTTAACGTACACATCAGATCACAAGGAGTGAGTTTTCAGATGCTGATAGAGAAGGCGAGTGTCCCAAGCAGCTTTCCGATCTCATTCTGCAACCGCATCGCCGCGGGGAGTAGTCGCTCTGACTGATAGGCGGGAACGGAAATCGCCATCGTGGCCGCCGTGTCGCCCGCGGTGATCGGAATCGCCGCGCAGACCGTTCCCAGCGCGTACTCCTGCCGCTCCACCACAGGTCGCATCCGCCCCATCGCTTCCAGCCGGCGCATGAAGCTCCGGTCGTCACGGACCGAGTACCTCGTGATCGACTGCACGGGATAGCGGTCGAGATGGTCCTTGCGCCGCTCTTCGTCGAGTTGGCCGAGCAGACACTGTCCGATCGCATGGGCGTGACCGGTCTCGCGGAAGTCGGCCCACTCCTCCACGGCGGGATTCCCGGGCGTGTCCGCGACGGCCACGACCTCGATCTCGCCCTCGCGGTAGACCGCGAAGTAGACGGGTACGCCGATGGCATCGCGCCAGTGGGCCAGGGCCTCGCCGATCATGCCGCGACGATTCTGCTCCGCCCCGCTGGAACTGAGCCGCTCGGCTCCCTCGCCGAGCACGAACAGGCCCTTCTCCCTGCGCAGATAGCCTTCGTGGGTCAGCGTGCGCAACAGGTGGTAGGCGGTGGGAAGCGCGAGCCCGGCCTCTCGGGCCAGCTGCTTGGCGGGCGCGCCGTCCTGATGTGCGGCGGCTGCCTCCAGCAGTCTTATCGCGCGCTGTACGGATCCGATCAGGGTCGGCACGGCGGTAGTTGAGGCCGTTCCGACCGACGGTACGTCGCATGCGGGACCGCTGGACAGGGTGCCGGCGGGTGTGGCGTCGACCGTGGTCAAGGTTCACTCCCGAAGCGCTTGGGGGTTCCACCCGTGCCGGGGATACACGGGAGGGAGCGCGATGCGCCCGCGCGCGGGGCTCACCCCCGCGTCGGTTTTCGGACTCTAGCCGTCCGCCGCCGTCCCAAGGCTCCGCACGGGGAAACTTCCCCCGCCCGAGCGAACTGTTTGGTAGAAGTCACCAATCGCTGCGCGACGACGTCGAGCCCGATATGAACTTCCGTACGACGTAGATGAGTCCACCGACCAGTGCCACGAAAAGCAGCAGCTTGAACAACAGGCCGACGACGAATCCGACAACGGTCGCTATCAGCCCGCCGAACACGACGAGGGCGATGACCGGCACCGCGATCCACTTCACCCACCACGGCAATCCCGAGAAGATCTCCTGCGCTGCCATCGTCCTTGCCCTCTCTTCGAAACTCCTGACTTCTTGCATTCGATGCTAGGTCGGCGAAGGGCCGGGCGGGGGCTTCCGATCCCCGGTCCTCCCCTGATCCGTCCCTGAGGGAACCCCGAGGTCCGCACCCCGAGAAGTCAGTCTCCGGGCGTAGCCGATCGGCTCTCGGGCAGCGCGGATCAGCCCTCCGGCGGCGAGAAGACGACCAGGACGCGCAGGTCCTCGCTGATGTGGTGGAACTTGTGGGCCACGCCCGCGGGCACGTAGACCACGCTGCCGCGCGCGACTTGGGTGGTCTCCATGCCGACGGTGATCGACGCCCGGCCGCTGACGATCATGTAGACCTCGTCCTGCTGGTGCGGCTGCTGCGGGTCGGTCTCCCCGGCATCGAGCGCGTACAGCCCGACCGACATGTTCCGCTCACGCAGAAACTGCAGATACGCGCCGTCGTTGGCGGCGCGCTCCGCCTCCAGCTCGTCCAGTCGGAATGCCTTCATCGTCCGTGTACGCCCCTTGCCACTGATCGCGGGCCGACCGCTCCGGCCTGACGTCTGCCACGATCAGACACATGAAGAATTTCGTAGTCAAGACGATCGCCAACGCGGCGGCCCTGGCCGTCGCCGTATGGCTGCTCGACAAGATCACCCTGACCGGAGACGGCACCGGCAAGAAGATCGGCACGCTGATCATCGTGGCGCTGCTCTTCGGCCTGGTGAACTTCCTGGTCAAGCCGATCGTGAAGGTCCTCACCTTCCCGCTCTTCATCCTGACCCTGGGTCTGATCACCCTCGTGGTCAACGCCCTGATGCTGCTGCTCACCTCGTGGCTCGCCGACAAGTTCGACCTCAGCTTCCACGTGGACGGCTTCTGGACCGCCGTACTGGGCGGCCTGATCATCTCGATCGTGTCCTGGGCGATGAACGTCGTCCTGCCCGACGACAAGGACTGATCGCGGCCGATGTCCCTGCCCTTCTCCGTGTGCTTCGTCTGCACCGGCAACATCTGCCGCTCCCCGATGGCCGAATCCGTCTTCCGCGCGCGGGTCGACGAGGCCGGGCTCGGCGGTCTGGTCCGGGTGGACAGCGCGGGCACCGACGGCTGGCACGAGGGGGACGGTGCCGACCCGCGCACCGTCTCCGTCCTGGAGGCGGCCGGCTACGAGAGCGATCATCTGGCGCGGCGCTTCGAGGTCTCCTGGTTCGCCCGCCTCGATCTGGTGATCGCCCTGGACTCCGGCCATCTGCGGACGCTGCGCCGCCTCGCCCCGACCCCGGCGGACGCGGACAAGGTGCGGCTGCTGCGCTCGTACGACCCCGCCGCCGCCGACCTGGACGTTCCTGACCCGTACTACGGGGACGACGACGGCTTCGACACGTGCCTGAGAATGGTCGAGGCGGCGAGCGACGGTCTGCTCGACGCCGTACGCGAAGCGATGGAAGGGCGGGCGGCATGACGGATTCCGCACGAACCGCGGGAACAGCCGCAGGAACGGTCTCGGCGATCGGCGACGGCACGAGAGCGGTGCGGGCCGGTCTTCCCGAGCCGGTGAAACATGAACCGACGCTGCCGGGCCCGGTCTTCGCGGCGCACTTCCATCTGCCGGGCGACCCCACCGGGCCGTACACCTACGGGCGCGACGAGAACCCGACCTGGACGCTCCTGGAGCGCGCCATCGGCGAGCTGGAGGCGCCTGAGGCCGACGATCACGTCGAGACCCTGGTCTTCGCCTCCGGGATGGCCGCGATCTCGGCGGTGCTCTTCTCTCAGCTGCGCACCGGTGATGTCGTGGTCATGCCGGACGACGGCTATCAGGCGCTGCCTCCGGTCCATGAGCAGCTCGCCGCGTACGGCATCGAGGTGCGCACCGCCCCGACCGGCGGCGACGCCCAGCTCGACGTCCTGGACGGCGCCAAGCTGCTGTGGATCGAGACCCCGTCAAACCCAGGGCTCGACGTGTGCGACGTGCGGCGCCTCGCCGACGCGGCACATGCGCGTGGCGCCCTGGTGGCGGTCGACAACACCCTGGCCACCCCGCTCGGCCAGCGTCCCCTGGACCTCGGCGCCGACTTCTCCGTGGCCAGCGGCACCAAGCAGCTCACCGGGCACGGCGACATCCTTCTCGGGTACGTCGCCTGCCGCGATGCCGGGCTGACCGCGTCCGTGAAGCGCTGGCGCAAGATCGTCGGGGCGATTCCGGGCCCGATGGAGGCCTGGCTCGCGCACCGCTCGCTCGCCACGCTCCAGTTGCGCGCCGAGCGGCAGAACGCCAACGCGCTGGCCCTCGCCGAGGCGCTGCGCGGCCGTGCCGAGGTGACCGGCCTGCGCTATCCGGGACTGCCCGACGACCCCTCGCACAAGATCGCCGCGCAGCAGATGCGGCGCTTTGGATGCGTCGTCTCGTTCACGCTGCCCTCCCGCGCGCGTGCCGACCGTTTCCTCGACGCGCTGCGTCTGGTGGACGACGCGACGAGCTTCGGAGGCGTACGTTCCACGGCCGAGCGGCGTGGCCGCTGGGGCGGGGACGCGGTCGCCGAGGGCTTTGTGCGCTTCTCCGCCGGGGCCGAGGATCCCCAGGACCTGGTGGCGGATGTGCTGCGGGCGCTGGGCGAGTCGGCGGAGTCCGGCGACTGACGGGAGTCGGTGGAGTCCGGCGACCGACGGGAGTCGGTGGAGTCCGGCGACCGACGGGAGTCGGTGCTGGGGCCGCTTCCGGTGCAGTACCGGAGGCTACGCACAACGGACGGTCCGAGCCTCCCCCCTCGTGGCTCGGACCGTCCCGGTTCCGCGCGCGAAGAACCGCGCGAACAAGGCTAGTTGACTCTGTGTCAGTGTCCAATCACAGTAGCGACAGAGACCTATCGACATATTTATAGTTGGGCGCGGCCCAGGGGCCTGGAGGGGAGGGCGCTGCCATGGATCTGGCCCTGCTGCGCACGTTCGTCACCGTGCACCGGGCCGGTTCCTTCACGCGCGCGGCGGCCCTGCTCGGCCTCTCCCAGCCCGCGGTGACGTCCCAGATACGGACGCTCGAGCGGCAACTGGGCCGTCCGCTGTTCCTGCGTCAGGCCCGTGGCGTGACCCCCACGACCATCGGGGACGAACTCGCCCACAAAGCCGCTCCTCATCTCGACGCCCTCGTGGAGATCGCCGAGACCGGGCTCGACGAGGACTCCTCCGTGCGCACCCTTCACCTCGCGGGGCCGCCCGAGTTCACGGCGGCCCGTGCGCTGCCCGCCCTCACCGCGCTGACCGGACAGGACGGCCAGGGCTTCGCGCTGCGTGCCTCGTTCGGCAACGCGGAGGAGGTCCTTGAGGGGCTCTCCGCGGGGCACAACGATCTGGCCATCACCACGGCCCAGCCGCGCGGTGCGCTGCTCGCCGCGACTCCGCTCTGCGACGAGGAGCACGTCCTGGTCGCCGGCCCCCGCTGGGCCTCCCGTATCGGTCCCGGCAAGCTGCGGCGGAAGGGGGCGTCCGCCCTGGAGAACCTTCCGGTGGTGGAGGTGCACGAGTCGCTGCCGCTGGTCTCCCGCTACTGGGCGGCCGTCTTCGACACCCGTCCGGCCGCATCCGGCGCCGTCATCGTGCCGGACCTGCGGGCCGTGCTCGCCTGCGCCGCCTCCGGCGGGGGTCTCGCCGTGCTGCCCCGCTATCTGTGCGCACCCGCCCTGGAGCGCGGCGAGATCGTGGCACTGCACGACCCCGCGGTGCCTCCGCTGCGGACGTATTTCCTCGTCGTACGCACCGGCACGCTCGCCATGCCGCATATCGCGCGGGCGCACGAGTGGCTGCTGCGTGCTGCCGCCGACTGGGCTTGAACAGGGGTCCGTCTGGTTCGCGATGTTTCACGTGGAACAGTCCGGGCCACATTTCTCCCATGACCGTCCGACCCGTGGTCAAGCGCACCGCACGTGCAGTTCTGCTCGATGGCGACGACCTGATCCTGATCAAGCGGACCAAGCCCGGCGTCGATCCGTACTGGGTCACTCCGGGCGGCGGTGTGGAGGCGGAGGACGCCACCGTCGTCGACGCGCTCCATCGCGAGGTCCACGAAGAGCTCGGCGCCAAGATCTCGGACGTGGTGCCCTGCTTCGTGGACACCGTCGAGCACATCGGCGAGGACGGTGGCGCGACGGGTGTGAAGGTGCAGCACTTCTTCGTCTGCCGGCTGGAGTCCATGGACACCGCGCTGCGGCACGGCCCCGAGATCGAGGAGCCGTGCGGCGAGTACGAGATCGTCCACGTGCCCTTCACCCGCGTCGGCATCGCCTCGGTCCATCTCGTACCGCTGTCGCTGCGGCACTATCTGGACGGCAACATCGAGGGCGTACGCGCCATGCACGCCCCTGATCTGGGCTAATCGCCCGTGGCCACCAGCTCCTCCACGGAGTCGTGGCGGATCCGGCCCGCCGGGATGCCCACGTCCCGCAGGGCGTCCACACCGCTGCGGATCATGCCGGGCGGGCCCGAGAGATAGGCGTCGTACTCGTTCCAGGGGCCGTACTCGCGTACGGCGTCCGGGAATTGGGCCTGGCCGTCGACGACCGGGCGGACCGCGAGCCAGGGATGGTTCTGCTGGAGCCGCAGCATCGTGTCGATGTCGTACAGGTCATGGTCGGTGCGTGCGCCGTAGAAGACCTCCACGGGCCGTCGTTCGCCGTGTTCGGCGACATCCTCGACGAGCGCCTTGATGGGCGCGATGCCGGTACCGCCGCCCAGACAGAGCAGTCCGCTGTCGGTGGTGTGGTCGACGGTCATCGAGCCGGCGGGCGGGCCGAGCCGCACGACGTCACCGGGGCGGGCGTGGTGCACCAGGGCGTTGGACACCCAGCCCGCCGGGACGGCCTTCACATGGAACGAGAGCAGCCCGTCGGAGCGCGGCGCGGACGCGAACGAGTAGTGCCGCCAGATCCGCGGCCACCAGGGCGTCTCCAGGCTCGTGTACTGCCCGGCCAGGAACGGGTACGGCTGGTCGGGCCGCACGGTGACGACAGCGATGTCAGGCGTCCTGAGGTCGTGCGAGACGACCTCGGCGAGCCACCAGGCCGGGGCGCTCAGTTCGTCCGCGGCCGCCGCGTCGATCATGACCTGGGAGATCGTCGTGTACGTCCGGACCCAGGCGGCCTCGGTCTCGTCGTCCCAGACCGATCCCGCGTACCGGCTGAGCGCGCCGATCAGGCACTCTCCGACGGCCGGGTAGTGCTCGGGCCGGGTGCCGTACTTGCGGTGGCCGCGGCCGAGGTTCTTCAGGTACGCGACGAGCACGTCGGTGTGGTCGATGTGCTCGGCGGCGGTCAGCAGCGCCTTGAGCAGCCGGTCGCGCTGGGTGTCCATCGCCGCCGGGAAGAGGGAGCGCAGGTCGGGGTGGCGGGTGAACAGCAGCGCGTAGAAGTACGACGTCACCTGGTCGGCGACGGGGCCGACCGCGGCCATGGTGCGCTGCACGAGCACCGCGTCGGGGGACCCCTGGGGGGAAGGCTTGGGCCGCGGCCCAAGGTCTGCCGCCGGCTGCGGCTGCCGCTCGGGCAGGGAGTGGGCGTCCGGCTTCTGCCGGGGCTCCGGGACACGCTCGGTCCTGGGCTCGGCCCGCGGGGCCCCCGTGGCGGTCGACACCGCCTCACGGACGGGCTCACGCGGCTCGAGGACGGCCTCACGCGGCTCGGGGGCGGCCGGTATTCGTTCGGCGGGGGACGTGGCGGCAGATCCAGCGACAGACCTGTTCAAGGGGCGTATCGACGCCACACGGCGTCCTTCGGGAGCCTCGGACTCATCAGCCGCGGGACGCGTCGCCTCGCCGTCCTCCTGGCGCTGCGGCGCCTTGCGCGGGGTGAACCAGCCGCCTCCACCGCCGCTCTCGCCGGAACTGCCGTTGCCCGCCGACGTGGTGGTCGGAGAGTCCATGCTGTGCCTCGCCTCGAACATCTCTCAGTCGGTCCGCGCGCTTCCCTTCAGGAAGCCGCTCTGTTCCCCCGTAGAAGCCGCTCTGTTCCCCGTTCCCCGTTCCCCGTGGGCAGCCGATGTGACCCGCATTGAACCTTGGATTCCGGGCCCTACGGACAAGTAGGGATGGAATGTGACATTGGACGCAGTCATCTCACGCAGCGTCCCATCCATCGCCATCGCGCCGGCCGCATACCGGAAAGTTCAGGTCTTCGATCTCTGCGCCCCGTTAGGCTGCGTTGACCTCCGTCCGTGCCCCCCAGGGGTGCGCAGAGTCACACCCGGCACGAACCGGAGTCGACCATACCGGCAGCCGTCCGGCGCACAAGTCCGCGTTCCTTCACAGGGAATTCAGCGGATCACGCCGCCAATTGCCCCAATTACCGGGCGGGCCGCACCAATTCATACGCCTTACGCAGATCCCGCCCGACATAAGAGTGGGTAGCGAGCCCAACCAGACGCTGATCCGCATTGACGGCGACCGAAACCGGTACCGCGCCGAAGAGCTCCAGGTCCGAGAGCGAGTCGCCATATGCGATGCAATCGGACCTGCCCACCCCGAACTCTTCACAGAGCCGGTCCGCGATCTTCACCTTGGCCGCCGCATTGAGAATGCCCGCGGGATTCACCGGCTCGGTGAACGGCACGGAAGGAAAGCGCGATCCATGCGCGGCATGCGCGCCCCATCCCAGAAGTCGCTCGACGAAGAACGACGGCGACAGCGAGATCACGGCGCAGTAGTCACCGCCCTCCCGGATCTCGGCCCAGGTGTCCTGAATCCCGGAGAGCCAGGGCGCACCCTCGAAGGCCGCCGTCACCTGTGCGTCCGTGAGGTCCGCCCACAACGCCCGGACCCGGACCGCGTACTGGGGCGAATCGATGCGCTGGGCGACGAAGTCGCGTTCCAGCTCGGCTATCTCCGCGTCGAGGCCGAGCTGACGGGATATCTCCACGGGGGCCGCTGTGCCGTGCAACAGCGTGCCGTCAAGGTCGAAGAGGTGCAGGCGTGCCATGTACGCCGAGGCTAGTACCCGCGGTTACTCCCGCTGTCAGACGACTTCGCCCGCAGCTCCCGGCACCGTGTTTCACGTGAAACTAAGCCGCCCCGCTCGCCGGGCCACCCTCGTCGTCCATGTAGCCGCCGCCGCTGGCTGGCTCGGGCTCACGCTCGGCCTGCTCGCCCTCGCCACCGCGGCCATCACCACAGACTCCGCTCCGGTCATCGAAGCCTCCGTCCGCAGCATGAAGATCTTCGCCGACTGGCTGGTGATCCCCCTCGCCCTGCTCACCCTGCTGAGCGGACTGCTGCTCTCGCTCGGCACCCCCTGGGGGCTCGCCAAGCACCGCTGGGTCTACACAAAGTTCTGGCTGACCCTGGCCACCACGATCGCGTCGGCCTTCGCCCTCCGGCCGGGCATCAACGATTCGGTCGAGACCGTGTCCGCGGGTGCACCGCTGGCGGACCCGACCGACCTGATCGCCGGGCCGATCGTCTCCCTGAGCGCCTATGTCTTCATGATGGTCATCTCCGTCCTCAAGCCCTGGGGACTGACCCGCCGTGGCCGGAAGCAACGTGGCCGGAACCAGCGGGGTTCTGCCCACAAACCGGTGGACGCAAGGGGCGTAAGTCAGACAGCCTGACCCGAGTGTCGACACCTTCCCTCTCCGCACTGCCCATCCGCCGACTGACCCTCCGCGACCTCACCTCCTGCGCCGACCTCTCCCAGGACCGGGGATGGCCGCGCGAGGACCACAAATGGGGGCTGCTGCTCTCGGCCGGCACGGGTTACGGCATCGACGACCCCGACGGCAACGGCCTCATCGCCGCCTGCGTGATGACCGATTACGGACCTCAGGACCGGCCCGACCTCGGGGCGATCGGCATGGTTCTGGTCGCCGAACGGCACGCCCGCAAGGGCATCGGCCGCCACCTCATGCGCCATGTCATCGAGGAGGCGGCCACCACGCCGATCACCCTCCACGCGACGCCGAACGGCCGCCCCCTCTACGAGCAGCTCGGCTTCAAGACGACCGGCCGCGCCGAGATGGTCCGCGGCCGGTTCACCGCGGACGGCCCGCTGCCCGATGTCGCCACCCGGCCCGCGACAGCGGAGGACCTGCCCGCGATCCTCCGGCTGGACCACGAGGTCTTCGGCCTCGACCGCACCCACATGATCACCCGCCTGCCGGCCTTCGTGGACCAGCTTCGGGTCGCGGAGGCCGACGGCGAGATCATCGGCTACGCGGGCGCCTGGCCGAACATGGAGACCCACGTCATCGGCCCGCTGATCGCTCGCGACACCGAGACGGCGAAGGCCCTCGTCGGCACCCTCGCCGCCGGCTCCGACCGGCCGCTGCGCACCGACATCGACGTACGCCACGAGGAGCTGCTCGCCTGGGTGAAGGCATGCGGCCTGGAGTCCGTCGCCTTCAACGCCGTGATGACGTACGGGATCCCGGAACTGCCCGGTGACTGGACCCGCCGTTTCGCGCCGCTGACGGTGGCCGCGGGCTGAGCGAACACGGCGGCATCACTGCGGCACACGCACAAGGGCCCGCCCTCAAGCACCGTGAAGCGTCCGGTACTAGAGGGCGGGCCTTTGTCGTGCCGCTGTGCGGTGGAGCGCTACGCGAGAGCCTCCACTGCCGCCGTCGCGAATCCGTGGTCCTGCTCGGGTGCGCCGCCGCCGACGCCGATGGCACCGATCAGCCGGCCGTCGCGGTGGACGGGGATGCCGCCGGCGATGAAGAGCAGCGGCCGGTCGAGTGCGGTGGGCAGGGTGTGGAAGGGGCCTTCGGGCTTGACCAGGTCGACGAGGTCGGCGGTCGGCGCGTTGAGCTGAAGTGCGGTGTACGCCTTGCGGGTGCTGGTCTCGCCGGAGATCAATACCGCCCGGTCATCGCGCCGGAAGGCCAGCAGATGGCCGCCCGCGTCGAGCACGGTGACGCTGACGGTGACATCGGCGGCCTCGGCGGCGCGGCGGGCCGCGGTGACGAGGACCTCGGCGTCCTGGATGGTCAGCGGGGCGACGGCGGTGGCGGTGGTGCTCATGAGGTTCTCCTTGTGCGGTGGTGCTGGTGGGGGGCTTGTGATGTGGCGGGGTGGTCAGTGGTGGACGGGCGCCGGCTGCTCCAGCGGGGCCGCCGAGGCGACCACCCGGCTGGGGGCGGCCGAGCGGCGCTCGAGGGCGGCGGAGAGAACGGCCAGGAAGAGCGCGGATCCGGCAAGTACGGCGCCCACCCAGTTCGGGGCGGTGTAGCCGAGGCCCGCGGAGATCACGATTCCGCCGAGCCAGGCCGAGAGGGCGTTGCCCAGGTTGAAGGCGCCGATGTTCATGGCCGAGGCGAGCGTGGGAGCACCGGAGGCCTGGTCGAGCACCCGCTTCTGCAGCGGCGGTACGGTCGCGAAGCCCAGGGCACCGATCAGCGCGATGGTCACGGCCGCGGCGATCTTGTTGTGCGCGGTGAAGGTGAAGAGGGCGAGCACGACGGCCAGGGCGCTCAGCGAGATGTAGAGCAGCGGCATCAGCGCGCGGTCGGCGAACTTGCCGCCGATCAGGTTGCCCGCGACCATGCCGAGGCCGAAGAGGACGAGAAGCCAGGTCACGGAGGAGTCCGCGTAGCCCGCGACGTCCGTCATCATCGGCGCGAGGTAGGTGACGGCCGCGAAGACACCGCCGAAGCCGAGGATCGTCATCGCCATGGCGAGCAGCACCTGTACGTTGCGGAATGCGGCCAGCTCGTGGCGCAGCCGTACGCCCTGGGGCTTGGGCAGGTCCGGAACCAGCTTGGCGATGCCCGCGAGGCCGATGACCCCGAGCCCGGCGACGATCGCGAACGTGATGCGCCAGCCGAGGGTCTGCCCGACGAGCGTGCCCAGCGGCACACCGACCACATTGGCCACGGTGAGGCCCGTGAACATCATGGCGATCGCGCCGGCCTTCTTCTCCGGTGCGACGAGTTCGGCCGCGACGACCGAACCGATGCCGAAGAAGGCTCCGTGGGCGAGCGAGGCGACGACGCGGCCCGCCAGCATCACGCCGAAGACCGGCGCCACGGCGGAGAGCAGATTGCCCGCGATGAACAGGCCCATCAGGATCATCAGCATCCGCTTGCGTGAGACGCGGGTGCCGAGAACCGTCATCAAAGGAGCGCCGAGGACGACGCCGAGTGCGTAGCCGGTCACGAGGAGGCCGGCCGTGGGGATGGAGACGCCGAAGTCACCCGCGACCTCAGGGAGCAGTCCCATGATCACGAACTCTGTGGTCCCGATTCCGAAGGCCCCGATCGCGAGGGCCAGTAGCGCGAGAGGCATGGTTCTACCTTCCAAGACGGTTGCAGGTGCGCTTAGCTTGCGTCCACAATAGTTGCACACGCGGGTTACTTGCAACCGCTGGATATTGCATCGGTGCACTATCCTGGTTTCAGCAGCTCCGGGACGGAGGAACAAGAGCCATGACAGCGACGGACCCCGCACTGACCGCCCTTGCGCAGGGCTGGTGCGCGCTCTCCCTGCTCCACGGGAAGATCGAGACGCACATCGAGCGCGCATTGCAGGCCAAGCACGGCCTGAGCGTGCGTGAGTACTCCCTGCTCGATGTCCTCAGCCGCCAGCACGACGGAGAGGGCGGCCATCTGCAGATGAAGCAGGTCGCCGACGCCGTCGTCCTGAGCCAGAGCGCCACCACACGCCTGGTCACCCGCCTCGAGGACCGCGGGCTGCTCTCCCGCTATCTGTGCCCGACCGACCGCCGCGGCATCTACACGGACGTCAGCGAGTCGGGCACCGCGCTCCTCGCCGAGGCGCGGCCCACCAATGACACGGCACTGCGCGAGGCGCTCGACGCGGCAGCCCTGGAACCGGAGCTCGCACCGCTGGTCAAGGCCGTGGAAGGAGTGCGCGTCCCGGCGTAGTACGCGGCACTCGTCTCCGGGGAGTACGTCTGCGGGAGCGTTGCCTGCGTAGGCTGCGGTCATGGGAGATCTTGAGATACGCCGGGCCGTGGCCGACGACATCCCCGCCATCGTGGAGATGCTGGCCGACGACGCGCTGGGCAACCATCGCGAGTCGCCGGACGACCTCACGCCGTACCTCGCAGCGTTCGAGCGACTCGCCGACGACCCGAACCAGCACCAGGTCGTCGCCGTACGCGAAGGACGCGTCGTCGGCACCCTTCAGCTCACGATCATTCACGGGCTGTCCCGGAAGGGTGCCACCCGGTCGATCATCGAGGCCGTCCGCGTCCACGCCGACGAGCGCGGCAGCGGACTCGGCACGCGCTTCATCCAGTGGGCCATCGAGGAATCCCGGCGCCAGAACTGCCAGTTGGTGCAGCTGACCTCCGACGCCGCCCGCACCGACGCCCACCGCTTCTATGAGCGGCTCGGGTTCAAGGCGTCGCATGTGGGCTTCAAGTTGCAGCTCTGAGGCGGCCCTTGACGCAGTGATGGGGCGTCGCGGCACGTGAGAAGGGGGCGCCGTGTTTCACGTGAAACACGGCGCCCCCTCGCGCTGATGGCTTGGTGATCCGCTACCTGGGCAGTCCGCGCCACCCCTCGGGGTCCACTCCGCCCGGCACGGGAGTCGCCGCGTCGTACGCCTCGCGCGTGAAGAAGAATGACCCGAGGTCGAGATGGCTCACCGAGCCGTCAGGCCGCCGCACCGCCTTCAAGGTCTCCCCCATGAAGTAGCCGTCGAGCCCGGTCCAGGTGCCGTCGCCGTTCGGCCGGAACCGCGAGCCGCGGCCCCCGCCCATGAGCGGCGACAGCTCGACCGCCCCGTCGGCCGCCGGCCGCAGCGCGAACGAGTTCGTCCCCCAGTACCAGGGCCCCGCCAGCTCCAGCACGGCCTTGTCCAGCTCGGGCAGCGGCCGCCAGGGCTCGGGGATCCGCGGCTCGGCCTCGGCGACGATCATCAGCAGCTCGGCGGCCAGCGTCGTCACGGCGGGGCCGGAGGTGCAGTTGGTCAGCGTGATCGCCACCAGGCCCTCCTCCTCGATCGCCCACAGCCCGGCCATGAAGCCCGGCAGCGATCCCCCGTGCCCGACCAGGGTGCGCCCGTCCGCCCCGATCAGCTGGGTGCCGAGGCCATAGGTCGAGCTCCAGTCCCCGGGCGGCAGAGGTGCTGCCGGGGTCCGCATCTCTCGTACCGAATCGGCGGACAGAACGCGGTCGTCGCCCGTCAGGAGGAAGGCGCCGAAGCGCGCCAGGTCCGCCGTCGTGGACCACAGCTGTCCGGCCGGAGCCATGAGGCCCAGGTCCTCGGCGGGTTCGGGCATCATCACGTCCGCCCAGGGATGGACGGCCCAGCCGCCCGCATGCGGTGCCTGTGGCTGCGCGCTCGTGCGGTCCAGGCCCAGCGGCTCCAGGACCTCGCGACGCAGTACCGCTTCCCAGGAGTCGCCCCGCAGCGCCTCGACGAGCGAACCGAGCAGGGTGTAGCCGGGGTTGGAGTAGTGGAACCGGCGGCCGTTGGGGTGCTTGAAAGGCTGCTCGCCGAGCACGTCCCCCAGCTCGGGGCGCTGCGAACCGGGCGTACGCTCCCACCACTCCCCAGGAGTTTCGGCCGCCAGGCCGGCGGTGTGGGCGAGGAGTTCCGCGATGGTGACGTCACCCGCGGCCGTGCCCGGCAGATGCTTCTCCAACGGGTCCGAGAGGTCGAGGGCGCCCTCGTCGCGCAGCCGCATCACCAGAACGGCGGTGAAGGTCTTGGTGATCGAGCCGATGCGGTACTGCACGTTCTCGTCCGGCGCGTGCCCGTCGACGCAGGTGCGGCCCTCGGTCCACAGCAGCTCGCCGTCCCGGAGCACCGAGGCGACGAGCGAGGGCGCGCGTCCCTCGGCCTGAGCGGTGGCGACGCGGTGCAGCAGGGCTCGACGGGTGGCGGGCAGCAACTCTTCACGGGGTGATGTCATGGTCCCAGTCCACCCGTGAAGCGGCCGGGCGTCGAATGAATTCCGCTGCCCGCGCTACCCGGAACGTGTGCCCGTGGCCTTGAAGAACGTGTAGTGGAAAGTCCCGTCGTCGCCCGCTGTCCTGCGCAGATCGGCGATCCCGCGGTCCCAGTCGGCCTCGGTGACGAGACCCGCCGCCAGCGCGTCGTCCCGGACGGATTCGACCATGGCGATGAACGTGCTGCGGGTGAAGCCCTCGACCAGCTCGGGCCGGGCCCGGTCCGCGTAGACCGTGCACGGCCGCACCCGGACGTCGTCGTATCCGGCCCCCGCGACCAGCGGCTGCAGCTCCCGCCCGACCAGAGCGTTCCCACCGCCGTCCGCCTGCAGCGTGACCAGACAGCCGATCGCCGCCCGGGCGTACGCGCTGTCCGGGTGGAAGAACGCCGACCCGTGGTCCCCCTCGATCACGGTGATGCTCCCACCGGGGCGCAGCAGCCTGCGCAGTGCCGCGAGCGCCTGCCGGGGAGCGGCCAGATGTTCCAGGACGAAGCACACGAAGATGTGGTCGAATTCGGCGTCCGCGAAAGGGAGATCGAAGAGATCGGCGTGGCACCAGCGCACCCGCGCGTCGGGCGCGTGGGCCGCTACGCGGGCACGGGCCTGCGCCAGCGACGACGCGGACCGGTCGACGGCGACGAAGTGCGCACCGGGGCTGGAGTCGACCAGGTGGACGGTCTGGGCGCCGACCCCGCAACCGACCTCCAGGACCCGGCTGCCCGCCGGATACGCGGTGCCGTCGTGCAGCAGGGCGGCCAGGGTGTCCGCCTGATCCCCGAGTCTGCGGGCCTCTCGGTCCGAGTAGCCGTGGACGTAGTCAACTGCCTGGATGCCCAGGGGAGATGAGGTCGCCTGGTTCGTGGTGGCCGTGTTCATGGCTTCACCCTGCTGCCACTATGGCCCGGTGAACAGGTCCAATGACCATGCCGCCGACCGGTCCATAGAACGGCCCTCCGGGGCCGACTTCCTCCAGCTGAGCATCACCGACGCCCCGGCGGGCGGGCGCGCGGACTGGCTGGCCGGGCGCCTCCGCCTCGCGATAGCCGACGGCCGCCTGCCCGTGGGCAGCAGACTGCCGGCCACCCGAGTTCTCGCGGGCGAACTGCGGGTGTCCCGCGGCGTGGTCACCGAGGCGTATCAGCGCCTGGGCGAGGACGGGCACGTCGAGGGGCGCGGGCGCAACGGCACCGTGGTGGTCGCCGCCCCCGTG
Organism: Streptomyces sp. NPDC050658; assembly: GCF_044457025.1. NCBI lineage: Bacteria > Bacillati > Actinomycetota > Actinomycetes > Kitasatosporales > Streptomycetaceae > Streptomyces > Streptomyces sp. NPDC050658. Next base: position 189,073 of record NZ_JBITGM010000006.1, read on the forward strand.
ACGGCGCGGCCCGACGCGGACACGGCCCCGCCCCGGCCGCCAGGCGCTCTCTTCGCCGCCGTACCCGGCACCGACATCTTCGACGCGCTGCGGGCCGCCCCCGCCCGGATCGATCTCTCGCCCGGCGTGCCCGATCTCGCCGCCTTCCCCCGCGCCTCGTGGCTGCGTGCCGAACGCGCCGTGCTCAAGGAGCTCCCGGCCTCCGCCTTCGGGTACGGAGATCCGCGCGGCGCCCGGGAGCTGCGGGTCGCCGTCGCCCGCTGGCTGGCGCGCGGCCGGGGCGTCCGTGCCGACCCGGACGAGATCGTCGTCACCGCGGGCACAGCCCAGACCCTCACGCTGCTCGGCAAGGTGCTGCACAGCGACGGGACGCGCGCGGTGGCCGTGGAGGACCCCGGCGCGCTCGGCGCCAGGCAGCATCTGCGCAACGCGGGCCTGGACACGCCCCCTGTCCCGGTCGACGCCGACGGCATCCGCGTCGACGCGCTGGAGGCGACAGCCGCCCCCGCGGTTCTGCTGACTCCGGCCCACCAGTTCCCGACCGGCGTGGTGCTCGGCGGCGAACGACGGCGCGCGCTGATGCGCTGGGCCACGGAGCGGGGCGGGCTGATCATCGAGGACGACTACGACGCCGAGCACCGCTACGACCGCGCACCGGTCCCCGCGCTGCGCTCCCTGCTCAGCGAGCACGTCTGCTACGCCGGGAGCGTCTCCAAGCTGCTCGCCCCGGCACTCCGCATCGGCTGGGCCATCGCCCCGCCCCGGCATCGGGACGCGCTCGTCGCGGGCAAGCGCTTCGCCGATCTCGGCAGCGCCGTGCTGCCGCAGCTCGTGCTGGCCCAGCTGATGGAATCCGGCGCGCTGGAACGCCAGTTGCGCCTGCTGCGCGGCCGTCATCGCCGCCGCAGGGACGCGATGATCGCGGCGATCAGGAGCCGACTACCGGGCGCCGTCGTGCATGGCGCCGCTGCCGGTCTGCATCTGACGATCACCTTCGACGCCGACTTCAGTGACACCGACCTCGCCGCGGCGGCCCTACGGCGCGGCGTGAAGGTGCAGCCCCTGTCGTGGCACGGCCAGCGCCCGCACCGCCCCGGTCTCGTCCTCGGCTACGCGGCGCCCACCGCCACCGACATCGCCGAGGCCGTCTCCGTACTGGGCGACGCCGTACGCCACTTGCCCTGACGTACGACTCAATCCTGGTCCGTGCCGTCCTCCGGGTGCGGCAGCAGCGGGAACAGCCGGGCGATGAGGGCGACCGGCAGCGCGCCGTCGGGCCGGGCCAGGGGGCGCTGCTCACGGTCCTGATAGGGCGCGAGGGCTCGTCGGATCACGTCCGCGACGCGGCTCATCTCCTCGGGCGTCAGATAGCTGACGGCGCTGAAGGCTTCGTCGTGGCGCCACTTTGCCGGGGCGTCCTCGCGCTGCGAAAGCCACCGCTGCCAGCTCTCGTCCTCTAGGCCTCGGGCCAGGTCGCCGAACTGTGCCTCCGCGCCCCCGTCCGCAGCGGGGGTGTCCTGCCTCAGCCGCCAGGGACGCGCACGGCCGCCGCTGTGCGGTGCCTCCTCGATGTGCCCGTGACGGGCGAGCTGCCGCAGATGGAACGAGCAGAGACCAGAGCTGTAGCCGAGCCGGGACGCGGCTTCGGTCGCCGTGACGGTGCCGACTTCGGCGAGAAGCCCCATCAGGGCCTTACGGACTTCGTGCTCACGCAGCTCTTCACCGGCACCGGCACCGGCCGCCCGGCCGACCGGGGCGTCGAGGCCGTCTTCAGTCCGGCCATCCGCAGTCTGGTCATCTTCAGTCACTTTGCAAAGTCTGCTACTTTGCAAAGGACTTCGCAAGCAGCAGGGGGAGACAGCCATGCCTGTTCGTCACGAGCGGTCCCGTCCCGTCGACCGGCGGGTCCGGGTGCTGGGCCGCCCCGTCGACACCTATCCGGCCCTGGCGCCGGAGGCGGGACGGGGCTCGGTCCGCAGGGTCACGGTGGTGGGCGAAGACGTGCTGAGCCGTCCGTGCCAAGAGGTCACCGAGTTCGGGACCCCGGAGCTCTCGGCGCTGATCGACGACATGTTCCTGACCATGCACGTGGCCGACGGTGCGGGCCTCGCCGCCAACCAGGTCGGCGTCGACCTGCGACTCTTCGTGTACGACTGCCCGGACGAAGAGGGCATCCGGCATGTCGGCCACATCATCAACCCGGTCCTGGAGCTGCCCGATCCGAGTACACGGCGGCTCATCGACGACTTCGAGGGCTGCCTGTCCGTGCCCGGAGCCACCATGACGGTCCCCCGCACCGACCATGCCGTCGTCCGGGGTTTCGACAAGGACGGCGCACCCCTCCTCATCGAGGGCGCCGGCTACTTCGCCCGATGCCTGCAGCACGAGACCGACCACCTCGTCGGCCACACCTACCTCGACCGCCTCTCCAAGCGGGACCGCAAGGAAGCCGTACGACAGATGGAGGACCGGCGGGACGGCGTCTTCGCGCAGCGCGCGGTCAAAGCCGCCGCCCTGGGGCACTAGAAGAGCGGCACCCTACGGCAGATCACGTCTGTGCCATGTCCACGAAGCGCGAGTAGTGACCCTGGAAGGCGACGGTGATCGTCGCCGTCGGGCCGTTACGGTGCTTGCCCACGATGATGTCCGCCTCGCCCGCGCGCGGGGACTCCTTCTCGTACGCGTCCTCGCGGTGCAGCAGGATGACCATGTCCGCGTCCTGCTCGATCGACCCGGATTCACGCAGGTCGGAGACCTGGGGCTTCTTGTCCGTGCGCTGCTCGGGACCACGGTTCAGCTGGGAGAGCGCGATGACCGGGACCTCGAGCTCCTTGGCCAGCAGCTTCAGGTTTCGGGACATGTCCGAGACCTCCTGCTGGCGGCTCTCGGCGCGCTTCGAGCCACCGGACTGCATCAGCTGCAGATAGTCGATGATCACGAGCTTGATGTCGCTGCGCTGCTTGAGGCGACGGCACTTCGCGCGGATCTCCATCATCGACAGGTTCGGCGAGTCGTCGATGTAGAGGGGGGCCGCCGAGACCTCCGGCATCCGGCGTGCGAGGCGCGTCCAGTCCTCGTCCGTCATCGTGCCGGACCGCATGTGGTGCAGCGCCACGCGCGCCTCCGCGGAGAGCAGGCGCATCGCGATCTCGTTGCGCCCCATTTCCAGGGAGAAGATCACGCTGGGCAGGTTGTGCTTGATCGAGCAGGCCCGCGCGAAGTCCAGGGCGAGCGTGGACTTACCCATGGCGGGACGGGCCGCGATGACGATCATCTGGCCCGGATGCAGGCCGTTGGTCAGCGAGTCGAAGTCGGTGAAGCCCGTCGGCACGCCGGTCATCTCGCCGCTGCGCGAACCGATCGCCTCGATCTCGTCGAGCGCGCCCTCCATGATGTCGCCGAGCGGCAGATAGTCCTCGCTGGTGCGCTGCTCGGTGACCGCGTAGATCTCGGCCTGGGCGGTGTTGACGATCTCGTCGACGTCGCCGTCGGCCGCGTATCCCATCTGGGTGATGCGGGTGCCGGCCTCGACGAGGCGGCGCAGCACCGCGCGCTCGTGGACGATCTCCGCGTAGTACTCGGCGTTGGCCGCCGTCGGCACCGTCTGCACCAGGGTGTGCAGATACGGGGCGCCGCCCACCTTGGTGATCTCGCCCCGCTTGGTGAGCTCAGCCGCAGTGGTGATCGGGTCGGCCGGCTCGCCCTTCGCGTACAGATCGAGGATCGCGGTGTAGATCGTCTCGTGCGCGGGCCGGTAGAAGTCGTGGCCCTTGAGCACCTCGACGACATCGGCGATGGCGTCCTTGGAGAGGAGCATGCCGCCGAGCACCGACTGCTCCGCGTCGAGATCCTGCGGTGGTACGCGCTCGAACGCGGTGCCGCCGCCGTCCCAGCCGCCGCCTTCGCGGCCGCGCTCGTGCTGCTCGTCGCGGCCCCGGCCGCCGTCACGGCGCTGTCGGGAGGCGGGCAGACGATCACTGGGGCCGCTCTCGGCCCAGGGGTCGTCCAAAGGCTCGGAAATACTCACCGGGCCACCTCCTCCCGTCCGCCGCGCGGACCTCGCCGTGCCCCTCTTTCTTACGGCACGACACTGACAAATCAGTCGCTCAACTCCGGTTCTGACGCGTCGGATTTACGGGGTTTCCGAGGTCCGAAGAACAGGGGAGGCGCCGGACCACGGTAGGCCCGTGGCCACCGTCAGCCAATCTGGTTATCCACAGGCGGTGTGGATGACGGGCGTGATGCTGTGGAGAACCCCGCAAAACCTGTGCACGGCCCGGTGGACAGCCCTGTGAACAAGCCCTCAGCTCTCTCCAAAAATAGCCTCTGACCTGGGGCTTTCCCGTCCACTGGCTGTGCAGAAGAAAAACTTCCCCAGTCGGGCCAAGATCGCGACAAACGACGCGCCGCAGAGCGCGCGAGCGAAGACCAAGTAAGGGTCCAAATGCCATTGCATCTCTTACCTGTGGAAGATTACATTGGTGCCCATGACACAGGCTCCCGCGGCACCCAAGGCCGCCCGGCGACGGCATGACCGAGAGATCATCGCCCTCGCCGTCCCCGCCTTCGGTGCACTCGTCGCCGAGCCTCTCTTCGTGATGGCCGACAGCGCCATCGTCGGCCATCTCGGCACCGCGCAACTGGCCGGCCTCGGCGTCGCCTCCGCGCTTCTCACCACCGCCGTGAGCGTCTTCGTCTTCCTCGCCTACGCCACCACAGCCGCCGTCGCCCGCCGGGTCGGCGCCGGAGATCTCCAGGCCGCCATCCGGCAGGGCATGGACGGCATCTGGCTCGCCCTCCTCCTCGGCGCCGCCGTCATCGCCGTCGTCATCCCGACCGCTCCCGCGCTCGTGGACCTCTTCGGCGCATCGGACACCGCGGCTCCGTACGCGATCACCTATCTCCGCATCTCCTCGCTCGGCATCCCCGCGATGCTCGTCGTGCTCGCCGCCACCGGCGTCCTGCGCGGACTCCAGGACACAAAGACCCCGCTGTACGTCGCCATCGGCGGCTTCGTCGCCAACGGCGTCCTCAACGTCGGCCTCGTCTACGGCGCCGGGCTCGGCATCGCCGGCTCCGCCTGGGGCACTGTCATCGCCCAGTTGGCCATGGCCGCCGTGTACCTCTTCGTCGTCGTACGAGGAGCCAGACGGCACGGCGCCTCCCTGCGTCCCGACGCCGCCGGCATCAGGGCCTGCGCCCAGGCGGGCGCCCCACTCCTCGTCCGTACGCTCTCACTGCGGGCGATCCTCATGATCGCGACGGCGGTGGCCGCGCGCCTCGGTGACGCCGATGTGGCCGCCCACCAGATCGTCCTGTCCCTGTGGAACCTGCTGTCCTTCGCCCTGGACGCCATCGCCATCGCCGGCCAGGCCATCATCGCCCGCTATCTGGGAGCCAACGACGCCCAGGGCGCTCGTGACGTCTGCCGCCGGATGGTGCAGTGGGGCATCGCGTCCGGAGTCGTGCTCGGCCTGCTCGTCTTCCTTGCCCGCCCGCTGTTCATCCCGCTGTTCACCGGCGATTCCGTCGTCGAGGACGCCGCTCTGCCCGCGCTCGTAGTGGTGGCCCTCGCCCAGCCGATCTGCGGCATCGTCTTCGTCCTCGACGGCGTCTTGATGGGCGCCGGCGACGGGCCGTATCTGGCCTGGGCGATGCTGGCCACGCTCGCGGTCTTCGCCCCGGTGGCGCTCCTGGTGCCGACGCTCGGCGGCGGACTGACCGCCGTATGGGCAGCCATGACGCTGATGATGACCGTCCGCATGGTGACGCTGTGGCTCCGCACCCGCTCGGGTCGCTGGATCGTCACGGGCGCCACGCGCTGACCCGCTTCGGCTGATCTGCTTCAGCGGACCCGTTTCACGTGAAACATCTGGGGCCGCACCCCGAAGGGTGCGGCCCCAGATGTTCGTTCAACTCTGCCCGGCGCAGTGCTTAGGCGGAGACGACCTCGATGTTGACCTTGGCGGCAACCTCGGGGTGCAGACGCACGGACGTCGCGTGGGCGCCCAGCGTCTTGATCGGCGCGCTCAGCTCGACGCGGCGCTTGTCGACCTTCGGACCACCGGCAGCCTCGATCGCCGAAGCGATGTCGGCCGGGGTGACGGAACCGAAGAGACGACCGGCGTCACCGGAGCGAACGGCCAGACGGACCTTGACGCCCTCGAGCTGGGCCTTGATCTCGTTGGCCTGCTCGATGGTCGCGATCTCGTGGATCTTGCGAGCACGACGGATCTGCTCGACGTCCTTCTCGCCACCCTTGGTCCAGCGGATCGCGAAGTTCCGCGGGATCAGGTAGTTACGGGCGTAGCCGTCCTTGACGTCTACGACCTCGCCGGCGGCGCCGAGGCCGGTGACCTCGTGGGTGAGGATGATCTTCATTAGTCGGTCACCCTTCCCTTATCGCGCGGTGGACGTGTAGGGCAGCAGCGCCATCTCACGGCTGTTCTTCACGGCCGTGGCGACGTCACGCTGGTGCTGCGTGCAGTTGCCGGTCACGCGGCGGGCACGGATCTTGCCGCGGTCGGAAATGAACTTCCGCAGCATGTTCGTGTCCTTGTAGTCCACGTACGTGACCTTGTCCTTGCAGAATGCGCAGACCTTCTTCTTAGGCTTGCGCACAGGCGGCTTCGCCATGGTGTTTCTCCTGTGTGATCAAGAAGTGTGGGTACGGCCCACCCTCGGCCCGGAGGCCAAAAGCCCTGAGGCTTAGAAGGGGGGCTCGTCCGAGTAGCCGCCACCGGAGCCGCCGGAGCTGCCGCCCCAGCCGCCACCGCCGCCGCCCTGCTGCTGGCCGCCGCCGGCCGGAGCACCGGTCGCCCAGGGATCGTCGGCGGGAGCACCGCCGCCACCCTGCTGCTGACCGCCACCGGAGCCGCCGCCCCAGTTGCCGCCGCCCTGCTGGCCGCCACCGCCGCCGTATCCACCCTGGCCACCGCGACCGGTGGTCTTGGTGACCTTGGCCGTGGCGTTCTTCAGGCTGGCGCCGACTTCCTCGACGTCCAGCTCGTAGACCGTGCGCTTGACGCCCTCACGGTCCTCGTAGGACCGCTGCTTCAACCGGCCCTGCACGATGACGCGCATGCCTCGCTGAAGCGACTCCGCGACGTTCTCCGCCGCCTGACGCCAGACCGAGCAGGTGAGGAAGAGGCTCTCGCCGTCCTTCCACTCGTTGGTCTGACGGTCGAAGGTGCGGGGAGTGGACGCGACACGGAACTTCGCGACCGCCGCACCGGAGGGGGTGAAGCGCAGCTCGGGGTCGTCGACAAGATTGCCGACGACCGTGATGACGGTCTCGCCTGCCATGGGGGAACCTCTCGGCGGGTTTGCTGCTGGCTGCTTTTGCTGCTGCTACTCGGATCCCGAGCGCCGCTGAGCTAGGAAGCTCAGTGGGTCTCGGGACGGAGGACCTTGGTCCGGAGGACCGACTCGTTCAGGTTCATCTGTCGGTCGAGCTCCTTGACGACCGCAGGCTCGGCCTGCAGGTCGATGACCGAGTAGATGCCCTCGGGCTTCTTCTTGATCTCGTAGGACAGACGACGACGGCCCCAGGTGTCGACCTTCTCGACCTTTCCGTTGCCCTCACGGACGACGGAGAGGAAGTTCTCGATCAGCGGGGAGACAGCGCGCTCCTCGAGATCGGGGTCGAGGATGACCATCACTTCGTAGTGACGCATGTGGAACCCACCTCCTTTGGACTCAGCGGCCACGGTCGTTCCGTGGCAGGAGGGTCGTGATGCGTACGCAACGGTATCGGCAGCCACTGACAATCGGGCTCCCCGATCAGAAGACCGAGCGGGAACCCTGCCAGGGGCCTGGGCAGACACCGGTGCAGACGGTACAGAGTACCCGCACCACGGCTTCCGGTTGAAATCCGGCGACCGAGGGGCAGAATCTGTACACATCGGGTGTGTATGGCGCTACGATGCGCCGCCTTCCGCAGGAGGTGCCCCATGGCACAGGCATTGCGACGAAACACCGCCGGCTCTCTGTTCGCCACGGACGGCAAGGCCCATCCACTGCAGGACACGCTCCTCGGCGTGACACTCATCCTCGGTGCGATCGCCTTCGTCTCCGCGATGTTCCACAACCTCCACCTGCTCAGCTCCTGGACCGGCCTGGTGGGAATCGTCACGGGCGCCTGGGGACAGTTCGTCTCCGAGACGACCCGCGAGCGCTTCGGCCTGATCATCGGCCTCGGAGCTTCGGCGGTCGGATTCTTCCTGGGTATGGCCCACGGCGGGCTCTTCGGCGGCCTCTGGTGACCGCCCCTCGGCACCCCTGCCACGCATAGGCCGGGGGTCGAGGTTCCGTACGCCCAGACGGGGCGCTCGCGGGGCACAGTAGGCTTCGGCGCGAGAGCCGGAGCCCCTGTACCCATGGGGACACACCAGCCCGAGGAGCGCCCCGAATGAGTCTGACCCTGAGGACCATCAGTCGCGAGCAGCATCTGGCGTACATCCAGAGCCTGCCGTCGGCAAGTCATTGCCAGGTCCCGGCATGGGCGGATGTGAAGAGTGAATGGCGTTCGGAGAACCTGGGCTGGTTCGACGACTCGACCGGTCAGCTCGTCGGCGCGGGCCTGGTGCTCTACCGGCAGCTGCCCAAGCTGAAGCGCTATCTCGCGTACCTCCCCGAGGGCCCGGTCATCAACTGGTACGCCCCGAACCTGGACGACTGGCTGCAGCCGATGCTCGCGCATCTGAAGCAGCAGGGCGCCTTCTCCGTGAAGATGGGCCCGCCGGTCGTCATCCGGCGCTGGGACGCTCCCGCGATCAAGTCCGGCATCCAGAACCCGGACGTGAAGCGGCTGCGCGACGTCGAGGCCTCGCACATCGAGCCGCGTGCCTTCGAGGTCTCCGACCGGCTGCGCCGCATGGGCTGGCAGCAGGGCGAGGACGGCGGCGCCGGCTTCGGTGACGTCCAGCCCCGCTATGTCTTCCAGGTGCCGCTGGCCAACCGCTCGCTCGACGAGGTCCTCAAGGGCTTCAACCAGCTGTGGCGGCGCAACATCAAGAAGGCCGAGAAGGCCGGTGTCGAGGTCGTCCAGGGCGGCTACGAGGACCTCGCCGAATGGCAGCGCCTCTACGAGATCACCGCGATCCGCGACAAGTTCCGTCCGCGGCCGCTCGGTTACTTCCAGCAGATGTGGCGGACCCTCAACTCCGAGGACCCCAACCGCATGCGGCTCTACTTCGCGCGGCACAACGGGGTGAACCTGTCCGCGGCGACGATGCTGGTCGTCGGGGGCCACGTCTGGTACTCCTACGGCGCCTCGGACAACATCGGCCGTGAGGTCAGGCCCTCGAACGCGATGCAGTGGCGGATGCTCCGCGACGCCTACGCGCTCGGCGCCACCGTCTATGACTTGCGGGGCATCTCCGACTCTCTGGACGAGACGGACCACCTCTTCGGACTGATCCAGTTCAAGGTGGGCACAGGTGGAGAGGCTGTCGAGTACATCGGCGAGTGGGACTTCCCGCTCAACAAGCTGCTCCACAAGGCGCTGGACATCTACATGTCCCGTCGCTGACCGCACGACCCCGGCACAATCGGTACAGCCCCACCTAGTCTTCATACCTCTGATACACCGCAGCCACGAGAAAGGTTCCGGGATCCGGCCATGGCGCTCACGCTCTATGTCGACACCGCGCGCTGGCGGGCACACCACAAGCACGTGCTGGAGCAGTTCCCGGGCATCGTCCCGGTCTGCAAGGGCAACGGCTACGGCTTCGGGCATGAGCGCCTCGCTGAGGAGGCGACCCGTTTCGGCTCCGACGTCCTCGCGGTCGGCACCACCTACGAAGCCGCCCGGATCAAGGACTGGTTCAGCGGTGACCTGCTGGTCCTGACCCCGTTCCGGCGGGGCGAGGAGCCCGTCCCGCTGCCCGACCGCGTCATCCGCTCCGTGTCGTCGCTGGACGGCGTGCACGGCCTCGTGGGCGCCCGTGTGGTCATCGAGGTCATGTCCTCGATGAAGCGGCACGGCGTGAGCGAGCAGGAGCTCTCCCAGCTGCACGCGGCCATCGAGGACGTACGGCTCGAGGGCTTCGCGATCCACCTGCCGCTGGACCGCACGGACGGCTCGGACGCCGTCGAGGAGGTCATCGGCTGGATGGACCGGCTGCGCGCCGCCCGTCTTCCGCTGCACACGATGTTCGTCAGCCACCTCAAGGCCAATGAACTCCAGCGTCTGCAGCAGCAGTTCCCGCAGACGCGTTTCCGCGCGCGCATCGGCACGCACCTGTGGCTGGGGGACCACGAGGCCACGGAGTACCGCGGCGCCGTCCTGGATGTCACGCGGGTGTCCAAGGGCGACCGCTTCGGCTACCGCCAGCAGAAGGTCGCGTCCGACGGCTGGCTGGTCGTCGTCGCGGGCGGTACGTCGCACGGTGTGGGCCTGGAGGCGCCGAAGGCGCTGCACGGCATGGTGCCGCGGGCGAAGGGCGTGGCCCGCGCGGGCCTCGCGACCGTCAACCGCAACCTGTCTCCGTTCGTCTGGGCGGGCAAGCAGCGCTGGTTCGCGGAGCCGCCGCACATGCAGGTCTCCATCCTCTTCGTGCCCTCGGACGCCCCGGAGCCGAAGGTGGGCGAGGAGCTGGTGGCCCATCTGCGGCACACCACCACGCAGTTCGACCGCATCGTCGACCGCTGAGCAGTCGCCGACCGCTGATCACACGGGAGAGGGCCGGGCGCGAGAACATCGCGCCCGGCCCTTTCCCGTGTCTGCGTCCGTACCTGTTCGCTCAGGGTGAAACGTCGGTCGTCGTCGATCCCCAGCGGACGACGGGCCGCTCCGTGGCGTGCACCGTGTGGCGCGGCGGGTGGGCCGCCTGACCAAGGACGAAGACGTCCTGAGCCCCGTCGAGGACGCCGCCGGAGGGATCGTCGTCGCCGGAGCGCCGCACCGGATCCCGCTCCGGCATCAGGATGTCGCGTACGACCATGGCGCACAGGTACAGCGTCCCCAACAGGTGGACGACGATGACCAGTTGATAGCCCTCGGTCGGCAGTCCCTTGTGGGCGTCTCCGCTCGTCGTGTACGCCAGGTACAGCCAGATGCCCAGGAAGTACGCGACCTCGCATGCCTGCCAGATCAGGAAGTCCCGCCAGCGCGGCCGGGCAAGGGCGGCGAGGGGGATCAGCCACAGCACGTACTGCGGCGAGTAGACCTTGTTGGTGAGGATGAAGGCGGCGACCACCAGGAAGGCCAGTTGCGCGAAGCGCGGCCGGCGCGGTGCGGTCAGGCCGAGGGCACCGATTCCCAGGCAGGCTAGGAGCATCAGGGCCGTGGCGAGGGTGTTCACCGTGTCGGTTTCCAGCGGGTCGTCCATGCGCTGGGAGAGGATCAGCCAGAACGAGCCGAAGTCGACGCCCCGCTCCTGGCTGAAGGTGTAGAACTTCGCCCAGCCCTCGCGGATGTGGAAGCCCGAGGAGTCGTGGTCGATCATCACCGGCAGGTTCACCACGAGCCAGGCGCCCACGGCCGCCCCCGCGGTCGTCAGGAAGGCCCGCCAGCGCCCCGCACGCCAGCACAGGATGAGCAGCGGCCCGAGAAGCAGCGCCGGATAGAGCTTCGCTGCGGTCGCCAGGCCGAGGAGGAGTCCGGCGGAGGCCGCCCCGCGGCGCGACCACATCAGCATCGCGGCGGCGGTGAGCGCCACGGCGAACAGGTCCCAGTTGATGGTCGCCGTCAGCGCGAAGGCCGGCGCCAGGGCGACGAGCAGCCCGTCCCAGGGGCGGCGCCGGTGGGTGCGGGCGACGCAGACGGCGATGGCCGCCGTACAGGCCATCAGCATCCCGGCGTTGACCATCCAGTAGAACTTCTCCTGGTGCTGGATGCTCCCGCTGCCCGGCGTCAGCCAGGCGGCCACCTCCATGAAGACACCGGTGAGCACCGGGTATTCGAGGTACTCCATGTCGCCGGGCAGCTTGTCGAAGTAGGGCACGAGCCCGTCCGCGAAACCGCGCCCCTGGTAGAGGTGCGGGATGTCGGAGTAGCAGGCGTGCGTGTACTGCGAGCTGGCGCCCTGGAACCAGGCACCGTCGTAGCACGGCATCTTCTGCACCATGCCGAGGGCGAACATCCCGATGGCCACCAGCGCGATGACGCGTACAGGGGTCCACCAGGTAGCCGCGTACAGCACTCTGCGACCGATGGGGCCGCCGATCAGCTCGCTGCCGGCCGCGGCGACCTCATCCTCCTTGGTCGGCCGTACGGGCTCAGCCTGCTGCCCGCTCGTGGGCTGGTGCACGCTCGTGCGCGTCGTTTCTGCACTGGGCATGCCGCACATCCTGCCGTACGAGCCTGGGAACACGGAGAGGGCCGCCACACCGGTGCGGTGTGGCGGCCCTCTGCTTGATCTACGGTGCGTGTTTCACGTGAAACAGACGGTTTCACGTGAAACACGCATCTGGGGTTCCTCGGTCAGCCCGTTGGGCCGCCGAAGATGCCTCCATTGCCGTTGCCGTTGTTTCCTCCGCCACCGGTCGGATCCTCGGTGGTCGGTGGCGACGGTTCGCCGGTACTGCCGTCGGTGGTTCCACCGTCCGCGGCACCGCCGTTGTTGTTGCACTGCCAGTCCCAGTCGGCACAGGACTCACCGGGGTCCGGGCTGCCCGACGGGCTCTCGGACGGTCCGGTCTCCGTGGGGCTCGGCGACGTGGACTCCTCCGGCTCCTCGGTCTCCGTCGGCGTCGGGGACGGCGGCGGCGTCTCGCCGACGACCTCACCGATCGGAGTGGGCACGGGGAAGGTCTTCACGGGCTCGCCCTTGAGGGCCTGCTCCATGTAGTCCTGCCAGATCTGCGCGGGGAACGAGGCTCCGTGGATCTTCTCCTCGCCACCCGTGCCGAACATCTCGAGGAACTCGCGCTTCTTGTTGCCCTCGTTGTCGTCCATGCGGTACATGCTGATCGCGGTCGAGAGCTGCGGGGTGTAGCCGACGAACCAGGCCGACTTGTTGCCGTCGGTCGTACCGGTCTTGCCCGCCACCTGGCGGCCGCTCAGCTGGGCCGAGGTACCGGTGCCCTTCTCGACGACGGTCCTGAGCACGTCGGTGACGTTGTCGGCGACCTGCGGGTCGAAGGCCCGCTTGGGCTGCGTCTCGTGCTCGTAGACGGTGCTGCCCTTGTGCTCGACTTCCTTCACCGAGTACGGCTCGTTCTGCTTGCCGCTGGACGCGAACGTGGAGTACGCACCGGCCATACGGATCGCACTCGGCGAGGACGTACCGAGGGAGAAGGACGGATAGTTGGCGCTGGCCAGGCTGTTCGGCTTGATGCCCGCGTCGACGGCCGCGGCCTTCACCTTGTCCAGGCCGACATCCATGCCGAGCTGCACATAGGCCGAGTTGACGGACTCCCGCATCGCCTCACGGAGGTCGATCTGGTAGCTCGGCGCGTTGTAGGACGCGTCACCGTCGTTGGTCTGCAGCCATTCCTTGCCCTCACGGTCCGTCCAGACCGTGCCGTCGTACTTCTCGATCTTGAGCTTGTTCTTGCCACTGTAGAGGCTCTTCGGGTTGACGATCGTGCGCTGCTCTTCGCCCTGGATCTCCGGACCGTCCTTGGCCCGCGTGCCGTCCTTGAAGGCGGCTGCCAGCACGAACGGCTTGAACGTCGAGCCGACCTGCGCACCGGTCTGGTCCGCGTTGTTGGTGAAGTGCTTGGTCGCGTCCTCACCGCCGTAGATGGCCTCGATCGCGCCGTCCTTGGGATTCACGGACGCACCACCGAACTGGACGTGGGTGTCCTTGTCCGGGCGCAGCTTCGGCTTGATCTTCGCCTTGCGGACCTTCTCCACAGACTTCTCGAGTTCCTTGACCTTGTTCCTGTCAAAGGTCGTGTGGATCTCGTATCCGCCCTGCTGAAGATCACTGGCCGTGATCCTGCCGTCGCTGTTGTTGATCACGTACGCCTTGGCCAGGTCGACGAGGTAGCCGACCTGACCGCCCAGCTGGGCGTTGGAGCGAGGGTTCTGCAGCTTCGGGAAATCCTCGTACTTGCCCCGCTCCGCAGCGGTCAGATGACCGTCCTTGACCTCCTCGTCGAGGATCCACTTCCACCGCTTCATGGCGCGCGCCTTGTTCGCGTCGGCCGTGGCGGCGGGGTCGACCTCGGGAGAGCCGGCGGGGTCGTAGTACGTGGCGCCCTTGAGCACCGTCGCGAGCAGCGCGCACTGGCTGGGGTTGAGCTCGCTGGCGTCCTTGTTGAAGTAGGCGTGGGCCGCGGCCTGGATGCCGTACGCCCCACGTCCGTAATAAGCGGTGTTGAGGTAGCCGGCCATGATGTCTTCCTTGGAGACCGTCCGGCCGACCTTTATGGAGATGAAGAGCTCTTTGAACTTACGCGTGAACGTCTGCGACTGGTCGCCCAGGCGCGCGTTCTTCACGTACTGCTGAGTGATCGTGGAGCCACCCTGCGTCTCCCCGCCCTTGGCCATATTGACCAGGGCACGGGTGATGCCCATGGGGTCGATGCCCTTGTCGCTCTCGAACGTCTTGTTCTCCGCCGAGATGACGGCGGTCCGCATCGCCTTGGGGATCTTCTCGTAGTCGATGATCTGGCGGTTCGTCTCACCACCGGTCGCGACCATCTGCTTGCCGTCGGCCCAGTAGTAGACGTTGTTCTGCGCCTTGGCGGCCTCGTCGACCTTCGGGACCTCCACCAAGGCGTACGCGATGCCCGCGACCGCCATCAGGCTGCCGAGGAAACCGACGATCAGGCCGGTGACCAGACGCCAGGACGGAACCCAGCGGCGCACACCGTCCTTGCCCGCACGCGGGTAGTCGATGAACCGCTTCTTGCCGGGCTCCTGACCACCACGACCCCTGCCGCGCCCCGGCCCGCTCGGGCCGCCGGGCCCACCACGTCGGCCGCCGCCACCGCCACCAGAGCGGCCCGCGCCGGAACCGTCGGCCGCTCTGCGGCGGCCGCCTCCCGCGGCGGCGGAGCCGCTGCGCTGTGCCGCGCGACGGGCCTCGGCCCGGCCACCGTAGGAACGGTCCCCGTCGCCGGGGGCCCCTGATCCGTACGAGCCGGTTGAGGAAGTGGGCGCTCCAGTGGCGCCGCGCGGTGCCGCGCGGCGGCCCGACGACGCGCCGGAGACGCCGCGTCTGGTCGCGGCGCGTCCGCCGCCCTGCGGCTGCGGCGGTTTGCGACGGTGCTCGCTCATCGAACGATTACTCCTCGGGCAGGCGCAGATGTCCGCGCCTGGAAACGGCGGCTGGTTTCCGGTCCCCCCGAAGTACGGATGCGCCCATCCCCGCGCTCATCCGCACTACACCGGGGACGACGACGCTCTCACGCGTCACTTGGTTCCCGGCGGTCTGCATGGCGCACAGACTACGCACCGTCAAAACCCTCGTAGAGCCGAAGTTCACCCCAAATCAGGCAAGTTACTTCCTACGAATCGGTGATGTGACGCCGTTCACCGTTTCCCCTCTTGTCTCCACCGGGAGGCCGTTCTATCGTCTCGATGTATCGAGTCGATACATCAGCTCGACATAAAGACCGTGCGGGCAGACACTGGCAGACGGGAGGCGACGATGAGCAGACGCTCCGGCATCCTCGAGTTCGCCGTGCTCGGCCTGCTGCGCGAGTCCCCGATGCACGGCTACGAGCTGCGGAAACGACTCAATACGTCACTGGGAGTGTTCCGCGCCTTCAGTTACGGGACGCTCTACCCCTGCCTCAAGACGCTGGTCGCCAACGGCTGGTTGATCGAGGAATCGGGGAACACCCCCGAAGACGCGCTCACGGCTCCCCTCTCCGGGCGCCGCGCCAAGATCGTCTATCGGTTGACGGCGGAAGGTAAGGAGCACTTCGAGGAGCTGCTCTCCCAGACCGGCCCCGACGCGTACGAGGACGAGCACTTCGCCGCCCGCTTCGCCTTCTTCGGGCAGACCTCGCGGGACGTACGCATGCGGGTGCTCGAGGGGCGTCGCAGCCGTCTCGAGGAGCGCCTGGAGAAGATGCGCGCCTCCCTGGCCCGTACCCGGGAGCGCCTGGACGACTACACGCTTGAGCTGCAGCGGCACGGAATGGAGTCCGTGGAGCGCGAAGTGCGCTGGCTGAACGAGCTCATCGAGAGCGAGCGTGCGGGGCGGGACCAGCAACGGTCCGCTCCGGACGGCTCCGCTCAGCAGAACAGCACATCTGGGGAGTCGGCGGACCTGCCCCGGCGGCGGGAGAACGACCCGCCGCCGGATCCGTCCGATGACCCCACCAAGTGAGACCCAGCGTTCCGCGGGGTTTCATCCGGATTACCGAGATCACACAGGGAGCAACCGGAATGGGTTCGGTTCGCGTAGCCATCGTCGGCGTGGGCAACTGCGCCGCCTCGCTGGTCCAGGGCGTCGAGTACTACAAGGACGCAGACCCGGACACCAAGGTCCCGGGCCTGATGCACGTCCAGTTCGGCGACTACCACGTCGGTGACGTCGAGTTCGTCGCCGCCTTCGACGTCGACGCCAAGAAGGTCGGCCTCGACCTGTCGGACGCCATCGGCGCCAGCGAGAACAACACCATCAAGATCTGCGACGTGCCGAACAAGGGCGTGACCGTCCAGCGCGGCCACACCCACGACGGCCTGGGCAAGTACTACCGCCAGACGATCGAGGAGTCCGCCGAGGCCCCCGTCGACATCGTCCAGATCCTCAAGGACAAGCAGGTCGACGTCCTCGTCTGCTACCTGCCCGTGGGCTCCGAGGACGCCGCGAAGTTCTACGCGCAGTGCGCCATCGACGCCAAGGTCGCCTTCGTCAACGCTCTCCCGGTCTTCATCGCCGGCACCAAGGAGTGGGCGGACAAGTTCACCGAGGCGGGCGTCCCCATCGTCGGCGACGACATCAAGTCGCAGGTCGGTGCCACCATCACGCACCGCGTCATGGCGAAGCTGTTCGAGGACCGTGGTGTCCGTCTTGAGCGCACCATGCAGCTCAACGTCGGCGGCAACATGGACTTCAAGAACATGCTTGAGCGCGACCGCCTCGAGTCCAAGAAGATCTCGAAGACGCAGGCCGTCACCTCGCAGATCCCGGACCGCGAGCTGGGCGAGAAGAACGTCCACATCGGCCCGTCGGACTACGTGGCCTGGCTCGACGACCGCAAGTGGGCGTACGTCCGCCTCGAGGGCCGTGCCTTCGGCGACGTCCCGCTGAACCTGGAGTACAAGCTCGAGGTCTGGGACTCCCCGAACTCGGCCGGTGTCATCATCGACGCCCTGCGCGCCGCGAAGATCGCCAAGGACCGGGGCATCGGCGGCCCGATCCTCTCCGCGTCCTCGTACTTCATGAAGTCCCCGCCGGTCCAGTACTTCGACGACGAGGCGTACGCCAACGTCGAGAAGTTCATCAAGGGCGAGGTCGAGCGCTAAAGCAGTTCGCTCGAACAGCTGTTGAGGGTCCCCGGGCAATCCGCCCGGGGACCCTTCTCATATGTGAGGCTGTGCCCCATGGGTGTCGTCGGTGACCTGCGCATACTGCTGCGCCTGCGGGACTTCCGACGCCTGCTCGCCGTACGGCTGATCTCCCAGGGCGCGGACGGCGTCTATCAGGTCGCCCTCGCGACGTACGTCGTCTTCTCGCCGGAGAAGCAGACCTCGCCGGCCGCGATCGCCTCCGCGATGGCCGTGCTGCTCCTGCCGTACTCCCTGATCGGCCCCTTCGCGGGCGTGCTGCTCGACCGCTGGCCGCGTCGCCAGGTCTTCCTGTACGGCAATCTGCTGCGGGCGGCACTGGCCTCGGTGACCGCGGTGCTGATGCTGAGCGGCGTCCCCGACTGGCTCTTCTACGCCTCCGCGCTTTGCGTCACGGCCGTCAACCGCTTCGTCCTCGCCGGGCTCTCGGCGGCGCTGCCGCGTGTCGTGGACGCCGACCGCCTGGTGATGGCCAACTCCCTCTCGCCGACCGCGGGGACGCTCGCCGCCACCGCGGGCGGCGGCCTCGCGTTCGTCCTGCGCCTCGTCGTCTCCGACTCGGACGCGGCCGTCGTCCTCCTCGGCGCCGCCCTGTACCTCTGTGCGGCTCTCGCCTCGCTGCGCATGGCGCGTGAGCTCCTGGGCCCGGACCCCGAGTTGGTCCAGCCGCGCCTCGGGGCCGCCCTCTCCGGTACGGCGCGCGACCTGCTGGCCGGCGTGCGGCACCTGTCGCAGCGGCGCCCCGCCGCCCACGCGCTCTTCGCCATGACGCTCATGCGGTTCTGCTACGGCGCGCTGTCGGTCATGGTCCTGATGCTCTGCCGGTACGCCTGGTCCTCATCGGAGTCCGATGGGCTCGCCCTGCTGGGGCTCGCCGTGGGCATCTCCGGAGCGGGCTTCTTCATGGCGGCCGTGGTGACGCCGTCCGCGGTGAACCGGCTGGGGGCCTCCGGCTGGATCATCGCCTGCGCGGGGGCAGCGGCGGTCCTGGAACCGGCACTGGGCCTCCCCTTCGAGCCCGCCCCGCTCCTGCTCGCCGCGTTCCTGCTCGGTCTGACGACCCAGGGAGCGAAGATCGCCACGGACACGGTGGTGCAGTCGGAGGTGGACGACAGCTTCCGTGGCCGGATCTTCTCCGTCTACGACGTCCTGTTCAACGTCGCTTTCGTCGCCGCCGCGGGAGTAGCCGCACTGATGCTGCCGCCTGACGGACGGTCGATTCCACTGGTGGTCACGGTCGCCGTTATCTACGCAGCGATTGCTGCCGCTATGGCCAGGTTTGA
Organism: Streptomyces sp. NPDC050658; assembly: GCF_044457025.1. Taxonomy (NCBI): domain Bacteria; kingdom Bacillati; phylum Actinomycetota; class Actinomycetes; order Kitasatosporales; family Streptomycetaceae; genus Streptomyces; species Streptomyces sp. NPDC050658. The sequence goes on from NZ_JBITGM010000006.1 coordinate 207,775, forward strand.
CGCGCAGTAAGTGTCACATCAGTGCCACAGAGCCCCTCTGGACTTCAGAGATGTCACTGCGCACCTATAACTTACGGACGTCGTATCCGCGCCATCGCGCTCTCGTTCGAGGGGGACCCCCAAAGTGACTACTCCGCCCCAGGGCCAGAATCCGTACGGCCAGGGCGTGCAGCCGCACCCCGGTCAGCCGACGCATCCCGTCGCTCCGCAGCCGTACCCGCCGTACAACCAGGGTGCGCCGGTGCCCCCTCCGGCCGCTCCGAGCGGCGGTGGGCGCGGCAAGAAGCTCCTCCTGCGCATCGGCGCCGTGATCGTCGTCGGCATCATCATCGCCGTCGTCAAGTTCCAGCTCGGCAAGAGCGACGCCGAGAGCACCGCTGTCGGTGACTGCCTGAAGAACACGGGCACGCAGTCGCAGCCCGACCTGAAGAACGTCGACTGCTCCTCGAGCGACTCCGAGTTCGAGGTCATCGAGAAGTTCGACGACACCAGCAGCGTCAGCAAGTGCGACACGGTCAAGGGGACCGAGGTCTCTTACTACCAGACCGGTGGCGGCCACGACGTGGTGCTCTGCCTGAAGCAGTCGAAGTAAGCCGCAGCACACGGCAGATACGAAAAGGGGCACTGTTTCACGTGAAACAGTGCCCCTTTCGCATGTCCGGATCCGGGCGATGTTTCACGTGAAACGTCGCACCGAACTCCATATCAGCTCTGCGCGGCCCACCACTCCTTGAGCGCCGCCACCGCAGCATCCCGCTCCATCGGCCCGTTCTCCAGCCGCAGCTCCAGCAGGAACTTGTAGGCCCGGCCGATGGCAGGGCCCGGGCGGACGTCCAGGACCTGCATGATCTCGTTGCCGTCCAGGTCCGGACGGATCGAGTCCAGCTCCTCCTGCTCCTGAAGCCGCGCGATGCGCTCCTCCAGGCCGTCGTACGCGCGCGAGAGCGCATTCGCCTTGCGCTTGTTGCGCGTCGTGCAGTCGGACCGGGTCAGCTTGTGCAGCCGGGACAGCAGCGGGCCGGCGTCGCGTACGTAGCGGCGGACCGCCGAGTCCGTCCACTCGCCCGTGCCGTAGCCGTGGAAGCGCAGGTGCAGCTCTACCAGGCGGGAGACGTCCTTCACGAGCTCATTCGAGTACTTGAGCTCCGTCATCCGCTTCTTGGTCATCTTGGCGCCCACCACCTCGTGGTGGTGGAAGGAGACCCGGCCGTCGTCCTCGAAGCGCCGCGTCCGCGGCTTCCCGATGTCGTGCAGGAGGGCCGCGAGCCGCAGCGTGAGGTCCGGGCCGTCCTCCTCCAGCTCCATCGCCTGCTCAAGGACGATCAGCGTGTGGTCGTAGACGTCCTTGTGCCGGTGGTGCTCGTCACGCTCCAGCCGCAGCGCCGGAAGCTCGGGAAGCACCCGCTCGGCGATGCCCGTGTCGACAAGTAGAGCCAGTCCCTTCGCCGGGTGCGGCGAGAGGATCAGCTTGTTCAGTTCGTCACGGACACGCTCCGCCGAGACGATGTCGATGCGCTCGGCCATCGCCTTCATCGCGGAGATGACCTCCGGGGCCACCTCAAAGTCCAGCTGCGCGGCGAATCGCGCCGCCCGCATCATCCGCAGCGGGTCGTCGGAGAAGGAGTCCTCAGGAGTGCCAGGAGTACGCAGAACGCGCTCCGACAGGTCCTCAAGGCCGCCGTGCGGGTCGATGAACTCCTTCTCCGGGAGCGCCACCGCCATCGCGTTCACGGTGAAATCACGGCGTACGAGGTCGTCCTCGATGGAGTCGCCGTAGGACACCTCAGGCTTGCGCGAGGTCCTGTCGTACGCCTCCGAGCGGTACGTCGTGACCTCAATTTGGTAGCCGTCCTTCTGGCTGCCCACCGTGCCGAAGGCGATCCCCACCTCCCACACCGAGTCCGCCCACGGCCTGACGATCTTCAGTACGTCCTCGGGGCGGGCATCGGTCGTGAAGTCCAGGTCATTGCCGAGCCGGCCAAGGAGCGCGTCTCTGACCGAGCCACCGACCAGGGCAAGGGAGAACCCGGCCTCCTGGAAACGGCGGGCAAGGTCGTCCGCGACAGGGGACACGCGCAGTAGTTCACTGACCGCACGGCGCTGCACCTGGCTCAGTGCGCTGGGATTCTCTTCATTGGCGTTCGGCACAACAGAAAAGGGTACGTGCCCCGAGCACCCCCGGCCGCCCCGTTTTCCGGGCGGCGCCCCGGCCCGCGCGCCCCTCCCGGCCAGGTCTTCCGATCATGTGGAGCAGTCCGCGGCACTTCGCCACAGCGCACCTCGTTACCATGCGTGGACGCACAACCGACGACCACTGACGACGACGAGGACGGGCAACGCGTGGCCGAGGCGGCAGACTTCCCGGGGACCAGTCCCTCACCTGCCCGCCGGTGGCTGCGGCGTACGGCAGCGCTGCTGGCTGGAGTCCCTTTGCTGACCGGGATGCTGCAGCTCCCGGCGGAGCCGACCGCGCATGCCGCCGTGCCGGACGCGGCGGCCAAGGCCAACGGTTCGAGCACCGTCGACGTCTCCCTGAACTCGCTCACACCCACCGCCCCGACCCCGGGCGACACCGTCACGGTCTCGGGCACGGTGACCAACAACGGCAAGCAGGCGGTGACCGGAGCCCAGGTCGGACTGCGCCTCGGGCAGCCCCTGAACGGTCGCAGCCAGATCGACGCCGCCGCCAAGCGCAAGGGCTACCAGGCCGGAGCCGACGGCACGGAGGTCGGCGGCAAGTACGTCGAGAAGATCTCCCGGCTGGCCCCCGGCGTCCGCCAGGACTTCAGCATCTCCGTCCCGGTGAAGCAACTGAACCTCGGCGCCGACGGCGTCTATCAGCTCGGCGTCTCCCTCACCGGCCGGACCGCGGCCCAGCCGTGGCCCCAGGTGCTGGGCTTCGAGCGGACCTTCCTGCCGTGGCAGGAAGAGGCCACCGACACGAAGACCAAGACGACCTATCTGTGGCCGCTCATCTCCACCTCGCACCTCACAGCGGAGACCGGTTCGGACGAGCAGCAGACGCCCGTCTTCACCGACGACGACCTGGCCAAGGAGCTCGCTCCTGGCGGTCGCCTCGAGCAGATGCTGTCGCTGGGCCGCAAGCTCGACGTCACCTGGGTCGTCGACCCCGACCTGCTGGCCACGGTGGACGCGATGACGCGGAACTACCGGGTGCGCTCCGCCGACGGCGAGTCGACCACGGCGGGCCGCCACCAGGCGGTCGCCAAGGAGTGGCTCAACGACCTCGAGCAGACCGTGCAGGGCAAGAAGGTCGTCGCGCTGCCCTTCGCCGACCCTGACCTCGCCTCGCTCGCCCACAACGGCAAGACGGTGACCGGCTCCCTCGGCCAGCTCAAGGACGCCACCGATGTGGGCGCCGAGGCCGTGGAGATCATCCTCCACGTCAAGCCGCGGTCCGACTTCTCGTGGCCTGTCGACGGCGCGCTCGACCCGTCCATCGTCGATGTCTCCACCTCCGCGGGCGCCCACAACGTGATCGCGCGCAGCGACAGCCTGCGGGAGACCGGCGGGCTGCTGTACACGCCCAACGCCGCCCGGCCCATCGGCGGCGGCACGACGGCCGTGGTGGCCGACGCCGGTCTCTCCACCGCCTTCCAGGGCGACATGACGCAGGCCGAGGACTCCACGCTCGCCGTGCAGAAGTTCCTCGCACAGAGCCTGATGATCACGCTTCAGGACCCCGAGAAGCAGCGCAACATCGTCGTCGCCCCGCAGCGCATGCCGACCACCAGCCAGGCCCAGTCGATGGCGAAGGCGCTGACCGCCCTCTCGGACGAGCGCTGGTCGGAGCCGCAGGACCTGACGGCGGCGGCGAAGGCCAAGCCGGACCCCGGGGCCACCACCCGCGTGCCGTCGGCCGGCGCCTACCCGGCGTCGCTGCGCAAGCAGGAGCTGCCGAAGTCGGCGTTCCAGGACATCCAGAACACGCAGAGCAAGCTCAACCGCTTCAAGACGATCCTCAGCGAGCCCGACCGGGTGATCACGCCCTTCGGGCGGGCCATAGACCGTGAGATGTCCACGTCGTGGCGGGGCAGGGCCAGCGAGGCGGACGGGTTCCGCCGCGGCGTGCAGAGCTATCTGACCACGCTCGTCGAGCAGGTCTCGCTGATCAAGAAGTCCGACGCGAAGCTCTCCGGGCGCAGCGCGACGATCCCCGTGACAGTGCAGAACAACCTGGTCCAGGGCGTCGACCATCTGGTGCTGCGGCTGACGTCGGAGAACCCCACGCGTCTGAAGATCGACGACGGTCCCTACGCGGAGCAGCCGGTCAAGATCTCCGGTGGCCACGCCCAGTCGGTGAAGTTCACGACCACCGCCAACGCCAACGGTCCCGTGCCGGTCTATGCCCAGCTCTACACCGAGGACGGGCAGCCGTACGGCGACGCCGTGCGCTTCGACGTCAACGTCACCGAGATCACCCTCACTGTGATGCTGGTCATCGCGGGCGGCGTCCTGCTCCTCGTCCTCGCCGGGTTCCGGATGTACACGCAGCGCAAGCGTGCCGCCCGGAAACAGGCCGAGGAGGCCTCGTCGGACGGTCCCGACCAGGGTCCGGACGGCGACGCCGGCACCGCGTCCGGGCCGGACGACCCCGAGCAGCCGAGTGACCCGACCCCGGACACCGCTCCGGAAAGCACCGACCCGTCGGACACGGGTGAGAGAGTGGATCGTTGAGCGATGTCGTGGCCGGTGGGCCCGGGGACGATGAGGTGGGGTATCCATGAACGCGCCGTACGACGGTGACCGTGGCCAGGGCGCGGGTGGCTCGGGGCCCCCGGGGGGCGAGCAGCTGCCACCGCAGCCGGCCCCGGACGGATACCTCCAGGACGCCTACGACCAGGACCCCTACCGCGCGCAGGATCTCAGCGCCCAGGACCCGGTGACCGAGGCGCTGTACGACCGTGCCGCGCACCCCCCGCCGCCGCCCGGCTACTACCAGGACCCCCAGCCGCTCTACGCTCAGCCGCCCTCCCCGCAGCACGCGCCGGACCCCCGTGTGTGGGCCCAGACCCCGGCTCCCGAGCCGGACGGCCCGACCCGGCATCTCCCGTACGGCGACGACGCCCGTACGACCCAGTTCGTGGGCGTCGACGACCTGGTCACCCAGGCCGGCGAGGAGCACCACGAGCCGGACGCCTTCGCCCACCTCTTCCGCGACCAGCAGCCCGGCGGCTACCGCGAGCACCAGGGCACCGCCTACCAGCAGCAGGGTGGCGGCTACCCCCAGGACGGCTACGCCCCGGGCAACGGCTACCAACAGCAGGGCCCCCACCAGCCTCCCCAGCCCCCGGCGGTCCCGGCCCCGGCGGCACCACCACCGGCTCCCGCACCGGCGCCGAAGTCGAGCGGCGGAGGCAGGGCTTCGAGCCTGCTGAAGTCGAGTGCCCTGATGGCCGCGGGCACGATCGTCTCCCGGCTCACCGGATTCCTGCGCACGCTGGTCATGGCCGCCGCGATCGGCGTCGGTCTGCTCAACGACTCCTACCAGGTCGCGAACACGCTGCCGACGATGATCTACGTCCTCGTCGGCGGCGGCGCCCTGAACGCCGTGTTCATCCCGCAGCTCGTACGCGCCATGAAGAAGGACGACGACGGGGGCGAGGGATACGCCAACCGGCTGCTCACCCTGGTCATGGTGCTGCTCGCCGGTGTCACCGTCATCTGTGTGGTGGCGGCGCCGATGTTCGTGCGCATGATGTCGCCGACGATCGCGGACGACCCCGTCCGCATGGAAGTCACCGTCACCTTCGCGCGCTTCTGCATCCCGACGATGTTCTTCATGGGCGTGCATGTCGTACTCGGGCAGATCCTCAACGCCCGCGGTCGCTTCGGCGCGATGATGTGGACCCCGGTCCTCAACAACATCGTCGTGATCGCCACCTTCGGCGCCTTCATCTGGGCCTTCGGCGGCTTCACCGAGTCGGGGGTCGCCCCCTCCAACATCACGCCGGAAGGCGTGCGCCTGCTGGGCCTCGGCACCCTGCTCGGCCTCGTCGTGCAGGCGCTGGCCATGCTCCCGTACCTGCGCGAGGCCGGGTTCAAGCTCCGGCTCCGGTTCGACTGGCGCGGGCACGGCCTGGGCAAGGCCGCCCGGCTCGCGAAGTGGACGTTCTTCTTCGTCCTCGCCAACCAGATCGGCATGGTCGTCGTCACCCAGCTCGCGACGAGCGCCGGCACGACGGCCACGGAACAGGGCCACTCCGGCACCGGCATCACCGCGTACAACTACGCGCTGCTCCTGTGGCAGATGCCGCAGGCCATCATCACGGTTTCCGTGATGACCGCCGTCCTGCCCCGCATCTCCCGCTCGGCCAACGACGGTGACCCGGCCGCGGTCCGCGACGACATCTCCTACGGCCTGCGCACGTCGGCCGTGGCGATCGTGCCCTGCGCCTTCGCCTTCCTCGCCCTCGGCGTGCCGATGGCCACCCTGCTGTACGCGGGCTCCGGCTCGGGCGCGCAGAACATCGGCTACACCCTGATGGCTTTCGGGCTCGGCCTCATCCCGTACTCGGTCCAGTACGTGGTCCTGCGCGGCTTCTACGCCTACGAGGACACGCGCACGCCCTTCTACAACACGGTCATCGTGGCCGCCGTCAACGCGGCGGCCTCCGCACTGTGCTTCTTCGTGCTGCCCGCCCGGTGGGCTGTGGTCGGCATGGCGGCCTCCTACGGTCTCGCCTATGCGGTGGGCGTCGGCGTGGCCTGGCGCCGGCTGCGGACGCGGCTGGGCGGCGATCTGGACGGCGCCCAGGTGGCGCGGACGTACACCCGGCTCTTCGGCGCCTCGATCCCGGCCGCCCTCGTCGGCGGCGCCGTCGGTTTCGCCATCCTGAAGGCCATGGGCACCGGGGCGTTCAGCTCCCTGGTCGCACTGGTCGTCGGTGGAATCGTCCTTGGGGTCGTCTTCTTCGTCGCCGCCCGAAAGATGCGTATCGCGGAGCTCAACTCCATGGTCGGCATGGTCCGCGGCCGGCTCGGGCGGTGACTTCGCGGGGTTCGCACAACCATCACCGGCCACCGCGTGTCGTGCATAGCGCCGGACTGTGGGCACAATTGGCTTTGGCGTCTGACGAAGCGCAATGGATGGGGAGGCAGGAACGACGGTGGCGGAACGGAGCACGGCTGCCGTCGACGTGGCAGACAACAGCGGCGATGAGCCGCTGACCGCGAAGGCGGAGCAGGCCACGGCCGACGGGGTGGCCCAGACCCGGGAGCGGGAAACGGCAGAAGAAGGCGCAGCAGAGACCGGCGAGCCAACGAGCTCCGGGGCGGCATCACCCCCCGAGCTGCACAGCGGCCACAAGCTCGCCAGACGCTATCGACTCGAAGAGTGCGTCACCCGTCTGGACGGTTTCAGCAGCTGGCGCGCGGTGGACGAAAAGCTCCGCCGGGCCGTCGGCGTACATCTGCTGCCCGCCGACCATCCGCGGGCACGCTCGGTGCTCGCCGCGGCCCGCTCGTCGGCGCTGCTCGGTGACCCCCGCTTCGTCCATGTCCTGGACGCGGTCGAGGAGAACGACCTCGTCTACGTCGTCCACGAGTGGCTGCCCGACGCCACGGAGCTGACCGCGCTCCTCGCTGCGGGCCCGCTGGAGGCGCACGACGCGTACCAGCTCGTCAGCCAGGTCTCCCAGGCCATGGCCGCCGCCCACCGTGAGGGCCTCGCGCATCTGCGGCTGACGCCGAGCGCGGTCCTGCGGACGTCGACCGGCCAGTACCGCATCCGCGGCCTCGCCGTGAACGCGGCGCTGCGGGGCATCAGCTCCGACACCCCCCAGCGCACGGACACCGAGGCGGTCGGCGCGCTGCTGTACGCCTCGCTGACGCAGCGCTGGCCCTATGAGGACGACGCGTACGGCCTCTCCGGGCTGCCCAAGGGCGTGGGCCTCATCGCCCCCGACCAGGTCCGTGCCGGCGTGCACAGGGGCCTCTCGGAGCTCGCGATGCGCGCGCTCGTCAACGAGGGTGCGACCGCATCCCGCCAGGAGCCTCCGTGCACGACGCCGGAGGAGCTGGTGAAGGCCATCGGCGAGATGCCCCGCATCCGCCCTCCGGAGCCCGCATTCACCGCGCCACCCGAGTACCAGCGCACGACCTACCAGCAGGGCACGTACGGCCGCCCCGCGGCCCGTCCCGGCGTCACCCAGCCGGTGCCGACGCCGCCGCCCCCGCTGCAGAGCCGTACGGGCAAGGCCCTCAAGTGGGCCGTGTCCGCTCTACTCATCGCGGCCCTGGGGCTCGGCAGCTGGCAGCTGGCGGACGCGCTCATGGACCGGGGGAAGAACGACGACCCCGGCAGCTCGGACACCTCCGACGGCGGCGGCGACAAGAACAAGCCGAAGTCCGGGAATCCGCTCAAGATCCAGGACGCGGACGAGTACGTCGCGGAGGGCCAGGCGCAGAACCCGGAGGGCGTCGCCAAGACCTACGACGGCGACGGCTCCACGTACTGGCGGACCAACAGCTTCATAGACGGTCCCCGGCTCGCGCCCTACAAGCCCGGCGTCGGCATCGTCTACGACCTCGGCAAGGAGCAGGACGTGTCGACCGCGTCCATCGGCCTCCGCTATGCCGGTGACCACACGACGGTCAAGCTGTACGCCACGGACTCGATGTCCTCGTCGACGCCGCTGAGCTCGATGAAGGAGATCGGGGCCGACAAGACGACCGGCCAGACGGCGAAGGTCAGGGCGGAGAAGCCGGTCAGCACTCGGTACGTGCTGGTCTGGCTGACCGATGTTCCGAACTCGCCCGGTGATGAGTACAGCCGCGCGGGGTACAAGCAGGCCATCACGGACGTGAAGTTCACGGACTGAGGGACGGGGCTCACCGGGGGAAGGGGGTTCGACGGTGGATGACACCACGCACGGCGAGATGAGCGACCAGGACCTCCTGGCCCGCCATGTGGCCGGCGACAAGGACGCCTTCGGTGAGCTCGTACGGCGCCATCGCGACCGTCTGTGGGCGGTCGCCCTGCGCACGCTGGGGGACCGCGAGGAAGCCGCTGACGCGGTCCAGGACGCGCTGGTCTCCGCCTATCGCGCCGCACACACCTTCCGCGGTCAGTCCGCCGTCACGACGTGGCTGCACCGAATCACCGTGAACGCCTGTCTCGACCGGGCCCGCAAGGCGGCCTCCCGGAAGACCTCCCCCATCGACGACACGGAACGGCTCGAGCAGCTTCTCGAGCCGCACGAGTCGGCGTCGGCTCCCGTCGAGCGGGGCGATCTGCACCGTCAGCTCATCGAGGCGCTCGGCACACTGCCGCACGACCAGCGCGCCGCCCTCGTCCTGGTGGACATGCAGGGCTACCCGGTGGCCGAGGCGGCCCGCGTCCTCGATGTGCCCACCGGCACCGTGAAGAGCCGCTGTGCGCGCGGCAGAGCCAGACTGCTGCCGCTGCTCACCCACCTGCGTACGGAGACCCGGACGCCTCGCGGAGACAGCGGCGACGATCAGGACGGCAAGAAGCCGGACCCCGGAAGGAACCGGACGCAGGGGACATCCGTCCCACCTGCAGCGGGGCCACGGGATACGGGACCAAGCGATTCAGCTGCTGTGAAGGGCGGAGGTGGGCGAGCGTGACGACCACGACCGACTCGGCCGGGCACCCAGAAGTCGCTGAGATCTCCGACCTCACGGAGGGACTGCTCACTCCCTCCCGCACTCTCGATGTGCGGCGACACCTGGACGACTGCGAGCTCTGTGCCGACGTCTACGCCTCCCTTGAGGAGATCCGCGGCATGCTCGGCACGCTGCCGGGACCGCCACGCATGCCCGCCGACGTCGCCGGACGCATCGACGCGGCACTGGCGGCGGAGGCGCTCCTTGACACCATCACGCCCTCCGACACCATCACGCCCTCCGACACCATCACCCCCGACGGACTCCCCGAGACGGCGCCCGCCGCGCGTGTTTCACGTGAAACATCGCCCGCCTCGACCGACCCGTCGCCCGCTTCGGGATCCACCTCCGGATCCGGTTCCTCATCGGACCGGCCTGCGGGACGTCCCCGTGCGGCAACGGGTCCGGGGCGCCGGAGCCGGTTGCGGGGCGGCCGTCGGCGTACCGCGGTGCTCGGTGCCGTCGTCACGGCCGCAGCCATCGGTCTCGGCTCCTTGCTGATGCAGAACCTGGGCGGCGGCTCGGGCAGCACGGCCGGCAACGCGTCGGACCACACCGGGTCCGCCCATGCCTTCTCCGAGGAGAAGCTTCAGGGCCAGGTGACCGACCTCCTCGCCGACACCCCGACTGCGGAGTCGGAGTCCGGCGGGCAGAAGCCGTCCTTCGACGTCCGGTCGAGCCCTGAGTCCCCGAAGGAGAACACGCCGATGCGCGGGGCCACGGTCTCCGTGCCGGACTGTGTCCAGCGAGGGCTCGGCGAGAAGATGCCGATCGCCGCGGAAGAGGGCACGTACAAGGGGAAGGACGCGTACCTCGTCGTAGTGCCTCACGCGTCCGACAGCACGAAGGTCTCCGCGTACGTCGTCGACGCGACGTGCACCGACAAGCCCTCGTCGTCCCCCGCTGCGGGCAAGATCCTGCTGACCAACTCCTACGCGCGGCCCTGACCCCCTCCGCGTGCCGGTGGCTTCTGTCGTCCCTGACATGCTTACGCGTGCGCTCGGACACGTCGGGAATGCATGCCCCGTAGGATCCGTTGGGTGGGGTGAGAGACCTGAGACAGGCACCCACCAGCAGTACGCAGCAGTCTCCAGAGACGAGGAATCAAGCCGTGACCGACGTCCGTAACGTGATCATCATCGGCTCCGGGCCCGCCGGCTACACGGCGGCGCTCTACACCGCACGCGCGTCGCTGAAGCCGCTGGTGTTCGAGGGCGCCGTCACCGCGGGCGGCGCGCTGATGAACACCACCGAGGTGGAGAACTTCCCCGGCTTCCAGGACGGCGTCATGGGCCCCGAGCTCATGGACAACATGCGGGCCCAGGCCGAGCGCTTCGGCGCCGAGCTCGTGCCGGACGACGTCATCGCCGTCGACCTGAGCGGCGAGATCAAGACCGTGACGGACACGGCGGGCACCGTGCACCACGCGAAGTCCGTGATCGTGACCACCGGCTCCCAGCACCGCAAGCTCGGCCTGCCGAACGAGGACGCGCTCTCCGGCCGCGGCGTCTCCTGGTGCGCGACCTGCGACGGCTTCTTCTTCAAGGACCAGGACATCGCCGTGATCGGTGGTGGCGACACCGCGATGGAGGAGGCGACCTTCCTCTCGCGCTTCGCCAAGTCCGTGACGATCGTGCACCGCCGCGACAGCCTGCGTGCCTCCAAGGCGATGCAGGACCGCGCGTTCGCCGACCCGAAGATCAAGTTCGTCTGGGACAGCGAGGTCGCCGAGATCAAGGGCGAGCAGAAGCTCTCCGGTCTGACGCTGCGCAACCTCAAGACGGGCGAGACCTCTGAGCTGCCGGTGACGGGCCTGTTCATCGCGATCGGCCACGACCCGCGTACGGAGCTCTTCAAGGGCCAGCTCGAGCTGGACGACGAGGGTTACCTGAAGGTCGAGGCCCCCTCGACGCGGACGAACCTGACCGGTGTCTTCGGTGCCGGTGACGTCGTCGACCACACGTACCGCCAGGCGATCACGGCGGCCGGCACCGGCTGCTCCGCCGCCCTGGACGCCGAGCGCTTCCTCGCTGCCCTCACGGACAGCGAGACCGCGGCAGTCACCGTCTGACATCTCATCTTCCCCACCGCCCCACCAAGTTAAGGAGCCCGCCGTGGCCGGCACCCTGAAGAACGTGACCGACGCTTCCTTCGAGGAAGACGTCCTCAAGAACGACAAGCCTGTCCTGGTGGACTTCTGGGCCGCCTGGTGCGGTCCGTGCCGCCAGATCGCCCCGTCGCTTGAGGCGATCGCGGCCGAGCACGGCGACAAGATCGAGATCGTCAAGCTCAACATCGACGAGAACCCGGGCATCGCCGCCAAGTACGGCGTCATGTCCATCCCGACCCTGAACGTGTACCAGGGCGGCGAGGTCGCCAAGACCATCGTCGGTGCCAAGCCGAAGGCCGCTCTCGAGCGCGACCTCGCGGACTTCATCGCCGAGTAGTCAGCGATGAGCGGCAGGCGCTGAGCAACACGCGCCGACCGCCATCGCGACGATGTTTCACGTGAAACACGAATGGGCCAACCCTCCGGGGTTGGCCCATTCGCATGACGGGGGGGGCTCAGAGCGGCCGGAGCACGGGCTCCTTCTGTACCGCCCCGAGCAGCCGGTCGAGCGCCATCTCCACGTCTTCCTTCCAGGAGAGCGTCGTACGCAGCTCCAGCCTCAGCCGCGGGTACGAGGGGTGCGGGCGGACCGTCTTGAAGCCCACCGCCAGCAGATGGTCCGCGGGGAGCACACAGGCGGGCTTCTCCCATCGGGCGTCCCCGAAGGCTTCGATCGCCTTGAAGCCGCGCCGCAGCAGATCCTTGGCGACCGTCTGCACGATCACGCGCCCGAGCCCCTGGCCCTGATAGTCCGGCATGATCCAAGCGGTCATCAGCTGCACGGCGTCCGGCGAGACGGGGCTCGTGGGAAAGGCCGTGGATCGCGGCACATACGCCGGGGGCGCGTACAGCACATAGCCCACCGGCACCTCGTCGACGTAGACGACGCGGCCGCAGGATCCCCACTCCAACAGGACGGCGGAGATCCAGGCTTCCTTCTCCAGCTCCGGCGTACCTGCCTTTACCGCGGCCTGGCCACTGACCGGGTCCAGCTCCCAGAAGACACACGACCGGCAACGCTTGGGAAGGTCCGGAAGGTTGTCCAGCGTGAGCGGTACGAGCCGACGCCCCATGAAGGCGGTTCCTCACTTCCTTCGCCAGCGGCATCGCGGGCAGCGGTCAGAGCGCTCCGTTCCTTCAGCAGGCTGCCGACGAATCCGCCGACCGCACCTAGCCCAAGGCCCGCGGTCATCAGTCCGGTGCGGCTCACCGATCGCATGGCCCCCGCCTCCCCAATGAGGTGCCGTCAGCTGGATGCGCCATACCCAATCGCATCGTATCCACGATGCGATTGCATCGATACCGTAAGAAAGCAAAGAGCGGGCCGTGTTCCGGTACACACCGGACACGGCCCGCTCTTCGAGGCACGGACCACGAGGCTCAGGCCTCTCCGCCCTCCTGGGCGTCGCCCTCAGAGGCGTCCTCGGCCAGTCCGTTCTTCAGGACCGGACCCTCGCCCGGGGCGAGGGTCGCGAGGATGCGCTCCAGGTCCTCGAGCGAAGCGAAGTCGACGACGATCTTGCCCTTCTTCTGACCGAGGTCGACCCGCACACGGGTCTCGAAGCGGTCCGAGAGGCGTGTGGCGAGACTAGTCAGCGACGGCGAGACCCGGGCACCCGCACGCGGGCCCTTGGACCTCGGGGCGCTCTGCGGCCGCGAGCCCATGAGGGTCACGATCTCTTCGACGGCCCGCACCGAAAGGCCCTCGGCGACGATCCGGTGGGCGAGGCGGTCCTGCTCCTCCGAGTCCTCGACGGACAGCAGCGCGCGAGCGTGGCCCGCGGACAGCACCCCGGCGGCGACCCTGCGCTGCACCGCCGGCGACAGCTTCAGCAGCCGCAGCGTGTTGGAGACCTGCGGGCGGGAACGGCCGATCCGGTCCGCCAACTGGTCGTGCGTGCAGTTGAAGTCCTTGAGCAGCTGGTCGTAGGCGGCTGCCTCTTCCAGCGGGTTCAGCTGCGCGCGGTGAAGGTTCTCGAGGAGGGCATCCAGGAGGAGCTTCTCGTCGTCCGTCGCCCGGACGATCGCGGGGATGCGCTCCAGTCCCGCCTCACGGCAGGCGCGCCAGCGCCGCTCACCCATGATGAGCTCATAGCGCGAGCTCCCCACCTGCCGTACGACGACCGGCTGGAGAAGCCCGACCTCCTTGATGGAGGTGACAAGCTCGGCGAGGGCGTCCTCGTCGAAGACCTCACGCGGTTGCCTCGGGTTGGGCGTGATGAAGTCGAGGGGAAGCTCGGCGAAGTGCGCGCCGACCGGGCTCTCCGGAGTCGCCTCCGCCGGTGCCTGCGGCGGCACCTCCGTTTCATGTGAAACGGGGCTCTGCGGGAGCGCCGCCACCTTCGCGGCCGCCACCCCCCGCTCGGCCGTGAGCACGGGTACGGCGGTGGGGGAGGCCGAGGCTCCACCCACGGACTGGGCGGCCGACTTCTCCGTCGGGGCCGCAGGGATCAAGGCGCCGAGGCCACGCCCCAGGCCTCTCCGTCGCTCGCTCACTGCATCCCCTCCGTCATGCTGTGCTGGTCATTCTGGGCGCCCATGTGGGCGTGCTGTGCGTCGTAGCGAACGCCGACGCCGCGTAGTGCGATCTCCCGGGCTGCCTCGAAGTACGAGAGGGCACCGCTCGACCCTGGATCGTAGGTCAGCACGGTCTGCCCGTAGCTCGGCGCCTCGGAGATACGGACGGAGCGGGGGATGCTCGTCCGCAGGACCTCGTCGCCGAAGTGGTTGCGCACCTCGTCCGCCACCTGTGAGGCGAGCCGGGTCCGGCCGTCGTACATGGTGAGCAGGATCGTGGAGACATGCAGATGGGGGTTGAGGTGCCCCCGCACCAGGTCGACGTTGCGCAGGAGCTGGCCGAGGCCCTCCAGTGCGTAGTACTCGCACTGGATGGGGATCAGCACCTCCGCGCCGGCCACCAAGGCGTTGACCGTCAGAAGGCCGAGCGACGGCGGGCAGTCGATGAGGATGTAGTCCAGCGGCTGCTCGTACGCCTGGATCGCCCGCTGCAGCCGGCTCTCCCGCGCCACCAGAGACACCAGCTCGATCTCCGCACCGGCGAGATCGATCGTGGCGGGGGCGCAGAAGAGACCCTCGACGTCGGGTACCGGCTGTACGACCTCGGAGAGCGGCTTGCTCTCCACCAACACGTCGTAGATGGACGGCACTTCGGCGTGGTGGTCGATTCCCAGAGCCGTGGAGGCATTGCCCTGCGGGTCGAGGTCGATGACCAGGACACGCGCGCCGTGCAGAGCGAGCGAAGCGGCGAGATTGACGGTTGTCGTCGTTTTGCCTACTCCGCCCTTCTGGTTGGCGACCACCATGACTCGTGTCTGCTCAGGTCGTGGCAGGCCCTCGCCTGCGCGACCAAGAGCTTCCACTGCCAGTTGGGCAGCGCGACCGATGGGGGTGTCGTCCATCGGGGTCGGTGTTTCACGTGAAACATCCTCCCCCGCCGACTCGGTACGGGGACCGGGGACCGGATCGGTCATCGGTCCCGCGATGTTGGCGTCGGACCGCAAGGATTCACTCTCCTCGACTTCAGGCTCGCAATGAACAGAGCCTCCCATGCTTTGAGGGTCGTGAACCAGCGAGGCCCGGTCTTCTGTGGACGAATCCACCTCTGTGGACAACTCGGTGCCCTTATCGAGGGATCCGAGCGGACGACGGTCGCGAGGTTCAGCAGCGCGGCCGCGACTGATGATGCCATGCAGCAGTGAGCGACGTTTCACGTGAAACACGATGCACGGCAGCCGGGGTGCCGCGCCTGCGACACCCCGGTATGCGTACGTTTGACAGGTTTTGTGGAGTACGGCTCGTCGTCAGGACGGATCAACTGCGACGTAGCCACAGAGCGAAGGAAACACTCAGCGGCGGCGCCGGGCCCGTCCCGTGCGGGCGGCCTTGGCGCGCTTGGCGGCGAAGCGCACACCGCCGGGGCTCTCGCCGACCTCGACGCGGACGACGGTGGACAGCGGATCCACCACGCCCTCACCGACATGCAGCACCGAGGTGTTCACCGCGCCGAGCTTGCTCAGGGCGGCGGCCGCGCCCTTGACCTCTTCCTCGGCCGTGTCGCCCTTGAGGAGCAGCATCTCGCCGTACGGGCGCAGCAGGGGGACGCCCCAGCCGGCGAGGCGGTCCAGCGGGGCCACGGCCCGTGCGGTCACCACATGGACGGGCGGCAGCTTGCCGAGTACTTCCTCGGCACGGCCACGCACGACGGTCACATGGTCGAGGCCGAGCAGCTCCACGACTTCGGTGAGGAAGTTCGTGCGCCGCAGCAGTGGCTCAAGGAGCGTGATCTTCAGGTCCGGCCGGACGAGGGCCAGCGGGATTCCGGGCAGACCGGCGCCCGAGCCGACATCGCACACCGTCACGTTCTCGGGCACGACCTCGGAGAGCACCGCGCAGTTCAGCAGGTGCCGCTCCCACAGCCGGGGCACTTCGCGAGGGCCGATCAGACCGCGCTGCACTCCCGCGTCGGCCAGCAACTCCGCGTACCGGACCGCGTCCGAGAAGCGCTCACCGAATACCGCCCGGGCCTGCTCAGGCGCCGGCGGGAGCTCCGCTGCCTCCGTCACGGGGACCGTCCTTCCGTACCGCACTGGGGTGGCTGACTATCAGGCTGACAAAGACCGGCCCCGCCTGCGAACAGACGGGGCCGGGAAAACAACGTGCGATCAGGCGGGAAGCACGACGACGAAGCGCTGCGGCTCCTCGCCCTCGGACTCACTGCGCAGACCGGCGGCCTTGACCGCATCATGCACGACCTTGCGCTCGAACGGCGTCATCGGCTTGAGGTTCACCGGCTCGCCGGAGCTCTTCACCTCGGCCGCCGCCTTGGCGCCCAGCTCGGAGAGCTCCTCGCGCTTCTTGGCGCGGTAGCCCGCGATGTCCAGCATCAGGCGGCTGCGGTCGCCGGTCTCACGGTGCACCGCGAGACGGGTCAGCTCCTGGAGCGCCTCCAGGACCTCACCGTCACGGCCGACCAGCTTCTGCAGATCGCGGCTGTTCGAGTCACTGATGATCGAGACAGCGGCGCGGTCGGCCTCGACGTCCATGTCGATGTCGCCGTCGAGATCGGCGATGTCCAGCAGACCCTCAAGGTAGTCCGCCGCGATCTCGCCCTCCTGCTCAAGGCGGGTGAGAGTGTCGCCGGCCTCGGCTTCGGCGGGGGCGGTGGTGCCTTCCGTCACGGGATGGACTCCTTCTACTTCTTGGACGGGTGCTTGGGCCGCTGCTGGCCCTTGCGCTGCCCCGACTTGGCTTGGCGTGCGTTACCTGACCCGGACTTGCCGCCCGCGGGCTTTGCCTTGGGCTTGGCGTCCTCGGGCTCGTCCTGGGTCTTCTCCAGCGACGTCTTGCCCTCCGAAGCCTCAGCCTCGCCCGTGCCGCTGCTGTCCGCCCTGCTGTGGGCGGCGGCGGACTGGCGCTGCGACTTGCTCTGGCGCTTGGGCTGCTGCCGCTTGGGAGCGGCGCCACCGGCCGGAGTGCCGTCCTCGGCCTCCGTGTCCACCGCGGACTCGCTCACCAGCACCGTGCCGTCGGTCTGGGCCGCGAGGCCCGCCTTGGTCAGACCGTTGATGAACTTGCGCTCGAACTCGTTGCGGTCCCGGCCCTTGGCGACGATCGCCTTGATCACGTTCGTGTTGCCGCGTCCCCGCACCTTCTTGTGGTGCGTGACCTGCTTCTGCAGACGCTCCAGGAAGGCAGCCTGGGCCTTGGAGCCCGGAGTGGGGTTCCGGCGGATCACGAACATCTGCTGGCCCATGGTCCACACGTTGGTGGTCAGCCAGTAGACGAGAACACCGACGGGGAAGTTGATGCCGAACACGGCGAACATGATCGGGAAGACGTACATCAGCATCTTCTGCTGCTGCATGAACGGCGTCTTGACCGTCGTGTCCACGTTCTTCGTCATCAGCTGGCGCTGGGTGAAGAACTGCGACGCCGACATCAGGATGATCATGATCGCGGTGACGACGCGGACGTCCGTCAGCGAGGCGTTGAGCGAGGCGACCTTGTCGGCGCTGTCCGTGAACTTAGCAGCCAGCGGGGCACCGAAGATGTGCGCCTTACGCGCGCTCTCGAGGAGTCCCTCGTCGATGACACCGATCGTCTTGCCGGTCGCGATGCCATTGAGCACGTGGTACAGGGCAAAGAAGAACGGCGACTGCGCCAGGATGGGAAGGCACGAGGAGAGCGGGTTGGTACCCGACTCCTTGTACAGCTTCATCATCTCTTCGGACTGGCGCTGCTTGTCGCTCTTGTAGCGCTCCTGGATCTTCTTCATCTCGGGCTGCAGCGTCTGCATGGCCCGGGTCGCCTTGATCTGCTTCACGAAGAGCGGGATCAGGCAGATGCGGATCAGGATCACCAGGGACACGATGGCCAGGCCCCAGGCCCAGCCCGTGTCGGGACCGAAGATCTTCCCGTACACCGAGTGGAACTGGACGATGACCCAAGAAACGGGTGTCGTGATGAAGCTGAACAGACTGGCAATCGTGTCCACTAATCAGGCTCCTTGAGCATGGGACGGGGTCTCGGCGGCCGGGCTCGGGGGCTGAGGGGAGATCTCCCCTGACGGCACACCATCGGCGGAGGGCCCGCCCTTGCGGTCGCGCCACTTGGCGCGCAGCATCTCGTGCCACCGCGGACGCTTGCGCGGGGGGACATGGTCGACGCCACCGAGCGACCACGGATTGCACCGCAGGATGCGCCAGGCGGTGAGCACCGTTCCCTTGAGCGCACCGTGCCGGTCGATGGCGAGGTAGCCGTAACGGGAGCACGACGGGTAGTACTTGCACACCGGACCGAGCAGCGGACTGATCGTCCACTGATACAGCTTGATCAGAGCCAGCAGTGGGTACTTCATCGAGCGCCCCCTCCCAGCAGCCGCTGAAGAGCGGCATCCAGGTCTCGGGCCAGCTGTGCATGGTCGGCGTCGCCCGCACCGGGCAACGCTCGTACGACTACCAGGCTACCGGGGGGCAGCTGAGCCACCCGGTCACGCATCAAATGACGCAGCCTGCGCTTCACCGCGTTGCGTACGACCGCTCCGCCCACGGCCTTGCTCACGACGAAACCCGCACGCGTCGGGGAAACGCTCTCCCCAGGCGCGTGCGGGTCCGTTGCACCGCTACGTAGATGGACGACGAGAAGCGGGCGTCCGGCCCGGCGTCCTCGGCGTACCGCGGTCGCGAAGTCTTCGCGCCGCCTCAGCCGATGCTCGGTAGGCAGCACGACGTCATGACCTGACTGCGATCAGGCGGACAGGCGGGCGCGACCCTTGCCACGGCGGGACGCGAGAATCGCGCGGCCGGCACGGGTGCGCATGCGCAGCCGGAAGCCGTGGGTCTTGGCGCGACGACGGTTGTTCGGCTGGAAGGTGCGCTTGCTCACTCGGGGGCTCCAGAAATGATCGTGTAGTGGCGGGACATCGCCTGGCTGTCACCGTGCGCCCACGAGAAGCTCGCGAATACGCACCGAGTGCACCGCTTCACAATCACTGATCGTGATCTTTGCCCATCGGAGGCAGGCGGCAGCAGCCATCGACAACTCGACCTGGTCACGGTACGCGGGGCTACGCCATCCGGTCAAACCGGCCGTCAGGGAGAGACACTGTGCACAGCCTGTGGACAACAACTTGAACCGCAGCCGTTGCCCTGACTACCGTGGCTGAACTCCGATTCATTCCCTTCTCCCTGCCGATCCCGATTTCGGTCCCCAGAACCACACCTTCGTGGGACCCCGTGAGAGAGCGTGCCCTGTGGCTGACGTACCTGCCGATCTTGCCGCAGTGTGGCCACGAGTGCTGGAACAGCTGCTGGGTGAGGGGCGTGGGAACGGTGTGGAGGCGAAGGACGAGCGCTGGATCAAGCGCTGCCAGCCGCTGGCGCTGGTCGCCGACACCGCACTGCTCGCCGTGCCGAACGAGTTTGCCAAGGGTGTGCTCGAGGGGCGACTCGCCCCCATCGTCAGCGAGTCGCTGAGCCGCGAGTGCGGCCGCCCGATCCGCATCGCCATCACGGTCGACGACTCCGTGGGCGAGCCCGTGGGCCCGCCGGCACCGCCGGTCCAGCAGCAGCCCGGACAGCAGCAGCCCCAGCAGCAGCGCTACGAGGACGAGCCGCACCCCGGCTCCGGTCAGGGACATGAGTCGTACGACGGCTACGGCCGCCGTGGCCCGGAGGACCACTCCCAGGGCTCCCGGCCCGACCAGCTGCCGACCGCCCGTCCCGCGTACCCGGAGTACCAGCGCCCCGCACCGGGCGCCTGGCCGCAGCCGCCCCAGCAGGACGACTACGGCTGGCAGCAGCCCCGCCTCGGCTTCCCCGAGCGCGACCCGTACGCGACGCCCGTGCAGCAGCCCCAGCACGACTACCGGACGCAGCCGCCGCAGAGCCACTCCCCGTACGAGCAGCACCGCTCCGACCACCAGGACCAGCAGGAGCGCCACGACCGGCGTGAGCGGCACGAGCTTCCCGAGCCGTCCGCCCCCGGCTCCGGCGGCCACTCCGGCCCCCGAGGCGGCGGCCACAGCAACGGCCACGGCGTGCATGGCGGCGCCCCCGGCCCGCTGGCCGCGCAGCCGGCGCCCGCGTCGGCGCCCGGCGAGCCCACCGCGCGCCTCAACCCCAAGTACCTCTTCGACACGTTCGTCATCGGCGCCTCGAACCGCTTCGCGCACGCGGCCGCGGTCGCCGTCGCCGAGGCACCGGCCAAGGCGTACAACCCCCTCTTCATCTATGGGGAGTCGGGGCTTGGCAAAACGCATCTGCTGCACGCGATCGGGCACTACGCCCGCAGCCTCTACCCCGGTACGCGCGTGCGGTACGTGAGCTCCGAGGAGTTCACCAACGAGTTCATCAACTCCATCCGCGACGGCAAGGGCGACACCTTCCGCAAGCGCTACCGCGAGATGGACATCCTCCTTGTCGACGACATCCAGTTCCTCGCGAGCAAGGAGTCGACGCAGGAGGAGTTCTTCCACACCTTCAATACACTCCACAACGCGAACAAGCAGATCGTGCTCTCCAGCGACCGGCCGCCCAAGCAGCTGGTGACCCTGGAGGACCGGCTGCGCAACCGCTTCGAGTGGGGACTGATCACCGACGTCCAGCCGCCAGAGCTGGAGACGCGTATCGCCATCCTTCGTAAGAAGGCGGTGCAGGAGCAGCTGAACGCTCCTCCGGAGGTCCTGGAGTTCATCGCGTCCCGCATCTCGCGCAACATCCGCGAGCTCGAGGGCGCGCTGATCCGGGTCACGGCCTTCGCCTCGCTCAATCGACAGCCTGTGGACCTCGGTCTGACGGAGATCGTCCTCAAGGACCTGATCCCGGGCGGCGAGGACGCGGCTCCGGAGATCACGGCGACGGCCATCATGGCGGCGACGGCGGACTACTTCGGTCTGACGGTGGACGACCTGTGCGGATCGTCGCGCAGCCGCGTCCTGGTGACGGCCCGGCAGATCGCGATGTACCTCTGCCGTGAGCTGACGGACCTCTCGCTGCCCAAGATCGGTGCGCAGTTCGGCGGCCGCGACCATACGACGGTGATGCACGCCGACCGCAAGATCCGCGCGCTGATGGCGGAGCGCCGCTCCATCTACAACCAGGTCACCGAGCTGACCAACCGCATCAAGAACGGCTGAGGACTTCTCCCAACTCTCCCGGTCCCCTTCAGCTCTCCCAGCTCTCCCAGTTCCCTCAGACGCGCTCAGCGCCACTGAGGCATGCCTCCTAAGGGCGCCCCGGAACGACTTCCGGGGCGCCCTTCGCCGTTCCGGAAGCCTCTCCACGCGCGCGTGAGCAGTGCCCGCTGTTCGATTTCCGCAGCTGAGCGGCCTGTTCTCCACAGATCTGCGGACTTTTCCCCTTCCACACCCTGGGGACCGGGAAGTTGTCCAGACGCTGTCCACAGGGGAACCTGCTGAGGGATCATCAAGCCAGGTCAGGTGGTTGTGGATTCGTGGATGAACGATCTCCACACCCTGTGGATGAAAATCTCGTCCACAGGGTGTGCATGACGTTGTCCACCGGCAACCCACAGACTCAGGCCGGTTGTCCCCAGCTTTCCCCAGCTTCTCCACACCGCTGTCCACTGTTCGGCAACGCAACGCGCCCTCTCACCGGGTCGAGTGAAAGCCGTCACACCAAGGGGGTCGGTTGGCCTGTGGGGAAGGTGGGTAAAGCTGGGGACAGGGCTGGGGAGAAGTACCCCTCTCCTGTGCATCGGGTGTGTGTAACTTCCGCCCGTCCACAGAAACCCCCGGTTGTCCACCGGTCCCGCCCACAGGCGCAGTGGATAAAAAACCGGGCCTGACCTGCGCATTCGCGGTTATCCACGGTATCCACAGGCCCTACTACTACTCCCACTTAGAGTCACCGGGGAATTCGCTTGGAAGGGGGGCCTGTGCACAACTCGCTCTCCGGTCGCCGACCGCCGCTCGTCACGACTTGACCCCGAGAGGCACCCACTGTCAGTGCGGTGCGTCAGACTGGTCCCCAGTGCCAGCAACAGCAGGAGGGCGGCTAAGTGAAGATCCGGGTGGAACGCGACGTACTCGCGGAGGCAGTGGCGTGGGCGGCACGCAGCCTCCCGGCCCGGCCGCCGGCTCCTGTCCTCGCGGGCCTGCTGCTGAAGGCCGAGGAAGGCGCACTGAGCCTGTCCAGCTTCGACTACGAGGTCTCGGCGCGGGTCTCCGTCGACGCGGAGGTCGACGAGGAGGGCACGGTGCTCGTCTCCGGCCGCCTGCTCGCCGACATCTGCCGCGCCCTGCCGAACCGTCCGGTGGAGATCTCCACAGACGGTGTGCGCGCCACAGTGGTCTGCGGCTCCTCACGATTCACACTCCACACACTGCCTGTGGAGGAGTACCCCGCGCTGCCGCAGATGCCCACCGCCACGGGCACCGTCCCCGGTGAGGTCTTCGCCGCCGCCGCCAACCAGGTGGCCATCGCGGCCGGCCGCGACGACACGCTGCCCGTGCTGACCGGCGTACGCATCGAGATCGAGGGCGACACGGTCACCCTGGCCTCGACCGACCGCTACCGCTTCGCGGTCCGTGAGTTCCTGTGGAAGCCGGAGGACCCCGAGGCGTCCGCGGTCGCCCTGGTGCCCGCCAAGACGCTCCAGGACACCGCCAAGGCGCTCACGAGCGGCGACACGGTGACGATCGCGCTCTCGGGCTCCGGTGCCGGTGAGGGCCTGATCGGCTTCGAGGGCGCGGGACGTCGTACGACGACGCGACTGCTCGAGGGCGACCTGCCGAAGTACCGCACGCTGTTCCCGACGGAGTTCAACTCCATCGCCGTCATCGAGACCGCCCCCTTCGTGGAGGCCGTCAAGCGCGTCGCGCTCGTGGCCGAGCGGAACACCCCGGTGCGGCTCAGCTTCGAGCAGGGCGTGCTCATTCTCGAAGCCGGTTCCAGCGACGACGCACAGGCTGTGGAGAGGGTCGACGCCCAGCTCGACGGGGACGACATCTCGATCGCCTTCAACCCGACGTTCCTGCTCGACGGCCTGAGCGCGATCGACTCCCCGGTCGCCCAGCTGTCGTTCACGACGTCGACGAAGCCCGCGCTCCTGAGCGGCAAGCCCGCCCTGGATGCCGAGGCGGACGAGGCGTACAAGTACCTGATCATGCCCGTACGTCTGAGCGGCTGAGCCCACAGGTGTGTGCGAGGGTCCGGGCGTAGGCTCGGACGCGGGTACGAAGGTGCCTCCACGCCACATCGCTACTTAAGGAACCACTGATGGAGCTCGGTCTCGTCGGCCTCGGCAAGATGGGCGGCAACATGCGCGAGCGCATCCGCCGCGCAGGCCACACCGTCATCGGATACGACCGCAACCCGGACATCGCGGATGTCCACAGCCTCGAAGAGCTTGTGGGCAAGCTCAAGGGCCCGCGCGTCGTATGGGTGATGGTCCCGGCCGGGGCCGCGACCCAGTCGACCGTCGACGAGCTGGCCGAGCTGCTGCAGCCGGGCGATGTCGTCGTGGACGGCGGAAACTCCCGCTGGACGGACGACGAGAAGCACGCCGAGGAGCTCGCGGCCAAGGGCATCGGCTTCGTGGACTGCGGTGTCTCCGGTGGCGTCTGGGGCCTGGAGAACGGCTACGCGCTGATGTACGGCGGCGACACCGAGAACATCGCGAAGGTCCAGCCGGTCTTCGACGCCCTCAAGCCCGAGGGCGAGTTCGGCTCGGTCCACGCGGGCAAGGTCGGCGCGGGCCACTTCTCCAAGATGGTCCACAACGGCATCGAGTACGCGATGATGCAGGCCTACGCCGAGGGCTGGGAGCTCCTGGAGGCGGTGGACTCGGTCACCGACGTCCGCGAGGTCTTCCGCTCCTGGCAGGAGGGCACGGTCATCCGCTCCTGGCTGCTCGACCTCGCGGTCAACGCCCTCGACGAGGACGAGCACCTGGACAAGCTGCGCGGCTACGCACAGGACTCCGGCGAGGGCCGGTGGACCGTGGAGGCCGCCATCGACAACGCCGTGCCGCTGCCCGCGATCACCGCGTCGCTCTTCGCGCGCTTCGCCTCGCGGCAGGACGACTCGCCGCAGATGAAGATGATCGCGGCGCTGCGCAACCAGTTCGGCGGTCACGCCGTGGAGAAGAAGTAATCCACAGCCTGTGCGTTGAGCACGGGCTTGCCGGGGGAGGTCGGCGCCAACCATGCACGTCACGCATCTGTCGCTGGCCGACTTCCGCTCGTACGCCCGGGTCGAGGTCCCTCTCGATCCGGGCGTCACCGCGTTCGTGGGGCCCAACGGCCAGGGCAAGACGAACCTCGTCGAGGCGGTCGGCTATCTCGCCACCCTCGGCAGCCACCGGGTCTCGTCGGACGCCCCGCTGGTGCGGATGGGCGCCGAGCGTGCCGTCATCAGGGCCGCGGTCCGGCAGGGCGAGCGACAGCAGCTCGTCGAGCTCGAACTCAACCCGGGGAAGTCGAACCGCGCCCGTATCAACAGGTCCTCGCAGGTCAGACCGCGTGACGTACTCGGAATCGTCCGTACGGTGCTGTTCGCGCCCGAGGACCTGGCGCTGATCAAGGGCGACCCCGGAGAGCGCCGCCGCTTCCTCGACGAGCTGATCACGGCCCGCTCCCCGCGCATGGCGGGCGTGCGCTCCGACTACGACCGCGTACTGAAGCAGCGCAACACCCTCCTGAAGTCGGCGGCCCTCGCACGGCGGCACGGCGGCCGTTCCATGGACCTGTCGACGCTCGACGTCTGGGACCAGCACCTCGCGCGCGCGGGCGCGGAACTGCTCGCGCAGCGGCTCGACCTGATCGCCACGCTGCAGCCGCTGGCCGACAAGGCGTACGAGCAGCTGGCACCCGGAGGCGGCCCGGTCACGCTGGAGTACAAGCCGTCGGCGCCGGGCGAAGGGCACACCCGCGAGGCCCTGTACGAGCAGCTGATCGCCGCCCTCGAAGACGTGCGCAAGCAGGAGATCGAGCGGGGCGTGACGCTGGTCGGCCCGCACCGCGACGACCTGCTCCTGAAGCTGGGCCAGCTCCCCGCGAAGGGGTACGCGAGCCACGGCGAGTCCTGGTCGTACGCCCTGGCGCTGCGGCTCGCCTCGTACGACCTGCTGCGCGCCGAGGGCAACGAACCGGTGCTCGTCCTGGACGACGTGTTCGCCGAGCTGGACGCGCGGCGCAGGGAGCGCCTCGCCGAGCTGGTGGCCCCCGGCGAGCAGGTCCTGGTCACCGCCGCCGTGGACGACGACGTACCGGATGTGCTCGTCGGCACGCGGTACACGGTGTCGGACGGCACGGTGGAGCGGGCATGAGCGCCCAGGAAGCAGTGGAGCGGGCATGAGCACCGAAGAGCCCGCCAAGGGCACCCCCGACAGCCCCGGCAACACCTCGAAGGACACTCCGAAGACGCCCGAGCCGTCCGGCGTCGACCTCGCGCGGGTCGCCCTGCGCGCCGCCAAGGAACAGGCACGCGCGCGTGGCGACGCCGCGCAGCAGAAGAAGCAGGCCCGGCGCGGCGGACTGCGCTCCGGCGCGCGCGCCGACGGACGCGACCCGCTGCCCCTGGGCTCCGCGATCAACCGGCTGATCACCGAGCGCGGCTGGGAGACGCCGGCCGCGGTGGGCGGTGTGATGGGCCGCTGGCCGCAGATCGTCGGCGACGACCTGGCCAAGCACTGCGTCCCGCAGCGGTACGACGAGGGCGAGCGGGTCCTGACCGTCCAGTGCGACTCCACGGCCTGGGCGACGAACCTGCGGCTCCTCGCGCCGCAGCTGGTCGCGCGCCTCAACGAGGACCTGGGCCACGGCACCGTACGCCTCATCAAAGTCCTCGGTCCCACGGGCCCCGCGCACCGCTTCGGACCCCTGCGCGCACCGGGCAGCACGGGCCCCGGCGACACCTACGGCTGAGGCCGCCCGCGGCGGTAGCTCAAGGTTGACACCTCGAAGCGCTGAGTGCCGCTGTGAGCCTCTTAGAGCCCCGTTCCGCATATGGGGAGTCGGCCGAGGCCGGTTCAGGACGGCACATGCGGACTCAGGTACCGGCAAACCCCCATCACTGTCGGCGCTACCGGTAGACTGGAAGCTAATCCCGCCCCACTTGTGGGACGCACCGAGCAACGCTGACTATCGCTGAACGACGCAGCCGCTCCGGCCACTGCCGGGTGCTTGGCTTGTGCTGTGCCAGAAAGGGCGCTTCGTGGCCGATTCCGGCAACCCCAACGAGAACATCCCGTCCACCGCCGCCGGCGAGAACGGCGAGGTCACCGCCTCGTACGACGCCAGCGCCATCACCGTCCTCGAGGGTCTGGACGCGGTCCGCAAGCGACCCGGCATGTACATCGGCTCGACCGGTGAGCGAGGCCTGCACCACATGGTGCAGGAGGTCGTGGACAACTCTGTCGACGAGGCACTGGCCGGCCACGCGGACACCATCGACGTCACGATCCTCCCCGACGGCGGCGTGCGCGTCATCGACAACGGCCGTGGCATCCCGGTGGGCATCCACCCCGTCGAGAAGAAGCCGGCCGTCGAGGTCGTGCTCACCGTGCTGCACGCGGGCGGCAAGTTCGGCGGCGGCGGCTACGCCGTCTCCGGTGGTCTGCACGGCGTCGGTGTCTCCGTGGTGAACGCGCTCTCCACGAAGCTCTCCGTAGAGATCAAGACGGACGGCTACCGCTGGACGCAGGACTACAAGGGCGGTGCCCCGACCGCGCCCCTGGAGCGGCACGAAGCCACCGACGAGACCGGCACGACGGTCACCTTCTGGGCCGACCCGGACATCTTCGAGACGACCGAGTACTCCTTCGAGACGCTCTCGCGGCGCTTCCAGGAGATGGCGTTCCTCAACAAGGGTTTGACTATCAAACTCACTGATGAGCGCGAGTCGGCGAAGGCGACCGCGGGTGCGGACTCGGCCGAGGCGAGCGACGACGCGGCCCCCGCGGCGCGCACGGTGACGTACCACTACGAAGGCGGCATCGTCGACTTCGTGAAGTACCTCAACTCCCGCAAGGGCGAGGTCATTCACCCGACCGTCATCGACGTCGAGGCCGAGGACAAGGAGCGCCTGCTCTCGGCCGAGATCGCGATGCAGTGGAACTCGCAGTACACGGAGGGCGTGTACTCCTTCGCGAACACGATCCACACGCACGAGGGCGGTACGCACGAAGAGGGCTTCAGGGCCGCGCTGACGGGCCTGGTCAACCGCTACGCGCGCGACAAGAAGCTGCTCCGCGAGAAGGACGACAACCTCACGGGTGAGGACATCCGCGAGGGTCTGACCGCGATCATCTCGGTGAAGCTGGGCGAGCCGCAGTTCGAGGGCCAGACCAAGACCAAGCTGGGCAACACCGAGGCGAAGACCTTCGTACAGAAGGTCGTGCACGAGCACCTCACGGACTGGTTCGACCGGAACCCCAACGAGGCCGCGGACATCATCCGCAAGGGCATCCAGGCCGCCACCGCGCGCGTGGCCGCCCGCAAGGCGCGTGACCTCACCCGCCGCAAGGGCCTCCTGGAGACG
Organism: Streptomyces sp. NPDC050658; assembly: GCF_044457025.1. Taxonomy (NCBI): domain Bacteria; kingdom Bacillati; phylum Actinomycetota; class Actinomycetes; order Kitasatosporales; family Streptomycetaceae; genus Streptomyces; species Streptomyces sp. NPDC050658. Next base: position 235,558 of record NZ_JBITGM010000006.1, read on the forward strand.
GCGTCCCTGCCGGGCAAGCTCTCCGACTGCCAGTCGAACGACCCGACGAAGTGCGAGATCTTCATCGTCGAGGGTGACTCCGCCGGTGGTTCGGCGAAGTCAGGGCGTGACCCGATGTACCAGGCGATCCTGCCGATCCGAGGCAAGATCCTGAACGTCGAGAAGGCGCGCATCGACAAGATCCTGCACAACCAGGAGGTCCAGGCGCTGATCTCGGCGTTCGGCACCGGTGTGCACGAGGACTTCGACATCGAGAAGCTTCGCTACCACAAGATCATCTTGATGGCGGACGCCGACGTCGACGGCCAGCACATCAACACGCTGCTCCTGACCTTCCTGTTCCGCTTCATGCGGCCGCTGGTCGAGGCCGGGCACGTCTACCTGTCCCGTCCCCCGCTGTTCAAGATCAAGTGGTCCCGTGACGACTTCGAGTACGCGTACTCGGACCGCGAGCGCGACGCTCTGATCGAGATCGGCCGGCAGGCCGGCAAGCGCGTCAGGGACGACTCGGTCCAGCGCTTCAAGGGCCTCGGCGAGATGAACGCCGAGGAGCTGCGCGTCACGACGATGGACCAGGAACACCGCGTGCTCGGCCAGGTCACCCTGGACGACGCGGCGCAGGCCGACGACCTGTTCTCGGTGCTGATGGGCGAGGACGTCGAGGCGCGGCGCTCGTTCATCCAGCGCAATGCCAAGGACGTTCGCTTCCTCGACATCTGAGTCGGCCGTACAAGCCGCACCTCGAAAGGACTTTGACCAGCAATGGCCGACGAGAACACCCCTGTGACGCCCGAAGAGGAACCCGCCGTTCCTGGCGTGGGCATGCGTGTCGAGCCCGTCGGGCTCGAGACGGAGATGCAGCGCTCCTACCTCGACTACGCGATGTCCGTCATCGTGTCCCGCGCGCTGCCCGACGTACGCGACGGTCTGAAGCCCGTCCACCGCCGCGTCCTGTACGCGATGTACGACGGCGGCTACCGCCCCGAGAAGGGCTTCTACAAGTGCGCCCGCGTCGTCGGCGACGTCATGGGTACGTACCACCCGCACGGCGACTCCTCCATCTACGACGCCCTGGTGCGCCTCGCCCAGCCGTGGTCGATGCGGATGCCGCTGGTGGACTCCAACGGCAACTTCGGCTCTCCGGGCAATGACCCGGCGGCCGCCATGCGCTACACCGAGTGCAAGATGGCGCCGCTGGCCATGGAGATGGTCCGTGACATCGACGAGGAGACCGTCGACTTCACGGACAACTACGACGGCCGCAACCAGGAGCCGACGGTCCTGCCGGCGCGCTTCCCGAACCTGCTGATCAACGGCTCGGCGGGCATCGCGGTCGGCATGGCCACCAACATCCCGCCGCACAACCTCCGCGAGGTCGCGGCGGGCGCGCAGTGGGCGCTCGAGCACCCCGAGGCCTCGCACGAGGAGCTGCTCGACGCGCTCGTCGAGCGCATCAAGGGCCCCGACTTCCCGACCGGTGCCCTCGTGGTGGGCCGCAAGGGCATCGAGGAGGCCTACCGCACGGGCCGCGGCTCCATCACGATGCGTGCGGTCGTCGCGGTCGAGGAGATCCAGAACCGCCAGTGCCTGGTGGTCACGGAGCTGCCCTACCAGACCAACCCCGACAACCTCGCGCAGAAGATCGCCGACCTGGTCAAGGACGGCAAGGTCGGCGGCATCGCCGACGTCCGCGACGAGTCGTCGTCGCGCACCGGTCGCCGCCTGGTCATCGTCCTGAAGCGGGACGCGGTCGCCAAGGTCGTGCTGAACAACCTCTACAAGCACACCGACCTGCAGTCGAACTTCAGCGCCAACATGCTGGCGCTGGTCGACGGTGTGCCGCGCACGCTCTCGCTGGACGCGTTCATCCGCCACTGGGTGACGCACCAGATCGAGGTCATCGTCCGGCGTACGAAGTTCCGTCTTCGCAAGGCCGAGGAGCGGGCGCACATCCTGCGCGGCCTCCTGAAGGCCCTGGACGCCATCGACGAGGTCATCGCGCTCATCCGCGGCAGCCAGACCGTCGACATCGCCCGTGAGGGCCTGATGGGCCTCCTGTCGATCGACGAGATCCAGGCCAACGCGATCCTCGAGATGCAGCTGCGCCGGCTCGCGGCCCTGGAGCGCCAGAAGATCGTCGCCGAGCACGACGAACTCCAGGCGAAGATCAACGAGTACAACGCGATCCTGGCCTCGCCCCAGCTGCAGCGGCAGATCATCAGCGAGGAGCTCGCGGCGATCGTCGACAAGTTCGGCGAGGACCGGCGCTCGGCGCTGGTGCCCTTCGACGGCGACATGTCCATCGAGGACCTGATCGCCGAGGAGGACATCGTCGTCACGATCACGCGCGGCGGTTACGTCAAGCGGACCAAGACGGACGACTACCGCTCGCAGAAGCGCGGCGGCAAGGGCGTGCGCGGCACGAAGCTCAAGGAAGACGACATCGTCGACCACTTCTTCGTGTCGACGACCCACCACTGGCTGCTGTTCTTCACGAACAAGGGCCGCGTCTACCGGGCGAAGGCGTACGAACTGCCGGACGCCGGCCGGGACGCCCGCGGCCAGCACGTCGCGAACCTGCTGGCCTTCCAGCCGGACGAGCAGATCGCCGAGATCCTCGCGATCCGTGACTACGAAGCGGCGCCTTATCTGGTGCTCGCCACAAAGGGCGGCCTCGTAAAGAAGACGTCGCTCAAGGACTACGACTCGCCTCGCTCCGGTGGTGTCATCGCCATCAACCTCCGCGAGACGGACGATGGTTCGGACGACGAACTGATCGGAGCCGAGCTCGTTTCGGCCGAGGACGATCTGCTGCTGATCAGCAAGAAGGCCCAGTCGATCAGGTTCACCGCAACGGACGATGCGCTGCGTCCCATGGGCCGCGCGACCTCGGGCGTCAAGGGAATGAGTTTCCGTGACGGCGACCAGCTCCTCTCGATGAATGTCGTCAGGCCCGGTACGTTCGTGTTCACCGCAACCGACGGCGGGTACGCGAAGCGCACCAACGTCGACGAGTACCGCGTCCAGGGCCGCGGCGGCCTCGGCATCAAGGCCGCCAAGATCGTGGAGGACCGCGGCGAACTCGTGGGCGCCCTGGTGGTGGAGGAGACCGACGAGATCCTCGCCATCACGCTGTCCGGCGGTGTGATTCGTACGCGAGTCAACGAGGTCAGGGAGACGGGCCGTGACACCATGGGCGTCCAACTGATCAACCTGGGCAAGCGCGATGCCGTGGTCGGTATCGCTCGTAACGCCGAGGCCGGGCGCGAGGCGGAGGAGGTCGACGGTGAAGCCGTCGACGAATCGGCCGAGGGCGAGCAGGCCGTCGGTACGGACGAGGGCACGGAGTCCGCGGCCGAGTAGCGCGAGGAGAGAGTCATCGTGAGTGGAGCCACGGGCGCCGGAGCGAGTGGAACCGGCTCGGCCGGTACAGACGGTGTCCGTGGCTCCGCCACTGATTCTCACGACTCAGACGAGTCCCATGGATCCCAGGGGGGAACGGTGACGGACACCCGAGGGCCGAAGCCTGCTCAGTACGACGGTTCTTACCCGGCCGGTGCGCAGGGAGCGGCGGGTGCGCTGCCCGGGGAGCGTCAGCCCCAGCAGCAGCCTTCCGGGCCCTATCACCCGCCGCAGGCGTACCAGCAGGGCTCCCAGACGGGTACGGTGCGCCGGCCCCGCACGGGGGCGCGTACGACGCCTCGTACGCGCAAGGCGCGGCTGCGGGTGGCCAAGGCCGACCCGTGGTCGGTGATGAAGGTCAGCTTCCTGCTCTCCATCGCGCTCGGCATCTGCACGATCGTCGCGGCGGCCGTCCTGTGGATGGTCATGGACGCGATGGGCGTCTTCTCGACGGTGGGCGGCACGATCTCCGAGGCGACGGGCTCGAACGAGTCCAACGGTTTCGACCTGCAGTCGTTCCTCTCGCTGCCGCGGGTCCTGATGTTCACCTCGATCATCGCGGTCATCGACGTCGTCCTGGCCACGGCCCTGGCGACGCTCGGCGCGTTCATCTACAACCTCTCCGCGGGCTTCGTGGGCGGCGTCGAGCTGACCCTCGCCGAGGACGAGTAGCCCTGCGGCACGGCCTTGCCGGGCCCCCAGGGGTATCGATTTTGGGACTGGCCCGGACGTGCGCTAATCTTCAGAGGTCAGCGCGCGGGACACACCGAAGCGCGGCGGGGCTATAGCTCAGTTGGTTAGAGCGCATCCCTGATAAGGATGAGGCCACAGGTTCAAATCCTGTTAGCCCCACAGATGCAGTACGTGGAGAGAGGGCGTTTCCCCTAAGGGAGACGCCCTCTCTTCGTTTTTCGCATTCGTGCTGGCGCCGGGTGGGCGCCACTGCGTTCAGGAGGACGTCATGAGCCGCCGTACTTCCGCTTCGGCTGCCGTACTCATGGCGCTGCTCGCTGCGGGGTGTTCAGCAGGGGAGAGCCGTTCCCGCGCGGACACGGCGTCGAAGCAGGACCAGCCCTCGGACACCGCGTCGGCGGAGCAGAGCGAGAAGGCCGATGAGTCCAATGCGCTGCGACTGCCCGACCATCCCGACTTCCTGGTCAGGGTGCGTGCCGGGGCCGGAGCCGAGTCCTTGCCGGACTTCAGGCCGAGCGGGGATGTGTACACGGTGCACCTCAAGTGCTCGGGAGCCAAGAGCCTGAGGATCGTCGTCAGGGACGACCCGAAGCTCGATCCGACCACCGTTCAGTGCGACTCACCGGTGACCGTCGGCCGGATCTACGCCGATCCGGGCAGGCAGAAGCTGGCGATCAAGGCCGACGACGGCGCCCGCTGGACGCTGGCCATCGTCGACGGGAAGTACGCGATCTGAGGGTGGAAGGTCGCTGACGTTGTCTGCCGCTCCTCCGTTCCGTCCCCCAGATGGCGTCCCCAGGTGGACAGGCAGACCATGGAGTGGAGGGGCTGGTCAGAACGGAGGCCGTCATGATCGAGGTCAAGGCCGTCGAGAAGCCGGATGAGCGGCGTGATTTTCCCCGCGGGCACCTCGAAGCCGTCCACCTCACTGGGCTTGATTTCGCTGTGGGCACTTTTGAGCCCGGCTGGCGCTGGTCCGACTCCGTGGCTCCGATCGTGGGCACCGAGAGCTGCCAGATCCACCACAACGGATATGTGGTCCAGGGGCGGATGCACATCCGCATGGACGACGGGGGCGAGTCGGAGGTCGGGCCCGGCGATGTCTTCGTGTGTCCGGCCGGGCATGACGCCTGGGTCGTGGGCGAGGAGCAGGTCGTCGTGTACGACTTCGCCGGTGGCATGGCCCAGGAGTATGCGAAGGCTGCGGAGGGATAGCCGGAGGGGGCCTGGAGGTCCGCCCGGAGTTCTGAAGTTCTGAAGTTTCTGGAGATCTGAAGTTCTGGAGATCTTGAGGAGCGTCGAAGGCCCCCAGCCGGTACGGGGTGGGGGCCTTCGGTGGTGCGGTGTGTGGGCGGAGGTGGCTCCGTCGTGTCTGCCCCGTCGTGTCTACGGTTCTGCTGCCACGTTGCCTGGATGTCCGTCGGCCTCGAGCTCAGTTTCTGTGTCCGTCGAGGGCAGGTGCCGGCAGCTTGGTGATGATCCGTGTGCCTCGGCCCGGATGCGTTGCTTCATCGTGGGCGGCAGGGACCGTTCGTACGCGGCTTGCCAGTAGGCCGCCAGTGGTGCGGGGAGCGTCGTGGCGCTCTCGCAGGATTCCGTGGCCGGCTGCGCCGGCTTCGTGGCCGTCGTTGCCGCCGTGGCCGTCGTCGTGAATCCCAGCGCGGCGAAGAGCGCGAGGAAGGCGGTGATGAGGGTGGTCCACAGCTTCATGGCCTTGGTGCCGGTCACGGCGTCTCACTTTCGGGTTGGGCGATTTGCGTACTTTCCTCATGATGTGTATGCGGCGCCGAGAGTGGTGGACCGACGCTCGTGGCGCGTCGATGTTCTGATGAACACCACTCGGATGGCCGAAAAGGGCCTGAAAGGGGCCCGCAGAGGGCCTGAAGGAGCGGTGGGAGCGGTGAATGTCACAGCGGGGGCGGGAGGTCGCCGGAGCGGCGGGATCCGTTTCTACTGCTGTGTTCGGGGCGGCAGTTGGGGTGGATCCAGGTCACCGATCGGTATCGATCGGTGTGTATAGTCGGGCGCCAGAGGTCCCTTACGTCAAGAAAGACGAGGTCGCGCGGTGAAGAAGCTTCTCCTGGTCGCACTGGCCGCCATCGGCGGACTCCTCGTGTACCGCCAGATCCAGGCGGATCGCGCCGAGCAGGATCTGTGGACGGAGGCGACTGACTCCGTGCCCACGGGTTCGTGAGTATCGACAACAGTCTCTTCACAAGGCCCCGGCCGCTGACGCGGTCGGGGCCTTGTGCTGTCCGGATTCCATGAGTCCGGACTCCTTAAGTGCCTGATTGCTTTCGCAAGGCATTTCCTTGCGCGAGCAAAGATTGGCGTGGTCTCGCGCGGGCAGGAGTCGGCGGGACGGCTGGGTCTCCGGGGAGGGGTGGCACCAAATGGGGCGGGTGGGCAGAGGCCGGGCGGCATCGGCCGCGGTCCTTGCGCTGTGCGTGGTGGCGGCGCTGCCGGGACAGGCCTCGGCGGGCACGCCCGTTCCGTACGCCTACGCCGAAGGGGCCCAGGCGGTCGACGGCTCTACGAGCAGCACCGGCAGTGCGCGGCTCACTCCGGGATCGACGTACAAGAGCACGCTGCCGCGCGGGGGCAAGGCCTACTACCAGCTCGAACTCGGCGCCACGGAGAGCGTGTACGTCTCGGCCACCGCGGTCCCCGAGGCCGGCTCCACCGTCGCCTACGGAGACGGCATCGAGGTGTCCCTCCAGGACGCGGACGGCAATGACTGCGACTCCGGAGACACGCGTTTCGGTACGTCGCAGAGCCCGCGGCCCCTCACGGCCTGGGCGGTAAGGGCGATCGGCCCCGCCGAGAACCGGTGCAAGGCGGCAGGCACGTACTACGTAGTGGTCGAGCGGAACAGCGACCCCGCGTCCTCCATGGAGAGCTGGGACACGGAGCTCCGCGTCGTCTCGGAGCCCGGCGTGGCCAAGGGCGCTTCCACGACACCGCCCGATGCCTGGGACTCGGCCTCGCCGGTGCCGCCGGGCGGCGAGCGGCAGCGGCGCGCGGGCGGCACGAGCTTCAACGACGCCAGGGCTTTGCGGGCAGGCGTCTGGGGCGATCGGATCAAGCCGGGGCAGACGCTCTTCTACCGTGTGCCGGTCGACTGGGGGCAGCAGGTCTCCGCCGGTGTGGAGCTGGGCGGTTCGAGCGAGGGCCGGGGCGATTTCGTCACGTCGGCGCTCGTGATGTCCCTGTCCAATCCGGTGCGGGCCCGCGTCGACGAGGCGGACACGGCGTACGACGGCGAGCAGAAGACCACCGCGCTGGATGCGCTGGCCCCTGTCGCGTACGAGAACCGCTACTCGCCCGACGACGGCGTGGCCGGCATGCGGTTCGCCGGCTGGTACTACCTCGCGGTCCATCTCAATCCGAAGGTCGCCAAGCAGTTCGGCGAGGGGGCGCTGGACCTGACGCTGCGGGTGGGCGTCGAGGGCGCGGCCAAGGCCGGGCCCCAGTACGCCGGATCGGCGCGGCCCGGCGACGAGTTCAGCGTCTCGGGCCGGGACGAGGAGGCCGCGGCGAGCGGCAGGACGGCCGATGGCGACGGCGGTGGCGACGGGGCTGGTGACGGAACCGGCGACGGGATGAAGCTGGTCGCCGCCGGGGGGTTCGGCGGCGGGTTCGTCCTGCTCGGGGTCCTCGGCGTGTGGACGCTGGTCGCCCGGCGGAAGACCGGGACCGGCGCCCATGCCCGGGTCACGTCTGGCTGAGAGCCCAGAAACCCACGGCGAAGCACGCCAGCGCGGCGAGCAGCATCGGGATCGCCACCTTCGCGGGTGGTCCCGGCCGCCTGCGTGGAATTGGCCGGCGCTGAAGCGGAACCTGCGGGCCGTGGGCGGTGTATGGATGAGTAGGGGCGTACGAGTGGTGCACGGCCGGCGGAACGGCTTGTGGAGGCTCGTGAGCCGCGTCCTGACGGGGGGAGGCATCGTGCGGGTAAAGAGCGGCGTGGGCGGGCTGGGCGGGCTGAGCTGGAGCCGGCTGCGGGGGCGGCTGGGGAGCCTGAGCGGGCTGAGCGGGCTGAGCGGGCGTGACAGCGGGAGTAGGAGTGGGCGCGGGCGTGGGCGCGGGCTGAACGGGGCGCGCGGGAGGCGGAGTTGGCGTGGGCTGTTGCGGAGGAGGTGCCTGGGCGGGCTGTTGAGGGGGAGCCTGCGGGGGCGCGGCCTGTGGCGGTGGCGTGGGGGCGTGCGGAGGCGGCGTAGGGGCCTGGGGCGGTGGGGGCAGGCGGAAGCTTCCGGACTCCGGCGAGGGAGCGTAGGGAGGCGGTGTGGGAGACGGGGCGACCTGCAGCTGCGGACTGGTCGTCAGCGGGCCCTCGGGGCCGAACCCCTGCGGAAGCGGACCGAGTTGGTCGAAGATCTCCACCAGCTCGTCGTCGGGACCCGGCTCGGGCAGCAGCTCGGCGGCCGAGACCAATGCCTTGCGCGCGCCGGTGGCGGTGCGGAACCGCGCCTGCGGGTCCGGCTGCAGCAGCGTGGCGACGACCTGCCACAGCGGCTCCGGCACGCCCTGCGGTGCGCCCGGGGTGCCGTGCGCGGCGAACCGCTCGATCAGCGCCTTGGAGTCCGGCTTGGCCCCCTGGAGCAGATACAGGGCCACGAGGCCGACGGCGAAGAGATCGGCGGTGAAGTCGGGCTCGGCGCCCAGCATCTGCTCGGGAGCGAAGTAACCGGGCGTTCCCACCACATAGTTGGTCTCGGTCAGCCGTGGCTCGCCCAGGCGCATCGAGATGCCGAAATCGGAGAGCCGCAGATGCGGGCGCCCGATTCCGGTCGACTCGAGCAGGATGTTGGCGGGCTTGATGTCCCGGTGTACGACGCCTTCCGCGTGCACGGCGGCGAGGCCCGCGAGCAGCTGGTCGAGCAGGGTGCAGGCCAGGTGGGGCGGCAGCGGGCCGTAGTCGCCGACCAGGTGGGCCAGCGAGCCGCCGGCGACCAGGGCCATGGTGAACAGGACCTTGTCGTCGTCGGCGGCCCAGCTGGCGGGCGCGAGCACATGGGGGTGGTCGATCCGGAGCGCCTGTTCCCGCACGAAGCGCAGCAGCGTGTGCGCGTCGCTCTGTTGCAGGACCTTGGCGGCCACATATCTGCGCCGCCGGTGGTCCCAGGCGCGCCAGACGGCTCCGGCTCCCCCGCGTCCTACCGGGTCGACCAGTTCGTAGCGGCCGGCGAAGACCTCACCCATGGTCGTGCATCGCTCCCCCTCCGGGCCGCCCGGTGGCCCGGCCGGCGGCTCAGTTCTGGTGCGCCTCGTAGTGGGCGACCGCGTCCGCGGTGCGTCCGGCGCCGTATACCCGGAGGAACTCTGCCAGTTCCGGGTGGGTCGGGGCGAGGGCGTCCGCCGCATCGATGATGTCGCCGGCTGCGGCCACGGAGCGCAGCAGTGACTGGATCTCGCGCACCACGCGTTTCACGGTGGGAGCGCCCGAACTCGTCGTCGACTGGGAGGTGTTGGTCAGTACGGAGCCGCCCTGGGACTTCTTGATCTCGTCCATGCGGTCGGTGGCCTCGGCGGCGCTCACGCTGCCGTCGGCGACCTGGCCCGCGAGCTCCTGGAGCAGCTGGACGCGCTGGACGACCGCGGGGTTGCCGATCTTGGCGCGCTGGCCGCTCATCAGCTGGGACAGCATGGGCGCCGACAGACCGAGGACGCCGGCGAGGCGTGCCTGGTTGAGGCCCAGATCATCGATGAGACGGCGGAAGAGCGCCCCCAGCGGCTCTCCGTACCAGTTCCGCTGGAGCTCTCGTGCTCTCGCGGTCGTCTCTTGTTGTGCGGCGTCCATTGCGTCTCCCCATCGCTTCCCCAAAAACCGCGGTTCGCTGCCGCGAACCACGCCGAGCATCTTACGGAGCGTGGTCGTTCACCGGGACCCCCAATCCTTTTGCGAGATCCGGGGGGAGACCCGGTACTCTGGTCTGCGTTGCCCCACCGGAGCGTGGTTCTTCCGGCGGGCGCATCGTTGTCGGGGCCTTAGCTCAGTTGGTAGAGCGCTGCCTTTGCAAGGCAGATGTCAGGAGTTCGAATCTCCTAGGCTCCACAGATGAACGCCGTAGGGCGGAACCCCATCCGGGGTTCCGCCCTACGGCGTTCTTGCTGGTCTTGCTGTTCTTTCCGGCCTTGCGGGCCCTGCGGGTCCTGCGGGTCCTGCCGGTCCGGCTGTCAGCGCTGCTCGTCGCGCTCCGCGGCCTCCGCCTCGGCCTGCTTGGCCTGCACCTCGGGGTCGAGGGACTGCTGGCCGGTGCCGTCGACCGCGGTCAGCGACGTGCTGTCCGGGACCTCCGTGGCGGCCGGCGGCTCGACGAGCCAGTCCGGGTTGGCCTGCTTGTCCCACCACTTCCAGGCGGCGACCGCACAGCCGGCGAGGAGGCCGAGGACGAGGGCACCCTTGGCGATGCGGCGGGCGCGGGCCCGGCGGGCGTGCTTGCGGGTGAGCCGCTGGATCTCCTTGGGCGTCACGTCACCGCGCAGCGCGGCGATCGCCGCGGCACCGCGGGAAGCGGCCTCGTCGCGGACGGGCTGCGCCGCGGCCACGGCGTGCTCGATCCGGGGCTTCGAGTACTCGGCTGCCTGCCGCGCGGCCTTGCGCGTCTGCTCGGCGGCGCGGCGGGTGCGGACGGCGGCCTCGTGCGCGGCCTGGTCGACCTTCGGCGGGACGTGCGTACGCGCCTGTTCGACGCGGGGGGCGACGTGGGCGCCGTACTGCACACGGGCCTGTTCCGCGGCCTGGTGCGCGGCCTGCGACACCTTGGGCGCCAGCCTTACGCGCACATCGTTGGCGTAGTGAGCGGCCTGGTCCTTGGCCGTGCCGGCATAGGGGGCCACCGCCTCCGCGGCGTGCCGGACGCTGTCCTTTGCCGAGCCGGTCGCGGCGCGCACGCTGTCGATGCGGGTCACGGGATCCTCCTCCTCGGTGGCGTATAGGTATGTCACCTTTCCACCCTTTCAGGGATCATGCCTTCCGGATTGCTCCGACGAGCATCGCTGAACGGTGATCAACTCGATCAAACTGATCAAAACGTGACAAGAAGAGTTCTTCGCCGACAATGCCACGGATCGCTTCGGCGCGCGCCCACTCGGCGGCTACTCGTCGCAATCCGGTCCGTGCGAGGATCGGAGCGTCACAGAAGACAACGGAAGGCAGATCGTGGCTGAGCAGCTCTACGCCACCCTGAAGACCAACCGCGGCGACATCGAGGTGCTTCTGCACCCGAACCACGCGCCGAAGACGGTCAAGAACTTTGTCGAACTCGCCCAGGGCGAGCGCGAGTGGGTCCACCCGGCCACCGGCAAGAAGACCTCGGACCGGCTCTACGACGGCACGATCTTCCACCGAGTGATCAGCGGCTTCATGATCCAGGGCGGCGACCCGCTGGGGAACGGCACGGGCGGTCCGGGCTACGAGTTCGCGGACGAGTTCCACCCCGACCTCGCCTTCGACAAGCCGTACCTGCTCGCCATGGCCAACGCGGGCCCCGGCACCAACGGCTCGCAGTTCTTCGTGACGGTCTCGCCGACCGCCTGGCTGACCCGCAAGCACACCATCTTCGGTGAGGTCACCGGCGACGCGAGCAAGAAGGTCGTCGACGAGATCGCGGGCATGCAGACGAACCCGCGCACCGACCGCCCGGTCACCGACGTGGTCATCGAGTCCGTGGTGATCGAGACCCGCGGCGCCTGACCCGGCGTACCCGCGAGGGAACCGGCGTACCCGTAAGGGAACCGAGGCATACCGCGAGGGAACCAAACCGCCCCGCCCATCCGTAAGGAAGGGCGGGGCGGCGCGTTCGCACGCGTGGGCGCGGCTGTGCCTTCGTACGGAGATTGAGGGGACCCCATGGATCAGGCGCCAGGCACCCCGCAGGGGCCACAGGACGCACAGCACCTGCCCGGCTGCTATCGGCACCCGGACCGCGAGACCGGCATCAGCTGCACCCGCTGCGAGCGGCCCATCTGCCCGGAGTGCATGATCAGCGCTTCGGTCGGCTTCCAGTGCCCGGAATGTGTGCGCGAGGGCTCGGGGACGGGGCACGCGCCGACGGCGAATCAGCCGCGGACGATCGCGGGCGGCTCGATCACCGCCGATCCGCGGCTCGTCACCAAGATCCTGCTCGGGCTCAACGTGGCGGTGTTCGTCGCGGTCCTCGCCATGGGCGACCGGCTGGTGAACGAGCTGGTGCTGATCGGCGAGTGGCCGCCGTACCCCTATGTCCCGGAGGACGGCGTCGCCGAGGGCCAGTGGTACCGCCTGGTCACGTCGATGTTCACGCACCAGGAGATCTGGCACATCGCCTTCAACATGCTGGGCCTGTGGTGGCTCGGGGCTCCCCTGGAAGCGGCGCTCGGCCGGGCCCGCTATCTCGCGCTCTATCTGCTCTCCGGTCTGGCCGGCAGCGCGCTCACCTATGTCGTGGCGGACGCGAGCGAGGCCTCGCTCGGCGCCTCCGGTGCGATCTTCGGTCTGCTCGGCGCGACCGCCGTCCTGATGCGGCGCCTGAACTACGACATGCGCCCCGTCATCGCGCTGCTCGCGCTGAACATGCTCTTCACCTTCACCTGGAGCGGCATCGCCTGGGAGGCGCACGTCGGCGGTCTGGTCGCCGGTGTCGCAATCGCCTACGGGATGGTGCACGCGCCCCGCGAGCGGCGGGCGCTCGTGCAGTGGGGAACCTGTGCGGTCGTGCTGCTCGTGATCCTGGCCGCGGTGATCGTCAGGACCGCTCAGCTGGTCTGAGGCTCACCGTTGTCCACAGCCTGTGCCGGATCTTGTGCATGCTGTGGGGAACAGCAGTGCCCCTTGTCGCTGACCTGGGTTTTCCCAGGAAGGACAAGGGGCCTGCGGTGGCTTGCATGGCGATCGGGCAGTCACACCGGCGTCAACACCGAGTGGGTTATCCACAGATCGTCTTTCTTTTCCCCAGTTCGGTCCCCAGTGTGGATAGCGCTGTGGATAACTCAGGGCAAGGCTTGTGTTCGCCGCTACTTCCACTGCGTGGAGACGCCGAACCCCGCAGCGATGAAGCCGAAGCCGACCACGATGTTCCAGTTGCCCAGCGGGTCGATCGGCAGCTTGCCGTCCGTGACGTAGAAGACAACGATCCAGGCGAGTCCGATGAGGAACATCGCCAGCATCACCGGGGCCACCCAGCTGCGGCTGGTCAGCTTGATGTTCGTCGCCTTCTTCGCCGCGGGCGGCGTGTAATCGTCGGCCTTCTTGCGGATCCGTGACTTCGGCACGAGGGTCTCTCCTGTCGATACGGGGAGCTGAGCCCTCCCCCGGGCGTCCGTTAGCGTAGTGCTTCCGCGGCGCTGAAGGAGATAAGGGTACGTTGAGCAATTCTGCCGACTCCCCCACAGGTCAGGGTCGCCGCCTCCGCTGGCGGCCGGTCCGGTTGCTGACGGCTGCCGTCTTTGCCCTCGCGGGCCTCATCTTCTTCACCAGCTTCAATACAGCCAAGGGTACGAACATCCGTACCGACGCGTCACTGCTCAAGCTCTCCGATCTCATCCAGGAGCGCAGCCACAAGAACGGCGAGCTGGACGAGTCCAACGGTTCACTGCGGGACGAGGTCGAGTCGCTCGCCGAGCGGGACAACGGCGGCACGGACGCCGACGACGCCCGGCTCAAGGCCCTGGAGAAGAACGCCGGCACCAAGAAGGTCAGCGGCGAGGCCGTCTCCGTCACCCTCACCGACGCCCCGCCGGGCGCCACGGCGAAGCTCCCCGGCTACCCCGAGCCCCAGCCCAACGACCTGGTCATCCACCAGCAGGATCTCCAGGCCGTGGTGAACGCGCTGTGGCAGGGCGGCGCCAAGGGCATCAAGGTCATGGACCAGCGGCTCATCTCCACCAGCGCCGTCCGCTGCGTGGGCAACACCCTGATCCTCCAGGGCCGCGTCTACTCACCCCCGTACAAGGTGACCGCGGTCGGCGACCCGGAGAAGCTCAAGACCGCGCTCGCGGCGTCCCCGGAGATCCAGAACTACATGCTGTACGTCAACGCCTACGGACTCGGCTGGAAAGTCGACGACGACGGGGCGGTGACTCTTCCCGGCTACTCGGGCACAGTGGATCTCCACTACGCGAAGCCCGTGGAGTAAGCGGAGTAGGCGGAGCAAGCCGCTGGGGGAGCCTGTGTCGGTGCGAGTGCTGTTGAGGACGTTCAGCGAACTGTGCATCACCGTCGGCACCCTGATCGTGCTCTTCGTCGTGTACGTCCTGTTCTGGACCGGCGTGAAGGCCGACAACGCCATGGACGGCCAGATCGACAAGCTCCAGGACCGGTGGGCGCAGGGCGCGATGTCCACGGGCACGGACGACAAGCCCGCCGGCGGCTCCCAGGAGAGCCCGCCGAAGCCGGAGCCCTACGAGGACGGCGAAGCCTTCGCCGTGATGTACATCCCCCGGCTTGGTTTCACGTGGAACAAGCCCGTGCTCCAGGGCACCGGCACCGACGTACTCAAAAAGGGGCTCGGTCACTACGCAGACACCGCGCAGCTCGGGCAGAAGGGCAACTTCTCCGTGGCGGGGCACCGGCGCACCTACGGAGACCCCTTCAAGGACTTCCCCAAGCTGCGCCCGGACGACGCCGTGGTGCTGACCGACGGCACGACCTGGTTCACGTACCGCATCGACAACAAGCCCTTCAAGACGCTGCCCGCCGACATCGGCGTCATCGACCCCGTTCCGCGCAAATCCGGATTCAAGGGGCCGGGCCGTTACCTCACTCTTACGACCTGTGAGCCAGAGTGGGGCCACAGCCACCGCTTGATCGTCTGGGCCCACCTCGATGAGACCCAGCCCGTCGAGGCCGGGAAACCGGAGGCACTGCGCCGTTAGTCTGGTGCCGTACGGCGACGGAAGGGACGGCATGTACGGCTGGATCTGGCGGCATCTGCCGGGAAACGCATGGGTAAAGGCACTGCTCTCGCTGGTGCTCGTCTTCGCGGTGGTCTACGTGCTCTTCCAGTACGTCTTCCCCTGGGCCGAACCCCTGCTTCCCTTCAACGACGTGACGGTGGACGGCCAGTGAGCATCGAAGGACGCCCCGCCCGCATTCTCGTCGTCGACAACTACGACAGCTTCGTCTTCAACCTCGTCCAGTACCTGTACCAGCTGGGTGCCGAGTGCGAGGTCCTGCGCAACGACGAGGTCGAGCTGCGCCACGCGCAGGACGGCTTCGACGGCGTCCTCCTGTCGCCGGGCCCCGGCACTCCGGAGCAGGCCGGCGTCTGCGTCGACATGGTGCGGCACTGCGCCGACACCGGTGTGCCCGTCTTCGGCGTCTGCCTCGGCATGCAGTCGATGGCCGTCGCGTACGGCGGAGTCGTGGACCGCGCGCCGGAGTTGCTGCACGGCAAGACCTCCCCGGTGACGCACGAGGGCAAGGGCGTCTTCGCCGGACTGCCCTCCCCGTTCACCGCGACGCGCTACCACTCGCTCGCCGCCGAGCCGGCCACCGTGCCCGCCGAGCTCGAGGTCACCGCGCGGACGGAGGACGGCATCATCATGGGCCTGCGCCACCGTGAACTGCCCGTCGAGGGCGTGCAGTTCCACCCCGAGTCGGTGCTCACCGAGCACGGCCACCTGATGCTCGCCAACTGGCTGGTGGAGTGCGGGGACACCGGGGCGGTCGGAAGGTCGAGCGGACTTGCCCCGGTGGTGGGCAGGGCCACGGCGTGACCGCGGTGCGCCCCGAGCGCGATTCCTCCGGAGTTCCGTACGACGAGCACTACGCGGCGTACGGGGAGCAGGGGGCGTTCGATGAGCCCGGGGCGTATGAGGCAGCTGGTCCTTATGAGGCGGCTGGTTCGTATGAGGCAGCTGGTTCGTATGAAGCGGCCGGTTCTTACGAGGCGGCCGCCGACCATCTCGCGGATCCGCTGACGGATCCGCTGCCGGGGCAGCATCCCTCGCCATGGTTCCGCAGCGGGCCGCAGGTAGAGGAGCAGCCGGCCGTCCAGCCGCAGGAGAGCGTCCGGCCCCAGGAGCAGGAGTGGTATGACCCTCAGGGGTACGTCCGGGACTGGTACGGGGAGCAGCAGCGGCCGGAACCGACGTACCAGGAGCTGTACGGCGGGTACGCGCCCGAGCGTTCGGCGCCCGCTCCTGAGCCCGCGTACGAGCCGATACGTGAGTTCACACAGCCACAGCCTCCCCCGGTCGACGACGAGACCGTGGGCCTGCGGACGTCGGACACCCGGCGAATAGTCGAGACGGAGAGCGGCGCGGGCCCGGATCCGGAGCCCGAGCGTCCCACAGAGGGCCGCGCGGCGCGTCGTAAGGCCGCCAAGAAGGGCGGAGCCCCCCGGCCCGCGACGGAGTCCGCCGCCCCCCTCTCCCGCGTCGAGGCCCGCCGCGCCGAGCGCGCCCGGAAGCCCTCCGCGGGCACGGTGATCAGCCGGGGGATCGGCGAGGTGTTCATCACCGTCGGCGTCCTGATGCTGCTCTTCGTGACGTACCAGCTGTGGTGGACGAACATCCGCGCCCAGCAGCAGGCCAACGGCGCCGCCAACGACCTCCAGGAGGAGTGGGCGAAGGGCAAGGGCAAGCCGGGCACCTTCGAGCCGGGGCAGGGCTTCGCGCTGCTGCACATCCCGCGCCTCGACGTGGTCGTGCCGATCGCCGAGGGCATCGACAAGTCGGGCGTACTCGACCGCGGGATGGTCGGCCACTACAACGAGGGCCGCACGAAGACCCCGATGCCGGAAGCGAAGCAGGGCAACTTCGCGATCGCCGGGCACCGCAACACTCACGGTGAGCCGTTCCGGTACATCAATCAGCTCGAACCGGGCGATCCCATCGTCGTGGAGACACAGGACAAGTACTTCGTCTACAAGATGGCGAGCATCCTGCCGCAGACGAGTCCCGGCAACATCGCGGTGATCGACCCGATCCCCGCGGGCTCGGGCTTCACCAAAGCGGGCCGCTACATCACACTGACCACTTGTACCCCGGAGTTCACGAGTAAGTATCGAATGATCGTCTGGGGCAAGATGGTCGAGGAACGACCGCGCGGCAAGGGAAAACCGAGCGCGCTCGTCAATTAGCACGGTGAGAACGGGGCAGATCCAGTGGCAGCCACGACCGACCACGACGAGGAGCAGGCAGCCGAGACGCCCGCAGCGGCACCGGCACCGCGACCGCGGGGCCGCGGCCCGATCGCCACGGCGGTCAGCGTCTTCGGTGAACTCCTCATCACCGCGGGCCTGGTGCTCGGCCTCTTCGTCGTCTACTCCCTGTGGTGGACCAACGTCGTCGCGGACCGCGAGGCGCACAAGCAGGGGGACCGGGTCCGCGACCGCTGGGCGGGCGGTCCGGGGAGCCTGAACACCAAGGACGGCGTCGGCTTCCTGCACGTCCCCGCGATGAGCGGCGGCGAGATCCTGGTCAAGAAGGGCACCAGCAACAAGATCCTCAACGACGGCGTGGCGGGCTACTACGAGGACCCGATCAAGTCGGCGCTTCCGGAGGACAAGGAAGGCAACTTCACTCTGGCGGCGCACCGCGACGGGCACGGCGCGAAGTTCCACAAGATCGACAAGATCAAGAAGGGCGACGCGATCGTCTACGAGTCCCGGGACAAGTGGTACGTCTACAAGGTCTACGCGACCCTCCCGGAGACCTCGAAGTACAACGTGAAGGTCCTGAACCCGGTCCCCAAGGAATCGGGCGCGAAGAAGCCGGGCCGCTACATCACCCTGACGACGTGCACGCCGGTCTACACGTCCAACTACCGCTACATCGTCTGGGGCGAGCTGGAACGGATCGAGAAGGTCGACAACAAGCGGACGCCGCCGGCGGAGCTCGCGGACTAGCTGCCGGGCTGACACTATGAGCTGGGCCCGAAGCCGCAACTTCCTATTGCGGCTTCGGGCCCCTTCCGCTGACGCCGTGAACTTACAACAGCGCCTTGAGCCGAACGCCGGCGCTCCATGCCTCCAGCTGGTCACGGTTCACTGTGACGATGCAGCTCAGGTCGGCGAGCGCTTTCGCGTCCTGGGAGAATTCGCCCACGGCGACGAACAAGGCCACATCGACAGGGTGGATGGTTCGTGCGGCACCAACGAACTTCTGCATGTCGGCACTGGGAACGGACCAGCGGCCGCTGCGGTGTTTGCACTGAACGGCAATGGTGCGTCCGTCGGCAGTGCGTGCGGTGATGTCGATGCCTCGGTCGGTACGAGCCTTGCGTACGACAACCTCCGTGCAGCCGTCACGGCGGAGCAGGTCGGCGACGTGCCGCTCGAAGGCCTGCCAGGTCATGGCCTTGATAGATGCCCTGACTTCGTTGTCCGGCGCCTCCCCTTCCAGACCGCTGATCCGGCTGTGGTGCCAGCACAACTGGCGCTCGACGTTCTCGATGTCCTCGCGGAGCGAGATGAGTTCGCGGCGGTGTTCGCCAGAGGTCTCGATGAGGGCGTTGAACATGGGGACGACGGTCTTGCCGAGGATGTGGGTGATGCGTTGGTCGATGCGGCCGTCGAGGTCGTCCACAGGTGCGGGCGAGGGGGCCTTGCCAGGTTGGGTGCGGGCCAGGTACTCCATGTCGAGGAGGTAGGTGCGTACCTGGCGGGCGACATCGCTGTCACGCAGGAGCATGGCCACGTTGAGGACTGCCCGGCGAGAGTAGAGCGTGAGACTCGAACGAGGCTGTGGATAACTTCCTGAGTAGCGTGACAAGACGTCACGCTTAAATTCCGCGAGCTCAGGGCCTTGGAGCGTCACCATTCCGTTGCCCGACAACTCGTCGAGATGTCGTGCCTTGAGCTGCCGGATCGCCTCGCGGGTGACGCCAAAGTACGTCGCCACCATCGCCGTGGTCACATGCATGCCGTCCGGCAGCAGTGACAGTGCCTTGACTCGGTCGAGGACTTCCGTTCGTTCCAGCACAGTGTTCCGCAGGGTCTTCGACTCCAGCAGTGCCGTCTCGTTGATCACGTCGGCGCCTTCCGCTCTCATGGATGCTGCCTCGGCGGGGCGGAGTTCTGAGTCGCCACCCCACTCGATCAACGAGTCATGACATATGAAGATACCGGCGACCTTCGCACGCTCATGTGGGTTCTGCCTGAGCGTGGGAGGGCCCGGGACGCCGCCTCGGGCCCTCCCCGTTCATGCCTCACCTACCGCCGA
The DNA here is from genome assembly GCF_044457025.1 of Streptomyces sp. NPDC050658. Lineage (NCBI taxonomy): Bacteria > Bacillati > Actinomycetota > Actinomycetes > Kitasatosporales > Streptomycetaceae > Streptomyces > Streptomyces sp. NPDC050658. The sequence continues at coordinate 254,800 of NZ_JBITGM010000006.1, forward strand.
ACCTGAGGCGGATGCCTGCGCTCCATGCCTCCAGCTGGTCACGGTTCACGGCGGTGACGCCGCTCAGATCGGCGAGTGCTTTCGCGTCCAGCGAGAATTCGCCCACGGCTACGAAGAGCGCTAGGTCCACGGGGCTAACGGCCCGCGAGGTCCGGCCAATTTCTGCATGCTGGCGCTTGGAGCAGTCCCGTGGTCGCCGAGGTGCTTGCACTGCACGGCGACGTGCTGCTCAAAGGCTGGCCATGTCATGGCGTTGATCGACGCACTCATTTTGTTCGGTTGGCGCGTCCCCTTCCCAGCCGCTGATTCGGCTGTGGTGCCAGCACAGCTGGCGTTCGACGTTCTCGATGTCCTCGCGGAGCGAGATGGGTTCGCGGCGGTGTTCGCTGGACGTCTCGACGAAGGCGTTGCACTGGCGACGGCGGTCTTTCCGGAGAAGCATGGCGATGTTGAGCATGGCCCGATGCGTATAGGGCGAGGGCCTGTGACCGTGACTGGATCCCACTGACCTCCTCAAAGGAGGTCAGTTCTGTACCTGTTCAGGAACGTGAAGCCGGATCAAACTCCTGGATCAGGTCGAGCCCGAGACCACTTCCCTGGACTCAACCCCACTTGAAGGGCTGGGGCGTGTGCTCGTTGATGCTTGCCGGCCCGAGAGGGGGGCAGTATAAATCACTGTCCACTCGTAAAGCTGATGCCCCATATGCGTGCAATTTCGTTGCCGGCCTCAAGTGCAGACGTCGAATTCACGCCAGAGTTTCAGAGCGGCTTGCGGAGGGTCCCCATTGGGAAAAATCTTCCACTAAGATAAGTGGCATGTTCATGGAATGATTCGAGTCGTCTTTTTCTGAAGGGGATTTATGCGCAAGGGGAGTCGCGTCGCCTTCACTGTGGCGGCGGCCACGATGGTTGTCACGGCAAATTTCACCAGCACTGCTTATGCTGCAGCCCCATCGTGCGGTTCTAATATGTGCTTTTATCACAAAACTAAATACAGGGGCCAGGTGACGACTTCAGGAGTAGGTCGAGGGACGTGCTACTACGATACGGGATATATAGAGTCGGCGACCATTAAATTCAATTCAAAGGTTCGATTCTATAGTGCAAAGAATTGTCGTGGAGCAAAAAAGGTCGTAGGTAAGGGGTCATTCTCCAATGCGACGTCAAAAATCGGCTGGATACCTCGCTCCTTTAAAAGGGCGTAGATCTCTTCCGGAGGGCGCCTAGTTGGCCAGGCAGCAAGTGAGCCAACTTGTCCGGCAACAAGCGACCGTTCTTGTAGCAAAGTGCGATCGCAGGTGTCAGCTTGACCGTCGCGTACACGCACGAAAGAGCCCCGGATGTCTCTGAGAGACATCCGGGGCTCTTCTCTGTCTACCTGCTGTACGGGAGGGCCGGTCAGTCCTCGTTGCGGGAGAAGCCCGAGCCGCCTCCGAAGAGGCCGCCTCCGCCGTCTTCCCCGCCGTTGCCGCCGTTGTTGCCCTGGTCGCCGCCCGCCGTCGTCAGGTTGATCGCCGTACCCGGCGGGACCTGCTCGTTGGCGCCGGGCTGCGAGAGGACCACGAGGGCGTCGTCGTCCTGCGGGCCCGTGATGGTGCCGACCGCCAGATCGGCGTCCTCGATGGCCTTGCGGGCGTCCTTGAGCTTCTGGCCGGTGAGGGCCGGGACGGTGGCCTGCTCGGCCTTCTTGGCCACCTGGACGGTGACGGTCGAGTTGGGGTCGACCTGCGTGTTGGCCGCCGGGGAGGTCTGGATGACCTTGCCCTCCTCGACGCTGTCGCTGGCGACGTCCTGACGCGTGGCGGTGAGGCCGCTGTCCTCGATCTGCTTCTTCGCGGCTTCCCAGGTCTGGCCGGTTACGTCGGGGACCTGGATTTGCTGCTTCTCCTGGGCGACGGTCAGGGTGATGGTGTCGCCCTTCGCTGCCTCGGTATCGCCCTTCGGGTCCTGCTCGATGACCGTGCCGGGGGTCTGCTCGGACTCCTCGTTCTCCCTCTGGACGTCCGTGAAGCCCTTGTCGTTGAGCAGCTTCTCGGCCTTTGCGTAGCTCAGGCCCTGCACATCCGGAACGAGAATCTTGGGGGCGCCCGTGGACACGACCACGTTGATGGTCGAGTTCTTCTCGACCTCGGTGTCGGCCTTGGGGTCCTGGCTGCAGATCTTGCCCTTGCTCTGGGCGGCGCACTCCTTGCGCTCCGAGACCGCGATCTTCAGATCGACGTTCCCGGCCTGCTCCTTCGCTTCGTTGAGCTCCTCGCCCACGAAGTTGGGAGCCTTGATCGAATCGCTGCCCCCACCGCCCCCGGTGAACGCCCACTTGCCGATCAGGATCGCGCCCACCAGGACCAGCAGGCCCGCGAGGACCAGCAGGATCGTGGACGTGTTGCTCTTCTTCTGGCGGCGGCGCGAGTGGTCGTCGTAGCCGTCGTCCGGGCCGACCGGCGGCATCATCGACGTCTGGCCGCCGCCGGCCTGCGGGCGGAGCATCGCCGTCTGCTGGTCGTCGGGGTGGCCGCCGCCGTAGCCGACCACGCCCATGGCGGCGGTGGCCGCGACGGGCTGGCCGTCGAGGCAGGCCTCGATGTCGGCGCGCATCTCGTCGGCCGACTGGTAGCGGTAGTCCGGGTCCTTGGTGAGGGCCTTCAGGACGATCGCGTCCATCTCCGGCGTGATCTCGCCGTCGAAGACGCTGGGGGCCTGCGGCTCCTCGCGGACGTGCTGGTAGGCCACGGCCACCGGGGAGTCGCCCACGAAGGGCGGGCGGACCGTCAGGAGCTCGTAGAGGAGGCAGCCGGTCGAGTAGAGGTCGCTTCGCGCGTCTACCTGCTCGCCCTTCGCCTGCTCCGGCGAGAGGTACTGCGCGGTGCCGATGACGGCGGCCGTCTGCGTCATCGTCATCCCGGAGTCGCCCATGGCGCGGGCGATGCCGAAGTCCATGACCTTGACCTGGCCGTTGCGCGTCAGCATGACGTTCGCGGGCTTGATGTCACGGTGCACGATGCCGTTGCGGTGCGAGTACTCCAGCGCCTGGAGGATGCCGATCGTCATCTCCATGGCGCGCTCGGGCAGCAGCTTGCGCCCGGAGTGCAGCAGCTCACGCAGGGTGGAGCCGTCGACGTACTCCATCACGATGTACGGGATCGAGACCCCGTCCACGTAGTCCTCGCCGGTGTCGTAGACCGCGACGATCGCAGGATGGTTGAGCGAGGCGGCCGACTGGGCCTCGCGGCGGAACCGGGCCTGGAATGACGGGTCGCGCGCGAGGTCGACGCGCAGCGTCTTCACCGCCACGGTGCGTCCGAGGCGGGTGTCGTGCGCGAGGTATACCTCCGCCATCCCGCCTCGGCCGAGCACCTGGCCCAGCTCATACCGCCCGCCGAGGCGACGCGGCTCTTCCATAGCTAATCCAGCCCTCTCCGTCAGTCCCGACCGCACCCTTGTGTGGTCCGGCGGTGTGCTGTCCGGGCATACCGTACCCGGCTCGCCTTACGTGACCCGGCCGCGACCGTCACCCGATACAGGACCGGTATCGCAACGTGCACTGATGTGAAGAGGCCGTGACGGGGGTCACTTCTTGCTGTCGAGAACCGCCTGCATCACGTCCTTGGCGATGGGGGCGGCCAGGCCACCACCGGAGATGTCGTCGCGGCTCGCGTCGCTGTCCTCGACGACCACGGCGACGGCCACCGGCGAACCGGAGTCGGTCTTGGCGTAGCTGATGAACCACGCGTAGGGGTTCTCGCTGTTCGCGACGCCGTGCTGGGCCGTACCCGTCTTGCCGCCGACGGTGACGCCGGGGATCTTGGCGTTGCTGCCGGTGCCTTCGTTGACGACCGTCTGCATCATGTCCTGGAGCTTCTGCGCGTTCTCCTCGGACAGCGGACGGCTCATCTCCTTGGGCGAGTGCTTCTCGATCACGTCGAGGTTCGGCGCCTGCAGCTCGCTGACCATGTACGGCTCCATCAGCTTGCCGTCGTTGGCGATGGCCGAGGCGACCATGGCCATCTGCAGCGGCGTCGCGGCCGTCTCGAACTGGCCGATGGAGGAGAGCGCGGTCTGCGGCTTGTCCATCTCCTTGGGGAAGACGGAGGCGTTCGAGCGGACCGGGGTGAACTGCTCGGAGTTGAAGCCGAACTTCTCGGCCGTCTCCCGCATGTCGTCCTTGCCGAGGTCCGAGCCGATCTTGCCGAAGACGGTGTTGCAGGACACCCGCAGCGCCTCACGCAGGGAGGCGTTCTTGCAGGGGATGTTGCCCTCGTTCTTCAGCTCGGTCTGCGTATTGGGCATCGTCCAGGGCAGCGGGGACTTGGTCGGGGCGTCGATGTCGTCGTACAGACCGTGCTCCAGGGCGGCGGCCGCGGTGACCGCCTTGAAGGTGGAGCCGGGCGGGTACGTCTCGCGCAGCGCGCGGTTGAGCATCGGCTGGTCTTTGTCCTTGTCCAGCTTCTGGAAGAGCTCGGCCTCCTTGTTCGTGTTGCCCGCGAAGTCCGAGGGGTCGTACGAAGGAGCGGAGGCCAGGGCCAGGATCGCGCCCGTGGACGGGTCGATCGCGGCGACGGCACCCTTGCCGCGGCCCTTCAGACCGTCGTACGCGGCCTTCTGCGCGGCGGCGTTGAGGGTCGTGACGGCGTTGCCGCCCTCCTTCTTCTTGCCCGTGATCATGTCCAGGCTGCGGGTGAAGAAGAGCCGGTCGTCGTTGCCGGTGAGGATGCCGTCCTCGAGGGACTCGATCTGCGTGGCACCGATGCGCTGCGAGGCGAAGCCGGTGACGGGGGACCACATGGGCCCGTTCTTGTACGTCCTCTTGTACTTGAAGTCGTCGCCGTTGGTCTCCTTGGACCCGGTGATCGCCTTGCCGTCGACGATGATGTCGCCGCGCGGCTGGGCGTACCGCTCGATGGGGACGCGGCGGTTCAGCTCGTGCTCGGCCAGGGAGTTGGCCTGCACGTACTGGAGCCAGTTGTCCCGGGCGAGCAGGGCGAGGATGAGAAGCCCGCAGAAGATCGCGATCCGGCGCAGGGGCTTGTTCACGGTCGGACCACCTGCGTCATCTCGGCGTCGGGGTTGGGGGCGGGCGCCGGCGCGGGGCGTCGTGCGGTGTCGCTGATGCGGATCAGGATGCCGACGAGGGCCCAGTTGGCGATCACGGAGGAACCGCCGTTCGCGAGGAACGGCATGGTCATACCGGTCAGCGGGATCAGGCCCATGACGCCGCCGGAGACCACGAACACCTGGATGGCGAAGGCGCCGGACAGGCCGATCGCCAGGAGCTTGCCGAACGGGTCACGGGCGGCGAGGGCGGTGCGCACACCGCGCTCCACGATCAGACCGTAGATCAGCAGGATCGCCATGACGCCGGCGAGACCCAGCTCCTCGCCGAAGGTGGCGAGGATGAAGTCGGAGTTGGCGGCGAAGCCGATCAGGTCGGAGTGACCCTGGCCGAGGCCGGTGCCGAGCACACCGCCGGAGCCGAACGCCATCATCGACTGGGCGATCTGGTCGCTCTGTGCGAGGACGGTGTCGGAGAACGGGTTCAGCCAGCCGTCGACGCGCTGCTTCACGTGCGGCTCGAAGGTGGCCACACCCACGGCACCCACGGAGGACATCAGGAGACCGAAGACGATCCAGCTGGTGCGCTCGGTGGCGACGTACAGCATCACGACGAACATGCCGAAGAACAGCAGCGACGTACCGAGGTCGGTCTCGAAGATCAGGATGAGGATCGACATCGCCCAGACCACGACGATCGGACCGAGGTCACGGCCGCGCGGCAGGTAGAGGCCCATGAAGCGGCGGCTGGCCAGCGCGAGCGCGTCGCGCTTCACCATCAGATAGCCGGCGAAGAAGATCGCGATGACGATCTTCGCGAACTCACCGGGCTGGATGGAGAACCCGCCGACGGAGATCCAGATCTTGGCGCCGAAGACGTTCATGCCGAGGCCCGGCACGAGCGGCAGCAGCAGCAGGACCAGCGAGACCACCATGGAGATGTACGTGTAGCGCTGCAGGACGCGGTGGTCCTTCAGCACGAGCAGTACGGCGACAAGCAGCGCGATGCCGATGGCCGAATACATCAGCTGCTTGGGCGCGGAGGGGTTGAACGTGCCGGTCGCGGCCTTCGCCAGCTGCTGCAGCTTCTCCGACTGGTCAAGGCGCCAGATGACGACGAGACCGAGGCCGTTGAGCAGCGTCGCGAGCGGCAGCAGCAGCGGGTCCGCGTACGGGGCGAACCTGCGCACCACGATGTGGCCGACCGCCGCGAGCAGGCCGAGACCGCAGCCGTACCCGAGCATGCCGGAGGGCAGTTCGCCGTCGATCGCCAGGCCTACGTTGATGTAGGCGAACAGCGGAATGACGACGGCGAACGCGAGGAGCGCGAGCTCGGTGTTGCGCCTGCTCGGCGCACCGATCGCGCCGATGGTCGACGTGTGTGTAGTGCTACTGCTCATGGTGTGCAAAGGCCCCCAACGGCTGCTTACTGCTTACCGCACAGCGGGACCAGCTTCTGCTCATCCTCGGAGAGGCTGGGGCCGGGTGTGGGAGTCGGTGCGGTCTTGGACTTGTTCTTGTCGGTCGAGTCGTTCTTGTCGTTCTTGTCGGTCGAACCAGTCGATCCGGTCGATCCGGTCGATCCGGTCGATCCGGTCGTGCCGTTCTTGTCCGCCGGGTCGGTCGGGTCGGCGGTGGGAGCGGTGGTCGCCTTGGCGGCCAGGCCGGTCGCGCCGCCCGCCTCGCCCTCGCCCGGCTTGGCGTTCTCCCGCTCGGCCTCGCGGCGCTTGGCGTCCTTCTCGCACGCGGAGGCCTGCAGGCCCAGCTCCTCGATCTTGCTCTGGGCGTCGTCGAGGTTGCCCTCGGCGATGGTCGCCTCGACCTGCTTGCGCTGGTACGGCGGCAGGTACTTGAGTTCGATCTCGGGGTGGTCCTTCTCGACCTTCGACAGGCTGACCCAGGCCAGGTCCTGGTCGATGCCGCGGTAGAGCGCGACGTGCTCGTCCTTGGTGCCTACGTAGTACTGCGTCTGCGTCCATCGATAGCCTCCGTAGAGGCCGCCTCCGATGACCGCGAGCGCGAGTGCCGTGTAGAGGGATCTCTTGAGCCACTTGCGGCCGCCGCCGGGCTTCACGAAGTCCTCGTCGCTGAAAGCGCCGAAGTTCCCTTCGGGAACGTAACCCGTCGTGTCACCGCTCCCGGGCGGCCCGAAGCCGCCTCCGGAGGGCTGCGGCGGCACCGGACGGCCGAGGCCGGACGCGCGGCCCGCAGGCGTCTGCATGGCGTCGCCGTCCTGGGCCTGCAGCTGGTTCTCGGCGACGGCGCCGACGACCACGGGGGTGTCGGAGAGCTGTCCCGCGAGGGTGTCGCCGCTGTCGATGTCCAGGACGTCGGCGACGATCACCGTGATGTTGTCGGGGCCGCCGCCGCGCAGCGCGAGCTGGATCAGCTCCTGCACGGTCTCCTGGGGGCCCTGGTAGGAGGCGAGAGTGTCCTCCATGGTCTGGTGCGAGACGACTCCGGAGAGACCGTCCGAACAGATCAAGTACCGGTCGCCGGCGCGGACTTCCCGGATGGAGAGGTCCGGTTCGACGTGCTCACCACTGCCAAGCGCGCGCATCAGCAAGGAGCGCTGCGGGTGGGTGGTGGCCTCCTCTTCGGTGATCCGGCCCTCGTCGACAAGACGCTGCACCCAGGTGTGGTCCTGCGTGATCTGCGTGAGGACGCCGTCCCGGAGGAGGTACGCCCGTGAGTCACCGACGTGCACGAGGCCGAGGCGCTGCCCCGTCCACAGCAGGGCGGTCAGGGTCGTCCCCATGCCCTCGAGCTGGGGGTCCTCCTCGACCATCAGGCGCAACTGGTCGTTGGCGCGCTGCACGGCCGTGCCGAGCGACGTCAGGATGTCCGATCCCGGTACGTCGTCGTCGAGGGTGACGAGCGTCGAGATCACCTCGGAGCTCGCGACCTCGCCCGCGGCCTGACCCCCCATGCCGTCGGCGATCGCGAGGAGACGCGGACCGGCGTAACCGGAGTCCTCGTTCCCCTCCCGGATCATGCCTTTGTGCGATCCGGCGGCGAAGCGCAAAGACAGACTCATGCGCACCTCGCCCGTCGGCTCCGGGTACATCCGCACGGTGCCCACCCTCCGGTCGGGAGCGCGCTGGCGTCCAGTGTGTGGACCGCGTCGGCTCGCTCGCTCCGCTCGCTCATTGTCGTACTACTTCCGCAGCTCGATGACGGTCTTGCCGATGCGGATCGGCGCGCCCAGCGGAACGGGCGTCGGGGTGGTGAGTCGGGTCCGGTCGAGATACGTGCCGTTGGTGGACCCGAGATCCTCGACGATCCACTGGCCGTCACGGTCCGGGTAGATCCTGGCATGCCTGCTGGAGGCGTAGTCGTCGTCCAGGACGATCGTCGAATCGTGCGCCCGGCCCAGCGTGATCGTCTGGCCCTGCAGGGCGACCGTCGTGCCCGCCAGGATGCCTTCGGAGACGACCAGCTTGCTGGGGGCGCCACGGCGCTGCCTGCCACCGCCCTGCTGCTGGCGCTGGGCGGGCGGCGTGGCCTGCTGTTGCTGGCGTGCGGCCTGCTGGGACCGCCCGCTCTCACGGCGCGAGCCACGCTGGGTGACGCGCGTACCGAACAGGTCGCTGCGGATGACCTGGACGGCCACGATCACGAACAGCCACAGAACGGCTAGGAAACCCAGCCGCATGACCGTCAGGGTCAGCTCTGACATTGCCCCCGCTTCACCCTTCGGCTTGCCGGTAAACGATGGTGGTTTGGCCCACGACGATCCGCGAGCCGTCGCGGAGCGTAGCGCGGGTGGTGTGCTGCCCGTCTACCACGATGCCGTTGGTAGACCCGAGATCCTGGATCGTCGAGGGCGTTCCGGTCCGGATCTCACAGTGCCGGCGCGATACGCCGGGGTCGTCGATCCGCACATCGGCGTCGGTGCTGCGACCCAGCACCAGCGTCGGGCGGGAGATCTGATGGCGATTGCCGTTGATCTCGATCCAGCGCCGCACCTGCGCACCCGGAAGCGGTCCGGCACCGGGCCCCTGCGGGCGGTTCGGTACCGGCGCGGGCCCGCCGGGACGGCCGCCGGGGGGCGGCGCCGCGGGCATGGGGGGTGCGCTGGAGGGCTGCTGCGGGTAGCCGTAGCCACCGCCTGCCGGGGGTCTGCGGTCCGCGGGCGCGGCGGGCGCGGCGGGAGCACGCTCGGGGGTCTGCGACGTGCTGGACGCGAGTGTGCGGCTGCGCACTCGGTACAGACCCGTGTCGAGGTCTTCCGCCTTCTCCAGGTGGACCTTGATGGGGCCCATGAAGCTGTAGCGCTGCTGCTTGGCGTACTCGCGCACCATGCCGGAGAGCTCGTCGCCGAGCTGCCCGGAGTAGGGGCTCAGGCGCTCGAAGTCGGGCGCGCTGAGCTCCACGATGAAGTCATTGGGGACGACCGTCCGCTCGCGGTTCCAGATCGTCGCGTTGTTGTCGCACTCGCGCTGCAGGGCGCCGGCGATCTCGACGGGCTGGACCTCGGACTTGAACACCTTGGCGAAGGTGCCGTTGACCAGACCTTCGAGTCGCTGCTCGAACTTCTTCATGACTCCCATGGGGCACCTCCTCCGTCGTAGTCATCCTGGTACTGCTTACTGATCGTATCCACGCGCCGGGAAATCGGCTGGTTCCCCCTGTCCGCCCTGACGACGAGTGTCGCCTCTCACAAGACATGCCCGCACCAGGGTCCAGCGATCCTTCCGGACCCCTTGTCGAGATCCTTCCGGACCCCTCTGCCAGGGATCGTAGAGGGGGCCTCAAACCAGTGTCCCGCACCCGGCCGCGGACCATGTCCGGGTCCGGCGGAAGTCGGACCGCCGGGCGGCGGTCCTCCGGACCACCAGGGCAGGTGCCCCCGAATACGGATGTGAATCCACCCTCCGCAGCGTGCTAATCTTCTGGATGTCGGCAGGCGCTCGCACCACACAGTGAGAGACCCAAAGACAACACCCATGCGCGGGTGGCGGAATAGGCAGACGCGCTGGATTCAGGTTCCAGTGCCCGAAAGGGCGTGGGGGTTCAACTCCCCCCTCGCGCACCATGTGGAGCGGGTCTCCATCAGGACGAAAGTTCTGGTGGGGGCCCGCTTCTCGTATGTGGGGCGGCAGGCGGTCGAGCTGTCTCACGAGGAGCAGGGCCCTGGCAGTGAGCTATCTCACGGCTGGGGCCCTGTCGCTGTGATGACTGTCGTTCGGAGGGGGCGGGGGGATCGGGTCGTCGATCATCCGCCCAGTGCGATCGTGGCCGCAATGGCCGGGCCGAAGGCGCCGCCGAGCTGGTAGCAGAGGTTGAACAGGCCGATCGCGGTGGCGCGTTGTGCGGCCGGTGCGGCCGCGGTCGCGTAGACGGCGAGCGTCGCCTGGCCTGCGCTGGTGGCGACGCCGGCCAGCGTCGAGACCAGCAGGAGCAGCGGCGCCCACGGGGTGAGCAGGGCGGTCAGCGGGGCGAGGGCGCCGACGGTGAGCAGGATCGTCAGGACTCGGGGGCGGGTCATGCGGGCCGCGGCCGCGGCCAGCGCCATGGAGAGCGCCGAGCCGGCGAGGAGAGCGACCAGCTGGCCGGTGCCGATCGTTCCGGACGACCAGTCGGTGCGGTCCCGCAGCAGCTGCGGGACCGTGAAGAGCAGGGTGAAGTATGAGGTGGCGAGGGCGCAGGCGAGCGCGGCCGAGAGGACGAACGCGCGGGTGCGCAGCAGCGCCGCCGGGACGAAGCCGGTGGGGTGGGACCGGCTGTGCAGGGCCAGCAGAGTGGCCGTCACCAGCGCGGCGAGCACCGCCGGGAGCGGGTAGCGCGGGATGAGCACCAGGGCTGTCGCGGTCAGGACGAGGAGAGTGGCGCCTCGGGTGTCGAAGGGGGTGCTTTGGCGGGGTGTGGTTGGGGTGCTGGGGTGTGGTGCGGTTGGGGTGTTCTGGGTGTTCTGGGTGGCTGGGGTGTTCGGGGTGTTCCGGGTGGCTGAGGTGGCTGAGGTGGCCTGGGTGGTCGGGGTGGTCGGGGTGGTCGGGTGTGGTGCGGTCACGTCGGCTCTGCGCATGACCGCGGGCACGGCGAGCAGGGCGACCGCGCCGACCGCCAGGGACACCCGCCAGGAGGCGACGCCCGCGATCGCCGAGCCGAGCAGCGGGCCGAGCGCCCCCAGCGTTCCGAAGCCGGCGGTGATCACGCCCATCCGGCGGACCGAGCCCGCCAGGCTCATCGCCGCGGTGATCAGACCCGCGCCGCCCACGGCCTGCGCCGCGCGCCCCGCCATGGCCAGGGGCAGCCAGGGCGCGGCGGCGAGCACCGCGGTGCCGGCCACGATCAGGCCGGCGCTCAGCCTGAGCGTGCTGCCCAGGCCGCGGTGGCGCAGCAACTGAGCCATCAGCGGGGTGCCGACGGCCATGGCCCAGGCGAAGACCGTGACGAGCCAGGTCGCGGTGGCCGTACTGACGCCGAGTGAGCCGGCCATCCCGGGAAGGATCAGGACGGGGCTGTTGGCGCTGGCGGCGACCGGGGTGGCCAGCAGCGCCAGCCAGGCGGCGGGGACTTGGCGCCGGGGGGTGGGGGTGGGGGTGGGGGCCGTGGAGGGAGCGGGGGGTGGTGCGGTCGGCTGCGCCGGGCGGGAGCGGGGGCGGGAGCGGGTCTGGGCGTGCGGAGACATGCTGGCGGCTCCGGGGGTGAGGCGGGCGGCGGTGGGCGCTTGAGCCGGGGCGGGCTTGGGGCCGGGGAGGCTCTGGAGCGGGGCGGGCTCGGGGCCGTATGGGCGCTGAAGCCGGGGTGGGCTCGGAGCCAGAGGGCTGGAGGTGGGCGGGCCCGGAGCTGGGGGGCTCTGGAGACGGGCGGGCTGGGAGCCGGGGCTCTGGCGGTGGGCGGGTCGGCCGCGTGGGCAAGGCCGAGTGGGGCAGTCGGGTGGGTCAGCCGGGTGGGTCAGTCGGGTGGATCAGATGGTGGTGACGACCTGCTCGTAGGCGAGCCGCGGGGAGCGCGGGAACCAGGCGTCGGGGCCCGGGCGGCCTATGTTCACGACCATCAGCGGGGTGTGGTCGTCGTCGAGGAACTCCTTCTGTACGCCGGGGAAGTCGAAGCCGGTCATCGGGCCTGCGGCCAGCCCCGCCGCGCGTACGCCGAGGATGAAGTAGGCGGCCTGAAGTGCCGCGTTGAGCTGTGCGGACTCTTCCCGGACCGTCCGGTCGGCGAAGAAGAGGTCCTTGGCCTGGGGGAAGTGCGGGAGCAGCGAGGGGAGTTCCTCGTGGAACTCGTTGTCCGCGGCGAGGATCGCGACCAGCGGGGCCGTCGAGGTCTTGGGCCGGTTGCCCTCGGCCATGAGGTCCACGAGCCGCTCGCGGGCATCGGCGGAGCGGACCAGGACCACCCGCAGCGGGGACTGGTTGTACGCGGTGGGCGCGTACTTGACCAGGTCGTAGACCGCCTGGAGCTGCTCATCGGTCACGGGCTCGGTGGTGAACGTGTTGGCGGTGCGGGCCTCGCGGAAGAGGAGGTCCTGGGCGGCGGGGTGCAGGGTCAGCGCGGACATCGGGTGCTCCTGTCGTTCAGTTCCGGCAATCTCGATAGTGAGATAAGACCATCCGACTCTCCCAGAGTCAAGTATCTCGAATCTAAGAGAATCAATGTTGGTAGAGTCTCTGCCGAGAGAACCTGTGTACGGAGGGTGCGCATCGAGGGTGCGCATCGAGAACGCGTACTGAGAGCGCGTACTGAGAGCGCGTACTGAGAGCGCGTACCGAGAATGCGTATCGAGAGTGCGTATCGAGAGGAGTGCCGGCGATGAGCGATGCCGTGGACGCGATCATCGGCCAGTGGGTCAAGGAACGCCCCGACGTGGCGGACGACCTCTGGCCGGTGCAGCTCTTCGGGCGCATCCAGCGCCTGGCCGTGATGGTCGAGAAGAGCGTCAAGGCAACGGCCGCCGGGCACGGCCTGGACACAGGTGAGTTCGACGTCCTCACCACGCTGCAGCGCTCAGGTCCCCCCTACGCCCTCACCGCCGGAACCTTCCTCAAGGCGTCGATGGTGTCCTCGGGCACCATCACCAACCGCATCGACAAGATGGAGGCCAAGGGGCTGGTGGAGCGGGTGCGCGACGGGGCGGACCGGCGCACCGTCAAGATCCACCTCACCGAGCACGGGCACGAGGTCACCCGCGCCGTCTTCGCCGACCATCTGGCGAACTACGCGCGACTGCTCGCGGACGTGGACCGCGAGCTGATCGAGAAGTCCGCCGAGGGGCTCCGGCCGGTGCTGGAGGCTCTGGGGGACACGTCCATCAAGTGAGGGGCGCGGTCGCGTTCGCGGTCGCGGTCGTGTTCGTGTTCGCGGTCGCGTTCGCGGGAGTGGCTCTGGTGATCCTTCGTAGTTATCCACAGGCTCTGACGCCGATCGGCGGGCGGCGGTAACGTCTTGGCCAGGCGATGTCCGTGGGGGCGGCGCCTGGGACATGGGGCATGGGCTTGCGGGGGCGATGACGATGGCGTTGGGCTTGGACTTGGGCGTTGGCTCGGGCTTGGACTCGGGCTCGGGCTTGGACTCGGGCTTGGCGGAGAGCGGCGCGGTGCGGCTGCCGTACGTCGAGGGCTTCGCCCGGTGGCCTTCGCGGGACTCGCCCAAGCAGGCGGGCAAGGCGCTGCGGGAGCGGGTGAGCCGGGCCTCGCACCGGGAGTTCGCCGTGGACGACGGGCGGCCCGACCCGGTCGCCGCCGTGGAGGAGTCCAACCGCAGCCGGCTGCCCGAGCTGACGCCCATCCGGATCGGCAGGATGGCCGCGACGCCTTTCGCCTTTCTGCGCGGCTCCGCGGGACTCATGGCCTACGACCTCGCACGCACCCCGTCGACCGGGGCCGGCGCCCAGATATGCGGGGACGCGCACGCGGCCAACTTCGGTCTGTACGGGGACGCGCGCGGCGGACTCGTCATCGACCTGAACGACTTCGACGAGACGGGCCACGGCCCCTGGGAGTGGGACGTCAAGCGGCTCGCTGCCTCCCTCGTGCTCGCGGGGCGCGAGGCGGGTGCGAGCGAGGACGCCTGCGAGGAGGCGGCCTTCGGCGCGGTGGGGGCCTACCGCCGCACGATGCGGCTGCTGGCGAAGCTGCCGTCCCTCGACGCGTGGAACGCCATCGCGGACGAGGAACTCGTCTCCCACACGGACGCGCGGGACCTGCTCGGCACCCTGGAGCGGGTCTCCGAGAAGGCCCGGCAGAACACGAGCGCCAGGTTCGCCGCGAAGTCGACGGAGCGGGTCGAGGACGGAAGCGGCGTCGCGGGGCGGCGCTTCGTCGACGCTCCTCCGGTGCTGCGCCGGATACCCGACGCGGAGGCCGCCGAGGTGGCGTCCGCGCTCGGCGGCTATCTGGGCACGCTGGCGGAGGACCGGCTGCCGCTGCTCGCGCGGTACGCGATCCAGGACGTGGCGTTCCGCGTCGTGGGCACGGGCAGCGTGGGCCTGCGGTCGTATGTGGTGCTGCTGCTCGACCACCGGGGCGAGCCGCTGGTGCTCCAGGTCAAGGAGGCGCGCCCGTCCGCGCTGCTCCCGCATCTGGCCACCGCGGGCTTCGAGGCGCCCGCGGTGGAGCACGAGGGGCGCAGGGTGGTGCTCGGACAGAAGCGGATGCAGGTGGTCAGCGACTTCCTGCTCGGCTGGACGACGGTGGCCGGGCGGCCTTTCCAGGTACGGCAGTTCAGGAACCGCAAGGGCAGCGTGGACCCGGCGGCGCTGGCCGCCGACCAGCTGGACGACTACGGCCGGATGACCGGGGCGCTGCTCGCCCGCGCCCACGCGCACAGCGCCGACCCGAGGCTGATCGCCGGGTACGCCGGCAAGAACGACGAGCTGGACGAGGCGATGGCCGGCTTCGCGGCGGCGTACGCGGACCGGACGGAGGCGGACCACGCGGAGCTGGTGCGTGCGGTGAAGGAGGGGCGGGTGGCGGCGGAGGCTGGGGTTTGAGGGGTGGGGTGTGATCTTGGGGGTGGGGCGGGGAGGGGGAGGGAGGGGGGAGGCCCCCCGGAGTGGCCGGATGACGGTGGCCGTCGCCGCCTGGCCAGGTCCCGCCGACCCGTGGCCTAGGCTGGTCGGGTGACGACCCCGGAAACCGAGCCGACGCAGCCCGAGACGCCCGCCCCCGCGACACCCGAGGGGGCGTCGGAGCAGGCCGGCGGGCGGCCCGAGGACCGGCTCGAGAAGGCGGTCCGGGTGGCCGAGCAGGCGCTGATCGAGTACGAGATCGCCGTCGAGACGTTCCGGGTCGAGGTGGAGAACTTCTCCCGCCTCCACCACCAGAAGCTCGGTCCGATGTACGCCCGGCTCGACGAGCTGGACGCGGAGATCGCCGAGGCGCAGGCGGCCCGCAGCGGTGACCCCGAGGACCGGCGCAGGGCCGAGGAGGCGCGGGCGCGGGTCATGCCGATGCCGGGCGTCGAGGAACTGTTCCACGGCTGGATGGACGGTGAGGGGCTCTACCCGGAGGCCGCCGCGATGCTGACCGATCAGTCGGTGCGGCCCCCGCAGCGGGTGCGGCCCAGCGACGAGGCCCGCAAGCTCTACCGCGAGCTGGCCCGCAAGGCCCACCCCGACCTGGCCCAGGACGACCAGGAGCGCAGTCGGCGCGACGAGTTCATCACGCGGGTGAACGCCGCGTACGCCCGTGGTGACGAGGCTCTGCTGCGGGAGCTCTCCGAGGAGTGGGCCGCCGGGCCCGTCCCCGAGGAGCGGGCGCCGAGCCCCAGTGAGGTGCTCTACGCGCGGCTCGAGTGGCTGGCCCAGCGCAAGGAGCTGCTCGCCGTGGTGGCCCGGGAGCTGGAGGAGGGCGCGATCGGCTCGATGCTGCGGATGGCGCCGGACGACCCGGACCGGCTGCTCGACGAGATCGCCGAGCAGCTGCTCGCGCAGGTCGCCGAGCGCGAGGCAGAGCTGGCACGGCTCACCGCGTAGGCGGTCGAGCGCCCGGGCTTAGAGTCTGCGGTGCTTTGAGCGTGCCGGGCTTTGGGTGTGCGGAGCTTTGAGTGCGCCGGGCTTAGAGCGTCCCGAGCTTTGAGCGTGCCGCGCTGAGAGCTTGCGGGGCTTTGAGTGCGTCGGCTTTGAGCCTGCGGAGCTTTGGGCGTGCCGGGCTTCGGGTAGCGTCGGGGGCATGGTTTTCGGTTCTCAGGTGCCCACCGTCGTCGTCGACGATCTCGCGAGCGGTGACTTTCTGCTGGATGTCCGCGAGGACGAGGAGTGGCAGGCGGGTCACGCCGCCGGTGCGCTGCACATCCCGATGAGCGAGTTCGTCTCCCGCTACGGCGAGTTGACCGAGGCCGCGCCGCAGGACGGCAAGGTCAACGTCATCTGCCGGTCCGGCGGACGCTCGGCGCGGGTCGCCATGTACCTCGTGGAGCAGGGCATCGACGCGGTGAACGTCGACGGCGGCATGCAGGTCTGGGAGGCCCTGGGCCGGCCCGTCGTGGACGGGAAGGGTCAGCCGGGCACCGTGATCTAGCCCTCCGGGGGTAGCCGGGAGGGGCGGGTCTCAGCCCAGGGGGTGTGCGGCCAGCAGGTCGCCCAGCGCTTCCTCGTGCGCCGCGGCCGGGCCGAGCGACAGCTCCAGCTGCTTGGCCCAGGCGTGGTAGCGGTGCAGGGGGTAGTCGGTGTCGGAGCCGAAGCCGCCGTGCAGATGCTGTGCCGTCTGCACCACCCTCCGTACGCCGTCGGAGGCCCAGATCTTCGCCACGGCCACGTCCCCCGCGGCGGGCAGGGCGCCGCTCGCGCCGGTGCTGATGCGCCAGGCGGCCTGCCAGAGGGTGACCTCCATCGCGCGCAGGTCGATGTACCGGTCGGCCGCCTGCACCGCCACCGCCTGGAAGGTGGCCACGGGGAACCCGAACTGCTCGCGCTTGCTGGTGTATTCGCCGGTCATCCGCAGTACGCCTTCGCCGAGGCCGAGCGCCAGGGCGCAGGTCCCGGTGGCGAGCAGATCGCGCAGCCCGTCCCAGGCGCCCGCCGCCTCGATCACATCGGCGGCGCCGATCCGTAGGGAGTCCAGGCGGAGCTCGCCGAGCCGCTCCCCGCTGGTGGAGAACTGCTCGCCGAGGGTGAGGCCCTCGTGCGTGCGCGGGACCAGGGCGAGGACGGAGCTGCCGTCGGGCGTGTGGGCGGGCACCACCAGCAGGTCCGCGTTCTGCGCCCAGGGCACGGCCGTCTGGGTGCCGTCGAGCAGCCAGGCCGCGCCGTCCCGCCGTGCGGTGACGGCGAGTTCGGCCGGGTCGTGGCCCGTGCGGCCGTTCGCCGCGACGGTCAGGACGAGCTCACCGCGGGCGGCAGGGGTGAGCACGCGCTGCCTCAACTCCTCGCTGCCATAAGCCTGTACGGCGTACGCGGCCGCGCTGCTCTCCAGGAGCGGGACGCGGGCCAGCACCTTCGCCGACTCGCGAAGGACCAGGCAGAGCGCGATGGCGTCGAGGCCCGCACCGCCGTACTCCGGGTCGAGGAGCAGGCTCAGCAGGTCGGCGTCGGCGAGCTTGGCCCATAGCGCGCGGTCGAAGTCCTCGGCGACGGCTCCCGGTGTGAGGGCCGGGCTGGGCACTCCGTCCGGCGTGACGGAGGCGAAGATCGCCTTGGCCGCCTCGACGGCCGCCTGCTGTTCCTCGGTGAAGGTGAAGTCCACTGCTCGTCCCTCCGCGCACCGGCCCGTTCGACCCGCCGTCGATTCTGGCGGCGACCTGCCTCGGTCGTTTCTGACGGGTCGTCAAGATAGAACAGGTTCTATGGGAAGGGAACAGCGGCGGACCACCCGGCGGACACCCGGCGGCCGACTCCGCGGCCCACTCAGCGGTCGAAGTCCAACTCCACCGTGTCCGTGGCCGGATGGGACTGGCAGGCCAGGACATAGCCCGCCTCCGTCTCCTCCGGCTCCAGCGCGAAGTTGCGGTCCATCCGCACCTCGCCCGAGACCCGGAAGGCCCGGCAGGTACCGCACACCCCGCCCTTGCAGGCGTACGGCGCGTCCGCGCGGTTGCGCAGCACGGTGTCCAGGAGGGACTCCCCGTCCCGCACCGGCCAGGTGCCGGAACGGCCGTCGAGCGTGACCGTCACCGTGCTGTGCGAGGGGGCGGTGGCCGGGACGGCCGGTGCCGCGAGGCCGTCGTCCACGTGGAATATCTCCTCGTGGATGCGCTGGCGGGTCACACCGAGTCCCCGCAGGGTCTTCTCCGCGCCCTGCACCAGACCAAGCGGGCCGCACAGGAACCAGCCCGCGACGTCCGCGACGGGCAGCAGCGCGGGCAGCAGCCGGGCGAGCCGCTCCTCGTCGAGCCGACCGGAGTCGAGCCCTGACTGCTGCTCCTCCCGGGAGAGCACCGTGACCAGCTGGAACCGGTCCGGCCAGCGGTCCTTGAGGTCGGCCGTCTCCTCCAGGAACATCGTCGACGCGGCGGTCCGGTCGCTCCGGATGAGGCAGAACGTGGCCTCCGGTTCGCGCGCGAGGAGCGTCGTGACGATGGAGAGCACGGGGGTGATGCCGCTGCCGCCCACCACCGCGGCGTACCGCCCGGGTGCCGGGTCGAGGGTGAAGCGGCCGGCCGGTGTCATCACCTCCAGCTCGTCGCCCACGGCCACTTCCTTCAGGGCGTACGTCGAGAAGGCGCCGCCCTCCACGAGCCGGACCCCGACGCGCAGGGTCCGGGGGCCTTCGGGGGACTCGGGGTCCGGTGCCGGGGCGCAGATCGAGTACGTACGCCGGATTTCCTCGCCGTCGGCGAAGCGGCGCACGGCCAGGTGCTGACCCGCCGCGAAGCGGTACTCCTCGCGCAGGTCCTGCGGCACGTCGAAGGTCAGGGCCACGGAGTCGTCGGTGAGCGGGTCGACCGCCGCTACCCGGAGCTGGTGGAAGCGCGCCATCACAACTCCTTGAAGTGGTCGAACGGTTCACGGCAGGTGACGCACCGGCGCAGGGCCTTGCAGGCGGTCGACGAGAAGCGGCTGAGCAGTTCGGTGTCGGTCGAGCCGCAGTGCGGGCAGCGGACGGAGAGGGTGAGCGGGACCGGGCCGCCGGTGCTGTGCGGGCGGGGCGGCGCGATGCCGAACTCGGCCAGTTTGCGGCGGCCTTCGGCGCTGATGTCGTCCGTCGACCAGGCGGGCGAGAGGACGGTGCGCACCGAGACCTCCACCATGCCGTGGTCGTGGAGGACCTGCTCGATGTCGGCGGTCATGGTCTCTATGGCCGGGCAGCCGGTGTAGGTGGGGGTGAGCTCCACGTCGACCGTGCCCGGTGCGCGGACATGGACGGATCGGAGCACGCCGAGCTCCGCAAGGGAGAGGACGGGCAGCTCCGGGTCGGGCACCGAACCCGCGAGGGCGAGGAGTTCTTCCTCCAGGGCGGTGGGTGCCCCCGGCGCCGTGGGTGTGCTCACCATGACGCCCCCGGGTGGCTGCGGTGCAGGTGCTGCATCTCGGCGAGCATCCGTCCGAAGGACTCGGTGTGCAGGCCTTCGCGGCCGGCGCCCGCCGTCCAGGCACCCTGCTGGGGCCCGGCGGGCACGGTCAGTGTCGCCTTCTCGATGACGGCGGTCACGGATTCGGTCCAACTGGCCCGCATCGCCTGCCAGTCGACGCCGTCGGCCCCGTCGAGGCCTTCCACCGGCTTGAACATCTCCCCGGTGAACCGCCAGAGGGCGTCAAGGCCGCGCTGCATGCGCTCATGGCTCTCGGCCGTCCCGTCACCGAGCCGCAGGGTCCACTGCTCCGCGTGGTCCTGGTGGTAGGCGACCTCCTTGACGGCTTTCGCCGCCAGCGGGGCGAACTCGCCGCTGCCGGCCGCCAACTGGCTGTACAACAGGGACTGGTAGGTGGAGAAGTAGAGCTGGCGGGCGATCGTGTGGGCGAAGTCGCCGTTCGGCTGCTCCACCAGCTGGAGGTTGCGGAAGGCGCGCTCCTCGCGGAGGTACGCCAGCTCGTCCTCGTCGCCGGCCAGGGAGAGCAGGACGCGGGCCTGGCCGAGCAGGTCGAGGGCGATGTTCGCCAGGGCCACCTCCTCCTCCAGGACGGGGGCGTGGCCCGCCCATTCGCCGAGGCGGTGCGAGAGCACCAGCGCGTCGTCGCCCAGGGCGAGTGCCGTGGCGCCGGCCGGGGTGGAAACGGGCGCGGTCACAGGTGCTTCACCCCCTCCGGGATGTCGTAGAAGGTCGGGTGGCGGTAGGGCTTGTCGCCCGCGGGCTCGAAGAACGAGTCCTTCTCGTCGGGCGAGGAGGCCGTGATCTCCGTGGAGGGCACGACCCATATCGAGACGCCCTCGCTTCTGCGGGTGTACAGATCCCGCGCGTTGCGCAGGGCCATTTCCGCGTCCGGTGCGTGCAGGCTGCCCGCGTGGGTGTGGGAGAGCCCGCGGCGGGAGCGCACGAACACCTCCCACAGCGGCCATTCGGTCGAGCTGCTCATGCCTTCGCCTCCCCGTGCTTGGCGGCGAACGCCGCTGCTGCCTCACGCACCCACGCGCCCTCGTCGTGGGCGCTCTTGCGCTGGGTGATCCGCTGTTCGTTGCAAGGGCCGTTGCCCTTCAGGACCGCCCAGAACTCCGTCCAGTCGATCGGGCCGAAGTCGTGGTGGCCCCGCTCCTCGTTCCAGGACAGGTCCGGGTCGGGCAGGGTGAGTCCGAGCGACTCCGCCTGGGGGACGCAGATGTCCACGAAGCGCTGGCGCAGCTCGTCGTTCGAGTGGCGCTTGATCTTCCAGGTCATCGACTGCTCCGAGTGCGACGACTCGTCGTCGGGCGGGCCGAACATCATCAGGGACGGCCACCACCAGCGGTTCACCGCGTCCTGCGCCATCTCGTGCTGGGCCTCGGTGCCGCGGCTGAGGGCGAGCAAAGACTCGTAACCCTGGCGCTGGTGGAACGACTCCTCCTTGCAGATGCGCACCATGGCGCGGGCATAGGGGCCGTACGAACAGCGGCACAGGGGGACTTGGTTGGTGATCGCGGCGCCGTCCACCAGCCAGCCGATCGCGCCCACGTCGGCCCAGGTCAGCGTCGGGTAGTTGAAGATCGACGAGTACTTCTGGCGGCCCGAGTGCAGCTTGTCCAGGAGCTCGTCCCTGCTCGTCCCGAGCGTTTCCGCCGCGCTGTACAGATACAGGCCGTGGCCCGCCTCGTCCTGCACCTTGGCCATCAGGATCGCCTTGCGCCGCAGGGACGGGGCGCGCGTGATCCAGTTGGCTTCGGGCTGCATGCCGATGATCTCGGAGTGCGCGTGCTGCGCGATCTGCCTGACCAGCGATGCGCGATAGGCGTCGGGCATCCAGTCGCGGGGCTCGATCCGCTCGTCCGCGGCCACCGCGGCGTCGAACGCGGATTCGTACGCCGCGGTGCTCGCGGCGTCCGTCCCGCCTTGGTCCGGCTCGGACCGGGCCGTCTGGTGCTCGGCTGCTGTCGCCATCGCAGTCCCCCTAGACCTTTGGCACGCTACCGACCGATCGTTCGGTTCGTTGAATTCAATGGTGCGGCTCGGCGCCATAGGGTGTCAACCCTGTGGATAACTTCACGGACGCTGTGCCCGGCGGGCAGGCGTGAGTACCGTTCCGGTGCGGAGCGGGCGGTAGGGAGCCGTGGGACGGGCGGACCAGCGGGCGCATCACGGTGCGGGATCAGGAGTCGGGGCCACATGGACGCGAACGACAACAGCGCGGGCGAGCCGTCGACCCCACCGCCCGTCGACGCGACGGCCCCCACAGTCCCCCCACCCTCACCCCCACCGCCGGCCCAGGCCCAGGCCCCGGCCCCGCCCCGCGTAGGCATCGCCGCACTCTCCCCCCGCTCTCAGCTCGCCGCCGTGCTCGCGCTGGTGGTCGTCGCGGTCGCCGCCTGCGTCCACGTCGGGGTGCTGTTCCTGCATGTCGCCCCCGCGAACACCATGACCAAGCAGCACGGCGAGTTCATCGACGACTGGGTCTACCCCGAGTTCGAGCAGAACTGGAAGCTCTTCGCGCCCAACCCGATGCAGCAGAACATCGCGGTGCAGGCCCGCGCCGAGATCCGCGGCGCCGACGGGACCACCCGCACCACCCGCTGGCACGACCTCTCCGCGCAGGACAGCGCCGCCATCGACGGCAATCTGCTGCCCAGCCACACCCAGCAGAACGAGCTGCGCAGGGCCTGGGACTTCTACCTCGGGTCGCACGACGCGCAGAATCGTCCCAGCGGACTGCGCGGCCAGCTCTCCGAGCGGTACATCCACCGCATCGCCCTGCTGCGCGTCGACCGGGCCGAATCTCCGGGCAAGGGCGAGACCATCGAGCGCGTCCAGCTCCGCTCCCGGACCACCAATGTGCCGGCCCCGGAGTGGAGCGACGAGAAGGTCGACGCCAAGCCCGTGTTCCGCCGGCTCCCGTGGGCGTCCGTGATCTCCGAGGACATGCCGTTGGCCGATGACCCGGAGGACGCCCGATGAATCGCTTCGGCTCATTGCTCTCGCGCGGCGTCACCCACGTGACGGGATCGGCGCTCGGTCCCTACCAGACCGCCGTGATCCGCATCGGATTCGCCGCCACCTGGCTGCTCTTCCTGCTGCGCGAATTCCCGCACCGGCACGAGCTGTACGGGCCCGACGGCCCGTGGAACTGGGACATGGCCCAGCAGCTCATCACGGACAACGAGGCCTTCACGGCCCTGATGTGGTCCGACGGCCAGGTCTGGTTCGAGATCGTCTACGCCGTCGCCGTCCTCAGCAGCGCCCTGCTGCTGCTCGGCTGGCGCACCCGCACGATGTCCGTGCTCTTCATGATCGGCGTGCTCTCGCTGCAGAACCGCTCCATCTTCATGGGCGACGGCGGCGACAACGTCATCCATCTGATGGCGACTTATCTGGTCTTCACGCGCTGCGGCCAGGTCTGGTCCCTGGACGCGCGGCGCACGGCACGCGCGCGTGCCGGTGTTCTGGAGGAGAGCGCGCCCGCCGTCGACCGGGTCGGCCCCGTGCTCTGGTGGGTCCTGGGGCTCGGCCTCTCCGTGGTGACGTTCATGGGGGAGCTCGAGGGCTACTGGCCGCTGGTCTTCTGGGGGCTGTGGCTGACCCACGGCCTGTGGTGGGCCGCCGGGCGGCGCGCCCCCGAGGGCGAGGCGCGGCAACTGCTCGACGTCATCGCCAAGATCACGCACAACGCCGCACTCCTCGTGATCATGGTCGAGGCGTGTCTGATCTACGCCACGGCGGGCTGGTACAAGATCCAGGGCAGCCGCTGGCAGGACGGCACGGCCGTCTACTACCCGCTGCGCCTCGACTCCTTCTCCCCCTGGCCCGCGCTGTCCGATCTGCTCGCCTCGCACGGCCTCGCGATCATGCTGGTGACATACGGGACCGTCGCCGTGCAGGTGGCCTTCCCCTTCACCCTCTTCAACCGGCGGGTCAAGAACGTACTGCTGGCCGCCATGATCTGCGAGCACGCGGTCATCGCGGTCATCCTCGGCCTGCCGTTCTTCTCGCTCGCGATGATCGCGGCCGACGCCGTCTTCCTGCCGACGTCGTTCCTCAAGCGCCTCGGCGGCTGGGCGGCACGCGCGCGTGGAGCCGTTTTCTCCCGTGGCGGCACGGTCCCCGCGCAGCGCGAGGCGGCCGAGGCGGCGGCCCCGGAATCCACCGAGCACGCGCGCGTAGGCTTCCCTTCATGACAGGGACGTACGCGGATGACGCGGGCGAAGCGAGCGGTGCCGTAGGCGTCTGGCGGGGCCTCGCCGACGCGTCCGTGCTCCTGGACGGCTTCCATGCGATCAAGCACGCGCTGCGCTTCGGCGCGCGCGTTCCGGCGGCCCTGACCAGCGACAAGGACGCCGTCCTCGCCCTCGCCGACGAGCTGGCCCCAGATGTGCGGGAGGCCCTCGACGGACTGCTCGTGGCCGTTCCCGACGACACTCTGCGGGCGCTCGTGCCGCGCCTGCACCCGACCGGTGTGGCCGCGCTCGCCGAACGGCCGTCCCGCGCGGCCAACTTGGCGGCGCTCGCCCGGACGCCGAGGACCGCGCCCGTCGTCGTACTCGACGATCCGCGCAATCTGGGCAACGCCGGTGCGGTGATCCGGCTCGCCGCCGGGTTCGGGGCGACGGGGGTCGTCACGACCGGGACGCTCGACCCCTGGCACCCCACTGTCGTCCGCGGCGGTGCCGGCCTGCACTTCGCGACGGCCGTCGAGAGGGTGGACGTGGCCGAACTGCCCGCCGGGCCGCTGTTCGCGCTCGACGCGGAGGGCGAGGACATCCGGGGGCTGAAGCTGCCGGACGACGCCGTGCTGGCGTTCGGGTCCGAGCGCAGCGGCCTGTCGGCGGAGCTGCGCTCCCGCGCGGACCATCTGGTGTCCCTGCCGATGCGGCCGCAGGTCTCCAGCTACAACCTCGCCACCAGCGTCGGCATGACGCTCTTCCACTGGTCGGCGGGCAGGCCTCCGGGCGCGGAGGCCTGAACCCGCCGGGAGCCGTCAGGCGTCCCTGCGCACCTCCACCACACGGAAGCGGTTGGCCACGAACGCGCCGTCGCACAGCGCCGAGTTCGCCGCCGGGTTGCCGCCCGAGCCGTGGAAGTCCGAGAACGCCGCCGTCTGGTTCACATAGACGCCGCCCGTGAGGTTCAAGGAGAGCTGCGCGCACTCCTCCAGGCAGGTCTCCTCCACGGCCTCGGACACATCGCCCGACGTCGTGTACGCCCCGACCGTCATCGCTCCCTTGTCGCGCACCGTGCGGCGCAGCAGCTGCACGGCGTCCGCCGCGGAGTCGACGGCGACGGCGAAGGAGACGGGGCCGAAGCACTCGCTCAGGTAGGCCGCCTCGGCGTCCGGCTTCGCGCCGTCCAGCTTCACGATCACGGGCGTGCGCACCACGGCGTCCGGGAACTCCGGGTTGGCGATCTCCTTCGACGCGAGGGCGACTTCACCGATCCCGGAGGCCGCCTCCAGGCGGGCCTTCACGTCGGGGTTGACCAGGGCGCCCAGGATGCCGTTCGCCCGGGCGTCGTCGCCGAGCAGGCCGCTCACGGAGGCGGCCAGGTCGGACACCACGTCGTCGTACGACTTGGGGCCCGCGTCCGTCGCGATGCCGTCGCGCGGGATGAGCAGGTTCTGCGGGGTCGTGCACATCTGGCCGCTGTACAGGGAGAGCGAGAAGGCCAGGTTGGCCAGCATTCCCTTGTAGTTGTCGGTCGACTCGATGACGACCGTGTTGACCCCGGCCTTCTCCGTGTAGACCTGAGCCTGGCGGGCGTTGGTCTCCAGCCAGTCGCCGAAGGCCGTCGATCCCGTGTAATCGATGATCTTGATCTCGGGGCGGACCGCGAGGGTCTTGGCGATGCCCTCGCCGGGCCGCTCGGCGGCAAGGCAGACCAGGTTCGGGTCGAAGCCCGCCTCCGTGAGGACCTCGCGGGCGATCTTGACGGTCAGGGCGAGCGGAAGCACCGCGCGCGGGTGGGGCTTCACCAGGACCGGGTTGCCGGTGGCCAGGGAGGCGAAGAGGCCCGGATAGCCGTTCCACGTCGGGAACGTGTTGCAGCCGATCAGGAGGGCGATGCCGCGGCCCACGGGCGTGAAGCGCTTGTCCAGGGCGATCGGGTCGCGCTTGCCCTGGGGCTTGGTCCACTCGGCGACGTCGGGGGTGCGCGACTGCTCCACGTACGCGTACGCCACCGCTTCCAGGCCGCGGTCCTGCGCGTGCGGGCCGCCCGCCTGGAAGGCCATCATGAAGGCCTGGCCGCTGGTGTGCATGACCGCGTGCGCCATCTCGTGCGTGCGCGCGCTGATGCGCCCCAGGATCTCCAGGCAGACCATCGCGCGCACTTCCGCGCCCGCGTCGCGCCAGGCACGCATCCCGGCCTTCATCGCGGGCAGCAGCGCCTCGATGTCGGGGTGGGGGTAGGTGATGCCCAACTCCGGCCCGAACGGCGACACTTCCCCGCCCACCCAGTCGTCCGTGCCCGGCTGGTCGAGGTCGAAGCGGGTGCCCATGAGGGCGTCGAAGGCGGACTTGCCCTCCGGCAGGCTCAGACTGCCGTTCTCTCCATAGGCCTTGGGGTGCTCGGGGTGCGGCGACCAGTACGCGCGCGTGCGGATCGTCTCCAGCGCCTGGTCGAGCGTGGGCCGGTGGGTGGCGATCAGCTGGTGCGCGGTGAGTTCGGCGGCCATATCGGACCAACTCCTCGTCGAGCCGGCTCTTCGTCGAGCCGGCGAGCCGGGCAGGGCAGTGGGCAGGAACAGACAGTCAGAGCTAGAGTAACCGAACGATCGGTCGGGGCAAGGGGGTCCGCCGTACCTGTGGACAAGTTCCCGCCGGGCACCCCGCACCCGCCGGCGGACACCTCGTGCGGGAGGATCGCGAGCATGACAGCACTCGAGCCCAGCAGCCCGGTGGCCGTGGTCGGCACCGGAACGATGGGGCAGGGCATCGCCCAGGTGGCCCTGCTCGCCGGTCACCCCGTGCGGCTGTACGACGCCGTCCGGGGCCAGGCGGAGAAAGCGGCCGGCACGATCGCCGCCCGCCTCGACCGGCTGGTCGAGAAGGGCAGGCTCACGGCCGAGGCCCGCGCCGCCGCCGGTGACCGCCTCACGCCCGTCGAGAGCCTCGCGGAACTGGCCGGATGCGGACTCGTCATCGAGGCGATCCTGGAACAACTGGACGTCAAGCAGCGTCTCTTCGAAGAACTCGAAGGAGTCGTCGCCGAGGACTGCCTCCTCGCCACCAACACGTCGTCCCTGTCCGTCACCGCCATCGCGGGCACCCTCGACAAGCCCGGCCGCTTCGTCGGGCTGCACTTCTTCAACCCCGCGCCCCTGCTCCCCCTCGTCGAGGTCGTCAGCGGCTTCGCGACCGAGGAAACGGCCGCCACGCGCGCGTACGAGACGGCGAAGGCCTGGGGCAAGACCCCCGTGCGCAGCGCGGACACCCCCGGCTTCATCGTCAACCGCATCGCGCGCCCCTTCTACGCCGAGGCGCTGCGGCTGTACGAGGAGCGGGTCGCCGACCCGGCCACCATCGACGCCGTGCTGCGCGAGTGCGGCGGCTTCAAGATGGGTCCCTTCGAACTCACCGACCTCATCGGCCAGGACGTGAACGAGGCGGTCACCCGCTCCGTGTGGGAGTCCTTCTTCCAGGACCCCAAGTTCACGCCGTCGCTCGCCCAGCGCCGCCTCGTCGAATCGCGCCGCCTCGGCCGCAAGTCGGGGCAGGGCTGGTACGCCTACGGAGACGACGCCCCGCGCCCGGAACCGCACACGGCGGGGCCCGAGGCCGCTCCGGAGTCCGTCACCGTCCACGGGGACCTCTTCCCGGCGGACGCGCTGCTCGACCTGATCGGGCAGGCGGGCATCCGGATCGCGCGGGGACAGGGTGCCCCGAACTCCCCCGGCCTCATCGAGCTGCCCAACGGCACACGGCTCGCCCTGGCCGACGGCATGGCTGCCGACGCGGCGGCCGACCCCACGGTCCACTTCGACCTCGCACTCGACTACCGGGCCGCGACACGCATCGCCCTGTCCCCGTCGAGCAGGGTCGGCGAGCAGGGACTGCGCGAGGCGGTCGGCCTCTTCCAGGCGCTCGGCAAGAAGGTCAGCGTCATCGGGCACACCCCGGGGATGATCGTCGCCCGCACGGTGTGGATGCTCGTGGACTTCGCCCTCGACGCCGTGGGGCGCGAGGTGGCGGACGCCGATGACGTCGACACCGCCATGAAGCTCGGCGTCAACTACCCGCTCGGACCGGTCGAATGGGGCCGCCGCCTCACCGCGTACCGGGTGGTCGAGGCGCTCGACCTGCTGAGCGACGAGTACCCCACCGGGCGGTACGCGCCGTCCCAGGCCCTGCGGCGCCAGGCCGTGCGAGAGGAGTACTCATGACCACCGCCAGGCGGGACACGTACACCCCGGAGACGCTGCTTTCGGTGGCCGTCCGGGTCTTCAACGAGCGCGGCTACGACGGCACCTCCATGGAGCACCTCTCCAAGGCGGCCGGCATCTCCAAGTCGTCGATCTACCACCACGTCGCGGGCAAGGAGGAGCTGCTGCGCCGCGCGGTGAGCCGGGCGCTCGACGGGCTCTTCGGGATCCTCGGCGAGGAGCACGCGCGCGTGGGCAGCGCCGTCCAGCGCCTGGAGCACGTCACGCGCCGCACCGTCGAGGTGCTGATCGCCGAACTTCCCTATGTGACGCTGCTGCTGCGCGTGCGCGGCAACACGGACACCGAGCGGTGGGCCATGGAGCGGCGCAGGGAGTTCGACCAGCAGGTCGCCGAGCTGCTCAAGGAAGCCGTCGCGGACGGCGACCTGCGCTCGGACCTCGAACTGCGCCTCGCCACCAGGCTGCTCTTCGGAATGATCAATTCCATCGTGGAGTGGTATCGGCCCGAGGCCCGCGGTGCCGTGTCCGGGGAGGAAGTCGCGGACGCCGTCGTCCAGTTGGCCTTCGCGGGGCTGCGCAACTGAGGTCAGCCCTCCGGCTCCAGGTCGTCCTCCTCGAAGACCAGCAACGTACGCGTGCTGAGCACTTCGGGGATGGACTGCAGCCGGGTGAGGACCAGTTCGCGCAGGGCGCGGTTGTCCGGTGTGTGCACCAGGAGCAGTACGTCGAAGTCGCCGCTGACCAGCGCGATGTGCGAGGCGCCGGGCAGCGTGCGCAGATGCTCCCGCACCGTGCGCCAGGTGTTCTGGACGATCTTCAGCGTGATGTAGGCGGAGGCGCCCTGGCCTGCCCGTTCATGGTTGATCCGGGCGCCGAAACCACGGATCACGCCGTCGTCGATGAGGCGGTTGATCCGCGCGTACGCGTTGGCACGTGACACATGGACGCGCTCGGCCACGGAACGTATCGACGCGCGACCGTCCGTGTGCAGGATCTGCAGGATGTCCCGGTCGATCGCGTCCAGGGGGCGGGGGACGCCCTCCTGACGGTCGCCCGGCCGGGGCTCCGGGCGGTCACCGCCCTGCCCGTCGGCCATTTGTTCAGATGCCATGTCCCCCCGCCTCCCTACCATGGACGTACTGCATCCATCCCAGGCTGTGGAGAACCGTTTGTCCACAGGCTGGAGGTGCCTGTAGCCAAAATGTGCCGACGACCGAACAATCGGTAGGTGAGGCGCCTCACATTGCCGCGCCTCTTTTGCCGCTCCCACGAGGAGACCGCTTCCACCTGGAGGTGCCGACATGACGGTCATGGAGCAGCGGGGCGTCTACCGGCCCACCCCGCCACCCACCTGGCAGCCGAGGACCGATCCCGCGCCGCTGCTGCCCGACGCGGAGCCCTACCGCGTCCTGGGCACGGAAGCCGCCGGGAAGGCCGACCCGGAGCTGCTGCGCAGCCTGTACGCACAGCTGGTCCGCGGGCGTCGGTACAACGCGCAGGCGACCGCCCTCACCAAGCAGGGCAGGCTCGCCGTCTACCCGTCGAGCACCGGCCAGGAGGCCTGCGAAGTGGCCGCCGCCCTCGTCCTCGAGGAGCGGGACTGGCTCTTCCCCAGCTACCGCGACACGCTCGCCGCCGTCGCCCGCGGCCTCGACACCGTGCAGGCGCTGACCCTGCTGCGCGGCGACTGGCACACCGGGTACGACCCGCGCGAGCACCGCATAGCTCCCCTGTGCACCCCGCTCGCCACCCAACTTCCGCACGCCGTGGGCCTCGCGCACGCCGCGCGCCTCAAGGGCGACGACGTGGTCGCGCTCGCCATGGTCGGCGACGGCGGCACCAGCGAGGGCGACTTCCACGAGGCGCTGAACTTCGCGGCCGTCTGGCAGGCGCCCGTCGTCTTCCTGGTGCAGAACAACGGCTTCGCGATCTCCGTGCCGCTCGCCAAGCAGACCGCCGCCCCGTCCCTGGCCCACAAGGCCGTCGGGTACGGGATGACGGGCCGCCTGGTCGACGGCAACGACGCGGCGGCGGTGCACGACGTCCTCGCCGAAGCGGTCGCCCGCGCACGTGAGGGCGGCGGCCCCACCCTGGTCGAAGCGGTGACGTACCGGATGGAGGCCCACACGAACGCCGACGACGCGACGCGCTACCGGGGCGACGCGGAGGTCGAGGCCTGGCGGGACCACGACCCGATCCTGCTCCTGGAGCGGGAGCTGACCGGGCGCGGACTGCTCGACGAGGACGGGATGCAGGTGGCCCGCGACGACGCCGAGGCCATGGCGGCCGACCTGCGTGAGCGCATGAACCGGGAGCCCGAGCTCAACCCCATGGACCTCTTCACCGACGTGTACGCCGAGCAGACCACGCAACTGCGGGAGCAGGCGGCGCAGTTGCGCGCCGAGCTGGAGGCATCCGAAGAAGGAGCCGCAGAGGCCGGACACGGCGCCGAGGGCGAGGAGAACGCGCGATGAGCACGCTCGCGGCCGAACGGACCGGCAAGAAGGCCGGCAAACCGGCCACCATGGCGCAGGCGCTGGGACGCGCCCTGCGCGACTCGATGGCCGAGGACCCGACCGTGCACGTCCTCGGAGAGGACGTCGGGGCACTCGGCGGTGTCTTCCGGGTCACCGATGGGCTCACCAAGGAGTTCGGCGAGGACCGCTGCACGGACACGCCGCTCGCCGAGGCGGGCATCCTGGGGACGGCCGTCGGCATGGCGATGTACGGGCTGCGGCCCGTCGTCGAGATGCAGTTCGACGCCTTCGCCTACCCCGCCTTCGAGCAGCTGATCTCGCACGTGGCGCGGATGCGCAACCGCACGCGGGGCGCGATGCCGCTGCCCATCACCGTGCGCGTGCCCTACGGCGGTGGCATCGGCGGCGTCGAGCACCACAGCGATTCCTCCGAGGCGTACTACATGGCGACTCCGGGGCTCCATGTCGTCACGCCCGCCACGGTCGCCGACGCCTATGGACTGCTGCGGGCGTCCATCGCCTCCGACGACCCGGTCGTCTTCCTGGAGCCGAAGCGTCTCTACTGGTCCAAGGCCGACTGGAACCCGGAGGCGCCCCTGGCCGTCGAGCCGATAGGCCGTGCGGCGGTGCGGCGCAGCGGACGCAGCGCCACCCTGATCACGTACGGCCCGTCCGTGCCCGTCTGCATGGAGGCCGCCGAGGCCGCGGTCGCCGAGGGCTGGGACCTCGAAGTGGTCGACCTGCGCTCCCTCGTGCCGTTCGACGACGAGACGGTGTGCGCCTCGGTGCGGCGCACGGGCCGCGCGGTCGTCGTCCACGAGTCGGGCGGCTTCGGCGGACCCGGCGGGGAGATCGCCGCTCGCGTCACGGAGCGGTGCTTCCACCACCTGGAGGCGCCGGTGCTCCGGGTCGCGGGATTCGACATTCCCTATCCGCCGCCCATGCTGGAGAAGCATCATCTGCCGGGTGTGGACCGGATCCTGGACGCGGTCGCACGGTTGCAGTGGGAGGCGGAGAGCTGATGGCGCAGGTCCTCGAGTTCAAACTCCCCGACCTCGGTGAGGGGCTCACGGAGGCGGAGATCACCCGCTGGCTGGTGCGGGTCGGCGATGTCGTCGCCGTGGACCAGCCGGTCGTCGAGGTGGAGACGGCCAAGGCGATGGTGGAGGTGCCCTGCCCGTACGGAGGTGTGGTGACGGCCCGCTTCGGTGAGGAGGGCACGGAACTCCCGGTGGGTGCCCCGCTGTTGACGGTCGCCGTCGGCGCTCCGGCCCCTGTGTCGGCACCGGCTCCGGAAGAGCCCGCGGACCGGGCGCTGCAGGCGGCGGCCGAAGCGGAGTCGTCCGGCAACGTCCTGGTCGGGTACGGCACGGCGGCGGCGCCCGCGCGGCGCAGGAGGGTGCGGTCCACTGCACCCGCACCGCAGCCGAAGCCGGCACCCGCACCGCAGCCGAAGCCGGTGCGTGCGGAGGGCCCCGTGCCGGTGATCTCGCCCCTCGTGCGCAAGCTGGCGCGGGAGAACGGCGTGGAGCTCCGGGAACTGGCGGGCACGGGCCCGGAGGGGCTGATCACGCGGGCCGACGTGGAGATGGCGATCGCGGTACGGCGGACGGTCACGCAGACGCCCGTACAGACGCCCGTACAGACGCCCGTACAGGCTCCCGCGCCGGCGGTCGAGGTGAGCCACCCGGCGTCCTCCCCGGCGTCCTCCTCGGCGTCCTTGGCGGCGTCCTCCTCGGCGGCTGACGTGCGCTACCCGCTGACCGGCATCCGCGGCATCGTCGCCGACAAGATGTCCCGCAGCAGGCGCGAGATACCGGAGGCCACCTGCTGGGTCGACGCCGACGCGACGGAACTGCTCGCGGCGCGTGCCGCGATGAACGCCTCCGCGGGCGCCTCCGCGGGCGCCTCCGCGAAGGAGGGCGACGCGCGCAAGATCTCGCTCCTCGCGCTGTTCGCCCGCATCAGCGTGGCCGCCCTGGCCCGCTACCCGATGCTCAACTCCACGGTCGACCTGGCCACGCGCGAGGTGGTCCGGCTCGCCGACGTCCACCTCGGCTTCGCCGCGCAGACCGACCGCGGGCTCGTCGTCCCCGTGGTGCGCGACGCACACGCGCGGACCACGGCCTCGGTCAACGACGAGCTGATCCGCCTGACGGAGGCCGCGCGGGACGGGAAGCTGACGCCCGGAGAGCTGACGGGCGGCACGTTCACGCTGAACAACTACGGCGTGTTCGGGGTCGACGGGTCCACGCCGATCATCAACCACCCCGAGGCGGCCATGCTCGGGGTCGGCCGGATCGTGCCCAAGCCGTGGGTGCACCAGGGGGAGTTGGCGGTGCGGCACGTCGTGCAGCTGTCGCTCACCTTCGACCACCGGGTGTGCGACGGTGGCACGGCGGGCGGGTTCCTGCGCTTCGTGGCGGACTGCGTGGAGCAGCCTGCGGTGCTGCTGCGGGAGGTGTGACGCCCGGTACAGGAGTGACTCCCCGTACAAGGGGGGTGGAATTGATCCTTCGTGCGCCCATACTCGGGGGATGACCGCGCAAAGGGCCTCGGGCGGCGCCGCGACCGCCTCGTACGACGCCGTAGTGCTCGCGGGCGGCGGCGCCAGACGGCTCGGCGGGGCGGACAAGCCCGGCGTCCGGGTCGGCGGCCGGGCGCTGCTCGACCGCGTGCTCGGCGCGTGTGCCGACGCAGGCGTCTCCGTCGTCGTCGCCGAACCCCGGCCGACCGCCCGCCCGGTGCTGTGGGCGCGCGAGGAGCCCGCAGGCGCGGGGCCGCTGGCCGCGCTCGACGCCGGGCTGCGGCGCACGGCGGCCGAGCGGGTGGTGGTGCTCTCCGCCGATCTGCCGTTCCTGGGGGAGCAGACGGTCCGGCGGCTGGTCGACGCACTGGCCGACGAGGCGGTCGACGGTGCGGTCCTCACCGATCCCGGCGGTCGGGACCAGCCGCTGGTCGCGGCCTATCGGAGCGCCTCGCTGCGGCGGGAGACGGAGGCGCTCGCCGCGGAGCACGGCGCTCTGACGGGGCTTCCGCTGCGGCTGCTCACCACGCGGCTCTCGCTGACCCGCGTCGCGGACCCCGTCGCCTCCTTCGACTGCGACACCTGGGACGACATCGCCGCCGCCCGGGCGCGCATCAGGGAGCATGGGCACGTGTTGGATGAATGGATTTCCGCAGTCAAGGACGAACTGGGCATCGAGCTCGACGTCGACACCGGCCTCCTGCTCGACCTCGCGCGCGACGCGGCCCACGGTGTGGCCAGGCCCGCGGCTCCGCTGACCACGTTCCTCGTGGGCTACGCGGCCGCCGCGTCCGGCGGCGGGCCCGAAGCGGTGGCCGAGGCGTCCCGCAAGGCGGCGGCACTGGCCGCACGGTGGGCGGAGGAGGCCGCGGACTCCGACGGAGCGTCGGAAGCGCCGTCCGCCACACGGCCGGACGCCGGATGAGCGGGCAGCCCGCGCCGGACGCCGAGCTCGACGAGGCGCTCGCCCTGGTGAATGACGACTACGGCCGCCGGACGGGCCGGCTCGCCGCGGGTGCGCCCGGCGGCGAGGGACGGAGCGCGGTGGCTGACGCGGGCTGTCACGACCACGGCCGGGGCGGGGCGGCAGCCCACGGAGACAGGGGCGACGCGACGCCCGAACCGGGCCGGGGCATCCCCGACGCGGAGGGCAGCGGCGCACGGACCGGCCACGGCTCCCCGAGCGACACCGCGCCCGCCCCTCACACCACCCACGTCACGCACGCCCCCCACACCCCCCATCACGACACCACCCCCTGGCCCACAGCCCGCTCCGTAGCGGCCCGTGCCCCCCGCCCCGTCGGCTCCGGCACGGCCCCCGCGTCCCTCCCTCTGGACCAGGCGCTCGGGCTCGTGCTCGCCGCGCCGCTCGTCGCGCTCACCGACCTGCCCTCCTTCGACACCTCGGCGATGGACGGCTGGGTCGTCGCGGGGCCCGGCCCCTGGAAGGTCCTGGACGAGGGGATTCTCGCCGGGCAGGAGCAGACCGTGTCCCTCGCCGACGGAGAGGCGGTGCGGATCGCGACCGGGGCCCGGATTCCCCGCGAGGCCACCGCCGTCATCCGCCGCGAGCACGGCATCACGGACGACAAGGGGCGGCTGCACCCGCAGCGCGACGTCGCGCACGGGCAGGACATCCGGCCGCGCGGCCAGGAGTGCCGCTCCGGGGATCAACTCCTGCCGTCCGGCGCCACGGTGACCCCGGCGGTGCTCGGCCTCGCTGCCGCCGCCGGGTACGACGTGCTGCCGGTCGTGCCCCGGCCGCGTGCCGAAGTGCTCGTCCTGGGCGATGAGTTGCTGACCGAGGGGCTTCCCCACGAAGGGCTCATCCGGGACGCGCTCGGGCCCATGCTGCCGCCGTGGCTGCGCTCGCTCGGCGTGGACGTCATCGGTGTACGCCGCCTCGGTGACGACGCCGAGGCGCTGTACGAGGCCATCACGACGTCCACCGCGGAGCTGATCGTCACCACCGGCGGCACCGCGTCCGGGCCCGTCGACCACGTCCATCCCACCCTCCGCCGCATCGGCGCCGAACTCCTCGTGGACGGCGTCGCGGTGCGTCCGGGCCATCCCATGCTGCTCGCGCGCATCAGCCCCGACCGGCATCTCGTGGGCCTGCCCGGCAATCCGCTCGCCGCCGTCTCCGGACTGCTGACCCTGGCGGAGCCCCTGCTCCGTACGCTCTCGGGGCGCCCCGCGGCATCGACGTACACGGCTGTCGTACG
Source organism: Streptomyces sp. NPDC050658 (assembly GCF_044457025.1). NCBI lineage: Bacteria > Bacillati > Actinomycetota > Actinomycetes > Kitasatosporales > Streptomycetaceae > Streptomyces > Streptomyces sp. NPDC050658. The sequence continues at coordinate 289,897 of NZ_JBITGM010000006.1, forward strand.
AGAGGACGTCCACGGGCACCCGCACGACACCCGGCTCGTCCCCGTCACCCTCCGCGGCGACGACGCGCTGCCGCTGCACTACAACGGGCCCGCGATGCTGCGGGGGGTCGCCGTGGCCGAGGGGCTCGCGGTCATCCCGCCCGGTGGCGCGCGGCAGGGGCAGGAGCTGGAGATTCTCGATCTGCCGTGGGCCGTGCCCGAAGTGGGCGGCTATGCGACCGGGGAGTGTTTCACGTGAAACTTCACCGCGACGACGCGATCGCCCGCAACCCCGACGAACATCTGGTGACCCACCGGGTCAAGCTGCCGAAGCGGGTCGTCGAGCGCCCGCTCCGACAGGTCGGCAAGCGACTCCTGATGGCGCTCTTCGTGCTCGGTCTGACGATCCTCATCGTCTGGGTCGACCGGGACGGGTACCACGACAACTCCGACGAGAAGCTCGACTTCCTCGACGCCGCGTACTACGCCACCGTCACGCTCTCCACCACCGGTTACGGCGACATCGTCCCGTACAGCGACAGCGCGCGGCTCTGCAACATCCTGCTGATCACGCCGCTGCGCGTGCTCTTCCTGATCATCCTGGTCGGCACCACCCTCGAAGTGCTCACGGAACGGACGCGAGAGGAATGGCGTCTGTCCCGCTGGAGGTCCAACTTGCGTGAACACACCGTCGTCGTCGGCTTCGGCACCAAGGGCCGTTCCGCGATCCAGACCGTCACCGCGACCGGTCTGAAGCCGGAGCAGATCGTGGTGGTCGACCCCAGTTCGAAGGTCGTCGACGCCGCCACCGCGGAGGGATACGCGGGGGTCGTCGGCGATGCCACACGCAGCGATGTGCTGCTCCGCGCCGAGGTGCAGCGGGCCCGCCAGATCATCATCGCGACGCAGCGCGACGACACCGCCGTCCTGGTCGCCCTCACCGCCCGGCAGATGAACCGCGGCGCGAAGATCGTGGCCGCGGTCCGGGAGGAGGAGAACGCGCCGCTGCTGCGGCAGTCCGGCGCCGACGCAGTGATCACCAGCGCCAGTGCGGCCGGCCGGCTCCTCGGCCTGTCCTGCCTGAGTCCCAGCGCGGGCATGGTCATGGAGGACCTGATCCAGCAGGGCAGCGGGCTCGATCTGGTCGAACGGCCGGTGATAAAGGCCGAGGTGGGGCTCGGCGTACGGGAGACGGACGATCTGGTCGTGAGCGTGGTGCGCGGGCACCGGGTCCTCGGCTACGACGATCCGGCCGTCGGGAAGCTCCAGTTGATGGACCGTCTGATCACCATCGTGCGGGCCTCCCCGAAGGCCGCGGTGACACCCGAGTCCCGTCCGGGGCCGCCGGGCGGGGGGATCCGCACCTAGCCGGACCGGAACCGCCGGGGAGTAGCCTCGCCGCATGCATGCGATCACGATCCCCGAAGCCGGCGGCCCGGAAGCGCTCGTATGGGCCGAGGTCCCCGATCCCGTGCCCGGTGAGGGCGAGGTGCTGGTCGAGGTCGCGGCCAGCGCCGTGAACCGCGCCGACCTGCTGCAGCGCCAGGGCTTCTACAACCCGCCGCCCGGCTCGTCCCCGTACCCGGGACTCGAATGCTCGGGCCGCGTCGCGGGCATCGGCACCGGCGTCTCCGGCTGGCAGATCGGCGACGAGGTCTGCGCGCTGCTCGCGGGCGGCGGTTACGCCGAGAAAGTCGTCGTCCCCGTGGGGCAGTTGCTGCCCCTGCCGGACGGCGTCGACCTCGTCACGGCGGCCGCGCTGCCCGAGGTGACCTCGACGGTCTGGTCGAACGTCTTCATGATCGCGCACCTGCGGCCCGGCGAGATGTTCCTCGTGCACGGCGGCTCCAGCGGCATCGGCACCATGGCCATCCAGCTGGCGAAGGCCGTCGGCGCCAAGGTGGCGGTCACCGCGGGCAGCAAGGAGAAGCTGGACTTCTGCCGGGAACTCGGCGCGGACGTCCTGATCAACTACCGCGAGCAGGACTTCGTCGAGGAGATGAAGAACGCGACGGACGGCGCGGGCGCGGACGTCATCCTCGACAACATGGGCGCCAAATACCTGGACTGCAACGTCCAGACGCTCGCGACCAGCGGCCGCCTCGCCATCATCGGCATGCAGGGCGGCATCAAGGGCGAGCTGAACATCGCCACGCTCCTGACCAAGCGGGCCGCCGTCACGGCGACCTCGCTGCGGGCGCGTCCCCTGGAGGAGAAGGCGGCGATCGTCGCGGCGGTGCGGGAGCATGTGTGGCCGCTGATCGGGGCGGGGCATGTCCGGCCGATCGTCGACAGGACTGTGCCGATGCCTGAGGCGGCGGCCGCGCATCGGGTACTGGAGGAGAGCCGGCACATCGGGAAGGTGCTGCTGGTGCGCTGAAGCCCCTCGGGGCGCTCCCGTTGCCGGGGTTGTATCGCTATGTGACGCTTGATGCAGCTTCAGTGATCTCTTGCAGTGATCTCTCTTGATCTCGGCGATCCGGTAGCGGGAGGGGGTCAGCGCGGTGACTCCACGACTCAGGCCGTTGGTGATCTCGGCGGCATTGCTGGCCGCGACGGTGCTTCCCTCCTCGTACGTCTCCGCGTACGCCGCCGAGCCCGCCCCCAGCGAGACCTTCGCCGGAAGTGTCCCCGGCGAAGGCAGAGCGCGGCCGGGCCGTGCGGATCCGCCGCCGCCCCCGCCCCCGTCCCCCTCGGCGTCCGTGCCGGTCCAGCCGCCGAAGCCGGTGCACAAGCCGGTGCGGACCACCGCCTCCGACGCCACCCGGAAGGCCGCCGCGGGGCCCGTCACCGAGGGCCTGCGGCTCCTTCCGCTCGGCAGCGGGCTGCTCCTCATCGGCCTCGGCCTCGGGTTCTTCGCCGTGCGGCTGCGCGGCGGCTGACAGGACCGGCACGTTCGTACACGGTGGATCAGCGGCTAATGGGGGCACCACCGATGTGTGATGTACGGGTGCGAGAGAATGGCGGCATGGAGATGCCGAGGAACGAACGGTCGCCCGAGAGCCCCCAGGTCCTGGTCGTCGGCCAGGACGGAATGGCGCTCGGCGGCGGCGGAGACGATGACTCCCCCGAGGTCCCGGTGACGGAGATGGTCGAACAGCCGGCCAAGGTCATGCGCATCGGCAGCATGATCAAGCAGTTGCTCGAGGAGGTGCGCGCGGCTCCTCTGGACGAGGCGAGCCGGGTCCGCCTCAAGGAGATCCACGCCAGCTCGGTCAAGGAGCTCGAGGACGGCCTCGCCCCCGAGCTCGTCGAGGAACTGGAGCGGCTCTCCCTGCCCTTCACGGAGGACACGACGCCGAGCGACGCGGAGCTGCGGATCGCGCAGGCGCAGCTCGTGGGCTGGCTCGAGGGACTCTTCCACGGGATCCAGACGACCCTGTTCGCGCAGCAGATGGCGGCGCGGGCACAGCTGGAGCAGATGCGCCGTGCGCTGCCGCCCGGCGTGGGCGGCGGCGAGGAGGACGAGGACGGCGGGGTCGCGGGCCGCTCCGGCGGGCCGTACCTCTAGACAGGGTTGGCGGACAGAACGCGAAGGGCCCGGTCCTGGTGACCGGGCCCTTCGCGTCAGCTACCGCGGCCGATCAGGCCGGGTCACCCGTCGAGACGGTGAACTCGATGTCCACGTCGTCGGGGTCGACGTCCGAACCCTCCTTGGGGGACTGCTGCATGACCGTGTCCTCCCCGTAGGTGTTCTCGTCCATGTCGCGCTTGTCGTACTGCCAGCCGGCGGCCTGCAGGCACTTCTGCACGGACTTCCAGTCCCGGAACGTGAAGTCCGGGACCTTGATCTTGTTCTCGTCGTTGTACGCCGTGTCCGGCTCGGTGCACTCGCTGGTCTCGATGGTCTTGGTCCGGTCGGGACCACGGTGACCCGCGACCGGCGCGTCCGACTTCTTCTCCTGGGGGTCCTTGCCGCCTTCGTCCCCGCCGCTCATCGAGACGGCCGCGATCACACCGCCGATGGCGAGCAGCGCGACGACGATCGAGCCGACGACCACCGGCATGTTCCGCTTGCCACCGCCCGAGCCCGAGCCGCCCGAGCCCTGCACGGACGTCTGCGCGGGCTGCGGCGAGAGCGTGTACGGAGGCGGGGTCTGCGCGGCCTGCTGCGGGGCGTACGCGTTCGTGGGCGCCGGGGTCTGGTAACCGCTCTGCTGCGGGTAGCCGTACCCCGGCGTCACGGGGGCCGGGGCCGGCGTCGCCGGGCCGTAGGGACCCGGCTGGTACGGCGTCTGGACGTTGCCGCCCTGCGGTGCCGAGGTGTCGACCGGCGGGAAGACCGCGGAGCCGACGCCCGCGCCGCTGTTCGTCTGGGCGCCCGGCACGATGCTCGGCGCGGCAGCCTGGAAGGACTGGGCGACGCGCAGGCACTCGTCCCGCATCGCCTCCGCGGTCGGGAAACGCTCGTTCGGGTTCTTCTTCAGCGCGCGGGCCACGATCGCGTCGACCGCCGGCGGCAGCGAGCGGTTGATCGAGGACGGGGCGACCGGCTCCTCCTGGACGTGCGCGTACGCGATCGCCAGGGGGGAGTCCGCCTCGAAGGGCAGCCGGCCGGTGGTCAGCTGGAAGAGCATGATGCCGACCGAGTACAGGTCGGAGCGGGCGTCGACGCCGCGGCCGAGGGCCTGCTCGGGCGACAGGTACTGCGGCGTACCGACGACCATGCCGGTCTGCGTCATGGAGGTGACGCCGGACTGCATGGCGCGGGCGATGCCGAAGTCCATGACCTTGACGACGTTGCGCTTCGTCATCATCACGTTGCCGGGCTTGATGTCGCGGTGGACCAGGCCCATCTCGTGGCTGATCTCGAGCGCGGCGAGCACATCGGCGGTGATCTTCAGCGCCTGGTCGGTCGGCATCGCGCCGAACTGGGTGACCGCGGCGTCGAGCACGGAGCCGAGCGGCTTGCCCTCGACGTACTCCATGACGATGTACGGCATCGTCGCGCCGTCGAGGTCGTCCTCGCCGGTGTCGAAGACCGACACGATGTTCGTGTGCGTGAGCTTGGCCACCGACTGGGCCTCGCGGCGGAAGCGCTCGCGGAAGGACTGCTCGCGGCCCAGCTCGGTGTGGAGCGTCTTGATCGCGACCTGGCGGTCGAGAACGGAGTCGTACGCCAGGTGAACGGAGGCCATGCCGCCCTCACCGAGAAGATCGCGCAGCTGATACCGGCCACCGGCCAGCGAGCGCCCCGCATACCGTCCCTGTGCGCCGTCCTGGCTGCTCATGTCGTGCGTCCCCCATCGGCGCGGTGTGCCGGACGGCTCCGCGGTCGGTGATCGATTCCCGCTATTCCTGGCCAAGTCTGCCCGAGGGCACTGACACGTCAAGCTCGATGCCCGTTCCGTGACCGTACGCGCAAGAAGCGTCTCGGAAGCGTTACAAGTTTGCGTGTGAAGCCCCATGGCGGGTTTGATGTCCGGTCCACCTCGAACCGGCGCGCCGCGTGAAGGCTGTAGCGTGGCCCGGGTTCCCCCAGTACCACCAAGCACCACGACCAGAAACGACGGCGAGGACTGATGGCACAGACGCAGCGCGCTCAGGGCCCGTCCGACCCCGAGGCGACTGGCGGCGGTATGTCAGACGCGCCGGAGATGTGGGGTAATGGCGGACTTGTCGGGGACGGCAGGTACCGGCTGACCCGCAGACTCGGCCGTGGCGGCATGGCCGAGGTGTTCGCGGCCGAGGACGTACGTCTCGGCCGTACGGTCGCCGTGAAGCTGCTCCGCTCCGACCTCGCCGAGGACCCGGTCTCCAAGGCCCGCTTCACACGCGAGGCGCAGTCGGTGGCGGGGCTCAACCATCACGCCGTGGTCGCCGTGTACGACTCCGGTGAAGACGTCGTCGGGCCGAACGTCGTCCCGTACATCGTCATGGAGATCGTCGAGGGCCGGACGATCCGCGATCTGCTGATCAACGCGGAGGCGCCGGGTCCGGAGCAGGCCCTGATCATCGTGTCGGGTGTCCTGGAGGCCCTGGCCTACTCGCACCAGCACGGCATCGTGCACCGCGACATCAAGCCCGCGAACGTGATCATCACCAACACCGGCGCGGTGAAGGTGATGGACTTCGGCATCGCGCGCGCCCTGCACGGCGCCCAGTCGACGATGACCCAGACCGGCATGGTCATGGGCACGCCCCAGTACCTCTCCCCGGAGCAGGCGCTCGGCAAGGCCGTCGACCACCGCTCCGACCTGTACGCGACCGGCTGTCTGCTCTACGAGCTGCTCGCCCTTCGTCCCCCGTTCACCGGTGAGACGCCGCTCTCCGTGGTCTACCAGCACGTCCAGGACATCCCCGTGCCGCCGTCCGAGGCCTCGGACGCGGCGCCGCCGGAGCTGGACGGGCTCGTCATGCGCTCGCTCGCCAAGGACCCGGACGACCGGTTCCAGACGGCCGAGGAGATGCGCGGCCTGGTCCAGTACGGGCTGCAGATGCTGGGCGAGCAGGGCAGCCACACCGGGACCTGGAACACCGGTCCCGTCGATGTCGCGGGCATGCACGAGGGCGGCAACACCCCGGCGATGGGCGTCGCGGGCACCACCGCGATGCAGCACCCCGGGGACTCCGGGACCGCGCAGATCCCGGGCCCGATGCTGCGTCCGCCGGGCGGTGACGACGGCGGCTTCGACGGCGGTCACCGGGACGGGAACGGCCGGGGCGGCCGCGGCAAGATGTGGATCTTCGCCGTGCTCGCGGTCATCGCGATCGCCGTGGGTGTCACGTACGCGCTGACGGCCGGCGACGGGAAGACGAAGGACAAGGACACCCCGACGAAGGCGCCGACGAAGCAGTCGGAGTCGAAGGAGCCGAGCAAGAGCCCGGACGAGGAGACGTCGGACGAGGAGACGCTGCCGGGCGACAGCACGGGCGGCACGGGCGACTACACGCCCCCCTCGACGCCCACCGCCGACCCGTCGACCCCGACGACGCCCACCGAGACCGAGCCGACGGAGCCCACGGGCGAGCCGACCGACGAACCGACGGGCGAGCCGACCGACGAGCCCACCGAGCCGACGGACGACCCGACCGAGCCGACGGACGACCCGACGCCGCCGACGGGCGGCGCCGACGGGGGCGTGGACGGCGGCGTGGACGGCTGATCGCCGAGCCGGCACAGAGCAGACAGCACGCGCGCGTAGGGCCCTTCCGGGCTCCACGCGCGCGTGCTGCGTTTTCTGGCTTCTCGGGTACGCGGTTTCTCGGGTACGCGGCTACTTGTGTACGCGGCTTCTCGTGTACGTCGATGCCGCCCCGCCCGGCTACAGCAGCCGCTGCAGCTCCCGGTCCCGTCCGCCGTGCAGCGTGTGCACGGTGGCCAGCTGGGGCTCTATGCGGAGGTAGACCGGGTCGTAGAGCTCGCCGTCCACGTAGTGCGGCCCCGGACCGAAGAGTTCGAGCTCGGCGGTGGTCGGCTCGACGGCCTCGCAGACGCCGACGAACTGCACGGTCCACTGCCCCGCGCGGGTGCTCGCCGAGTTGAGGTTGTCCGCTCCGTAGGCGACGACACTGCCGATGCAGGCCTGGTGGTAGCCGTATCCCTTGTGCATCCGCAGCAGAATGCGGCCGTCCACGACGATGTGGCGGGCCGCGGCGAGGAAGGGCAGTGCGCGCATGCTCGTCGCCACCCGGCCGTAGTCGGTACGGCCGAGCAGCTCGAAGGCGAGCCGTTCGTCCTGTTCGTCCTGTTCGTCGGTGGGCATGGCATCCACCATCGGGCACGGGCGGGGTGCCCGGACAGAGGACCCCGCCCTTAGGGAAACGGGACGTAAGTCCCTACGCGGCACTTGGGAACGCGGCAGTCGGGAACGCGGCACTCAAGGAACGCGGCAGTCGGGGGCGCGGCACTCAAGGAACACGGCACTCACAGCACCAGCACCGTCTTCCCCCGCGCCCCGCCGCCCCGCGCCTTGGCGATCGCCCGCGGCGCGCGCTCCAGCGGCACCTCCGCCTCGATCGGGACCTTGAGCACGCCCTTGACGGCCGCGGCGGCCAGGATGTCGAGGAGTTCGGAGCTGGCGGCGAGGTCGAAGTCGACGGCCTCGACCCCGGCCGGCGCCCGCTCCGGGGCGGCGGCGCCGCGCGTGCTGAGGGCGACGCCGCCGTCCCTGGCCAGGACGGCGTACGCGGTGAAGGACTCCGGGTCGCCGGAGACCAGGTCGACCACGGCGTCCACGCCCTCCGGATACTCGTCGTGGACCGCGGCGGCCAGGTCCCGCGAGGTGCTGTCGATGGTCACGGCGGCCCCGAGCGCGCCCATCCGGTGCTTCTCCTCGCCCCGCACGGCCGCGAGGACCCGCACGTCACGGGCGGCCGCGAGCTGCGTCAGCTGGGTGCCCACGCCGCCCGTCGCGCCCACGACGAGCAGGCTCTGGCACTCGCGCACGCCCGCGGTCTGAAGGATCTGCGCCGCCGTCATCCCGGCGGTCGGCAGCACGGCCGCGCTCTCCAGGCTCAGCCCCGCGGGGACGGCGGAGATCACCGAGTCCTGCGGAATCGTCACGTACTCCGCATAGCTCCCCGCACCGATCGGCGGCCGCGAGGCCTGCCCGAAGACGGCGTCACCGACCGCGAAACGCTCCGTTCCGGTGCCCAGCGCCGCCACCCGGCCCGCGAAGTCCACGCCCATGACCAGCGGGAAGACATGCGGCACCCGGCCGTCCAGGAAGCCTTCGGTGACCTGCCAGTCGAAGGGGTTCAGCGAGGCGTAGTCGATCCTGACCAGCACCTCGCCCGGACCCGGGGTCGGATCAGGCAGCTCCATCAGCTCGGGCTCGCCCTTGAACGCCTTGACCGCGACGGCTCGCATGGGGGATCGCCCTCCGGGTGCGGGGTGGGTCAGTGCTGCCGCTCGGCCTGCATCCGCGCCACATACGCGGCCGCCTGCGAGCGGCGCTCCATGCCCAGCTTGGAGAGCAGGCTGGAGACGTAATTCTTGATCGTCTTCTCGGCGAGATGCAGCCGCTCGCCGATCGCGCGGTTGGTCATGCCCTCGCCGATCAGGTCGAGGATCTTCCGCTCCTGCTCGGTCAGGTTCGCGAGCCGGTCGTCGCCCTTGGAGTTGTTCCCGTCGCGCAGCCGCTCCAGGACGCGGGCGGTGGCGACCGGGTCGAGCAGGGACTTTCCGGCGGCCACGTCCCGTACGGCGGTGAGCAGCTCATTGCCGCGAATGGCCTTCAGGACATAGCCGGAGGCGCCCGCCATGATCGCGTCGAAGAGGGCCTCGTCATCGGCGAACGAGGTGAGCATCAGGCATTTGATGTCCTCGTTCTGCGAACGGATCTCACGGCAGACCTCGACTCCGCTGCCGTCCGGAAGTCGTACGTCGAGAACGGCCACATCGGGTCGTGTGGCCGGAATCCGGACCAGGGCGTCGGCCGCCGTGCCCGCCTCGCCGACGACCTCGATATCGGACTCCACGGAGAGCAGCTCATGGACTCCACGCCGGACCACTTCGTGATCGTCGAGGAGGAATACCGTAATTTTTCCGTCTTCGCGCACGGTGTCAGTCTCACACACGATCTCTTCGGGTGCCCGAGCTGAACTCTTCCCGTACTCGGGGTGGCCGGGATAACGTGCCGGTGTTCCGGCCCCCTGCCAGGCTGTGATCAGTGCTGTGACCAGGAAGTGTTCCCGTCTTTCTCGATTTACTCGGAAATCCAAGCAGTCGGATACTTGGAAATCCAAGCAAATTCGCAGGTCAGATGGGGTTTCACAGAAATGGGAGGCACTGGGTAACGTGCATTGTGCAGGGCGCTCGCCGGGGCACCTGTCACGCCTGTTCCCGGCCGAGTCGTACCCACCCCGTGCGCGGGCACGGATCAGGCGAGCCGCACTGGCTTACCCGGTAATCCCGGGGGCCGGACCGACGGAGGAGCACACGTGACCGTGGAGAGCACCGCCGCGCGCACACCGCGCCGCAGCAGTACGAGCGGCGGGAAGCGCGCCAGCGCCAAGAAGGCCGCGCCGAAGCCGAAGAAGGGCACGGAGCCCGAGCTCGTACAGCTGCTGACCCCTGAGGGCAAGAGGGTCAAGAACGCCGAGTACGACCGGTACGTCGCCGGCATCACCGCCGAGGAACTGCGCGGGCTCTACCGCGACATGGTCCTCACCCGCCGCTTCGACGCCGAGGCCACATCCCTGCAGCGCCAGGGCGAGCTGGGCCTGTGGGCCTCGCTGCTCGGCCAGGAGGCAGCCCAGATCGGTTCGGGCCGGGCCACCCGTGACGACGACTACGTCTTCCCGACCTACCGCGAGCACGGCGTCGCCTGGTGCCGCGGGGTCGACCCGACCAATCTGCTCGGCATGTTCCGCGGCGTGAACAACGGCGGCTGGGACCCGAACAGCAACAACTTCCACCTCTACACGATCGTCATCGGCTCGCAGACCCTGCACGCCACCGGCTACGCGATGGGCGTGGCCAAGGACGGCGCGGACTCGGCCGTGATCGCGTACTTCGGGGACGGCGCCTCCAGCCAGGGCGACGTGGCCGAGTCGTTCACCTTCTCCGCGGTCTACAACGCGCCTGTCGTGTTCTTCTGCCAGAACAACCAGTGGGCGATCTCCGAGCCCACCGAGAAGCAGACCCGAGTCCCGCTCTACCAGCGCGCCCAGGGCTTCGGCTTCCCTGGTGTCCGGGTGGACGGCAACGACGTGCTCGCCGTGCTCGCGGTCACCAAGTGGGCCCTGGAGCGGGCCCGTACGGGCGAGGGACCGGCGCTGATCGAGGCGTTCACCTACCGCATGGGCGCGCACACCACGTCCGACGACCCGACCAAGTACCGCCGCGACGAGGAGCGCGAGGCCTGGGAGGCGAAGGACCCGATCCTGCGCCTGCGGACCTACCTGGAGTCCGAAGGTCACGCTGATGAGGGATTCTTCGCGGAACTCGAGGCGGAGAGCGAGGCGTTGGGAAAGCGAGTGCGAGAGGTGGTGCGGGCGATGCCGGATCCGGATCTGATGGCGATCTTCGAGAACGCGTACGCGGACGGGCACGCGCTCGTCGACGAGGAGCGCGCGCAGTTCGCCGCCTACCAGGCGTCGTTCGCGGACGAGGGCGGTAAGTGACCATGGGCGTACAGAAACTTCCGCTGGCCAGGGCGATCAACGAATCGCTGCGCACGGCGCTCGACACGGACCCCAAGGTCCTCATCATGGGCGAGGACGTCGGCAAGCTCGGCGGCGTCTTCCGTGTGACGGACGGACTGCAGAAGGACTTCGGCGAGGAGCGGGTCATCGACACCCCGCTCGCCGAGTCCGGCATCGTCGGCACGGCGATCGGTCTCGCCCTGCGGGGTTACCGCCCCGTGGTGGAGATCCAGTTCGACGGCTTCGTCTTCCCCGCGTACGACCAGATCGTCACGCAGCTCGCGAAGATGCACGCCCGCGCGCTCGGCAAGATCAAGATGCCGGTCGTCGTCCGCATTCCGTACGGCGGCGGCATCGGCGCGGTCGAGCACCACAGCGAGTCGCCCGAGGCGCTCTTCGCGCATGTGGCGGGCCTCAAGGTCGTCTCGCCGTCCAACTCGTCGGACGCCTACTGGATGATGCAGCAGGCCATCCAGAGCGACGACCCGGTGATCTTCTTCGAGCCGAAGCGGCGTTACTGGGACAAGGGCGAGGTCGACACCGACGCCATTCCCGGGCCCCTGCACAAGGCCGTTGTGGCCCGTGAGGGCACCGACCTGACGCTCGCGGCGTACGGCCCGATGGTGAAGGTCTGCCTGGAGGCGGCCGCCGCCGCGGCCGAGGAGGGCAAGTCCCTGGAGGTCCTCGACCTGCGCTCCATGTCGCCGATCGACTTCGACTCGGTGCAGGCCTCGGTGGAGAAGACCCGTCGCCTCGTCGTCGTGCACGAGGCCCCGGTCTTCCTCGGCACGGGCGCGGAGATCGCGGCCCGCATCACCGAGCGGTGCTTCTACCACCTGGAGGCGCCCGTGCTGCGGGTCGGCGGCTATCACGCCCCGTACCCGCCGGCGCGTCTTGAGGAGGAGTACCTGCCGGGCCTCGACCGCGTGCTCGACTCCGTCGACCGCTCGCTGGCGTACTGAGGGAGAGGGTCGTGACGACGATGACAGACACCGCTCTTGCCGAGTTCAAGATGCCCGACGTGGGCGAGGGGCTCACCGAGGCGGAGATCCTCAAGTGGTTCGTGGCGCCGGGCGACACCGTCACCGACGGCCAGGTCGTGTGCGAGGTCGAGACGGCCAAGGCCGCCGTCGAACTGCCGATTCCGTTCAACGGTATCGTGCGGGAACTGCGCTTCCCCGAGGGCACCACGGTGGACGTCGGCCAGGTGATCATCGCGGTCGACGTGTCGGGCGGTGCCGCTCCGGCAGCCCCCGCCGAGACCGCCGCGCCCGCGCAGGCCGCCGCTCCGGCAGCCCCGGCTCCGACTCCGGCTCCGGCCGAGGAGGCTGCCCCCGAGGGCCGCCAGCCCGTGCTCGTGGGCTACGGAGTGGCCGAGTCCTCCACCAAGCGGCGTGCCCGCAAGGCGTCCGTGCCGGAGCAGGCCGAGGAAGCGCCCGCCGGTACGTACTACGCGGCGGCCGTACAGGCCGAGTTGAACGGCACGAGCACGAGTGCCCGGCCAGTCGCCGACCGGCCGCTGGCCAAGCCCCCCGTGCGCAAGCTCGCCAAGGACCTCGGCGTGGACCTCACGACGGTCATGCCGTCCGGTCCCGACGGGATCATCACCCGGGAGGACGTGCACGCGGCGGCGGCCCCGGCCCCGGCCGCGGCGCCCGCCCCCCGGGTGACCGAGGCCCCCGCGCCCGCCCCGGCGGCCCCCGCGCCCGTGGTCTCCGCGGACGCCCGCGAGACCCGCATCCCCGTGAAGGGCGTCCGCAAGGCCACCGCCCAGGCGATGGTCGGCTCGGCGTTCACGGCGCCGCACGTCACGGAGTTCGTGACGGTGGACGTGACGCGGACGATGAAGCTGGTCGAGGAGCTGAAGCAGGACAAGGCCTTCGCGGGCCTGCGGGTCAACCCGCTGCTGCTGATCTCCAAGGCGCTGCTCGTGGCGATCCGCCGCAACCCGGACGTCAACGCGGCCTGGGACGAGGCGAATCAGGAGATCGTCCAGAAGCACTATGTGAACCTGGGCATCGCCGCCGCGACCCCGCGCGGTCTGATCGTGCCGAACATCAAGGACGCGCACGCCAAGACCCTGCCGGAACTGGCCGAGTCCCTCGGCGAGTTGGTCTCCACGGCACGCGACGGCAAGACCTCGCCCGCCGCGATGCAGGGCGGCACGGTCACGATCACGAACGTCGGCGTCTTCGGCGTCGACACGGGCACGCCGATCCTGAACCCGGGCGAGTCCGCGATCCTCGCGGTCGGCGCGATCAAGCTCCAGCCCTGGGTCCACAAGGGCAAGGTCAAGCCGCGTCAGGTGACGACGCTGGCGCTCTCCTTCGACCACCGTCTGGTCGACGGTGAGCTGGGCTCCAAGGTCCTCGCCGACGTGGCGGCGATCCTGGAGCAGCCGAAGCGCCTGATGACCTGGGCCTAGCGGCAGGCTTACGGACACGGACACGGACACGGACACGGACACGCCGACGGGGCCCCGCCACACACCAGTGGCGGGGCCCCGTCGGCGTACCGCGAAGGACTACCGCTTGAAGCCGTAGTCCATCAGCTTCTTCGCGTCCGTCGTCCGGTTGGCCGCGGAGGACGAGGTGAGGACCGTGCCGATGACCGTCTTGCCGTTCCGGGTCGCGGCGAAGACCAGGCAGTACTTGGCCTGCGGGCCCGAGCCGGTCTTCACGCCGATCGTGCCGCTGTAGCTGCCGAGCAGGTTGTTGGTGTTGCTCCACGACATGTAGCGGTAGCCGCCGCTCTTCGTCGTGACCTTCTGCTTCGTCGACTTCGTCTTCACGACCGTACGGAACGTGGAGCTCTTCATCGCGCTGCTCGCGAGCTTGGTCAGATCGCGGGGCGTGGAGTAGTTGCCCGCGCCGCCGATGCCGTCGAACGAGTCGAAGTGAGTGTTGGTCAGGCCGAGGCTCTTGGCCTGCGCGTTCATCTTCCCGATGAAGGACTTCACGCGGGCCGAGCGGGTGGAGCCCTTGCCGAACTTGTCGGCCAGCGCGTACGCCGCGTCGCAGCCGGACGGCAGCATCAGGCCGTACAGGAGCTGGCGGACGGTGACCTTGTCGCCGACGATCAGCCGGGCCGACGAGGCGGTGTTCTTGACGATGTAGTCGCTGTAGGCCTTCTGGATCGTGACCTTGGAGTCGAGGTTCAGGTTCGGCTGCGAGAGCACCACCTTGGCGGTCATGATCTTGGTGGTGGACCCGGTGGACCGACGGGTGTCGGCGGCCTTGGTGAAGAGGGTCTTGCCCGAGCCGTTGTTCATCACATAGCCGCCCTTGGCGGCGATCGACGGCTTCGGCGGCGCGGCGGCGTGGGCCGGGGTGGTGAGGGCTCCGCCCGCGAGAACGGCGCCTGCGGTGACGAGTACGGCCGATACGCGACGCATGCCCTTGGCGGGGTGAATGCCCTTGATGGGACGAATGCCCGTAGTGGGGGTGTTCAAGTTCTGTGCTCCAAATGCCCCTGGAATGCGGCTACATGAGGGTGCCGCTCGACAGTGAGACGCACGAAGTGTGCCGATGGATGTGCCCACGGGAGGGTGATGTCCGGATCGTGGAATGGACGGACTCATGCGTACGTGTTGTATCTATGCTGTGCGCATGCCAGCAGCCCCAGCCGTGCCCACCGCCTCCGACGCCTCCGAGGCCCCTGCCGTCAAGCCACCGCCCGCCGCCGAGCGCGTCTACGCGCACGTCAAGCAGGCCGTACTGGACCGCCGCTACGAGGGCGGCACGCTGCTCACCGAGGGCGAGCTGGCCGAGGCCGTCGGGGTGTCCCGCACCCCCGTGCGCGAGGCCCTGCTGAAGCTGGAGGTCGAGGGCCTGCTGCGGCTCTACCCCAAGAAGGGCGCGCTGGTCCTGCCGGTCTCCGCGCAGGAGATCGCCGACGTCGTCGAGACGCGGCTCCTGGTGGAGACGCACTCGGTGCGCAAGGCGGTACCGCCGCCCGCGGGGCTGCTCGCCCGCCTTTCGGAGCTGCTCGACCAGCAGCGGCAGCAGGCCGCCGCCGGGGACTTCTCGGCCGCCGCCGTGACGGACCGGTGCTTTCACGCGGAGATCGTCCGCAGCGGCGGGAACGAGATCCTTTCCCGGCTGTACGACCAGCTTCGGGACCGGCAGCTGCGGATGGGGGTCGCGGTGATGCACTCCCACCCCGACCGCATCGCCAAGACCCTCGCCGAGCACGAGGAGATCCTCGACGCGCTGCGGGCCGCCGACGCGGAGGCCGCGGAGCGTGTCGTGACCCGGCACGTCGGCTGGTTCCAGAACCTGGCGCGGGGCGAGGTCCGATGAGTTCCGGTTCAGCTTCAGGCTCAGGCTCCGCCCCCGTCTCCCTCCCCGGCGATCCGCCCGGCGGACGCAAGGCCGTCCTCGTCTGGTCCATCGGCGTCGCCGTCTACTTCGTCGCCGTCATCTTCCGGACCTCGCTCGGTGTCGCCGGACTCGACGCCGCCGACCGCTTCCACGTCAACGCGTCGGCGCTCTCGACCTTCTCGATCCTCCAGCTGCTCGTGTACGCGGGCATGCAGATACCCGTCGGCCTGCTGGTCGACCGGCTCGGCACCAAGAAGGTGCTGACCATCGGCGTGGTCCTCTTCACGCTCGGACAGCTGGGCTTCGCCTTCTCCCCCTCGTACGCGATGGCCCTCGCCTCCCGTGCCCTGCTCGGCTGCGGTGACGCGATGACCTTCATCAGCGTGCTGCGGCTCGGCACCCGCTGGTTCCCGGCCCGGCGTGGCCCGCTGGTCGCCCAGCTCGCGGGGCTCGTCGGCATGGCGGGCAACCTGGTCTCGACCCTCGTCCTGGCCCGGCTGCTGCACTCCGTCGGCTGGACCGCGGCCTTCGCCGGCAGCGCGCTGTGCGGAGTCGTCGTCCTCGTGCTCCTGACGCTGTTCCTCAAGGACCACCCCGAGGGCCATGAGCCGGAGCCGGTGCGGCACACCGGGGCGGGGTTCGTGCGCAAGCAGATCGCGCTGAGCTGGCGCGAGCCCGGCACCCGGCTCGGGCTCTGGGTGCACTTCACCACGCAGTTCCCCGCGATGGTCTTCCTGCTGCTGTGGGGCCTGCCGTTCCTCGTCGAGGCGCAGGGGCTCTCGCGCGCCACCGCCGGGGCGCTGCTCACCCTCGTCGTGCTGTCCAACATGGTGATCGGCCTGGTCTACGGGCAGATCGTCGCCCGGCACCACGCGGCCCGCACACCGCTGGCGATCGGCACGGTCGCGGCGACGGCCGTGATGTGGGCGGCCACGATCACTTATCCGGGTGACCACGCGCCGATGTGGCTGCTGATCGTGCTCTGCGCCGTGCTCGGCGCCTGCGGTCCCGCCTCGATGATCGGCTTCGACTTCGCACGGCCCGCGAACCCGCCGGAGCGGCAGGGCACGGCCTCCGGCATCGTCAACATGGGCGGCTTCGTCGCCTCCATGACGACGCTGCTGGCCGTCGGCATCCTGCTCGACGCGACCGGCGACAACTACCGGATCGCCTTCTCCGCCGTCTTCGTCCTGGAGGCGCTCGGCCTGAGCCAGATCCTGCGGCTGCGGACGCGGGCGGCGCGCAGGGAGAAGGAGCGGCTCGTGGCCAGCAGGGTCGAGGCAGTGCACGTCCCGGCCTGACCGGGGTCCTTCACCGCCGCTCCCGCCGCGTACGTCTTCGCGGGAGCGGCGTACAGCTGCCTACGGCGTGACGGCGAACTCCCGCAGTATCGCCTCGCCCAGCTCGTGATCGCCCTCGACCTTGACCCGGTCGGCCACGGCGGCGTACGAGACGCGGCCGCAGGCCAGGCGGAAGTACGTCTCCCAGTCCAGGCTCAGCGTGGCGAGCGGGCCCAGCGAGGGGGCGTTGTCGACCGTGGCGTGGCCCTCGGCGTCGACGCGGACGGTGCGCAGGAACTCGACGGGACCGCTCACGTCGAAGACGACCGCCGAATTCGCGGGCGCGCCCGCCTTCTTGGCGACGACCTTGGGCAGCCCGTGAAGGAGCAGGTCGCGGGCGACGAGCGCGCCGGGCGAGTCCAGGTTGCCGGGCTTCTTCAGCGTCGTACGCAGATCCTGCTCATGCACCCAGACGTCGAACGCGCGCATCCGCGTGGCCAGTTCGAGGGTCTGCTCGGTGCCGAGCGGGCCGCGGATCTTGGTGTCGGGCTCGCGCGACTCGTTCCGCAGCTGCCGCGAGCGGCGGATGATCGTGTACTCCAGCTCGGAGGTCATCTCGGGCGCGGTGTGGTGGCGCCGGACGTCGACCTGCATCTCCATGTAGCGCTGGCCCTCGGTCTGTACGTGGTACAGGTCGCGGGGCAGCGTGTGGATCGGGCGCGGGTCGCCCAGCATCTCGCAGTCCAGGCCTATGACGTGCGAGACGATGTCCCGTACCGACCAGCCGGGGCAGGGCGTGGCCCAGTTCCACTCTCCCTCGGCGAGCGGCGACACCAGCTCGGATATCGCCGTGACTGATTGGGTCCAGGCGTCGGCGTAGTTTTGCAGGCTGGGATGGAGACTCACGGGACCCCTCGACGGTCGTACGCGGGCGGTGGGTGTCTGAGACGTTAAGTTACGCTGCCCGCAGGCACCCCGGCAGTGCTTTCGTGTGACGATCGTAGGCCTGCATTGACGGCTCGAATGCCAGGACGGTGGTAGTGTGCGCGCCTCCCTCATCCAGATCGCCGTAGACGAGGGCGAATCGGTCAATTCCCGCCGCTCGCGGGTCTCTTCACTGGTACGTGAAGTAGCCGAGCGTGAGAGGCCGGATCTCGTCGTTCTTCCCGAACTGTGGACCACGGGCGCTTTCGCGTACGAGTCGTTCGCCGCTGAGGCCGAGCCGCTCGAAGGCCCGACGTACGAGGCGATGGCGAAGGCGGCGAGCGACGCGGGCGTGTGGCTGCACGCCGGGTCCATTCCCGAGCGGGACCCCGACGGGCCGCTCTACAACACCTCGCTCGTCTTCTCCCCCGACGGTGAACTCGCCGCCGCCTACCGGAAGATCCACCGGTTCGGCTTCGACAAGGGCGAGGCGGTGATGATGGGGGCCGGCGCGGAGCTGGTGACCGTGCGGACGCCGGAAGCCGTCGTCGGGCTCGCCACCTGTTACGACCTCCGCTTCCCGGAGCTGTTCCGGGGCCTGGTGGACGCGGGCGCCGAGATGTTCGTCGTGCCCGCGGGGTGGCCCGCGCGGCGCCGCGAGCACTGGACGCTGTTCGCCCGGGCGCGCGCCGTCGAGGACCAGGTGTACGTCCTTGCCTGCGGTACGGGCGGCACGCACGCGGGGGTGCCGCAGGCGGGGCACAGTGTCGTGGTGGACCCGTGGGGCGAGGTGCTGGCAGAGGCCGGCGATGGCGAGGAGGTCCTCACCGTCTCCCTCGACCTCGGCAAGGTCGCGACCACTCGGGAGCAGTTCCCGGCACTGAAGGACCGCCTGCTCGGCGTGGACACACCACGGCGCTGAGCGGGGCGGGGGCGGCTAGTCGGCGTCCCCTCTCTCCTTCTCCGCCAGCCGGATCACGCAGACCGTCACCGCCAGCAGCAGCGCCGGGTCCGCGTCCTCTCTCACCACGTGCAGCCCGTACGTGTCGCGGACGCGGAACCAGCGGCGGGAGATGTCCGCCAGGAGTTCGCCGTCGTACTCGACGGCGAACTCGCGGTCGAGGATCTTGCCGCTGACGTCGAGTTCGGTGCCGTCGACCAGGGTCACGCGGTAGTGGTTGCGCAGGAGCGAGAGGCGTTTGCGTTTGACCGTGGCCAGCGGGGCGTCGTCCCGTTCGATCACCATCGTGTCCCGCAGGGCCAGCATCTTGGCGCGGATGTCGATGAGGACGCGGCCCTGCATGTCCTTGAGCTCGAAGGTGTCGCGCAGGCGCATCGCCTTGCCGTCGACCAGGAAGACCTTGCGGCCCTGGTCGTCCTCGATCCAGTAGTCGTCGCCGATGCCGAGCAGCCTGTCGCGTACGAGAAGTCTCATGGCGCCATGACTACCCCGCGCCGCGAACGACACAGCCGGTCCGTGCCACTTGGGGGAAGTAAGGACACGGACCGGCTGTGGGTCTTGGGGAGGCCGCCGCTACGAGAGCGCGTCCTCGCTCGTGCTCTGCCAGTAGGTGACCTGCGACGAGTCGTCGAGCAGCAGGCCCGCGGGGCCGGGGGAGTTCACCGTCGTGTGGCCGTCCGTGCCCTTGCCGTCCTCCGTGGCGAGGGTGACGTCCAGGGTCTTGGAGCGGTGCGTCTTGTCGTTGTCGCGGGACGCGAGACCGATCGAGGCGTACGCGGACCCGGCGGGAGCCACCCGGACCACCGACTGCGGGCGGGTGTTCTCGGCGACCGGGAGGTTCCTGCCCGCTGTCGGGTCGGCGACGAACGGGGCGCCGAAGACCGAGCAGCTCTTGTCGCCGTTGTTGGTGAGCTTGAGCAGGACGACCGGCGCGGAGCCGCCGCTCTCCTGAAGGACGATCTTTGTGGCGGAGAGGGTGCAGTCGTCGTCGCCCGCCGGGGCCACCGCGACCGTCGAACCGCCGCCGCTCTTCCCCTCCCCGGCCCCGCCGCCGCTCGTTCCCTCGCCGGTCCCGCCGCTCGTCGTACCCGCCGTGTCGGACGAGGCGCTCGACCCGGAGGCCTTGCCCTCTCCTCCGTCCCCGTCGCCGCCGCATGCCGTGAGCGAGAGCGCGAGCGCGGCGACGGCCGCGAGGGCGATGCCGGTGTTCTTGCGGGCGGTGGTACGCATGGCGTGAGTCCCCCGTGTGACGGTCGGGCCGGGCTGACATCCATGAGCCTGCCGCCCGCCCCTGCCGTTCCGCTAACTCCTGGCTAACGTTACGTTTGCGCAGTTCAAGGAGGATTTATGGGGGATCCGGGAGCTACCTGGAAGAGTCCGGGATGGAGCGGCGCAGCTCCTCCGCCCGCCGCCGGTAGTCCGCCCCGAGCTCCGGCCCTTCGAGTACGGACGCCACCTCGCCGAGCTGCGTGAGCGTCCCCGCCGTACGCGCCGGAAGGTCCTCCTCCTCGGTCACCGCGAGCGCCGTGAGCAGCGCCTCGCGCGCCTCGTGGTGCAGCCCCGCGCGGTGCAGCCCCATGCCGTACGACTCCCAGACCAGCGGCCGCCACCCGGCGGTCTCGTCCGCAGGCACCGCGTCCAGCGCGCGGGCCGCGTGCTCGGCGGCGGCGCCCGTGTCGCCGCGCGTGAGGGCGAGCTGGGCGGCGTGGTGGTGCTCCAGGACCGGCGCAGTGGCGTGGCCCGCCTCGCGTGCCGTGCGGGCGGCGGCCTCCTGGGCGCGCAGCGCGCCGTCCGCGTCGCCGCGGTGGATGCGGGAGATGCCGATGAGGACGAGGACCTGCGCGGCGAGCTCAGGAAGTCCCGCGCGGTGCAGCGGATCGAGGGACGGCTCCAGATGCCCGAGGGCCTCCTCGTGGTGCCCGGTCTCGACGAGGAGCACGCCCAGCGTGGAGTGCAGCCGTCCGACGCCCTCGTCGCTGCCCGCGCGCACGGCCGCCGCGAGGGCCCGCTCCAGCGGGGCCCGCCAGCCGAGGTGCGGGCGCCACAGGATCAGCGGCCAGATCAGTACGGCGAGCCGCCAGGCGCGGTCGTCGTCGCCGAGCCCCGTGGCGGCGGTGGCGGCCGCGAGCAGCCCGTCCTGCTCGGCGGCGAACCAGCCGCGGGCGGTGTCCCGGTCGGCGAAGCCGCGGACCGGACCCGGCCGGCAGTCGGCGGGCAGCGTGCAGTCGCGGTAGCCGGTGGTGTCGATGGCGCGGACGGCGGCGTGCACGGCCCGCAGCCAGTGGTCGACCAGGCGCAGGTCCGCGTCCGCGGGGCCTTCCAGGCTGCGGGCGTAGAGCCGTACGAGGTCATGCAGGACGTACCGCCCCGGCGCCTCCTCCTGGATCAGATGCGCGGCGGCCAGCCGGTCGAGTCCCTCGCGGGCGCCCGCGACGTCCGTCCCGGCCACGGCGGCGGCCGCGTACGCGTCCATGTCACGGGTGAACGCGCGGGCCAGCGACGCCAGCAGCCAGGCGTCGCCGTCCGGCAGCCGGCTCACCGACGTGCCGAGGGCGGCGGCGACGCCGGTGTCCTCGGCGGAGAGCAGGGCCAGGCGCTGCTGTCCGTCGGTGAGTTCGGCCGCGAGGCCGGCGACGGACCACTGGGGGCGGCTGCTGAGCCGTGCGGCGGCGATGCGCAGGGCCAGGGGCAGGCCGTCGCAGAGGCGGGCGACCTGGCGAACGGCTTCCGTGTCCGCGTCGTCGGGCCGGCCCAGGGCGCGGGCGAACAGCTCGGCGGCTTCCCGCTCGTCGAGCACGCCGAGCGGGACGGGGCGTGCGCAGTCCGAGGCGATGAGGCCGTCCAGGCGGTTGCGGCTGGTGACGACCGTGGTCACGTGCGGGGTGCCGGGGAGCAGGGGGCGGACCTGGGCGGAGTCCCGTGCGTTGTCCAGTACGACGAGGAGTTCGCGTCCGGCGACGAGCGAGCGGTAGAGGGCCGCGGCGGCTTCGGTGCCGCCGGGAATGCCCTGGGGCTGCACGCCGAGGGCCAGCAGGAACTCCCGCAGGACGCGTTCGGGGGCGGCGGGGTCGTCGCCGCTGTAGCCGCGCAGG
Source organism: Streptomyces sp. NPDC050658 (assembly GCF_044457025.1). Classification (NCBI taxonomy): domain Bacteria; kingdom Bacillati; phylum Actinomycetota; class Actinomycetes; order Kitasatosporales; family Streptomycetaceae; genus Streptomyces; species Streptomyces sp. NPDC050658. The sequence continues at coordinate 311,546 of NZ_JBITGM010000006.1, forward strand.
TCCGCGAAGAGGGTGCCCTGCGGGTGGCGGTCGGCCACGCTGTGCGCCCAGTGCAGGGCGAGGGCGGTCTTGCCGACGCCTGCGGGGCCGGTGAGGAGGGCGATGGGCCCTTCGGGGCTGTCGGCCACGGCGGCTTCGAGCGCCGCCAATTGACTCTCCCGCCCGGCGAAGCCCCTGGGGGCGCGGGGGAGCAGGCGGGGTACGGGGGTTGCCCCGGGGCCCGTTTCCTCGGCACCCGGCGTCTGGGGCTGTGCCCACGCGGTCCGCCCTGCGGAACGACTGCCCACAGCGGGGGCGGCAGGGGCGGGGACAGTCGGAGCAGCCGGATCGGCAGGGGCGGGCGGCCCCGGCTTCTCGCGCTCGGTCGGCGCTGCGGGGTGAACGGGCGGGTGCGTACGAGCCGGCTTCGGGGAGGCGCCCCGGACGGGGGCCCTCATCGCCGCCGCCAGCGTCGGGTGGCTCCCCGTGTCCGGCTCTCCGTCGAGGATTTCCGCGTAGGCCCGGCGCAGCGTCTTGCCGGGGTCGACGCCCATCTCCTCCGCAAGACGCTCCCGCGTCCGGTGGAAGGTCTCCAGCGCCTCCGACTGCCGCCCGCACCGCTGCAACGCCCGCATCAGCGCGGCGACCAGCGCCTCCCGCAGGGGATGCTGCACCGACTCCGTACGCAGCAACGCCACCGCCTGGCCGTGCGCGCCGAGCCTTCCGTAGGCGTCCGCGAGCTGCTCGACGGTGACGAGGCGGCTCTCCTCCAGGCCCCGCGCGGCGGCCAGCATCGGCTCGGTCGGGACGGTGCCGGTCAGCGCGGGCCCGTTCCACAGGGCGAGCGCCTCCCGCAGCATCAGGGCCGCGTCGGCCGGGTCCTTCTGCCGCCCGGCGAGCTTGACGAGGTCCTCGAAGCGGCTGACGTCGAGCAGCGTCTCCGGGAGCTGCAGGGCATAGGCACCGCCCTGCGTGGAGAGTTCGACGCCGTACGCGTCGAGACCCGCCTCGACGAGCAGCGCGCGCAGCCGGGAGATGTGCCCCTGGATGACCGTGCGCGCGTGCACGGGGGGCTCCTCGTCCCAGAGCACCTCGGTCAGCGCGTCCACCGACACCGGCGTTCCGGCCCGCAGCAGCAGGGCGGCGAGCAGGCTGCGGCGCTTGGCGGGGCCGAGGGGGACCGTTCCGCTGCCTCCGGCGACTGTCACCGGTCCCAGCAGGCGGAACTCCACTTTGGCCTCAACTCCTTTGCCGCGCCCATGCATCGATCAGGGCTCCAGGGTATCTCCGGGGCCGGTGGGCCTGCGGTCGGCCCGTGCGGGCTTGGCCGAATCAGCCCTCCAGGAAGGCGACGAGGGCGTTGGCGAGCATGTGCGGGTCGTCCGCCCCGCACAGCTCGCGCACGCTGTGCATGGAAAGGATCGCGACGCCGATGTCGACGGTCTTGATGCCGTGCCGGGCGGCCGTGATCGGGCCGATGGTGGTGCCGCAGGGCATCGCGTTGTTCGACACGAAGCTCTGGAAGGGCACGCCGGCCTTGTCGCAGGCGGCGGCGAACACGGCGCGTCCGGAGCCGTCCGTGGCGTACCGGTTGTTGACGTTGACCTTGAGGATCGGGCCGCCGTTGGCGCGCGGGTGGTGCGTGGGGTCGTGCCGCTCGGCGTAGTTGGGGTGCACGGCGTGGCCGGTGTCGGAGGAGAGACAGACGGTCCCGGCGAAGGCCCGTGCCCGGTCCTCGTACGAACCGCCCCGCGCGAACACGGACCGTTCGAGCACGCCGCCGAGGAGCGGGCCGTCGGCGCCGGTGTCGGACTGCGAGCCGTTCTCCTCGTGGTCGAAGGCCGCGAGTACGGGGATGTAGGGCAGGGAGTCGGCGTCGTCCGCGGTGGCGACGGCGGCGAGGGCGGCCGTGCAGGCGTGCACGGAGAGCAGGTTGTCCATGCGGGGGCCTGCGATGAGGTCGCGGTCGCGGCCGAGGTAGGCGGGCGCCTCGACGGGGTGCGTCATCAGGTCCCAGCCGGTGACCTCGCCGGGCGCGAGCCCCGCCTCCTCCTCCAGGAAGGAGATCAGATCGCCTTCGCGGACGTCGTCGCCGAGTCCCCAGATGGGCTGCATGTGCTTCTGCTTGTCGAGCTTGAGGCCGTCGGCGACGACTCCGCGGTCCATGTGGATCGCCAGCTGCGGTACGCGCATCAGGGCGCGGTCGATGTTCACCAGCCGGGTGCTGCCGTCGCGCAGGGAGAGGCGGCCCGCGAGGCCGAGGTCCCTGTCCAGCCAGGAGTTGAGCAGCGGTCCGCCGTAGATCTCGACGGCGACCTGGCGCCAGCCGTGGGCGCCGCTGTCCGGCTTCGGCTTCACGCGCAGGTTCGGGGAGTCGGTGTGGGCGCCGACGATGCGGAAGGGGGTGTGCGGGGCGGCGCCCTCGGGGACGTACCAGGCGACGACGGCGCCGCCGCGCAGCACGTACTTCCCGCCGGTCTGCCCGTCCCAGGCCTCGGTCTCCTCGACCTGCCGGAAGCCGGCCTTCTCCAGCCGCTCGGCGGCCGAGGCCACCGCGTGGTACGGCGAGGGGCTGGCCGCGAGGAAGGCCAGGAGATCGTCGGAGTGGCCGCGGTCGAAGGACAGAGGCGCGCGCGCAGCGCTCTCTGCAAGGGCGGCGGCGGGAGACGGGCGGGCAGAGGTGCTCATGGCTTCCAGCGTAGCCAGCGCTGCCGCGAGCTGCGGTCGGGCTCAACCGGGAGGTTCTGTACGCGGTCGCCCCCGGCGGACAAAGCGGCGCGGCCCGCCCCCGAACGGGAGCGGGCCGCGGCGCGGGCGATCGGCCGAGGCTAGAACGCCGCCTCGTCCAGCTCCATCAGGTCCAGCTCCACGCCCTCGGCGAGCTTCCGCTCGGCCGCGACGCCCGGCAGGACGTTCGTGGCGAAGAACTTGGCCGCGGCGATCTTGCCCTCGTAGAAGGACTTGTCCTTCGCGGAGGCGGTCTCCAGCTTCTCGGCGGCGACAGCGGCGCCGCGCAGCAGCAGGTAGCCGACGACGACGTCACCAGAGGCCATGAGTAGACGGGTCGTGTTGAGCCCCACCTTGTAGATGGACTTGACGTCCTGCTCGGTGGCCGCGAGGTCCGTCAGCATGACGCCGACGATGGCCTCCAGCTCGACCGCGGCCTTGGCCAGCTCCTCGCGGGCCCCGGCGAGCGCCTCGCCGCCCGTGCCGACCGCGAGGAACTTCTTGATCTCCTCGGCGAGGCCGTTGAGCGCGGCACCCTGGTTACGGACGATCTTCCGGAAGAAGAAGTCCTGGCCCTGGATGGCCGTGGTGCCCTCGTAGAGGGTGTCGATCTTGGCGTCACGGATGTACTGCTCGATCGGGTACTCCTGGAGGTACCCCGAGCCGCCGAACGTCTGGAGCGACTGCGCCAGCTGCTCGTACGACTTCTCCGAGCCGTAGCCCTTGACGATGGGCAGCAGCAGGTCGTTCAGGGCGTGCAGCGCCGAGGCGTCCTCGCCCGCCGCCTCCTTCACCGCGATGTCGTCCTGGACGGCCGCGGTGTGCAGCACGAGCGCGCGCATGCCCTCCGCGTACGCCTTCTGCGTCATCAGGGAGCGGCGCACGTCCGGGTGGTGAGTGATCGTCACCTTGGGCGCGGTCTTGTCCATGAACTGGGCCAGGTCGGGACCCTGGACGCGCTCCTTGGCGTACTCAAGGGCGTTGAGGTAACCCGTCGACAGCGTCGCGATCGCCTTCGTGCCCACCATCATGCGGGCGAACTCGATGATCATGAACATCTGGCGGATGCCCTCGTGCTTGTCGCCGATCAGCCAGCCCTTGGCGGGGTGCTGGTCGCCGAACGTCATCTCGCACGTGTTGGACGCCTTGAGGCCCATCTTGTGCTCGACGTTCGTGGCGTACACGCCGTTGCGCTCGCCCAGCTCGCCGGTCTCCCAGTCGAACTCGTACTTCGGGACGAGGAAGAGCGAGAGGCCCTTCGTGCCGGGGCCGTGGCCCTCGGGGCGGGCGAGGACGTAGTGGAGGATGTTCTCCGACATGTCGTGCTCACCGGACGTGATGAAGCGCTTCACGCCCTCGATGTGCCAGGAGCCGTCCTCCTGCAGAGTCGCCTTCGTGCGGCCCGCGCCCACGTCCGAACCGGCGTCCGGCTCGGTCAGGACCATCGTCGAGCCCCACTGCTTCTCGACGGCGATCGCGGCGATCTTCTTCTGCGCCTCGTTGCCCTCTTCGTGCAGGATGCCCGCGAACGCCGGACCGGAGGAGTACATCCACACGGCCGGGTTGGCGCCGAGGAGCAGCTCCGCGTACGCCCAGATCAGCGAGCGCGGGGAGGTCGTGCCGCCGATCTCCTCGGGCAGGCCAAGGCGCCAGTACTCGGAGTCCATGAAGGCCTGGTAGCTCTTCTTGAAGGACGCCGGCACGGGCGCGGTGTTGGTGGCCGGGTCGAAGACCGGCGGGTTGCGGTCGGCGTCCTCGAAGGACTCGGCCAGCTCGTTCTCGGCGAGGCGGCGCAGCTCGTCGAGGATGCTCTTGGCGGTGTCGACGTCCATCTCCGCGAACGGGCCGGTGCCGTACAGCTTGTCGCGGCCGAGCACCTCGAAGAGGTTGAACTCGATGTCGCGGAGATTCGACTTGTAGTGCCCCATGGCGACGGCTCCGTAAGCAGAAGAAAAGGGATCAACGGGATCAGTACCAGCAAGTAGCTACGATGATGCTACCCGTCGGTAATAAGAAGCAACCCCTAATAGGTCATCTGTGACTCAGTACTCTTGCGGGCATGTACGGCTACGACCAGAGCCCCGGCGCCCAGCAGCAGTACGCCCCGCCGGGGGCCCAGCCGCCGCCGCAGCAGATGCCCGGCGGTGCCGGCGGGTACGCACAGCAGCCCCCGCTCTATCCGGAGCCGTCGCCTCCGTCCCTCGCGGACGCGGTGCGCGCCTTCACCACGGGCTCGATGTCCGCCGAGGACTTCCAGCAGGCCTTCGCCACGTCCAAGGTCTACTGCCCGCGCGGCGACAACCCCGGCTTCCTCGCCCTGCACAACACCCAGCAGCCGGTGATCCCGATGTTCACCTCGCTCAAGGAGCTGCGCAGGTACGCGGGCAAGGAGTCCAAGTACTTCGTGATCACGGGCGCCGAGGTCATCGACCTCCTGCCGACCGGGTACGGCTTCGTCCTGGACATGGAGGGCGAGCACCGCATGGTCTTCGACGCGAAGGCCGTGGAGCAGATGGTCGACTTCGCGATGCGCCGGATGTATGGCTAGCCACCTCTAGTGCTGATGCCGCTGTGACGCCCGGAGGGAATTCCCTCCGGGCGTCCGTCGTTCCCAGTGGCAAGAAGTTCTACGTTCAACTAAACTGAGCGTACGAGAAGGAGGCACCGACATGCCCGCAGTGACCGTCGAGAACCCGCTGACCCTGCCCCGTGTGGCCGCGTCCGGCGATGCCGTGGCCCGCCCCGTGCTCGCCGTGACCACCGCTCCCGGCGGCTTCGAGGGTGAGGGCTTCCCGGTGCGCCGGGCCTTCGCGGGGATCAACTACAAGTACCTCGACCCGTTCATCATGATGGACCAGATGGGTGAGGTGGAGTACGCGCCGGGAGAGCCCAAGGGCACGCCCTGGCACCCGCACCGCGGCTTCGAGACCGTCACGTATCTGATCGACGGGACCTTCGTCCACCAGGACTCCAACGGTGGCGGCGGCACGATCCAGAACGGCGACACCCAGTGGATGACGGCCGGCAGCGGCCTGCTCCACATCGAGGCGCCGCCGGAGTCCCTCGTCATGTCCGGCGGCCTCTTCCACGGCCTCCAGCTGTGGGTGAACCTGCCCGCGAAGGACAAGATGATGGACCCCCGCTACCAGGACATCCGCGGCGGCCAGGTCCAGCTGCTCGCCTCCCCCGACGGGGGCGCGCTGCTCCGCGTCATCGCGGGCGAGCTCGACGGCCACCAGGGTCCCGGCATCACGCACACGCCGATCACGATGATCCACGCGACCCTGCGTCCCGGTGCCGAGGTCACGCTGCCGTGGCGCGAGGACTTCAACGGCCTCGCGTACGTCCTCGCGGGCAGGGGTTCGGTCGGCGCCGAGCGCCGCCCGGTCCACCAGGGCCAGACCGCCGTCTTCGGCGCGGGCTCCTCGCTGACCGTCCGGGCGGACGAGAAGCAGGACGGGAACACCCCCGACCTGGAGGTCGTGCTGCTCGGCGGGCAGCCGATCCGGGAGCCCATGGCGCACTACGGGCCGTTCGTGATGAACAGTCAGGCCGAGCTGCAGCAGGCCTTCGAGGACTTCCAGAAGGGTCTGCTCGGCACGGTCCCGGCGGTGCACGGCATGTAGGCGCTGTCTCTTGGCCGTACACGCTGTCTCTTAGCCGTACATAAAGTGCGCGGTCCTTGAGGTCGTGCTCGGGTAGGAGGGTGAGCACCCTTCTGCCCGAGCCCGCACGGCGTACCGCCGCCTGGTGCGTCGTCATGCTCCTCGTCACCGGCGTTGCGGCCGTGGCGATCTGGCTGGTCATCATCTTCAAGACGGCGGTCACGCCGGTCCTGCTGGCCCTGCTCGGCACGGCCCTCCTCGGTCCCGTCTACCGATGGCTGCTCAAGATGAAGGTGCAGCGCTCGCTGGCCGCGGGGCTGACGTGCGCGGCCGTTGTCGCCGTGGTCGGCGGGGCGATGTACGTCGTGGTCAAGGCCCTGATCGACACGGGCGACCAGATCATCGCCTCCGTGAAGCAGGCGGCGACCGATCTGTCCAAGTACTTCGGTGCCGCGGGGACCTCGCTGGAGGACATGGCGTCCAACGCGAAGGAACTCCTCGGCAAGTTCGGGGGGTCCGCGGCCTCCGGGGTGATCAGCGGGCTGAGCGTGGTCGGCGAGGTGATCGCCATGGCCGTCCTCGCCCTGCTGCTGGTCTTCTTCTTCCTGCGCGACTCCGACCGCGCCATGGGCGCCATGCGCTCGCTCGCGCCGCGGGGCACCGCGGACACCGTCGAGGCGATGGGGCGGCGGGCCTTCGAGGCGGTCGAGGGCTTCATGCGGGGGACGACGTTCATCGCGCTGATCGACGCGATCTGCATCACGGTGGGCCTGCTGATCCTCCGGGTGCCGGGGGCGTGGGGGCTCGGAGCGCTGGTCTTCATCGGGGCGTACATCCCGTACCTGGGCGCCTTCATCTCCGGCGCGGTCGCCGTCCTGGTCGCACTGGCGGACCGGGGCGTCATCATCGCGCTGTGGGCCCTGGGCGTGGTCCTCGCCGTCCAGGTCCTGGAGGGCCACGTCCTGCAACCGGTGATCCAGTCCCGCACGGTCCAGATGCACCCGGCGGTGGTGATGCTGGCGATCACCGCGGGGGCGTCCGTGGCGGGAATCCTGGGGATGCTGCTCGCCGTACCTGTGACGGCGGCGGCGTTCGGGGTGGTCTCGGAGCTGCGGGGGCGGTACGGAGCTGAGGGCGCGGGTTAAACGCCGGACGGGCTGACACGCCTGCGGGCCGAGCTGTGGGGTGGGTGGGCAGTCGCCGGGCAATCGGGTGGGACAGATCCGCCGCGGAGCGGCGGCGTGCCGCACGGCGCGGCAGCCGACGATGGCACAGGCGCCGGACGGGGTTCCGGCGTCGCCGGGTGCGCTCTCCGACGCCGCAGGGGTCACCCCTCGCCCCCGCCTCCGGCGTCCCCCTCGTCCTCGTACAGCTCGAACCAGATGCTCTTGCCGTCGCCCCGCGGGTCCACGCCCCACGCGCCCGCCAGCAGCTCCATCAGGACCAGGCCCCGGCCGGACGAGGCCAGCTCTCCCGGGTGGCGTTTGTGGGGGAGGTCGTCGCTGCCGTCGGAGACCTCCGCGCGCAGGCGGCGCGTGCCGGGCTCCCCCGTCACCTCCGCCACCAGCAGCGCGTCGCCGTCCGTGTGGACCAGTACGTTCGTGACCATCTCGGAGACCATCAGGACCGCCGAGTCGACCTGGTCGGGGTCCGCCCAGTCATGGAGGAGTTCGCGGACGTGGCGCCGTGCCCCGGCGATCCGCTCCGGCTCGGCCTGCGCCACCGTCAGGACCGTCCGCCGCGCCGCCGTGCGCCGCTCGGGATGCCCGGTCCTGCCGAGCAGCAGTACCGCTATGTCGTCCTCGCGCCGGTCCGCCAGCGGGCCCGTCGTGTGGTGCGAGGAGGGCCCGTGCACGGCCTGTACGAGGGTGTCGGCGAGCACCTCCAGGCCGTCACCGCCCTCTGACTCGCCCTCCGCGTCGTACTCCTCCAGGATCTTGCGGATCCGCTTCCAGCCGCTGTCCAGATCGTGCCCGCCGGTCTCGATCAGACCGTCCGTGCAGATCAGCATCGTCTCGCCGGACTCCAGGACGAGCCGCGTCGTGGGGTAGTCCGCGTCGGGGTCGATGCCGAGCGGCAGACCGCCCGCCGTCGGCCGCAGCAGGACCGTTCCGTCAGCCATCCGTATCGCCGGCTCCGGATGGCCCGCTCGGGCGATCTCCAGGACGCCGGTGACCGGGTCGGCCTCCACGTACAGGCAGGTCGCGAAGCGCGGATCGGCGGCGTCGCCCGACGGATCGCCGCTCGAACCATTCGTCGTGATGCCGTCCGTGATCCCGGAGAGGAAGCGGGTGGCACGGGAGAGCACCGCGTCCGGACGGTGCCCCTCCGACGCGTACGCCCGCAGCGCGATCCGCAGCTGCCCCATCAGGCCCGCCGCCCGCACGTCATGCCCCTGCACGTCGCCGATGACGAAGGCGATGCGCCCGCTGGGCAGCGGAATCATGTCGTACCAGTCGCCGCCCACCTGCAGCCCGCCGCCGGTCGGCACATACCGCGCCGCCACGCTCATCCCCGGGATCCGCGGCCCCAGGATCGGCAGCATCGAGCGCTGCAGCCCCTCCGTCAGCTCCCGCTCCGACTCGGCGACCCCGGCCCGCGACAGGGCCTGCGCCAGCATCCGGGCCACCGTCGTCAGGACCGAGCGCTCGTCCGGCGTGAACGACACCGGGTAGGCGAAGGCGGCCAGCCACGCGCCCATCGTGCGGCCCGCCACCGTCAGCGGCAGGAACGCCCACGACTGCCGCTGGAAGGGCCGGGCCAGCGGCCAGGTGGCCGGATAGCGCTCGTGGTACTCCTCCGGCGAGGAGAGGTACACCGCACGCCCCGTGCGCACCACCTCCGCCGCTGGATAGTCCGTGTCCAGCGGCATCGCCGAGAACGGCAGGTCGTCCCCCGGCTTGTGCCCGTGATGCCCGATGACCTTGAGCCGGTCGCCCTCGACCCCGAAGACCCCGAGCCCGTCCGGCGAGAACCCCGGCATGGAGAGCCCGCTCGCCACCCGCAGCACTTCCTCCGTCGACCGCGCCTCCGCGAGGGCCCGCCCCGCGTCGAGCAGGAACGCCTCGCGGGAGCGCCGCCAGTCACCCGTGACCGGCGAGCGCGCGGCGGCGCCCGGCGGCGGCTCGGTCACTTCCTGCAGAGTGCCGATCAGCTCGTACGAATGAGTGGCCTCGTCCACGACCGGCTTCGAGCGGCTGCGCACGATCCGCAGGACCCGCCGCCCCTGCTCGTCCATGATCCGGAGCCGGGCCTCCGCGAGGGTGCCCTCGGCGACGGCCAGCTGCACGATGCCGTCGATCTCGTTCCAGTCGACGGGGTGGAAGCGGGAGCGCACGCCCGCCTCGGTGAGGGTCTGCGGGTGCGGGGGAAGGCCGAGCAGCCGGGCCGCCTCCGCGTCGAGCGTGACGGTCCCGGCCGCGTTGTCCCAGCGCCACAGGCCGGTCGCGATGGCGGCCAGGACGTCCCGTACCGGAGGCAGGGGATCGTCCCCCGCCTGCGCCGGGGCATCATCGGTGCGCATTGACCCACTTTATGAAGATCCGCGGAGAAGTCGCCACCGACAGGATGCCGGGAGCGCCCCCGAGGAGTGCTCCCGGGGTAATCCGGAAAGCGATCTTCGCCCGGACGGTAGCCTTGGGGACTGTCTGCTCTCTCCCCTATTCGCGAAGACTGGATGAACGACGATGCATCGGTACAGGTCCCACACCTGCGGCGAGCTCCGCGCCTCTGACGTCGGCTCCGACGTCCGGCTGAGCGGCTGGCTGCACAATCGCCGAGACCTGGGTGGCATCCTCTTCATCGATCTGCGCGATCACTACGGCATCACGCAGCTGGTCGCCCGCCCCGGCACCAAGGCCGCCGAGGTCCTGGACAAGCTCTCCAAGGAGACCGTCGTCCGGGTCGACGGCAAGGTCGTCTCGCGCGGCGCGGAGAACGTGAACCCGGAGCTGCCCACCGGCGAGATCGAGATCGAGGCCGCCGAGGTCGAGGTGCTCGGCGCGGCCGCCCCGCTGCCCTTCACGGTCAACGCGGACGACGGCGTGAACGAGGAGCGGCGCCTGGAGTACCGCTTCCTGGACCTGCGCCGCGAGCGCATGCACCGCAACATCATGCTGCGGTCCTCCGTCATCGCCTCCATCCGCTCGAAGATGGTCGCGCTCGGCTTCAACGAGATGGCGACGCCGATCCTCGCCGCGACCTCCCCCGAGGGCGCCCGCGACTTCGTCGTGCCGTCCCGCCTGAACCCGGGCAAGTTCTACGCACTCCCCCAGGCGCCGCAGCAGTTCAAGCAGCTCCTGATGATCTCGGGCTTCGACCGCTACTTCCAGATCGCGCCGTGCTTCCGCGACGAGGACGCCCGCGCGGACCGCTCGCCGGGCGAGTTCTACCAGCTCGACGTCGAGATGAGCTTCGTGGAGCAGGAAGACGTCTTCCAGCCCATCGAGAAGCTGATGACGGAGATCTTCGAGGAGTACGGCAACGGCCGCCACGTCACCTCGCCGTTCCCGCGCATCCCGTTCCGCGAGTCGATGCTGAAGTACGGCAACGACAAGCCGGACCTGCGCGCGAAGCTTGAGCTGACCGACATCACGGACATCTTCGCGGACTCCGAGTTCAAGGCCTTCGCGGGCAAGCACGTCCGCGCCCTCCCGGTGCCGGACACGGCCTCGCAGTCCCGCAAGTTCTTCGACGGCCTCGGTGACTACGCCGTGGAGCAGGGCGCCAAGGGCCTCGCCTGGGTGCGCGTCGCCGAGGACGGCTCGCTGACCGGCCCGATCGCCAAGTTCCTGACCGAGGCGAACGTGGAGGAGCTGACCAAGCGCCTCTCCCTCGCCCCCGGTCACGCCGTGTTCTTCGGCGCCGGTGAGTTCGACGAGGTCTCCAAGATCATGTCGGCCGTCCGCGTCGAGGCCGCCAAGCGCGCGGGCCACTTCGAGGAAGGCGTCTTCCGCTTCTGCTGGATCGTCGACTTCCCGATGTACGAGAAGGACGAGGACACCGGCAAGATCGACTTCTCCCACAACCCCTTCTCGATGCCCCAGGGCGGCATGAAGGACCTGGAGGAGAAGGACCCGCTGGACATCCTCGCCTGGCAGTACGACATCGTCTGCAACGGCATCGAGCTGTCCTCCGGCGCCATCCGTAACCACGAGCCCGACGTCATGCTCAAGGCCTTCGAGATCGCGGGCTACGAACGCGAGACGGTGGAGCAGGAGTTCGCGGGCATGCTCCGCGCCTTCCGCCTCGGCGCCCCGCCGCACGGCGGCATCGCCCCCGGCGTCGACCGCATCGTGATGCTGCTCGCGGACGAGCCGAACATCCGCGAGACCATCGCGTTCCCGCTGAACGGCAACGCCCAGGACCTGATGATGGGCGCGCCCTCCGAGCTGGAGGAGTCGCGACTGCGCGAGCTGAACATCGCGCTGCGCAAGCCGGTCGCCTCCGAGAAGTCGGAGAAGTAGCCCCAAGCGGCTGTCAGTCGGGCCCCGGGACCGTCATGGTTCCGGGGCCCTTCGCATGCGTTTCCCGACTCCCCCCTCGCTTCTTCACGAGTTCTCCGCTTCCGGTGGGTCTGCCCGGTTCGCGTCAATCAGTCGTTTATTGGCGCCACTTACGGTGACGTCCTTCGCTCGCGTAATAACGCGTAACCATGGTCGGGGGACGGCATATGGCGCTGCGTATTCACTTCACGGCACAGGATCTGGCGCGTACGACGGTCGCGGCGCGCCCCGACATCATGTGGGAGCTGACGATCAGCCTCCACCGGCTCCAGGCGCCGCGGCACACCGCCCGCTGCCGGCCCTGGCTCGGCCACGCGCGTGACCGGCTGCGCACCCGCGACCTCCGGGCCGTGCTGCACTGCCTCACCACGCTCGTGCCGCGGCGCGGCGACTTCCCCGACTTCCTCACGCCGCCGGGGCAGTTGGACTTCGCCGACGCGCTCGACGTGATCGGCGGCGCCGACCGCCGCCCCTTCGGCGAAGACCTCGCCTCGGTCTTCCGCTCCCGCGAACGGCCCTTATGGGTACGTCAGTTGGCGGACGGCGACCGCGAAAGGCGCCGGGAGCTGCTGCACGCCCTCACCGTCTACCACCGCGAACTGCTCCGCCCCTGTCTGCCCGAGCTGGACGAGACGGTGCTCGCGGAGCGCGCCGTGTGCGGGCGGCGGGTCCTGGACGGCGGAGTGGGCAGGCTCCTGGGCGTCCTCTCGCCCTCGGTCCGCTGGGCGTGGCCCGTGCTGACCACCGACTATCCGGTCGACCGGGATCTGCGCCTGGCCGGGCGGGGCATCACCCTCGTGCCCTCCTTCTTCTGCGCGACGCCGGTGACGCTGATCGACCCCGAGCTGCCGCCGGTCCTGGTGTATCCGGTGGCCGGTGAGGCTCCGCGCCCCGCCGGCCGGGCGGACGGCCTCACCCCGGTGCTCGGCCGCACGCGTGCGCTGGCGATCCGCGCCCTGGCGCACCCCTGCTCGACCAGTGAACTCGCCCTGCGGATCGGCGTTTCGGTGCCGAGCGCGAGTCGCCATGCGGCGGCGCTGCGGGACGCGGGGCTGGTCACGAGTGCGCGGCAGGGCGGGGAGGTGCTGCATACGGCCACCCGCCTCGGCCGTGAACTCGCGGAGGGAGGCGGGGAGTTGATGCGGTCCGCCTGAGGCAAAGCTTCCGTTTGCAGCAGGGTGCAATCCCGTGGTCGGGCGGGTTCCGTCGCCTCTCCAATGGTCATGGCCACACCAAGTGGCGGAGTGCTGACGGGGAGGGGACCCAGTGAAGAGACGTATGGCTGTGGTGTTGGGCGGGGTGTTGGCGGCGGGGGTGCTGAGCGTGCCGGTGGCGTCGGCGGACCCGGATGTCCCGCCGGACTTCAGGATGCCGTTCACATGCGGTCAGACCTGGGAGATGGGCACGTACAAGGGGCACAACCCCGACCCGAACGGCCCGAACCAGGACGACAAGCGGCTCGACATGTTCCAGGTGGGCGGCGACACGGCGGGCCAGCCGGTCCTGGCTTCGGCGGCCGGCACCGTGCACTACGTGGAGGCGAGCGTCGGCCTCGTCCACATCGACCACGGCAACGGCTGGTTCACGCAGTACCTGCACATGAACGACCGGGTCGCCGAGGGCACCAAGCTGGAGGCGGGCGACCGCGTCGGCACGGTGGGCAAGGTCGGCACCGGAGTCGAGCACCTCCACTACCAGCAGATGTACGACTTCGACGGCAACGGCTACCCCACGGAGGGCCGCGACGGGGAGACCGACGAGCTGGTGCATCCCACCATCCAGGGCACGAAGTACCAGATCGGCCCGGACGACGGGAAGGTGCAGCTCAAGAGCACCAACTGCGGAGGTGACCCCGGCCCCGGTCCCGACCCGGAGCCCGAGCCCACCACCCTCGCCTACACCGGCGATAAGTCCGTCTCCAACGGCTCCGGCGCCAAGCTCTCCGCCGTCCTGAAGGCGAAGGACTCCGAAGAGCCCGTCGAGGGACGCGAGGTGGCCTTCGAGCTGGGGGACGGTGACACCGCCCAGACCTGCGAGGGCAAGACGGACGACAAGGGCACCGCGACCTGCACCGTCGACGTGGCGGACCAGAAGCTGACCGACGACGCCACCGTGCCGCTCAAGGCGAGCTTCGCGGGCGACGACGCGTACACGAAGTCCGAGGACACCGAGAAGCTGAAGCTCCAGCACGTGGAGGGCCGTTCCTACGGACTCGCCGCCCAGGTCCCGCTCCCGATCCTCCCCATCGGCATCGACCCGACCCCGGACACCGGGACGGTGCAGACGGCGGGCGCGGAGACCAAGGCCCCGGCGTGCGCGCAGGGCATCAGCGCCCTCGTCCTGAACGCCGACGCGCTCTGCGCGAAGGTCGTCACCAAGACGGGACCGAGCGGCGCCACGGCGACCGCCACGGTCGCCGACGCGTCCATCGGCCTGCCCGGCCTGCCGGTCATCGGCATCTCCGGGCTCACCTCGACGTCGTCCAGCAGCTGTGAGGCGGCGAAGGGCGGCGTCAGCCTGAAGCTGACCGTCGCCGGTACGCCCGTCGACATCCCGGACACACCGGGGCACGAGGTCGACCTCGGCCTCGCGGGCAAGCTCGTCGTCAACGAGCAGCTCCCGGTGGACGGCGCGGACCAGGGCCTCACGGTCAACGCCGTACACCTGACGACGCTCGCGGGCGCGGACGTGGTGATCGGTTCGAGCACCACCAGCGCGCACGACTGCGGGTAGCCAAGGGGGACGGGGGAGGGAAGGGCCCGGGGTGCCGTACGGCGCTCCGGGCCCTTCCCTTGTGGTTATGGGAGATCGCAGGGACCGAGGAGAACGGCGGGGACGTGAGCGAGGCGGGAGGCCTAGGGGTCAGTGGCTTCCCGGTACCAGCCACGGCTGCTCCGGGAGCGGACTGCCCGTCTCCAGAAGGGACTTGAGGTTGGACATGACGGCCGCCCAGCCGGAGGCCGCCTCGGCGCGCTCCTCCTCGCTCGCGAGGTTCTCGTGGGTCACGGTGAGGCGCACGATCCCGCCGTACGGCTCGATGTCGAACGTGACCTGGGAGGGCTCGGCCCCGGGCTTCGCCCCGGGGTCGGCCCAAGTGGTGACCAGGCGGGTCGGCGGCGTGCTCTCCACGACCTTGCCCACGACATCGGCGATGCCGGAGCCGTCCGTGCGGCGGTGCTCCCAGTCGGAGCCCTGCCGCCAGTCGGAGACGTTCGCGTGCCCCCAGTAGGCGGCCGTGAGTTCCGCGTCGGTGAGGGCGTGCCAGACCTGTTGCGGGGTGCTCTCGATGTAGGTGACGTATACGTACGTCGGTTTCGCGTCGCTGCTGGTCATGGCGGCCTCCGCCTGCTGTTTCAGTGCGCTGAGCGCTCTTAGCCGTGGGTGCTCGAACTTGTCGATCCAGCGTTCCTGGATCTCGTGGAGCGGCACCGGGTTCAGGTAGTGGAGCTTCTCGCGCCCCCGCCGGACCGTGCTGACCAGGTTCGCGGCCTCCAGGATGCCCAGATGCTGGGTCATCGACTGCCGTGTCATGGCGACACGCTCGGCGAGTTCGCCCAGCGTGAGCCCGCCCTGCTGGTGCAACTGGTCGAGGAGGAAGCGCCGGGTGGGGTCGCCGAGGGCCTTGAAGACCTTGTCGACGCCGGGGTCCCGGTCGTCCGGACCCGAACGGGATGTCGTACTCACCCCTCCATCATGCAGGCATTTACCTGCATGTCAAAGCGTGCGAGGTGACTGCCCGATGTCGGTCCGGGGTGTCGATGTCAGTCAGGGCTGGTGGTCAGCGCCTCAAGCGGCAGGCGTCGCCGACGAGTTCGCCTCGGCCTCGGCCCATTCGGTGACGAGTCGCTCGTACACCCTGCGCTCGTCCGGGCGGAGCCTGCCGCCGGCGGTCAGCCACAGCGCACGGATCTCCTCGTTGACCTCGTCGGCGGTGCGTCGCCGGTCGGGGGAGGGAGTCGTGGCCATGTCGTGAAGCTTACGTACGAAGATGTGAAGGCGCCGTCAATATGCGCCTACTCTCCGCATGACTTAGCTCACCGTCAGGATCTTCCGGCCGCGTCACCAGGGATGTCGGGGTTCCGACGGCTGGACCGTGCGCGGGTTCTGCGCCGCTCTACGCGGCTCTACGCGATCTCGCCGAGCCGGACCCGCAGCCCGTCGAGCACGCGCCGGAGCCCGTAGTCGAAGGTCTCCTCCCGTGTCTTCGCGGGATCACCGCCCGCCCGCGAGCCCTCGCCCTCCGCGCTCTCCCCGGCCTTCCCGGCCTTCCCGGCCCGCAGGCTCTCCATGAACTCCCCCTCGCTCTTGCCGCTTCGGGAGATCAGCGACAGGTACGCGGCTTCGCTGGTCGCCATTCCGATGACGTACGACATGACGGTGTTCATGGCGTGATCGGTCTCCTCCGGAGGGAATCCGGCCGCCCTGTAGACGGCGGTCATCCGCTGCGACATCTTCGCCACGTTCGGACCGAGGTGGATCAGGCCGACCTGGCCGAGCACGGAGGCGACCCAGGGGTGACGCAGGATCATCGCCCGCAGGCTGTAGGCGCCGAGGGCGGCCGGAGTCCGCCAGTCGACGGCGTCGGCCTCCGGGGTCTCCAGCTCTCCGTAGATCTCGTCGACGACCAGCTCGATCAGCTCGTCCTTGTTGGCGACGTGACGGTAGAGCGAGGTGGCGCCCGCGTCGAGGCGGGTGCCGAGCTTGCGCATGCTGAGGGACTCCAGGCCGTCCGCGTCGAGCAGCCGCACGGCCTCGGCGACGATCTGCTCCCGGCTCAGCTGCTCGCGCTGCCGGCGCGGGCGGGTCCAGACGGAGGCGATGTCTTCGTTGTCGGCGGCGGGCATGGGGCCTCCTGGTTCGGGCGCGGGCTTCGGCCCTCACGGTAGCGCACGACGTACGCACCTTGCGTACGCTGTGCGCGTCTGCGTACAGTGTTCGCATCAAGGGAACACCGTACGCATCGAAAGCAACGAGGGAGTCCCCATGTCGGAGAAGAAGCCCACACCCAGCCTCGACGGTCTCGACCTCACCCACTGGCAGTCCCGGCTGGACGAACTGCGCGCCGCCCATCACGTGCCGGGCGCCACGCTCGCGGTGCTCGTCGACGGGGAGATCCATGAGCTGGCGAGCGGAGTGCTGCACCGGGGGACGGGGGTGGAGGTGACGACGGACTCGGTGTTCCAGTCGGGTTCGATCGCGAAGGTCTACACGGCGACGCTGATCATGCGCCTCGCCGACTCGGGCCAACTCGACCTGGACGCACCGGTGAAGGAGATACTCCCCGAGTTCGGGACGGCGGACGCCGAGGCCACCCGGACCATAACCACCCGCCAACTGCTCTCCCACACCAGCGGATTGACCGGCGACTTCTCCTACGACGCGGGCCGCGGCGACGACTGTCTGGCGCGGTACGTCGAGGCGGCGAGGGACGTCGCCCTGGACTGCCGCCCCGGCACCGCGATCTCCTACAGCGGCATCGGCTACAACGTCCTCGGCCGCATCATCGAGGTCCTGACCGGCAGGACCTGGGACGAGGCCCTGAAGGACCTGCTCTTCACCCCGCTCGGCCTGGAGCGCTCGATGACGCTGCCCGAGGAGGCCCTGCGGTACCGCGTCGCGATGAGTCACCTCGGCGAGCCGGGCCAGGACCCGGACCCGGCCCCCGCCTGGGACCTGATGCCGCGCTCGGCGGGCCCGTACGGCAGGGTCCTCGTCTCGGCGGGCGACGTGGCCCGCCTCGCCAAGCTGCACGTGGACGGCGGCACGGCCCCCGACGGCACTCGGCTGCTCACCGCCGGGGCCGTCGAGACGATGCAGCGCCGCGTGGTCGACGTACCCGACAAGTGGACGGTGAGCGCGGACGGTTGGGGTCTCGGCTGGACCCTCTACGACTGGGACGGCATCGCGGGCTACGGCCACGACGGCGCCGCGATCGGTCAGTACGGATATCTCAGGGTGGTCCCGCACGCGGGCGTGGCGGTCGTCCTTCTCACCAACGGCGGCGGCGCCCGCGAGCTGTACGGCTCGCTCTTCCGTGAACTGCTCGCCGAACTGGCGGGCGTACGGATGCCGGACGCCTTCGAGCCGCCCGCGAACCCGCCGGCCGTGGACTTCTCCCGGTACGTGGGGACGTACAAGCGGGCGGGTGTCGTCATCACGGTGGACGAGCGGGAGGGCGCGCCCCACCTCAGCTACGAGTTCGTGGACGGCATGAAGGACTTCTCGCCGACGCTGGACGTCGATCTGTACGCCGTGACGGAGACGGCCTTCGCGGGTACGGGCGCGGGCCCGTCGTTCAGCGAGGGATACATGCCGGTGGTGTTCACGACGCTGGCCGACGGGACGGAGTGCTGCTACATCGGGATGCGGGCGGCACCGAAGGTGGCGTGAGGGGTGTGGCCTGTCGGCGGCGCGTGAGCGGGGCGGCGCGTGAGCGGGGCGGCGCGTGAGCGGCGGCGCGTGAACGGGGCGGCCGGGGGTGCATTTTCCGGCCGCCCCGCTCTGGGCGCCAGTCGCCGTCAGACGTCAGATGACAGACGTCAGACGTCAGATGACAGACGTCAGGTGACAGATGACAGATGTCAGTCGATGTCACCCAACCGGCGCACGGTCCAGACCTGGTTGGGCATGTCGCCGGGAGGCGTGAGGTCGATCTGGCCGCCGAGATACCTGGAGTTCCACCTCAGGCCCTTCTCCGAAACGATGTGGAGTCCGCCCAGGGTCTTCTCGAACGTCCAGATCGCGGGCTGGCCGGAGTCGGTGACCCACAGCCGGTCGTTGACGGCCACCAGGATGAGTTCCTCCTGTTCGGCGAGGTGGATCCGGTAGCCGGACCCCTCGGGGATGACCTCCCACTCCTGGAAGAAGGGGTTCTGGAACGGGGCGGTGGTGACGGGGACGCCGTGGTCGAGCCGTTCCTCGCCCGCTGTCATGCGGGCCAGGGACCCGATGATGTGGGCGTCGAAGGTGTAGACGCCCGGGGGCAGTTGGATCGAGGGCATGGTCAGTTCCTCTCGTTCCGTCCGTTGAGTGTGCCGGCGACGGTCCGCCGCCGGTCTGCGCATCACCCTCACCGGGAACCGCATCCGCAGACAGGGCCAAATACTGCCAAAGAGACGAAGGCCGGGATCATTCGGTCACAACAGCGCCGGAAGCCGGCACCCGCCCCGAAGCGACCGCCCACCCCTGCTCACCCCTTACGCATCAGCTCCACCGCCCGGCTGAAGCTGTCCGCCCCGTGCCCGGCGTCCACGACGCGGCGGAAGACGTCGCGAATGGCTTCGGGGAAGGCCGCGTCCACACCGGAGTCGGTGACGGTGTGGACGACGTGGTCCATGCTGGCGAGACCCATCGAGGTGCGGTCCACGTCCCCGGCATGGTTGCCCGCGTCGATACGAGCCGCGTAGAAGTCGATGAAGTGCCCCATCCCCGCGAAGTTCTCGGTGACGTACGGGGCGATCTCCTCGGCCTTGATGCCGTGCGCGGAGGCCACGGCGACGGCCTGCCAGTACGCGACCATCGCGGGCCAGAAGATGACCATGTTCAGCTGGTACATGAGTGCCGCGAGGCCCGGGTCCTCGCCCCGGTAGTCCGACTTGCCGGTGATGACTTCAAGGGCGTCGCGGTGCGCGTCGTATGCCTCACGCGGCCCGCTGTAGAAGGTCGAGACATCAGGGGTCCCGATGAGCGGCGGCGGCGAGAGCACGCCCCCGGTGAGGTGGACGCCTCCGAGTTCCCTCACCCGCCGGGCGCCGGCGCGGGCCTTCTCCGGGGTGTCGGAGCTGAGGTTCACGAGAACGCGCCCCGCGACGGCGTCCTTGGCCGAGTCGAGTACGCCGTCCATGGCGTCGTAATCGATCAGGCTGAGGACGATCAACTCATTGGCGGCGATGGCCTCTTCCGGGGTGGCGGCGAGGGTTGCTCCGCGCTGCACGAGGGCGTCGGCGCGGGAGGGGGTGCGGTTCCAGAGGGTGACGTCGTAGCCGCGGTCGAGGTAGGCGGCGGCCATGGCCTGGCCCATGGGGCCGAGGCCGATGACGGTGACAGAGGGTGCGGGCATGGGTGTCTCCGGATAGGTGGGGAGGTGCCGTGAACCAACTAAAACGAACGCTCTAATTAGCGCATGGCGAAAACGTAGCACAGGGCTGGAACGAACGCTCTAATTAATCGGCGGGTAGGCTGGGAGCCATGCCCGCCAAGAACAGCTCAGCGCCTGCAGCGCCCGCAGAGACCAGCTCTCTCCCCACCCGCGACCGGATCGTCTCCGTCGCGGCGCGGCTCATCCAGCGGCAGGGCTATGTGGGCACCGGCATCAAACAGATCGCCAAGGAGGCGGAGGCGACGCTCGGCTCCGTCTACCACTTCTTCCCCGGCGGCAAGGAAGCCGTCGCGGTGGCCGCGATCAAGTACAGCGACGAGGAGTTCGCGACGGTCCTCAGGGACACGCTGGCGCGTGAGGCGGCCCCGGGCGCCGCGATCGAGGCCTGCGCGGTCGAACTGGCCGTGCTGCTGCGGGAGTCGGGCTGGACGGACGGCTGCCCGGTGACGGCCGCCGCCCTGGAGACGCTGGGCACGGAGTCCGAGATCCAGCAGGTGTGCGCGGCCGCGCTGCGGAGCTGGGAGCGGATCGTCGAGGAGAAGCTCCTCGCGGCGGGCTTCACGGCCGACGATGCGCGGGAGGTGTCGACGACGGTGATCAGTGCGCTGGAGGGCGCGGAGGTGACGGCTCAGGTAAGCCGCAGTGAGGAGCCCTTGCGGGCGGCCGGGCGGCAGTTGGCTCGGCTCGTGGGGACGTACCGCTGACGCGGAATCCGCAGCTCTCTGCTGGTCAACTGAGCGCACTGTAAGTGGAGTTGGGCCCAGAATCGCCTTGCGTGAACGCGGTACAGATTCGCGCGCTCCCTGGATACTCGTGGACATGCCAAACAATCAGGAAGGGTGGCGGCCCAAGGGGTACGACGGGCCGGGTTGGGAGCCACCCAAGGAGCCGCCGCAGGGGCCGCCACAGGGGCCGCCTCGCGACAGCGGCGGAGGCTCCGGTGGGCGCTCCCGGTGGAGCATGCCGGGAGTGGCGGCGGTGATAGCGGTCGCGGTCTGGTCGATCCTGGCCTACCAGTGGACCGAGCAGAACGACTGCTCACTCCCGGAGTCGTACGGCCTGGTCCTCTCGCACGGCACGCCGGATCCCTGGGAGGGGTGCGGGGACTAGGGGCGCGGCGCCTTGGCCTTCACGGCTTGGAGGAGGTGGGCCAGGGCTGCGGGGGTGGTGGTCAGTTCGGTGGCGGGGGCGTCGCTTTCGCGGAGGTGGATGTGGGGGCCGGTGGCGGTGGCCAGTTTTATGCAGGTGTTGCCGTCGCCGCCATCGGAGAAGGTCGACTTCTGCCGGCGCAGAGCTGGAGTCATGGGGGTTCGCCTCACAGTTCCTTCGACAAACGGTGGATGAAGTCCCGTGACGCCGTGGGGTCCAGGGATGCCTTCTCCACCTTACGGAACAGTGTTCGAAGCCGTTTCAACCGCGGGCTTGGCTCGATCGGTCCTACGAAGTGAGCGATGCGGCCGGCCTCTTTGGCGGCGGTGACGAAGCCTGACCCATCCGTGCGGAAAGTCCCGGCGGTACCCCGCATTTGCTGGGGCCCCGCCGGGACTTTCCCGCTGTTGCGGCCCCGGTACACGGCTGTGGCAGTCGCGACGCAGTCGGACGATCTTGGTCGCCTAGGGTGTGGGTGACCGCGGGGGCGAGGTGTTCCCGCATGCTTGAACGGGGTTGTGCCGTGAGGAAGTTGGCTTCACTGGTGGGTGTCGTGGCCTTGACCGGGGCCGCCCTCGTGGGTGGGACCGGGGCCGCTTCGGCGGCTGCGCCCACCGAGGCGAAGGCCGCCGTGTGCGGCAAGGGCAACGTGGTGAAGGCGAAGGAGAGCGTCAAGATCCGCAAGGAGCGGAAGCTTGGCTCGACCGCGCTCGGGCTGTTCCCCAAGGGCGCCAAGGGCAAGTGGGCCGCCTGCACGGTGGAGTTCGGCCAGACGTACTCCCTGTGCGGGTGGGAGAACGACAACCGCTGGTCGTACATCGACTACCGGGGGACCAAGGGATGGGTGCCCACCGCCTGTGAGAACTTCGTCTCCTGACGGCAGTTGCCTTTCGGGCGACGGCGTGAGCGAGTGAGAGCGTGAGAAAGTCCCGGCAACACGCCGTAGAACACGGCGTGTTGCCGGGACTTTTCCGTAATCCGCTGCCCGCGTACCGCTACGCGCTCGGCTTCTCCTCCAGGCGGGGGAACAGCACCGCGCCCTTCGTCACCGTCGCGCCCACCGGAAGCCGGCCCCAGGTGCCCGCCTCCTGGACCTTCTGGTCCGCCAGCGCGCCGAGCGAGGCCTCCGCGCCCAGGGAGTCCCACAGCTTCTGGGACGTCTCCGGCATGATCGGGTTGAGGAGAACCGCCACCGCACGGAGCGACTCCGCCGCCGTGTAGAGGATCGTCGCCAGGCGGGCCTTGCCCTCCGGCGACTCGTCCTTGGCCACCTTCCACGGCTCCTGCTCCGTGATGTAGCCGTTGACCTGCTTGACGAAGGTGAAGATGGAGAGGATGCCGGACTGGAAGTCCAGGTCCTCGCCGATCGCCCGGTCGGCGTCGGCCACGGCCTTGGCCAGGCCGTCCTGGACCGCCTTCTCCGCGTCACCGACAGCCGTCGCCTCGGGCAGCGCGCCGCCGAAGTACTTGCCGACCATCGCCGCCACGCGGGAGGCGAGGTTGCCGTAGTCGTTCGCCAGCTCGCTGGTGTAGCGGGCCGTGAAGTCCTCCCACGAGAACGAACCGTCGCTGCCGAACGCGATGGCGCGCAGGAAGTACCAGCGGTACGCGTCCACGCCGAAGTGGGAGGTCAGGTCCTGCGGCTTGATGCCGGTCAGGTTCGACTTCGACATCTTCTCGCCGCCGACCATCAGCCAGCCGTTCGCGGCGACCTTGCCGGGGACCGGCAGGCCCTGCGCCAGCAGCATCGCCGGCCAGATCACCGCGTGGAAGCGGAGGATGTCCTTGCCGACCAGGTGGACGTTGGCGGGGAAGGTCGCGTCGAACTTGTCCTGGTTTGCGCCGTAGCCGACGGCGGTTGCGTAGTTCAGGAGCGCGTCGACCCAGACGTAGATCACGTGCTTGTCGTCCCACGGGACCTTCACGCCCCAGTCGAACGTCGAGCGCGAGATCGAGAGGTCCTGGAGGCCCTGACGGACGAAGTTCACGACCTCGTTGCGGGCCGACTCCGGCTGGATGAAGCCGGGGTTCTCCTCGTAGAGGGCGAGGAGCTTGTCGCCGTACTCGCTGAGCTTGAAGAAGTAGTTCTCCTCCTTGAGGAGCTCCACCGGCTTCTTGTGGATCGGGCACAGCTTCTGGCCCGCGAATTCGCTGCCTTCCGCGCCCTCGATCAGGTCGCCGGGGAGTTTGTACTCCTCGCAGCCCACGCAGTACGGGCCCTCGTAGCCGCCCTTGTAGATCTCGCCCTTGTCGTAGAGATCCTGGACGAACTCCTGCACGCGGTCCGTGTGACGCTTCTCCGTCGTACGGATGAAGTCGTCGTTCGCGATGTTCAGGTGCTCCCAGAGGGGCTTCCAGGCCTCGGTGACCAGCTTGTCGCACCACTCCTGGGGTGTGACGCCGTTCGCCTCGGCCGTGCGCATGATCTTCTGACCGTGCTCGTCCGTGCCGGTGAGGTACCACACCTTCTCGCCGCGCTGACGGTGCCAGCGCGTGAGCACGTCCCCTGCAACGGTCGTGTAGGCGTGGCCCAGGTGAGGAGCGTCGTTTACGTAGTAGATGGGGGTCGAGACGTAGAACGCCTTCGCGTTCTCGTCCGCTCCCTGCTTCTCGGATCCAATGGCCGCCATGGTCGAAATCCTAACGGCCTGATGGAGATCGACTCACATCGATTCCAGGGGGTGGACCCGGACGCGGACCAGGGGGTGGACCCGGGGCTTCCGGGTCCACCCCCTGGTCCGGGAGTGCGAAGGGTGCGCTACGGGCGCCAGGTCGCCAGCAGGCCCTCGTACAGCTCCTTGTCCGTGAGCTCCTTCGGCGTCGGGCCCGCGTGGAAGAAGGCCGCGTTGTCCGCCTTGAGCTTGCGGAGGTAGTCGAAGCCCTTCGCGTCGTGGTCGCCGAAGGCGATGAACTGGAAGAAGAGGGGGTGCTTGGCCGCTTCCGCGAGGGCCTGGGTCGCGGGGCCCTTGGCGTCCGGGGCGCCGTCCGTCTGGAAGATCACCAGGGCGGGGGTTCCGTTCGAGCCGTGGTCCGACTTCTCGTAGTGGGTTACGACCTCTTCGATGGCCCGGTGGTAGCTGGTGCGGCCCATGCGGCCCGCCGCCGCGTGCAGCTCGTCGACGCGGCCCTCGTGGTCGGGGAGGGTGAGGGTGCCGGTGCCGTCGATGTCCGTCGAGAAGAAGACGACGTGGACGGAGGGGCCTTCGGCGTCGGGGTCCGTGTGGGCTGCCAGGGCGAGGGTCTGGTCGGCGAGGCTCTGGGCCGAGCCGTCCTTGTAGTACGGGCGCATGGAGCCGGAGCGGTCGAGTACGAGGTACACGGGGGCGCGGACGCCGGTGAGCTCGCGCTTCTTCAGGGCTGCGGCGGCGGCCTTGTAGGCGGTGGCCAGGGCGGGGGCCTTGGACTTGAGCTTGGCGGGGGTGGTGGCGGGTTTTGCGGTGGTGGGGTGGGGCTCCGCCGGGGTGGTGGGGGTTTCTGCGGTTGCGGCTGCGGTTGCGGCTGCGGGTTCGGTTGCGGCTGCGGGTTCGGCTGCGGCCGGCGTCTCGGGCTCCGGCTCCGGCTCGGGCTCCGGCTCGGGGGCGGGTGCTTCTGCGGCTGCGGCCGGCGTCTCCGGCTCTGCTTCGGGGGCGGGTGCCTCTGCTGCTTCCTCGGCCACCGGCGTTTCCGGCTCCGCCGGGGTCACGCGTGGCTCTGCTTCTTCATCGGCGCCGGCGCCTTCGGGCTGTGCCCACCCGTCCCGCCCTGCGGGACGACTGCCCACAGCAGCAGCTTCGGGTGCTGGGGCTGCCTCCGGCTCGGGGGTCGCAGCGGCGGTTTCGGCTGCGGGGGTCGGCTCGGGCTCGGGGGTTGCAGCAGCAGCTTCGGGTGCTGGGGCTGCCTCCGGCTCGGGCGTGGCCTCAGCCGCAACCGATGCCTCCGGTTCGGGCGCAGTCTCAGCCGATGCCTCCGGCTCGGGCGTGGCCTCAGCCGCAACCGATGCCTCCGGCTCGGGCGTGGCCTCAGCTGCAACCGCTGCCTCCGGCTTCGGCTCCGGAGTCGGCTCCCGTTCTGCGGCAGTCCCCGGCGTTGCCTGCGAAGGCACCGTTACGTTGTCGAACGCCGCCGCCACCATCGCGTCGACCTCCGACTGGGTCGGCTCGGGGCTCGGGGCTGGTACCGATACCTGTGGCTCGGCCTCGACGGCGGGGGAAGGGGACGGTACCGATACCTGTGGCTCGGCCTTCGCGGCAGGCGCAGGCACCTCCGGCTCGGCCTCAGCGGCAGGCGCAACCTCTGCCTTGCGTGACCGACCGAACGCGTTCCGCAGGACACTCAGAAACCCCATGGGCGCACCCCTTCGCGTGAGTTGATTCCGGTAACCCCTGGCCAGGGCGGACACGTAAGGTTAGCCGCCGCATTCCGCGATCTTGGTGAGGGTCGCCGTACACCGGCGGCAGCGTCACCCTTACCACTCAGGCCCACGTCAACTGCCCTATGTGTGCCCCCGGTTCACCTCCCGTTCACCCGACGGCCGCCGCTCTGCTGACCTCCGCCCCTAGCCTCACGGCGGAATCAAGCCACGCCCACAAAACGGAGGAACCGTGCGCAAGCTGCTGCCGATCATCACCTCGCACCAGGGGAGCGGCGGCCGTTCCGCCATGACCTGCCGGTTCCGCTGTGGTGATGCCTGCTTCCACGAGGTGCCCAACACCAGTGACAACGAGTACGTCGGTGACGTCATAGCCGGCGCGCTCAGCCGCCGCTCGATGATGCGCGCCGCCGCCGTCGTGACCGTCGCCACCGCCGCCGGAAGCGCCGTCGTCGCAGGTCCCGCCGCTCCCGAGGCCACGGCCGCGGCGGCCGGGAAACCCGCGGCGGACAAGAGCAAAACGGGGGCGCGCGGTCTCCGCTTCGCGCCCGTCGCGCCCAACACCACCGATGCCGTGACGATCCCCGAGGGCTACGCCCAGAACGTCGTCATCCGCTGGGGCGAGCCCATCCTGCGCGGCGCCCCCGCCTTCGACGCGGACAAGCAGACCGCGAAGGCGCAGGCCGGACAGTTCGGGTACAACAACGACTTCCTCAGCCTCCTCCCGCTGCACCGCGAGCACGGGCGCCAGGTCCTCGTCGCCAACCACGAGTACACGGACGAGATCCTGATGTTCAAGGGGTACGACCCCGAGAAGCCCACCCGCGAGCAGGTCGAGATCGCCTGGGCCGCGCACGGTCTGTCGGTTGTCGTGGTCGAGGAGGAGCGGAAGAGCGGGAAGCTCGCCGCCGTCTCCCGTCACCAGCTCAACCGGCGCCTCACCGCCACCAGCGAGTTCCGCCTCGCCGGGCCCGCCGCCGGCAGCGAGCTCGTCCGTACGAAGGCCGACCCGAAGGGCGTCACCGTCCTCGGCACCCTCAACAACTGCTCGGGCGGCACGACCCCTTGGGGCACCACCCTGCACGGTGAAGAGAACTTCAATCAGTACTTCGGCAATGCCGAGAAGGTCACCGACCCCACCGCCGCCGCGCGCCTCAAGCGGTACGGAGTCATCGGTGCCGCCTCCGAGCGCAAGTGGGAGCGGTTCGACGACCGTTTCGACCTCGCCAAGGAGCCCAACGAGGCCAACCGCTTCGGCTGGGTCGTCGAACTCGACCCGTACGACCCGGAGTCGACCCCGCGCAAGCGCACCGCGCTCGGCCGCTTCAAGCACGAGGCCGCGCAGCCGCGCCTCACGCACGACGGCCGCCCCGTCGTCTACATGGGCGACGACGAGAAGTTCGACTACTTCTACAAGTTCGTCAGCAGCAAGCGCGTCGCCAAGGGCCGCTCCCGCGCCGCGCACGAGCACAATCTCACCCTCCTCGACGAGGGCACCCTGTACGTCGCCAAGCTGACCGGCGACTCCCCGGCCACCGAGATCGACGGCAAGGGAACCCTGCCGAAGGACGGCGAGTTCGACGGCAGTGGCACGTGGATTCCGCTCGCCACCGCCGGGCCGGGCGGGAAGGCCGTCTCGCACGTCGACGGCATGACCGCCGAAGAGGTGTACGTCTTCACGCGCCTCGCCGGTGACAAGGTGGGCGCCACGAAGATGGACCGCCCCGAGGACATCGAGCCGTCCCCGCACACCGGCAAGGTGTACGTCGCGCTCACCAACAACTCCGACCGCGGCAAGGCCGGCAAGGCCGGTGCCGACGAGGCCAACCCGCGCAACCTCAACAAGCACGGCCAGGTGCTCGAGCTGACCGAGCGCCGCAACCGCGCCGAGGCCACCACCTTCGCCTGGTCGCTCTTCCTCGTCGCGGGCGACCCGAACGACCCCTCGACGTACTTCGCGGGCTTCCCGAAGGACAAGGTCTCCCCGATCTCCTGCCCGGACAACGTCGCCTTCGACCCGCACGGCAACCTCTGGCTCTCCACGGACGGCAACCAACTCGGCTCGCACGACGGCCTGTTCGGCGTCGCGACGAAGGGCGAGCGGCGCGGTGAGCTGAAGCAGTTCCTCACCATGCCGAAGGGCGCCGAGACCTGCGGCCCGCTCGTCCAGGACCGCCGCGTGGTCGTCGCCGTGCAGCACCCGGGCGAGATCGACGGTGCCTCGGTCGAGAAGCCGGCGAGCGTCTGGCCCGACGGCCCGGGCAAGATCGTCCGCCCGTCGGTGGTCTCGGTGTGGCGCAAGGACGGCTGCGACATCGGCGTCTGACAGCCAGGAGTACACCGATGGGGCACGCCCGTTTCTGCGGGGTGCCCCATCGGCGTACGTACACGTCTGCTCAGTCGTTCTGCTTGCGGCGGTACACCGCGAAGCCGAGGCCCGCCGCGCCGAGTGCCGCCATGCCGCCGCCCGCCGCCAGCAGCGGGGCGCTGGCAGCGGCCGGGGAGACGCCCTCCGCGCCGGCCTTGACGCCGCCCTTCGGCACGGTCTGCGGCTTGGTGGTGGAGGTGGAGGTGGAGGTGGAGTTGGGGGCGGGCTTCGTCCCGTTCTCCACCCAGGACTTGATGGTGCCGTCGGGGTTGAGGACGACGTACAGGCCGTTGTTCTGGCCGGTCGCCGACTTGCCGTTGGCGTCCAGGGTGTCGAGCTTGGTGCCCTTGGCGTAGATGTCGGCCTGGTAGTGGTTCTTGCCGAGCTTGTAGATCTTGGCGGTGGAGCCGTCGGCCAGCTTGGCGGTGCGGACGTAGACGCGCTTGTCGACGGGCTGCGGCTTGGGCTTGGGGGCCGCCTTCTTGGTGATGGTGCCGTCGGCGGTGAGCGTGAAGGTGCAGCCGTCGATCTTGGTGCTCGCCGGGTTGATGTACGCCTTCAGGGAGCCCTTGGCGGCGCCGTCGTGGGAGATCGCCGCCTTGGCGCTGCGCGCGGACGCGTTCACGTCGACCTTCGCGGACCAGCCGTTGCCGAGGTCCGTCACGCCCTTGGAGACCCAGCTGCCGGGGACGGGCTTGTCCTTGTCGCGGTCCTTGTCACGGTCCTTGTCCTTGTCCTTGTCGACCAGCTTCGCGGTCGCCGTGCCGTCGGGGGACAGGGTGAAGGTGCTGCCGTCGATGGTCGTGCTCGCGGACGTCTCGTACGCGGTGAGGGAGCCCTTGGCGGCGCCGTCGAGGGAGATCGTCGCCTTGGCGGTGCGCGCGGAGGCGTTGACCTGGACGTCGGCGGTCCAGCCCTTGCCGAGATCCGTGACGCCCTTGGACTCCCAGCCGCCGGGGACGGGGGTGTCAGGGTCGGTGTCGGTGTCGGTGCCGCCCTGATTCGTGCCCTGATTCGTGTCCTGGTCCGTGTTCTGGTCCGTGTTCTGGTCCGTGCTCTGGCCCGTGTTCTGGTCCGTGCTGCCCTGGTCACTCGGCGCTGTCTGCTCCTGCGGAGCCGACGGTGCGTCGGCCGCGAAGGCGGCCGTGGTCGGGACGGCGAGCGCGGCGATCGCTCCGGTGGCGATGGCGGCGGTGCGGAAGGTACGGCGGGTGGCGCGCATAGCGGTGATCCCTCGTGACTGGTCGGGCGAGCTGTCCGTCTTTGTGCCCCTTTGCGGTGGCGACAGACCTGAAGCTACGGGCGCTGTGTGTGCGTCATCCGTAGGGAATGTAACAACCGGCCGCAGGGCGCGCCGCGGAACCGTAAAACGAATAAAAGCCCAGCTCAGGGGCGGTTTGGTCGAAGGTCATCGGTTGTCCGGGACCTAAGTCACGTGCGGTGCGGGACGCCGGCCCCTCACGCCGCGGGCGCCGGTGCGTCCCCCGCCCGCCCCGTCCTCAGCAGCCACTCCCCGTACGCCGGAGCCTGCCGCGCCGCCTCCCAGTACGCGGCCTCCAGTGCGCCGTACACCGTGTCCAGCTCCCCCTCCGTACGCGCGGTCACCAGCAGTCGCACGCCGAGTGGATCGCCGTGCAGCGGGCGGACCGCCATGTCGGGTCTCGCCCGCGAGGTCGGCTGGCAGACGGTGACGACCTCGCCGGTGGCGACGAGGGACGACGCGGTGAGGTAATCGCCGTGCAGGACACGGGGGTTGATGCCCGCCGCGCGAAGCACCCGGAGCAGTCCGTCCCACTCGCCGTCCACGGTCGGGTCCACCATCCACCGGTCGTCGGCGAGATCACCGAGGTGTACGACGGACTTGGCGGCCGCCGGATGGTCGGCGGCGATGAACACGAACTGCGGTTCCCGCTGGACGAGTACGCGGGTGCACAGCTCCTCGGGCAGATGCAGCGGGCTGCCCTCCACCTCGTGCACGAAGGCCACGTCCAGCTGGCCGCCCGCGACCATGCGGAGCAGCGCGTTCGCGGAGACGTCCATCTGGAGCGAGGGCTCGGTGCCGGGCAGCCCGGCGCGCAGCCGGCGCAGCCAGCCCGGTATGGCACGGCTGGCCGTGGAGCCGATGCGCAGCTGCGGGCTCTCGGAGGCGCGGGCCGCTGCCGCCTTGGTCTCGCTGACCAGGGCCCGCATCTCGCTGATGAGCGGGCGGGCCCTGCTGAGGGCGACCCGGCCGAGCGGGGTCGGGCGGCAGCCGGTGCGTTCGCGGGCGAAGAGCTGACCGCCGACGGCCTGCTCGATGCGGCGCAGCTGGGTGGTCAACGAGGGCTGTGTCATGCCGAGTTGGCGTGCCGCCTTGTGCAGGCTGCCGGTGTCGGCGATGGCGCACAGTGCGCGGAGGTGTCTCACCTCGAGCTCCATGGTCTGTGAGCGTAGAGCGGTGAGGGGCGCCGCACCAGACTCACAAACCACACGGGAAGCACGCGAGTTGGGCGTCCCGTGACCTGCCGGAAGGCGGGCGATAGCCCGGCACTATCGCCAGTTGCCATCATCCGCAGACCCCGCGGGCTCCCCGACACTCCCCCTACCGAACCGTTCACCTTTCATCGAACGAGTAGGGAGCCCCCCACATGAACAAGCGTTACCTCTCGGTCGCGGCCGTCGTCGGCCTCGCCGCCGCAGGACTCGGCACGACGTCGGCGACGGCCGCGGCCCCCACGCCGTCCTCCGCCACCACGTCCTCGTACGCCTCGTATTCGGCGTATGCGGGATCCGGTGAGGAGGCCGCGGCCAACAAGGCGTTCTTCGACGCCGTCCTGAAGTCGGTCGCGGAGAAGCGTGCGGCCAATCCGGGAGCGAAGCAGGTCACGGTGGTGTACGACGCCTCCGGTGCGCCGACCTTCGCCCAGCAGATAGCCAGCAGTACGTCCATCTGGAACAGCGCGGTGTCCAACGTGAAGCTCCAGGAGGGGAGTGGCGGTGCGAGCTTCGAGTACCGCGAGGGGAATGACCCGCGTGGTTCGTACGCGAGCACGGACGGCCACGGCAACGGGTACATCTTCCTGGACTACGCGCAGAACCAACAGTACGACTCGACGCGCGTGACGGCGCACGAGACCGGCCATGTGCTGGGTCTGCCGGACCACTACGAGGGTCCGTGCAGCGAGCTGATGTCCGGTGGCGGCCCCGGCCCCTCCTGCACCAACTCGCAGCCGGACGCGAACGAGCGGGCCAAGGTGGACCAGCTGTGGGCCAACGGCCTGGCGAAGGCGCTGAAGGACCTGAAGGACCTGGACAAGGTGAGCTGATCGCTTTTCCGTCCGCTGCCCCGCCCCTTCCCGAAGGGGCGGGGCAGCGGCGGATCAGGGGCGGGGCAGCGAAGGGTCAGGGGTGGGCAGCGGACTGATCAGCGGACTGATCAGCTCCGGGGCGACGCGATGGCCCGTGCCGCCGCCACCTCCTGGCGCAGCGGCTCCAGCACGCTCTCCTTCGGGCCCGTGAAATCCGCCGAGACCTCCTCCAGGGTCTCCGAGTACCGCAAGCCCTGCGCCAACTCCCGCAACTGGACGGCGACTTCGCGGATCTCCACCGCGCCGGGCGGCTGAGCCCCATGCCGTACCCGCACCCGCGCCGCGGTCGTCGCGTCCACGATCCGCTCCACCGCCACCATCAGCGGCCACCACGCCGCCGCACGCCGCCCCGTGGGCGGCGGTTCCGTCAGGGCCCGCTGGAACTCCGTACGGATGACGGAGAGGTCCCGGTAGAGGCGGCGCCGCATCCGGGCCTGGGCCGCCGGCTCCCCGGCGGTGGTGCCGAACGCGCACTCCACGTACGTCGCCGTGTCCGCGACCGCGTCCGCGAGCCGGTCCCCGATCCGCGTGTGCCAGCTCTCCGGCCAGAGCAGATACCCCGCGACCAGCGCGATCGCGCAGCCGATCAGGCTGTCCACCAGGCGCGGGACCACCAGCCCGAAGCCCTGGTGGTTCAGGACGTCCGACAGGAGCAGGATCACCGGCGTGATCGCGGCCGTCTGCCAGCCGTACCCGCGCGGCGTGAGTGCGGGGATCAGCGCCGCCAGGAGCATCATCACCGGTACGTCCCACCAGCCCCGCGGCACCTCCGCGAGGACCGCAGCCGCGACCACCAGACCCGCCGCCGTGCCCAGCGCCCGCAGCACCGCCCGCGAGAAGACCGAGCCGAAGTCGGGCTTGAGGACGAACGTGACGGTGAGCGCCACCCAGTACGAGCGCGGCACGTCGATCAGCGAGACCAGCGCCTGCGCGATGCCGATGCAGAGCGCGAGCCGCAGGCCGTAGCGCCAGGAGGCGCCGGAGAGCATGACGTTGCGGGCGGCGCGGCGGGCCCGGACGCGCAGGGCGGCGGGGCGGCCGAGGCGGTCGTCGACATTCACGACGCCGTGCGGGTCGGGGTCGTTGAGGGTCTCGGCCACGTGCCGCAGCGCGTGGTCGACGGCTCGGGCGGAGGGATTGCGCGGCTCGGGGAGCACGGGTTCCGGGACGGTCGTGCCGCCGTTCGAGGCCACCGCGTCCGCGAGCCGCCGCACCGCCGCAGGGACCTCGGGCGACAGCGGCTCCCCGCACTGGTGCGCGGCGGGCGCGGCCTCGACGACCGGCGTGATCGCGTTCAACTGGGCGATCAGCCGGACCAGATCGGGATTGCGGCCGTGCGAGCGGGTGCGCCGGGCCAGGACCAGGTCGTACGACTGGTTGAGGGAGGTCGTGACGGCCGTGCGCGCGTCCGCGTACCGGTCCGTGCCCGCCGCTTCGAGCAGCGCGGCCACGCTGCGGTAGGTGGCGGCGACGGCCGCCCGCTCCGGTACGCCCGACCGCAGCGGCCAGGCGAGCAGCGCGAGGGTGAGGACGAGCAGTCCGCCGCCGGTCATCAGGACGGGCGCCAGCCACCACTCCCCCGGCATCGGAAGCCCCGCGCCCACCACCGAGTTGAGCAGCAGAAGCAGCCCCGACACGGAGGCGACCGCCCCGATCGTCGACATCATCCCGGAGACGAGCGCGACCAGGGTCACCACACCCACCGCCACCCAGCCGTGCCCGAAGACGAGCGAGCCGACGGTGACGCCGAGCGCCCCGAAGAGCTGCGGTACGGCGATGTTGTAGACCCGCATGCGGTACGCGTCGGCGGTGTCGCCGATGACGCCGGACAGCGCGCCCATCGAGGCGAGCGCCCCGTATGTCGGCTTGCCCACCGCCATGCCGACGACGAGCGGCAGCGACATCGCGACGGACGCGCGGGCGACGGCGGCCCAGGGGATGGGCGCGGACTGCGGTTTGAGCGTCCTGACCAGCCAGCCGGGCGGGGTGAGTGTGCTCAGGGGGCCCGCGGGGCCAGGTGATTCGGGGCGGCGCATGCGCCCATTATCGCCGCTTTGCACACCTTGCCCGGCGGGCTCAGCGGTCGTCGCTCCGGTCGCTGTTCCGGTCGTCGCCCTGCCGATGCAGCGTCAGGAGTCGTTGCCCTGCCGATGCAGCGTCAGGTCCACCACCAGCGCCCGGTGGTCCGTGTCGCCGATCTCCAGGAAGCGGGCGTCACCGGCCGAGAAGTCCGGCGTCGCCAGCACATGGTCGATCTGCGTGCCGAGCGGCGAGATCAGCGAGGCGGGCCAGCTGGGCGTGCGGGCGGAACCGGCGAGGCGGGCCGCGTCGCGCAGGCCCTCGTCGAGGATGTCGCGGAAGGCCGCGTGGTCCTGGGTGGCGTTGAAGTCGCCCGCGATGATGGTGGAGCCGCCCTTGCCTGCGGCGGCGTAGTCGCGGAGGGCGCCGAGCTCGGAGCGCCAGACGTGGACCTGCTTGGGCAGCGGCGGCATGGGGTGGGCGAGCTGGATCCGGACCTCGTGGCCGCCCTTCAGCTCGGCGACGGCTCCGGGCATCCCGAGGGTTCCGGCGACGCCGTTCGCCTTCTTCAGCGGGAACTTGCTGACGATCAGCGAGCCCTCCGCGCCGCTGGCCTCGCTGCCGCTGCGGTACGGGTACTCGGAGCGGGGCAGCTCGTCGCGCAGGGTGTCGGAGCAGGTGTAGTCGCACTCCGGGACGAAGAGCAGGTCGGGTTTCTCCCTGCGGACCGCATCGACCAGGCCGGGGGTGCCCTGCCCGAACTCCACGTTGGACGCCATGACGCGCAGCTCGGCGACGGCGGGTCCCTCCGGGTCGTCGGCACGGCCGTACGGCTCCATGAACCAGGCGACGGTGCCGAGCGCGGCGACGGCCCAGACGAGCCCGACGCGCCACCGCGCCAGCGCGGCGAGGGCCAGCGCGACGACCACGGGGGCGAGGAACCAGGGCAGGAAGGCGAGGAGCTGGGGGACCGGGGTGAACCCGTCCGAGTCGGCGATCCGGAAGCCCAGTACGGCGCTGACCCCGGCAAGGAGCAGCGCCGCGCACCAGGCCGCACCCCGGCTGCGCACCCGCCGCCGCCCGGAGCGGTCGCCGAACCCGCCCCCGGCCGCGGCGTCCTCGCGCCGCTCTGCCTCTGCCGCAGCCATGCTGTCCAAGGACCGGCCTCTCCGTGGGTGGGTTCTCACCACATGTGATGGGTTCACCAGATCTTCCCTGAGAGACGGCCGGATGCGGGGTAAGGGTTCCTTTCGATCGTCGCGGGCGCTTCTCCGGCCGCTGTCAGTGCCGGGTGGCAGACTCCGCGGGCATGGGTGAACAGGTGAGTCTGAGGGATGTAGGGCAGGACGATCTCGAGGTGTTCCTCGCGCAGGAGCACGACCCGGAGGCCGCGCGGCGGTCGAAGTTCCCGCCGCGGGAGCGGGAGGCGTTCATGACGCACTGGGCGACGCGGGTCCTGGGCGACCCCACCGTCTTCGTGCAGGCCATCACGGTCGACGGCGACCTGGCGGGCAACGTGGTGGCGTGGTGGGACGAGGACCGCCGCTTCATCGGGTACTGGCTGGGCCGGGAGTTCTGGGGCCGGGGCGTCGGCTCGCGGGCGCTCGCCCTCTTCCTGGACCGGGAGCGGAACCGCCCGCTGTACGCGGATCCTTACGAGGGGAACACGGGGTCGGTGCGGCTGCTGGAGAAGCAGGGTTTCCGGCGCACCGGGACGGTCAGGCACGGCGAGGACGAGCACATCATGCTGGTGCTCGACGCAGCGCCGGCGGGGCCGTGACCGACACCGCGGGCCCCTGAGGCAGCCCCTCACACCTCCCGGCGCCGGAACACCACATAGGCAGCCCCCGCCGCCACCAGCGCCCACCCGGCGAGCACCGCCCCGCCCGCCGCGGGCGTCAGATCCCCCGCGTCCTGGTGGACCTGCATCAGGCGCAGCCCCGCCCGGTCCGGCAGCAGCCGGGAGACGGGGCGGGTGCGGGCGGAGACCGCGAGGGCGCCGGAGACCAGGAGCAGCAGGGGCAGCAGGATGCCCAGGGCGGCGATGGAGCGGCGTACCAAGAAGGTGAGGGCCCCCGCGAAGACCGCGAGGAGCGCCGCGTACACCCCGGCCCCGAGCACGGCACGGGCCATCTCGGCGCGGGGCAGCCCCGACAGCGGAGCCCCGAGCGCGCTCATCCCGCAGAGGAACGCCACCGCGCCGCTGACCAGGCCCCAGCCGAGCCCCACAAGACCGAGCAGGGTGAGCTTCGCGGCCAGGAACCGTCCTCTGCGGGGCACGGCGGCGAGCGAGGTACGCAGCATCCCGGTGCCGTACTCCGTGCCGACGGCGAGCACCGCGACCACCACGAGCGCCAGCTGGCCGAACTGCATGCCGGTGAAGGCGAGCCCGATCGGGTCGAAGCCCGACCGGTCCGCCGGGTCCGCGCGCCGGAAGTCGGGCCCGACGAGCAGGCAGAACAGCAGCCCCACCAGCACCGCCATGGCGAAGCCGGAGAGCAGTAGCAGGGAAGTGGAGCGCAGCGTACGGAGCTTGATCCATTCGGCTGCCAGCGCGTCACGCATGGGCGGGGGTCTCCTCTGGGGTCTTCTCCTCTTGTGCCGGGGTACGGAGCCGGTCCGTGGCCGCCCGGTACTCCGTCACGTCCTCGGTCAGCCGGTGGTAGACGTCCTCCAAGGACGGCCGCAGCGGCGTCAGTTCGTGGATGCTCCAGCCGGAGTCCGCCGCGAGATCCCCGATCCGGTCGGCGGCGAGACCGGTCACGATCGCCGTCCCCGCCCCGTCCGGCACATCGCTGACCTGCCCGCCCGCCGCCCGCAGCACCCGCGACAACTCGGCGAGCCGCGGCGACGAAAGCCGTACGGAACCGGCCCCCGCACCGCCCAGCACCTCGTCCATCCGGCCGTCGGCCAGCACCCGCCCCCGCCCGATCACCAGGACGTGATCGGCGGTCACCGCCATCTCGGTCATCAGATGGCTGGAGACGAGCACCGTCCTGCCCTCGTCGGCGAGCGCCCGCAGCAGGTTCCGGAACCAGCGGATGCCCTCGGGGTCGAGCCCGTTGGCGGGCTCGTCGAGCAGCAGCACCTCGGGGTCGCCGAGCAGCGCCGCAGCGATGCCGAGCCGCTGCCGCATCCCCAGCGAGAATCCGCGCACCGGACGGCGGGCCGCGGCCGCGAGGCCCACCAGGCCGAGGACATGGTCCACGCGCTCGCGCGGAATGCGGTGGGTGCGGGCCAGCCAGGCCAGATGGGCGCGGGGGCTGCGGGCCGGGTGCACGGCGGCGGCATCGAGCAGCACGCCCACCGACCGCAGCGGGTCCCGCAGCTCCCGGTAGGGCACGCCGAGGACCCGCGCCGTCCCGGAGTCGGGCACGCCCAGGCCGGTGATCATGCGCAGGGTCGTGGACTTGCCCGCGCCGTTGGGCCCGAGGAATGCGGTGACCCGGCCGGGCGCGACCCGGAAGGACAGCCCGTCGAGCACCCGCCTGCCGTCGTACGACTTCACCAGGTCCTGTACGTCGATCACGCGCGCTCCCCGTCGGGGCGGGACGGCGCCACCGCGCCCGCCCCCGCACCGAGCCGCACCGTCCGGTCGACCAACCCGGCGACGGCCTCCGCCGTATGGGAGACGAGCACCAGCGTCCGCCCCTCCGCCTTCCACCGCGCGAGGTCGTCCCGCACCGCCGACTCGGCGGCTGAGTCGAGGCCGTTGAACGGCTCGTCCAGGAGCAGGAGGCGGGGATCGTGCGCCGTGGCGCAGACGAAGCCCAGCTTCTTGCGCTGCCCCAGGGACAGATCACCGACCAGGACGTCACGGCGGTCGGCGAGGCCCAGCGCGTCCGCGCGGTCGACGAGGTGTGCGGTGCGGACGTTCC
This sequence comes from Streptomyces sp. NPDC050658, assembly GCF_044457025.1. Taxonomy (NCBI): domain Bacteria; kingdom Bacillati; phylum Actinomycetota; class Actinomycetes; order Kitasatosporales; family Streptomycetaceae; genus Streptomyces; species Streptomyces sp. NPDC050658. The sequence continues at coordinate 348,568 of NZ_JBITGM010000006.1, forward strand.
ACAGGGCCGCCGTCAGCGCCAACTGCTCGTGCGCGGTGAGGTGTTCGTACAGCGGAGGCGGCTCCTGGACATGGCCGAGCAGGGCGCGGGCGGCGCGGTCGCCGGGCCGGTGTCCGCCGATCAGGACGGTTCCGGCCGCCGGGTCGTACAGGCCGGCGAGCACCCCGAGCAGCGTGCTCTTGCCCGATCCGTTGGCGCCGGTGATGTGCACCGCCTCGCCGTCCTCGACGCGCAGCCGCACTCCGCTGAGCACGTCGGTGTCGCCACGGCGTACGACGAGGCCGTCGATGTCGATCAAGTTCGCTTCCTTGGCAGATCGCGCCCGCGCACGGAGCGCAGGCTGAGGGCGAAGAGGAGAAGTACGGCGGCGAGGAGCGCGCTGCCCAGGACGGCGCCCCCGGTCCCGCCCGCGAGGGCCGAGCACAGCCCGAGGCCCACCGTCACCGGCAGCGTCAGCAGGGCGGTGAGCAGCCCCTCCACGATGTCCGCGCCCGGCGCACGGGTGATGCGGCCGCCCTCGAAGCCCTCGGCACGCGGAACGCAGTACCAGGTGAGGACGGTGCTGCAACCGGCCGCCAGCGCCACGGCCACCGGAGCAAGCACCGCGACCGCCCACTGCGCCCCGCTCACCCCGCACAGCAGGGACACCCCCAGCGCGAAGGGCGCCGTCACGCCGAGCACGGCCGCCGCGCAGGCGAGCGCCTTGGCCGCGGGCCAGACCCCGGTCGGGTGCGGGGAGCGGCGCAGCACGTCCCAGCAGTCGCGGTCCGCCTCGATGCCGCAGACCTGGACCACCTCGCCGGTGGTGACCAGCGCGGCGGTGACGAGCAGAGCGCCGAGCGCGGGGAGCGGCAGCTGCCAGGGCGCATGGCCGAGCGTCACCGTGGCCGCGACGCAGGCCGCGCCGCACAGCACGCTCCAGCGCTGCAGCCGCGCGAGCCCGCCGACGGTCGCCGGGTGCCCACGCCGCAGCCGCAGCCAGGCGGTGCGCAGGACCAGACCGGTCGGGGAGAGCGCCCCGAGGTCCCTGCCACCTCGCCCGGTACGCGGTGCCCCGAGGCCCCTGCCGCCGCGCCCGGCACGCGGCGCGCCGAGGTCTCCGGTGCCGCGCACCCGGACGTAGGCCCGCCCCGGAGCCCCCGCGTCACGGCGGGCGGTGGTCCGGGCGCGTGAGTCCGCGGCCCCGGTGGGTATGCCAGGCTCACCGCCGTACAGCGCTCCAGGGTCCCTGCCGCCTCGCCCGGCACGCAGAGCCCAGAGGTCTTTGCCGCCTCGCCCGGCACGCAGTGCCCCGAGGTCCCTGCCACCGCGCCCGGCACGCGGCGCCCCGAGGATTCCGGTGTCGCGCCCCCGGACGTAGGCCCGGTCGGGAGTGCCCGCGTCACGGTGGGCCGTGGCCCGGATCCGCAGGGTCGCGGCGGCCGCCAGTGCGGCGGCGATACCGGCGTAGACCACGGCGGTCGTGCCGAGGCCGTCGGGATCGTGCAGTCGTACCCACAGCTGTGGACGACCGGCGGTCACCGCGTCGCCGATGACCCGCGCCAGATGCTCCCCGGCCTGCCCCGGCGCCGACCCCCACGACTCGACGAACGGCGCCACGAGCACCCCGAGCAGTGCGCCGCCCGCCGCGGCGAGCGCGGTCCGCGGCAGCTGTCCGACCCGCACGGAACGCACCATGAGCAGCGTGACGAGGAGGACCCGCAGCGCCCCGGCGACCACGACCACGCCGCCTACGTTCACCAGCAGGACCGGCAGCAGCTCCCGGCCCCGCGCGGTGGCCATGAGCCAGGGCACACCGGCCGCCCCCACGACCACGAGCAGCCCGAGGCCGAGCCCCGCCACGGGCAGCACGAGCCGCGCCATGACCAGTTGGCCCCGGCTCACGGGCAGCGACCGCAGGATCGCCTCGTCCGGCGGGCGCACCAGCGCGCGGCCCAACGCCGGGTCGGAACTCAGCAGTTGTTGCAACAGCCAGAGCGCGGCGAGCACCCAGGTCCCGGTGGCGAGATCCGCCGATCCGACGCTCTCCAGCGGCGCCACGACCGCAAGAGTCCGCCCCAGCAGGACGAGCGTCCCGAGACCGGCGGCGACCGCACCGCACCCGATCAACTTGGCCGCACGCAGCCGCTGCCGCCCCGCGTCCCCCGTACCGGCGGCCAGATTGACGCGCCTGCGGAGATCGGCAAGGAGCAGCCCGCGGACGGCCCGCGCCCAGGAACGCCCCCGCCCGACCGCTCCGAAGGCGTCACCCATGCCCGGCCGCCGTTTCCCGCTCTTCTCCCTCTTCCTTCTCCGTACGCCGCCTCTGCCGACCCCCGGCGAACCGCTCGGCCGGGCAGAGCACCACGGCCGGGACGACGAGCGCGAGGAAGGCGCCCGAGAGCCAGTGCAGCGCCGACGGGGTCGGCACGTTGAGCCCGACGAACCCGAGCGGCGTCCAGAACAGCGCCCCGGCCACGATCAGCACGATGCTGCCGGACCGGGCGACGGCGACCAGCAGCCCGAGCGCGATCAGCGCGACACCGCTCACCAGCCAGCCCACACTGAGGAGTTGGAGCAGATCCAGCACATTGCCGGGATCACCCGTGACCTTGTCCGAGGTCTCCACCGCGTGCCGGGTCTCCCCGGTCATGGCGCGGAACGTGAAGAAGTAGGCCACCGCACACGCGCCGGCTCCCGCCGCGGCGACACCGCCGGCGATCCGCACGGCGGGGCGGGCGAGCCCGTCGACCACGGCCATCCAGCAGCGCAGCACGAAGTCGATGAGCTTCGGGTTGCCGAGGACGTTGAAGATGAGTCGGTTGATCACGGTTCTCCGGGCTTGGGTCGTACAGGTGGGGGGATGGGGCGGCGCGGGCGGCCTACGTGAGCAGCAGCAGACTTGTCACCCCGAAGACCGCGGTCATCGCCGCCGCGACCGCACAGGCCCGCGGCCAGGCCGCGCCGAGAGCCGACCGCCCGGACCACAGCAGCGCGCCGAAGAGCAGCACGAGCCACGGGTCGGGCCGGGTCAACGAGGCTGCGGCATCGGCGAGCCGACCGCCCGTCAGTACGCAGACCAGCGACCAGCCGGTGAACTTGCCCGCCACGAAGAGCGCCCAGCCGACGGTGAAGGCCCGCCTCGCGCGGACGAATGCGGCGGGGGAGGCAGGGGCGGCGGGGGCGGCTGCCGGTCGGGCCCAGCGCATCGCCACCGCGCCGACGACTCCGAAGACGACGCCCAGCACGCCCACCGTCGCCATATTGGCCAGGGCGGCCGTGCTCCAGCCGATCGCCGTACCGATCCCGACGGCGCCGGACTCGGCGTCGGGCATCCGCTCGACGATCCGGACCCGTATCTCGCCCCAGACGGGCACGGTGAACAGGACGGTGACCACCAGCAGCGCGGCAACGCTCAGCGCGTGCCCGCGCCGCCCGAGCAGCCGGTCACGCCACTGCGGCGCCCGCGCATTCGTGCCGGGAGATCCCGTTCCGGAGAACTCCGCGCCATAGAAAGGGAGATCACCCCCGCGCCCGGCCGCCGCCGCTATGTGCTCACCCATGTCTCCACTCCCGCCGCCACTACAAGTCCCACGAGGGAAATCCCCCACAACCGACAGGCGTCGGAAATCCCGAGCCCATTCCCGAAGCCCTTCCGAGGCCCTGCCGACTTGCCCAGTCCCGATCGCGCCCACATCACCATCGGCACCAGCCCCGCCCCCGCGGAAAGCGCGATGCAGGCCAGCTCCAACGGCATATGGGGCAGCAGATGTCTGACCACATCCGCGCCACTCAGGACGTCCAGTCCCTGACCCCAGCTGTATCCGGCGAGCATGCCGGTGACGAAGGCCAGCGGAATCGTCAGAAGGCCCGCGGTGACGACACCGAGGAAGAGCGCCGCGGAAACTCCTACGTTCCGTACGAGAATCTCCTGGAAGAGACTCCAATCCCCTTGCTGATGAACCCTTTTCGCGCCGTGTCCGTCCCCGCCCGAATTCGCCCACCCGACGGCGAACGCCGTGAACCACAGCACGGAACCGGCCAGCAGGGCGGGCCATTGCCGGCGCAGCAGGCCCGGCACTGCCGCCGGGATGCCGGTGGGGCGATCCCGGCGGCTTTCCTGGAGCATCAGGCGATGACAGCCTTCTTGCCACCCGACTTCAGGGCCTTCTTGATGCCCCAGATGACGATGGCGCCGACGGCGGCACCGCCGCTGACCAGGCCGACGGCCGAGGCGACGTCCATGCCGGTCATGATGGCGTTGGTCACGGTGTTCGCCGATTCCTTGCCCATGCCGACGACGTTCTTCAGGAAGAACGGGGTCGCGACGGCGGCGACGAGGAACGCGCCGAGAATCGTGGACGAGACAGCGGCGCCCTTGCGCACCAGCGAGCGGTTCATGAGTTGCGAATTCCTTTGCGGTTCAAGCCCGGGTGATCCGGGCAACGCAAACGATCTTCGCCAGCCCCGCGACTTTCGGCCATTGCCTCTGAGGGCATTGCCCTAGCAGGCAGTACGCTCGCCGACGGATTCCCGCTCCTGCCCGGCGCACCCGCAGGAACGCAGTGAAAGCGACAACAGGGTCGCTTCGAGGCGGGACTTGAGCCCGAGTTTCCGCACCACGCTGGTGAGATGCGCCTTTACGGTGCGCTCGGCGATGCCGAGGCGGCGCGCCAGGACGCGGTTGGTCTCACCGTCCCCCAGTGCCATCAGCACTTCGGATTCCCGCTCGGTGAGCCGATCCAGTTCGAGATGGCCGAAGGAGACACCGTAGGACTCTGCGGTCCTGCGGTGTCTCTCGCGGCACATCGATATGTGTTCCCCCACAGCTGAACTCCCCCCACAAATGGAACCGCCGAGGGATTCCCAGGGTCAGTGGGAAGTCCGGTACTGCTCGGCGACTCGGCCCCAAGGGCCTCATATCTCCACACAGTACCTCAAGTTGATCACTGCCCCGCAGCCGCCGAGACGGCCGCACGGTGTACCTACTTACGGTTGTAGAGCCGCATCGTGACCGGTCCGAACACCGCCACCAGGAGCACGATCCAGACCAGGGTCCACACCAGGGACGAGCCCGGTGACGTACCCGCCATCAGATCGCGTACGGCGGAGGCGAGATGGGTGATCGGCTGGTTGTTCACGAAGGCCTGGAGCCAGCCCGGCATGGTCTCGGGCTTCACGAAGATGTCGCTGAGGAACGTCAGCGGGAAGATCACCATCATGCTGACGCCCATCACCGACTTCTCGGTGCGCAGCACGAGCCCGAACATCGTCCACACCCAGGAGAAGGCGAAGGAGAAGACCAGCAGCAGGAGCACCCCGCCGAGCACGCCGAGCACCCCGCCGTCCGGGCGGAAGCCGAGGATGATGCCGACGGTCAGCATGACCACCGACGCGATCGCGTACCGCAGGGCGTCGCCGAGGAGATAGCCGACCATCACCGAGGGACGCCAGATCGGCAGCGTACGGAAGCGGTCGAAGACGCCCTTCTCGATGTCGGTGTTGACCGAGACGCCCGTGTACATCGTGATCATGACGACCGACATCACGAGGATGCCGGGCAGCAGGTACTGGATGTACTCGCGCGGAGATCCGGCGAGCGCGCCCCCGAAGAGGTACGTGTACATCAGCACCATCATGATCGGGAACGCCGTCACGTCGAAGAGCTGCTCCGGCACATGCTTGATCTTGAGCATGGCCCGCCAGCCGAACGTCAGCGAGGCGGAGAGCGCGCTGGGCCGCGGCGGCCGCTCACCGGCGATGAGCAGTTCGGCGAGGGACTCGGCCTTGACGGGCGCGAGGTCCTGGGCCTCGGTGGTGGTCACGGTGCTCATGCCGTCGCCTCTTCCTGGGGAGTGCCGGCGGCCGTGCCGGCCGCTTCCGTGGAGTGGTGGGTGGTGGTGCCGGTCAGGGCGAGGAAGACCTCGTCGAGGCTCGGCTGGCCGAGCGAGAAGTTGTCGACGGTGATCCCGGCGTGCGCCAGCTCGGCGAGGGCGCGGGACGCCTTCTCGGCGGCGCCCACGCCGTTCTGCTCGCCGTTGCCGACGCGGGCGGTGAGGGCGACCGGGTCGGGCTCCAGCTGGACCTCCGCGTCGAGCGTGAGCCGCAGCACCCGCTCGGCGTCCGTCCGCTGTGCCGCGTCCCGCAGCCTGACGTGCACGGACCCCGCGCCGACCGACGCCTTCAGCTCGCCCTTGGTGCCCTCCGCGATGACCTTGCCGGTGTCGATGACGGCGATACGGGAGGCCAGGTGATCGGCCTCGTCCAGGTACTGCGTGGTCAGCAGCACCGTCGTGCCGTGCGCGACGACCGCCCGCACGATGTCCCAGACCTGGTTGCGGCTGCGCGGGTCGAGCCCCGTGGTCGGCTCGTCGAGAAAGAGCAGGTCGGGGGTGTTGAGAATGGAGGCCGCGATGTCGATGCGGCGCCGCATGCCGCCGGAGTAGTTCTTCACCTGCCGCGCTGCCGCGTCGGTGAGCCCGAACGCCTCAAGCAGTTGCGCCGACCTCTCGTACGCCGCCTTCTTGCCGTGCCCGGTGAGCCGGCCGAGCAGCACCAGGTTCTCCGTGCCGGTCAGGTCCTCGTCGACCGAGGCGTACTGCCCGGTGAGGCTGACCCTGCTGCGTACGGCGTCGGCCTCGCGCACGACGTCGTGGCCGAAGACGTGGGCGTCACCGCCGTCCGGGCGCAGCAGGGTGGCGAGCATCTTCACGGTGGTGGTCTTGCCCGCGCCGTTCGGCCCGAGCAGGCCGTAGACCGTGCCGGCCGGGATGGTGAGGTCCACACCGTCGACGGCGCGGTTGTCGCCGAAGGTCTTCACCAGGCCCGCGGTCTCGATGGCCACGCTGTTCATGTCGTACGCCCTCTTCCACTCGATGGTCGGCACGCGTTCCATACGTGTTGCGTCACGAGGGCAGACCGCCCGGGCGGCTGAAACTCATCGTCCGGTGGAGGGCTGCTCCGAACGGGTGTTTGCTGGTGGAGGGGGACGAGGAGGTCGATCATGCGGACCACTCCGGCCCTGCGGACCACTCCGGCCGCTCTGGGAACCCTTGCCGCCGCGCTCCTGACCGCGGGCGCACTGTCCCTCGGGGGTGCCAGTCCAGCATCCGCCGCGGGCCCACCGCCTCGCAACGACAATAATCACGGCCACGAGAGCCAAGGCCACGACAACCACCGCCACGACGTGATCTGGGGGACGATCGTCGCCCCCCACGACCTGAACATCCGGGACCGCCCGTCCACCGGCGCCGCGATCGTCGCGAAGCTCCCCTCGGGCAGCCAGGACCGGGTCGAGTGCGCGACGCGGGGTACGAGCGTCTGGGGCAACCCGTACTGGTACTGGCTGGGCGGGGTGCAGGGCTGGGCCAGCGCCTCGTACGTCGATGTCGGCAACCAGCACGTGCCGCGCTGCGGCTCCTCGGCCTCGCACGACCCGTGCCCGCAGTACAAGCCGTGCTGCGACCCGTGCCCCGACGGCTGCAACCGCTACCACTGACCCCGCCGAGTTGCCCGCCGGCGGGCGCGGGTGTGCCCTGGTAGAGGGGCGAAGGAGTCTGGAGGAACCGTCATGGCTCACGCGGCACCCACAGCACCCGCACCACACCTGCGGACCGGCACCGCCGTCAACCGGGCCGGCGCCGCGGCGATCGTGCTCGGCTTCGTCTACGCCCTGATCGTCGTCCAGCGCGACGCCGGCTCCATGGCGAACGGCAATGCCTGGCTCGGCATCGTCACCGGCGTCGTCTTCGCCGGGCTCTTCATGGCCGTCTACATGGCGGCCCCCCGGCTCCCGCGCGAGCTGCGCGGGATGGCCTGGGCGAGCTTCGCCGGCATCACCTTCGGCTATCTGTACAGCCAGGGCATGCCGGGCCCGAGCGTCCTGCGCTCGACGGGGATGGCGCTGGCGATAGCGGCGTCGGTGTTCGCGGCGATGTTCTACCGGTTCTACACGCGGGAGTAGGCGGCTTCTGCACGCGGGAGCAGGCGGCGCCAGGCGGCTCGGCGGGGGCACGGGCGGCTACAGCACCGCCAGATCCATCGCACGCGCCATCGCCCGGTACCCCGCGTCGTTCGGGTGCAGGTGGTCCCCGCTGTCGTACTCGGGAGCGATGCGTTCGCCGTCCGCCGGGTCGGCCAGGGCCTTGTCGAAGTCGACGTACGCGTCGTACTCGCCCGAGCCGCGCACCCAGTCGTTGAACGCGTCGCTCACCGCCGCCGCCCGCTCCCCGTAGTGGTCGGAGCCGCCGAGCGGCAGCAGCGTCGCGCCGATCGCCTTGACGCCCTTGGCGTGCGCCGCGCGGATCAACTTCCGGTGGCCCGCGACGAGTTCCTCCGCGCTGATCTTCGGGGCGGGCTTGTAGGTGGGGGTGTCGCTCTCGCTGAAGCCGATGTCGTTGAGGCCTTCCAGTACGACGACCGCGCCCACGCCGGGCAGGTCGAGGGCGTCCCGGTCGATCCGGGCGGTGCCCCGTTCGCCGTACCAGGCCGAGTCGTTGAGCACGAGGTTGCCGCCGATGCCCGCGTTCAGCACGCGGCGGGGCATGCCCTCATCGGCGAGGCGTTCGGCGAGCGCGTCCGACCAGCGGCGGTTGAGATCGGTGGAGGAGGCGAAGCCGTCCGTGATGGAGTCGCCGAAGAGGACGATCCCGTTGCTCTCGCGCGGCCGGTCGCCGCCGACGTCCACGCCCGAGAGGAAGTACCAGGACTCCGTCGACGCCGTGAACGCCTCCGCGCCCGTGTCGGCGGTGTGCTCGCCGTCCGCGCGGTAGCTGGTCGCGAACGACTGGGCGTGGAAGGTGGCGGGCCCGGTCGTCCGGGCGAGATACAGGGTGACGCTGACGGATTCGAAGGCGTGCAGCTTCAACTCCACGTCGTCGCTCGTGAGTTGACCGTACGCGGGAATCTCGACCGCCTCCCTCCCCTCGAAGCTGAGCCACCGCACCGATCCCTCCTCGACGGCGGCCCCCTTCTTCGTGCGGGCGATGGTCGCGCCCGCGATGTGCAGCGGGGACGTGCCGTACGCGTTGGAGAGCCGGACGCGGGCCCGCTCGCCGCCCTCGGTGACGCGGACGACCTGGCGCAGGGTCTGGCCGGAGAAGCCCTCCTCGGACCAGTTGGGCTTGAAGCCGACGCTCGCGCGCTGGGGCGATGCGGCCCAGGCGGCGACGGTGGACGTACCGGTGGTGCGGTTGCCTGAAGGCATGGGAATCTCCGGGGAGTCGAGGCGGGTTCCGAGGTCCGTGAAGCGGACCATCCAAAGATCCGCCGCCGTCTCTCCCCGATCAACGGCGATCCATGAAACGATTACCTCGGTCAGACTTATAGATGCAGGTCAGAGGCGCGACTAGCCGCAGGTCAGAGACGCGGCGTGAGGGAGAAGCATGGAACGGCAGGAGCTCCAGACCTTCCTCACCCTCGCCGAGGAACTGCACTTCGGCCGCACCGCCGAGCGCCTCCTCCTCTCCCAGGCCCGCGTCAGCCAGACCGTGAAGCGCCTGGAGCGCAAGATCGGCGCCCCGCTCTTCGAGCGCACCAGCCGCCGGGTCCAGATGTCGCCGCTGGGCCGCCAGCTGTACGCCGACCTGGCCCCGCTGCACCTGGAGATGGAGGCCGCGCTGGCCCGCGCCAAGGACGCCGCGCGCGGCGTCGACGGCGAGCTGACCCTCGGCTTCCTCGGCTCCGGCGCGGGCACGCTGACCGGCGCGATCCTGGAGACGTTCCGCACCCGCTGCCCCCGCTGCGAGGTGCGGATGCGCGAGGTCCAGTTCGAGGACCCGCTCGGCGCCCTGCGCAGCGGCGTCGCCGACGTCCTGTTCACCTGCCTGCCCGTGGCGGAGCCGGACCTGACCGTCGGCCCCGTCGTCATCAACGAACCCCGCGCGCTGGCCCTCCCGCTCGGCCACCGCCTCGCGGGCCGCGACAGCGTCTCCCTGGAGGAACTCGCGGGCGAGACCTTCTTCGGCGTGGTCAACGGAGCGCCCGCCTACTGGTGGGACTTCCACGTCCCGCCCCGCACGCCCAGCGGCCGCCCGATCCACCGCGGCCGGTCCGTGGCCGGCTTCCAGGAGCTGATGACGCTGGTCGCCGCCGGACAGGGGATCTCCCCGGTGGTGGCATCGGTGGAGAAGTACTACGCGCGGCCCGACATCACCTTCGTACCCCTGCGTGACGTGCCGTCGGCGGACGTCGCGCTGATCTGGCGGACGGCGGCCGAGGGCGCCGATCCACGGGTGACCGCGTTCATCGGGGCGGTGCGCGACACGGTCGCGGCGAACGGCGGTCCGGCGCCGTTCTAGGGCCTGTCCGGCGGATCTTGCCCGGGACGCGGCGGCCTGGGCACGCGCATCTGCGGCGTTGTCGTCCATCACCATCGCTGTCGTCAATCACCGTCGCTCCGCGATGCCTCGATCCTCCGCCTTGCAGCTGCACGCACCAGACCACCGCTCACCAGCACAGACAAGGCACCGCCCACAGGAGGCGGCCAGATCCGCCGGACAGGCCCTGGGCGCGACTGCGGCGATCATGTCGTGCGTGACCGCTCTGAGCTATTCCGCCGCATTCATCACGTTCTTCTCCGTCGTCGGCCCGCCCAAGGTCCTGCTGGCCTTCGGCGGCCTCGCGCAGCACCATCCGGTGCCCGAACTGCGCAGGATCGCCTTCGTCTCGTCCGGGGCGGCGGTCCTGGTGGGCCTGGTCGCCGGGATCACCGCGCCCTGGCTGCTCGACCTCTTCCACATCTCCACGCCCGCGCTCCAACTGGCCGGCGGGGTCATCTTCTTCATCTACGCCGTCGGGCTGGTGCTCGGCATGCACCTCGGCACGGACGGTGCGGGCCAGGACGCGCCCGATCTCGTCAGCGGAGTACGGCAGTTGCTGATGCCGTACATCGTGAGCCCGCTCGCCATGACCGCCGTACTCATCGAGGCGGCGGCCCGCGACTCCTGGTCCTGGCGGTCCACGGTCGTCGGCGCCTACGTCACGGTGATCGCCCTCGACCTGGTCTGCGTCGTCGTCCTGGCCCGGCTGCTGCGCGGCACCCACCACGCGACGATCGAACTCTTCGGACGGCTGCTCGGACTGCTGCTCGCGGCGGTCGGTGTGGACCTGGTCCTGGACGGTCTCTTCGCACTCGGGGTGCCGGGCCTGGAGCGGGAGTGATCCGCTCGGTGGCGGCGCTCAGGGCGTGACCACGGCGAAGGAGGGGTCCGGTTTCGTCAGGTACGAGACCAGCCGCGCCAGCAGCTCCGGATCGCCCTCGGTCCCGATCCCGTCAAGACCGCCGTCAAGACCGCCGCCCTGCCCGGAGAACACCCGCACCAGCTGCGCCTTGCTCAGCCGCAGGGTGAGGCCCGGAACGCCGTGCGGGAAGCGGCCGTGCGGGATCTCCCGGTGGGTGAGCGCGCCGTTGTGCAGGGTCAGCCGGTGGCGGCGCTGCTCGTCGGTGAGGACGAGGTCGATGACGAGACTGTCGTCCCAGGCGCGCGGCCCGTCGACGGTGATCGCGACCGCGTCGATGAGCTGCTCGGTGCCGAGCGCCGCAGCGAGTTCCGGGCTCGCGGTGTCGACGGTGCGCGATCCCGTGCCCTGGCGCAGTTCGAGCGCGGAGGTGAGATAGAAGTTGCGCCAGGTGCCGTTCTCGGCACCCCGCCCCAACGCGTCGTATACGGAGGCAAGTTGCTGCTTGGCGGCGGTGTTGTCCGGGTCAGCGAAGACCACATGATTGAGCACGGTGGCGGCGAACCGCAGATCACCCGCTTCGACGTACGAGGCGGCCTTGGCCAGAGCCTCATCCGCGCCGCCCGCCAACTCGACGTACCGCTTGGCGAGTTCGACCGGCGGATGCTCCCACAGGTGGGCCGCGTTGCCGTCGAACCAGCCGAGGTAGCGCTGGTAGATCCCCTTGACGTTGTGCGAGAGCGAGCCGTAGTAGCCGCGCGCGTGCCAGGCCCGCTCCAGGGCGGGTGGCAGCCGCAGCTCCTCGGCGATCTCGGGCCCGGTCAGACCGGAGTTGAGCATCCGCAGCGTCTGGTCGTGCAGGTAGGCGTACAGATCGCGCTGTTCGGACAGCAGCCGTACGACGTTCTCGCGCCCCCAGGTCGGCCAGTGGTGCGAGGCGAAGGCGACGTCGTAGAAATCGTCGAAGAAGTCGATGGCCTGGTCGAGATAGCGGGACCATTCGCGGGCGTCACGGATCACCGCGCCGCGCAGGGTCAGGATGTTGTGCAGGGTGTGCGTGACGTTCTCCGCCAGACACAGGGCGCGCCGCTCGGGGAAGCAGAAGTTCATCTCGGCGGGCGCCTCGGTGCCCGGAGTGAGCTGGAAGAGGATGCGTACGCCGTCGACGATCTCCTCCTGACCGGTGCGGGTGACGTCCACGGTCGGCGGGATCAGCGTGACCGTGCCGGTCGACACGGTCATGCCGAGCCCCGCGCCGATCTGCCCGTCGGGCGACTTGGGCAGCCGGTCGCCGTACATGAACCCGGCGCGGCGGCCCATCGCGCCGCCCGCGTAGACGTTCTCGCTGACGGCGTGCCCCATGAAGCCCTCGGGCGCGATGACCGGGATGCCGTCCTCGGTGCCGTGCGGCAGGACGCCGCGGGCGCCGCCGAAGTGGTCGACGTGCGAGTGCGTGTAGACGAGCCCGGTCACGGGGCGGTCGCCGCGGTGCTCGCGGTAGAGGCCGAGCGCGGCCGCCGCGCACTCGGCGGAGATCAGCGGGTCGATGACGACGACGCCGCGGTCGCCCTCGACGAACGTCATGTTCGACAGGTCGAGCCCGCGCACCTGGTAGATGCCCTCGGTGACCTCGTACAGCCCCTGCCGCGCGCAGAGCCCGCCCTGCCGCCAGAGGCTGGGGTGCGCGGTGTCGGGGCAGTCGCCGCGGAGGAAGGCGTAGGCGTCGTTGTCCCAGACGACTCTCCCGTCGGCGTTCCTGATGACGCCGGGGACGAGGGCGCCGAGGAACCCGCGGTCGGCGTTCTCGAGGTCGGTGGGGTCGTCGTAGTCGGCGGGTCCGTCGAGAGGGAGGCCGTGGTCCGGGGCGCTCATGCGGGGGTTCCCTTCGACGGGCCGGCGGGCGCGGCGGGGTCTGTGGGGGCGGCGGGGCCTGCGGGTCCCGCGGGGTCTGTGGGAGCGGCGGGATCCGACGGATCCATCGTCCGGGCCTCGTCCCTGATGAGCATGTCGGGACGCCCGGTCACCGCGAGCCAGGCGGGCAGGGCGGCGACGCACAGGATCGGCAGCAGATCGAGGTCGGGCACGACGGCGGCCGCGGTGAACAGGCTGAGCCACCCCTGCCGGGTCGTGGCGAGCAGCACGCCGAGGATGGCGCAGGTGATGGCGAGGGCGGGCGGCACCGCGTCCACCAGGGCGTGCGCGAACATGCCGAGCGCGACGCCCACGAAGACCGCGGGGAAGATCCGCCCGCCGCGGAACCCGCAGGTGGCGGCCACACACAGCGCGGCCAGCTTGACCAGGGCGAGCAGCAGGAGGTTGCCCGCGTCGTGCTCGGCGGCCTCGGCGGTCAGCTCCTTCATCTCGTCCAGGCCCTTGAAGAGGGTGAGATGCCCGCCGAGCGCGCCGAGCGCACCGAGGGTGAGCCCGCCGACCGTCAGCATCAGTACGGGGTGCTTCAGCTGACGGAAGGCGCGGTGCAGGAAGGGAAAGGCGTACACGGCGCCGAGACCGACGGCGGCGGCGGCCGTGCTGACGACGACAGCGGAGAGGATGTCGCCCCAATGCGGCCCGCCGTAGGGCTCGACGTCGACCTGGAACGCGGGGTGCGCGACGAGCACCGTGGTGAGCGCGCCGGCACCGGCGGCGACGAGGGGCGCGAAGAGGCGGTCCCAGAGCGGGCGCGGGTCGTCGGGGTCGCTGCCGAACTCGGAGAGGACGAGGGCGGCGGCGACCGGCGTACCGAAGAGGGCGCCGATGGTCCCGGCGGCGGCGAGGAAGACCCAGTTCCCGGCGGGGGTCCGGGGCATCGCCTTCATGCCGAGGAAGTAGGCGAGGGCGATGTTGATGGCGGTGATCGGATTCTCCGGGCCGAGACTGACGCCGCCCGCGAGCCCCACGACGACGGTGAGCGCCAGGCCGGGCAGGACGCGCAGCGGCTCCGGCGGATCGACGAGCCCGAGGGTGGCGGGATCGGGGCCGGCGTGCCCGGGAACCTTCCACACCAGCAGCCCGACGACGAGCCCGGCGGCGGTGAGCACGCCGAGAATCCACCCGGCCGAGGTCCCGTCGACCCCGACCGCGTCGGGCAGCACGTCCCACAGCAGATCCTGCAGCCGCTCGGCGACGAAGCTGAGCAGCAGCAGGACGAGGCTGGACCCGACACCGACGAGAAGCGCGGGCACAACGAGCGGCGCCAGCGCACGGGCCTGGGGTGTGCTCAGGGGTTACCCCAAGTACCGGTGCCGCCCGGTGGGTTGGGGTTGTCGCCCGCCCGCTGCCGTCCCCGATCCACCCGACCTGCCCGATCCGCCTGATCGGTGCACAGCGCCCAGATGACGAAGACGCCGATGCCGATGGAGATGAAGGCCCACACAGGCTGGTACGGCATCCACATGAACTGCACGACGATGGAGACGGAGGCGAGCGCGACACCGCTGGCCCTGCCCCAGGAGGTGCCCTTCAGAATCCCGTACCCGGTGATGGCGACGACGATCCCGAGGATGATGTGGATCCATCCCCAGGCGGTGAGGTTGAACTTGTACGTGTAGTCGCCGATGCGGGCGTACACGTCGTCCTTCGCGACACCGGCGATGCCTTCGAGGACGCCGAGGATGCCGTTCATGAGCATCAGGACACCGGCGAACATGGTCCCACCGGATGCCCAGAGCCCCTCACTGCTGGCCCCCCGCCGCGGCGCGCCCCCTCCGGACGCGGAACTGTCGGACGCGCTGCTCATGGCCGCCCCTCTTTCTGTTCAGTCCATTCGTGTTCAGTCAGGTGGGTCCGAGCCTGGGTCGACGGGGGAGGGGAGGCTAGCGGGGCGGGGCTGTTCGGGTGAGGGGGGGAGGTGGGCCGGGCCCTAGTCGAGTGACCCCATGCACCAATCGGCGCATACTCAGCGAGGCTGAGATCATCCGGCAGGGCATTCACCTTGCCGCCATGGCCAATCGCGTCTGGGACGAGCGCGAGCCGCTGTTCTCCCGGACCTTCGCGGGGCCGGGTCGCGCCCTGGCCAAGGGCGAGGTCCGTGATGCCGTGGCGGACACAGTGAAGCGTGAAGCCGGGACTGGGGCCGAGCCCGAGCCCGAGTCCGAGGGGTCCGTGCCCGACCCCGGAAGCGCCGCGTGATCATCGTCGTCGCCGGCACCTCTGGCCTGCTGGCCGCGCTCGACTCCACACCCCACCCGGAGTGCGGGGCCACTCGCGAACTCGGCCGCGAGGCCGCCATGAGCGCGGTCGACGACATCCGGGGCTGGATGCGCCGGGGAAGGGCCGTCGCCCCGGAGATCACCGAGGACCACCTGGGCGCCGCTCAGTTCGTACGGGCTCGCTGCGGCGCACTCGACCTTGACCTCACCGACGCGGTGAACGTGGCCCTCGCCGCGGAGTTCGACACCGACGCGATCCTCACCCTGGACCGCCGCGACTTCCGTGCCGTGCGGCCGCTCGGCCGGCACAAGACGTTCCGGGTTCTGCCGGACGACCTGCCGCTCTGAAGGCTCACTGCGACGTCACCCCCTCACCAGGACTCGACCACCGCCCCGCCCCGCTCCTCCCTCCGCCACGCCTCGTCCAGGCGGGTCAGGCGGGACGTCGTTGCCATGCCCTGTAGGGAGGCGATCTTGCCTGCCGTGAGTTCCAGGGTCACCGCTCCCGCCACCCTGCCCCCGATCACCGCCACGATGGACGGAGCGCCGTTGAGGAACGCGATGTGGAGTGCGGGGGAGCCGCCCGCCAGGCGGCGTTTGGCCGGGGTGGGGCGGAAGCCTGCCCGGATGTACGACGCGACGCGCTCCCGCGTGTTGTAGCGGAGCAGACGCCTCGCCAGGCCCGCGCCGTCCGACACCGCCGTCACGTCAGCCGTCAGCATCTCCACCAGACGTTCCGTACGGCCCGACATCGCCGCCGCCAGGAACTCCTCCACGATCCGGCGCGCCGTCGCGGGGTCCACCTCCTCGCGGCCCCGGCGCTCCGCCGTGATCCGGCGTCGCGCCCGGTGGACATGCTGCTGGCTCGCGGACTCGGTGACGTCGAGGATCGCGGCGATCTCGGCGTGGGGGTAGGAGAAGGCCTCGCGCAGGACGTATGCGGCCCGCTCGACCGGCGACAGCCGCTCCATCAGCGTCAGGACCGCCAGCGACACCGACTCACGCTGCTCGAACGTGTCGGCGGGGCCCAGCATCGGGTCGCCCTCCAGAAGCGGCTCGGGCAGCCACGCGCCCGCCGTCCGCTCGTGCCGCGCCTGCGCCGAGCGGAGCCGGTCGAGGCAGAGGTTCGTGGCGACCTTGGTCAGCCACGCCTCCGGCACCTCGATCCGCTCGCGCTCCGCGGCCTGCCAGCGAAGGAACGTGTCCTGTACGGCGTCCTCCGCGTCGGCGGCCGAGCCGAGCAGACGGTACGCCAGCGAGGCCAGCCGGCCCCGGCTGGCCTCGAAGCGGTCGACGGCAGCGCTGTCCATGCGGGGCAGCCTATGCGGCGGCCCTCACGCCGGCTGCCGCCCCGTCGGCAGGAACAACGGCAGACGGCACCAGGCGGCGCCTGCGCTTCGGCATCCCGAACGTGGGGTGCGCGATGCCGAAGCCCGCCCCCTTCAGCACACCCGACTTGAACCGCGTCGCCGTCCAGCCGCCCACGTACCAGCCCTTCGCCCGCACCTCCCCGTCCACCATCTGGAAGATCGCGTCCCGCCGCCCGAGGCTGATGTGGTTGCCGTAGTGCTTGAGCCCGACCGTCGGGATCTCACCGCCCGTCAGGCGCGCGATGATCGCCGCGGTCGCCTGCATGTTGGTGAAGCCCGCCGACGCGCAGGACATCGGCAGCGGGCGGCCGTTGTCGCCGACGGCGTAGACGCTGTCACCGGCGGCGTACACAGCCGGGTGCGAGACCGAGCGCATGGTGCGGTCGACGACGATCTGACCGGTCTCGGCGACCTCCAGGCCGCTCGCCGCCGCGATGGGGTGCACCGCGAACCCCGCCGTCCACACGGTCACATCGGCCGGCAGCGACGTGCCGTCGGCCGTGATCACCCGCGTCGGCTCGACCGCTTCGACGGTCGTGTGCTCGTGAACCGTGACGCCGAGCCGGTCGAAGGCCTGGCGCAGGTGGCGGCGGGCCTTCGGGGAGAGCCAGGCGCCCAGCTCGCCGCGGGCGGCCAGGGCGACGGAGAGGTCGGGCCGCGCCTCCGCGAACTCGGTTGCCGTCTCGATGCCCGTCAGACCTTCACCGACGACGAGTACGGTGCCGCCCCCGCCCAGCGCGTCGAGCCGCTCCCGCAGCCGCAGCGCCGAGGCACGGCCGGTCACGTCGAAGGCGTACTCGGCCGCTCCGGGGACACCGTTGTGGGCCACCGAGCTGCCCAGGGCGTAGAGGAGAGTGTCGTACGAGAGCTCGCCACCCCCATCGGCACCGTCACCCCCATCGGCACCGTCACCCCCACCCGCCACGTCCGCCAGCGCCACCTTCCCGCGCTCCGGGTCCACGCCCGTGACCCGCGCCACCCGCAGCCGCACCCCCGTGCCCGCGAAGACGTCCGCCAGCTTGCGGACCGCGAGGTCCTGGCCGCTCGCCAGCTGGTGGAGCCGCATCCGCTCCACGAAGTCGGGCACGGCGTTGACGACGGTGATGTCGACGTCGGCGGGGGAGAGCCTGCGGGCCAGGTTCCCGGCGGCGAAGGCCCCGGCGTATCCGGCGCCCAGGACGACGATGCGGTGCTTCATGGCGATGCTCCTGTCTCGTTCGCGTGCCCCTTGAACGGGACAGCCCTCCGATTGCTGACAGAAGCCGGCTGTGACGCCGGTCACCGACCCCGGCGCCCCGCCTCCTCACCCCCGCACATGCCCCCTGCGATGCAACCCCTTGATCTCCTCCGCCAGCTCCGCCGCCGGTCCCGCCACCACCGCACCCGGCACGATCTCCCCGATCGGGAGCGCACGGACCGGACCGGCCGGGACGTCCAGCTCCGCCAGCCAGGACGTCAGCTGGGCGCTGGACGCCGCGTAGACGATGCGGCCGAGGCCCACCCAGCCGTGGGCCGCCGCGCACATCGGGCAGTGTTCGCCCGAGGTGTAGACCGTGGCCGCCGCCCGCTCCTCGGGGGACAGCCGCTCCGCCGACCAGCGGGCGATCTCGAACTCCGGATGGCGCGTGTGGTCGCCGCCCGCCACGCGGTTGCGGTCCTCGAACAGGACCTTGCCGTCCGCCGACACCAGCAGCGAGCCGAAGGGTTCGTCGCCCGCGTCCAGGGCCTCCCGCGCCAGCTCCACGCAGCGGCGCAGATGGTGGAGGTCGCTCTCGGTCAGGGGGTTCACGTCAGGCATCGGACTCCGTCCACGTTCGCAGCAGTTCCTCGCGTTCCGCCGACCGCGGCGTGCCCCCCTCGTGGGCCCGCCCCCACTCCGCCATCGCCGTCAGCGTCGTATGCAGTGTGCCCGCGCCCTCGGTCAGCCGGGCGAGGAGCGCGCCGGAAAGGTCGTGCTCCGTACGGGAGTAGCCCGTCGCCGCCGCCGTGTACACCGTCAGGTCCGTCGTCCCGTCCTCGGCGTCCGTGACGGACAGCGTCATCGTCGCTGCCTCGTCGGAGCCGCCCAGGCCCACCGTGAGCGCCATGTCCACCAGCACGCCCACGTTCCGCTTCAGGGACTTCACGGGTACGTCCGACACGGTCAGCGCCCGTACGTCCTCCCAGGGCCAGAGGCCCGACTGCTTGTCGCCGAGCGCCATCACGCCCTCCGGCGTCAGCCGCACCCCGGGTGCCAGGCCCGACGGCTTCGCGCCCACGTACACATCGCCCTCGGCGATCCAGAACAGGCCCACCATGGCCATGGTGATCCCCCATTTCCCCCGGCAGAAAAGCCGTACACAACGTTCAGGTCGACCACCGCAACGCACGAAGGGGCCGGGAGGTTCCCACCTCCCGGCCCCTTCGTCACGTGCGTCAAGAACTACTGCTCCGGCGACCTCTTCGGCCGCCACACCACCAACGCGCTCGCCTGCTGCACGTCCTGGTACGGAACGAGATCGCGACGGTACGAGGCATGCACCGCCGCCTCACGTTGCTGCATCGCGACGGCGGCTCCCTCCACGGCCGCGGAGAGCTCCGCGACTCGGGACTGCAGCGCCGCGACCTGGTTCTCCAGCTCGATGATGCGCTTGATGCCCGCGAGGTTGATGCCCTCCTCCTGCGACAACTGCTGCACCGTACGCAGCAGTTCGATGTCGCGGGCGGAGTAGCGCCGGCCCCGGCCCGCCGTGCGGTCGGGCGAGACCAGGCCGAGGCGGTCGTACTGACGCAGGGTCTGCGGATGCAGCCCGCTCAGCTGGGCAGCGACCGAGATGACGTATACCGGCGTCTCGTCGGTCAGCTGGTAGGGATTTCGACGGCGGCCGTCCATCTCATGCTCCCTTCGCGGCCTGGAACAGTTCTGCCCGCGGATCGTCGTCCGCAGTCGCCTTGCGGTAGGACTCCAGGGCTTCCTTCGCCGAGTCGGTCAGAGACGTCGGAACCGACACCTCCACCGTCACCAGCAAGTCGCCCCGCGAGCCGTCCTTGCGGACCGCGCCCTTGCCCCGCGCCCGCATCGTACGGCCGTTGGGCGTGCCCGGCGGCAGTTTCAGTGTCACGGCGGGGCCGCCAAGGGTGGGGACCTTGACCTCGCCGCCCAGTGCCGCCTCGGCGAACGTCACCGGAACCGTCACCGTCAGGTTGTCGCCCTTGCGGCCGAAGACCGGGTGGGCGTCGACATGGACGACGACGTACAAGTCGCCCGCCGGGCCGCCCCGTTCACCGGGACCGCCCTTGCCGCGCAGCCTGATCCGCTGGCCGTCGCTGACGCCCGCGGGAATGCGCACCTGCATCGTGCGGGACGACTTCGCGCGGCCCGAGCCCTTGCAGACGTCGCAGGGGTCCTGGGCGATGAGCCCACGGCCCTTGCAGTCGACGCACGGGTCGGTGAGCGAGAAGCCACCGCCGCCGCCCCGCGAGACCTGACCGGTGCCGACGCAGGTCGGGCAGACCCGCGGGTTGCCGTTCTTGTCGCCGGTGCCGGAACACGCCTTGCAGGGCGCCTGGGAGGACATCCGGAGCGGCACCGTCGCGCCGTCCACCGCCTCCGTGAAGCTCAGCGTGACCTCGGACTCGATGTCCTGGCCGCGCCTGGGCTGCGTACGCGTGCCGGTCCCAGCACCCGCGCCGCCCCGGTTGAACAGGCCCCCGAAGACGTCACCGAGACCGCCCCCGAAGCCGCCGCCGGCGCCCGCTCCACCGCCGCCCTGGGCGCCGCCTCCGAAGAGGTCGCCCAGGTCGAAGTTGAACGAACCGCCGCCGCCCGCTCCAGGACCGGCCCTGAATCCGCCGTTGCCGAAGAGAGCACGCGCCTCGTCGTACTCCTTGCGCTTCTTGGGGTCCCCGAGGACGTCGTTCGCCTCGGAGATCTCCTTGAAGCGCTCCTCCGCCTTGGCGTTGCCCTTGTTGGCGTCCGGGTGGTTCTCGCGGGCGAGCTTCCGGTACGCCTTCTTGATCTCGGCCTCGGTGGCGTCCTTGGGGACGCCGAGGACCTTGTAGTAGTCCTTCTCGATGAAGTCCTTGGTGCTCATCCCCGACGTCCCTCCTCACTCATGTCGTTGCCGTCAGCCCTCGTCAGGGCCACCGGTCTCCTTGTCCTCCGCCACGTCGGCGGATTCCGCGGCCTCGGACTCGCCCTTGACCGTCTGCGCGCCCGGCTGCGGCTCGGCGACGGCCACCCGCGCGGGGCGGATGGTGCGCTCGCCGATCCGGTAACCCGGCTGCAGGATCGCCACGCAGGTCGTCTCGGTGACGTCCGGCGCGTACGAGTGCATCAGGGCCTCGTGGATCGTCGGGTCGAAGGGCTCGCCCTCCTTGCCGAACTGCTGGAGGCCCAGCTTGGCGACGACGGTCTCCATCGACTCGGCCACCGACTTGAAGCCGCCGACCAGCTCGCCGTGTTCGCGAGCGCGGCCGATGTCGTCGAGGGTCGGGAGGAGCTCGGACAGGAGGTTCGCCGCGGCGATCTCCTTGACCGTCACCTTGTCCCGCTCCACCCGGCGGCGGTAGTTCTGGTACTCGGCCTGGAGCCGCTGGAGGTCCGCGGTGCGCTCGTTGAGCGCGGTGCGCACCTGGTCCAGCTGGGCGGTCAGGCCCACGTCCTGGGCGGACGTCTTGCGTGCTGCGTCCCCGGCCGGGGCCGCCGGGCCCTCCTCGGTGGAGGGCTCGGCGGCCTTCGGCGCCGCGTCATCAGGGGTGGCGCCGGAGGGGACGTCGGACTCCTCGGCGTTCTCGCCGAAGCCCGGGGTCTCCTCGGTCATCAGGCGGCGCCGCCCTTCGCGTCACCGGGCTTCTCGTCGTCGACGATCTCGGCGTCGACCACGTCGTCGTCCTTGGACATGTTCGGGGCCTCGGCGCCCTCGGCACCCGGGGCCGCGCCCTCGGCACCCTGCGCGGCCTGCGCGTCCGCGTACATGGCCTGGCCCAGCTTCTGGGAGACGGCCGCGACCTTCTCGGTGGCCGTGCGGATCTCCGCCGAGTCCTCGCCCTTGAGCTTCTCCTTCAGCTCTTCGACGGCCGACTCGACCTCGGTCTTCACGTCACCCGGAACCTTGTCCGCGTTGTCCGCGAGGAACTTCTCCGTCTGGTAGACGAGCTGCTCGCCCTGGTTGCGGGACTCGGCGGCCTCGCGGCGCTTGTGGTCCTCGTCCGCGTACTGCTCGGCCTCCTGGCGCATGCGGTCGACCTCGTCCTTCGGCAGCGAGGAGCCGCCGGTGACGGTCATCTTCTGCTCCTTGCCCGTGCCGAGGTCCTTCGCGGTCACGTGCATGATGCCGTTGGCGTCGATGTCGAAGGCGACCTCGATCTGCGGGACACCGCGCGGGGCCGGCGGCAGACCGGTCAGCTCGAACATCCCGAGCTTCTTGTTGTACGCCGCGATCTCGCGCTCGCCCTGGTAGACCTGGATCTGCACGGACGGCTGGTTGTCCTCGGCCGTCGTGAAGATCTCCGACCGCTTGGTCGGGATGGTCGTGTTGCGCTCGATGAGCTTGGTCATGATGCCGCCCTTGGTCTCGATGCCGAGGGACAGCGGGGTCACGTCGAGGAGCAGGACGTCCTTGACCTCACCCTTGAGGACACCGGCCTGGAGGGCGGCGCCGATGGCGACGACCTCGTCCGGGTTGACGCCCTTGTTGGCGTCCTGACCGCCGGTCAGCTCCTTGACGAGCTCGGCGACGGCGGGCATACGGGTCGAGCCACCGACGAGAACGACGTGGTCGATCTCGGAGAGCTGGATGCCCGCGTCCTTGATGACGTTGTGGAACGGCGTCTTGCAGCGCTCCAGGAGGTCGGACGTGAGCTGCTGGAACTGGGCGCGCGTGAGCTTCTCGTCCAGGTGCAGCGGGCCCTCGGCGGAGGCCGTGATGTAGGGCAGGTTGATCGTGGTCTCCGTGGAGGAGGACAGCTCGATCTTGGCCTTCTCGGCCGCCTCGCGCAGGCGCTGGAGCGCCATCTTGTCCTTGGAGAGGTCCACGCCGTGGCCGTTGAGGAACTGCTTGACCAGGTAGTCGACGACGCGCTGGTCCCAGTCGTCACCACCGAGGTGGTTGTCGCCGTTGGTGGCCTTCACCTCGACGACGCCGTCGCCGATCTCCAGGAGGGACACGTCGAAGGTGCCGCCACCGAGGTCGAAGACGAGGATCGTCTGGTCGTCCTTGTCGAGGCCGTACGCCAGGGCGGCGGCCGTCGGCTCGTTGACGATGCGCAGGACGTTCAGACCCGCGATCTCACCGGCCTCCTTGGTGGCCTGGCGCTCCGAGTCGTTGAAGTACGCCGGGACGGTGATGACCGCGTCGGCCACCTTCTCGCCCAGGTACGCCTCGGCGTCGCGCTTCAGCTTCTGCAGGATGAACGCGGAGATCTGCTGCGGGTTGAAGCCCTTGTCGTCGATGTCCACCTTCCAGTCGGTGCCCATGTGGCGCTTGACCGACCGGATGGTCCTGTCGACGTTGGTGACCGCCTGGCGCTTGGCGACCTCGCCGACCAGCACCTCGCCGTTCTTCGCGAAGGCGACGACGGACGGCGTGGTCCTGGCGCCCTCGGCGTTGGTGATGACGGTGGGCTCGCCGCCTTCAAGAACGCTGACGACAGAGTTAGTCGTGCCCAGGTCGATGCCGACCGCACGTGCCATTTCGATTCCTCCAGAGGTACTACTTGAGTGGATCTGGCTCAAGGATGCACGAGAGGTTTCCCGGAGTCAACAGAGCTGAGTCTGGGCGACTCAACTCTTATCTCGCCCTTACGCGCAACTAGCGCTTCAGCGTGAAGGTGAAGTCCCCGGAGATCCGGCCGCTCAGCCGCGCCGCCGAGACGAGCTTTCCCTCCGCGATCAGCCGCTCGGTCCCGGCCCGCGAGAGGCCGCAGCCCTCGGCGATCAGCCGCACCGGGCGGACGGGAATCCGGGCTTCGAAACGGACTGACACGTCCATGGCCGCACCGTCACGGTCCGGTTGGTACGGGGCCGATCCGCCGGTGTCCAGGCGCCACGCGCCCGTCCAGTCGAGGGCGATGCGATTGCGGCGGCGTACGACCGGATCCTGGAGCAGCTCGGCCGCCAGAGCGGGATCGTTGCCGTGCATCCGGTCGAGGATTTCGGGCCGTACGGAGCGGACGTTGGCCCGCTCCCAGACCGTGAGCTTGGTGGTGTCCCCGCAGGAGACGCAGAGGGCGAGGAGCCAGGCGTCGAGGAGCCGGTGATTGGCGTTGACGCGGAACTTGCCGTCGGCCCGGAAGCGCCCGGAGGCGCAGCTGTGGCAGCGGCGAAGGACAAGAGGAAGGCAGGTGGGTATGACCACCCAGGTGGTGAGCACAGAAGTACACCGGTTCTGTGAGAAATCCGCAGAAAAGCAGCAAAAAGGAGCGCGGCGCACAGGGCGCGACGCGCGACAGATCAGCTCTCGGGAGGTCTCACGCGGTGTACAACGGCACGTCCTTGCCTAGACGACTCGGTCCGGCAGCACGGTAGGGGCGCCCGGCGGCGCGACGCCACAGGTTTTCGAGCGCCCCACGGGCCCCGCTATCCCTTCGGGGCGGCCTTCCACTCCTCGGCGAGGAGGCCGAGCAGCACCTCGTCCATGAATTCGCCGAGCACCCAGGCGGAGGAGCGCAGTACGCCCTCGCGGACGAAGCCGTTGCGCTCGGCGGAGCGCAGCATCCCGTGGTTGTCCGCCAGCGTCTCGATCTGCAGCCGTTGCAGGCCGCGTACGACAAAGCCGTAGTGACACAGCACGGCGACCACGTCGGTGCCGTAACCCTTGCCGCGGGCGGAGGGCAGCAGGCCCAGGCCGATGTGGGCGGTGCGGTTGTGGTTGTCGATGCCCCACAGGGTCGCGGTGCCGACCAGCGTGCCGCCGTCCAGCTCCACCACGGAGAAGGGGACGCTGCCCTGGTTGGTGTCGTCCACGAAGAGCCGCGGGTCCTTCGAGCCGGGCGTGATCGGCCGCCAGGGCCCGCCCTCGGCCCGCGATCCGTTGACCACGTCGTCGTAGAGCTCGGTCCGCAGGACCGGTATGTCCTCATCGTGCCGGGCGCGCAGCCCGACCGTGTTGCCCGTCAGCATGTGGGCTTCCTATCCGACCGGCCCGACCTGCGGCAACCAAATAGGCGGCCCCGAGAGGGCCCCGACGCGGCAAGGGTTGCCTGAGCGACGCAGATCACCGCCACGCTGGCTACAGTGCGGCGGAGTAAGTGGGTAGTCTCAGACGGACTGCATAAGTTACCGCTTAGTAATAGTTCGCCTCGCAGGCCCGAGGAGCCCCCAAATGCAACTCGCCGCGATCATCGTGTCGCTGGTCCTAATCGCGGTCGGCGTCGCGCTGTTCGGCCGTGCCATCGTGCAGATCTACCAGTTCATGCGGCTCGGCCAGAACGTGCCCGCGGGCACCCGCACCGATCAGCCCGTGCAGCGCACCGTCACCGTGGCCAAGGAGTTCCTCGGCCACACCCGCATGAACCGCTGGGGCATCGTCGGTGTCGCGCACTGGTTCGTGGCGGTGGGCTTCCTGACGCTGCTGCTCACGATCGTCAACGCCATCGGCCAGCTCTTCCAGGCCGACTGGCTGCTGCCGATCATCGGCGAATGGGCGCCGTACAACATCTACGTCGAGTTCATGGGCACGATGACCGTGCTCGGCATCCTCACCCTGATCGTCGTACGGCAGCTGAGCCGCCCCGACAAGCCGGGCCGCAAGTCCCGCTTCGCGGGCTCCAACACCGGCCAGGCGTACTTCGTCGAGACCGTCATCCTCGTCGTCGGCGTCTGCATCTTCATGCTGCACGCCCTTGAGGGCGCCCAGCACCACGTGGACAGCTACGAGGCGTCGTTCTTCATCTCGTACCCGGTGGTCTCGCTCCTCGACGGGCTCGACCTCTCCACGCTGCAGAACCTCACGTACTTCTTCGCGGGCCTGAAGATCGCGACCTCCTTCATCTGGATGATCACGGTCGCCCTGAAGACCGACATGGGCGTGGCCTGGCACCGCTTCCTCGCCTTCCCCAACATCTGGTTCAAGCGCGACGCGGACGGCTCCACCACCCTCGGCGAGCTGCAGCCCATGACGTCCGGCGGCAAGCCGATCGACTGGGAGGACCCGGCCGAGGACGCCGTGTTCGGCGTCAGCCAGATCGAGCAGTTCTCCTGGAAGGGCCTGCTCGACTTCAGTACGTGTACGGAGTGCGGCCGCTGCCAGTCGCAGTGCCCCGCCTGGAACACCGGCAAGCCGCTCTCCCCGAAGCTGCTGATCATGTCCCTCCGGGACCACGCGCACGCCAAGGCCCCCTACCTGCTCGCCGGCGGCGGCAAGGACATGGAGGGCAACGAGAAGGCCACCGAGGAGCAGCTCAAGGACGTGCCCGCGGCCGCCATCGCGGAGGCCGAGCGCCCCCTCATCGGCACCGCCGAAGAGAACGGCGTCATCGACCCCGACGTCCTGTGGTCCTGCACCTCCTGCGGCGCCTGCGTCGAGCAGTGCCCGGTGGACATCGAGCACATCGACCACATCGTCGACATGCGCCGCTACCAGGTGATGATCGAGTCCGCGTTCCCGTCCGAGGCGGGCACGATGCTCAAGAACCTGGAGAAGAAGGGCAACCCCTGGGGCCTGGCGAAGAAGCAGCGCCTGGAGTGGCTCAAGGAGCTCGACTTCGAGGTGCCGGTCGTCGGCAAGGACATCGAGGACCTCACCGAGGTCGAGTACCTCTACTGGGTCGGCTGCGCGGGCGCGCTCGAAGACCGCGCCAAGAAGACGACGAAGGCCTTCGCCGAGCTGCTCAACATCGCGGGCGTCAAGTTCGCGATCATGGGCGGCGACGAGAAGTGCACCGGTGACTCCGCCCGCCGCCTCGGCAACGAGCCGCTGTTCCAGCAGCTCGGCCAGGAGAACGTCATGGCGCTGAACATGGCGTTCGGCGAGGAGCTCGACGACGACGGCAAGGTCACGCCCGAGTCGGCCAAGCCGAAGACGGCGAAGAAGATCGTCGCCACCTGCCCGCACTGCCTCAACACCATCGGCAACGAGTACCCGCAGCTCGGCGGCGACTACGAGGTCATCCACCACACGCAGCTGCTCCAGCACCTCGTGGACGAGGGCAAGCTGCTCCCCGTCACGCCGGTCGAGGGCATCATCACGTACCACGACCCCTGCTACCTGGGCCGCCACAACAAGATCTACACGCCGCCGCGCGAGATCATCGGCAAGGTCCCGGGCCTCAGGAACGAGGAGATGCACCGCCACAAGGAGCGCGGCTTCTGCTGTGGCGCCGGTGGCGCGCGGATGTGGATGGAGGAGCGGATCGGCAAGCGTATCAACGACGAGCGAGTCGACGAGGCGCTGTCCACCAACCCGGACATCGTCTCCACGGCCTGCCCGTTCTGTCTCGTCATGCTGACCGACTCGGTCAACGGCAAGAAGAACGACGGCAAGGCCAAGGAGTCCATCCAGGTCGTCGACGTCGCGCAGCTGCTGCTTGAGTCCGTCAAGACCCCAGTGGACCCGGCCGGCGAGGCCGAGACCGCGGACGAGCCGGAGCCCGAGCCGGTGAAGTAGTCCCTGACACCAGCGCTTCAGGCCGGTTCCGCCCTTGTGGGCGGGACCGGCCTGTTGCGTCCTGGCGGAAGGGGAGCATCATGTGCAGGTTGTTGTGTCGCAGGGGTTTCAAGGGGCGGTCGAGGTCAGGGTGATGGTGGGCATGCGTGGCGACGGACGTGGCGACAGATGTGGCGACAGACCCGGCGGTATACGCGAGAGCCGCAGCGGTACACGCGGCACCTGCACCGCCCGGATACGGCTCACCGCCGCCGCCCTCGGCTGCGCCCTGCTGCTCGCGGGCTGCGGCAGCGACGGTGACGGCGACGCCGCCGGGCACCGTCCGGTCAGCATGGCCGACAAGGGCGAGGCGTCCGCGCGCCTGCCCGTACCCCGCGGCGACGGCAGCCGTGTCGCCGACGACTTCAACGGGGACGGCGCCCCCGACCTCGTACTCGACGATCTCGTGCACAGCGGCCACGGCGACGACGCGGGCATCGGCGTCGTCTACGGCACCCGGCGCGGACTGCGGCCCGGCGCGCGGCAGTTGCTGAGCGCGCGGGAGAACGGGGCGCGGACCAAGGGCGAGCTGCCCGCCGCGTTCGAGTCGGAGGCGTCCTGCGACCTCGACAAGGACGGCTTCACCGATCTGCTCGTCTCCACCGATCCGCCCTACGACGGCCTGGGCCAGCCGCCCGTGCCGCTGCAGATCCTCTTCGGCTCGCCCAAGGGCCTGACCGGCAAGGCCGTGAAGGTGAAGGTGCCCGCGCAGGCGCGGATCGGCAACGACTGGTCCGACCAGCCGGTCTGCGGCGACTTCGACGGGGACGGCGCGAACGACCTCGTGCTGCACGCGAGCGGCGCGCGGATCAGCTTCCTGCGGGGTCCCTTCAAGCGCAGCGGCGCCGCGCGCGCCGCCGGGAAGCCGCTGACCGCTCCGGGCAACGACCTCGTCACGGGCGAGGCCACGGACGTCGACTCCGACGGTTACGACGACGTCCTCGTCCGGAAGGCCGCCGGCGCGTCGGGCGCGGCCGCCTCCGCGCTCGTCCTGGGCGGCCCGAAGGGTCCCGCGGAGACCGGGGTGCTCTTCCCCGCCGGTACGGACGTCGCGTTCGGGCGGTTCGGCAAGGGCAAGGGGACGGACGCGGCGATCGCGGGCCCGTCCGG
The DNA here is from genome assembly GCF_044457025.1 of Streptomyces sp. NPDC050658. NCBI lineage: Bacteria > Bacillati > Actinomycetota > Actinomycetes > Kitasatosporales > Streptomycetaceae > Streptomyces > Streptomyces sp. NPDC050658. Next base: position 376,978 of record NZ_JBITGM010000006.1, read on the forward strand.
CGTCGCCCTCCGCTACGACGTGCCGGGCACCCAGCGGGACACGATGGAGGCGCGGCGGGTCTCGGTGGACGCGGGCGACCTCGACGGCGACGGCCTCAGCGAGCTGGTGATGAGCGGTGGCGGCAGCGGGAGCGGTGGCGGCGCGGGTGAGGTGCGGGTCTTCCGGGGGCGCGCGTCGGGCCTCGACGCGAACGCGTCGGCGACGGTGATTCCCTCGGCGAAGGGTTCGGACAAGGGCACGACGCAGGTGCTCGCCGTCGCGGACTTCGACGGGGACAAGCGGGCGGATCTCGTCCTGCGCACGTATCGCGGGGACGGGGCGGACACGGTGGGCGTATATCCGGGCGTACGGGGCGACTTGGTCGCGCGGAAACCGCAGCTGACGTTCTCTACGGGGGAGTTCGTGGGTTCGTAGGGGCGAGGGGGGCCAGCGGCGGGCGGCGGGCGGCGGGCGGCTGGTCGGGGAGTTGGGGTACGGGCTCGCCCGGCTCCCGACGCGCGGCCCGTCAGGGAGTTGACCAGCTCCCGGCGCCCGCCCGGTTCACCCGGACGTCACCTTCACGCTTCTCTCGCACAACCATTCGTACGCCTCGTCCGTCACATCCCCGGAAGCATTTCCCCACTCCCGGGAGTCCCACGTGCGCGTACGAAACCTGGCCATTGCCGCGAGCGTCGCGGCCCTCGCCGCAGCAGGGCTCACGCTGCCGCTCGCCGGGACGGCAACCGCCGCGTCCACGCTCAAGGACGACTACAACGGCGACGGCTACCGCGACCTCGCGATCGGCAACCCCGGCAGCAACTCCGTGACGGTGACCTTCGGTTCGGCGGACGGCCTCGCCGGGAACCGCGCGGACACGCTCACCCAGAACTCGATCCAGGTGCCCGGAGTCACCGAGCCCGAGGACGAGTTCGGCGAGAGCGTCACCAGCGGCGACGTGAACAGGGACGGCTACGCGGACCTGATCGTCGGCGCCCCCGGCGAGAAGGTGGAGGGCAGGCCCTCCGGTTCCATCACCATCCTCTGGGGAGGCCAGGGCGGCTTCACCGCGGGCGGCCGCGTCCTCAACTCCCCGGCCGACAGCACCGGACGCTACGGCGAGGCGGCGGCCTGGACCGACTTCGACGGCGACGGCGCGCCCCAGCTGACCGTGATCAGCGGCGACAACTGGTGGTACTACTCCAGCTACGGCGAGGACGGCCGCGTACACGGCCTCGAGGTCGACTTCATCCCCGAGGGCGCCCGCCTCGACGGCATGCTCGCGGGCAAGTTCAAGACCAAGGAAGGCACCGGCCTCGTCCTGTTCGGCGAGCGCGCGGACGGCGGCGCCTACACCGCGCACATGAACGGCGGCTTCGGCGACTACGGCTATCAGGCCGAGGTCCTCGGCGAGGGCGACGACCCGACGGCGACGCGCGACGCGGCCACCGCGGGCGACGTGAACGGTGACGGTTACGACGACCTGATCACCGGCAACTCCCGCGCGGGCAAGGGCGGTTCGGTCAGCGTCCGGCTCGGCGGCGACCGCGCGATGGCCGCTCCGGTGACGTACGACCAGGACAGCGCGGGCGTACCGGGCGCGGGCGAGGCGGGCGACGGCTTCGGCGCGTCCGTGGCCCTCGGCGACGTGACGGGCGACGGCTTCCCCGACCTCGCGGTGGGCGCGCCCGGCGAGACGGTCGGCACGGTGACCGGGACCGGCAGCGTCGTCCTGCTCAAGTCGTCGGCGGGCAGCTTCACTTCGGGCCAGTCCTGGCACCAGGAGACGGCGGGCGTACCCGGCGTCGCGGAGCCGGGCGACGGCTTCGGTACGTCCGTACGCCTCAAGGACATCAACAAGAACGGCAAGGCGGACCTGGCGACCGGTGCGACCGGCGAGGACATCGGGACGACGGCGGACGTCGGGGCGGTGTGGTCGCTGCGGGGCGTGTCGACGGGGCTGACGTCGTCGTACGCGACGTCGTTCAACGGGTCGGACTTCGGGGTCGGCGGGACGGGCACGGCGTTCGGGCGGACGTTGCGCTGATCCTGGCGGCAGACCCGAAGCAAGCCCCCACCTCAACCATCGCTATACATAAGTGAGTTGGAGAAGAGCCCCATGCCCGCAACGGCCAGGCAGCAGCACCCGCACCGCCGCCCCACGCGAACCAGGATCCTCACCGCGGCCGCCCTCTGCGCCGCCACCGCCCTCGGCGTCACCGGCCTGACGGCGGGCGGCGCGTCCGCCGCCGGGCCCTCGAAGCTCAAGGCCGACTACAACGGCGACGGATACGTGGACCTGGCGGTCGGCGTGCCGGGCGCGACGGTCGGCGGCAAGGCCAAGGCCGGTTACGTGAACGTCGTCTGGGGCGGCGCCTCCGGCCTCGGCAAGCACGGCTCGGTCAACGTCGGCCAGGGCACGGCTGGCGTCCCCGGCACGGTCGAGGGCAACGACCGCTTCGGCACGGCCGTCCACTCCGCCGACCTGAACGGCGACGGCTACAGCGACCTGATCGCCTCCGCTCCCGGCGAGGCCATCGACGACACCCCGGACGTCGGCACCATCTCCGTGCTGTGGGGCGGGGCCGGCGGCTTCACCAAGGGCGGCATCACGGCGGCCAAGGGCGGCGCCGAGGACTCCAGGATCGGCGGCGTACTCACCACGGGCGACTACAACGGGGACGGCGAGCAGGACCTCGTCTTCCCCATCGCCGGCGAGGAGGGCACGTCGACGATGATGCGCCCCGGCCCGATCACCGCGGCTTCGGACACCTCACCCGCGATGGTCGAGAACCACCACTTCGGCGGCCCGCGCGCGTACGCCTCCGGCGACTTCGACGGGGACGGCAAGGACGACCTCGCGGTGTCGTACAAGGGGATGGAGATCTCCGGTACGCGCGTCGTCAGCAAGGCGTCCGGGGAGTGGCAGAGCCTCTGGAGCACGGGGGATCACGGCACTTCGGTCGCCGCCGGTGACTTCGACGGGGACGGTACGGCGGACCTCGCGCTCGGCGGCGTCACGGCGAACCCGGAAGCCGAGTCCACCCTCTGCGAGGACCGGCTCGGCGGCGCGGTCCTCACGGTCTACGGCAAGCAGGGCACCGCGCTCGGCGGCGGCACCGCCTGCACGACGCAGGGTTCGCCCGAGGTCGGCGGCAACCCCGAGTCCGGCGACAACTTCGGCGTCTCCCTCGCGGTGGCCAACCTCGACCGTGACGGCATCGACGAACTGGTCGTGGGCGGCGACGCGGAGGCGGTGGGCACGGCGGCGGGCGCGGGCACGTACTGGGTCCTCGCCTCGGCCGGCACGGGCAAGTCCCTGGTAGGCCCGGCCTACAGCCAGAACTCCGCGGGTGTGGCTGGCACGGCGGAGGCGGGCGACCGCCTCGGCGCGGCGGTGGCCGCCGGCGACTACAACGGCGACGCGTACCCGGATGTCGCCGTGGGCGCACCGGGCGAGGACGCAGCCTCGGGCGGCGTCTGGTACGCGCCCACCCCCAAGGAGGGCCCCAACCCGGCGGTGACGTCGGTGACTCCGGGGAAGCTGGGCCTGGCGGGGGCGAGCGGGTACGGGTCGGTGCTGGCCCGGTAGCGGCACTGGCTCCCCGCCCGACCCACAACCGCAACGCACAACCGCAACCCGCAACCCATAGCCCGCAGCCCGCAACCCGCAACCCACAGCGCATAGCCCGCAGCCCGCAGCCCGCAACCCACAGCGCATAGCCCACACGCACAACGCGCAACGCACAACGCACAACCCACACAGAGCGCGACACGCACAGCCACTCACCACAGGAGCCCCCTGATGCCCAAGCACAAGCGACGCCCCTCCACCCCCTCCAGACGCAGCCGCCTCGCGGCAGCAACGGCCACCGCAGCCGCGCTCACAGGCGGACTCCTCACCCTCACGGCCACCACGGCGACCGCCGCGGACGCCCCCGCGGCCACCCAGCCGGACGACGCCGACTTCAACGGCGACGGCGTCGCCGACCTCGCCACCTCCGCCCCGCACGCGAACGTCGGCGGCAAGGACAGGGCGGGCCAGGTGGTCGTCACGTACGGCGGCACCACCCAGCGCCACACCACCTACAGCCAGAACAGCGCGGGCGTACCCGGAACCGCGGAGAAGGGCGACATCTTCGGCGCGGACACCGCGTACGGAGACTTCGACCGCGACGGCTACGACGACCTCGCGGTAGGAGCCAACGGCGAGGACGTCGGCACCGACGTGGACGGCGGCACCGTACAGATCCTGTGGGGCTCGCCGAACGGCCTGTCCGGCGGCAGCACGCTCGCGGACCCGCGCCCCACCAAGCACGACGGGTTCGGCGGCCCCATCGAGGCGGGCGACTTCGACGGCGACGGCAAGGACGACCTCGCCGTGGGCGCGGGCTCCGCCGCCACCCTCGACCTCTTCGACGGCGGCATCACCCGCGCCGGCACCCCCGGCGACCACTACACGGTCCTGCCGCCCATCCTCGGCGGCGAGGGCGCGGGCCCCTTCAACCTTCACTCGGGCGACGTCAACGGCGACGGCAGGGACGACCTGATCGTCGACGGCTATTCGTCGGGCGACGGCTACAACGCCAACCTCTGGCTCCCCGGCAGCGCGAACGGCATCACCACGACCGGCGTCCAGCGCCTGCCCGCCGGCTTCATCACGGACGTGGGCGACACGAACGGCGACGGCTACGGCGACATCATCGTCGGCCTGACCTGGGACGAGGGCATCTCGGGCGCCAACAAGGGCGGCACGGTGTACGTCATCGAGGGCAACGCCAACGGCCCGTACGGCCCCAGCCAGGCCATCACCCAGGACACGGAGGGCGTTCCGGGCGCGGGCGAGAACGGCGACGAGTTCGGCGGGGAACTGGACCTGGGCGACATCAACGGCGACGGCCACCTGGACCTCGTCGTCAGCTCCCCCGGCGAGGACCTGGACGGCGTGGCAGACGCGGGTTCGGCGACGCTCATCTACGGCGCGGCGGACGGCTCGGGCCTCTCCACCAAGGGAGCGGTACTGCTCAGCCAGGACACTCCGGGAGTCCCCAACTCCAATGAGGCGAACGACTACTTCGGCTCGGACGTCCACATCGACGACCTGAACGGGGACGGCCGCGGAGACGTCGCGATCGGCGCGCTGGGCGAGAACGGCGCCAACGGCGCGGTCTACGCCCTGACCTCGAACGCCGACGGCACCCTCTCGGGCTCATCCGGCATCTACACCTCAACGGCAGGCATCTCGGCAACGGGCACTCCGCGCCTGGGCGCCAACTTCGCCGACTGACGCACCCCACCAAGCCGCCGGGCCCGCACGTTCCCCCCGATGCGGGCCCGGCTCCCCTCCCGGAGCTCCCGTGCGCATCCGCACCTTCATCCTGGCCGCGTCCCTGACGACCACCGGCCTGCTCGTCCTGCCCACCACAACAGCCACGGCCGCCCCCGCCCGATACGCCGACGACTTCAACGGCGACGGCTACCGGGACCTCGTGGTGGCCGCCCCGTCGGCCACCGTCTCGGGGCACGAGGCAGCGGGCTCCGTCGTGGTCCTCTACGGCTCGTCGTCCGCACCGTCGGCGGCCAAGCGCAAGCTGATCTCGCAGGCCACCACGGGAGTTCCCGGTACCCCTGAGACGGGTGACAGGTTCGGTGAGTCGATTTCCTCCGCCGATCTGGACCTCGACGGATACGCGGACCTGGTCATCGGAGCCCCCGGCGAAGACGTGGACGGGGTGGCCAACCGGGGCACCGCCACCGTCATCTGGGGTTCGGCATCCGGCCTGACCGGCGGGGCCAACCTGCCCACCACCCACGGTTCGAACGCCACCGGCTGTGCCTTCGGCACGGATGTGGCGGCCGTCGGAAAGACGCCGTACCCGACCGCGGACGTCCGGGTCGCGGGCGGATGCTCCGTCTGGACGTTCAGGGCGCCCGTCACCCGGACCGGGAAGCCCGCCGCCAAGTCCCGGCGAGTCATGGGGCCTTCGGCCGCGAAGCTCACGACCGGGGACCTCGACGGCGACTCGACGGCCGACGAGGTGGAGATCTCCGTGGGCCTCGGCGACCTCCCGAGCGGCGGCGTCTACATCAACAGGTCGGGGAGCGCCTACGAACCGCCGCTCTCCCACGACGGCGACAACGCCGCCATCGGCGACGTCAACGGCGACGGTTACGGCGACCTGGTGGTCGGCGACAGCTCCGACACGACCATCGACGGGACACCGCAGCCGGGCACCGGACACGAGGGCGGCCAGATCGCCGTATGGCTCGGCAGCGCATCGGGCATCGACGCCGGCACCGCGCCCCTCCTGGTCAACCAGTCGACACCCGGAGTGCCCGGAGCGTCCGAGGCCGGGGACTCCTTCGGCGCGGACGTGAGCGTCACGGACGTCGACGGCGACGGATACGGCGACATCGCCGTCGGTACGCCGGGCGAATCCCTGGGCTCGGCGCAACGAGCGGGCAGTGTCGTGATCGTCCCGGGCAGCCGGTCCGGGCCCACCGGGGCCGGCGCCTACAGCATCACCCAGGACACGTCCGGCGTCCCCGGCACCGCCGAGCGCACGGACCTCTTCGGCAGCACCGTCCGCCTCGCCGACCTCACCAAGGACGGCAGGCCGGAGCTGGTCGTCGGTGCCCCCGGCGAGAACGCTCCCGGCGCCACCCGTGACACGGGCGGCATCTGGTCCTTCAAGGGCACGTCCACGGGCCCGAGCACGGCCGCCTCATCGAGCATCATGGCCGGCTCGGTGGGCCTGCCGACGTCGAGCGACACGAACTGGGCCGAGGCCGTCCTCGCCCCCTGACACCCACGACGAGCTCGCCCCCTGACACCCACGACGAGTTGGAGCCCTTCATGCCCGCACACAACCGCGACCGCAACCGCGACCGCAACCGCGACCATTCCCGCCCCCGCCCCCGCCCCCGCCCCCTCGCCCTCGCCGTGGCCACGGCCCTGGCCGCCACCGGCCTCGCCCTCCCCCTCGCGACCACCGCCGTCGCCGCCGACCCCGCCCCCCTCGCCAGCGACTTCAACGGCGACGGGTACGCGGACCTCGCCGTCGGGGTGCCCGCGGGCAGCGTCGACGGCAAGGCCAAGGCCGGTTACGTCAGCGTCGTCTTCGGTGGCGAGAACGGGCCCGGGCCGCACGGGGTGCGGCGGATCACTCAGGCCACCGTCGAGGTGCCCGGCACCCCCGAGGCCGGTGACCGGTTCGGGGGCGCCGTCACCACCGCGTACATCGATGACGACAACTACGCCGATCTCGTCATCGGAGCTCCGGGCGAGGACATCGACACCAACGCCGACGCGGGCTCCGTGACCGTTCTCTACGGCACCGGCGACGGCTTCGCCACGGCCAACACCGCGGCCCGCGGCGACGTGGCGGGCGCCGCGTACGGAAACGCGCTGGTCGCCGCCGACTTCACCGGTGACACGGACGTCGACCTGGCCATCGGGGGCAAGGACAAGGTCGTCTACAACGCGCATCCGCTCGTCGCCCGGACCGAGACGCTGATGGGTGACCGCATGGGCGGGCGCGCGCCCGTCATGACCACCGGCGACTTCGACTCCGACGGCCGCCCCGAACTGGCCGTCGCCTTCTACACGCAGAACCAGCCCTACACCCAGTCGCACGTCCAGCTCTTCAAGTACTTCAAGGACGAGTACCGCTTCGGCCTGACCTGGAGCAGTGACAACAGCGCCGCCAACGCGCTCGCCGCGGGCGACTTCAACGGCGACGGCCACGACGACCTCGCCCTCGGCAACTGCCGCGAGATCGCCGACGAGAACATCGACGACCCCTGCGGCCCGGAAGGGTTCGCCAAGGGCGGCGGCATCCACATCCACTACGGGGACGGCAACGGCCTCGTATGGGAGGGGCAGACCCTCAACCAGGACACCCCGGGTGTTCCCGGTGTCGCCGAGACGGGTGACGACTTCGGCAACGCGCTCACCGCGTCGGACGTCGACGGCGACGGCAAGGACGACCTGATCGCGGGCGCCCCCGGCGAGGCCATCGGCAGCGCGGCACGCGCCGGCAGCGTCACCGTCCTCAAGGGCGGCGCGCAGGGCATCCTCGGCACGGACGGCACCGCCCGCGCCGCCGCGTTCCAGCAGAACACCCCCGACGTCCTGGGCGCCGCCGAGGCCAGCGACACCTTCGGCGCCGCGCTCGCCACCGCCGACCACAACGGGGACGGCGTACCGGACCTGTCCGTGGCCGCGCCCGGCGAGAACGCCTCGGCCGGCGGCGTCTGGAACCTGCCCGGCGCGGTCCCCGGCGGCTCGGTCGTCACCCCGAACTCCCTTGGCCTGCCGTCCTCTTCGGACCCGCTGGCGTACGGGGCGGTGCTGCGCCGCTGAAGCAACGGCGGCACCGCCGAGCCCCGGCAGCACCGGCCGGCCTGTGGCTGTCCCCTCCGGGATCCCCTAAGGGTTGTCACAGGTCGGCGGCAAACCCGCTCTCCTCCCGAGGAGGGACGACCGCGCCCCTTCAGACCAGGTACGTTCGATTCGTGGCTGGATTCAGGATCGGACGCGGCCGGGACAACCGCGCCCCGCAAGCGCGACCGCAACAACGACCGCGGCAGGAGCCGTACGGGCAGCAGGCCCCCCAGGGCCAGCAGCCGCTGTACGGCTATCCGCAGGCGCCTCCGGGCCCTCAGCAGCAGTACGGCCGGGGCCCAGGAGGCCCTGGCGGGTACGGCGGGCAGCAGTGGCCGCAGGCGGGCGGCGGCAACCACGGGGAGCCGGAGTACTTCGGCGGGCCGGGTGACCCCGGACACGGGGGCCAGGGCGGCCAGGGGGGACACGGCGGCTACGACCCGTACGCCGCGAACAACCCCGGTCACACCCAGGCCTTCTCCATCGGCGAGGACCCGTACACGCAGGGTGACACCTACCGCGCGGGCCAGGCGAGCGCCCCGCCCATGGGCCCCCGCCTGCACTGGAAGGACCTGCTGCGCGGCATCGTGCTGCGCCCCGGCCCGACCTTCCTCCAGATGCGGGACTACGCGATGTGGGCCCCGGCCCTGATCGTCACCTTCATCTACGGCCTGCTCGCGATCTTCGGCTTCGACGCGGCCCGTGAGGACGCGATCAACGCCACGATCTCGTCGGCGGTCCCGTACGCCCTGATGACAGGCATCGCGATCACGATCAGCACCTTCGTGCTCGGCGTGGTCACCCACACCCTGGCCCGCCAGCTAGGCGGCGACGGCGCCTGGCAGCCGACGGTCGGCCTCTCCATGCTGATCATGTCGATCACGGACGCGCCCCGCGTGATCGTGGCGATGTTCCTGGGCGGCGGCCAGCCCTTCGTCCAGCTGCTCGGCTGGGTGACCTGGTTGGCGGCGGGCGGCCTGCTCACGCTGATGGTGAGCAAGTCCCACGACCTGCCGTGGCCGAAGGCACTGGGCGCGGCGTCGATCCAGCTCCTGGCGATCCTGGCGATCATCAAGCTGGGCACGTTCTAGCGGCAGACACAGAGACAGAGCCAGACGCACAAGGAAGGGCCCCAGCGGACGACAGTCCACCGGGGCCCTGCTGCGTACTGAGACGACCGTCAGGCGTCGAGCACCTGACCCGCCCGCTTAACGACGGGCGGCTCGACGCTCCACGGGAAGTTGATCCACTCGTCGGTGCGCTTCCAGACGTACTCGCACTTCACCAGCGAGTGCGACTTCTCATAGATCACGGCGGACCGCACCTCGGCCACGTGGTCCAGGCAGAAGTCGTGTACGAGCTTCAGCGTCTTCCCGGTGTCGGCGACGTCGTCGGCGATGAGCACCTTCTTGTCGGTGAAGTCGATGGCGTTGGGGACGGGCGCGAGCATGACCGGCATTTCGAGCGTGGTCCCCACCCCCGTATAGAACTCCACGTTCACCAGATGGATGTTCTTGCAGTCGAGCGCGTAGGCGAGCCCGCCGGCGACGAAGACGCCACCACGGGCGATGGAGAGGACGACGTCCGGCTGGTACCCGTCATCGGCGATGGTCTGCGCGAGCTCGCGCACGGCACCACCGAACTTCTCGTAGGTCAGGTTCTCCCGCACGCCACTCACACCACTGCTGCTCATACTGCTGCTCACACCTGCGTCCGATGGAAATTGAGGAAGGACCGGGAGGCGGTCGGCCCGCGCTGGCCCTGATAACGAGACCCGTACCGCTCAGACCCGTAGGGCGACTCGGCGGGCGAGGTCAGCCGGAACATGCACAGCTGCCCGATCTTCATCCCCGGCCAGAGCTTGATCGGCAGGGTGGCGAGGTTCGACAGCTCCAGGGTCACGTGCCCGCTGAACCCGGGGTCGATGAACCCGGCGGTGGAGTGCGTGACGAGCCCGAGCCGCCCGAGGCTGGACTTCCCCTCGAGCCGACTGGCGAGGTCGTCCGGCAGGCTGATGACCTCATACGTCGAGGCGAGCACGAACTCACCCGGGTGCAGGATGAACGGCTCGTCGCCCTCGGGCTCCACGAGCCGCGTCAGGTCGGCCTGCTCGACGGAGGGGTCGATGTGTGGATAGCGGTGATTCTCGAACACCCGAAAGTAGCGGTCGAGCCGCACATCGATGCTGGAGGGCTGCACCATGGATTCGTCGTACGGATCGATCCGCACCCGTCCGGCGTCGATCTCGGCCCGGATGTCCTTGTCTGAGAGAAGCACGCACCGAGGATACGCAGAGCGCGCGGGCCCGCCCCAATCGGACGTACCCGCGCGCCTCACTGCTGCCGTCCGCGACCGTCCCCGGCCGCGCCCCGCTACCGCTTCTGCGCCGCGACGGGCACGGCATGCCGCAGCCGTGCACATCGTGGACATCGGATGAGACGGCCGGGCCCGAGCCGGTCGGCCTTCTGCATCGGGAACGAAGCGGTGCTGAACACGTGCCCTTCGGCACAACGGACGACGGTGCGCTCCATCAAGTCCTCGAGTCCCTTCCCCAAAGCCGTAGTTGAGCTAGCAGCTCCGCGCACCGCGTACCCGCGGTGCTCGTACGCGAGCTGACGACGAAAGGCCACATTACGGGACGAAAGGGGCGCCCCTCCAGGCGGCACTCCGATCCCTCACGGTACGCCCCAACTCCCGCGCCCCGCAGCGCCATCCACGCCCCGGACGCCACACAGGCCCCAGGGAGAAACCACCCGGGGCCCGGCATGAGGTAGAGTGTGCGGCATTACGACACCGCCTCGGGGCGGCGTCTTACGCGGGTGTAGTTTAGTGGTAGAACATCAGCTTCCCAAGCTGAGAGTGCGAGTTCGATTCTCGTCACCCGCTCTTGATCGAACCCCTGGGTCCTGGACCCGGGGGTTCTTTGGTGTCAGGGGCACTTGAGGTCTGTCGATGCCGCGGCGAGCGTTTCGTCCAGCTTCTTGATCTGTGGCTGCAGCTGGTTCAGGGCGTCCTTGCCCGTCGTGTCGTCCGGCAGGTCGTCGTACGCCTTCTTCAGGTCGTCCGCCGCGTTCGTCAGGGCTTCCTTCTTTGCCGAGTCGAGTTTGCCCAGGTCGTTCTTTACGTCGTCCCAGCCGTCCTGAACATCCTCGTGGGCGTCCTTGATCTGTTCCTTCGTGGCCGACGCCGGGTCGAGGTCCCGGAGTTTTGTGTTGTCGGCCTTCAGTTCCGAGAGGTCCGAGCACAGGTCGGCCGCCGCCTCCGTGGCTTCTTCCCTGGGCGAGTCGTCGTCATCGTCCGAGCACGAGGTGACGGAGAGAGCCAGAGCCGCGCAGAGCATGCCGGTTGCCAGCAGACGCTTCATGAAGGTGCCGCCTTTCGGTTCACGTCGAACCTCGCACGCCTCGCCCCGTGTCGCATCCGGGCGCCCCGCCGTCACCCGGACGGCCGAGCCCGCCTCGCCGGAGTGCTGGTCGGACGGTCCCCTGAGGGGAGCACAAGGAGGCGACTGTGGCCGAGGGTGAGGAACTCCGCGAACTGAGGGCTCGGTTGGCCGCCTTGGAGGCCGAGCGGGCCGAGCGGGACAAGCCGCCGCGGCATCGGGGGCGGTCCGCGGTCGCCTGTCTTCTCGTCGTCGTCGGGTGTCTGCTCGCGCCCCTCTCCGTCGTCGCCTCCTGGGCCGCCGATCAGGTCGGTGACACCGATCGGTACGTCGCGACCGTCGCGCCGCTCGCCTCCGACCCGGACGTGCAGGACGCCGTGGCCGATCGCGCCACCGACGCCGTCATGTCCCGTATCGATCTCTCGACGCTGCTCTCCGACGTGCCCGCCCAGGACCGGCCCCGGCTTGAGAAGGCCCTTGGCAGGCTGGGGGATTCCTTGGAGGGCGCCGTCCGCAGTTTCGTGCACGACAAGGCGCGGGCCCTGGCCGGCTCCGACGCCTTCGAGAACATCTGGGAGCAGGCCAATCGGCAGGCCCACAGTGCCGTGAACAAGGCACTGACCGGGAAGGGCGGCGGCGCCGTCCAGTTGGAGGGCGACGCGGTCACGTTGGATCTGGGGCCGCTCGTCGAGCGGGTCAAGGAGCGGCTCGTCGATGAGGGGATGGCTGTCGCCGGGCGGATTCCCGCGGTCGATGCCTCGTTCACCCTCGTCCGGTCGGAGAACATCGGCAAGGCGAAGACCTATGTGCGGCTGCTGCAGCTCGCCGGGAACTGGCTTCCCGTCATCGCCCTCGCCCTTGTCGCCGCCGGTGTCCTCATCTCCGTACGGAAGAGGAGGGCCTTGGTCGGCGGGGCTGTCGCTGTTGCCGTCGCCACCGGGTTGCTGGGGATCGGGCTGCGGGTCTTCCGGGTGATCTACCTGGACCGGCTGCCCGCGAGCGTCTCTCAGGACGCTGCCGCCGCCGTGTACGACACCATGACGCACTTTCTCTTCACCATGGTCCGGATGGTCGTCGCGCTCGGCGTCGTCGTCGCGCTCGCCGCCTGGCTCACCGGGTCCGGGCGGCGGGCCGCGCTGGTGCGGGGGCTGTGGAGTTCCGGCATCGGGGCCGTGCGGGCCACCGCTGATCGGGCGGGGCTGCGGATCGGGCCCGTCGGGTCCTTCGTGCGGCGGTACCGGGGCTGGATCACGTGGGTGCTGGTGGCGGGAGCACTGCTCATCTATCTGGTGTGGTCGTATCCGACCGGGTGGGTCGTCGTGGGTATCGCGCTGTGTCTCGTCGCCGCGCTTGCCGTCGTGGAGTTTCTGGGGGGCGAGGTCGGGGCGGAGGGCCGGTGAGGGTGCTCCGCCCCGGTCGCCGCTACACCGGCAGGCGGTCCAGCAGGCCGGCGAAGTCCGCCCCCGGCGGCAGCGTCCCGAAGGCCAGGCCCCGGTCGCCGGCCAGGCGCGAGGCGCAGAACGCGTCCGCCACGGCGGGCGGTGCGTGGCGGACCAGGAGGGACGCCTGGAGGACCAGCGCCGCGCGTTCGATGACCCGGCGGGCGCGGAGGGGGGCGTCCTCCGTGAGGGTCAGTTCGGAGCGGAGGTCGCGCCAGGCCGCGTCCAGGCGGGCGTCGGCTCCGGACGCCGCCTCGATCTCCGCGCGGAAGGCCTCCAGGGACTCCGGTTCGCGTGCCAGGGCGCGCAGCATGTCGAGGGCGTTGACGTTGCCCGAGCCCTCCCAGATTCCGTTGAGCGGGGCGTCGCGGTAGAGGCGGGGCATGCCGGACGCCTCGTCGTAGCCGTTGCCGCCCAGGCACTCCAGGGCCTCGGCGACCGCCATGGGCTGGCGCTTGCACACCCAGTACTTGCCGACGGCCGTCGCCAGGCGCAGGAAGGCGCGCTCCCCGGAGTCGCCGCGCTGGGCACGGTCGGCGGCGCCCGCCAGGCGCAGGGCGAGCGTCGTCGCGGCCTCGGACTCCAGGCTCAGATCGGCCAGGACGTTGCGCATCAGCGGCTGGTCGATCAGCTTCGCGCCGAACACCGAGCGGTGCCTGGCGTGGTGCGCGGCCTGCGCGAGGGCGGCGCGGGTGCCGGACGCCGAGCCGAGCACGCAGTCGAGGCGGGTCATGGTGACCATCTCGATGATCGTGCGTACGCCGTTGCCCTCGTCCCCCACCAGCCAGGCGACCGTGTCGTCGAACTCGGGCTCGCTGGACGCGTTGGAGCGGTTGCCGAGCTTGTCCTTCAGGCGCTGGATGCGGAAGGTGTTGCGGCTGCCGTCCGGCAGGACGCGCGGGACCAGGAAGCAGGAGAGGCCGCCGGGCGCCTGCGCGAGGACGAGGAAGAGGTCGTTCATCGGCGCGCTCGTGAACCACTTGTGGCCGCGCAGCCGCCAGGTCCCGTCGGCCTGTTCGGCGGCGGCGGTCGTGTTGGCGCGGACGTCGGTGCCGCCCTGCTTCTCCGTCATGCCCATCCCCGCGAGCAGTCCGCGCTTGTCGGCGGGGGCGCGCAGACCGGGGTCGTACACGTGGCTCGTGAGCAGCGGTTCGTACGTCTTCGCCAGGCCGGGGGCGTGGCGCAGGGCCGGGACCACGGCGTACGTCATGGAGACCGGGCAGCCGTGGCCCGCCTCGGTGCCGCTCCACACCATGAACCCTGCGGCCCGCGCCACATGCGCGCCCGGCCGCTCGTCGGCCCAGGCGCTGCCGCCGAGTCCCTCGCCGATCGCCACCTCCATGAGGGAGTGGTACGCGGGGTGGAAGTCGACCTCGTCGACGCGGTTGCCGTAGCGGTCGTGGCTGCGCAGCACCGGCTCGTGGCGGTTGGCCTCCTCGGCCCAGCGCTGCACCTCCTCGCTCGCCGCTCGGCGGCCTATCCGGTGCAGGTCGTCGACGTACCAGGCGGCGCCTTCGCGGCGTACGCCCTCAAGGAGGACCGGGTCGTCGGCGGCGTCGTGACCCGTCAACGGCGGGGTCTGGTTGGTGACTTCGTGGGTTGTGGAGGTGGGGTTGCTGCGGGGGGTGGCGGTGGTGGCGGTGGTTCCGGTGGTGGCAGTGGTGCCGATGGTTTCGGTGGTGGCAGTGGTGCCAATGGTTCCGGTGGTGCCGGTCGCTTCGGTCGCGGTCATGGGGCCTCCTTCGGGGAACGGTGGGGTCAGTCGGTCGGTTCGGGCATCGGGGCGCCCGCGCACCGCAGGGCCATCGCGGTGAGGCCGGCCAGGAGTTCCTCGGTTGCCTTCGAGTCGGGCGCGGCGAGCGGGTCGACGAGGACCTCGCCCACCGCTCCGGTGAGCGCGGCCGCGGTGATCTCGCCGTCCTGCGGGGGAAGTTGGCCGGTGGCGACGCCCTCGCGTACGACGTCGGCCCACAGGGCGCGGTAGCGGCGGCGGAACTCCAGGCGCTCGGCGCCGACCGCCGGTTCGGCGGGGGCGGCGAGCAGGGCGTAGGCCAGGCCGCGGTTCTCCAGGGCGCGGCGGGCGAAGACGTCGACGCCGCGGACGAGCCGCTCGACCGGCGTTCCGGGGCCGTGCAGCACCTCGCCGAGCACCTCCACCTCGCGTCCCGCGGCCCGCCGGAAGACCTCTACGGCGAGCGCCGCCTTGGACGGGAAGTGCTGGTAGACGGAGCCGGCCGCGATGCCCGCCGAGTCGGCGACGGCGGTGACGGAAGCCTGTGACCAGCCGACTTCCGCCACGACCGAGGTCGCGCAGCTGATCAGGCGCTCCCTGGCGGCTTCGAGGCGGCTGACTTCGGCGGGGGTCTTGCGGTAGGCCATGTAAGAAGTGAACCATCATTCAGAGGTTGCGGCCAGGGGCCGGTCCTGACCTACGGCACTCCCCGCCGGCCGGGAAACTGCTCCAGACTGGTCTCAACTGTTCGTACAGTCACAGGAGTTGCCGACGTGAGTGCCGCACCGGAAACGGATCTCGACACCAGCCCCTTCGACCGTGCCCTCGCCGACCTGCGCGAGCACGCCGAGTCCTGGACCGCCACGCCCCTGCCCGAGCGGATCGGCCTGCTGGAGCGGATGCTCCCGCGGATCGCCACCGCCGCCGACGGCATGGTCGCCGACGCCGCCCGCGCCAAGGGCTACGCCGCCGACTCCGAGTGGGCCGCCGAGGACTGGACGACCGCGCCCTGGGCCCTCGCGCAGTCCGTCGGCGCGTATCTGCACGTCCTGCGCCGCCTTGCCGCCGGGCAGCCGCCGGTCGCGGAGAAGGCGGTGCGCGAGCGCGACGGACGTACGGTCGTCGACGTCTTTCCCGCCACCCCCTGGGACCGCCTGCTGCTCAACGGCTTCAGCGCGCAGGTGTGGACGCTGCCCGGCACCACACGGGAGCGGGTCCTGACCCGCGCCGCCGGCGAGTACCGGGGGCGGGCCGGTGCGCCGGCCGTCGCGCTGGTGCTCGGCGCCGGGAACGTACCGTCGATCACACCGCTCGACATCCTGCACAAGCTGTACGCGGAGGGCCAGGTGGTCCTCGCCAAGATGAACCCGGTCAACGCCTATCTCCGCCCGCACTTCGAGGCGGTGTTCGCCGAGTTCATGGAGCGCGGCTGGGTCCGCTTCGCCGACGGCGGGGCCGCGGAAGGGGCGTACCTCACCACGCACGACGGCGTCGACACCATCCACGTCACCGGCAGCGAACGCACCCACGACGCCATCGTCTGGGGCACGGACGAGGAGGCCGCACGGCGCCGCGCGGCGGACACTCCGCTCAACACCAAGCCGTTCACGAGCGAGTTGGGCGGCGTGAGCCCCTGCATCGTGACGCCGGGGGCGTGGAGCGCCGCCGACTTCCGCTTCCAGGCCGAGCACATCGTCACCAGCAAGATGAACAACTCCGGCCACAACTGCGTCGCCAGCCAGATCCTGATCCTGCCCCGCGACTGGACCGGCACCGAGCGGCTGCTCGCCGAGATCCGCCGCGTCCTGCGCGAACTGCCGCCGCGCGCCGACTACTACCCCGGCGCGGACCGCCGTCTGGACGCGGTGACCGGCGCCCACCCCGATGCCGAGCGGCTCGGCGGCGGCGATGCCTCCTGCCGGCTCCTCGTCCCGGACATCACCGGCGTCGACGACCCGATGCTCACGGACGAGGTGTTCGCCAGCGCGCTGGGGGTGGTGCGGCTGCCGGGCAAGGGTGTTGCCCAATTCCTGGACGCGGCAACGGAGTTCGCGAACGACCGGCTGCCGGGCACGCTCGGCGCCACGCTGCTGGTCCACCCCCGGACCGAGCGCGCGCACCGGGCGGCGGTGGACAAGGCCGTCGCCGCGCTCCGCTACGGCACCCTCGGTGTCAACTGCTGGTCGGCGTTCGGCTTCCTGCTCGGCTACACCCCGTGGGGCGCCTTCCCCGGGCACACCCGGCAGGACATCGGCAGCGGCATCGGGTTCGTGCACAACGCGTTCATGCTGGAGGACGTCGAGAAGACGGTGGTACGGGCGCCGTTCGCCCCCGCGCCGCGCGGCCTGTTCACCGGCTCGCCCTCGCTCTCACCGCGCCCGCCGTACTACGTCACCAGCCGCACGGGGCGTACGACGATGGAGCGTCTGACGGCCTACACGACGGCCCCTGACCCGGCGCGGTTGCCGGGGATCTTCGCGTCGGCGTTGCGCGGGTGAGGCGGGATCCGGCTCACCATGCCGCTCACCACGCCTCCGACTCCGACGCGTCCGCCCCCTCCGCCCCCTCCGCCCCGTCCGGCCGCGTCGTCGTCTTCCGCTCCCGTGCCCGCAGTCCCATGCCGAGCAGCGGGAAGACGGCCACGGAGATCATCGCGGCGGCGACCAGGGCGGCCGCCTCGCCCTTGCCGAGGACGTCCTCGTCGAGGCCGATCGTCGTGATGGCCACGACGAGGGGCAGGCAGGTGGACGTGTAGAGGGTCAGCGCCCTGCGGCCGCGGGGGGTGAGGTCGCGGGGCGCCAGGACGTATGCGGGAATTCCGCGTACGACGACGAAGAGGACGAGGAAGACGGGGAGGAGCAGCAGGGGGCGGCCGCCGTCGAGGAGCGAGGCCAGGTCGAACTGGATGCCGGTGACGATGTAGAAGAGCGGGACGAGGAAGCCGAAGCCCATCGCCTCCACCTTGGACAGCACCTCTTCGCCGCTCTCCGGCGCCGCCCCGTGCAGCACGAGCCGCGTGAGCAGCCCGGCGGCGAACGCGCCGAGCAGCACGTCGAGGCCGAACGCGTCCGAGAGCGCGAGCATCGCCACCAGCAGGAGCATCACGAAGCGCACCGCGAACTGCCCGCTGGTGTGCAGGGTGGTGCGGATGACCTGGCTGAACCAGGGCGGGCTCGGGCGCAGCGCCCAGTGGACGGCGGCTGCCGTGATGGCCGCGAACAGCGCGAGTACGACCGTCGAGATGCCCGGGTCGCGGCCGCTGAGCAGCACGGAGATGGCGATGATGGGCCCGAACTCGCCCACCGCCCCGAAGGCCATCACGACGGTGCCGAACCGGCCCCGCAGATCGCCGGTGTCCCGCAGGATGGGAAGCACCGCCCCCAGCGCGGTACTGGTCAGCGCGGTACCGATGATGACGCTGCGGGACAGGTCGAGGCCGGTCAGGGCGAGCGCCGTACCGAGGCCCAGGAACAGCGCGGCCACCCAGGCCCAGACGGAGCGGCGCAGGGTGTCGCCGCGGATCTCGTCGAACTGGATCTCGTGCCCGGCGAGAAAGATGAGCATGCACAGGCCGAGGTCCGAGAGCATGTCGATGGCGTCGCCGGTGTGGGCAAGGCCCAGCACGTCGGGGCCGATGAGGATGCCGAGCACGATCTCGAAGATGACCAGCGGGACGCGGACGCGGTGGCTGAGGCCGTGCGCGAGCAGTGGGGCCAGGACGGCGGCCGTCATGATCAGGATCAGCGTCCCTGGCTCGCCCACTCCGTCCCCCGTTCCGGCTTCCGCGTTCCGCGTTCCGCGTGGATCTGCGTTCTGCGCGGATCTGCGTTCGCGCGGAACGTGTTCCTTCGACCATCGGTGGAACGGGGGCCGCGCGCACGTGAGGGCGGACCGTGCGGGTGAGGGGAGTCCCGCGGAGGTGCCGTAGAAAGCTCTGCGGAGGTGCCATAGGGATTCGTTAGCGGGACGTCAGTGCGGCGTGAGCGGAACGGCAGCGGGCCTCGGCAGAGTTGTGTGCACCGCGGGGAACTCGCCGCCGCGGATCCCAGACCACCGCACGGGGGAACTCAGCATGCGTACCAACCGACTCCGCACCACCGTCCTCGCCGCCGCCACCGCCGCGCTCGCCCTCTCCCTGACGGCGTGCGGAGGCTCGGACAAGGCCGACGCCGGAAGCAGCGGCAAGAGCGACAAGGGGGCGGCCGCGGTCGAGGACGCGAAGGGCTCGGGGAAGACCGAGGCGGGCGGCAGTGGCAGCGGCAGCGGCAAGACCGAGGCGGGTGGCGGCAAGACCGAGGCCGGCGGCTCCGGCTCGGGGGACACGACCACCACCGGCTCCTCCAGCGTCCAGCCCTGCAAGGGCGACTCGATCTCCCTCACCGCGCTGCACCGCTTCCCCGCCGAGGAGGGCGAGCACCTCCTCCTCACCGCCGAGAACGCCGACACCAAGCCCTGCTGGGTGACGTCGTACCCGTCGATCATCCTCGGCGACACCACGGAGGTCCTGTCGCACTCCACCGAGGACGCCCCCGGCGGCTCCGCCAAGATCACGGTCAAGCCGGGCGGCAAGGTCTACTCCGCGGTCTCCCTCTTCACCGACAACGACAAGACGAACACCGCGTCGGCCTTCTCCTTCGCCATGCGCGACCAGACCGGCGACACCGGTCCCGCGTACAGCGCCGACTCCCTCGACGACAAGGGCGCCCAGTCGGAGTTCACCTGGTCCGACGCCGAGGTCACCAACTGGAGCACCACCAAGCCGTACGACTTCTGAGCCGACCCCAAGGCTTAGCAGCGCGTTACAGTCGGAGCAGTCCGAAGATCCCGCTCTTTCCGCGGGCACATCACTTGGGGGGCCTCGATGGCACTGTTCGGGAACGCGCACGCGATCAATCCGGGTACGGCGCAGCAGGACTACGCGCGGCTGCTCGGGCACGGCGAGCAGGTGCAGGCCGCGTATCTGCTGATCCGCGACACCATGCTCTTCACCGACCGGCGGCTCGTGATCGTCGACAAGCAGGGGATCACGGGCAAGAAGGTCGAGTACCACTCGGTGCCGTACCGGAGCATCACGCACTTCGCCGTGGAGACCGCGGGGCACTTCGACCTCGACGCCGAGCTCAAGATCTGGATCTCCGGTTCGCCCGCGCCGATCCAGAAGACGTTCACGAAGGGCGTCGACATCTATGAGGTGCAGGCGATTCTTACGCAGTACGTGGCGCGGTAGCTCTTACGCGGTACGTGGCGCGGTAGCTCTTACGCGGTACGTGGCACGGTGGCCGCTCGCACAGCCGGGACGATCTCCTCGGCCCAGCGGCTGAGCGTGACGTCCAGGGGCGCGTCGCCCACCGGGAAGTAGACGACTCCGGAGGCGCCGTGCTCCAGGACGGCGCCGGTCAGCTCCTGCGTCCACTGCTCCACCGAGCCGCCGATCCAGCGCCCTTCGGCGTCGCGGGTGGCGGCGAGCGGGGCGTCGGTGATGACACCGGGGATGTTGTAGACCGTGGCGATGTCCTCGGGGGCCCGGCCCGCCGCTGCCGCCGCCTCGTCGATGACGGGGCGGGACTCGCGGTAGCGCGGGCTGAGCCAGTCCGCCGCGTGGCCGGGGATCCAGCCGTCGGCGACCCTGCCGGTGGTGGCGAGCGATTTGGGTCCGACCGAGCCCGTCCAGACGGGGGCGGCCGCAGCGGGGGCCGGTTCAAGGCCGGTGACCTGGTAGAACTCGCCCTCGAACGTCACCGGTTCACCACCTCCGGAGAGCAGTTTCACGAGCGTGATCGCCTCCTCGAAGGCGCGTACGGCGGCTCCCGGGCCTAGCCGCTGTGTCCCGAGCCGCGTGATCTCGTCCCAGAGCCCGCCGACACCCATGCCGAGTACGATCCGGCCGCCGGACAGGGTCGAGAGGGACGTCACCGTCCGCGACAGCATCGGCGCCGGGCGGCTCGGCAGGTTGGTCACGCTGACCAGGCCCGCTATCGACTCCGTACGCCCGAGAATGAAGCCGACCTGCGCGTATGCGTCGAAGCGAGCGCCGTAGTACGGGTGGTCGGAGACCGTGAAGAGGTCGAGCCCCGCCCGGTCCGCGCGGACCGCGAGCCGCAGGGTGTCCGCCACCTCGTCCACCGCGGTGCTGATGCCGATTCCGAACTGTGCCATGTGACCCATGTGACCCATGTGATCCATGTGCCTCACAGTCCTCACATTCCTCACGGTCCTCACGTGCCTTTCGTTTGGGCTTCTGTAGTTCGTGGTGCGAATCTGTGCCGCCGCACTGCCGTATTACTGCCGTATCCCTGCCGTATTCTGGGGCAATGGGGAATTCCGAGGGTGAAGAGATGAGGATCGCCACCGCACTGGTGCGCTCCTCGTTCCTGGTGAACGCCGTGTACGCGGAGTCGGCCCGCGAGTACGGCCTGACGGCCCAGCAAGGCCAGCTGCTCTGCGTACTGATGGCCCAGCCGCTCGGGATGCGTGACCTCGGCACGATGCTCGGCCTCGCGAAGTCCAGCCTCACCGGGCTGGTGGACCGCACCGCGCAGCACGGGCTCGTGCGCCGCGAGCCGGACCCCCGCGACGGCCGGGCGGTCCAGGTGGCGCTCACCCCGAAGGGCCGCGGGGTCGTCGAGCCGTTCTACGAGGAGACCTGCCGCCGCATCGACGAGCTGCCGAGCGGCTTCAACGAGGCCGACCGCGCGAAGCTGGTGGAACTGCTCGCCCGCGTGGTGCGGGACAACAAGGTGCCGGCGGTCTTCGCCGACTGACCGCCCTCACCGGCCCTCACCGGCCCTCACCGGCCCTTCGATACGTTCACGCCGTGCCGAACAGCTCCGCGAACCGGCCCGAGAACAGGTCCTTCCCCTTGTACTCACTGACCGCCTGGGCCGGCAGCACGGTAGGCCCGTCCTCGGTGGGGAACTGCCCGACGCCACCGTCCGGACCCAGCGGAAGCAGCACGGAGGGCGTGGGCGCGGGGTGGTACTCGGCCTTCGGCCGCTCGCCGCGCGCCTGGGCGAGGATGTTCTCGGCGATGACTTCGGCGTGCTGCATCGCATACGCCGCCATCTTGGCCTCGGCGGTGTCGGTGAGGTCGCCGAGGGCGTAAATGTGGTCGTGGCCGGGGATGTTGAGGTGCTCGGTGACGTGGACGTGGCCTTGGGGGGTGCGGGCGGCGGAGAGGGTGTCGGCACGCCCGTCCGTGAGGTAGTCACCGTTGACGCGTACGCCGTAGCAGCGGAACCAGATGTCGGCGGTGAGGGAGTCACCGCTGGTCGTGCGTACGGTGAAGGTCTCCGTACGCCCCGGTGCGGTCGGCGGCTCCTCGGCCAGCCCCGTCCCCAGCCGCAAGTCGATGTCCAGGGCTTCGAGTTGGCTGTGCAGCTCCGTACGCACCTCGGGCAGGAAGCCGGGCATCAGCTCGTCGGCGGGGTCGACGACGGTCACCCGCTTCTCGGGCCAGACGGCCTTGATCTCCCCGGCGAGTTCAAGCCCGACAGGCCCGGCGCCGACGAGCAACACCCGCTCGGCGGCGGCCAGTTGTCCGTGGGTCGTACGAATCCGCTCCAATGCCTCGCTGGTGACGTCGGTGTCCGTCTTCGCGGGGAAGGGGTATCCGGAGCCGGTGGCGAGCACGATGTAGTCGGCGTCGACGCGGGCGCCGGAGGCGAGGGTGACACCGGTGGTGTCCACGGAGGCGGCGCGCTCGCGTATGACCCTGCCGCGTCGCAGCAGCCTGTCGTACGGGAAGAACATGTTGTCGCCGGCCCAGTCCGGCTGGACCAGGGCGCGCAGCGAGCCGGCGGCGTGCACGAAGGCGTCCTTGGGCTCCACGAGGATCACGTCCGTCTCCTCGTCCAGGGCCTTGGCGACCGTGGCGCCGCCGTAGCCTCCGCCGATGACGGCGACGGCGACGGTGGGGGTGGGGGTGGGGTCGGGGGTGTTGGGGTTGTTGGGGGTGGGGGTACGGGTCATGGTTCTCACTCCCGGAAATCCGAAGAATAAAGTAGTTCGCCCCACGAACATTATTAGTTCGTGGGGCGAACTTCAATCGGATCCGAGACGTAGGACTGCGGTCTTAGGCCTTGGAGGCTTAGGCGGCAGGCACCCTGTCCAGGAATCCATGCACGTTCTGGATACGACCGTCGGCGGCCAGCTCGATGACGTCGAACCCGGCGACCGGCGCGGAGCCGTCCGCCACGGACACCAGCTCCCACCCGAAGCGGGCGATGCCGTGATGCCCGTCGACCGCGCCGAGCTGCCGGAACTCGAAGCCGGGGAACTGCTCGTGCGCCCCGGCGATGACGGCGGCGACGCCCTCGTGCCCGGCGACGGCGGCCAGCGGGTCGGTGTAGGTGCCGTCCTCGGTCCAGGCGGCGGCAACGGCCTTCGCCACGTCCTCGACGCTCTGGGCGTTCCAGGCCTCGAAGTAGCGGGCGGCGGCGGTCTCGTAAGCGGCGGTGTCGTGTGCGGCAGTCATGGCGGTCGGCCTCCTGCGGGTCAGCTGTTGGCTTGGATGCCGGGGGTCCGGCTCGGTGTGTGTCCGGTTCAACCGGCGATGAGTTCAGCTTGCCGGGCGGGTGCGGGCGGGTCGATTACGTCCCAGGTAATGCGGGGTGCCGGCCGTGCGGGGCGGGGTGCCTGGTGCGCGGGGCGGCGGCCGTCGGCACTCTGCCGCGTGTCTTCTCAGACGGCGGCGACTGTGCTTGCCTTGGTGGCCCTTTCGGTCCCTGGGGCGGGAGTTGACGCGTGCGGAAGCGGTGGATCGGTGCGGTGGTTTCCGGCGTACTGCTGCTGGGGGCGTGCGGGGATCCGGGGTCGGGGGGCGTGGCTGCGGACGCGCCCGAGCCTTTGGGCAGCGCGGGTCCGGAGGGACGGCCGGAGAAACCCGCCGCGGAACCGTCCCCGTCATCGCCCTCCTCGACGACCCGGCAGCGGGCCGCCGCGCGGGCGCCGAAGGTGCTGTACCTCGGCGACTCCCTGGCCATGGAGAACCAGGACGTCCTCGGGGAACAGTTACGTGACCGGCTCAACGCCCGCTACCGCAGCGCGCCCTACTCCGGCACCACGCTCTGCGACTACCTCGACGGCACCGGCAAGGACTCCCTCGTCCCGGACAAGGACAAGGCCGCCGCGCTGGTCCGTGCGGAGCGGCCGGATTACGTGGTGCTCCAGTTCTGGGGCAACGCGTGGGGCTATACGCCGTGCATGGACGGCATCACGTACGACAAGGACCCGGCCAAGTACCTTGCCCGGTACGCGTCCGACGCGAAGGCGCTGGCCGCGCAGATCCGCACGGCTGGGGGCGGCAGGCCGCCGCGCGTCGTATGGGTACTGCAGGGTCCCGACCCGATCACGCCGGATCGGGTACGGCGCGTGAACTCCGTGTACGAGTCCCAGGCGCGGGCCTCGACCGGCGTGGTCGCCGACGCGGGCCGAACGGTGGCACCGGCGTCGGCCCGGTACACGTGGTCCGAAAAACTGCCGTGCACGCCGTACGAGAGGCGCCACCCCGAGTACTGCAACACGAACGGCCAAGCATCAATGCACCGCGGTGACGACTACCTCCACTTCTGCCTGTCCCCAACGACAGCCAAGTCCCGCCCCTGCCCGGCGCGTTCGCCGGGCATTCGACGGATGGCGGCGGCGATTGCGGGGGCGATTGTGGAGGTGATTTCGACTGGGGGGAGGTGAGGTGGCGTGGCTCTGTGTCCAGGGGCGCCGGGCGGCGGAGCGGCGAATTGCGTACCGGGCCGGGGTTGCCATGGCCCCGCGTTCCGCCGCGCGGCTCCGCCTGGGGTGAACTGCCGTCCCTGGCGAGGTGCAGCCCAGGGCGTGGGGGCCTCGGGGCGTGGCCTTGGGGTGGCCTGTCGCGTTGATGGTGGGCATGGCCGCCCGGTCCTCGGGGCACGGTGGGGCGGCGCGTTGCGCGCCGCGCGCCTGGGCGCCATGACCCGGCGCTCAGTCAGCCCCGCCTGAAGCTGAATTGCCGTCCACGGCAGGGGTGGACGCCCAGGGTGGCGGGCGTCGGGCGGGGGGGGGGGAGGGGAAGCTGGATGGGGTGTGCTGTCTTCTGCCGTCTGCGGACTGGTTCGTCGCGGCCTTCGCTCAGGCAGGCGGAAGGGTGCGGTGTGACAGGACGGTTCCGCTTCGGTGGCAGTGGCGGGTGGTCCTGCCGGGTGCGGACCAGTTCGTTCGGGGTTCGGTCGCTGGGTGGGGCTCGGTAGGGGCGGCTGCTTTGGGCTGCCCGGTGTCTTCGATCGGCGCCGGGGCCGCCCGGCTTCTGGGGAGTGTGGCGGTTCCGGCGTGCCTGTAAAGGGCGCCCTTCGGGCGTCGGCTTCGCCGATTCCGCTTGCGCTCCACCCTTGACAGGCCCGCCTCCACCGCGGAGACCTTTTTGACCGGGCGGCCAGGGGGGTGGGGCTCACGGGGAGGTCCGGTGGGGCGGTTCGGCTTTTGTGCCGGGTGCGGACTGGTTCGGTGTAGCTCGGCCACGCGGAGGGGCCGCCCCCGACAGGCCGGCCTGGCTCCGGTGGCGGTGCCGGTCGTCCTGCCGTCTGCGGACTGGTTCGGTGCGGCTCGCCCACTCGGCGAAGGCTCGGCCCGGCAGGCCGGCTTCGCTCCGGGGCGTGGGTCGGTCGTCGCGCCGTCTGCGGGCTGGTTCGGTGCGGCTCGGTCGCACCAGGAGGTGTGGTCCGAGGGACCGGCCCTCGCTGCGGTTGTGGGGCGGGGCGTCGTGCCGTCTGCCGACTTGTTTGTCGCGGGGCGCGCCGCCGGGTGGGTAGGCGAGGGGGCGCGGCCGGTTCGGGTTGGGTTCCGGCTTCGGTAGGCGTGTGCGGACCGGTCGGATCCTCCGGGCGGGCGGCACGGATAGAAGGCGCGGCGCGGGCTGGCGGTGGATTCGTGGAAAGTCCCGCGGGGGGCCGCATTTTTGGGGCTCTTGGTGGGAGTTATGGCGGGGTGGTCGTCCGAGGGGGAGCGGCCCTGCGTTTCTTGGGGCCCTTTGTGCCGGGGTGTCATGGGGAGTTCGGCTCTGTGGCCGGAGTGTGTACAGAGCCTCGCAGCGGCGGAATCTGGCCCGGCGCCCTCCGGTCAGCTGGGGTGATCCTGGTCGAGGATTCCGGACTGGGCGATGAGGTAGCCGAGTTGGGCGCGGCTGCCGCTGCCCAGGGCGGCGGCGATCTTGGCGATATGGGCGCGGCAGGTGCGGACGTTCATGCCGAGGCGGCGGGCGATGGCCTCGTCCACATGGCCTTCTATGAGGAGCCTGGCGATGGTGCGTTGGACTCCGGTGATGCCGCCGTGAGCCGCGGGATTGTACGGCGTCTCTTCGCGTAGCGGGGTCGCCTGTTGCCAGAACTGGTCGAAGACGGAGACGAGGTACTCGACCAGGCCGGGGTGGCGGAGTTCCAGTGCCACCTGCCGGTCGCGACGTGCGGGAATGACGGCCGTCGAGCGGTCGAAGATGATCATCCGGTCGATCAGTTCTTCCAGGGTGCGTACCTGGATCTGCCGGGGGTCCAGCTGTTCCAAGTAGGCGAAGACGCCGGGGCCGTGACGGACCGTGTGCTGGTACAGGGTGCGCATCCGCACACCGCGGCTGAGCGGTTCCTTTACGCGGGCGAGCGACTGGGAGAGCATGTCGCCGCCTCGCACGCCGCCCGGCTGGATGGTGAGGATCTCGTCGGTGCACGCGGCCGTTGCCGCGTCGAGGGTGGCGTTGATGCTGTGGAGACCCTCAAGAACGGTGATCGCGTGAGTGGCCACCGACGGGATGGCCCTGATGTTCATGAAAGGCTCAAACGCATCGGTTAGTTCAATGCTCAGCCTTCTGCGGTCCCGGATCTCGCGTTCGATGGGGTGGAGGCGCTGCGCGAGTATCGCCGAGGGCGGTACGGGACGGAGCCAATTCGCGTCATCCGGATCCGGATGCAGCAGTGCGAATTCGACGAGGCAGGGCGCCGCCTCGATTTCCGCGCGAGCGATGCGTCCGGCGCTCAAGGCGCACGCATAAAGACGTGCTCCCTCGTCGCACAGTTCGGTGATGAGGTGGGGATGTGTCGGTTTTGTGCTTGTTGTAACCAATTCTCCACCCCCCAGGGTCCTGTACGTACAGGAACATGATGCATCGATCCTGTGGCCTCGACGTGCTGGATTGAGACATCGTCTGTCTGGAGCCGGGGGAGAGGAACCTACCAAGTGAGGACGAAGCTGACGATGTTCACGAAAATGCTTCGCTCGGCGCTAGTCGTTGCCTTCGCTGCCGCGGCCTTCGCTGTTGCAACGCCGGGAGACGTGTCCTGGAACTCCCCGGGGCCGGCGTCAGCGGACAGCACCTCGATATCGGCGGCCAAGGGTGATGTGTCCTGGAACACCCAGCCCGGTGCAGGGGCTGTGGCGGCATGAGTACTCCTCCGGACGATCGCACCTTCCGCCGAGAAATGGCCACCGCCTACCGCTCTGGCTGGCACTTCATCGATCTCGCCACCGCGATCCCGCACCCCGGCGACTCGCTGATGGTCACGCTTCTCGGTGAGCCCATCGTCGTCACCCGCGACGAAGAAGAGGAGATCCGGGCCTACCGGTGCCTCCGCCGACCGCGAGGTGCGCCGCAGCCCGTGCGGTGTGCCATCCGGTACGGGATGGTCTTCGTCAATCTCGACCGGCGCGACCACCAGGTGGTCGGCGGCCGGGACCAGCAGGACAGCCGGGGTGCTGCGAACGCCCCGGGTGCGGTTACAGCCA
The DNA here is from genome assembly GCF_044457025.1 of Streptomyces sp. NPDC050658. NCBI lineage: Bacteria > Bacillati > Actinomycetota > Actinomycetes > Kitasatosporales > Streptomycetaceae > Streptomyces > Streptomyces sp. NPDC050658. The sequence goes on from NZ_JBITGM010000006.1 coordinate 404,632, forward strand.
CCCCCCGCAGCGCCTGACGCGATTCCCCCGTCGTTGTAAATCGCGCAGGTGCTTCCCCCAGCAGCGGCGCCACCGTGGACCTGAACACGGTGGCGCCGCTGTGGTGTGCCCGGTCCATTCCGCCTCCGCGCACCCGCATGCCCTCCCCTTGAGTGGAATAGACTCAACTTTGTGTACGCTTGTTAAGTCAGGTAAGGGCATAGCCCCCGCAAGCGGTACGCAAGGAGGAGAAGACGCACGTGGACGCCGAGCTGACGAACCGGAGCCGGGACGCGATCAACGCGGCCACCAGCCGGGCCGTGTCCGAGGGGAACCCGGACCTGACCCCTGCCCACCTGCTGCTCGCCCTGCTGGAAGGGCAGGACAACGAGAACATCACCGACCTGCTTGCTGCCGTCGGGGGCGATCAGGTCGCCGTGCGGAGCGACGCCGAGCGCCTGCTCGGCGGACTTCCCAGCGTCACCGGGTCCACCGTCGCGCCCCCGCAGCCCAACCGGGAGCTCCTCGCCGTCATCGCCGACGCCGCGCAGCGGGCCAAGGAGCTGGGCGATGATTACCTCTCCACCGAGCATCTGCTGATCGGTACCGCCGAGAAGGGCGGCGCCGCCGGTGAGGTCCTGGGCAGGCACGGGGCCACCGCGAAGAAGCTGCTCGACGCGTTCGAGAAGGCAAGGGGAGGGCGCCGGGTGAGCACACCCGACCCGGAGGGGCAGTACAAGGCCCTGGAGAAGTTCGGGACCGATTTCACCGCTGCGGCGCGGGAAGGAAAGCTCGATCCGGTCATCGGGCGGGATCAGGAGATCCGGCGCGTCGTCCAGGTGCTGTCCCGGCGTACCAAGAACAATCCCGTCTTGATCGGTGAGCCCGGCGTCGGTAAGACCGCCGTCGTCGAAGGGCTTGCCCAGCGGATCGTGAAGGGCGACGTCCCCGAGTCGTTGAAGAACAAGCGGCTCGTGTCGCTCGACCTCGGCGCGATGGTCGCCGGTGCGAAGTACCGCGGTGAGTTCGAGGAGCGGCTCAAGACCGTCCTCTCCGAGATCAAGGACAGCGACGGGCAGATCATCACGTTCATCGACGAGTTGCACACCGTTGTGGGCGCCGGGGCTGGTGGGGACTCCGCCATGGACGCCGGCAACATGCTCAAGCCCATGCTGGCCCGCGGCGAGCTGCGCATGGTCGGCGCCACCACCCTCGACGAGTACCGCGAGCGGATCGAGAAGGACCCCGCCCTGGAGCGCCGCTTCCAGCAGGTGCTCGTCGCCGAGCCGTCCGTCGAGGACTCGATCGCCATTCTCCGTGGACTCAAGGGGCGGTACGAGGCCCATCACAAGGTGCAGATCGCCGATAGCGCGCTTGTCGCCGCCGCCTCGCTCTCCGATCGCTACATCACCTCCCGCTTTCTGCCCGACAAGGCCATCGATCTCGTTGATGAGGCTGCCTCCCGGCTGCGGATGGAGATCGATTCGTCTCCCGTCGAGATCGATGAACTCCAGCGTTCCGTCGACCGGCTGAAGATGGAGGAGCTCGCCCTCAGCAAGGAGACCGACCCCGCCAGCAAGCAGCGGCTGGAGAAGCTGCGGCGCGACCTCGCCGACAAGGAGGAGGAGCTGCGCGGGCTCACCGCCCGCTGGGAGAAGGAGAAGCAGTCCCTCAACCGCGTCGGCGAGCTGAAGGAGAAGCTCGACGAGTTGCGCGGCCAGGCCGAGCGCGCCCAGCGCGACGGGGACTTCGACACCGCCAGCAAGCTGCTCTACGGAGAGATCCCGACCCTGGAGCACGACCTCGAAGTCGCCTCCGAGGCCGAGGAGGAGGTGTCGAAGGACAAGGACACCATGGTCAAGGAAGAGGTCGGGCCCGACGACATCGCCGATGTCGTCGCCTCCTGGACCGGGATTCCGGCCGGGCGGCTCCTCGAGGGCGAGACGCAGAAGCTGCTGCGCATGGAGGACGAGCTCGGCAAGCGGCTCATCGGGCAGACCGAGGCGGTACGTGCCGTGTCGGACGCCGTGCGGCGCACGCGGGCCGGGATCGCCGACCCCGACCGGCCCACCGGGTCCTTCCTCTTCCTCGGGCCCACCGGCGTCGGCAAGACCGAGCTGGCCAAGGCCCTCGCCGACTTCCTCTTCGACGACGAGCGGGCCATGGTCCGTATCGACATGAGCGAGTACAGCGAGAAGCACAGCGTCGCCCGGCTGGTCGGCGCCCCGCCCGGATACGTGGGGTACGAGGAGGGGGGCCAGCTGACGGAAGCCGTGCGCCGGCGGCCCTACTCCGTCGTACTCCTCGACGAGGTCGAGAAGGCGCACCCGGAGGTCTTCGACATCCTGCTCCAGGTGCTCGACGACGGGCGGCTCACCGACGGGCAGGGGCGGACGGTCGACTTCCGCAACACCATCCTGATCCTCACCTCCAACCTTGGCAGCCAATTCTTGAGTGGACACAGCCTGGTGGAGCCGACGACGGGCGAGGAGGAGAAGCGGCAGCAGGTCCTCGAAGTCGTGAGGGCCTCTTTCAAGCCGGAATTCCTGAATCGGCTCGATGATCTCGTCGTCTTCTCCGTACTCGACAAGAGCGAGCTCGCGCACATCGCCGAGCTGCAGATCGGCCGCCTCGCCAAGCGGCTCGCCGACCGGCGGCTCACCCTCGACGTCACCCCCGAGGCGCTGGCCTGGCTGGCCGAGGAGGGCAACGACCCGGCCTACGGCGCACGTCCGCTGCGCCGCCTCATCCAGACCTCCATCGGCGACCGGCTCGCCAAGGAGATCCTCGCGGGCGAGGTCAAGGACGGGGACACGGTACGGGTGGACAGGTTCGGGGAGGGGCTCATCGTGGGCCCCGCGTCGGGTGCGGACACGCCCGCCGGGGCCACCGGAAAGACGCTGTAAGCGGACAGAACCCGGACACATGTGGGGCGGGGGTTGCGGGCCCCCGCCTGACATGGGAGAGGATGGCGGAATCCGTACGAAGGGACCAAGCACGTGAGCATCGACCCGTCCTCGATTCCGAATTTCGGGGCACAGCCCGAACCGCAGCAGGGCGATGGACCGGCGGGCCCCGTTGTCCCCGACCAGGACCTGGTCAAGCAGCTCCTGGACCAGATGGAGCTCAAGCACGTCGTCGACGAAGAGGGTGACCTCGCGGCGCCGTGGGAGGAGTTCCGCACGTACTTCATGTTCCGTGGCGAGGGCGACCAGCAGGTCTTCTCGGTACGGACGTTCTACGACCGTGCGCACAAGATCGAGGAGAAGGCCCAGCTCCTCGAGTCGATCGACGACTGGAACCGCCGCACGCTGTGGCCGAAGGTCTACACCCACACCCACGACGACGGCACCGTCCGCCTCATCGGCGAGGCGCAGATGCTGATCGGCACCGGCGTCGCGCTCGAGCACTTCGTCTCCTCGACGGTCAGCTGGGTGCGGGCCGCCATCGAGTTCGACCGCTGGCTCGTCGAGCAGCTGGGCCTCGAGCAGGAGGTCGACTCCGCCGAGGGCGACGAGAAGCCCGGCGACGACGAGGCCTGAGGCCCGGTCGCAGGAACCACGGCGGCATGTGGGCGATCGTCACCAGATACGTCCCATACGCGCGCGAGAGCCCGGCCAGGGCGCCCACCACCAGGTAGGCGCTCCTCGGCCGGGCTTTCGCCATGTCGCGGGCGAGCGGGACGATCAGCGGCAGCGGCCTCCGTGGTCAGAGGGACTTCAGCCTCGACACCGCCTCCGACAACACCTCGTCCTTCTTGCAGAACGCGAACCGCACGAACGGAGCGCCCGCGTCCCTGTGGTCGTAGAAGACCGCGTTCGGGATGGCCACCACGCCGATGCGCTCCGGCAGGGAGCGGCAGAAGGCAAAGCCGTCGCCCTCTTTGGAGGACACGGCTCCCAGGGGGCGGATGTCCGTGGTGATGAAGTACGTGCCCGCCGGGCGGTACACCTGGAAGCCCGCGGCCGTCAGGCCCGTGGCGAGCAGGTCCCGCTTGGCTCGCATGTCCTCGCGGAAGGCGGAGAAGTACGACTCGGGGAGGGCCAGCGCCTCCGCGATGGCGTACTGGAACGGGCCCGAGGAGACATAGGTGAGGAACTGCTTCGCCGAGCGGACCGCCGTCACCAGCTCCGGGGTCGACGTCACCCAGCCCACCTTCCAGCCGGTGAACGAGAACGTCTTGCCCGCCGAGCCGATCGTCACCGTGCGCTCGCGCATGCCGGGGAAGGACGCGAGCGGGATGTGTGTCGTGCCGTCGCCGTCGTCGAAGACGAGGTGTTCGTAGACCTCGTCCGTGATGACGAGGAGGTCGCGCTCCACGGCCAGCGCCGCGATCTGCGTCAGCTCCTCACGGGTGAGGACCGTGCCGGTCGGGTTGTGCGGGGTGTTGAGGAGGAGCAGTCGGGTGCGGGGCGTGATGGCGTCGCGCAGTTCGTCCAAGTCCAGGCGGAAGCGGCCCGCCGTCGTGTCCGGGCGCAGGGTCACCGGGACCCGCGTTCCGCCCGCCAGCGCGATCGACGCCGCGTACGAGTCGTAGTACGGCTCCAGGGCGATCACCTCGTCGCCCGGTTCCACCAGCGCCAGCAGCGATGCCGCGATCGCCTCGGTGGCGCCCGCCGTGACCAGGACCTCGCGGTCGGGGTCGTAGGAGAGTGCGTACGTACGCTCCTGGTGTGCGGCGATGGCGTTGCGCAGCTCCGGGATGCCGGGGCCCGGCGGGTACTGGTTGCCGCGGCCGTCGCGCAGCGCGCGGACGGCGGCCTCGCGGACCTCCTCGGGGCCGTCCGTGTCGGGGAAGCCCTGGCCGAGGTTGATCGCGCCCGTTTTCACCGCGAGCGCGGACATCTCGGCGAAAATCGTCGTGCCGAACTCGGCGAGGCGGCGGTTGAGCAGGGGGCGGCCGTTCCCGGAAGTGGAGGTCATGGCCGCCATCCTGCGCCGAACCTCTGGACTTCCTCAACTCTGCTTTGGGTCGGCTCGGGCCGGGGCATTCCCCTTTCACGCAAGAACAGCACACGCAAGAACGGCACAGAAAAGAACGCGGACCCACGGGGGGCCTGCTTCGGGGGAACGGAAAGGAGCGTGAAGGTCATGGTCTTGGTCTTCGTGTTGGTGGCGGTGGTCCTGGTCGTCGTGGCGCTCGCGGCGGCGGCAGGCGGCGGCAGGGGGAGCCGCCGTTCGTACTCGGGATCGTCCGGTGCGGCGTCCGGCGGCAGCTGGTGGGCCGGCGGTGGCGACAGCGGCGGCAGCTCCTGTGGCGGCGGGTCCTCCTGCGGCGGCGGCTCCTCCTGTGGCGGGGGCGGCGGGGGCGGCTGTGGAGGTGGCGGAGGCAGCTGACACGGGGCAGCTGGTCCGTCCATCCGTTGAAGTGCCCGGCAGGAGACAACTCCTGCCGGGCACTTTGTCGTTGAGACACGGACAAGTCATTGAACAGTTGAGCTGGGGAGCCCCCGAGGGGATGGAAACCCTACGAAGTTGGGTAAAAACGCTGTGGCAGTGCAGCACTCCATGATTCCCTCTTAATCGTCAGCGCCGCCCTCGGACGGACGACCTGGACCGCCGAAGCGTCCCAGCGTCCTCGTGGGCACGAGCCGGCATTCCGGCCTCCCGGTGTCCGACCGGGTGCGCCGGCACCACCTCCATTGCGTGTTAGCGGAGCCGACCCATGCTCACGACCCTGAAGACTGTCTATACCGACACGTGCGCCGCGGACCTCGCCTGGACCCTGGGGCGCGAGCCGCTGCCCGCGCTGGCCACACTCGAACTGGAGCTGGCGGACGCCAGGATGGAGCTGAGGCTCCTGGGGGCCTCCCATCAAGTGCTCCTCGAAGAGGAACAGGGCAACTGCTCCGAGACCGTCGCCTGTATTCCGGGCAGCAGTACGCCGCTGCCGCTCGGCGTCTCCAAGCGGCTCGGGGGGTGGGAGTACGAATTCGCGGCGCGCGTCGAGACGCTGTCGCGCGGTCAGTTCGCCGGACGGGCACAGGAGTTGCTGGCACTGGTGGCCGAGCATCCGCACGGTCTCGCCGGCGTCTTCCCCGGCAGCCCGCACGCGTTCACGGCGATGCTGGCGCAGCGGCACGAGGGCGCGGTGCAGTGGCGTACGTGGCACGCGTACCCGCAGGACGGGCAGTTGGTGGCGACGCGGACGCGGGTCGGCGTGCGGATCCCCGCGGTCATCTGACCCGGCCCGGCGGGCGGTTGGCGGCACCTGCCGTCCGGTGTGCGGCCGGTTTCCGTGACGCAGATGCACCCTTGTGGGGGACCCGGTGTGAGTGTTCGGTGACGTAGCGTTCCCATCGTGATCGAGCCGCCGTCGACGCGTCTGCCCGTCACGCCCCGGACGGGGCGGTTTCTCGTCCTCGCGGGCGTGTTCGTCTGCGCGGCCTGCGGCCTGGTCTACGAACTCGAACTCGTCGCCCTCGCCTCGTACTTGATCGGTGACTCGGTCACCCAGGCCTCGGTGGTCCTGTCCGTGATGGTGTTCGCCATGGGCATCGGCTCGCTGCTCGCCAAGCGGCTGCGCTGGCGGGCGGCGGCCGGGTTCGGCCTGGTCGAGGCGGCGCTCGCGCTGGTCGGCGGGCTGAGCGCGATGGCGTTGTACGCGGCGTTCGCCTGGACCGGTGACCGGGGCGAGGTGTGGGCGAGCGGCTCCCGCTATCTGCTCGTGGCGTTCTCGCTCGCCATCGGGCTGCTCATCGGTGCCGAGGTGCCGCTGCTGATGGTGCTGATCCAGCGGATCCGGCGGCAGGACGCGAGCGGGGCGGTGTCGGACCTGTTCGCCGCCGACTATGTGGGCGCGCTGGTGGGCGGGCTCGCCTTCCCCTTCCTGCTGCTTCCGCACCTGGGCCAGCTGACGGGGGCGCTGATGACCGGGGCGATCAACGCGCTCGCGGGCGGGGCGCTGGTGTTCGGTCTCTTCCGGCGGGACCTGAGCGTGCGGGGGCGGTGGGTCCTGATCGTCGCGAACGTCACGGTGCTCGGGCTGCTGGCGTCGGCCGCGGTGCTCGTCCGCCCCTTCGAGGAGGCGGCGCGGCGTGCGGTGTACGGGAAGGGTGTGCGGGTCGCCGTCCAGACCGACGTACAGGAAGTGGTGCTCACCGGAGGGCCGCAGGGCGAGCTCGACCTCTATCTCGACGGGCGGCTCCGGGTCAGCGGGCGGGACGAGCGGCGCTATCACCGGGCGCTCGTGCATCCCGCGATGAGCGGTGCGCACGCGCGGGTGCTGATCCTCGGCGGTGGCGACGGGCTCGCGGCGCGCGAGGTGCTGCGGCATCGGGGGGTCGAGCTGGTGGACGTGGTGGAGCTCGACCCGGGGGTGGTCGAGTTGGCGCGCAGCGATCCCGCGCTGAGCGAGCTCAACGGGCAGGTGTTCCGGGACCGCCGGGTGCGGGTGGAGACGGGTGACGCGTTCCGGTGGCTGCGGAAGCCGCCGCGTACGTACGACGTGGTGATCTCCGATCTGCCGGACCCCGGCATCACCGCGAGCATGAAGCTGTACTCCCAGGAGTTCTACGGCCTCGCGTCCCGTGCGCTCGCGCCCGGCGGGCGGCTGATGGTGCACGCGGGTCCCGCAAGCACCCGGCCCCGCGTCTTCTGGACGGTGGAGGCGACGCTGCGGGCGGCCGGGCTGCGGACCGCGCCGTACCGGGCGGGCGGCAGGGTCTCCGGGTTCGCGGCGGGGCCCGACCGGTCGGGCGCGGCGGGCGGGGCGGCGCCGCGCGACTGGGGTTTCGTGCTCGCCGCGCGGGGCCCGGCGGGTCTGGCCGCACCCCGGACGGCGGTGCTGCGGGAGGCGGGCGTGGAGTCCGCCGAACGGGCGCGGCGACGGGGCCTCACCCCCTCCACACTGGTGCACCCGCGGTACGCGAACTGACGAACTGACGTACATGGTGCGGGGCCCGTGGGTAGGCTCGACTGCCATGGAGCATGAGGTGTTCGTTCCGGTTCCCGCAGACCGTCTGAGGCGGGTGCTCGGCGATCCCGAGAGGGTCGCGGGCGCGGTGCCCGGTCTCCAGCGCGACGCGGACGAGGCGGCCTCGCCGCTGTCCGGCCGCCTCAAGGTGCGGGTCGGGGGGCACACGATCACGTATCGGGGCGCGGTGCGGATCGCCGCGCGGGCCGACGATTCGTACGCGGTGGAGGGCGAGGGCGTCGAGGTGCGGGGCAGCGGCTCCGTGAAGCTCTCGCTGACCGTGCGGCTGGTTCCGGCCGACGGGGGGACGCGGGTCCTCTTCGACGGTACGGCGGACGGGGACGGCCGCGTCGCGGAAAGTTCTCCACAGGCTGTGGAGGGGGCGGCGCGGAGGCTGCTCGAACGGTTCGGGGAGGGGCTGGGCGCGGCTTCCCCCGAGCCCGAGGTGGCTGGCTCCGAGCCCGAGGAGGCCGGTCCCGAGCCCGAGGCGCCGGGCCCGGAGGCCGCCGAGCTGTCCGTCTTCGAGACGGAGGTGCCGCCCTCGTCCTTCGACGACGTGGACGGCGACGGCGCGGCCGGCGACGGCACGGCCGACGAGATCATCGCGCCGCCCGCGGAGGCCGCGCACGCACGGCGGACGATGATCGGCCGCAGCGCGGAGGAGGTCGACCACGCGCCGCCCCGCGGCCGGTACGCACCCGCCCCCGCGGCGGAGGCGATGTCCACGAGCGCGACCCTCCGCTGGGCGGCACCGGCCGCTGCGGTGGTCCTTGCCTCGGCGATCGTGGTGGGCCGGGTCCTGCGGAAGAGGCGGTAGTCCCGGCGGTCTTGGCCGCCCGGAGGGGAACCCCCGTAGGGTCGGACCCGTGACGACTGATGATGTGAGCCTGGCCGCGGGTGACGCGGAAGTGATCGTGCGGCCCGGCAACGGATGCCGGGTGGGGAGTCTGCGCGTAGGCGGCGTCGAGCTGCTGCGGCAGGGGGATCGGTACGGATGTTTCCCGATGGTCCCCTGGTGCGGGCGGATCAGGGACGGGCGGTTCCGTGACGGCGGGGCCCTGCATCAGATGCCGGTCAATTCGCCGCCCCACGCCATCCACGGCTTCGCCCGCGACGCCGCCTGGGTCACCGCACGGGCCGGCAAGGACGAAGCCGTCTTCACCTACGACCTCGCCGAACCCTGGCCCTACCCCGGCCGGGTCACCCAGATCGTCGCCCTCACCGAGGACTCCCTCAGCCTCACCCTCGGCATCGAGACCTACGACGAGTCCTTCCCCGCGCAGGTGGGCTGGCATCCCTGGTTCAACCGGAACCTCGGCAGCGGCGGCGCGGACGTGGACATCGACTTCAGCCCCGCCTGGCAGGAGGAGCGCGGCGACGACCATCTGCCCACCGGCCGGCGGATCGAGCCCACCCCCGGCCCCTGGGACGACTGCTTCGGGATGCCCGACGGAGTCGACGTCACCCTCACCTGGCCGGAGCAGCTCCGGCTCACCGTGCGGAGCCGCGAGCAGTGGGCCGTCGTCTACGACGAGCAGGACGCCGCCGTCTGCGTCGAGCCGCAGACCGGACCGCCGGACGGGCTCAACACGCTGCCCCGCCTCGTCACCCCCATCGACCCCCTCGAGGCGACCACGACCTGGACCTGGACCCGGCTGTAGCGGCCTTAAGCTGACAGGCATGACTGGCATGACTGACGACGTACGTGGCGCGCTGCTGCAGCAGATCAAGGACAAGGCCGTGGTGCACGGCAAGGTGACCCTCTCCTCGGGTCTGGAGGCCGACTACTACATCGACCTGCGCCGCATCACCCTCGACGGCGAGGCCGCCCCGCTGGTCGGCCAGGTCCTGCTCGACCTCACCGCCGACCTGGACTTCGACGCCGTCGGCGGCCTCACCATGGGCGCCGACCCGGTCGCCGGCGCGATGCTGCACGCCTCCGCCGCCCGCGGCAGGCGCCTCGACGCGTTCGTCGTCCGCAAGGCCGCCAAGGCGCACGGCATGCAGCGCCGGGTCGAGGGTCCGGACATCAAGGGCCGCCGTGTCCTCGTCGTCGAGGACACCTCCACCACCGGCGGCTCCCCGCTGACGGCCGTCGAGGCCGTGCGCGAGGCCGGTGCCGAGGTGGTCGGCGTCGCGACCATCGTCGACCGGGCCACCGGGGCGGGCGAGAAGATCACCGAGGGCGCCGGGGTGCCGTACCTCTTCGCGTACTCGAAGGACGACCTCGGACTGGACTGACGGGACCACAAAGGCTCCCCGCTCCTACGGCTGGAGCCCCCGGACAAGTCTGGAAAGATGGGGGCGACGATGACGTCGCCCCCTTAGGTCAGGGCCAAGCACACACCCGCACATCACAAGGAGCGGACACATGCCCATCGCAACCCCCGAGGTCTACGCCGAGATGCTCGACCGGGCGAAGGCAGGCAAGTTCGCCTACCCGGCCATCAACGTGACCTCCTCGCAGACCCTGCACGCGGCCCTCCGTGGCTTCGCGGAGGCCGAGAGCGACGGCATCATCCAGATCTCCACCGGTGGTGCGGAGTTCCTGGGCGGCCAGTACAACAAGGACATGGTGACGGGCGCCGTGGCCCTCGCCGAGTACGCGCACATCGTCGCCGCGAAGTACGACATCACCGTCGCGCTGCACACCGACCACTGCCCCAAGGACAAGCTGGACGGCTATGTCCGCCCGCTGCTCGACATCTCCGCCGAGCGCGTCAAGGCCGGCCGGAACCCGCTGTTCCAGTCGCACATGTGGGACGGCTCCGCCGAGACCCTCGCCGACAACCTGGCCATCGGCCAGGAGCTGCTCGCGAAGGCCGCCGCCGCGAAGATCATCCTTGAGGTCGAGATCACCCCGACCGGTGGCGAGGAGGACGGCGTCTCGCACGAGATCAACGACGAGCTGTACACCACCGTCGACGACGCGCTGCGCACCGCCGAGGCCCTCGGCCTGGGCGAGAAGGGCCGCTACCTCCTGGCCGCGTCCTTCGGCAACGTGCACGGCGTCTACAAGCCGGGCAACGTCGTCCTGCGTCCCGAGCTCCTCAAGGACCTTCAGCAGGGTGTCGGCGAGAAGTACGGCAAGGCGTCCCCGTTCGACTTCGTCTTCCACGGCGGCTCCGGCTCCACCGAGCAGGAGATCGCCACCGCGCTGGAGAACGGCGTCGTGAAGATGAACCTCGACACGGACACCCAGTACGCCTTCACGCGGCCCGTCGCGGACCACATGTTCAAGAACTACGACGGCGTCCTGAAGGTCGACGGCGAGGTCGGCAACAAGAAGACCTACGACCCGCGCACCTGGGGCAAGCTCGCCGAGGCGGGCATGGCCAAGCGTGTCACCGAGGCCTGCGCCAACCTGCGCTCCACGGGCACGAAGCTGAAGTAGCACGGGACGTATCACGCGAAGGGCTCGGTATCCCGTCACTCGACGGGGTGCCGGGCCCGTCGCGTGCCGTCATGGCGCAGACTGGAACCCATGGCCATTCACAAGGATCTGCTCGGGGGACCGCCCCCGACCCACCTGCCCGACGACCCGGAGCCGCGCGAGCTGCTCGCGAACGGGGCGGCGCCCGCCGACGTCGCCGCGAAGTACCCCACCTCCTCGCTCGCCTGGGCGCAGCTCGCCGACGAGGCGTTCGAGCGGGGCAGCGTCGTCGAGTCGTACGCGTACGCCCGTACCGGCTACCACCGCGGCCTGGACTCGCTGCGCCGCGCGGGCTGGAAGGGCCACGGCCCGGTGCCGTGGGAGCACGAGCCGAACCGCGGCTTCCTGCGCGCCCTGCACGCCCTGGCGCGGGCCGCGCAGTCCATCGGCGAGCAGGAGGAACACGAGCGCTGCTCGACCTTCCTGAGGGACTCTTCGCAGACGGCCGCGGACACCCTGGGCTAGCCCTCGCACGCCCCACGACCTGCCTGGACGCCGCTGTGACCAGGCAGGTCTTGCCGTTTCGTGGGATCTTGCGGAGGATGCCGGTGGGGACCGGGGCCCCCGTGTCGGTAACGGCAGGGGCGGACCGCTACCCGGAGTACGTATTCAAGGAGACCGCGATGTCCGCGATGTCCCACGAGGCGGAGACCCCGAACCTCGATTTCGCAGGAACCACCCCGTACGAGGACTACGTCCAGGCGGACGTTCTCACGCACCTCCAGCACCCCCGCTCCGACGACCCCGGAGAGATGGTCTTCCTGGTCACCACCCAGGTCATGGAGCTGTGGTTCACCGTGATCGTGCACGAGTGGGAGACCGCCTCGCACGCCCTGCGCCGTGACGACGTACCGGTGGCGGTGGCCGCGCTCAAGCGCTCCCTGCGCGAGCTTGAGGCGCTGAACGCCTCGTGGCGCCCGCTGGCCCAGCTGACCCCCGGACAGTTCAACTCCTACCGTTCCGCGCTCGGCGAGGGGTCCGGATTCCAGTCCGCGATGTACCGCCGCATGGAGTTCCTGCTCGGCGAGAAGTCCGCGTCCATGCTGGTGCCGCACCGGGGCGCGCCGCGCGTCCACGCGGAGCTGGAGAAGGCGCTTCAGGAGCCTTCGCTGTACGACGAGGTCCTCGCGCTGCTCGCGCGGCGCGGGCACGCGGTGCCGGACGCGGTGCTGCAGCGCGACCTGACGCAGCGCTACGAGCCCTCGCCCGAGGTCGAGCAGGTGTGGACGGACCTCTACTCCGGCGACGAGAGCGACGAACTGGCCCGCCTGGGCGAGACGTTGACCGATGTCGGCGAGCTGGTGTGGCGCTGGCGCAACGACCATCTCGTGGCGACGCGCCGCGCGATGGGCTCCAAGACCGGCACGGGCGGCTCCGCCGGTGTGGCCTGGCTGGAGAAGCGCGCGACGAAGAACGTCTTCCCCGAGCTGTGGACTGCGAGGAGCCATGTCTGAGAGTTCGACTCTGCGGGCGCGAGCGGCAGAGCTGGATGCCGAGGACCAACTCGGCGCGAAGCGCAAGGAGTTCGTCCTGGACGACACCGTCTATCTGGACGGCAACTCGCTCGGCGCGCTGCCGGTCGCGGTTCAGGATCGAGTAGCGGATGTCATCTCACGGCAGTGGGGCCGGCTCAGGATCCGCTCCTGGGACGAGAGCGGCTGGTGGACCGCGCCCGAGCGGATCGGCGACCGGATAGCCCCGCTGGTGGGCGCCGCCCCCGGCCAGATCGTGGTCGGCGACTCGACCAGCGTGAACGTGTTCAAGGCACTGGTCGCGGCCGTACGGATGACGGGTGGCCCGACCGGGGGGCGCGACGAGATCGTCGTTGACGCGACGACGTTTCCCACGGACGGGTACATCGCCGAGTCCGCGGCGCGGCTCACCGGCTGCCGGATCGTGCCGGTCGCGCCGGGCGAGGTGCGGGGCGTGCTCGGTCCGCGGACGGCCGTGGTGCTCCTGAACCACGCCGACTACCGCACCGGGCGGCTGCACGATCTGCCCGCGCTGACGGCGGCCGTGCACGAGGCGGGGGCACTGGTCGTCTGGGACCTGTGCCACACCGCCGGTGCGCTGCCGGTCGGCCTCGACGAGCACGGCGTGGACCTCGCGATCGGGTGTACGTACAAGTACCTGAACGGGGGGCCCGGTTCACCTGCGTACATCTACGTACGGGCGGATCTGCAGGGGCGCTTCGACTCGCCGCTGCCCGGCTGGAACTCGCACGCCGAACCCTTCGGGATGCGGCCGGAGTTCGAGGCGGCCGAGGGGGCCGTCCGGGGCCGGGTCGGCACGCCGGACATCCTCTCGATGCTGGCCCTGGAGGCCGCCCTCGACGTCTGGGACGGGGTCTCGATCGACGCCGTGCGGGCCAAGTCCCTTGCCCTGACGGACTTCTTCCTGGAGTGCGTGGCGGCGTACGTGCCCGCCGGCCGTGTCGAGGCGATCACGCCCGCAGACCACGCCGAGCGGGGCAGCCAGGTGGCGCTGCGGTGCCCGGACGCCGGGGACGTGATGCGGCGCCTGGTCGACGCGGGCGTGGTCGGTGACTTCCGGGCGCCGGACGTGCTGCGGTTCGGCTTCACGCCGCTGTACGTGGGCTTCGCGGACGTCGAGCGGGCGGCCGGAGTGCTTGCCGAGACGTTGGCCGGGTAGCTTCCGGCGTTCGGACACGGGGTGCGGGGGCGGCCCCCCCCCCCCGGGCGCGGGCCGGGGGGCGGGGGGGGGGAGCACCCGGCGACGGAGGTATCCCCCGCCCGCCGAACCCCCCACCCCCCCAGGTAGGCGCCCGC
>NZ_JBITGM010000006.1:418755-618120 GCF_044457025.1 Streptomyces sp. NPDC050658
TTGGGGGGGGGGGGGGGGGGGGGGGGGGGGGGGGGGGGGGTGGGGGCGGCGGGGGGGGGGGGGGTGGGGGGGGGGTGGGGCGGGGGGGGCGGGGGCCCCCCCCCCACCCCGGTATCGAGAAGGTGCGGCGTGAGGGAAGATCACGGGATCAGTGCTGTACCCGCAGACAGTCGTACCCCACCCGCAGAGAGGTAGCCGCATGCCGGACGACGCCGCCGTGGCCCGTGATGCCGCCGAGGCCGATGCCGCCTTCTCGCACCCCGCGGTGCCGCCCGACGCCACCGCCGCGTACGGCGAACACCCCGACCAGGTCGTCGACTTCTATGAACCCCGCGTGCCCGCCGAAACGCCGGACGGGTCCGTCCCGCTCGTCGTCGTCCTGCACGGCGGCGCCTGGCGCGCCCCGTACGACCGGCAGCACGTCACGCCCTTCGCGGACTTCCTCGCCAGACGCGGCTTCGCGGTGGCCAACGTCGAGTACCGGAGAGGGAGTTCCATCCCGGCGCAGGGCGGCGGCCCGGCCGCCGGGCGGTGGCCGGAGACGTTCGACGACGTAGCCGCCGCCTTCGACGCGCTGCCCGCGCTCGTGGCGAAGCTGCTGCCCGCCGCGGACCCGCGCCGCACCGTCGTCACCGGGCACTCGGCGGGCGGCCACCTCGCCCTGTGGGCCGCCGCACGCCATGTACTGCCGGCCGGCTCGCCCTGGCGCACCGACCGCCCCGCACCCCTGCGCGGCGTCGTCGCCCTCGCCCCGATCGCAGACTTCCGGGTCGCGGAGGAGCTGGGCGTCTGCTCGGGCGCGTCCATGCAACTCCTGGGCGGCGAGGCCAAGTTCGACGAGCGGATTCCGTACGCCGATCCCGCCGCCCTGCTGCCCACCGGCATCGCCACCGCCGTCGTCCAGGGGCGCGACGACATCGTCGTCCCGTACCCGGTCGCCGAGGCGTACGCCGACGCCGCGGCGAAGGCGGGCGAGGTCGTCGGGCTCACCATGCTGGAGGACGTGGGGCACTTCCCGCTGATCGATCCGGCCGCCGACGCCTGTGCCGTCGTCGCCGAGGAGATCGCCCAACTGGCCTTCTGACCCCTGCGGCGACCGGTCCGTCGGTCCCGGGGATGACGTCCGTGGGGTAACTCCGGGACGTCCGTCATACCTGGGGACCACGGATCAAGTGTGTTCCCCGGCGCGATGCCGACTACCTGCGCTGATCCATAACTTCCTGTCCAGGACCGCACCTCACGTGCGGAACGACGGAAGGGGAGGATCACCATGAGGAAGGCCCGGACCGGGCGGCTGCGCCGCACCCTGCTCGCCGCGCTGATCGCGGGCGCCGTCGTCGTGCCGGTGTCGGCGGCGCAGCGACCGCAGGTCCCGGCCCCCGCCCCGGCCGCGCTCCCGCCGCTCACCGCCGCCACGCTGGACACGGCGTACGCGGCGAACCGCGCCAACGCCGCCGAGGCGGCGCGCATGGCCGAGCGGTACGGCGACCGGGCCAGAGCGGGCAGGCTGCGCGCGATGGCCTCCCCGGCGCGGGACTTCCTCGCCTTCGACGGCCGGGGCGCGGGCCGCACCGCCGAGGTGTTCGGCGACCTGGCGACCGCGCGCAGGGTCGCGGTCCTGGTGCCGGGCTCGGACACCGGCATCGACACGTACGGCAGGTTCCGCGCCGGAGCCCGCGCCCTGCACGAGCGGCTCGGCCCGCGCACGGCGGTCGTCGCCTGGCTCGGCTACGAGACGCCGGGCACGGTCAGCCCCGCCGTGCTGACGACGGGTCGGGCGGAGGAAGCGGCCCCCGCGCTGCGGTCCTTCGTCGCCGAGCTGCACGGCGTGAATCCCCGCGCGCGGCTCTCGCTGCTCTGCCATTCGTACGGCTCGGTCGTGTGCGCCCGCGCCGTCGCCGACGCCGCGCCCGCCCCGGCGGCCCTCGCCGACATCGTCTTCTACGGCAGCCCCGGCACCGGATACGACCGGGCCGCCGACCTGAACTCCCTTACGCATGCCCGTATTTGGGCGGGCCGCAGCTCCGGTGACTGGATATCCGACGTGCCGCACAGCAGCTTCGGTCTCTTCGGGACCACCGTCGGCTTCGGCACCGACCCGGTGTCGCCCGGCTTCGGCGCGCGGATCTTCGACGCGGGCGACGGCGGCCACAGCGACTACCTGAGGCCGGGCTCGGTCGCGCTCGACAGCCTCGCGCGGATCGTGCGCGATACGGAGGCCGCGCATGACTGACGTACGCGTACGTGTGTGCGGAATCGTCCGGCGGATCGACGCCGGGACCCCGCCCGGCCGGGACCGTGCCGTCGACGCGCTGCGGGCCTTCGCCATCCTCGGGGTCGTGCTCGGGCACTGGCTGGTCACCGCGATCGTCCCGGACAGCGGCGGGCTGCACGCGGCAAGTCCGCTCGCGCACCTGCCGTGGCTCGCGCCGATCTCCTGGGTGTTCCAGACGCTCGCCGTGTTCTTCCTGGTGGGCGGGCATGTGGCGGCCCAGAGCCATGGCTCGGCGCGGGCGCGGGGCACGGGCTACCGGGTGTGGCTCGCGGCGCGGCTCGCGCGGCTCTTCCGGCCGGTCGCCGCGGTGCTCGTGCTGTGGACGGTGGCGGCGGCGGGCATGCTGGCGTCGGGAGCCGGCCTGGAGACCGTGCGCACGCTCGGCAAGCTGGCCCTCTCCCCGCTCTGGTTCCTGCTGGTCTTCGCGGCCCTGACGGCGGTGACCCCGCTGGTGGCGCGCGTCCATCCCCTGTGGCCGCTGGCCGTCGTACTCCACGTCGACCTGATCCGCTTCGGCTTCGGCGGGCCCGCCTGGCTCGGCTGGGTCAATCTGGCGGCGGGCTGGCTGGTGCCGTACACGCTGGGTGCGGCCTGGACGCGCGGGGAGCTGTCCCGGCGTTCGGGGTGGGTGCTGCTCACGGGCGGCGCGGTGGCGACGGCCGGGCTCGTCCTGTGGGCGGGCTATCCGGCGTCGATGGTGGGCGTGCCCGGCGCCGCGGTCTCGAACCTGAACCCGCCGACCCTCGCGGCCGTCACCTTCGGCCTCGCCCAGTGCGGCCTCGCCCTGCTGGTGCGCGAACCGCTGGGCCGCGTGCTGCGACGGCCCGCGGCCTGGGCGGCGGTGGCGCTCCTGAACCTCTCCGCGATGACGGTCTTCCTCTGGCACCAGACCGCGCTGATGGCGGTGACCGCGCTCGGCCTGCTCGCGGGAGTCCCGCTGCCGGGGCTGCACACGGTGCCGGACGGACTCGGCTGGGTGGCGGCCAGGCTCGGCTGGCTGCCGGTGTTCGCGGCGGGGCTCGCGGTGTGCTGGGCGGCCTTCCACGCGTACGAGCGGGCCGCCCCCCGACGGGCGGGTCAGGCCTCGACCAGCAGCTCCCGCAGCCCGCGGATCACGAAGTTCGGCCTGCGCTCCGGCTCGGCCGCGAGCCGCAGCTTCGGGGCACGGCGCAGCAACGCCCCGAGGGACGCGGCCAGTTCGATGCGGGCCAGGGGTGCGCCGATGCAGTAGTGCAGGCCCGCGCCGAAGGAGATGTGCGGGTTGTCGGCGCGGGCCAGGTCCAGTTCGGCGGGGGCGGTGAAGACCGCCGGGTCGTGATTGGCCGACCCGAAGAGGAGGGCGATCTCGCTGCCGCGCGGGACGACCGTCCCGGCGATCTCGATGTCGTCGAGGACCCAGCGTTCGAAGAGCTGGAGCGGGGTGTCGTAGCGCATCAGCTCCTCCACGGCGGTGGGGATCAGGGCATCCGGGTCCGCACGCAGGGCGGCCAGTTGCTCGGGGTGCCGGAAGAGGGCGTACCAGCCGTTGACGGTGGCGTTGACCGTCGCCTCGTGGCCGGCGTTCAGGAGCAGCACGCAGGTGGAGATCATCTCCTGCTCGCTGAGCGAGTCGCCCTCGTCGTGCGCGGCGATGAGCCCGGAGATCAGGTCGTCGCCCGGCTTCTCGCGGCGCGCGGCGATCAGTTCGCGCAGATACGCCGAGAATTCCAGGGACGCCGTGACCGCGCGCCCGGCGGTCTCCTCGGAGGGGTTCAGTTCGTACATCCCGCAGATGTCGGCGGACCACGGGCGCAGTTGGTCCCGGTCGCCCGTGGGGATGCCCAGCATCTGCGCGATGACGGCCACCGGCAGCGGCTCGGCGACGCGTGCGGCGAGATCCCCGCCGCCGTCAGCGACCAGGTCCCGCACCAGCCGGTCCGCCAACTCCTCGACGTACGGCTTGAGTTGCTCGACCGTACGGGGCGTGAACGCCTTCGACACCAGGCGCCGGATGCGGGTGTGGGCCGGTGCCTCCAGGTCGAGCATGCCGTTGTCGTTCAGGACGTGGAACGGCTCGTGCGCGGCGGGCGGTGCCTGCCGGCCGAACTCCTCGTGGGTGAAGCGGTGGAGGTAGGTCCGGCCGAGCCGGCGGTCGCGCAGGAGGGCGGACACGTCGGCGTGGTGCGGGACCAGCCACTGGTTCGTGGGCTCGAACCAGTGCACCCGGCCCGCCTCCCGCAGGCGCGCGTAGGCGGGGTAGGGGTCGGCGACGAACTCGGGCGACCAAGGGGCGAAGTCCGTGGTGGGGGCGTCCATGGAGGGACGTTAGTCCGGTCAGCCGGGCGTGACCAGCCTTGCCTCGTACGCGAAGACCGCCGCCTGGGTGCGGTCGCGCAGGCCCAGTTTCACCAGGATGCGGCTCACGTGCGTCTTGATCGTGGACTCCGCCACCACCAGGTGCGAGGCGATCTCGGAGTTGGACAGGCCCTGCGCGATGAGCACGAGGACCTCCGTCTCGCGCTCGGTGAGTTCGCCGTACTGCTGGGCCTGGACCGCCGCCGACAGGCGGGGCGTCTCGCCGAGCCGCGAGAACTCGTTGATGAGGCGGCGGGTCACGGTCGGCGCGAGGAGCGCCTCGCCCGCCGCCACCACCCTTACGCCGTCCGCGAGTTGGCGTGCGGAGGCGTCCTTGAGGAGGAAGCCGGACGCGCCCGCGCGCAGTGCCTCGTACACATACTCGTCGAGGTCGAAGGTGGTGAGCACGAGCACCTTGGAGTCGCCGTCCGACGCGACGATCTCGCGGGTCGCCTCCATGCCGTTCAGGACCGGCATACGGATGTCCATCAGGACGACGTCCGGGGCGAGTTCGCGGACCCGGTCGACCGCCTCGCGGCCGTTGACGGCCTCGCCGACGACCTCGATGTCGGGCATCGCGTTGAGGAGGACGGAGAAGCCCTCGCGGACCATCATCTGGTCGTCGGCGATGAGGACGCGGATCTTCGTCATTCCTTGCCTCCGGTGGGCTCCGACGCGGAGGCCACCGGCAGGAACACGGTGACCTCGTAGCCGCCGTCCCCGGTCTCCTCGGCGGTCATCTCGCCGTTCAGCATCGTGACGCGTTCGCGCATGCCGGTGATGCCGTGGCCGGCGCCGGGGGAGGGTTTGACCAGGCCGGTCGCCGGGCCGTTGAGGATGCGCAGGCCGAGGCCGCCGAGGACGTAGCCGACCTCGACGCGGGCGGTGGCGCCGGGTGCGTGGCGCAGGGTGTTGCTCAGGGCCTCCTGCACGATGCGGTATGCCGACAGCTCGACGCCTTGCGGGAGTTCGCGGACGGCACCGGTGACGACCTTCTCCACGGTCAGCCCCGTCTCGCCCACGTTCGCGATGAGCCGGTCGAGGTCGGCGAGGGTGGGCTGCGGGGCGTCCGGCGCCTCGTAGTCCTCCGCGCGGACGACGCCGAGGACGCGGCGCAGCTCCGTCAGCGCGGACACCGCGTTCTCGCGGATCGTGACGAATGCCTGCTCCAGTTCCGGCGGCGGGTTCTCCACGCGGTAGGGCGCGGCCTCCGCCTGGATGGCGACCACCGACATGTGGTGGGCGACCACGTCGTGCAGCTCGCGCGCGATCGTCGTCCGCTCCTCCAGGAGCGTCCGCTTGTCCCGCTCGATCGCGGTGACCGTGCGCTGCACGCTGACCTCGCGCTGGGCCTCGCGGCGGATGTGCACGAGGGAGGCGGCGAGCAGGGCGAGCGCGGAGAAGAAGAGCATCTGCGGGGTGTCGGTGCTGTACCTGCTGCCGAGGAAGACCTCGGCGAAGACGCCGTAGAGGCCGGTGCCGATCCACATCCAGCCCGCGGTGCGGGGGCGGGTGCGCAGGGTGACGACCGTCATCACGGTGAGGTGCGCGAGGAACGCGGCGGGGGACCAGGGCCAGCCGTCCCACTCGCTGCTGAGGGCGCCCGTGAAGGGGGTGCTCAGGAGGGAGAGCCACCAGGCGCCGACCGGCCTGGCCAGCGTCATGAGGACGGCCGCGGTCGGCACGAAGCCGGTGATCACGAAGTCGAGTCCGACGCCGTCCACGGCGTACCCGAGGAGGAACGTGAGGAAGGCGACGGCGGCGATCACCGCGTGCGGGGTCCACGCGGCATAGCCGCGTATCCGCTCCGGGATGTGGCGGGTCAATGTCCCGTCGGTACGCATCGCCGGCATCGGGCGGTAGGCGAAGGCGTCCCGGAAGAGATCCGCCTTCACCCCGGCCAGCGCCCCCATGGCCAGCCGGAACTCCGGGCTACGGCTCTGCTGGCCACGGGGGGTGGCGGAGGTCTTGGCTGCATCAGTCACGCCTACGAAGGTACGGGTCCCCCCGGGGAGGGGTCGTCCCCATGGGGACGGGTTGTGGGGGGTCCGTCGCAGGTACTACGTGGCGACGGAACCCCCGCTTGCGCACCCCCGGGGCCCAGGGCCGGCTACGTCGTCATGTCCCGGCGGCGGAGGCCCGCCAACCCCGCGACCAGCAACGCCGCCGCGAGGGCAAGCAGCAGCAGGGGCGCAGCCCACGTCATCTCGCCCCCCGGCAACTTCGGCAGATGTCCGAACGGTGAGAGGTTCATCACCGCCTGGGGAAGATCCAGCGCGGGCCCGATCCACCCGATCGCCAGACACACCCCCGCCACGCCCCAAGAACCGACCGCCGCCTTGGGGAAGGCACCGACCAACAGCACCGCAAGCCCCCCGATCAGCCAGATCGCCGGCACCTGCACCAGACAAGCCCCCAGAATCGGCCCGAGGTCCTGCCCGTACCCGACGGACAGGCCAAGACCGCCCGCCAGCATCAGAGCCGTCGAGCCGGCGAACGCGATCACCAGGTGCCCCCCGGCCCACCGAAGCCTGCCGACCGCCCCCGCAAGGACCGGCTCGGCCCGCTGCGAGATCTCCTCGCCGTGCAACCGCAGCACGGAAGCGACGACGTACAGCGAAGCGATCATGCCCAGCATGCCGACCATCGTGGCGAGGAACGCGTCCGTGAGCCCCGCCTGTCCGCCCATCCGCTCGATGATGTCCCGCGTGTTCTGGTTGTCGCCGACGATGTCCGCCGCCCCGTCCACCATCCCGCCGAACACGACCCCCGCCGCGAGGAACCCGAGCAGCCAGCCCAGCACACTCCCCCGCTGCAGCCGCCAGGCCAGCGCACCGGCCGTGCCGAGCCGCCCCATGGCGGGCCCCGGCCGCGTCGGCAGGAAGCTCATCCCGACGTCCCGCCGCCCCGCGAGGTCGTACGCGACGGCACCCTGCACCGCGACCGCCGCGGCGAGCAGCAACAGCACCCACCAGCGCTCGTCGGCGTAGGGACGGATGTTCTCCAGCCAGCCGAGCGGCGAGACCCAGGTCAGCGGCGATGAGCCGTCCTCGGCCCCCGCGTCTCCGGCGGCCTTGAGGACGAACGCCGCCCCGAGGACCGCCGACGTCATCCCCTTCGCCAGCCGTGCGCTCTCCGTGAGCTGCGCGACGATCGCCGCCATGGTCGCGAAGAGCAGCCCCGTGCCCGCGACGCCGAGACCGAGCGCGAGCGCACCGCCCGCCCCCTGCCCGGCCATCCCGGCGGTGATCAGCAGCGCCACCGCCGCGTTCGCCACGACCGCGGCGAGCAGCGCGGCGGTCAGCGGCGCCCGCCGGCCCACCATCGCGGCGGAGACCATCTCCTGGCGGCCGGTCTCCTCCTCCTCGCGGGTGTGCCGTACGACGATGATCAGGCTCATGACGGCGGCGAGCACCCCCGCGTAGCCGCCGATCCGCCGGGCGGAGAGCGCGCCGATGGAGTCCCCGAAGACCGGCCCGTACATGGCCCGCATCGAGGAGTTGGCGTTCATCGACTCCATGGCGTCGGCCCGCTCGGCGGCCGTTGCGTACACGCTCTCCAGCGAGCCCGGCATGGAGAGCACAAGGAGGGCGATCACGAGGATCCAGACCGGCATCATCACCCGGTCCCGGCGCAGGGCCAGCCTCAACAGGGTTCCGGTACCGGCGAGTTGACGTGCCCCGCCGTGCCGGGTGCGGAACGTCGAGGCGTCGGCGACGGCGGTCATCGCGCGACCGCCTCTGCCGCGTCGGAGCCGGTGCGCACGTCGTCCTGGTAGTGCCGCAGGAACAGCTCCTCCAGCGTCGGCGGCGTGGAGGTGAGCGACCGGACCCCGGATGCGGTGAGCGAGCGGAGCACCGCGTCGAGCTTGTCGGTGTCGACCTGGAGCCTGACGCGATTCCCGGTTACGTCGATGTCGTGGACGCCGGGCAGCTTCGCGAGCCCGTTGGGCGGCGCCGCCAGCTCGGCGGTGACGCTGGTCCGGGTCAGATGCCGCAGGTCGGCGAGCGAACCGCTCTCGACGGTCTGCCCCTTCCTGATGATGCTGACGCGGTCGCAGAGCGACTCCACCTCGCTGAGGATGTGCGAGGAGAGCAGGATCGTCCGGCCCCGGTCGCGCTCCTCCTCGACGCAGCTCTGGAAGACCTCCTCCATCAGCGGGTCGAGCCCGGACGTCGGCTCGTCGAGGATCAGCAGGTCGACGTCGGACGCGAAGGCGGCGACGAGGGCGACCTTCTGCCGGTTGCCCTTCGAGTACGTACGACCCTTCTTGGTGGGGTCGAGTTCGAAGCGCTCGACGAGTTCGCCGCGCCGGGCCCGGTCGAGGCCGCCGCGCAGCTTCCCGTAGAGGTCGATGACCTCGCCGCCGGAGAGGTTGCGCCACAGGGTGACGTCTCCGGGGACGTACGCGACCCTCCGGTGCAGTTCGACGGCGTCGTTCCACGGGTCCCTGCCGAGCAGCTGGGCGGCGCCGGAGTCGGCGCGGAGCAGGCCGAGGAGGACCCGGATGGTGGTGGACTTGCCGGCGCCGTTGGGGCCGAGGAAGCCGTGCACCTCGCCGGAGTGGACGTCGAGGTCGAGCCCGTCCAGTGCGTGCGTCCGTCCGAACGACTTGTGCAGTCCGGAGACGGTGATTGCCTTCGTCATGTTTTTGAACGTACGCTACTTTCACAAACTTGTGAAGTTAAGGAAGTGTATAAACTCAGAGTGGACGTACAAGGGGTACGCACGCACAGGGGAGATGATCGGCACATGCCCAACGAGCCCGCAGAGTCCGCAGAGCGCGACGCGGAGGCCCTCTCCCGTTTCGTGGAGAAGTTCGCCGCGCAGCTGGTCGAGGCGGGCATGCCGAGGATGCCCTCGCGGATCTTCGCGGCGCTGCTCGCGTCGGACTCGGGCGCGCTCACCTCGGCGGAGCTCGCGGAGCAGCTGCGGATCAGCCCCGCCGCCGTATCGGGAGGCGTGCGCTATCTCTCCCAGCAGCACATGGTGGCCAGGGAGCGCGAGCCCGGCTCGCGGCGGGACATCTTCCGGGTGCACAGCAACCAGTGGTACGAGGCGCTGGGCAGCCGCGACGTGGTCCTCAAGCGCTGGGAGAACGCCCTGCGCGACGGCGTCATGAGCCTCGGCCCGGACACCCCGGCCGGGCAGCGCCTGTCCGAGACGCTCGCCTTCTTCGAGTTCGTCCAGACGGAACTGAGCGGAATGATGGAGCGCTGGCGCGTGCACCGGGAGTCCCTGTTCGGCCCGGGACGACCCTAGGGCCTGTCCGGCGGAGTCCTAGGGCCTGTCCGGCAGTGTCAGTCCCCACGCCCGTGGCCGGACCGTCCAGGTCCGGGTGCGGATCGGCCCCGTGACCACCGCGTCCGCGCGGTAGCGGAAGTCGCTCCCCGACACCGTCACCGTCCGGGCCCGCACCCGCAGTGCCGCCGCCTCCGATCCCGTCGCCGCGCGGCGGACCTCGACCTCGGCGAAGCCGCCGTCCCCCGGAGTCAGGAAGACGCCCTCCACCGGCTGGTCGAGGTCGACGACGAGCACCCCGTCCGCCTCCACCCGCAGCCGCGCAGGGGCGGGCCCCGGCGCCGCCGCGACCCGCGAGGGCCGCGCGGCGAGGGTGCGTACGAAGGACTGGCAGGTCCGCAGCCACGGGTGGCCGTCGACCGCCGCGCCGCCGCCGGACGCGGCCGACACCACCGGCGGGATCCGCAGCTCCCCGAGCACCACGTCGTCCCGGTCGTCGACGAGCAGATCCAGCCGCCGCTCCACGCCCTCGAGCACGGCGCGCGCCGCCGCGACCGCCCCGGCGGGCACGCCGAGCGCCCGCGCGAGGGTTTGCGCGGCGCCCACGGGAACTACGGAGAGTGCGCACGAGGTCAGCTCGCGCTCCCGGTGCAGGACCCCGACCGCGCGGATCAGGGCCCGGTCGTCGCCGATCACCACGGGACGCCGCGCACCCCTCTTGACCAGGGCTTTAGCGAATTCCTCCGGCCCGTCGGGGAGGCATACGCGGACCGTGGCGGCCGCCCCGAGCACATCCTTCGCGATCCGTACCGACTCACCGTCCGTGCGCCGGGCGACCGGGTCGATGACGACTAGCAGCTGGTCGCGAGCCGACAACGTGCGCCCCTTTTCTGAGTCCTCGGGTAGCATCTTTGTGCAAGAGCCCCTTGCGCTATTGCGCCAGGGGCTTCGTCTATTCCGGGGCAGCATCCAAGGCACACCCATATGGCGGCTACGGCCCCTGACCTTGGACATGCCCCGCCCGGAAGGGGTGTACGCCTGTGCCCGCACTTGTGCTGCTCGGTGCTCAGTGGGGTGACGAAGGCAAGGGAAAGGCCACTGACCTGCTCGGTGGCTCCGTGGACTATGTAGTGCGCTACCAGGGCGGCAACAACGCCGGCCACACGGTCGTCGTGGGCGACCAGAAGTACGCGCTGCATCTCCTCCCTTCCGGGATCCTCTCCCCGGACTGCGTGCCCGTCATCGGCAATGGTGTCGTCGTCGACCCGTCGGTCCTGCTCTCCGAGCTGAGCGGTCTGAACGAGCGCGGCGTCGACACGTCGAAATTGCTGATCAGCGGTAACGCGCACATCATCACGCCGTACAACGTCACGGTCGACAAGGTGACGGAACGCTTCCTCGGCAAGCGGAAGATCGGCACGACGGGGCGCGGCATCGGCCCGACCTACGCCGACAAGATCAACCGCACCGGCATCCGCGTGCAGGACCTCTACGACGAGTCGATCCTGCAGCAGAAGGTCGAGGCGGCGCTTGAGATCAAGAATCAGCTCCTGACGAAGCTGTACAACCGCCGTGCGATCGAGGCGGAGCAGATCGTCGAGCAGCTCCTGGAGCACGGCGAGAACATCAAGCAGTACGTCGCCGACACCACCCTGATCCTGAACAACGCGCTCGACGACGACAAGGTCGTCCTGTTCGAGGGCGGCCAGGGCACGCTCCTGGACGTGGACCACGGCACGTACCCCTTCGTCACCTCCTCGAACCCGACCGCGGGCGGCGCCTGCACGGGTACGGGCGTGGGCCCGACGAAGATCAGCCGCGTGATCGGCATCCTGAAGGCGTACACCACGCGTGTCGGGGCGGGCCCGTTCCCGACCGAGCTCTTCGACCAGGACGGCGAGGACCTGCGCCGTATCGGCGGCGAGCGCGGTGTCACCACCGGCCGTGACCGCCGCTGCGGCTGGTTCGACGCCCCGATCGCCCGCTACGCGACCCGCGTGAACGGCCTGACGGACTTCTTCCTCACGAAGCTGGACGTCCTGACCGGCTGGGAGCAGATCCCGGTCTGCGTCGCGTACGAGATCGACGGCAAGCGCGTCGAGGAACTCCCGTACAACCAGACGGACTTCCACCACGCGAAGCCGGTCTACGAGTACCTCCCCGGCTGGTCCGAGGACATCACCAAGGCCCAGACCTTCGCCGACCTGCCGAAGAACGCGCAGGGTTACGTGAAGGCCCTGGAGGAGATGTCCGGCGCCCCGATCTCCGCGATCGGCGTGGGCCCGGGCCGCACGGAGACGATCGAGAT
Source organism: Streptomyces sp. NPDC050658 (assembly GCF_044457025.1). Classification (NCBI taxonomy): domain Bacteria; kingdom Bacillati; phylum Actinomycetota; class Actinomycetes; order Kitasatosporales; family Streptomycetaceae; genus Streptomyces; species Streptomyces sp. NPDC050658. Next base: position 430,914 of record NZ_JBITGM010000006.1, read on the forward strand.
CAACTCGTTCATCTAGTACGTACGTTGTGCGGGGGCGCCCCCGGTCGACTTCGGTCGGCCGGGGGCGCCGCCGTTTCCGGCGCTCCGTGCGGCGTTCCTTTCCGGCTCTCCTTCACATTCCCAACTCGCTTGTATGAGTGGATACTTGATGCCTCTGCGTACAGGGTGAGATCCGTGACGGGGGCGTTCATGGGGACTGACTTGTACAACCTCGGCCCGGTCGTCGACAGACTGGCGCCGGCGCTGATGGGCATGGCACCGGGCGACGACCACGGGACGGAGCGGGAGTTCCGGCAGGGGGAGCCCGTCGTGCGCGTCGTCGGTGACCGGGCCACCGGCAAGACGGCCCTGATCGACACCCTGTACGCGGGCTACCACGACTTCGTGCCCACCGCCCGCGTCTATCTCACCGAGCCCCCGTACTCCGCGGCGGACCCGGTGGACCGCGCGGCGCTCGACACCGACACCGCGTCCGCGGTGACCAACCTGCTCTTCACGCTGTCCCACGAGCTCAAGAAGATGGGCAACCGGCAGACCCACGCCGTGGACTTCCCCCGCCTCGCGCCCGCGCTCCTCGTCCTCACCGCCTGGCGCCCGCAGGCACCGGACGCCGGCAGCGTGCATCCCTCCGAGCGCGAGGCCGCCGAGCAGGAACTCCGTGATCTGCTCACCGAACAGGACCCCGACCCGGAGGCCCGCAAGGAGGCCCTGGGGCGCTGGCTGCAGGTGCTCAACGGGGTGGCGACGGACCTGCTGACCGGCGTACCGGGCATCGGCGCGGTGCTCCAGGTCGCCACGGACGCCCTCCTCGACCGCGCGGCGGACGACCCCCAGTGGACCTGGTGGCGGGCCCGGCTCGACCAGGGGCGCGGCGATGCCGTGCAGCGGCTGTTCGAGCTGGTCCAGCAGTTCCGCGCACGCGGCCCCGGCCGAGCGGCGGTCGAGTCCCATCTGATCGCCGCTCTGCTCGCCGACATCCACGAGTCGTACGGCTTCTGGGCCCGCCGGAGCCAGCACCCGGCGCTCATCCTGCTCGACGACGTGGACGAGGCACTGCACCGGCGCTTCCTCGACCCGCTGGTCGCCCAGTACGCGGCGGCCGCCGGGCAGTGGCACCGACGCGGCCGGATCATGCTCCCCGTCGTCTTCGCCACGTCCCTGGGGGACGGCGCCGCACCGGAGTCGAAGACCACCGACGGCACCCCCTGGACCCATCCGGAGCGGTGCCCGCCCCAGTCGTGGCTGCTGAACCTCGGGATCCCGCGCGTGACCGGCGGGGAGATCCGCGGCATGCTCTCCGGTGCCGCCGCCCCGCCCGCCCTGCCGGAGGTCGTCGCCCGCCTCGGCGGCGGCCGGACGGGCAGTGCGCTGCTCATCGCGCGGACGGCGGCCGAGCGGCTGCGGGACGCCGAACCGTTCGCTCTGGACGAGCTGCTGTCGCTGCCCGTGCCGGAGTCGTCCGTGCCGCTCGGGGCGCGGCTCCTCGAACAGCTGCTGCCGGATCCCGACGTACGGGACCAGCTGCTGACCCTCGCGCCCGCCCTGGACGAGGCCGCCGCGGCGCGCCTCTTCCTGTCGTCCCGGGCCGCCGGGCTGCCCGTGGTCAGCCCGACGCTCCGGGTACGGCAGCTGCTGGACTCCCCGGTCCGCCTGAGCCACTGGAACCACGACCCCTGGCCGGGCCCCGAGCCGCGACCGCTGATCGCCGACCGTGCCCTGCGGGCCGTCCTGCTGCACGAACTGCGGGGCGCCTCCGAGGGACTGCGCTGGTCCCACGCCCACACCGCCCTCGCGGACCACTACAACCCCGGTGACGTGCGGGAGTCCGACTCGGACCGGCACGACCCGCGCCATCTGCATCACGCCCTCGCGCAGGGCCGCTTCGACTCCCTGGTCGTCCGCGCGATGCACCACCGCTATCTGACGTACGCACCGGCCGTGTGGCTGCGCGACCTCAACCTGATCGCCGCCGCGCCGCCCGCGCTCGGCCCCTGGCCGCCCGACGAACCACCCGACGGGACGGAACTGCCGGCGTGCCCCTCCTGCACCGACGCGGCGGCCCGGCGGATCCACTTCCTGATCCGGCAGCTGCTCGCCGTCGTCTGGCGGCTCTCCGCGCCGCTCTCGGCACCGCCACAGGGGCACCGCGACCGCGACATGGAGAAGGTCAGGGGTTCGCTCACGGAGCTCTGCACGGACTACGACCTGCATCCGCGGCCACCGGTGAAGCCCTGCAACGCGTACGTCGACGCCCTGGCCGCCGGCGGCTGGATCGACGCGCTGGTGAACGGAGTCCAGGCCCCCGATCTCCCGGTCAAGGAAAGGTAGCCGATGCCGCAGCCATTCGCCCGGATCGCAGGCGCCTACGCACGGCTGGCCCCCGGGGCGCGCAGGCGCATCAAGCGGGCGCTCGCGGGGACACTCGCGATGGCGCTCCTGGCCGGGCTCGCCGTCGTCCTGTGGCCCACGGTCTTCCCCGAGGACGAGGAGCCGCCCCCCGCGTACCGGGCGTGCGGGAAGGGGGTCCGGGAGTACAGGGGTGACGACGAATGCGTCGGCGTCACCGACGGGGCGTACGCCTTCACAGGCCAACTCGCCCGCGTGTCGCAGCGGATCAAGAAGGAGAACGACCGGATCACCAAGGGCAAGAAGCCCTACGCCACCATCGCCCTGATGATCCCGCTGACGCCCGACAAGCAGAACCAGGTGGAGCGGGACCAGATCGTGCGCGAGGTGCAGGGCGCGTACCTGGCGCAGTACCGGGCGAACCAGATCCGGCAGAGCGAACCGCCGATCCGCCTCGTGCTCGCCAATCCGGGCCGGGACATGGACCGTTGGAAAGAGGTGTCCGACCAGCTGGGCAGGATGGCGCACGACGGCCGGGACCGGCTGCGCGCGGTCTTCGGGTTCAACCTGAGCGTGGACCGGACCGAGCGGACCATCGACTACCTGACCAACTCCAAGGGGATCGCGGTGGTCGGCGGCCCGATCACCGCGGACGATCTGTCCAATTCCAAGGAGGAGCCCAGGAAGTATCCGGGTCTCGCGAACATCGTGCCGCCCAACAGCGACCAGGCGCGGGCCCTCTCGGAGCATCTGAAGGTCGAGCCGGAGGACACGTTCCTGGTGGAGGACACCGCGGGGAAGGACATCTACGCCAGGTCCCTGCGGGCCGCCTTCGAGAAGGAGACGCAGGGCACGCCCTACGAGCCCGAGCGGTACGACTCGGCGGAGGTCACCGCCAACGACTTCGAGGACATGGTCAACAACCTCTGCGTCTCGGACGCGACGACCGTCTTCTTCGCGGGCCGCCCGCCCGAGCTGGCCCAACTGATCACCGCGCTCGGCAATCGCACCTGCCGCAAGCACTACCGTCTCGTCACCGTGTCGGGCGCCTCGACGCTGGCACTGGACAAGACCCTGGACTGGGGCGCCCTCACCAAGGGCGACAAGCTCACCGTCGAGTACGCCACGGTCACCCATGAGTCCGCCTGGACCAGCAAGGACGCCCCGTCCAGGGGCGGTTCGAAGGCCGACTTCACCGCGTTGAGCGAGCTGGCCGAGGGCAAGAAGGAGGCCGAGAAGGTCGGTGACATCGGCCCGACCGACCTCGCGGACGGACGCACGATCACCACGCACGACTCCGCGATGGTGGCGATCGCCGGGATCCGCAACCGCGTGGTGGCCAAGGACCGCGTTCCGGCTCTGAAGTCCGTCCCGGCCGCCTGGCCGAGGCTGCACGGCAACCAGACCGTGCGCGGGGCGAGCGGCTGGATCTGCCTCGACAGCTACGGCAACCCGTACGACAAGGCGGTGTCGATCGTGCGGCTCTCCCCGGACAAGGCCCGGCACCTCAAGTTCCAGAAGCTGGCCTGGCCCACGGGCCGCCCGCCGTCGCCGCAGTGCACGGCCCCGCCGGACTAGCCGGCGGGCCCGCTCAGCCGTCCTTCGAGTACGTCAGTCCCTTGTCCGTCCCCGTGTTCTCCCGGTGCAGCCGGCCGTCCGAAAGGAGGGTGACCGTGCTCGACTTGCCCGGACGGCAGGAGCTGGCGGGCTCTCCGACGACGACGTCCGTCGGGCCGATGCGCAGGGTGTTGCCGCTCGCCGACTCCAGCCTGCCCTGGAAGACGCAGTGGTACGTGCCGCCGGTGTCCGTGGGGCCGTCGGCCGTGATGGACAGGACCGTGTCGCCGATCTCGCCCTGCTGGAAGACCAGTTCACGGGAGTTGTGCCCCAGGTCGTTCTGGATGGAGCCGCTCCACGTGCCGAGGAACTTCTTCGGGATCGCGCCGTCCTCGTCGTTCTTGGAGTCCTTGTCGTCGGGAGTCGTGGGCGGAGTCCCGGGGTCCGTCGACTCCTCCTCGGACGGCATGCCCGGCGTCGAAGCCGAGCTGTTCGTCGGTGACTTGGAGCCCTCGCCGCCCGCCTTCGGGCTGCCCTCGCCCTTCATCACCGCGTACACCGTGCCGCCCGCCCCTATCGCCACGACCAGCGCCACCGCGATCAGCGCGGCGGTGGACCGTCCGCTGCGGCGCGGGGGCTCGCCCATGGGCGTGACCACGGGGCCGTACGGAGGTGTCGGGCCGTAAGGGCCCTGCTGGGGGTAGCCGTAGGGGGACGCGGGGAGCTGCGGGTGCTGTTGCGGGTAGCCGTACGACGGGCCCGGCGGGGGAGTCGGCGGCGGGGTGCCGGAGATCATCGTGGGGAGGTGGTCCAGCGGGGCCTCGCCCGGTTTGCCCGGTGGGGGCGGGGTGTCGTCCGTCGCGGGGTCGGGAGCGGGGCCGGGAGCAGGGGCCGCGGGCGTCGCGGCGGGGGGCGCGGGAGGTGCGGCGGCTGCCTCGGCAGCCTCTGCCGGGTTCTCCGTGTCCAGCAACTGCACCGCGTGCCTGCCCAGTTGTGCCACCAGCGCGCCCGGCAGCCACGGGTCGCGGGTGCGGCCGCCGTCCGCGAGGGTGTCCTCCGCGCCCGTGCGCTCCAGGATCTGTTCCAGGGTGGGGCGGTCCGCCGGGTTCTTGCGCAGGCAGTCGCCGACCAGCTCGGCCAGCTCCTCCGGCAGCGCCGCCAGGTCGGGCTCCTCCTGCGCGATGCGGAACATCAGCGCGTGCACACCGCTGTTCGCCGTGCCGAAGGGCAGTGCCCCCGACGCCGCGTACGCGAGGACCGAGCCCAGGCAGAACACGTCGCACGCCGGGGTGACCCGGTCGCCGCGCACCTGCTCGGGAGCCATGAAACCGGGGGAGCCGACGAGCGCGCCGGTGCGGGTGAGGCCGCCGTCGGTCACCGTCTCCAGGGCGCGCGCGATGCCGAAGTCGATGACCCGCGGGCCGTCGATCGTCACCAGGACGTTCGACGGCTTCAGGTCGCGGTGGATGAGGCCCGCCGCGTGGATGTCCTTGAGCGCGTTGGCCAGACCGGCCGCCAGTATCTTCACGGACCGCTCGGGCAGCGGGCCGTGGTCGTTCGAGACGACGCTCTGCAGGGAGGGCCCCGCGACGTAACCCGTGGCCAGCCACGGAATCGCCGCCTCGGTGTCCGCGTCGAGCACCGGCGCCGTCCACGCGCCGCCCACCCGCCGCGCCGCCTGCACCTCCTGCCGGAAGCGGTTCCTGAACTCCTCCTGCTCGGCGAGCTCTTCGCGCACCAGCTTCACCGCGACCGTGCGTCCCCGGTCGGAGCGGGCCAGATAGACGTGCCCCATGCCGCCCGCGCCGAGCCGCGCGAGCAGTCGGTAGGCGCCTATTCGCTGTGGATCCCCGGGCCCGAGCTTCTCCATCGCCGCGCCGACCTCCCCCGTTGGTGTGGAACGGATCGAGTTTAGTGCGGGGGTGCGACAGGGTGGGGCTGACTGTCTGCTACGGCTCCGTAACGGGTTCCGTATCGGCTTCCAGTTGCGCCACCGCCACGGTGAGCCGTTCCAACACCCGTACCGTCTCGGCGAATTCCGCCTCGCCGAGCACTGCCGCGAGCCGAGCCGCCAGCTCCGCGTGGCCGGGGTCGATCTTCGCCACGGCCGCGCGTCCCTCGTCCGTGGGGCGCAGGAGTTTGGCCCGGCGGTGGGCCGGGTTCGGCACGTACTCGGCGAGGCCCTTGCGCACCAGGAGGTCGGCGATGCGCTGCACGCTCTGCCGGGTGATGCCCATCGCGCGGGCGATCCCGGCCACCGGCAGCGGCTCGCGCAGGACCGCGCCGAGCACCTGCCACCAGGCGGCGGTGAGACCGCCCGGCTTGGCCAACTCCTCCGCCACGGAGAGGAATTGGCCGTTGAGCCGGAACGTGCCGAGTGCGGTGCGGGAGAACAGGTCCTGCTGTTCGCGGGGGGTGAGTCGTCCGGCGCTCACGATTCGAGCACCTCGTACGCCGACGCGTCCGAGTCGTGGAACAGGCGGTACCAGGCGTCCAGCTTCTCGCCCTCAAGGGCGCCGAGCTTCCCGAGCACCTCGCGCGCGAAGGCGACCGGCTCGGTCGGGCCCGCCGTGATCAGGTCCCCGTCGGTGACGGCGTCCACGTCGACGTACCGCTCGCCGCCCTTGTAGCCGGTGGCCGCGAGATAGAACGACACCGCGCTGGTGTGCGCCCGGTCGTCGAGCAGCCCCTCGCGGGCCAGCCCGGCCGTCGCCCCGCAGATCGCGGCGACGGGCACCCCCGCGTCGAGGAAGGCGCGGGCCGTGCGGGCGAAGGGGGCGAGTCCGTCGCCGCTGTCCCAGAGGTCGGCGCCCGGCAGGATCAGCAGCGAGCTGTCCTCGGGCCGCAGTTCCGCCAGGTCCAGGTCGGGCTTGATGCGGACGCCGGCGACCGTGGTGACGGTGTCGGGCGAACCGGCGGCGACCGTGCGGACCTCGTACCCGGAGCGGGCGAGATAGGCCGTGGCGTGTCCGGTCTCCCAGTCGGCGAGTGTGTCGTAGACGGCCAGGTGTACGGGCTTGCGGGACATGAGTGCCACCTCCGCTGATCGGCTGCCGGTCTCCTTCGTGCTTACGTAAGCATGCTGTCAAAGTGACAGCATGCTGTCAAGAGGTGCGGGGCTCGGAGGAGGGCGCAGGAGAGGGCGCGCAGGAGAGGGAGGGCTCGGGGGTTAACTCCCGCCAGGGGCGGCGTTAACCCGCTCTTCCCTAGCGTCCTGGTCATGGACAGCACACAGACCCTCGAACAGAGCGCGCAGGCCCTGGAGCAGAGCGGCCAGCTCGCGGCCCATCTCGGTCTCGACCTCGTGGCGGTGACGCTGCTGACCTTCGGCGTCTTCTATCCCCGGCACCGCAGGCGTGAGCTGGTCCCCGCCTATCTCGCGCTGAACGTCGCGCTCTTCGCGGTCGTCTCCGCCCTCGCCAGCGCCGGCGGGAACGGCGGACTCGCGCTCGGTTTCGGACTCTTCGGGGTGCTCTCGATCGTGCGGCTGCGCTCGGACGCGGTGCAGCACCAAGAGGTGGCGTACTACTTCATCACCCTCGTCCTGGGCCTGCTCTGTGGACTGCCGGGGCTCTCGCTGCCGATAGCGACGGGGCTCGCGGCGGTCCTGCTCCTCGTGATGTACGTCGCCGACCATCCGCGCCTCTTCGCCGCCGACCGGCGGGCCGTGATCACGCTCGACGCCGTGTACCGCGAGGAGACCGCGCTGCGGGCCGAGCTGGCGCGCCGCCTGGGGGAGCCGCTCGGCTGGACCGTGCAGGAGATCGACTACGTACGCGACCTGATGGTGCTGGAAGTCCGCTTCCGGCAGCCGGAACCTTCCGGGCGGGCCGGGGAGTTGGTCCGTACAGCAGCACAACGACGACGCACGACCCGGTCCCGCACGCTTGCCCCCGCACCCCAGAAGGAGACCGTGTGAACCCCGCCGTACGCGCCATCGGAAGGGCCGCGCTCGCCGCGCACCCCATCGCGCTTGACGAGGTGAACGCCCGGGCGGAACTGCTCGCCCGTTTCGACAACAGCTATCTCGTCCCGGTCGAGATATTCGAGGACCTGGCGGCGCTGCTCACGGACCCGCGCCGCCCGTCGGGCCCCTTCCGGGCCCTGAGCATCGGCGGCAAGCGCTGGTTCAGCTACCACTCGACGTACTACGACACCCCCGAGCTGCGCACCTTCCACGACCACCGGCAGGGGCGGCGGCTGCGCTACCGGATCAGGGAGCGGGTCTACCAGGACAGCGGGGAGCGGCAGTTCGAGATCAAGCTGAAGAGCGGGCGGGGCGAGACGATCAAGCACCGGCAGCGACTTGAGGCCGACGACCGCGCGCTGGACGCCGAGCGGCAGGGGTTCCTGGCCGGGGTCCTGCGGGGTTCGTACGGCATCGAGGCGCCGGGCGGGCTGACGAAGGCGCTGGTCACGGAGTACCAGCGGGCGACCTTCGTGGCCGACGGGCAGCGGGTGACCTGCGACGCGGGGCTCGTGGTGCGGGACACGGCGACGGGCCGGTCGGTGGCGGCGGACCGGGGACTCGTCCTCGTGGAGACCAAGACGCAGGGGCATCTGACGGAGGCGGACCGGGTCCTGCACCGGTACGGCGTGCGCGCGGCGGACTTCACCAAGTACTGCGGCGGGTTCGCCGCGCTGCGACCCGAGTTGGGCATCAACCGCTGGGCGCGGGCGGTGCGGACCGCGTTTCCGCGCGCGGCTGGGGCTGCGGGGCACGCGGGAAGGTGAGGGTGACGCGGGTGCCGGGGGCGTCGGCGTCGGTATCGGCTGAGGTATCGGTATCGGCGTCGGCATCGGTATCGGTATCGGCTGAGGCGGCGCCGGTGATGCGGAACGTGCCGCCCGCGTCCTCCGCCGTTCTGCGCGCGATGTCCAGGCCGAGGCCGGTGGAGCCGCCGCCGCTGGTGCCGCGTTCCGCCGCGTAGGCCGCGGGGAGACCGGGGCCTTGGTCGGCGACGGTGAGTTCGGCGGTGCCGTCCGCCGGGATGACGCGGACGGTGATGCGGAACGGGGTGCCCTGCGGGGTGTGGTCGAGGACGTTGCCGATGAGCGCGTCGAGTGCGGCGGCCAACTCGTCCTCGGGGACGGGCACGTGCGCCCCGCGTTCAGGGGTCTCCGTCTCCGTCGTACGTCCCTGATCCTCGGCCAGCGGCAGCCAGAACGCGGCGCGTTCGCGGGCCACCGCCGCGAGGTCGGCGTGCGGGGCGTCGCGCAGCGGCCGGCGGGCCTTGCGGATGACGTCGTCGACGCTGCGTTCGAGGGCGGCGACATCGGCGGCGATGCGGTGCGCCTCCTCCGTGTCCCGCAGCGTCTCCGCGTCCAGGCGCAGCGCGGCGACGGGGGTGCGCAGGCGGTGCGCGAGATCGGCGGCGTTCTCCCGCTCGGCGGCGAGGAGTTCGTCGATGCGGGCGGCGAGACGGTTCAACTCACCGGCGACCAGGCGCAGTTCGGGCGGGCCCTCGGGTGTGGCGCGGGCGGTGAGGTCACCTGCGGCGAGCCGGTCGGCGGTGCGGGCCAGGCGCCGGGTGGCGCCGACGAGCCGGGCGCCGAGCCGGTCGGCCAGCAGCAGCCCGATGAGGACGAGTCCGACCCCGATCCCGGCGAGCACGAACCAGGAGGTCATCATCCCGGCGTACAACTGCTGCTGGGTGAGGGTGACTTGAACGACGGCGGTACCGCCGTCGGCGCCCTGCACGGGGACGAGGACCTGACGGCCGCCGGTGGAAGGCTCGTAGGTGAAGGCGCGACCGGTGCGGGCGAGACGGACGGCGTCGCCGAGATCCTTCTTCTTCCCGGAGCCGGGCCCGATGACGGTCCCGTCCCCCATGATCAGCGAAGTGGCGGGCAGTCCGGGCGTGTTGACGCTCTCCACGGTCTGCTCGGCGGTCTCGCGTTCGGCGGCGGTGGCGAGGGCGGGGCCCAGCGCGTGGGCCACCCACTGGGCACGGGCCGTGGCCTCGGCGGTGGCGCGGTCGGCGGCATGGGTGCGGGTGAGGAGGGTGAGGGGGACCAGGAGGGCGGTCAGGACCAGGGCGGTGGTGGCGGCGGTGAGGAGCAGGAGGCTGCGCCGCATCAGCGGGCCGATTCCGGGGCGGCGAGCTTGATGCCGACGGTGCGGACGGTGTGCAGGTAGCGCGGCTCCTGCGCGGTCTCGCCGAGCTTCCTGCGCAGCCAGGAGAGATGCACGTCGACGGTCTTGTCGGCGCCGCCGAGCGGCTGCTGCCAGACCTCGGCGAGGAGTTCGCGGCGGGAGACGACCTGGCCGGGGCGGTGCGCGAGATAGGCGAGGAGGTCGAACTCGCGCGGGGTGAGGTCCATGGGCGTGCCGTCCAGGGAGACCTCGCGGGCGGCCGGGTCGATGGTGAGGCCGCCGACGTGCAGCGGCTCGGCGCTCTCGGCGGCACCGAGGCGGCGCAGGACGGCCTTGACGCGGGCATCGAGCTGGGCGGCGCCGAAGGGCTTGACGATGTAGTCGTCGGCGCCGGCCTCCAGGACAGAGACCATCTCCGGCTCCTCGTCGCGTGCGGTCGCCACGATGACGGGTACGTCGCTGACCGCGCGCAGCATCCGCAGGACCTGGGCGCCGTCGACGTCGGGGAGCCCGAGGTCGAGCACGACGAGGTCGGGCCGGCTGGTGACCGCCGCGTCGAGCCCCGCCATGCCGCTGGGGGCGGTGGCGACGGCGTGCCCCTTGTCGCGCAGGGCGCGCACGAGGGCGCCGCGCAGCTGTGGATCGTCCTCCACGACAAGAAGATGCGCCATACAACCACCGTAACAATGAGTGGGGACAGGGTCTTTGGGCGCCTCTTAACCGGGCGTTAGGAAACTGTGCGGCAGAGTTTCCACATGCGGAAGTGGAAGTGGCGGAGCGCGGCGGTGACGGCCGCGTGGGTGGGGGTCGGGACGGCTGCGGGGGCGCTGGGTGCCTGGCAGCTGGCGAGTTCCGACGGCGGCGGGGCGGCGCACAGCCGTCCGCTGGACGAGGGGGACGTCAGCAGGGCGCTCGCGGCGACACCGCCGAATACGCCGCCGAGCACGACTCCGGGTACGCCACCGAGCACGCCACCGAGTACGACTCCGAGTACGCCTGCGGGCTCATCGAAGCCGACGTCTCCCTCCCCCTCTCCTTCCGATGCCTCGCCCGACCGCTCCACGGTCCGCTTCACCGGAGGCACGGCGACGGCCGAGTGCCGCCCGGACGGAACGGTGTACCTCGTCTCCTGGAGCCCGGCGGACGGCTTCCACATCGACGAGGACGTGGAGCGGGGCCCGGCGAGGGCGGCCCACCTGGAGGCGGAACCGAGCGACGACGACGAGCGGGACGACCTGGCGTACGAGATCCGCTGCGGGGCGGAGGGGCCGCGGGCGAGATTGGTGGGGGAGGAGGCGGAGGACTGAGATTCCGTACGCCTACGTCTGCGCCTACGCCTCGCGGGAGCCCCGACACACTGTCCAGTACCCCGCGCCCCCGCGAAACAGGACGCCCATGTCCTATCCGCATCGTGGACATTTACCCTCGCCCACATGACCCCTCAGCCGAATCCCCAGGTCGGCGCCGCCGTCAAGGCCGCGGACCGCGCGCACGTGTTCCACTCCTGGTCCGCACAGGAGCTGATCGATCCCCTCGCCGTCGCCGGCGCGGAAGGCTCGTACTTCTGGGACTACGACGGCAACCGCTACCTCGACTTCACCAGCGGCCTCGTCTTCACGAACATCGGGTACCAGCACCCGAAGGTCGTCGCCGCGATCCAGGAGCAGGCGGCGACGATGACGACCTTCGCCCCCGCGTTCGCCGTGGAGGCCCGCTCCGAGGCCGCACGCCTCATCGCCGAGCGGACCCCCGGCGACCTGGACAAGATCTTCTTCACCAACGGCGGCGCCGAAGCCGTGGAGAACGCGTCCCGCATGGCGCGCCTCCACACCGGCCGCCCCAAGATCCTCTCCGCCTACCGCTCGTACCACGGTGCCACCGCCGCCGCGATCAACCTCACCGGCGACCCCCGCCGCTGGCCCTCCGACAACGGCTCGGCGGGCGTCGTCCGCTTCTGGGCGCCGTTCCTGTACCGCAGCCCGTTCTACGCCGAGAACGAGCGGCAGGAGTGCGAGCGGGCCCTCCAGCACCTGGAGGACACGATCGCCTTCGAGGGCCCCGCGACGATCGCGGCGATCATCCTCGAATCCGTCCCCGGCACGGCCGGGATCATGACCCCGCCCCCGGGCTACCTGTCCGGCGTACGCGAGATCTGCGACCGCCACGGCATCGTCTTCATCCTGGACGAGGTCATGGCGGGCTTCGGCCGCACGGGCAAGTGGTTCGCGGCGGAGCACTTCGACGGCGGGGTGGTACCGGACCTCCTGACCTTCGCGAAGGGCGTGAACTCGGGCTACGTCCCGCTGGGCGGCGTCGCGATCAACTCGGCCATCGCCGAGACGTTCGCCCGCAGGCCCTACCCGGGCGGGCTCACGTACTCCGGCCACCCGCTGGCCTGCGCGGCCGCGGTGGCGACGATCAAGGTCATGGAGGAGGAGGGCGTCGTCGAGAACGCGGCCCGCGTCGGGGCGGAGGTCATGGCCCCGGCCCTCGCGGAGCTGGCCGAGCGGCACCCGAGCGTCGGCGAGGTGCGCGGCCTCGGCATGTTCTGGGCGCTTGAGCTGGTCAAGGACAAGGAGACCCGCGAGCCCCTCGTCCCGTACAACGCGACGGGCGCGGCGAACACTCCGATGGCGGAGTTCGGCGCGGCGGCGAAGAAGCAGGGCCTGTGGCCATTCATCAACATGAACCGCACCCACGTCGTCCCGGCCTGCAACATCACGGAGACCGAGGCGAAGGAGGGGCTGGCGGCGCTGGATGCGGCGCTGTCGGTCGCGGACCGGCACGTGGCCTGACCGCCCGGCGCTGACAGGCATCAGGTGTCGGAGGTGGGGGCCATGCCGGAACTGGCCCCCACCCCCGGGAACCCCGACCGCGTAGTCTGACGTGCTCATAAGCAACACGACCACGTACACGATGACCGCAGGGGAACCCAGATGCCCGGCACCGACGGCCCCGCCGTCATCCGCAGCACGCTGCGCCAGCAGATCGCCGACGCGCTGCGCGACGAGATCCTCGGCGGCCGTCTGGAGCCGGGCCAGGAGTTCACGGTCAAGGAGATCGCCGAGCAGTACGGCGTCTCCGCGACCCCCGTCCGCGAGGCCCTGGTGAACCTCGCCGCGCAGGGCCTGCTCGACGCCGACCAGCACAAGGGCTACCGCGTCCACGAGCACTCCCTCGCGGACTACCGCGGCATGCTGGAGGCCCGCAGCCTCGTCTCCGACGGCATCTTCCGCGACCTCGTGGCCCACACGGAGGCGCACGCCGACGCCGCCGCGGGCCTCGTCTCCGTACGCCGCCGTGGCGAGGAGGCGGCCCGCGCCGCCTGCGCGGGCGACCTGAACGTCCTCATCGGCTACGATCTGCGCTTCTGGCGCGAGCTCAGCGCCCTCTTCGGCAACCCCTACCTCTCGGACTTCCTGCACCGGCTGCGCGTCCAGTCCTGGGTCTGCGCCGTCACCCACCTGCGCCGCGCCGTGGACCGCGGCGACGGCGACCTGCGCGGCACCCTGTGGGCCCGGCACACCGAACTCGTCGACGCCCTCGCACGCCGCGACCCGCAGGCCGCCCGGCAGATCGTCGCCGAGTACAACGCACACTCACTGGCCCTCATCGAGCGCCTTGCGGCCACCGCATGAGCGTGGACCTGACCGTCGTCGTCCCCGCCTACAACGAGGAACGCCGGCTGGCCCCCACGCTCGCCGCGATCCGCGCGTACCTGGACGGCGCGGGCAGCCCCGAGGCTCCCCGCGTCGGCAGCTGGGAGCTGATCGTCGTCGACGACGGTTCCACCGACCGCACCCCCGAGATCGCCGTCGAGGCCGAGCTCGACGACCCCCGCGTCCGGCTCGTCCACTCCGACCGCAACCGCGGCAAGGGCCACGCCCTGCGGCTCGGCGTGCTCGCCTCGCGCGGCGACCGCGTCCTGGTCACCGACGCCGACCTCGCCACCCCCATCGAGGAGCTGGAGCGCCTCGACAAGGCGCTCAGCGACGGCCACGCGGCCGCGATCGGCTCCCGGGCCGGCGCGGACGCGACCATCGAGGCCCGCCAGCACCGCCTGCGCGAGCTGTTCGGACGTACCGGAAACTTCCTGATACGCATGGTCGCCGTCCCCGGGATCCGCGACACCCAGTGCGGATTCAAGCTCTTCGACGGCGACCTCGCCCGTGCGGCCTTTGCCGCGTCCCGGCTGCGCGGCTGGGGCATTGACGTGGAGATCCTGCAGTACGTACGCCGCTCGGGGCGGCCGATCGCCGAGGTGCCCGTCCGCTGGGCGCACCAGGAGGGCTCCAAGGTCCGCCCGCTCGACTACGTCCGGGTCCTCGGCGAACTGGCCTCGCTGAAGGCCCGCACCCTGCGCCCCGCGGACGTCCTGGTCGGCGTGCTCTTCCTGGCCCTGTCCGTCACGCTCTACTCGGGCCGCCTGATCGCACCCGGCGCGCGCTACCTCCCGGACTCGCTCCAGGACCAGAACCAGTGGGAATGGTTCTTCGCGGTGACGGCGGACAACGTGAGCCACCTCCGGAACCCCCTCTTCACGACCCTCCAGAACTTCCCCGACGGCGTGAACCTCATGGCCAACACGGTCATGCTCGGCCTCTCCGTCCCCTTCGCCCCCGTGACCTGGCTCTTCGGCCCCGCGGTCGCGCTGAACGCGGCGATGACGCTGGGCCTCGCGGCGACCGCCGTCGCCTGGTACTGGCTGATCTTCAAGCGGCTCGTACGACACCGGGGCGCGGCGGCCGTCGGCGCGGCGCTCGCCGCGTTCGCGCCGCCGATGATCAGCCACGCGCACGCCCACCCGAACTTCATGGTCCTGTTCATGATCCCGGTGATCATCGACAGGGCGCTGCGGCTGTGCGAGGGGACGCGGGTCGTCCGCGACGGGATACTCCTCGGCCTCTTCACGACGTACCAGATCTTCCTCGGCGAGGAACCGCTGCTGCTCGCCGCGATGGGCATGCTGCTGTTCGCGGCGGCGTACGGGCTGGCGCGCCGGGATGTGGCGAAGGAGGCGCTGCGCCCCCTGCTCAAGGGCCTGGGCGTCGCACTCACCGTCACTCTCCCCCTCGTCGCCTTCCCCCTCTACTGGCAGTTCTTCGGCCCGCAGAGCTACGCGAGCGTGCTGCACGGCGACAACGCGGGCAACAGCCCGCTCGCGCTGCTCTCCTTCGCCGAGCGCTCCCTGGCGGGCAACGAGAAGACCGCCGACGCGCTCTCCCTCAACCCGACCGAGCAGAACGCCTTCTACGGCTGGCCGCTGGTGGCGCTCGTCTTCGCGATCGTCGTACGGCTGTGGGAGCGGGCGGTGGTGAAGGCGCTGGCGTTCACGGTGGTCGCGGCGGCGTTCCTTTCGCTGGGCCCGAAGTTCCGCATTCCGCTGACGGACGTCGTGCTGCCGGGCCCGTGGAAGCCCCTCGCCCATCTGCCGCTCTTCGAGTCGGTCATCGAGTCGCGGGTGGCGATGGTGTGCGCGCCGGCGCTCGGGATGCTGGTGGCGCTGGCGCTCGGGGGGCTGCTTTCGGCCGAGAGCCGTCTGCCGAGGGCATCTCGGTACGCGGGTGTGGCGGCCGTGGCCCTCGCGCTGCTGCCGATCGTGCCTGCCCCGCTGCGGGCGGTGGAGCGGGCCGAGGTGCCGGCGTTCATCGCGGAGGGGACGTGGCGGAAGTACGTGGGGGAGGGCGAGACCCTGGTTCCGGTGCCGCTGCCGGATCCGGGCAACGCGGAGGCGCTGCACTGGCAGACCGCGGCCGACCTGGACTTCCGCCTCCCCGGCGGCTACTTCAACGGCCCGTGGGGCCCGGACCGGGTGGGCATCTACGGCGCCTCGCCGCGCAACACCTCGAACCTCCTTCGGGACGTACGCAATTCAGGCCAGGCCCCGAAGATCACGGACGCTTGGCGGGCCGCGGCGCGCGCCGATATGGCGTACTGGAGGGCGGGCGTCCTGGTGCTCGCGCCGCAGCCGCACGACGCCGAACTCCGGGTGACGGTGGAGGAACTCCTTGACCGGCCCGGAAAGTGGGTAGACGGGGTGTGGATCTGGGATCTGCACAGGGGCAGCTAGCGGGGTCGCGGCGCGACTACGCTGCCTGAACGCGGTGAACGAGGTCCGATGTCCGATGTCCGATGCGACGCACGACTGTCCGATGTGACGCACGACCAAGCCCGACATTCCTAGTGTGAGCCGACTTCCCGGTGTGAGCCCGACATGAGGAGCCCCCTTGGCCTGTGATCTGTGGCTGGTCCCGCTCGTCGACGTGCTGTGTCACAGCCCCGACAACCCCTTCGCGGAGGAGATCGCGGCGTACGACAAGGCGCTGGGCGAGGCAGGACTGCCGCCCGTCCCCGTCTTCGCGTACATGCCGGGCCTGTCGGGGGACGTCGCCCCGGTCGCGGGTTTCGACTACGACGCGCTGCACTTCCTGCGGCGGGCGTACCTGCTCCAGGTCTGCGGCCTCGAGGTGACGCCGGTGGACGAACTGGGCGGGGACTACGAGCAGTTGCTGGAGATGTTCGACGCGACGGCCCAGCAGTCGCATCTGGTCTGGCACTACGACCATGCGGGGGCGTACGTCCCTGTGGACTTCCCCGCGCCGCTGTCGAACGACGAACTCCTCGCGGGCGGCGGCCCGCTGGGCTCGGCGCAGGCGCTGCTGCGGGAACTGGAGTTCGTGGCCCCGTCGATCGGCATAGACCCGACGAACCCGCCGGGCCCGCCGACGCCGCCCCAGTCCCCCACGTCCCTGGAGGAACCGGCGGCCCCGGCCCCCCACGACGACAGCCCCTTCGCCCGCGAACGCCACGTCTGGCTGGGCCTCCACGCGGCAACGACCCGCAGCCTGGCCCAGGGCTCAATGATCATCTACAGCTGACCGACGCGGGCCCCCGCCGAGCGAACGGGGGCCTGCACGTCGGCTACCACCGCCGACCACCACGGCCCTCCCACCCGCACTCCGCACGCGCCCGCCGCTGGCCGGCGCCCCCTTTCTCCCACCCACGAAACGGGCCGCGCCCCCCCATTCCAGCCCGTCCGGTTCCAGCCCGTCCGGCGTTTGAGGACGAACTCGGCGGAGCCGGTGATGACGGTCACTGCAAGGCCGGCGGCAGCCGGAACTTTCGGGAAGGGGCGGGGTTGGGGAAGAAGCACCCCCCGCCCCCTACCGCGGCTCCGGCGGCCGCTGCCGAGGCATATTCGGCCGAGCCCCCGGCGGCAACGCGGCCCGCGCAGGCGACGGCCCTGCCTCCCCCCGGGAAGCCGGCGCCAGCGCCTGCGTAGCCAACGGCGCCGGCCCGCAGCGGAACTCCACCATCCAGTCCGCAGTCTCCGCCCGCACCAGCTCCGTCACGTCCTCGGAGAACCTCCGCAACACCGCAAGGCACCGCTCGGCCGCCTCACTGGCCGTCCCCTCGGTAGGCCCCAGCACCTCCCGCACACTCTCCGACGCCCAGTCGAACTGCAGCACCTGAAGCCGCCGCTGCACCGCCTGCGCCGTGGCGACGTCCCGCATCCACCCGGACGTAAGACCGAAGAACCGGTCGCACCCCACACACGCCGCAGCGCCCAGCAGCGAGACGAACCCCCACGTCGCGACATCCCCCACCGCCCCCGCCAGATCAAGCAGCGGAAACACCCCCGCCCCCACGGCCCCCAACGCCGCCCCCACCCGCGCAAGCCGCGCCCCCCGCCGCTTCCACGCGCGGTCGGACAGATACCAGGCGGCCGTATTGAGCGCCCCGCGCTCCACCCACCGGTACAGCTCGTCGAGCCGCTCGGCGGGCTCGCCCCAGTCGCCGAGCGGAAAGGACCGCCCCGTCAGATCCCCGAGCCGGGAGCCCGCCGCGCCCACGGGTGCACCGCCCTGCTGCGCATCCGCCCCGGCACCCTGCCCGTGCCCGTCGTGGGGCACCCCCTCGGGCTGCATATCCGGCTGGCTCACGGCACTCCCTCTACCTCTACGAGATCGTCGAGATCGTTGAGATCGCTGAATCCCCGACTGTTCCTTACGGCCTGCGACTGTTCCCTACGGTCCGGCTGTTCCCTGCGGCGGTTCTACCTCCCAATGGGTGGCCGTGAGCCCGTTTTCGCGGTATTTCCGCCCGGAAGAGGTGCTTGATCAGGTATAGGAGGACAGCTGATCTCACTCGAAAGAGTGCTGGAGCGAGCGCACCCCCGACCACGTAGGCTCAATACAGGCGGAAACCCCGCCGAACAGACCGTCACGAACCGTCATAGAGCGTCACAGACAGGAGCTGATCGTGATCCCCGGTGGTGGCCAGCCCAACATGCAGCAGCTGCTCCAGCAGGCTCAGAAGATGCAGCAGGACCTCGCGGCCGCGCAGGAGGAGCTAGCGCGCACGGAGGTCGACGGCCAGGCGGGCGGCGGTCTCGTCAAGGCGACGGTCAACGGCTCGGGCGAGCTGCGCGGCCTCGTGATCGACCCCAAGGCGGTCGACCCGGAGGACACGGAGACGCTCGCGGACCTGATCGTGGCGGCGGTCCAGGCGGCCAACGAGAACGCGCAGGCGCTCCAGCAGCAGAAGCTCGGCCCGCTCGCCCAGGGTCTGGGTGGCGGCGGCATCCCGGGCCTTCCCTTCTAAGAAACCCCCCGGCCAACTACCGTACGTATCAGAGCTCGACCCTGAAGAAGGCAAGGAAAGGCGTCCCGTGTACGAAGGCGTGGTTCAGGACCTCATCGACGAGTTGGGCAGGCTGCCCGGCGTCGGTCCCAAGAGCGCGCAGCGGATCGCCTTCCACATCCTTCAGGCGGAGCCGACGGACGTACGCCGTCTCGCGCACGCCCTGCTCGAAGTGAAGGACAAGGTCCGCTTCTGCGCGACCTGCGGAAACGTGGCGCAGGAAGAGCTCTGCAACATCTGCAGGGACCCCCGCCGCGACCCCTCGGTCATCTGCGTCGTGGAGGAACCCAAGGACGTGGTGGCGATCGAGCGCACCCGCGAGTTCCGCGGCAAGTACCACGTCCTGGGCGGCGCGATCAGCCCGATCGAGGGCGTAGGCCCGGACGACCTGCGCATACGAGAACTACTGGCCCGCCTGGCGGACGGCACCGTCACGGAACTGATCCTGGCCACGGACCCGAATCTGGAGGGCGAGGCCACGGCGACGTACCTCGCGCGCATGATCAAGCCCATGGGCCTGAAGGTCACCCGCCTGGCCAGCGGGCTCCCTGTCGGGGGAGATCTGGAATACGCGGACGAGGTCACTCTGGGCCGCGCCTTCGAGGGGAGACGACTCCTAGATGTCTAAGAACCAGCCTGAGAAG
The DNA here is from genome assembly GCF_044457025.1 of Streptomyces sp. NPDC050658. Taxonomy (NCBI): domain Bacteria; kingdom Bacillati; phylum Actinomycetota; class Actinomycetes; order Kitasatosporales; family Streptomycetaceae; genus Streptomyces; species Streptomyces sp. NPDC050658. The sequence goes on from NZ_JBITGM010000006.1 coordinate 450,201, forward strand.
TCACCGAAGCCCGCCGACGCCACGGCGGAGCCGCCGGTCCTCCTGCACTCGGCCGCCCAGGACCCCGACTCCTTCGCGGTCCAGATCTCGGACCAGATCGAGAGCTTCATCGTGGCGGTGACGGAGGTCGCCAAGGGCGACGAGCCGGACTCGGCCGTCCCCTTCCTCCTCCTGGAGGTCTCCCAACTCCTCCTGGCCGGCGGCCGGCTGGGCGCGCACGAGGACATCGTCCCCGAGGAGCGCTACGAGCCGGACCTCGGCCCGGAGGGCGACGTGGACGACCTCCGCGAACGCCTCGCCCACCTCCTGGAGCCGGTGGACGTCTACTCCGAGGTCTTCGACCCCTACGAGCCCCGCAAGGCCCCCGTCCCGGCCCGCATCTCGGACGACCTGGCGGACGTGGTCGCGGACTTGAGCCACGGCCTGGCGCATTACCGTGCGGGCCGCACGACAGAGGCCCTGTGGTGGTGGCAGTTCTCGTACTTCTCCAACTGGGGCTCGACCGCCTCGGGCGCCCTGCGTGCCCTCCAGTCCCTGGTCGCCCACGTCCGCCTGAACCAGCCGCTGGAAGACCTGGACGGTCTGGACACGGACGAGGACCTGGCGGACGACGCGCTGGCGGAGGCGGCGGGCAAGGTCATGGCGGAGGAGATCGCCGGGCCACTGGGGCTGAGGACGGTCAAGTAGGTCAGGCAGTTCGAGTGAGCCCCAAATGGGCTTAGCTCAGGGCGAGTTGTGGGACGCGGCGATACGCTGCGTCCCACAACTGTTTACGCAGGCTTTCGGGGGTGCGGGGGCATGGCGGACGAGGCGTGGGCGGGCTTGGCCGAGGCGATCGGGGCGATCCGGGAGGAACTCCGGGAGGCGGCCGAGGCCGGCCGGGGCAAGGGGATCCAATTCCGCACGGGCCCGGTGGAGCTGGAGTTCACGGTCGACGTCAAGAAGGACGTCGAGGGCCGGGTGAAGGCGATGGTCCTCCCCTTCGGCGCGGAGGCGAAGGCGGGCAGGTCCAGCGGGGTCACGAACCGCATCAAGGTGACGCTTCAGCCGGTGGACCCGGAGACGGGGGAGGACAGCCGGATCGGGGAGCGCGGCCTTGATGAGCGGCCCAGGTAGCGGGCGGGGCGGGGCGGGGCGGAGGTCGTCCGATGGACGCGCGACGGATCGTGGAGATCTGGAACCCGGCGGGCCGGATGGCGGGTACGGGGTATCTGATTGCGGATCGCTTGGTACTGACGGCGTTCCACAACGCCGAGGGTGCACGTGAGTTAGAGGTACGCGGCCTTGATGCGACGGACGGCGGCGCCTGGTCCCCCGCCGAGCTGCTGTGGCCCGAGCGGGCGCCGGACTTGGAAGCCGAGCCCCAGGCGGACGCGGCGCTGCTGCGCGTGACGGACCCGGCGTGGACTGGTGTGCCGGGCGGGGAGGCCGTGCGCTGGGGCCGGATCGACGTGGAGGCGTCCCGCGCGGTGGGCTATCGCCGACTCCCGTGCCTGGGAGTGGGTTTCCCGCGCGCGGAGGTGCGGGACGCGGTCCGCGACACGAAGGAGATCCGCGGCCACGTAGAACTGCTGACCGGCATGAAGTCAGGGGGTGCCCTGATCACGGCGTACGTCGATGGGGTCGCCGCCCCGAGTAGGCCGGGGGAGGGGTCGCGCTGGTCGGGGGCGTCGGGGGCCGCGCTCTTCGCCAAGGGGCGCCTGATCGGCGTCATCACGACCGACCGGGCCCGGGATTACGTGGCGGATCAGCTGACGGCGGTTTCGGTGGCCTCACTGGCGGCGCGCCCGGGGTTCGCGATCACGGCGAAGGCGGCGGGGGCGGAACTGGTCCTGGAGGACGTCGCGGCGACGCCCGAAGCCGGGGCTGAACGCCCGCGCACGGCGTACGACATCGACGTACCCCGAGGCCTGAACAACCTCCCCGAGATCCCGTCCCCGGTGTTCGTCGGCCGGGAGGAGGCGCTGGCAGCGCTGGAGACGGCCCTCGCCGCAGACTCCCAGGCGATCACGCAGACCGTGCATGGTCTGGGCGGTGTCGGCAAGACGACGCTTGCACTGCACTACGCCCGCGATCACGCACGGGACTACAGCCTGGTGTGGTGGATTCGGTCGGACACTCCCGAGCTGATCGACGAGGGCTTGGCGGCGCTGACCGTCCGGCTCCGGGGAGAGGCGGCGTCTGCCTTGACTACGGAGCAGGCGGCCGATTGGGCGGTCGGGTGGCTTCAGACCCACCCGGGGTGGCTGCTGGTCTTCGACAACGCGGAGAGCCCGGAGGACGTCCACCCTCGAACCGGCCAACTCCACGACACCGGCCGCCATTTGATCACCACTCGCTTCCGGGGCGGCTGGGCGACCGACCCGATCGTGCTCCCGATCCTGGACGCGGACGCCTCGCTGGAACTCCTCGCCCGCCTGATAGGCGGAGTCGACGATGAAGAGCCCGAGGCCCGAGCCTTGGCGGACGACCTGGGCCACTTGCCCCTCGCCCTGGAACAGGCAGGCGCGTTCATCGCACAGGCGACGATCACCATCGCCGACTACCGATCTTTGCTGCACCAGTACCCGGACCGCGCGACGGACGCCGTACCCGGCGGCAAGGACCCGGCCCGCACGGTGGCCCGTATCTGGCGCATCACCCTGGACAGGCTCCAGGAACACGACCCCCGAGCCGTCGACGTACTGCGCATCGCCGCTTGGTACGCCCCCACAGACATCCCCCGCGACCTGTTCACCCCGCTGGCCGAGGACCCCGTCGACCTGGCCCAACTCCTCGGCCTGCTCGCGGACTACAACATGATCACTCTCGACCGCTCGGCGCTCGGCGTCCACAGGCTCGTCCAGTTGGTGGCCCGCACCCCGTCGGAGGAGGATCCTCACCGCGCGCCGGATCGGATCACGGCGGCCCGAGAGCAGGCCTCGGTTCTCCTGGGTCACGGGTTCCCGGGGGAGCCGGCACGAGATGTGGGCGGATGGCCCAGATGGAGAAGCCTCGTCGCGCACGTTGAAGCGCTCCTTGACGTCTGCGACCCGGCTGAGGACACAGCAGCCACCGACCTCGTACTGACAAATGCGGCGGACTATCTACTTGAGGAAGGGAAGGTGAGCCGGGCCACCGACTACTACCGCCGCTCGCTGGAGGTGGCCACGCGGGTGTTGGGTGAGGATCATCCGGACACGCTGATATCGCGGAACAACTTGGCGTACGCGTATGAGTCGGTGGGGGATGTGGGGCGTGCGGTGCCGTTGTACGAGCGGACGCTGGCTGACCGGGTGCGGGTGTTGGGTGAGGATCACCCGGACACGCTGATGTCGCGGAACAATCTGGCGCACGCGTATGTGTCGGTGGGGGATGTGGGGCGTGCGGTGCCGATGTTTGAGCGGTCGTTGGCTGATTGCGTGCGGGTGTTGGGTGAGGATCACCCGGACACGCTGATGTCGGGGGGCAACCTGGCGGGCGCGTATCAGTTGGCGGGGGATGTGGGGCGTGCGGTGCCGTTGTATGAGCGGACGCTGGCCGACTGCGTGCGGGTGTTGGGTGAGGATCATCCGGCCACGCTGATGTCGCGGAACAACTTGGCGTACGCGTATGAGTCGGTGGGGGATGTGGGGCGTGCGGTGCCGTTGTATGAGCGGACGCTGGCTGACCGGGTGCGGGTGTTGGGTGAGGATCATCCGGACACGCTGATGTCGCGGAACAACTTGGCGTACGCGTATGAGTCGGTGGGGGATGTGGGGCGTGCGGTGCCGTTGTACGAGCGGACGCTGGCTGACCGGGTGCGGGTGTTGGGTGAGGATCACCCGGACACGCTGACATCGCGGAACAACTTGGCGCACGCGTATGAGTCGGCGGGGGATGTGGGGCGTGCGGTGCCGATGTATGAGCGGACGCTGGCCGACTGCGTGCGAGTGTTGGGTGAGGAACACCCCAAAACAAGGCTCGTGCGTGAGAATCTCGCTTTCGCCCGCGAGGACGAAGCGAAGTGACCCCCGGCCCAGCAGCTACTGCCCGACAGCCTCAAGCAGCCGCCCCGGATCAACGTACGGAGCCGTAGGCGTCGGCTCCGAATACCACCGGAGCGGCCACGTATTGCCGGCCAGCGCCGGGATGCCGATGTACGTCACCGTGCGCCGCGTCCCGAAGCGTTGTACGCCGTGCGGCCACGTGTGGTCCCTGGCCGCGCCCGGAGCCACCAGGAAGTACATCCACCGGAAGCCGGTGGCCTCGCAGACGACGGGGCCCGCGTCGCCCTCCGTCTCGGCGATGAGCCGCGCGGCGACCTGTTCCCCGCGTACGCCCTGAATGCGGAGGGCGTCGAAGTGGACGCCGGACACCCGGAGTTGGTGCCCGGCCACTGGGACCCACTCGGGCCAGTGAATTGCGTTCGTCATGGTCACACGGTGCGGGGTGCGGGGCTACTCTCGGTAGTGACTCAGGGGGTACACGCCGGGGTGTATCCGTTGGAGGTGGCCGCTGTGTCCGTTCAGTACAACTCCGCGTCGGCGCCTGGTACCTGGCGGTACAGCGGTAACCAGCTGAAGCGCTGGCGCACGAAGGCCTGCGTCACGCGAGAGGAACTCGGCGCTGCCGCCAATTACGCTCCGGACACCATCAAGGCCATGGAGCAGGGCGTACGCATGCCGACGGCGCGGGTGCTCGATGCGGCTGATGAGTTGTGCCATGCGGGGGGTTTGCTGAGCGCCGCCAAGGACTACGTCAGGCGGGAGCCGTTTCCGGCGCGGGCTCAGGACTTCATGGCGTACGAAAGAGAGGCCATCACGCTGTGGTGGTACGAACCCCTGCTGATTCCAGGTCCGTTGCAGACGGAGGCGTTCGCGCGAAAGCTGATCGGAAACCACGTACCGCCCCTGGACGAGGAGACCATTGAGGAGCGCGTCGAGGCACGTCTGGAGCGGCAGGAAATTCACACCCGAAAGCCGCTGGTGTCCTGCAGCTACGTGGTGTTCGAGGCGGCGCTACGCAGTCCCTACGTGGACGCGGAGCAGTTGCAGCAGCTTGTGCAGGTGGGGAAGCGGAACAACGTGTTGATCCAGGTGCTCCCGTTCGGCCGGGCTATGGCTGCCGCCCTTCACGGCGAGATGGTGCTGTTGGAGACCCGGGATCGCGAACGCCTCGCTTACACGGAGGCGCCATCGATGAGCCAACTGACCGCTGAACTAGAGGTAGTGAGCGCACAGACCGAACGGCTTAGCCTGATCCGCAGCATGGCACTCGACCCGGTTGAGTCGACGCGCTTCATCGAGCGGATGGCGGGAGACCTGTGAACGACGAGCTGAAGTGGTTCAAGTCCAGCTATAGCGATTCCGAGGGCGGTGCCTGCGTAGAGATAGCAACCTGCCCCACCACCATCCACGTACGAGACTCCAAGCTCCCCCCAGAGCAGGGCCCCCGCCTCGCCCTCCCCCCAGCCGCCTGGTCCGCCTTCCTCGCGTACGCAATCCGCTAACGGAACGAAATAGGCGCCGATCGCAGAAAAGTCCCACCCACCAAGCCTGCTGACCTGCGCAAACGCGAACCCCCGGTGGGACTTTCTGCACCCCGAGCCCCGGGCCCCAAGCCCCGGGCTTCGAGCTCCTCCAAGGCTTTGGTTGGTCTGGTGGGAAATACCCAACCAACCAAAGCCATACGGAAGTTGAGCCTCCGTCACCCTCAAGAGTGACGTTCCGTAGTCAGCTTGCGCCGCAACGTAAAGCCGCTCTAGGTTCGCGGCAATAGAACGGCCTCGGCCGGTGCTACCAACACCGGGACCGAGGCCTAGTCCTACGGATCGACTGGAGCTCGACCGTGGCTTACTGCCACCCTAATCCCGTTCTGCCGTCCCCGTCCCACCCCATGGCCAAAACGGGCTACGGGAAGCGCCGAGCGGGTGACGAAGACCCGTACACCGAGGCTGATTTCGGGCATCTGTGCCCCCGCGACGCCGAACTCGCGACCTTCATCGACCACCTCGCCGACGGCTCCGCGATGGGCTACAAGGCGATCGCTGCCGCGCACCCCAAGTACGGCCAGCAGGCCGTCCGTACCTCGAACCGGCGCCTGGTCGAGGCGGGCCACCTCCGCTGGATCAAGGAACACCTCACCGCCGAGGACGACTCGATGCGCTGGGTGACCCGTACGTACTGGTCGCGTACGCGCAGGTCAGAGGCGTGGTGGGCCGAGTTCGTCCGTGAGCTGCACGGCATCGACGTAACGCACGAATACCACCCGGGACTTGCGCGAGCGGAACGACAGGAGCCGGAGGCCGAGGCCCTCGAACCCGAGCCCACCCCCGAACTCCAACCCGAGCCGGCCCCCGCCCCCAAGGCCGCCCCCAACCCCACCCCCGCCTACGCCACCCTCGCCCAACTCCGCGCCACCGACAGCCGGATGGCCCTCTCCGAAGTCGAGTTTCGAGCCCTCGAAGCCCTCGCAGCCAAGTGGCTGGAACGTGGCGCGACCCCACAGGCCCTCACCGAAGCCCTGACCGCAGGGCTGCCGCCCACGGTCACCAACCCGGGCGGCCTCGCCCGTACCCGACTGGAGAACAAGATGCCCCCCAAGCCCCCGGCCAAGACCCGCCTCCGCGCCCGCGTAACCCGCGCCGTCATGATCTGCGGACTCTGCGAAGAGCCCGCGACCTCCACGGAATTGATCAAGGGAATCTGCGCCGAATGCAGAGCCGACACCGAACCCTGCGGCTGCGAGCAATGCACGGCGGAGGCGGCGGAGGAAGCGGCAGCCGAGGCCCTCCGAACCATCCCGGACACGTTCCTGGCAAGGCCCCGCACCCCCGATCCCCGCCCCCCGGCGGAGCCGGAAGTCGTCGACGTAACCGAACGAGTCGCCGAACTGCGCCGTGCGGCGGGCCTCGCCCCGAAGCCCCGCTGAACCGGGCGCCAAATGCCCCGGGCCCCGCACAACCGCAAGGCCCGCAACCCGAAGGAGACCTATCGTGAAGGAGAACCCCGTGACACGTCCCGTGGAGAGTGAGCCGGACATGGCCCGCAACGTCACCATTGAGATGGACGAAGGCTTCCTCGCCGACCTGCGCAAGGTGTTCGACGTGGAGACGGACGAAGAAGCGGTGCGCGAGGCTGCCATGCGCCTGGCGATGTACGTACGCCGTCAGGAGTTCATCGACGACATCAAGTCGGGTGAGATCGACCTGCAGTACGACGTGCGGAACGAGCACGGTGCGAACGAGCACGGCGAGGGGGCCTCGGCGGCATGAGCGAGCGCGAGCGATACCTCATCGACAAGTCCGCGCTCGCCCGCTGGGGACAGCCCGCCGTCGCGGAAGTGCTCGACCAGCTCCACCGGCGTGGACTGCTGTGCATTACGGGTGTCGTCCACATCGAGTCGATGTACTCGGCACGTGACGGGAGGGACGCGGAGCGGCTGACGCACTTGCTGCGCAGCTTCGACTATCTGCCCTGCCCGGACGAGGTGTGGGACACGGCGATCGAGACCCAGGACAAGGCGGTGGAGAAGGGCAACCACCGGGCCTTCTCCACCGCGGACCTGGTGATCGCAGCCACCGCCCAACGCCACCGCGCAACCGTCCTCCACTACGACGAGGACTACGACCAGATCGCCGAGCTCACGGAGTACGCCAGCCGCTGGGTGATCGACCGGGGTGCGGCGGACGCGACAGCCGCAGGCTGAGGCGACCCCGAGGGGAGGGTCGCAGCCCCGCTCCCCCCAACCGGCAGGTTGTGACCCACCCCACTTTCCGGAGTGCCCCACTCCACAGCGGGCATGTGACCGTCCGAGCGGTCGGAACGTACCTCCCGAGCAGCGGGAGCGTATGCCCGGCAATGATCACGTAGTGAGCGGGACATCTCACCATGTGATATTGGCGAGGCGAATTTCGGCCGCTCGTTAGACTGAGCCGACCGCAGCATGCGGTAAAGGACGGACTGAGCGAGGAGCGCACGTGAGCCTTGTCGTGCAGAAGTACGGAGGCTCCTCCGTAGCCGATGCCGAGGGCATCAAGCGGGTCGCCAAGAGGATTGTCGACGCCAAGAAGAACGGCCATCAGGTCGTTGTCGTGGTGTCCGCCATGGGTGACACGACGGATGAGTTGATCGATCTTGCCGGGCAGGTTTCACCGATTCCTGCCGGGCGTGAATTCGACATGCTACTGACCGCCGGAGAGCGGATCTCCATGGCATTGCTCGCCATGGCGATCAAAAACCTGGGCCACGCCGCCCAGTCGTTCACGGGCAGCCAGGCCGGTGTCATCACCGACTCCGTCCACAACAAAGCGCGGATCATTGACGTGACCCCTGGGCGCATCCGGGACTCCATCGACGAGGGCAACATCGCCATCGTCGCGGGCTTCCAGGGTGTCAGCCAGGAGGGCAAGAACATCACCACGCTCGGCCGTGGTGGGTCGGACACGACCGCTGTCGCCCTCGCCGCCGCGCTCGACGCCGAGGTCTGCGAGATCTACACCGACGTCGACGGTGTCTTCACCGCCGACCCGCGGGTCGTGAAGAAGGCCCGGAAGATCGACTGGATCTCGTTCGAGGACATGCTGGAGCTTGCCAGCTCCGGGTCCAAGGTGCTGCTCCACCGCTGTGTGGAGTACGCCCGCCGTTACAACATCCCGATCCACGTGCGATCGTCCTTCTCGGGGCTGCAGGGCACATGGGTCAGCAACGAACCGCAAGGGGACCGCAAGGTGGAGCAGGCCATCATCTCCGGTGTCGCGCACGACACGTCGGAGGCCAAGATCACGGTCGTCGGCGTCCCGGACAAGCCGGGCGAGGCCGCCTCGATCTTCCGCGCCATCGCGGACGCCGAGGTCAACATCGACATGGTCGTGCAGAATGTCTCGGCCGCCTCGACCGGTCTGACCGACATCTCCTTCACCCTGCCCAAGGCCGAGGGCCGCAAGGCCATCGACGCCCTGGAGAAGACCCGCTCCGCCATCGGGTTCGACTCTCTTCGGTACGACGACCAGATCGCGAAGATCTCGCTGGTCGGCGCGGGCATGAAGACCAACCCCGGCGTCACCGCCGCCTTCTTCGAGGCGCTCAGCGACGCGGGCGTGAACATCGAGCTGATCTCGACCTCCGAGATCCGCATCTCGGTCGTGACCCGTGCCGACGACGTGAACGAGTCGGTGCGCGCCGTGCACACCGCCTTCGGGCTCGACTCGGACACCGACGAGGCCGTGGTCTATGGGGGCACCGGCCGATGACCCGTAAGCCGACGCTCGCGGTCGTCGGAGCGACCGGGGCCGTCGGCACGGTCATGCTCCAGATCCTGTCGCAGCACGCCGACATCTGGGGCGAGATCCGACTCGTCGCCTCGCCGCGCTCGGCCGGCCGCAAGGTCGCCGTGCGCGGTGAGGAGGTCGAGGTCGTCGCGCTGGGCGAGGACGTCTTCGACGGTGTTGATGTGGCGATGTTCGACGTGCCTGACGACGTCAGCGCGCAGTGGGCGCCGCTCGCCGCCTCCAAGGGCGTCGTCGTGGTCGACAACTCCGCCGCCTTCCGGATGGACGCGGACGTTCCGCTCGTCGTCCCGGAGGTCAATCCGCATGCCGCGCGCGTCCGCCCGCGCGGCATCGTCGCCAACCCGAACTGCACCACTCTGTCGATGATCGTCGCCATTGGCGCGCTGCATGCCGAATTCGGGCTGCGCGAGCTGATCGTCTCCTCGTACCAGGCCGTGAGCGGTGCGGGGCGGGACGGCGTGGACACGCTGCGGCGGCAGCTTTCGCTGGTGGCGGGCTCGGAGCTGGGCACCAGCCCCGGTGACGTACGACGGGCCGTCGGGGACGACACCGGGCCCTTCCCGGAGCCCGTGGCGCTGAACGTGGTGCCGTGGGCCGGGTCGCTTCGGGAGGACGGCTGGTCCTCCGAGGAGATGAAGGTGCGGGACGAGTCCCGCAAGATCCTGGGTCTGCCCGACCTGAAGGTCGCCGTCACGTGCGTACGCGTTCCGGTCGTCACGACGCACTCGCTGACCGTCCACGCCCGCTTCGAGGACGAGGTCACCGTGGACCGCGCGCGCGAGATCCTCGCGACCGCTCCGGGTGTCGTGCTCTTCGACAATCCGGCGGCCGGGGAGTTCCCGACGCCCGCCGACGTGGTCGGCACCGATCCCACCTGGGTGGGCCGGGTGCGGCGCTCGCTGGACGATCCGACCGCTCTTGAGCTGTTTGTCTGCGGGGACAATCTGCGCAAGGGGGCCGCATTGAACACGGCGCAGATCGCGGAGCTGGTGGCGGCCGAGTTCACCGGGCGGTAGCCCCGAGGGGCCCTGGGGGCGAATCCCGAGGGCCTCTGGAGGCCAATCCTGAGGGTCCCTGGAGGCGAATCCTGAGGGTCCCTGGAGGCGAATCCTGAGGGTGCCCGGAGGCGAATCCTTAGGGTCCCTGAAGGTATCTGGCGGTCCCCGAAGCGGAAGTCCTTGTGGGATCTGTGTAAGTTCTGTGTCCAACTTGGTGGCCAGGGCCGCTTGAACTGGACCATCGCCGCGTTCGAAGATTCGCCCCCGTCCACTGCAACCGGCAGCAGGGCGGGGCGCGTCTCTGTGATCGCCCTCCAGGGGGCGGCCTGAAGCGCTGCAAACAATGGGGCATAGGGGAAGAGCTGGTACGCATGGGGGCATTCGATGCTTCGTCACCGTCGCCGGAGGCGGTGCCTGCCGCAAACGCACTGCGCGATGCGTACAACCCTCAGGGGGGTAAGCGTGTCCAACAGGCGTGGCAGAGGTACTCGACTTCACAGCGGTACAGGCGAGGGGCGTGGCCCTGCGCCCGCCGCGCCGTCCCCGCGCGCCCGGCGGCATGCCGGTGATCGCGCCCATGCCCACCACGCGGTCAGCCCGCATCCCGACTCAGCGCGAGGGCGCTGACGAGACGATGAGCGCGGGCACCACAGTCGACCACCTGACCGAGACCTATCGCGCCCACTACAGGTCGCTGCTCGGCCTGGCGGCACTGCTCCTCGACGACACGGCGTCCTGCGAGGACGTGGTGCAGGAGGCGTTCATCCGGGTGCACTCGGCGCGTAAACGCGTCCGCGACCCGGAGAAGACCCTGGCCTACCTCCGCCAGACGGTCGTGAACCTCTCGCGGTCCGCGCTGCGACGCCGGATCCTCGGGCTGAAGCTGCTCTCCAAGCCGATGCCTGACATGGCGAGCGCGGAGGAGGGCGCGTACGACCTCCTGGAGCGGGACGAGCTGATCAAGGCGATGCGGGGCCTGCAGCGCCGCCAGCGCGAGGTCCTCGTCCTGCGGTACTTCGCGGACATGACCGAGGCGCAGGTCGCCGAGACCTTGGGCATATCGCTGGGCTCGGTGAAGGCGTACGGTTCGCGCGGGATCGCGGCTCTCCGGATCGCCATGGAGGCCCCGGCATGAGCAAGCATGAGTACGGGCGAGAGCACGAAGAGAACGCCGAGTTTGAGCAGCATGCTGGGGACGGAACTGTGAACCACGGCCAGGGCCAGGGCGAGGAATCGACCGGACCGAAGGCGGGGACCGGTACTGACGCGGACGCTGGCACGGACGCGGGTGCTGCTGACGGTGACGGCTTCGGGTCGGACGAGCTGGCCCTGCGGCGGATGATGCGGCAGGCCGTCCAGGAGATCGAGCCGAACGACAAGGCGCTCGAGCGTCTTCGGTACGCGGTCCCGGCCCGCCGCGCGCGCAAGCGCCAGGCCGTGGTCGGCATGGCGGCTGCCGCGCTCTTCATCGGTACGGCCATTCCGGCTCTGGTTCATGTCACGAACTCCTCGGGCGGCTCGGACGACCGCCCGTCGATCGCGGGCAACAGCGAGCAGACGCAGGGCGGTTCGAGCGAGGGCAAGGGTCCGGACGGGGGCGAGAAGGGCGAGGGCGGCGATTCCGGCCCCTCCAAGTCCAAGGACAAGAAGGACAAGAAAGACAAGAAGGGCGACAAGGAGAAGGGCGAGGCCAGCGGCGGCGCGACCGGCGGCCCCGATCCGGAGGGCACGGCGTCCACGGACGCCCCGGCCTGCGCGATCGACCAGCTCGGCAACGCGTCGGGCAGCGCCGGGACGGCCGAGGCGGACGGCAAGGTGTACGGCTCCTTCCGCGTCGCCAACATCTCCGGCAGCAGCTGCACGGTCAGCGCGGCGGGCAGTGTCTCGACGTCGGTGGCGGGCGCGGCCGACGACGCGAAGATCAACGTCACGGATCATGTCGCGGGCGACGCGGCGACGGCCCTGCCGGACCCGGCGCAGGCGGTCAGCCAGCTGGTCCTCAAGCCCGGCGAGGCGTACGAGGTGCGGTTCGCCTGGGTCCCCTCGGAGTCCTGCCCCACGGACGGTGGCGGCGGCGACCCCACCCCCGACCCCTCCCCGACGGAGGGCAACGGCGGCGGTGCGGGCGGCACGGACGGCGGCACCCCGGGCGGCGCGGAACCCCAGATGGTCCGCGAGGACGGCGGTGTCCTGGAGGGCAGCGTGACGGTGTCCCTCACGGCAGCGGCGGGTGCGCCCACGACGGGCACGACGATCAGCAACGCGTGCGCGGGAACGATCTACAGGACGGGCATGCTGTCGGCGTCGTAACGGTCGGGTGCCCACCCGCGCACCCGATGACGCCGAGAGTCTTTTCAGCCCGTCCGGCGTTTGAGGACGAACTCGACGGAGCCGGTGATGGCGGCCGCTGCAAGACCGGCGGCAGCCGGAACCTTCGGGAAGGGGCGGGGTCGGGGAAAGGGAAACGCCCTACGCCCTAGCCCCTACGCCCCGCGCGCAGCCCCGGCCTCAGCCTCAGCCCCAGCCCCCGCATCCACATCCGCATCCGCACCCGGACCCTCCGGCAACAACCCGAGCTCCGCATCCCGCGCGAACTCCCGCTCCCGCCGAAACAGCCGGAACCACATGAAGACGACGAACCCCGCGAAGACAAACCACTCCCCGGTGTAACCGAGGTTCTGGAACGCCTTCAGATCGAGCCCGGAGTTGTCCGGCGCCACAGCCGGCACCGCCTTCATCCCCGAGTCACCCTCATCCAGGGTCACCCACGCGTCGTACACAGCCCCCGGAACGAGATTCACCAGGGACGCCGCACTGATCGCCCCCAGCTGCCCCTCAGGCAACCCCCCAGCCGCACTGACCCCATTGGACCCAGGGTTCTCGGAGGCCTGAAGCGCCCCCGTAACGGTGACCTCCCCGCGAGGCGCCGCAGGCACGGAGCCACTGCCCGCCTTCCCCGGCAACCACCCCCGGACAACCGGAAGCTCCTTGCCACTGTCAGTACGCAGCAGCGTCAGCACATAGAACCCGGACTTGTCGTCCAACTTCCGGTCCGGCACGAGCAGTTGCTTCCCGTACCGCCCCGTCGCCGACACCCGCTCCCCGGACGTCTCCTTGTCGACGGGAAGCAGCGACTCCAGCGGCCGGGCATCAGCCTCGGTACGCGCCGGCGAGGCCTGCCGATCCGCCTGCTCCTGCGCGGACTCATGCGCCTCGACCCGGTCCTCGAACCGCCCCAGCTGCCACGAGCCCATGAAGATGCAGACGGGGATGGCCAGCAGGACGAAGACGTTGATCCCCCACCAGCGGGGCGTCAGCAGGAACCGGTACACACCCCCACGGTACGGGGCGCCCTCAGGGAGCCCCGCCCGGGGGTTGGCGACGCCGCGCCCGCCGCGCACCCCGCGCCCGCCGCGCACCCCACGCACCCCCCGCACACCCCTCCCGGCCACCGCAGGCCCCGCCTACCGCAGGTACCGCGCCGCGAAGTCCAGCTCCAACCGCACCTGCTTGATCCGCTCGTCCACGACCAGCGAGCCGTGCCCCGCGTCGTACCGGTACACCTCGTGCACCGCGTCCCGCGCCTTCAGCCGGTCCACGTAGTTGTCGATCTGGCGGATCGGGCACCGCGGGTCGTTGACCCCCGCCGAGATGTAGACCGGCGCCTTCACCGCGTCCACGTAGGTGAGCGGAGACGACGCCTCGAAGCGCTCGGGCACCTCCTCGGGCGTACCCCCGAGCAGCGTGCGGTCCATCGCCTTCAGGGCCTCCATCTCGTCGCCGTACGCCGTCACGTAGTCCGCGACCGGCACCGCCGCCAGCCCCACCGCCCACACGTCGGGCTGCGTGCCGAGGCCGAGCAGCGTGAGGTACCCGCCCCAGGAACCGCCGGCCAGGACGATCCGCTCCGGGTCCGCGAGCCCGGACGTCACGGCCCACTCCCGCACCGCCGCGATGTCCTCCAGCTCGATCAGCCCGACCCGGTGCTTGAGCGCGTCCGTCCACGCACGGCCGTACCCCGTCGAACCGCGGTAGTTGACCCGCACCACCGCGTACCCGTGGTCCACCCAGGCCGCCGGGCCCGCGGCGAACGCGTCGCTGTCGTGCCACGTCGGCCCGCCGTGGATCTCGAACACGGTCGGCAGCGGGCCGCTCGTGCCCTCCGGCTTCTGTACGAGGGCGTGGATCCGCCCGCCGGGCCCCTCCACCCAGACGTCCTCGACCGGCACGGACGCCGGAGCCTTCATCCCCGGCGGGTCGAGCACGATGCCGCCCGCCGTGGACCGCACCACCGGCGGCTCGGCCGCCGACGACCACAGGTACTCCACGCTGCCGTCGGGCCGCGCCGTCGCCCCCGACACCGACCCCGCGGGCGTCTGGACCCGGACAAGGTCACCCGTCGCGAACCCATACCGGAACAGCTCGCTGCGGGCCTCGAAGCTGTGCGCGACCAGCAGCGCCGATCCGTCCGGATACCACTCCGCGCTCACGTCCCCCGGCAGGTCGAACGCCAGGTCCGTCTCCTCGCCGGAGGCGACGTCCCACACCATCGGCTCCCAGCGCCCCCGCCGCTGATGCCCGACGAGCAGCCGCGTGTCCCCGTCGACCGGCGCGAAGCCGAGCACCTCAAGACCCAGCTCGACCGTGCCGCCCTCGGTGTCGTCGAGCTCGGCGACCGTGGAGCCGTCGGGCCTGACCACCCGCAGGGCGGAGTGCATCGCGTCACCGTGCTCCGTGTGCTCCATCGCGATGAGCGAACCGTCGTAGGAGAGATCGCCGACGCCGGCGGACTCCCGGTGCCGGTAGATCTCCACGGGGTCCGCGCCCGGCGCGGGCACGACGTGGATCGTCGAACCGTCCTCGTCCGTGGAGCGCCCGACGACGGACATCCGCCCGTCCCGCGCGAGCGCGAGCCCCGCCGGATAGGACGCCTCCAGACCCGGCACCGCGGGCTCGTCGGCACCGCCCGCGAAGGGCTGGCGCAGCCACACGCCGAACTCGTCGCCGTCCGTGTCGCTGAACCACCAGATCCACTCGCCGTCCGGCGAGAGCACGCCGTCCGTCGTGCCGTTCGGCCGGTCCGTCACCTGGCGCTGCCCGCCGGTCTCGCGGTCCCACGCGTACAGCTCGTACGTCCCCGTCGCGTTCGACACGAACAGGGAGCGGCTCGGCGCCTCCTCGGCCCAGTCGGGCAGGGAGACCCGCGGCGCCCGGAACCGCTTCTCCCAGTCCGCCATCGCACCGTCCCCCACACCCGAGCCGGAACCGTCCCCCACACCCGAGCCGGAACCTGCCGCCGCTGCCGAACCCGAACCCGCTGCCGCACCCGCACCCGCACCCAAATCGCTCATGGCCCCCATAGTGCACGCCCCCGCCGACAATCCGCTGGCGAGGGTCCCCAGCCTGTGGATAACTTTTCGCCATGTACTCCCCGACCCCCGCCGACTGGCGCGAGGCCAACCGAAGACGCTGGGACGAACGCGTCCCTCTCCACATGGCCAGCGACTACTACGACCTGGAATCCTTCCGCTCCGGCAAGGACCCGCTGCGCGACTTCGAGCTGGCTGAGGTCGGCGACGTCACCGGGCGCTCGCTGCTCCACCTGCAGTGCCACATCGGCCTCGACACCCTGTCCTGGGCCCGGCACGGCGCCTCCCGCGTCGTCGGCCTCGACTTCTCCGAGCCCGCCGTCGAAGCGGCCCGCGACCTCGCCGCCGATCTCGGCCTCGGCGCGGACCGGGCGTCGTTCGTCGCCGCCGACGTGTACGACGCGGCCGCCGCGGTGCCGGATTCGTCGTACGACATCGTCTACACGGGAGTGGGCGCACTGTGCTGGCTCCCCGACATCCAGCGCTGGGCCGAGACCGCGGCCGCGCTCGTGAAGCCCGGCGGCTTCCTCTACCTCGCGGAATTCCATCCGCTCACGGACGTCCTGGACGACGCCACGGGCTCCCGGATCGAGTACGACTACTTCGCCGACGACGCCTGGGTCGACGAGACCCCCGGCGGGTACGCGGACGTGACCACGCCCACGGTCCACAACCGCAGCGTGGAGTGGCAGCACCCGATCGGCGAGGTCGTCACGGCGCTCGCGTCGGCGGGCCTGCGCATCGACTTCCTCCACGAGCACGACAGCACCCTCTTCGAGCGCTTCGGCACGCTGGAACTCCGCGACGGCACGTACCGCTTCCCGGCGTCCCGCCCCCGGATCCCCCTCATGTACTCCTTGAAGGCGTCCCGCGCCTGAGGCCTGAGGCCTGAGGCCTGAGGCTCGGGCTGCGGGGCGGCTTACGGCGTCATCGCGGCGGGAGCCGGCCGCATCCACCCCTCACGGGCCGACTGATCGGCAGGGCCGAACTCCCCGAGTTTCGTCCAGCCCCAGGAGCGCAGCACCTCACGCCCCAGCTCGTCGTCGCGGCCGATCACCGCGACGACGAGCTCCGCCGCGTGCCGGGTCAGCAGCAGCGTACGAAGGCGATTCGACACCCCCTGCCGCCTGAAGGCGGGGACCACCATCAGCTCGGTCAGCAGAAAGACCCTCCCGGAGGCGGTGCGTTCCTCGACCTCCGGCGGCAGGATGCCGCGAAAGCCCTGCCACCAGTCTCCGGAGCGCTCGGCGCGATATCCGTAGAGACATCCGACAAGGCCCCCGGAGTCGGCGACGACCATGTCGAAGTCGGGCCGCTGCACGGTGCTCTCGAAGCGGCTCAGGAACACCTGCCGGTCGGCGTACTCGGCGCCGACGGGCCCTGCATAGGCCTCTACGTAGACATCGGCCACCGCTTCCCGCTGCTGTTCCGCCTGCCACCGAGACAGCCGCCGCAAGAAAACCTCAGCCATCTGCGCCTCCCGCCCGCCCCCACCGAGGACACGCCTCGACACCCCTGGACTCCGCATGGTGACACCATGGAACGGAGAGCGGAACGGGGCGTCGGCGATCGGTCACGTCGAGTCAGTGCGGCCGCATTCGGTGGATCACCAGAACCCCCAGGACGACCATCACGCAGATGACGGCGACAGCGATGGCGGTTTCCATGTCACTCACACTCCTCCGGGAGCGGCCAGAGCGGCGACGTAAGCCCAGAGTACTCCGCACCTCACCCTCAGAGCCGCTTGAAGACCCCCGTCAGCCCCGCGATCAGCATGGCCGCGAGCGCCCATCCGGCGAGCGTGTAACCGGCCGCCCAATAGGCCGTGCCGTCCACGGCGACAAAACGTGAGCGCTCACCCAGATTGGCCCCCGGGACCAGCAGATCGGCGGTATAGATCGCCCCGTTGAACTTCACGTCCGTATCGAGGTTCCTGCCCCGCACGATGTCGTCGCGCCCCTCGGCACGGCTGAACCAGTAGCAGCCGAAGGAGAAGAGGCCGATGATCGGCCCGATGATGAGCCACGGCTGATAGCCGAATCCGACGGTGCCCCGCAGGACCACCTTCCACAGGGTCCGCAAGGGGTGCAGCAGCCTTTCGGTCGAGGTCTTGGGATGGTTGCGCCGACGCCATTCCGCGTTGATCTGAACTTCGCGGGCGTCCCGGTCACTGCCTTCACGCCGATAGACGTCCGCCAGCTGCCGATAGGGCTGCGGCACGAATCCCTCGGTGTCGCGGCTGATCCATTCGAGCCGCTGCTTCGTCTTCATCTCCTCTTCGGATCCGATGCTGTTGTACGTGAATCCATTGAGCCGGACGGGATGCCCGCCGCTCCAGGCCGCATACGAGTCGTACCAGCGCCCGACTTTCGCGGACCGCAGGTCCACGAACCCGGAAAGCCGCCGCGGCAGGAACTGAACCCCCCTGGTGACCTCCGCGCTGAGCAGGGTGATGGCGCACTTGCCGGGCGGAACCGCGGTGAAACTCCCGTCCATGCACTCCAGTTCACCAATGCGCGCCCCGGTGAGATCGACTTCGCCGATGGCGGTGAATCCGTAGGAGCATTTGGCGGTGCCTTCGACGGTGAGCCGTTTGGCGTCGAGGGCTTTGCAGTACTTGTCGCCGGTGGAGGAAGCGGAACCGGCAGCGGGGCTACTGCCACCGTCACCGTCACCGTCACCGCCACCGGCATCCAAACCCCCACCCGCACCCCCATCCCCACCCGCACCCCCACCCGCACCCCCACCCGCATTCCGCCCGATGACAGTCCCCCGACGGAAGTCGAGATCGCCCCCGATGCGCGCGCCGGCGAGATCGACTTCGCCGGTGGCCGTGAATCCGTCGGAGCACTTCATCGTCCCGCCGACGGTGACCCGCTTGGCGTCGAGAGCCTTCCGCCCGGAGGCCCGCACGGTGAACTTCCCCTTGCGGAGATCCAGATCGCCCCCGATCCGCGCCCCGGTGAGGTCGACCTGGCCGGTGGCGGTGAATCCGTCGGAGCATTTCATGGTGCTCTCGACGGTGAGCCGTTCGGCGTCGATGGACTTTCCCTCGGCGGATTCATGGGTGAACGTGCTGTCATGCAGATACAGCCCGCCGCCGATCCGGGCGCCGATCATCCGCACCTCGCCCACGGCGCTGAATTCCTGCCCGCACAACATCGTGCCGCCGACTGCGGTGCCGTACAGATTGAGCGCGACGGAATTGGTTCCCTGGCTGCGGAAACTACCTCCGGAGCAGTCCAGTTCGCCGTATATCCGCGCCCCGCTCATCCGCACTTCGCCGACGGCGGAGAACTGCTCACGGAGAAAGGCCGTGCCCTTGACCTCAAGCCCGTAGGCATCGAGGGCGACGACGTGATCCAGCGTCGAAGCACTGTTGTCGAAGGTGGAGCGGGCGCAGTTGAACTGCCCGCCGATCCGTGCGCCGATGAGCCGGACGAGCCCGGTCAGCCGCGTCCGCTCGAACCAGGCGCTTCCGTCGACGACCATCCTGCTGGCGTCGAGCGCGAGCCCTCCCGGCCGGCTGAAGACACCGTCGTCGCAGTCGAGGGTGCCGTGGATGTGCGCGCCCTGCAGCCTGACTTCACCGGAGGCGGTGAACCGGTCGCCGAGACAGAGATCGTTCTGGGTGTGCAGGGCGTTGCCCTGGAATCCGCGGACATGACACCCCGGCAGCTGGATGCGGACGGCACGGGCGTCGTCGAACAACAGCGGCCGCTCGGCCTCGAAGTAGCAGTCCTCGAGATGCAGGGGCCGGGTCAGGACGGCGGCACTCAGATCCAGTACGCCGACGATGCGGGCCCCGGCGAGCCACAGCACCCGGTGCGTACCGCGGGGACTGCTGTCGACGGGCTTGATCAACAACTCCGCGAGCAGGCCTGCCTCGACAACCCGCTCGTCCCCCCAGCCGGCCCCATCCCCGGCATCGACGGCGACCCCCGCAACGGGTCGAAGGTCCACCACCTCGCCCCCGGCCAGCCTCTCCTCATGACTCCGCGGCGGCCCCGGCACTCCACCCATGACGGCCTCCCCCTGGCCTTTCGGCCCAGGATGGCACCGCATCCCATCGCGGACAGCACGCGACCGGGGGAGCGGCGCAGAGTGAGGAGCGCGCAACTGTCGTACGACGTAGCGCAGTCGGGATCCACGCAGAGGACGGGCCCTACGTACGACGTAGACCTACGTCATATGCCTCAATGCGCGGCGATCAGACCTCCCCTGGGGCGGCCCGCCTCCGTCGGCGGCGGACGCGGCGTCCTTGCGGCATGCGCGGGGCGGCTGATCCCATGGCCTTCGGCGGATCGGACCCTGGGGGCGGAGCATGAGCGGCGGCTTACGAGTCTCACCGTGGAAGCGGTACGGGCATGACCGGCTCTATGTGAGCCTGCCCGGCGGCAAGAGCGTCGCCTGGCTGGACCGCCGAAACGGTGAACTGCACATCCTCGTCGAGGAGTACCGCTCCCAAGCGCAGTCCGCGCTCAGCTCGTACCTGGAGGGCAAGGAGCCCATGCGGGCGACGGCTGCGCCCCGTCCCGTCCCGGAGGGGACTGCCGCCGAAGACCTGGCGGCGAATCGCCCCGGTCGCCAGGTCCAGGACAAGCTTGCCGAGGTCTCACAAGGCGCGTGGCGCGAGTTGGCCGCCCGGCTGCTGGGGCGCCGCACAGAGGCGAGCGCCTGGCGCGCCGGACTCGTGGGCGAGGAGATCGTCGGTGCCGAACTCCGGAGGCTGGAGAGATTCGGCTGGCACGCGCTGCATTCGATACCGCTCGCCCGCAACGTAGATGTGGACCATTTGCTGATGGGCCCCGGCGGCGTGTTCAGCATCAACACCAAACATCACCGCAAGGCAAGGGTCTGGGTCGGGGACGAGTCCGCAAGGATCAACCACGGCAAGCCACAGCCCTATGTGCGCAAGGCGAGGGCGGAGGCAGCACGAGTGACCAGGGCCCTCACCCTCGCCTGCGGCTTTCCGGTGCAGGTCCACCCCGTGCTGGCCATTGTCGGCGCGACGGAGATCCGAACGGTGCCCAGCCTTCTGGACGTCCGGGTGGTCACCGCGCGGCAACTGTCGGCGTTCCGGCCGTTGAAGGGGGCTTTGGCGCCTTCAGAGCTGGCGAAGGTCTACGCCGCGGCCAGGGACCCGCGTACCTGGGCAAAGGCCTGAACCGCGGCGCCGTGAGCGGCCACCCTGCCGCGCCCCTTCGCCACGGAATGCCCGCCGACATCATCGGCCGTTGTCAGACCGGCTGGGCACACTGGACGCCTGACGGCTTCGACCGAAGGGAAACGGCGCGCCCGCCATGACCAACTCACCCACCCCTCCCCCTCCCCTCTCCTCTTCCCCCTCCTCTTCCTCTTCCTCCTCCCGCCCGAAGTTCACGGACGAACACCGCCGAGCCCTACTCGTCACCCGCCACCTGCTGACCCCGACCACGCGGGCCAAGTCCCCCGAACAGGTCGTCGACGCCCTGCTGGCCCTGCATGCCACGGACCCGGCCAGCGTCTACCTCTCGACGGCGGCCCGCATGGGGAGCCCCTCCACGGCGGAGCTGGAACGCGCCCTGTACGAGGACCACACGCTCCTGCGGATGCTCTGCATGCGCCGCACGATGTTCGTGGTCCCCCGCGACCTGGCGCCGGCCGTGGACGCGTCGACGGCCCGCACCGTGGCGGCCCGAGAACGCAAGAACCTCCTCAAGACCCTGAACGACCAACTCGGCTACGACGACCGCTGGTTCAGCAAGATCGAGAAGGACGTGCTGGCGGCCCTGACCGACCTGGGCGAGGCCACCGCGGCCCAACTCTCGGACGCTGTTCCGGCCTTGAAGGCCCAGATCGTCATGGCGCCGGGCAAGCCGTACGAGGCGAGGCCCCGCATCACGAGCCGCTTCCTGTCCGTGATGGCAGCCGAAAGCCGCATCCGCCGGGGCCGCCCGCTGGGCACCTGGGCCTCTTCCCAATACCGCTGGACGATCGCAGAACCCCACCCTGAACTCGCGCCCGACGAGGCCAAGGCAGAGCTGGCCACCCGCTACCTGACGGCCTTCGGCCCCGCCACCACGGAGGACGTGAAGTGGTGGACGGGCTGGACCCTCACGGACACCCGCAAGGCCCTGTCCCGCACCGAGGCCATCGAGGTAGACCTCACCGAAGGCCCGGGCCACGCCCTCCCCGAGCAAGTAACCGATCCCCCCACCCCACCCCCCTCGGCGGCCCTGCTCCCGGCCCTGGACCCGACCCCCATGGGCTGGCGGCACCGCGACTTCTACCTGGACCCCACCCACGTACCCGAACTCTTCGACACGAACGGCAACATCGGCCCCACGGTGTGGTGGAACGGCCGCATCATCGGCAGCTGGACCCAACGCCCGGACGGCGAAATCGTCACGGAGTTGCTGTCGACGGAGGACATCGGCCGAGAGGCTCACCAGTCGATCGCCGCGGAGGCGACCCGCCTGGCGGCCTACTTCGGCGACATTCGCATCCGCCCCAGCTTCCGCACGCCACTGGAGCGCCGCCTCTCGGAATGAAGCCGCTCTGCCGTGGGCTAAGCAACCCCCGCCCGACGCACAGGATGACTACGTTCGAGCCCCATGACGAAGATGCAAGTGGGTACGGCGCCGACAACCTGCACGGTCCGCACGGTCGAGTACCGGGCAGACGGCCTGACGATGGTCGGACACCTGGCCCTCCCACCCGGCACGGACCGCCGCCCCGCGGTACTGCTGGGCCCGGAGGGCCCGGGCCTGAGCGACGTCGAACGCGGCCGGGCCGACGCCCTCGCCGAGTTGGGATACGTGACGCTGGCCTTCGACCTGCACGGCGGAACGTACCTGTCCGAGCCCGAGGAGATGCTGGCCCGCTGCATGCCCCTGCTGGCCGCCCCCGACCGAATGCGGGACATCGGCAATGCGGCACTGGACGTACTGCGCGCCGAACCGCGAACGAACCCCACCCAGATAGCCGCCATCGGCTACGGCACCGGAGGCGCAATAGCCCTGGAACTGGGCCGCGCGGGCATCGACCTGCGAGCGATAGCCACGGTCAACGCCCTGACCACGGGCCAACCGGGCGAGGCGTCCCACATCCGCTGCCCGGTATGGGCCGGAGTCGGTTCGGAAGACCCCATCATGCCGCCTGCACAACGGGAGGCATTCACGGCAGAAATGCAGTCCGCGGGCGTCGACTGGCGCCTGACGACGTACGGCGGAGCCCTCCACGCCTTCCACCACCCCCCGGTGAACCAGCGCACAGTCCCCGGCGTGGCCCACCACCCCCGCCACGCCCAACGAGCCTGGAACGACGTGGTGGCCCTGCTTGCGGAGTGCCTACCAGCAACAAAGTGAGCCACGAGAAACACAGCAAGGGCCTGATCCGCTTCCGGATCAGGCCCTTGACCTGTTACTACGCTGTCGGGGTGGCGGGATTTGAACCCACGACCTCTTCGTCCCGAACGAAGCGCGCTGCCAAGCTGCGCTACACCCCGATGTCGTTGCTCCACCGTCCCGCATTGCTGCAGGCCGTGGCGACATCGATTACTTTAGCGGACCGGCGGCCGGAGACGAAATCCGGTTTTCGGGGGGTGCCCCGGAACCGGGTCCCGGGGCCTCAGGACACGCGCGGTGTCAGGGTCAGAAGCGTCGCCTCCGGAGGGCAGGCGAACCGCATCGGCGTGTAGCGGTTCGCGCCGCAGCCCGCTGAGACGTGGAGGTAGGAGCGGTTGCCCTCCGCCTCGTGGGAGGACAGGCCCTTGACTCGGTCCGTGTCCAGGTCGCAGTTGGTGACCAGCGCCCCGTAGAAGGGGATGCAGACCTGGCCGCCGTGCGTGTGGCCCGCCAGGATCAGGGGGTAGCCGTCCGCGGCGAAGGCGTCCAGGGTGCGCAGGTACGGGGCGTGCACGATGCCCATGGAGAAGTCCGCGCCGGTGTCCGGACCGCCCGCCACGCGCGCGTACCGGTCGCGCTTGATGTGCGGGTCGTCCAGGCCGGTGAGGCCGATCTCGTAGCCCTCGATCTTGAGCGCGCCCCGGGTGTTGGTGAGGTTGACCCAGCCCGCCGCGTCGAAGCCGTCGCGCAGGTCCTCCCAGGGGTTGTGGATCACGCCGACGGCCGGCGCGTTGCCGTTCAGGCCGTGCCTGCCCTGGACCTTCTCGACGAGGTAGCGGGCGGGGTTGCGCGGCTTGGGGCCGTAGTAGTCGTTCGAGCCGAAGACGTACGCCCCGGGGAACTCCATCAGTGGCCCGAGCGCGTCCAGCGTCTCCGGGACTCCCTCCGGGTCGGACAGGTTGTCGCCCGTGTTGATCACGAAGTCGGGGCGCAGGCCCGCCAGCGAGCGGAGCCAGCGCTGCTTCTTGCGCTGCCCGGACACCATGTGGATGTCCGACACCTGGAGGACCCGCAGAGGGCGCATGCCCGGCGGCAGCACGGGAACCGTCACCCGCCTCAGCCGGAACGAGCGGGCCTCGAAGCCCACCGAGTAGGCGAGACCGGCCGCAGCCGTCGCCGTGATGCCCAGGGGTACTGCGTATCGCGCGCGCATACGTCCATCGTGTCAGACCCGAAGGGTCGGTAAATCGGCGGGCGTCGGGCCGTGTGCACCTGCGACAATCACCGCATGACCACGCTCAAGTCGAAGCTTCAGGAAGACCTCACCGCCGCGATCAGGGGGCGTGACGAGCTGCGCTCCTCGACGCTCCGGCTGACCCTCACCGCGATCACGAAGGAGGAGGTCTCGGGCACGTCGGCCCGTGAGCTCTCCGACGACGAGGTGCAGAAGGTCATCGCCCGCGAGGCGAAGAAGCGCCGTGAGGCCGCGGAGGCCTTCGCCAACGGCGGCCGCACCGAGCAGGCCGCCAAGGAGAAGGCGGAGGGCGAGATCCTCGCCGAGTACCTGCCGAAGCAGCTCTCCGATGACGAGCTCCAGGCGATCGTCGCCCAGGCCGTCGAGGAGGCCAAGGCGGCCGGTGCCGAGGGGCCGCGCGCCATGGGGCAGGTCATGAAGATCGTCAACCCGAAGGTCGCGGGGCTCGCCGAGGGCGGCCGTGTCGCCGCCGTCGTGAAGAAGCTGCTGGCCGGTTGACCGGTTGAGGGGGCCCTTCCTGACCGGCTGCGGAGTCTCTTCTTAAGAAGCCTGACCGGCTGCGGAGTCCCTTCTTCAGAAGGGGGCCCTTTCGCCTTAGGGAGGGGCCCTGCCGCTCTTGGGAACGAGTCACTTCCACGCAGTACGACGATGAGGGCGCCCCCTGCACAGACAGGGGGCGCCCTCATCGTCGTACGTAGGAGAAAGACCTAGCGGCCCCAGCCTCCGCCGATCCCGCCGTTCCCATTGCCGCCGTTCCCGCCCCCGCCGATCACGTCCGGCGGCAGCGAGATGTCCGGCCAGGGGTCGCCGCCACCGCCGCCGTCGTGGCCGCCGCCACCCGTGTGGTCGCCGCCGCCCGGCTTGTTGTCGTCGTGGGGCTTGTCCTTGTCCTTGCCCTTGTTGCCGTCCGGGATGTGGATCGTGTTGAAGCCCGGGGCCGGCTTGCCCGCGAGGGCGCCGCTCATCGCGTCGCGCCAGATCGGGCCCGGCACCTCGCCACCGAAGACCTTGTCGTACGGGACGCCGCCGATGGTGATGTCGACCATCTGCCGCTTGTGCTGCGGGTCGCCGACCCAGACCGCGCCCGACATGTTCGGGGTGTAGCCGACGAACCAGGCGGCGTAGCGGTAGTCGGTCGTACCGGTCTTGCCCGCGCTCGGGCGGGAGCCGAGGCCCGCCTGCTGGCCCGTGCCGTCCTCGACGACGCCCTTCAGGAGGGTGTTGATCGTGTCGGCGGTCTTCTGGGACATCGCGCGCGAGCAGGACGACTTCGGCACGGGGAGCGACTTGCCGCCGGGGGCGGAGATCGACTCGATCGCGATCGGCGTGCAGTACGTGCCGCGCGAGGCGAACGTCGCGTACGCGCCCGCCATCGTCAGGGGCGACATCTCCTGGGTGCCGAGCGCGATCGACGGTGCCTGGACCATGTCCTTGCCGTCGGCCCGCTGGACGCCCATCTTGTCGGCCATCTTCGTCACCGGGCAGATGCCGATGTCGCCGATCATCTCCACGTAGTAGGTGTTGACCGACTTCGCGGTCGCTTCCTTCATGGCGTAGGGGCCGACCTCGGACTCGTTCTCGTTGGTGAGCTTCGCGCCGCCGGAGTTCACCCACTTCTTGCCGTCACAGGCGTCGACGCTGCTGGGATACGGCATCTCGTACGGCGAGCCGTAGCTCTTCGTAGGAGGCATTCCGCCCTCCAGGGCGGCCGCCGCGACGATGGGTTTGAAAGTCGAACCCGGCTGGTAGCCCGCGCCGCCGCCCATGGCGTCGTCTACGGAGAGGTTGATCGTGGTCTCGTCCTTCTTGAAGCCGTAGGGCCGCGACTGGCCCATGCCCAGGATCTTCCCTGTGCCCGGCTCGACGATCGTGGCCGCCGTCGCCACGTCGTCCGTCTGGTTGACGTGATCCTTTATCGAGGCCTGCACGGACTGCTGTGCCTGCGGGTCGAGCGTCGTCCTGATCTGCAGACCGCCCTGGTTCCAGACCTTGGCCCGGTCCTCCTTGGTCTTGCCGAAGACCGGGTTGGAGAGGAAGACCTCGCGTACGTAGTCACAGAAGAACCCGGCGCCGCTGACGGCCGTGATGCAGCCGTTCTTGGGCTTGCTCACCTTCAGGCCGAGCGGCGTCTCTTTCGCCGTCTCGGCCTCCGTCTGCGTGATGTCGTGCGTCTCCGCCATGCGCTGGAGGACGACATTGCGGCGCTTGGTGGCCTCTTCCGCGTCGTTGACCGGGTCGTACCGGCTGGGGGACTGGACGATGCCGGCGAGCAGCGCGGCCTCCTGGACCTTCAGGTCCTTGGCGGGCTTGGAGAAGTAGCGCTGGGAGGCCGCCTCGACGCCGTACGCCTGCTGACCGAAGTACGTGATGTTCAGGTAGTTGCTGAGGATGCGCTTCTTGCCGAGCTTGTCCTCGATCTGGATCGCGTACTTCAGCTCGCGGATCTTGCGCCCGAGGGTCTGCTGGGTGGCCTCGGCGACCTTCGTCGGGTCGTCGCCGGCCTCTTCCACGAAGACGTTCTTCACGTACTGCTGGGTGAGGGTGGACGCGCCCTGGGAGACGCCGCCGCTCTGCGCGTTCTGGTTCAGCGCGCGCAGGATGCCCTTCATGTCGACCGCGCCGTGCTCGTAGAAGCGGGCGTCCTCGATCGCGACGATCGCCTTCTGCATGTACGGCGAGATCTCCTTGAGGGGGACCACGGTGCGGTCACGTGAGTAGACCGTCGCGATCGACCCGCCCTTGGAGTCGAGGATCGTGGTGCGCTGACTCAGCGGCGGCTGCTTCAGGTTGGCGGGGATCTCGTCGAACCCCTCGACCGACCCCTTGGCCGCGAGCCCGAGCGCCCCGGCCGCGGGCAGGGCGATACCGGCCAGCACAGCTCCCGCGAGCACGCTGACACCTAGGAACTTCGCGGCCTGCTGAGTTGGTGACAGACCACCGCCCGAGCGCTTCTTTCCCATGAGGGCAGCCTAATCCGTTGTTATGGACGTTCCGAGGGAGCGGTGGTTCCTCCGGGGTGTTCGAGTGCCGGATCGTGACATCAAACGCCGTCCGGACCGGCAGAAATGACCAGTCCGTGGGCACGCAGCCGGGGCAGACAGATCTCCAGCCCACCCGCTCGGACAGACGGCTCGCGCCGCAAGGGCCGGCAGTCGTCGTCCTGACGGCTGAGCAGCGGACGGCTGAGCAGCGGACTGCTGAGCAGCGGACTGCTGAGCAGCGGACTGCTGAGCAGCGGACTGCTGAGCAGCGGACTGCTGAGCACCGGACTGCTGAGCACCGGACTGCTGAGCACCGGACTGCTGAGCACCGGACTGCAGAGCAACGTGAGCCGCCTACGTTCTGATTCGCCGGACAGGCCTCAATGCCTTGGCCTAAGCTGCTCTCAACTGTCACAGCAGTGCGGTTCAGCAACAACCCCTCCGTCATCCCCGAATCTGACGAAGGGCCACCTCCTGCTCCTGGAGAGCTCGAGGGAGTGTCCGAATTCGCCTCATGCGCCATCCGGTGCCCGTTGTGACTCAACTGAAATGCCCGCCTTTGCCGGGTTCCTCACGCATGTCGTCAGCTCACTCCGTCGGGTGATCTGCCGCTTACGCATAGTCCGTTCGGGCCATTCAAGATTGGGCCCGAAGGGGGTGTTGCGCTGTCCCTACCTTCCGTAACGTCCTCAACTGGCGGCGGTGAATATGCCGCTGCCGCCGTGGGGGAGCCTCGATTCGGGAGAGGACGGCGCCGGTATGGGCTGGGTAACCGACTGGAGTGCGCAGGCGGCCTGCCGCACTACCGATCCAGATGAACTGTTCGTTCAAGGAGCAGCGCAGAACAGGGCCAAGGCGGTGTGCACCGGCTGCCCGGTGCGGACCGAGTGCCTGGCCGACGCGCTGGACAACCGCGTCGAGTTCGGCGTGTGGGGTGGCATGACGGAGCGGGAGCGCCGCGCACTGCTGCGCAGGCGTCCGACCGTCACCTCATGGCGCCGACTCCTCGAGACGGCACGCTCCGAGTACGAGCGTGGCGCGGGCCTGCTGCCCGTGGACTTGGAGGACGACGAGACGTACGAGAGCTACGCGGCGGTGGGGTAGCTCCCACGGCGACGGTGGTGACGGCGGGGCCGACCCCGCCACAAGGCCAGAGCCGACCCCGCCACAAGACCAGAAGCGGCTCCGGGCTGCTCAGGCAGCTCCGGCCGGATCACTGTGACCACCGGCCGCGAGCCGGTCACCGATGGCGCGAAGGCCCGCCAGGTCGTGCACATCGCCCGGCAGCGCGGTCACTTCGGCCACGGCCACCTCCGGGTGGAGCGCGGTGAAGCGGTCACGGGTGCGCTGTTCGCGCGCGAGCAACTGCATACGTTCCGCGTGCAGCCGCAGCAGACCGGCGGTGAGCTGATCGACGGACGGTTCGGGCTCTGCGGACGGTTCGCCGGCTGACTCGAGTTCTGCAGACGGCTCGTGCCCCACAGGTGGCTCGTGCCCTACAGGTGGCTCGTGCCCTACAGGCAGCTCGTGAAGTTCAGAAGGTGCTGGATTCTCGGGGCTTTCGGAAGTCTCGGAAGGCTCGGGCGTCTCGGGGGAGTCGACGGCAGCCTCATAGGAGGTACGCCCTCCAACCTTCCCGTCCCCCTGATCCACAATGCGGCTCTCATCAAGATTTTCCGCGGCGGCAAGTGCCCGCTCGGCCGAAAGCTGGGCGGCGCCGCTGCCGTGCACCCGGTTCAGCACGAGTCCGGCGAGCGGCATGTCGTCCGCCGCCAGGCGCTCCACGAAGTACGCCGCCTCGCGCAACGCGTCCCGCTCCGGCGACGCCACCACGAGGAACGCCGTGCCGGGCGCCTGAAGCAGCCGGTACGTCGCGTCCGCGCGGGTGCGGAAACCGCCGAACATGGTGTCCATCGCGGCCACGAACGTCTGCACGTCACGCAGCAGTTGACCCCCGAGGAGCTTGCCCAGGGCGCCCGTCATCATCGACATGCCGACGTTCAGGAACTTCATCCCGGCCCGGCCGCCCACCTTCGCGGGCGCCATCAGGACCCGGATCAGCTTGCCGTCCAGGAACGAGCCGAGGCGCTTCGGCGCGTCGAGGAAGTCCAGGGCCGAGCGCGAGGGCGGAGTGTCGACGACGATCAGGTCCCACTCGTCACGGGACCGCAGCTGCCCCAGCTTCTCCATCGCCATGTACTCCTGCGTGCCCGCGAAGCCCGCCGAAAGCGACTGGTAGAAGGGGTTGTTGAGGATCGCGCTCGCCCGCTCCGCGTCCGCGTGCGCCTCGACGATCTCGTCGAAGGTGCGCTTCATGTCGAGCATCATCGCGTGCAGCTCGCCCGCACCGTCCACGGCCTTCACCCGGCGCGGGACGTTGTCGAGGGAGTCGATCCCCATGGACTGGGCGAGCCTGCGCGCCGGGTCAATGGTCAGGACGACGACCTTGCGGCCCCGCTCGGCGGCCCGCAGGCCGAGCGCGGCGGCCGTCGTCGTCTTGCCGACGCCTCCGGAGCCGCAGCACACCACGATGCGGGTCTTCGGGTCGTCGAGCAGCCCGTCCACGTCGAGGCCGGGCGCCGGGTCCAGAGGTCGTACCGCGTGATCGCTTCGTACGGCGTGGTCTTCGCGGACGGAGCCGTCTCCACGTACCGCTCCACGTACCGCGTGCTCGTCGCGTGCCGGGTCGGACGTCGTCATGCGATCCCTTGCCTCCGCAGTTCCGTCGCGAGTTCGTAGAGGCCCGCCAGGTCCATCCCTCCGGCGAGCATCGGGAGTTCGTGCCGGGGCAGGCCCAGTTCGCCGAGCACCGTCCGCTGGTCGCGCTCCAGGGCGTACCGCTCGGCGTACTCGGCGGCCTGCTCCAGGAGCGGGTCGACGAGCCGCTCCGCGTTGCCGCCGCGCCGCGCGCCGCCCAAGCCCGCCGCGGAGAGGGACTTGGCGATGGCTGTGCGGGGGGCCTGCTCCAGGCCCAGGTCGAGGGAGGCCTCGTCGAGCAGGGCGGGCCGCACCATGTTCACGATGACGCGGCCCACGGGCAGCTGCGCGGCCCGCAGCTCGGCGATCCCGTCGGCGGTCTCCTGGACCGGCATCTCCTCGAGCAGCGTCACCAAGTGGACCGCCGTCTCCGGGGACTTGAGTACGCGCATCACGGCCTGCGCCTGATTGTGTATCGGGCCGATCTTGGCCAGCCCCGCGACCTCGTCGTTGACGTTCAGGAAGCGGGTGATGCGCCCGGTCGGCGGGGCGTCCATCACGACGCAGTCGTACGTGAACCGCCCGCGCTTGTCCTTGCGGCGCACCGCCTCACAGGCCTTGCCGGTGAGCAGGACGTCCCGCAGACCCGGCGCGACGGTGGTGGCGAAGTCGATGGCGCCGAGCTTCTTCAGGGCGCGTCCGGCGCTCCCCAGCTTGTAGAACATCTGGAGGTAGTCGAGCAGCGCCAGTTCGGGGTCGATGGCGAGGGCGTACACCTCCCCGCCGCCCGGAGCGACGGCGATCTTCCGCTCCTCATAGGGCAACGCTTCGGTCTCGAAGAGCTGCGCGATGCCCTGTCTGCCCTCGACCTCGACGAGGAGGGTGCGCTTGCCCTCCGTCGCGAGGGCGAGCGCTAGGGCGGCGGCCACCGTGGTCTTGCCGGTACCACCCTTGCCGCTGACGACCTGGAGCCTGCTCACACTTGTGAGCCTAACCAGTCGCCGTCCGGACTACGCAGGAGGCCACCGTGAGCAGTACCTCACCGCGGCTGAGCAACCCCTCACAACGGCTACAGTCGGCCACATGACCAAGTGGGAATACGCAACCGTGCCGCTGCTCGTCCATGCCACGAAGCAGATTCTGGACACCTGGGGCGAGGACGGCTGGGAGCTCGTCCAGGTCGTGCCCGGGCCGAACCCTGAGCAGCTCGTGGCCTACCTGAAGCGGGAGAAGCAGGCATGAGCGGCGTCGTCGATGCTCGCCTCGCCGAGCTCGGACTGACCCTGCCGGAGGTCGTGCCGCCGCTGGCGACCTACCAGCCGGCCGTCCAGTCCGGTGTGTACGTCTACACCTCGGGGCAGCTCCCGATGGTGGAGGGCAAGCTTCCGGTGACCGGCAAGGTCGGCGCCGAGGTGACCCCCGAAGAGGCCAAGGACCTGGCCCGCACGTGCGCGCTGAACGCGCTTGCCGCGGTGAAGTCGCTGGTGGGCGACCTGGACCGGATCAAGCGTGTCGTGAAGGTCGTCGGCTTCGTGGCCTCGGCCCCCGACTTCACCGGCCAGCCCGGAGTGATCAACGGCTCCAGCGAGCTGCTCGGCGAGGTCCTCGGCGACAAGGGCGTGCACGCCCGCAGCGCCGTCGGCGTCGCGGTCCTGCCGCTGGACGCGCCGGTCGAGGTCGAGATCCAGGTGGAGCTGACGGAGGCATGATCGTCTTCCAGGTGGAGCTGACGGAGGCGTGATCGCCCTCCGGGAGGAACGAGCGGTGGCGTGATCGCTTTCCGGGAGGAACCGGCGGTGGCGTGATCGCCTTCCGGGAGGTGCCAGCGGTGGCTGCATCGCTGCCTCCTGGCACCCGGTAGTTGCCTCTCGAACATCAGCCCACCAGGAGATAGCCTCCGCCCATGGCTAATGGGCAGTGGTATCCCCCGGAGTGGCCCGACCGCATCCGTGCGCTGAGCAGCGGCGAACTGACGCCGGCTGTTCCGCGCCGGGCCGCCACGGTCATGCTCCTGCGGGACTCCGCGACGGGCCCCGCCGTGCACATGCTGCGCAGACGCGCCTCCATGGCCTTCGCCGGAGGCGCGTACGCGTATCCGGGCGGCGGAGTGGACCCGCGTGACGACGACCGCCTGGTCAGCTGGGCGGGCCCGTCCCTGGCCTCCTGGGCTGCGCGGCTCGGCGTCGACGAGTCCGGCGCCCAGGCGATCGTGTGCGCGGCGGTGCGCGAGACGTACGAGGAGGCGGGCGTGCTCCTTGCGGGCCCCACCCCCTCGACCGTCGTCGGCGACACCACCGGCGACGACTGGGAGGCCGACCGGGAGGCCCTGGTGGCCCGTGAGTTCTCCTTCGCCGAGTTCCTGGACCGGCGTGGCCTTGTCCTCCGTAGCGACCTGCTTGCCGCCTGGGCGCGGTGGATCACTCCGGAGTTCGAGCCCAAGCGGTACGACACGTTCTTCTTCGTGGCCGTGCTCCCGGAGGGGCAGCGCACCCGCAACGCCTCTACGGAGGCCGACCGGACAGTGTGGATCGCTCCGGAGAAGGCCACGGAGGGGTACGACAAGGGCGAGCTCCTGATGATGCCGCCGACCATCGCCACGCTGCGCCAACTGAGCGCCTACGGAGCCGCCGCCGACGCCCTGGCCGCCGCCCCGGAGCGCGATCTGACGCCGGTCCTCGCCCAAGCCCGCCTGGAGGACGGCGAGTTGGTCCTGACCTGGCCGGGGCACGACGAGTTCACCAAGCACATCCCTACAGGGGGAGCCGCATGACCGAAGCCGCAGCCCTCCCCGGACAGCCCCGGGGCGGAGTCCTCAGCGGTCCCGCCACCGCCCGTACCGTGAACGTGCTGGCGCCCAACGCGTCCGCCATGACGCTGGACGGCACCAACACGTGGATCGTCGCGGAGCCGGACTCCGACCTCGCGGTCGTCATCGACCCGGGCCCGCTGGACGACGCCCACCTCCAGAACGTCATCGCCACCGCCGAGCGGGCCGGGCGGCGCGTCGCCCTGACCCTGCTCACCCACGGCCACCCGGACCACGCGGAGGGCGCCGCCCGCTTCGCCGAGCTGACCGGCACCAAGGTGCGGGCCCTCGACCCGGCGCTGCGCCTGGGCGACGAGGGCCTCGGCGCGGGGGACGTCGTCACGACGGGCGGCCTGGAGCTGCGCGTGGTCCCGACGCCGGGCCACACGGCGGACTCCCTGTGCTTCCATCTCCCGGCCGATCGGTCCGTCCTGACGGGCGATACGGTCCTGGGCCGCGGTACGACGGTCGTGGCGCACCCTGACGGCCGTCTGGGGGACTATCTGGACTCGCTGCGGCGGCTGCGCTCCCTGACCGTCGACGACGGCGTGCACACGGTCCTGCCGGGCCACGGCCCGGTCCTGGAGGACGCCCAGGGCGCGGTCGACTTCTACCTCGCCCACCGCGCCAACCGCCTCGCCCAGGTCGAGACGGCCGTCGAGAACGGCTACGTGAAGGCCGCGGACGTCGTCGCCCATGTGTACGCCGACGTGGACCGCTCACTGTGGCCGGCGGCGGAGCTTTCGGTGCGGGCGCAGCTGGACTATCTGCGTGAGCACGGGCTGATCTAGCGGGCCCCGGATACGCCGATGGGGTCCCGCCTCTCAGAGAGGCGGGACCCCATCGGCGTACGACGAAGTGTCGGTGAACCGGCGTCAGCGTGACCGCTTGGCCAGGCGCTCCACGTCCAGCAGGATCACCGCGCGGGCCTCGAGACGGAGCCAGCCGCGGCCCGCGAAGTCCGCCAGAGCCTTGTTGACCGTCTCGCGGGAGGCGCCGACCAGCTGGGCGAGCTCTTCCTGCGTGAGGTCGTGCACGACGTGGATGCCCTCTTCGGACTGCACGCCGAAGCGGCGCGACAGGTCGAGGAGCGCGCGGGCCACACGGCCCGGCACGTCGGAGAAGACCAGGTCGGACATCTGGTCGTTGGTCTTGCGCAGACGGCGTGCGACGGCACGCAGCAGCGCCGCGGCCACCTCGGGCCGCGCGTTCAGCCAGGGCTGGAGGTCGCCGTGGCCGAGGCCCAGCAGCTTGACCTCGGTGAGGGCGGACGCCGTGGCCGTACGCGGCCCCGGGTCGAACAGCGACAGCTCACCGATGAGCTCGCCGGGGCCGAGCACCGCGAGCATGTTCTCGCGGCCGTCGGGCGAGGTCCGGTGAAGCTTCACCTTGCCCTCGGTGACCACGTAAAGGCGGTCTCCGGGGTCGCCCTCATGGAAAAGCGCATCCCCGCGCGCGAGCGTCACCTCACTCATGGAGGCGCGGAGCTCCGCGGCCTGCTCGTCATCGAGCGCCGCGAAGAGCGGGGCGCGCCGCAGAACGTCGTCCACGAGTTCTCTCCTTGTCGACCTGCATCAGGGGACCGTGCTCCCCATCTTGCCGGACGGTCCAAACAGTGTGATCAGTCACAAGTCTGCCGCACCGGCGTCCGATGCTGTGCGGGAGGGGGCCAATTGGGGGCCGATCCATGGGGTCAGGGGCGGATGTCAGTGCCGGGCTCTAGGCTGGCCGGGTGTCCAAAAAGCCGGTGAGAGCACAGGCCGAGGGGGCTGGAAGGGTGAGCGCACGCCGTGATTCCGCTGTGGGCGAACAGACTTCCACTGAGTCAGAGAATGCGACAAAAGGGACAAGGGTGCCACCGGTGAAGAAGTCTTCGGCCAAGTCGGTCACCTCCGCCGAGAGGGGGTCGGGTACGCCCGCGAAGAAGGCGGCCGCGGTGAAGAAGGTGACCGCGGCGAAGAAGGTGACCGCGGGGAAGGGGACGGCACCCGCCAAGAAGGCGACCCCGGCAAAGCAGACCGCCTCCGCCAAGAAGGCGACCCCGGCAAAGCAGACCGCCTCCGCCAAGAAGACCGCCTCTGCCAAGAAGGCCACCCCCGCGAAGAAAGCCGCCCCCGCCAAAGCACTCAACCCTCTCAACCCCCCCGAACCCCCCAAAACCGAATCCCGCACCGCCCTCGTCCGCCGAGCCCGCCGCATCAACCGCGAGCTCGCCGAGGTCTACTCGTACGCCCACCCCGAGCTCGACTTCGAGAACCCCTTCGAGCTCCTGGTCGCCACGGTCCTCTCCGCGCAGACGACCGACCTGCGGGTGAACCAGACGACGCCCCGCCTCTTCGCCGCGTACCCCACCCCGGAGGACCTCGCCGCGGCCAACCCCGAAGAGGTCGAGGAGCTGATCCGGCCGACCGGGTTCTTCCGGGCGAAGACGAAGTCGATCATGGGTCTCGCCGCGGCCCTGCGGGACAACCACGGCGGCGAGGTCCCCGGCCGCATAGAGGACTTGGTCAAGCTGCCCGGCGTGGGCCGCAAGACGGCGTTCGTGGTGCTCGGCAACGCCTTCGGAGTCCCCGGAATCACCGTGGACACCCACTTCGGGCGCCTCGTCCGCCGCTGGAAGTGGACCGAGGAGACGGACCCGGAGAAGGTCGAGGCCGCCGTCGCGGAGCTCTTCCCGAAGAGTGAGTGGACGATGCTCTCGCACCGCGTGATCTTCCACGGCCGCCGCATCTGTCACGCCCGCAAGCCCGCCTGCGGCGCCTGCCCCATCGCCGGCCTCTGTCCGTCGTACGGAGAGGGCGAGACCGACCCGGAGAAGGCGAGGAAGCTCCTCAAGTACGAGATGGGCGGCCTGCCCGGCCAGCGGCTCAAGCCCCCGCCGGACTTCCCGGGAAAGGCGGCGCCCCCACTGGGCGCGGCATGAGCGGGCGACCGGCCGGGGAACGGACCGGCGAGGAACCAACGGAGGGTCCACAGGCGTTGTCCACAGTTGGACGGGGGTGCCGATGACGCACGCGAGCGATACCAGCGATACGAGTCATACGTACATGAGCAACGGGAACGGCTTCCAGGAGCCCGCCGGCGGCACCGGCCAGGACGGCCACAACGGCCACGTGCGCGTCAGCGCGGACGGCCTCCCCGCCTGGCTGACCCCCGTCGCCCGCGCCGCGGAGACCGTCGAGCCGACCCAGCTCAGCCGTTTTCTGCCCCCGGAGAGCGGCGCCGGCCGCCAGTCCGCCGTACTGATCCTCTTCGGAGAGGGTGCCCAAGGCCCCGAGCTGTTGCTCATGGAGCGCTCCGGCAGCCTCCGCTCGCACGCGGGCCAGCCCTCCTTCCCCGGCGGCGCCCTCGACCCCGAGGACGGCGATCCGCAGACCGACGGCCCGCTGCGGGCCGCGCTCCGGGAGGCCGAGGAGGAGACCGGGCTCGACCCCAGCGGCGTCCAGCTCTTCGGCGTGCTGCCCCGGCTCTTCATCCCGGTGAGCGATTTCGTGGTCACGCCCGTACTGGGTTGGTGGCGTTCCCCCAGTCCCGTCGGCGTGGTCGATCCGGCCGAGACGGCCCGTGTCTTCACGGTTCCCGTGTCAGATCTCACGGATCCCGACAACCGCGCGACGACCGTTCATCCGAGCGGCCACCAGGGCCCCGCCTTCCTCGTCGAATCCGCTCTGGTCTGGGGTTTTACGGCCGGAGTGATCGACAGGATCCTGCACTTCGCGGGCTGGGAGCGCCCCTGGGACCGCTCGAAGCAGGTCCCGCTCGACTGGCGCGCATGACAAGGTTGCGGGGACGTGGCGACCGCGATGCGAGGCGAGGATTGAATCGGTGAACGTGCTGGACATCCTGTTGGTGGTCGCCGCCGTGTGGTTCGCGGTGGTCGGCTACCGGCAGGGATTCGTCGTCGGCATCCTGTCGGTGATCGGGTTCCTGGGCGGCGGCCTCGTCGCGGTGTACCTGCTGCCCGTCATCTGGGGTGCCTTCACGGACGACAAGCAGGCGGTGGGCACGACGGCCGCCGTGGTGGCCGTCGTCATCGTGATCGTCTGCGCGTCGGTCGGCCAGGCCTTCACCACGCACCTCGGCAACAAGCTGCGCAGATACATCACCTGGCAGCCCGCCCGCGCCCTGGACGCGACGGGCGGCGCGCTGGTCAACGTGGTGGCGATGCTCCTGGTCGCCTGGCTGATCGGCTCCGCCCTCGCGGGTACGACGCTGCCGACGCTCGGC
This sequence comes from Streptomyces sp. NPDC050658, assembly GCF_044457025.1. Classification (NCBI taxonomy): domain Bacteria; kingdom Bacillati; phylum Actinomycetota; class Actinomycetes; order Kitasatosporales; family Streptomycetaceae; genus Streptomyces; species Streptomyces sp. NPDC050658. The sequence continues at coordinate 487,112 of NZ_JBITGM010000006.1, forward strand.
AAGGAAGTCCGTAACTCCAAGATCCTGCTCGGCGTCTCCCGCGCCCTGCCCAACCAGGCCGACACCTGGTTCGCGGACTTCTCCTCCGTCCTCGCGCGCAACGGCTTCCCGCAGGTCTTCAGCCCGTTCTCGAACGAGCCCATCACCGAGGTCCAGGCCCCCGACCCGGCGCTCGCCAAGAGCGCGGTCGCGACGCGGGCCAAGCGCTCCATCGTGAAGGTGCAGGGCGAGGCGCGCGGCTGCGGCAAGGTCCTGGAAGGCACCGGCTTCGTCTTCGCCGAGCGCCGTGTGATGACCAACGCGCATGTGGTGGGCGGCGTCGACGAGCCGACGGTGCAGATAGGCGGTGACGGCAGGACGTACGACGCGAAGGTGGTGCTCTACGACTGGGAGCGCGACATCGCCGTACTGGACGTGCCGACCCTCCAGGCCCCCGCGCTCCAGTTCACGTCGAAGGACGCGACCAGCGGCGCCGGCGCGATCGTCGCGGGCTTCCCGGAGAACGGCCCCTACGACGTGCGCCCCGCGCGCGTACGCGGCCGCATCACGGCCAACGGCCCGGACATCTACCACCGGGGCACGGTGCGTCGCGACGTCTACTCGCTGTACGCGACGGTCCGCCAGGGCAACTCCGGCGGCCCGCTGCTCACGCCGGACGGCAAGGTGTACGGCGTGGTGTTCGCGAAGTCCCTGGACGACCCGGACACGGGCTACGCGCTCACCGCCGACGAGGTCCGCGAGGACATCGAGGCAGGCCGCACCGCCAACCAGGAGGTCGACAGCGAGGGGTGCGCGCTCTAGCGCGGGGCGGGGCGCCGCTGGGACTCGGCCGCGCTGCCGGGACTCGGCGGCGCTGCCGGGACTCAGTCGCGCTGCCGGGACTCAGTCGCGCGGACGCGGCTCAGTCGCGTGTATGCCGCAGCCGCGCCGAGACCCAGCGGGCCCTGCGGCGCAGGATGCGTGGAATGCCGATGCCCTGAGCAGGGTCTTCGTGGCCCGGATCGTGTGGGCCACCCCCCTCGTGGCTGTTCACCGCTGTGGCCGAGCGGCGGTTGCGTGCTGCGTCACTGTAGTCGTGCGTCCAGCCCATACCCCGACGTGTGCCCGTGCCTCAAGGTCGGTAACCCCGCACAGGGGCCCCAATTGGCCTATGCAGGGGGCAAGTGGCCGTTCGAAGGACGGGTGTTCCCCACTCCGCCGTTCCGGGCCCCGGAGGCCTACCGATCCGGCTCGGGATCCTTCAACCAGTTGACCAGCTCGGTCGAGAAAGCAACAGGGTCTTCTTCGTGCGGAAAGTGCCCCAGGCCGTCGAACAGGCGCCAGCGGTACGGCGCTTCGACGTATTCGCCGGAGCCCGCCGCGCTCCTCGTACGCATCACGGGGTCGAGCGAGCCGTGGAGGTGCAGCGTGGGGACCCGCACCGGCCGCTTCATGCGCCGGTTGAACTGGATGCCGTCCGGGCGGGCCATCGACCGCACCATCCAGCGGTACGGCTCGATGGAGCAGTGCGCCGTCGAGGGGATGGTCATCGCCCGCTGGTACGTCTCCACCGTCTCGTCGTCCGGCAGCCGCGGCCCCGACCAGTCGCGGACCAGGCGGCCCACCAGCGCCCCGTCGTCCGCGACCAGTTGACGCTCCGGCAGCCACGGCCGCTGGAAGCCCCAGACGTACGAACCGGCGGCGGTCTGCCTGCGGTCCGACAGCATCGCCGAGCGCCAGCGCCGCGGATGCGGCATCGAGGAGACGGCGAGCCGGCGCACCAGCTTGGGCCGCATCACGGCCGCCGTCCACGCGAGATACCCGCCCAGGTCGTGCCCGACGAGCGCGGCGTCCGGCTCGCCGAGCGACCGCACGACGCCCGTGATGTCGAGCGCGAGGTTCGCCGGGTCGTAGCCGCGCGGCGTACGGTCGCTGCCGCCCACGCCCCGCAGGTCCATCGCGACCGCGCGGAAGCCCGCGTCGGCGAGCGCCACCAGCTGGTGCCGCCAGGTCCACCAGAACTGCGGGAAGCCGTGAAGGAGCAGCACCAGCGGCCCGTCACCCAGCTCGGCGATGTGGAAGCGCGCGCCGTTGGCGGCGACATCACGGTGCGTCCAGGGACCTTCGATACGTACGACCGAGGTCGGCTGGGCCGAAAGGGGGGCGGGCTGAGCGGGGTCCGTCATGAAGACGAGCGTGCCACAGCCGGAGCCTTGTCACCGACAGGGAGCTCGGGAGCACCCGACGGGCTCACCGCGCGGGGATGCGGCTTGACGTTCCCCAGTACGGCAGCCGTCTCCTTGGCCGAAGCGGCGGCCTTCTGCGGGCCGCGGCCCTTCTTGGCCTTCTTCGCGAAGATGACGCCGATCAGCGCGAGCACGACCGCGACCAGCACGTTCGCCGCGAACGACAGCACGAAGCAGATGGCCATGTTCCAGCCGCTCCAGGTACGGATGCCGTAGGCGAGGGCGAAGCTCAGCATCGGCAGCGAGAAGATCAGCACGGCACCGGCCGCGGCGAACGCGGCACCGCCGACCGCACCCCGCTTGACGTCCTGCCGCAGCTGGGCCTTGGCCAGCGCGATCTCGTCGTGCACCAGCGCCGACATCTCGCTGGTCGCGGCGGAGACCAGCTGCCCGAGGCTGCGCTCGGTGCCGACGGGCCCGTCGGGTGCGCTCATCGCGTACTCCCCTTTTCCGTAGGCCTGCATAAGCCTGCTCGGATACGTCTGTTCGGATACGACTGTTCGGATATGACTGCTCAGCCAAGTCTGCGCAGATTGGTCTGCGCAGCTAAGTCTGCTCAGATCATGCCGGACCCTCGTCATCGACGCGTGCCCCGCCCGACACTTCGGCAAGCCTGCGGTGTTCGGCGGCCTTCTTCTCGTAGATCGCGGCCATCCGCAGGTGGTACTCGGGCTTCTCCTGCTCATAGATGTCGGGGATGCCGTCGAGGTCCTCGTCCCGCTCCTCGTCGTCGACCATCGCCCGGTACTTCGCGTTGCGCACCTTGAGCAGGATCCCGGAGAGCACGGCCGCGATGAGCGAGCCCATCAGGACGGCGGCCTTGATCTCGTCGGTGAGCAGCGGGTCCTCGGTGAAGGCGAGCTCTCCGATGAGCAGCGAGACCGTGAAGCCGATGCCGGCTAGCGAGGCGACCGCGAAGACGTCCGGCCAGGCCAGGTCGTCGTTGAGCTCGGCCTTGGTGAACCGCGCCGCGAGCCAGGTGCCGCCGAAGATGCCGACGGCCTTTCCGACGACGAGACCGAGCACCACACCGAGCGTCTCCGGCTTGGTGAATACGTCGGCGAGCGCACCGCCCGAGACCGCGACACCGGCGCTGAACAGCGCGAACAGCGGCACGGCGAGGCCCGCGGAGAGGGGCCGCACCAGGTGCTCGATGTGCTCGCCCGGCGAGTGCTCCTCGTCCTCGCGGCGGGTGCAGCGCAGCATCAGGCCCATCGCGACACCGGCGATGGTGGCGTGGATGCCGCTGTTGTACATCAGGCCCCAGGTGACCAGGGCCAGCGGAACATAGACGTACCAGCCGCGTACGCCCTTGCGCAGCAGCAGCCAGAAGACCGCGAGCCCGAGGACCGCGCCGCCGAGGGCCGCGAAGTTGAGGTCGCTGGTGAAGAAGACCGCGATGATCAGGATCGCGAAGAGGTCGTCGACGACGGCGAGGGTCAGCAGGAAGGCGCGCAGCGCGGACGGCAGCGAGGTGCCGATGACCGCGAGGACGGCGAGCGCGAAGGCGATGTCCGTGGCGGTCGGCACCGCCCAGCCGTCCATGGAGCCGCCGCCGACCGTGTTGGTCACGAAGTAGACGAGGGCGGGCACGGCCATGCCGCAGAGCGCGGCGACGACGGGCAGCGCGGCGGCCTTGGGGTCGCGCAGATCGCCGGCGACCAGCTCACGCTTGAGTTCGATGCCGGCGACGAAGAAGAAGACGGCGAGCAGTCCGTCGGCCGCCCAGTGCTGAATGGAGAGGTCGAGCCCGAGCGAGCCGGGGCCTATGTGGAAGCCGCTCACCGACCTGTACGACCCGCCTGCCGTGTTCGCCCAGATCAGGGCGGTGACGGCGGCGACGAGGAGGAGGACACCGCCGACGGTCTCGGCGCGCAGCGCGTTCGCGACGAAGTTCCGCTCGGGCAGCGAGAGCCGTCCGAGGACCTTGCGGTTGTTGCTGGGTGCGGGCGCGGCCACGGGGGTCGACCTCCGGTCGGTAGGCAGGACGAATCACATGCCGACCAGACTTCCCGGCGCACCTAGGTATTTCTTGTCGCGTTGTTGTCGTGTTGCTTACGCGATCCTTAGCTTACCTAACATGCGGCCGGACGTATCCGGTGATCTTCACTTTATGCACAAGAGGGGCACCCGGCGCGGTGCCGAGTGCCCCTCTCGCGTACGTCTGCGCAGGTGCCCGAAGGGCTAGTCCTCGCTTGTGCAGGTGCCCCGAAGAGCTAGTCCTCGCTCGGCGCCGCCGGCAGCTTCGTCTGGATCAGGTCCATCACGGAGGAGTCCGTCAGCGTGGTGACATCACCCAGCTCCCGGTTCTCCGCGACATCGCGCAGGAGTCGCCGCATGATCTTCCCGGAGCGGGTCTTCGGCAGCTCCGCGACCGGCAGGATGCGCTTCGGCTTGGCGATCGGGCCGAGCGTCGCGCCCACGTGGCCCCGCAGGTCCGCGACGAGCCCGTCGTCCTCGGCGTTCGCCGTGCCCCGCAGGATCACGAAGGCCACGATCGCCTGGCCGGTCGTCTCGTCGGCCGCGCCCACGACCGCCGCCTCGGCGACGGCGGGGTGCGAGACGAGCGCCGACTCGACCTCGGTGGTGGAGATGTTGTGCCCGGACACGAGCATCACGTCGTCCACCCGGCCGAGCAGCCAGATGTCGCCGTCCTCGTCCTTCTTGGCACCGTCACCGGCGAAGTACTTGCCCTCGAAGCGCGACCAGTACGTGTCGATGAACCGCTGGTCGTCGCCCCAGATGGTGCGCAGCATCGACGGCCACGGCTCGGTCAGGACGAGATAGCCGCCACCGCCGTCCGGAACTTCCCGCGCCTCGTCGTCGACGACGGTCGCGGAGATTCCGGGGAGCGCGCGCTGGGCGCTGCCCGGCTTGGTCTCGGTGACGCCCGGCAGCGGCGAGATCATCATCGCGCCGGTCTCGGTCTGCCACCAGGTGTCCACGATCGGGCACTTGTCGGCGCCGATGTTCTTCCGGTACCAGACCCACGCCTCGGGGTTGATCGGCTCACCGACCGACCCGAGCACCCGCAGGCTGCTCAGGTCGAACTTCGCGGGGATGTCGTCGCCCCACTTCATGAACGTACGAATGGCGGTGGGCGCGGTGTAGAGGATGGTCACGCCGTACTTCTGGACGATCTCCCAGAAGCGCCCCTGGTGGGGGGTGTCGGGCGTGCCCTCGTACATGACCTGCGTCGCGCCGTTGGCCAGCGGGCCGTACGTGATGTACGAGTGCCCGGTGACCCAGCCGATGTCGGCCGTGCACCAGTAGACGTCGGTCTCCGGCTTGAGGTCGAAGACGGCGTGGTGGGTGTACGCGGCCTGCGTGAGGTAACCGCCGGAGGTGTGCAGGATGCCCTTCGGCTTACCTGTCGTACCCGACGTGTAGAGGATGAAGAGCGGGTTCTCGGCGTCGAACGCCTGAGGCGTGTGCTCGGTGGACTGGCGCTCGGTGAGCTCGTGCCACCACAGGTCGCGGCCCTCGGTCCAGGTACCCCCTGCCTCTTCGAGGGACTGGCCGGTGCGGCGGACGACGAGGACGTGCTCCACGGAGCTGCCCTCGCGCGAGACGGCGTCGTCGACGGCCGGCTTCAGGGCGGCGGGCTTGCCCCGGCGGTAGCCGCCGTCGGAGGTGATGACGACCTTGGCGTCGGCGTCCTTCACGCGGGTGGCGATGGCGTCGGCGGAGAAGCCGCCGAAGACCACTGAGTGCGCGGCGCCGATGCGGGCGCAGGCCAGCATCGAGATGACGGCCTCGGGGATCATCGGCAGATAGACGGCGACCCGGTCGCCCTGCCGGACACCCAGCTCGGTCAGTGCGTTGGCGGCGCGGCTGACCTCGTCCTTCAGCTCGGCGTAGGTGATGGCCCGGCTGTCGCCGGGCTCACCCTCGAAGTGGATCGCCACGCGGTCGCCGTTCCCGGCCTCCACATGGCGGTCCACGCAGTTGTACGCGACGTTGAGCTTGCCGTCGGCGAACCACTTCGCGAACGGAGGGTTCGACCAGTCGAGCGTCTCGGTCGGTTCGGTGGCCCAGGTCAGCCGGCGGGCCTGCTCGGCCCAGAAGCCGAGCCTGTCAGCCTTGGCCTGTTCGTACGCCTCCGCGGTGACGTTGGCGTTGGCCGCCAGGTCGGCCGGCGGCGCGAACCTTCGCTCTTCTTTAAGAAGGTTGGCCAGGCTTTCGTTGCTCACGACATCTCCCATTCCCAGGGTGTCCGTTGTGTCCCAAGCCACAGCTCATCAGACGGATACCCCCGGTGACAAGAGCCTGCCGAAAATTGGTTTAGACCTTTACTCCTGCCGGTGCTTCCTCCTCCGGTTCCTCCGGAGCCGGTGTCACCCGGTCGAAGACCTCGTCCTGCCTCTCCGTCAGCAGATATGCCTGTGCCTCACCGACGTGGAAGTACATCCCGTGCAGTTCAAGGGCCCCTTCGGCCATCCTCCGCGCCACCGACTCATGGCCGCGCAGATGCTCCAACTGCTGCACCACATTGGTCAGGCAGAGCTGCTCCACCGCGTCGGCGGGCGCCCGCCCGGCGAGCCTGGCCCAGGCCTTGTCGTCCTCGTGCGCGGCCATCCGCTCCAGGCTCGGTACGCCGTGCCGCAGCCAGCGCCGCAGGGGCGTCTGGGCGCCTCCCGGCGGCGTGTTGAGCAGCGCCTGCATCGCCCCGCAGCCGGAGTGCCCGCACACGGTGATGGACCGCACCTGCAGCACGTCCACGGCGTACTCGATCGCCGCGGCCACCGAGTCGTCCCCGCTCTCGGCGCCCGGCAGCGGCACCAGATTGCCGACATTGCGTACGACGAAGAGGTCGCCGGGGCCGCTCGACGTGATCATCGATGTGACGAGCCGGGAGTCCGCGCAGGTCAGGAAGAGCTGCGATGGGCTCTGCCCCTCGCGTGCGAGACGGGCCAGCTCGCCCCGCACATGAGGCGCCGTGTTCCGCTGGAACGCGCTGATTCCGCTGGCCAGTTGATGCCCGCTGGGGCGCGCGCCGGGCGAGGTCTCCTGGGGGCGGTCGCAGTGGTGGTTGCGCCAGGCCGTCCAGGGCCTGCAGCAGGAGTGCGAGGTGCTCGCGGGCTCGGCGATCCGCGTCCCCGCGCGGCCGGTCATCTCGACGGTGCCGCCCTGCGCGGTGTGTGCGTCCTGCCAGCACTGCAGTGCCTCGTACGCGGCGTGGTCCATGAATGATCCGTCCAACTCGACGATGGTGGCGCCCCCTTGGGGCACGAGATGCAGTGCCCGGCTGAGCCGGGGCACCGCGAGGAAGGTCAACTGCCCGCGCACCCGGACGTGGTGGACCCCGTCCTCCTCGGCGTGCGTGATCCGGGTGCGGGCGAGGCGGTGCAGCGCGACGGCCACGGCGACGGCGACGCCGAGCGCCACGCCTTCGAGTACGCCCAGGAGGACCACGCCGAGTGTCGTGATCGTGTAGACGAGGATCTCGCGGTGGCGGGTGATCGTACGGATGTGGTTCAGGCTCACCATCTGGATGCCGACGGCCATCACCAGGGCGGCGAGCGCGGCGAGCGGGATCAGCTCCAGGAGGGGGACCAGGAGCAGGGCGGCCACTACTACCCAAACGCCGTGCAGCATCGTGGAGTTCCTGCTGACGGCGCCGGCCCGCACATTGGCCACGCTGCGCACCGCGACCCCGGCGACCGGCAGTCCGCCGAGCGCCCCGGACATCACGTTGGCCGCGCCCTGGCCGAGCAGCTCGCGGTCGAGGTCGGAGCGGCCGACGCGGGACTGCCCGGCGGCCCGCCGGGAGGTGAGCTTGTCGACGGCGACCGCCCCGAGCAGCGACTGCACGCTGCACACCAGCGTGGTGGTGAGCACGGCGGCGACGATCCCGAGCACAGGCCCTTCCGGCAGCCCGGCCAGCGCGTGGCTGCGCCACGACGGCAGGTCGACCTTGGCGAGGGTGAGCCCGGTGACACCGGCGCAGAGCGTGGCGCCGGCCACCGCGACGAGCGGGGCGGGGACGATGCGCAGAACCCGCCCCGGGCGGCCGGGGATCCGCGGCCAGGCGAGCAGGATCGCCAGGGTCAGCAGGCTGATCGACAGGTCGGCCGGGTGCAGGTCGGCCAACTGGGCGGGCAGCGCGCGGAGGTTGTCGGGCACGGAGCTCTGCGGGGTGCCGCCGAGCACGATGTGCAGCTGGGCGACGGCGATGGTGACGCCGATGCCGGCGAGCATGCCGTGTACGACGGCGGGGCTGACGGCGAGCGCCGAGCGGGCCACCCGCAGGCAGCCGAGGCCGAGTTGGACGATCCCGGCGAGGACGGTGATGGCACAGGTGGCGCGCCAGCCGTAGCGCTGGATGAGGTCGGCGGTGACGACCGTGAGGCCGGCCGCGGGGCCGCTCACCTGGAGCGGCGATCCGCCGATCCGTCCGGCGACGATGCCGCCGACGGCGGCGGCGACGAGCCCGGCCTGGAGCGGTGCTCCGGTGGCGAGCGCGATGCCGAGGGAGAGCGGCAGGGCGATCAGGAAGACGGCGATCGATGCGGACAGATCGGCGCCGGCGATGCGGAATCCGCGGAGCCCGCGGAATCGGGGGGGCCGGGGGGACTTGCCGTCCGGCGGGCCGTGTGGCTCGTGGGCGCGTGATGCGTGGGTCGAGTCGGTGGCGTGCGTGGGGACATAAGCGGTCATCGTTTCCCGTCTCCTCCGGGGCAGCGCGGTCGCGGGACAAGGGGCCCTCCGGCGGTCTCCGGAGGGCGGGTCGCGGCCGTGGGTCACGGCGTTGCAGCGGCGGGATATCTCAACTCTCGGTAAATGAATCGTAATGGAGGGTAAAGGTCCGGGATGGATAAATAGGGCAAATGGGTCATCGAATCACCCCGGAGAGTGAATAAAGCTATTCGTCGGCTTGTCGGACCCCGTCTCCCGTGCCCCCGGTGCGACGTTGACGTCGTCGTCGGTGTTGCCGGTGTTGCCTGTCTTTTCGGTGCTATCGGTGTTTCCTGTGGTTTCGGCATTTCGAGCTGGTTGCCCCGCAATGCCTTCAGCGACGACCCCTGCTCCGATTCCGAGCCGACTCGAAGGAAGAAGGTGGGCGGAAGATGGCCGCCACCCAGAGGATCCAGCGGATCGCCGCGGGCATCACCGCCCTCGCGGCGTGCGTCGCGGCACTGGCCGGCTGCGCGACCGAGGACGCCCCCGCCAAGAAGGGCGCGCACGGCCCCGGCAAGGCGGCCCCCGCCGCCCCCGCGCCCAAGAGCGCGGTCCGCATGATCGGTGACGGTTCCACCGCGTTCACCGGACGCCAGCCGAACCTGCCGAGACCGGCGCGCCTCAAACCGGGCCAGAAACCACCGCAGTTCGTGGTCTTCTCCTGGGACGGCGCGGGTGAGGACGGTCAGAAGCTGTTCTCGCACTTCCGGAAGGTCGCCAAGCGGAACAACGCGACGATGACGTACTTCCTCAGCGGCGTATACATGCTCCCCGAGGAGAAGCGGAAGCTCTACAAGCCGCCGCAGCACCTGTCCGGCAGCTCGGACATCGGCTTCAACGACCGCAAGGGAATCAAGGACACCGTGGAGCAGCTCCGCGGCGCCTGGCTGGAGGGCAACGAGGTCGGCACGCACTTCAACGGCCACTTCTGCGGTACGAGCGGCGGCGTGGGCCAGTGGTCGGTCGCCGACTGGAAGTCCGAGATCGGCCAGGCCAAGTCCTTCGTGAAGGCCTGGAAGACCAACACGGGCATGAAGGGCGCCCAGCCGCTGCCCTTCGACTACGACAAGGAGCTGATCGGCGCCCGCACGCCCTGCCTCGAGGGGCAGAAGAACTTCATGCGGGCGGCCCGCGAACTCGGCTTCCGCTACGACACCAGCGGCGTCAACAACCAGCTGTGGCCCAAGAAGAAGGAAGGCCTCTGGGACCTGTCGATGCAGCTGGTCCCGGTCCCCGGCCGGAAGTTCGAGACGCTCACCATGGACTACAACTTCATGGTGAACCAGTCGGGTACGACGTCCCAGGGTGACCCGGACAAGCACGAGTACTGGGGCGACCAGATGCGCGACGGCCTGCTCCAGGGCTTCGCCCGCGCCTACAAGGGCAACCGCGCGCCGCTGATCATCGGCAACCACTTCGAGTCCTGGAACGGCGGCACATACATGCGCGCCATCGAGGAGACGGTCGAGTCCGTCTGCACCAAGCCCGAGGTGCGCTGCGTCTCCTTCCGCCAACTCGCCGACTGGCTCGACGCCCAGGACCCGAAGACCCTGGCGCGACTCACGAAGCTGCCGGTCGGCACGGCGCCGAAGGGCGGCTGGACGTCGTACCTCTCCGCCCAGCCGGCCCCGGCCCCCAAGGGCGTACCGGGCGCCCCGGCGGTCAAGCCGTAACGCCCGCCGGGGAGTTCACCCCGTCGGCGAAACGCTCCCGCAGCACGAAGTCGGGGTCGACCTGGGCAGCCAGATCGGCCCCCGTGCGTTCATTGCCCCAGCTCTGGGCGTTCTTCAGGTGGAAGTGGACCATCTGGCGGGTGTAGCGCTCCCAGTCCCGATGCGCGTACGTGGCGTCCACGGCCGCCTGAAGGGCCCGCAGCGCAAGGCTGTTGGCCTCTTCGAGGAGTTCGAAGCGGGGCGGGCGGCCCTTCTCCATGGCGCGCACCCAGTCCGAGTGGCCGACCGTCACCAGGAGGTCGTCGCCCACCTGCTCACGCAGGAAGTCGATGTCGTCCTGGCCCTGCACCTTGTTGCCCACGACCCGGAGGGCGACGCCGAAGTCCCGTGCGTACTCCTTGTACTGGCGGTAGACGGAGACGCCCTTGCGGGTGGGCTCGGCGACCAGGAACGTCATGTCGAAGCGGGTGAACATGCCGGAGGCGAAGGAGTCCGAACCGGCGGTCATGTCGACGACCGCGTACTCGTCGCGTCCGTCGACCAGATGGTTCAGACACAGCTCCACCGCCCCCGTCTTGGAGTGGTAGCAGGCGACACCGAGGTCGGCTTCGGTGAACGGCCCGGTGACCATCAAACGCACGGCGGCGTCGTCGAGTTCCACCGTCCTCGCGCACGCGTCGTACACCGGGTTGTCCTCGCGCACCCGCAGCAGCCGCGAACCCTCACCCGGTGGCGTGGTCTTGATCATCGTCTCCGTGGAGGCGATCCGCGGGTTGGAGCCGCGCAGATAGTCCTTGATGAGCGGAAGCCGAGCCCCCATGGCGGGCAGTTCCGCGGCGTCCGCCTCGTCGAGGCCGAGGGCGGGGCCCAGGTGCTGGTTGATGTCGGCGTCCACCGCGAGGACCGGGGCGCCGGTGGCGGCGAGGTGGCGGACGAAGAGCGAGGACAGCGTCGTCTTGCCGCTGCCGCCCTTCCCTACGAAAGCGATCTTCATGTTCACCAAGGGTAGCCGGATGATCACCCGACGTATCCATTCGGCGTGAAGAAGACCACTCCTTCGTGGGGGGAGCGTGCGGTGTGCGTAGGGTCGTACTCATGAGTACGACAGCTGATCCTTCCCCAAGCTCTCGACATAGCTCGAGCAGGGGAGACCCCATCGCCACCCTGGCCGCACTCCCCGGAGTGAGCGATTCCGTGGATTCCGTGCGCAAGGCCGTGGACCGCGTCTACGGCCACCGGATCATGCGACGCCGCAGCAACGAGGTCACGTCCGAGGCGGCCCTGCGCGGCGCACGCGGCTCCGCGGCGCTCTCCGGTGCCGAGTGGGCGCTCGAAGAGGTACGCCGGCGCAGCGACTTCAGCGGCGACGGCGACGCCCGGACGATGGGCGCGGCCCTGCGGCTGACCGCCGAGGCGGGTCAACTCCTGTCCATCTGGCGGCAGTCGCCGCTGCGGGTGCTCGCCCGGCTGCACCTGGTCGCCGCCGCCGAGGCGGACGAGGCCGCGGGACGGCCGCGCCTCGCGGGCGAGCCGGTCGACGAGCCGCTGGTCGAGCTGCCGGTGCCGGACGCCGACGAGGTGGCCGGACGCCTGGAGGGCCTCTCCCAGCTGATCATCGCGGGCAGCTCCGCGCCGGCCCTGGTGACGGCGGCCGTGGTGCACGGCGAGCTGCTCAGCCTGCGCCCCTTCGGCTCGAACAACGGCCTGGTCGCGCGCGCCGCCGAGCGCATCGTTCTGGTGGGCAGCGGGCTCGACCCGAAGTCCATCTGCCCGGCGGAGGCGGGGCACGCCGAGCAGGGCCGGGCGGCGTACGTGGCGGCGCTCGAGGGCTATGCCTCCGGCACTCCGGAGGGGATGGCCGCCTGGATCGCACACTGCGGGCGGGCGGTCGAGCTGGGCGTCAGGGAGTCGACGGCGGTCTGCGAGGCGCTGCAGCGCGGCGCGGCTTAAGCGGCGCGGCTTAAGCGGCGCGGCCTAAAAGGTCCCCGCACAGGGTTGCGGCGGTACGAGGACTCGTACCGCCGCTGGCATGTTCACCGTGTTACCAAGCGTCCTCGAAGGTTGCCCATCAGGTCGGGAACATTGCCCGTCACCTGGTGCGGCTGGCCCGTAATCGACGGGTCGACGTCGCGTGGGTGCTCGGTGTTCATGCTTCGGTCCGTGGGGCCTTGGTTGCGTTTAAAGGTAATCCTCTCGGATGTCCTTGGTCTCGCGGGCCGTTGACTCCTTTGTACTCCTGTCCTGGGGTAAGCGGAAGTCCTGGCCCTACTTCTTTACTTTTAGGTTCAAACAAGGGTGAATCGGGCGCGGGCCGCCCGACGCCTGCTGACCAGCCACACCAGGCCCGCGGTGGCCGCCGCGGCGCCCACCGCCGCCACCGCGACGAGCGCGGGCCGGGACGGCGTGGCCCGCCGCTCCTTGAGCCGCACCGGGCGGTGGAAGTCGAGAATCGGCCACCCGCGCGCGACGGCCTCGCGGCGCAGCGTCCGGTCCGGATTGACGGCGTGCGGATGCCCGACGGACTCCAGCATCGGAAGGTCGGTCGCCGAGTCGCTGTAGGCGTGGCAGCGGTCCAGGTCGTATCCCTCGGAGACCGCGAGCTCCTTGATGGCGGCCGCCTTGGTGGGGCCGTACGCGTAGTACTCCACCTCGCCCGTGAAGCAGCCGTCCTCGCCCACGGCCATTCGGGTGGCGACCACCCGGTCCGCGCCGAGGAGCTCCCCGATCGGCTCGACGACCTCTGCGCCCGAGGTAGAGACGATGACGACGTCCCGTCCGGCCGTGTGGTGCTCCTCGATGAGGGAGGCGGCCTCGTCATAGATGATCGGGTCGATCAGGTCGTGCAGCGTCTCGGCGACGATCTCCTTCACCTGCTGTACGTTCCATCCGCGGCAGAGCGCGGACAGGTACTGGCGCATCCGCTCCATCTGGTCGTGATCGGCGCCGCCGGCCAGGAAGACGAAGTGTGCGTATGCGGTCCGGAGTACCGCCCTGCGGTTGATCAGGCCGCCTTGGTAGAACGACTTGCTGAAGGTGAACGTGCTCGACTTCGCAATGACCGTCTTGTCCAGGTCAAAGAAGGCGGCTGTGCGAGGCAAGGAGTGGTTTTCCACGAGCCCGAGCATAGGCGCCCACCATTCGGCGTAAGGTGAGGCGCGTGGGTTTGCCTGAGAAGGCTCTCGGGTACACCATGGAAGTCACGGATCGTTCGCGACCGTGCTAACCCGGTCTGGCTCCTCCCCCCCCGAGTCGGACCGTGGGGACGACCCCCGCTCTCCCCCCCGGCGGGGGTCGTCGCATGTCCGGATGGGTTTTCCCGGGCTCGTACGACCCTGATCCGATCACCTGAGGTCACTTGGCCGCCGTCTCGGCGGTCCTTCGGCATGCCCAAGATCCGTCACTGTGCGTAGTTGCTGGGCTGCTCTGTGGAAAGTCGTCGGGATGTCACCGGTATGGGTGAAGGGGATATTCACAGCCCACGTCTTGTCCACAGTTATTGACCAAGATCCACACGAAATCCGGGATCGCTGCACGCTGATTCCGCTCGTTCTGCGCACGAAGTTCATGGCCGGATTGCTTTGGCCGGTTCTTCGCCGATGTGGAACGCGGCATTCACGGGGCTTGGAGTGAGAGGGGGCCGGAGATCGTGGCTGGAGTGATTACGGACGACAGGCCGCCGCCGTCCGGCGGACGGCAGAGCGGACCGCTGATCGTGACGGAGGACGTGGACCTGCTGGACGACCTGCTGCGGCTGTGCGCCGCCGCCGGCGCCCGGCCGGAGGTGCGGCACGGCGTGCCCGAGCGCGGCGGCGGCTGGGACGCCGCCCCGCTCGTCCTGGTCGGGGACGACGCGGTGGACCGGGTGAGAGGAGCCGCGCGCAGACGCGGGGTCGTGCTGATCGGCCGGGACCAGGACGACTCGGGGGTCTGGCAGCGGGCGGTGGAGATCGGCGCCGACCATGTCCTGGTCCTGCCCGACGGCGAGCGCTGGCTCGTCGACCGCATCGCCGACGTGGCCGAGGGCGTGGGGCGGCCCGCGCTCACCGTGGGGGTGATCGGCGGCAGCGGCGGCGCGGGAGCCTCGACGCTCGCCTGCGCCCTCGCCGTCACGGCGGCCCGCGCCGGGCGGCGCACGATGCTCATCGACGCCGACCCGCTGGGCGGCGGACTCGACGTACTGCTGGGCGGCGAATCGGCGGACGGGCTGCGCTGGCCCGCGTTCGCGCAGTCCAGGGGGCGTGTCGGTGGCGGAGCCCTGGAGGAGTCGCTGCCCGAGCTGCACTCCCTGCGGGTCCTCAGCTGGGACCGGGGCGACACGGTGGTCATTCCCCCGGAGGCCATGCGGGCGGTGATCGCGGCGGCCCGCCGCCGGGGCGGCGTGGTGGTCGTGGATCTGCCCCGCCGGGTGGACGAAGGGGTGGCAGAGGCGCTGGCCCAGATGGACCTCGGGCTGCTCGTGGTGCCGGCGGAACTGCGCGCGGTGGCGGGCGCCCGGCGGGTCGCGTCGGCGGCGGGGATGGTGCTGCGGGATCTGCGGGTGGTGGTCGGCGGGCGTGCAGGGCCGGCCGGTGGCGGCGGCCTCGGCGGCTTCGGTGGCCTCGGCTGCTTCGACGCGGAGGAGGTCGCGCGGCTGATCGGACTGCCGCTCGTCGGGGAACTCCCCGTGGAGGCAGGGATCTTGGCGGCGCAGGCGGGCGGAATGCCGCCCGGAGGTGTCGCTCGGGGGCCGCTCGCGCGGTTCTGTACGGCCTTCTGGGAGCGCGTCCCGGTCGACGCCACCGGAGGTGCCTCATGAGCGCGGTCGTCGGGGCCAGGATGCTGGACGGAGTACGCCAGTGGCTCGCCGAGAGCGGCACCGAGCCGACCCCCGCCCGCGTCGCCGAGGCGCTGCGGGCGCAGGGCCGGGTGCTCGGGGACGCGGAACTCCTCGGCGCAGCACAGCAGTTGCGCTCGGAGCTGGTGGGCGCGGGACCGCTGGAGCCGCTGCTCGCGGACGCCTCGGTGACCGATGTTCTGGTGTCCGCCCCCGACCGGGTCTGGGTGGACCGGGGCGGCGGCCTGGAGCTGACCGCCGTGTCCTTCCCGGACGCGACGGCGGTGCGGCGGCTCGCACAGCGGCTCGCCTCCGTGGCGGGGCGGCGCCTGGACGACGCGAGGCCCTGGGTGGACGCCCGCCTCCCGGACGGCACCCGCCTCCACGCGGTGCTGCCACCGGTCGCCGTCGGGACGACCTGCCTCTCCCTGCGGGTCGTACGGCCACGGGCCTTCACCCTCGCCGAGCTGGTCGCGGCGGGGACGGTGCCGCCGGGCGGGGACCGGGTGCTGCGGGCGCTGCTGGACGCCCGGCTCTCGTATCTGATCAGCGGTGGGACGGGCTCAGGGAAGACGACCTTGCTGAGCGCGCTGCTCGGTCTGGTCGGGCCGGGGGAGCGGATCGTGCTCGCCGAGGACTCGGCGGAGCTGCGCCCCGAGCACCCTCATGTGGTGCGCCTGGAGGCCAGACCGCCGAATCAGGAGGGCAGCGGGCGGGTGGGTCTGGACGACCTGGTGCGCCAAGCCCTGCGGATGCGGCCCGACCGGCTCGTCGTGGGCGAGGTGCGGGGCGCGGAGGTGGTCCATCTGCTGGCCGCGTTGAACACGGGGCACGAGGGCGGCTGCGGCACGGTGCACGCGAACGCGGCGGGGGACGTGCCCGCCCGTCTGGAGGCGCTGGGGACGGCCGCGGGGCTCGACCGGGCCGCCCTGCACAGCCAGTTGGCGGCCGCGCTCTCCGTGGTGCTCCATCTCGTGCGGGACCGGGCGGGGCGGCGGCGGATCGCCGAGGTGCACGTCCTGGAGCGGGACGCTTCGGGCCTGGTGGTGACGGTGCCGGCGCTGCGGTGGGGCGCGAAGTCCTTCGTCCGCGAGCGCGGCTGGCAGCGGCTCGACGGACTCCTGGGAGGTGCGGCGTGAGCACGGGGTGGACGGCCGCACCGGTCTGGGCGGCGGCTCTGTGCGCGGGCGCGGCGGCCTGGCTTGCGGCCGGGCGGGACCGGGCGCTGCGGCGGGCGAGGAAGGTCCTCGCGGGCGGCGATGCCGTGGCGGGGACGGTGGCGTGGCGGGCGGCGGCCGTGGTGGGCACGCGGGTGCGGCACGAGTGGTGGTGCCTGGCGGGCGGGTCGGCCGTGGCGCTCCTCGGGGAGTCCTTGGTGCCGCTGGTCCTGGGCGCGGCGGGGGTGCCGTTGATACGGCGCGTGCGGCGGGCCCGGGAGGCGCGGATCGGGGCGGACCGGCGGGCCGCCGAGGTGATCGCGCTGTGCGGGACGCTCGCGGGGGAGGTGCGGGCGGGGCGGCAGCCGGGGGACGCGCTGCGGCTCGCGGCCGGGGAATCCGGGGGTGGCGTCGGTCTCGGCGAGGCGCGGGCCGCGGTGCTCGCGGCGGCGCGGTTCGGCGGGGACGTGCCCGGTGCGCTGGAGGGGGCGGCGCGGGAGCCGGGGGGCCAGGGCCTGTTGGGGCTCGCGGCCTGCTGGCGGGTGGCCGTGGACCGGGGCGCCGGACTCGCGGTCGGCCTTGAGCGGCTGGAGGGCGCGCTGCGGTCGGAGCGGGAGCAACGCGCTGAGCTGCGGGCGCAGTTGGCGGGGGCGCGGTCGACGGCGGTGATGCTCGCCGGGCTGCCGGTGCTCGGGCTGCTCATGGGCAGCGCACTCGGCGCACAGCCGCTGCGGGTGCTGCTGCACACGGGGGCGGGGCTCGGGTGCCTGGCGGTGGGCGGCGCGTTGGAGGGCGCGGGCGTGTGGTGGGCGCTGCGGATCGTACGAGGGGCGGAGGAGCGATGAGCAGCCTGGTCTTCACCCAGTGGGACCTGGTCCTGTGGGGCGTCGTGGGCGCGCTGTGGCTGGTGTCGGCGGCGCTGGCTGCGCGGCGTGAACGGGCTGCGCGGTGCCGGGCGGCCGCGGTGCTTGGGGAGCGGTCCGCCGAGGGCCGGGCGCGGGGGCGGCCACCGTGGATGCGGGACGACGTGCGCGGGTGGCTGGCGGCGGCCGGTGCGGTGAGCGCCGGGTGGGCCTTGGTGGGCGGGGTTCCGGGAGTGCTGCTGGGGGTGGGCGCCGGGTGCGGGGTGCTGCGGTGGTGGCGCGGGCGGGCCGCTGCCGGTGATCCGGGATTCGATGCCGCCGAGGCTTCGCGGCAACTGCCGCTTGCGGCCGATCTGCTGGCGGCCTGCGTCGCTGCGGGTGCCGGGCCTGTGGTGGCGGCGCGAGCCGTGGGAGAGGCGCTGGAGGGGCCGGTCGGCGAGCGCCTGGCACACGGGGCGGCGGAGATGCGGCTCGGGAGTGAACCGGCCGATGCCTGGCGGAGATTGGGCACGATACCGGGAGCGGGACCGCTGGCCCGGCTCCTTGAGCGGGCGGGCGAGTCGGGGGCTCCGGCGGCGGAACCGGTGGCGCGGCTGGCCGCGGACTGCCGGGCGGACCGGGCCCGAGCGGCGACGGCGGCCGCACGCCGGGCGGGCGTGCTGATGACGGCACCGGTGGGGCTGTGCTTCCTGCCCGCGTTCATCGCGGTGGGGGTGCTGCCGGTGGTGATCGGGCTCGCGGAGGGGTTGCTGAGCGGCGGCTGAGCGGCTGTGCGGTTGAGCGGTGGCTGGGTGCGGCCCGGCTGTTTGGGCTGGCGACGGGTTTCTTGAACTTGAACTGGCGTGACTTTCATGGGGGTTGAGATGTGGGGACAGCTGTGTGCGCGGGCGCTGCGACGCCGGGCGCGTGGGGACGCGGGGATGGTCACTTCTGAGTACGCGATGGGGCTGATCGCGGCGGTGGGGTTCGCCGGACTGCTCTACAAGGTGGTGACGAGCGGGCAGGTCAGGGCGGCGCTGCAGGCGGTCGTGGAGAAGGCGCTCGATGTCCAGTTCTGAGGGAGAGCCGCGCGGGCGTCCCTGGGAGCGGGGGCGGGGGCGGGGCCGGGGGCGGGACCGGGGTTTCGTGACCGCCGAGGCGGCCGTGGTGCTGCCGACGCTGGTGCTGTTCACGATGGCGCTGGTCTGGGCGCTGCTGACCGCGTCCGCGCAGATCCAGTGCGTGGACGCGGCGCGGGCCGGTGCCCGTGCGATGGCCAGGCAGGACCCCGAGAGCGCGGCCGTGGCGGCGGCACGGCAGGCGGCACCGCGCGGTGCGCAGGTCGCGGTGCGGAGGGACGGCGACCTGGTCCGGGTGGAGGTCGTGGCCGAATCGCCGGGGCCGGAGGCGCTGGGGCTCGGGCTGCGGCTTCGCGCGGAGGCGGTGGCGTTGGCCGAGGAGACGGTGGGGGAGACGGCGGGGGTGGGGACGTGACGGGCGGGGGTGCTGTGAAGGACTCCCGGTCCGACCCGGATTCGGGTGGCGCATCCGCATCCGCATCGGACCGGGGTGCGGCCACCGTATGGGTCGTCGTCGTGATGGCTGTGCTGTGTGTGATCTGCGGTGCGGTTCTCGCCATGGGGCAGGTGGTCGTCGCCCGTCATCGGGCGGGCGGCGCGGCCGACTTGGCGGCGCTCGCGGCGGCCGACCACTGGATGGAGGGGCGCTCCGGGGCCTGTGCGCGCGCCGCGCGGGTGGCCGAGGCGCAGGGGACGCGGATCGTGCGCTGTGCGGTGGAGGGGGAGATCTCGGACGTAACGGCGGCCGCGGAGTTCGGGCCGTTCGTGGCGGAGGTCAGGTCGCGGGCGGGGCCCGCGGGACCGGTCGCTCCGGGTCCGTGGGCGCCGGCGGCGTCAGTGGGTCGGCGCGTCCTTGAGGAGGACCGACAGGAGGCGGACGGCGCCGCGTTTGTGGAGGGGGTCGTTGCCGTTGCCGCACTTCGGGGACTGGATGCAGGACGGGCAGCCCGCGTCGCACTCGCAGGAGGCGATGGCCTGCCGGGTGGCGGTCAGCCACTCGCGGGCCGTGTGGAAGGCCCGCTCGGCGAAGCCCGCGCCGCCGGGGTGGCCGTCGTAGACGAACACGGTGGGCAGGAGCGTGTCCGGATGCAGCGGCACGGAGACGCCGCCGATGTCCCAGCGGTCGCAGGTGGCGAAGAGCGGGAGCATGCCGATCGACGCGTGCTCGGCGGCGTGCAGGGCGCCGCCGAGGATCTCCGGGTTGATCCGGGCGGCGTCCAGCTGGTCCTCGGTGACCGTCCACCACACCGCACGCGTCCGCAGGGTGCGGGGCGGCAGGTCCAGCTTGGTCTCGCCGAGGACCTCGCCGGTGATCAGCTTGCGGCGCAGGAAGGAGACGACCTGATTGGTGACCTCGACGGAGCCGTAGCAGAGCCGGCCGTCGCCCCACGGGATCTCGACGTCCGTCTCCAGTACGGAGATGGCGGTGGTGTCGCGGGCGGTAGTGGAGTACGGCGGCTCGGCCTGCTCGATCAGGGCCACCGAGTCCTCCAGGTCGAGTCGGCGCACCAGATACGTACGCCCTTGATGCAGGTGGACCGCGCCCTCGTGCACGGCGGTGTGCGCGGCGGAGGCGTCGACGGTGCCGAGCAGCCTGCCGGTCCCTTCCTCGACGATCTGGACGGGGCTGCCGCCCTCGCCGCGGATGTCGGTGAGGTCGGCGGCCCGCTCCCGGCGCGTCCAGTGCCAGGCCTTGGTGCGGCGGCGCAGCAGCTTCGCGGCCTCCAGCTGCGGGAGCAGTTCCTCGGCGGCGGGGCCGAACAGGGCCAAATCCTCGTCGACCAAAGGCAGTTCCGAGGCGGCCGCGCAGAGGTGGGGCGCGAGGACGTACGGATTGTCGGGGTCGAGGACGGTGGACTCGACGGGCTGCTGGAACAGCGCTTCGGGGTGGTGCACGAGATAGGTGTCCAGCGGATCGTCGCGGGCGACCAACACCGCCAGGGCCCCCTGCCCGGAGCGTCCCGCGCGGCCCGCCTGCTGCCAGAGCGAGGCGCGCGTGCCCGGATAGCCGGCGATGACGACGGCGTCCAATCCCGAGACGTCGACGCCGAGTTCGAGGGCGGTGGTGGCCGCGAGGCCGAGGAGTTCGCCGGAGTGCAGGGCCCGTTCCAGGGCGCGGCGTTCCTCGGGGAGATAGCCGCCCCGGTAGGCGGCGACGCGGCGGGCGAGGGAGCGGTCGACCTCGGAGAGGCGTTCCTGGGCGATCACCGAGATCAGCTCGGCGCCGCGCCGGGACCGTACGAAGGCGACCGAGCGGACGCCCTGGACGGTCAGGTCGGTGAGCAGGTCGGCCGTCTCGGCGGTGGCGGTACGGCGGACGGGGGCGCCCTTTTCGCCGTGGAGTTCGGTGAGCGGGGGCTCCCAGAGCGCGAAGACGAGATCGCCGCGGGGCGAGGCGTCGTCGGCGACCTCCCGGACGGGGCGGCCGATCAGACGCTCGGCGGCGACGGCCGGATCGGCGGAGGTGGCGGAGGCGAGGAGGAAGACGGGCTCGGAGCCGTAGCGGGCGCAGAGGCGGCGCAGGCGGCGCAGGACCTGGGCGACGTGGGAGCCGAAGACGCCGCGGTAGGTGTGGCACTCGTCGATGACGACGTAGCGCAGGGAGCGCAGGAAGGAGGACCAGCGGGGGTGGGAGGGGAGTATCCCGCGGTGCAGCATGTCGGGGTTGGTCAGGACGTAATTGGCGTACTGACGTACCCATTCGCGTTCTTCGACCGGGGTGTCGCCGTCGTACACGGCGGGGCGGATCGCGTTGCCCAGCGGCGCCGCGAGCTCGCGGACGGCGCGGCGCTGGTCGGCCGCCAGAGCTTTGGTCGGGGCCAGGTAGAGGGCGGTCGTGCCGCGGCCGTTGGGGGCCTCGGAGCCGTCGAGCAGGGCCGAGAGGACGGGGGTGAGATAGGCGAGTGACTTTCCCGACGCGGTGCCGGTGGCGACGACGACCGAATCGCCGTCCAGGGCGTGCTCGGCGGCTTGCGCCTGGTGGGCCCAGGGGTGCTCGATGCCCGCTGCCTGGACCGCGGCGATGACCTCGGGGCGGATGCGATCGGGCCAGACGGCATAGCGGGCCTCGCGCGGGGGCAAGTGCTCCGTATGAGTGACGCGCGCAGCACGGCTCGGTCCCGCGGTGAGCCGGTCGAGGACCGTCCGGGGAGACGTGCGTTCCGGGGTGCCCGTGGCGGGCCCTCCGGGAGGGGAAATGTTGGCCATCGGCACCGAGTGTGTCACTGGCGGGATGGACAATGGTCCCAAGGCGTCGTGCACGCCTGCCGGTAAGTGATTGAATGCCATCGCGGCTGGCGATCCGTCCTGGGGGCTCTGCCGAGGTGTCCCGAGGGATGACCGCTCGATAGCAAGGTGCTGGAGGATCCGTGGACCTGTCCCTGTCGACCCGTACCGTCGGCGATCGTACGGTCGTCGAGGTCGGTGGCGAAATCGATGTCTATACCGCGCCCAAGTTGCGCGAACAGTTGGTCGAGTTGGTGAACGACGGCAGTTTCCACCTGGTCGTCGACATGGAGGGCGTGGACTTCCTCGACTCCACCGGGCTCGGCGTGCTGGTCGGCGGCCTGAAGCGGGTGCGTGCCCATGAGGGCTCGCTGCGCCTGGTCTGCAACCAGGAGCGCATTCTGAAGATCTTCCGCATCACCGGCCTGACCAAGGTGTTCCCCATCCACACCTCGGTCGAGGAAGCGGTCGCGGCCACCGACTGACCGTCGGATGCCCCGGGTCGGCCGTAGGCCGGCCGGGGGCGGCAGAACAGCAGGGGACCGGGCCCTCGGCCCGGCCCCCTGACAGCACGCCCGTATGTCGAGGGGGATGCATGGCCACCGTCGAACTCCGCTTCAGCGCGCTGCCCGAGCACGTCAGGACCGCCCGTCTCGTGGCGGCGGCGGTCGCGCGCAGGGCCGGGGTGGACGAGGCCGTCCTCGACGAGGTCAGGCTCGCCGTCGGCGAGGCCTGCACGCGAGCGGTCGGCCTGCATCAGAGCAACGGCGTGACGGAGCCGGTGCGGGTCGCGCTGATCGAGGACGAGAAGCAGTTCTCCATCGAGGTCGGCGACGAGGCCCCCCGTTCGGCCCCCGGTGACCGGGCGCCCGGCGCGCAGGGCGGCGAACCGGACGATCTCGAGGGCGAGGACGAGATGGGTCTGGCCGTCATCAGCGGGCTCGTGGACGACGTGGAGGTCACCGCGGGCGAGTCCGGCGGTCTGATCCGCATGACCTGGCCGACGACTCCGGCAACGCTGCGCTGACGCCGCGCGCGGCTCTTCCGTACGCCCTGACTCCGCCGGCCTGCCGCCGCGGGTCCCTCAGCTGCGTACTTCTCTGATCATTACTCTCCGATCATTATCGTGATCGTCACTCTGATCATTTCTCCGTGATATTGCCACGGTCATTTGCCGCACCCCTGTCAACGGTTTTGGGGCATTACCGCTTTCGGGGGTATTCCTCAGTCGCGATCATTTGCTGGGAAGCAATCTCTCGCCAATTCCGTTTGCGGTGCTCTGTTTTGATCAGGTTCCGCTCCCTACAATCCGTCCACATCTTGAGCTCAGCCCAAGCGTCAAGGAGGACGAATGGCGGGGCTTTCTACCCCTCATCAGTTTGACCACCCCTCAACCTTCGCAGCCGCGGTTCTGACCGACGACAACCGCCTCATCGTGATGGTCATCGCGGCCGTCGCGATCGCGGCTCTCGTCGTCGCCTGGGTGCTCGTGCGCCAGGTGCTCGCGGCCGACGAGGGCACCGACAGCATGAAGAAGATCGCGAAGGCGATCCAGGAGGGCGCCAATGCCTATCTGGGCCGGCAGTTGCGCACACTCGGCGTATTCGCCGTCGTGGTGTTCTTCCTGCTCATGCTGCTGCCCGCGGACGACTGGAATCAGCGTGCCGGCCGATCGATCTTCTTCTTGATCGGAGCGGCGTTCTCGGCGACCACCGGCTATATCGGCATGTGGCTCGCCGTACGCAGCAACGTCCGCGTCGCGGCCGCCGCCCGAGAGGCCACTCCCGCGGAAGGTGAACCGGAAAAGGATCTCACCGCCGTATCGCACAAGGCCATGAAGATCGCTTTCCGCACGGGCGGCGTTGTCGGCATGTTCACGGTGGGGCTCGGTCTTCTGGGCGCCTCCTGTGTGGTGCTCGTCTACGCCGCGGACGCGCCGAAGGTCCTCGAAGGATTCGGCCTCGGCGCCGCGCTGATCGCGATGTTCATGCGTGTCGGCGGCGGCATCTTCACCAAGGCCGCCGACGTCGGCGCCGACCTGGTCGGCAAGGTCGAGCAGGGCATTCCGGAGGACGACCCGAGGAATGCCGCGACCATCGCCGACAACGTGGGCGACAACGTCGGCGACTGTGCGGGCATGGCCGCCGACCTCTTCGAGTCGTACGCCGTGACCCTGGTCGCCGCGCTGATCCTCGGCAAGGTCGCGTTCGGCGACTCCGGACTCGCCTTCCCGCTGATCGTCCCGGCCATCGGCGTCGTGACGGCGATGATCGGGATCTTCGCGGTGGCGCCCAGGCGCTCCGACCGCAGCGGCATGAGCGCCATCAACCGCGGCTTCTTCATCTCCGCGTTCATCTCGCTGGCGCTCGTCGCGGCGGCCGTCTTCGTCTATCTCCCGTCCTCGTACGCGAAGCTGGACGGCGTCACGGACGCGGCCATCAAGGGCCACGACGGAGACCCGCGGATCCTCGCGGTGGTCGCCGTGGCCATCGGCATCGTGCTGGCCGCACTGATCCAGCAGCTCACCGGCTACTTCACCGAGACCAACCGGCGGCCCGTCCGGGACATCGGCAAGACCTCGCTCACCGGTCCTGCCACCGTCGTCCTCGCGGGCATCTCGATCGGTCTCGAATCGGCCGTCTACACCGCGCTGTTGATCGGACTCGGCGTGTACGGGGCGTTCCTGCTCGGCGGTACGTCGATCATGCTCGCCCTGTTCGCGGTGGCGCTCGCCGGAACGGGCCTGCTCACCACGGTCGGCGTGATCGTCGCCATGGACACCTTCGGTCCGGTCTCCGACAACGCGCAGGGCATCGCCGAGATGTCCGGCGACGTCGAGGGCGCGGGCGCGCAGGTCCTGACCGACCTGGACGCCGTCGGGAACACGACAAAGGCCATCACCAAGGGAATCGCCATCGCCACGGCGGTGCTCGCCGCCGCGGCGCTCTTCGGCTCGTACCGGGACGCCATCGCGGAAGCGGCCAAGGACGTGGGAGAGAAGCTGGGCGACGGGGCTCCGATGAACCTCGTCATGGACATCTCGCAGCCCAACAACCTGGTGGGCCTGGTCCTCGGCGCCGCGGTCGTCTTCCTCTTCTCGGGGCTCGCGATCAACGCGGTGTCGCGGTCGGCCGGATCGGTGGTCTACGAGGTGCGTCGGCAGTTCCGCGACCACCCCGGGATCATGGACTACTCCGAGGAACCGGAGTACGGCCGTGTCGTGGACATCTGCACCAAGGACGCGCTGCGCGAACTGGCCACTCCGGGTCTGCTCGCCGTGCTCACGCCGATCGCGGTCGGCTTCTCGCTCGGCGTCGGCGCGCTCGGCTCGTTCCTGGCCGGCGCGATCGGCACCGGCACGCTGATGGCGGTCTTCCTCGCCAACTCCGGTGGCGCGTGGGACAACGCGAAGAAGCTCGTCGAGGACGGTCACCACGGCGGTAAGGGCAGCGAGGCCCACGCCGCGACGGTCATCGGTGACACCGTCGGCGACCCGTTCAAGGACACCGCTGGTCCGGCGATCAACCCCCTCCTGAAGGTGATGAACCTGGTGGCGCTGCTCATCGCGCCCGCAGTCGTCCAGTTCAGTTACGGGGATGACGCGAGCGCCGGGTTGCGGGCACTGATCGCGGTGCTGGCCATCCTGGTCATCATCGGCGCGGTGTACGTCTCCAAGCGGCGCGGCATCGCCGTGGGCGACGAGGAGAACGGAGGCGAGGAGCGGGTGGCGAATTCGGCCGACCCCGCCGTGGTCTCGTAACACTCGGTCTGAACCGGTGTCTCGTGACACCGGGTCAGACTCTGCCCAACACACGGGCGGACGGCGCGTCTTGACGCGGCGTCCGCCCGTTGTGTGTGCCGTGCGCCTGTGTCGTGAGCCTTCTCTCGCTCTGTCCGTGTGGTGCAAATGGCTTCAATAGGGGTCGTATCAGACCCCTGGCATGCGGTTGTAGCCCAGTTGGCGTGTAAGTTCCGGGGCCGAGAGCCATGGAAGGGACCAATCCGGTGAACAAGAAGCTTGCTGCCGCACTGTCCGGCGGTGCGGTACTGGTACTGGCGCTGTCGGGCTGCAGCGACGACGGGAACGAGAAGCTGGACTCCTGGGCCAAGGACGTCTGTGACTCGGTACAGCCGCAGTCGAAGAAGATCGCTGACGCCAACGCCGCGATCCAGAAGGAGACCTCGGACAACAGCTCGCCGGAGGACGTCCAGAAGACCGACTCCAAGGCGTTCCAGGACATGTCCGACGCCTACAAGGCGATGGGCGCCGCGGTGAAGGACGCGGGGGCTCCGCCGGTCGACGGTGGTCAGAAGAAGACGGACGACGCGGTCAAGGAACTGAACGCGATCTCCAAGTCGTACGGGGACCTGAAGAAGAAGGTCGACGGGCTCGACACCAAGAACCAGGCGGACTTCGCGGACGGGCTGAAGTCGATCGCCGGGGAGTTGGACAAGCTGAGCAAGAGCGGGAACGAGGCGCTGGAGAAGTTGCAGGAGGGGGAGGTCGGCAAGGCGATGAGCAAGCAGGACAGCTGCAAGAGCGCTTCCGCTTCGCCTTCCGGGTCCTAGTTGCCCCTTGTGCCTTGCTGCCCCGGGCTGGGGGGAGACCTCCCGGCGCCGGGGCAGCGTTGTGTCCATCGGTACCCCGCGTTGTGGGCTGTGCCCACCCGTTCCGCCCTGCGGAACGCCTGCCCACAGCAGTGGCGGCTGTCGGGTGGGGGTGGCGTGCGGAACGCCTGCCCGCAGCGGTGAGGGTTGTCGGGTGGGGGTGGCGTGCGGAACGCCTGCCCGCAGCGGGCCTGGCGGGTGCGGGTCACAATGGGGCTGTGAGTATCGCCAGTGCCCCCCTGCCCTCGTCCGACCGTATCGATGTTGCCGCTCAGTTGCGGGACGGCCTGTTGGGGGTCGACTTCACCGCTGATGGGCTGCTCGAGCTGCTCGGGGCGCCCGCCTATGCCGCGCTCGCCCGCAGCGAGACCGTGCCCGCGCTGCGCGCCACGCGCGGTGACGGGGCCCTCGAAGCCGTCGTACGCCTCTTTCTGTTGCAGGAAAACGTGCCCCACGCGCGCGTGGCGGATGTTCTGCCGGTCGACGTGCTCGTAGAGGCCGGTTGGCTGGTCGAGGCGGACGGCGGTCTTGCCGCGACCGTCGACGTGCGGCCCTATGGCGGGCCCGACGGCGAGGACTGGTTCATCGTCTCCGACCTGGGGTGCGCCGTCGGTGGGGCCGGCGGCATCGGCAGCCGTGACGAGGGTGTCGTGCTCGGCGTCGGCGGCGCGTCCACGACACTCGCGGGACTCACCGTGCGTACGCCGGTGCAGAGCGCCCTCGACCTCGGCACCGGCTCCGGGATCCAGGCGCTGCACGCCGCGCAGCACGCGACGCGGGTGACCGCGACCGACCTCAACCCCCGGGCGCTGCACATCACGCGGCTCACCCTCGCGCTGTCCGGCGCCCCCGCGGCCACCGTGCGCGAGGGCTCGCTCTTCGAGCCCGTGGGAGAGGAGACGTACGACCTCATCGTGTCCAATCCGCCCTTCGTGATCTCACCAGGCGCCCGGCTGACCTACCGGGACGGCGGGATGGGCGGGGACGATCTGTGCCGGTCGCTCGTTCAGGAGGCGGGGGAACGACTGAACGAAGGGGGGTACGCGCACTTCCTGGCCAACTGGCAGCACGTGGAGGGCGAGGAGTGGACCGAGCGGCTCCGCTCCTGGGTGCCGCGTGGCTGCGACGCGTGGATCGTGCAGCGCGAGGTGCAGGACATCACGCAGTACGCCGAACTGTGGCTGCGGGACGCCGGTGACCACCGGACGGACCCGGCCGAGTACGCGGCGCGGTACGACGCGTGGCTCGACGAGTTCGACGCCCGCAAGACGCGCGCGGTCGGGTTCGGCTGGATCACCCTGCGCAAGGCCCCGGCCGGGGCGGACGAGCCGTCGATCACCGTGGAGGAGTGGCCGCACCCCGTCGAGCAGCCGCTGGGCGAGACCGTGCGGGAGTTCTTCGCGCGGCAGGACTTCCTGCGGGCGCACGACGACGCGGCGCTGCTCGCCGGGCACTTCAAGCTCGCCGACGAGGTGGTGCAGGAGCAGGTCGGCCTTCCGGGTGCCGAGGACCCGGAGCATGTCGTGCTGCGCCAGCACCGCGGGATGCGGCGCGCCACCAAGGTGGACACGGTGGGGGCGGGCTTCGCCGGGGTGTGCGACGGGACGCTGAGCGCCGGGCGGATCCTCGACGCCATCGCCCAACTGGTCGGGGAGGACCCCGTCCTGCTGCGGGACCGGACGCCCGCGCAGATCCGGCTGCTCGTGGAGCAGGGGTTCCTGGAGCCGGTCGGGGCGTAGTCGTCGCGGTGGCCTCGTGCGCGTAGTCCTCGTACGACAGGTCCCGTAGTGCGGCAGGTCCCGTATTCGGTCGCGCGCCGACCGGGCGACCGCGTCGGGTCGGTACGGGCTCCGGCGGGCGCGGCCGTGCAAGGTGGTCGGCAAGAAGGGGCGTACGGCGCGAACGCGCTCCGTGGCGACGAGTTCCGGTCGAGTTGGCGCTAGGCGGGAGCCCGGCGGCCGGTGACGCGCGCCGGGCGCCCGCCGTTCACCCGGGGTTCGCGCCCCGGCTTCCCTGGCGTGCCAGTTTCCCAAGCCGGGAAGTCGGTACGGGGAGGAAAAGCCATGGAGAGTGGACCAGCGATCTTCGCGGGCACGGTGTTCGCGCTGTTCGGAGCCGGACTGCTGCTCTGGACCGGGGCCCGCGTGGCACACCGCGCGCCCGTCGCCCACGGTGTGAACCCTGTCGCATCGGCGACGCTCGCCGCGCTCGCCGGAGCGGGCGCACTGGTGCTCGGAGTGTGGTGCTTCACGCGGCTGTGAGGGTCGGGCTTCTCCCGGTCGTGGCGGTACGAGAGCGGTGGCCGCGCGGACGGAGTCGGCGGACGCGCGGCGGGACCGGGCCGTAGGCCCGCCGCCGGCGGTCAAGGGGCGGCTCGACACTCCGGGCGGCAGGAATGGCGGTAGTCGGGTTACCGTTCGAGTGGCCGTTGCGGGCTTTTCCCGTTTGACACGGGGGCGGGATGTACCGTCACACTCCGCAGCGACGGCGCAACTCAAGCGCACCGAGCGAGGCCGGCCAGTACGGCTGGTACGGCCACCGAGTACCGACCGGAGAGAAGAGCGAAGTTGTCCCCGACCAGCGAGACCGCAAAGGGCGGCCGCCGACTCGTCATCGTCGAGTCGCCTGCCAAGGCGAAGACGATCAAGGGTTACCTCGGCCCCGGCTACGTAGTCGAGGCGAGCGTCGGGCACATCCGCGACCTCCCCAACGGCGCCGCGGAGGTCCCCGAGAAGTACACCGGCGAGGTGCGCCGCCTCGGCGTCGACGTCGAGCATGACTTCCAGCCGATCTATGTCGTGAACTCCGACAAGAAGGCGCAGGTCAAGAAGCTCAAGGACCTGTTGAAGGACTCCGACGAACTCTTCCTCGCCACCGATGAGGACCGCGAGGGCGAAGCCATCGCGTGGCACCTGCTCGAGGTCCTGAAGCCCAAGGTCCCGGTCAAGCGCATGGTGTTCCACGAGATCACCAAGGCCGCGATCCAGGAGGCCGTCGCCAGCCCGCGCGACCTCAACAAGCGCATGGTCGACGCCCAGGAGACCCGCCGCATCCTCGACCGTCTCTACGGCTACGAGGTCTCGCCGGTCCTGTGGAAGAAGGTCATGCCGCGTCTGTCGGCGGGCCGCGTCCAGTCCGTGGCGACCCGCCTCGTCGTCGAGCGGGAGCGCGAGCGCATCGCCTTCCGCTCCGCCGAGTACTGGGACCTGACGGGCACGTTCGGCACAGGCCGCACCGGTGACGCCTCCGACCCCTCGCAGCTCGTCGCCCGCCTGACCACGGTCGACGGCAAGCGCATCGCGCAGGGCCGCGACTTCAACTCGGTCGGGCAGCTCAAGTCCGACACGCTGCACCTGGACGAGACGAACGCCCGCGCGCTCGCCGCGGCCCTGGAGAACACCCGGTTCTCGGTCCGCTCCGTCGAGTCCAAGCCGTACCGCCGCTCTCCGTACGCGCCGTTCCGTACGACGACGATGCAGCAGGAGGCCTCGCGCAAGCTCGGTTTCGGTGCGAAGGCGACCATGCAGGTGGCGCAGAAGCTGTACGAGAACGGCTTCATCACCTACATGCGTACGGACTCCACGACGCTCTCCGACACCGCGGTCGGCGCCGCTCGCGCGCAGGTCACGCAGTTGTACGGCGCCGACTACCTGCCGGACAAGCCCCGCACGTACGCCGGGAAGGTCAAGAACGCGCAGGAGGCGCACGAGGCGATCCGCCCCTCGGGTGATCGTTTCCGCACGCCCGCCGAGACCGGCCTGACCGGCGACCAGTTCCGGCTCTACGAGCTGATCTGGAAGCGGACCGTCGCCTCCCAGATGAAGGACGCGACCGGAAACTCGGTCACGGTGAAGATCGGCGGCACCGCCGCCGACGGCCGCGACGCCGAGTTCAGCGCGTCCGGCAAGACCATCACCTTCCACGGCTTCCTCAAGGCGTACGTCGAGGGCGCGGACGACCCGAACGCGGAGCTGGACGACCGCGAGCGCCGGCTGCCGCAGGTCAGCGAGGGCGACGCGCTCTCCGCCGAGGAGATCTCGGTCGACGGTCACGCGACGAAGCCCCCGGCCCGCTACACCGAGGCGTCGCTGGTCAAGGAGCTGGAAGAGCGCGAGATCGGCCGCCCGTCGACGTACGCGTCGATCATCGGGACGATCCTGGACCGCGGCTATGTCTTCAAGAAGGGCACGGCACTCGTCCCGTCCTTCCTGTCGTTCGCCGTCGTCAACCTCCTGGAGAAGCACTTCGGGCGGCTCGTCGACTACGACTTCACGGCGCGCATGGAGGACGACCTCGACCGCATCGCGCGGGGCGAGGCGCAGGCCGTGCCGTGGCTGAAGCGTTTCTACTTCGGCGAGGGCGACGACGCGGGCTCCGCCTCCAGCGCGGGCAACGGCGACGGCGACCACCTCGGCGGGCTCAAGGAGCTGGTGACCGACCTGGGCGCGATCGACGCCAGGGAGATCTCCTCCTTCCCCGTAGGGGAAGGGATTGTGCTGCGGGTCGGCCGTTACGGGCCGTACATCGAGCGGGGCGAGCGCGACTCCGAGAACCACCAGCGCGCGGACGTCCCCGACGACCTCGCGCCGGACGAGCTGACCGTCGAGTACGCGGAGGAGCTGCTCGCCAAGCCGAGCGGTGACTTCGAGCTGGGCGCCGACCCGGAGACGGGCCGCCAGATCATCGCCAAGGACGGGCGTTACGGCCCGTACGTCACCGAGGTGCTGCCCGAGGGCACGCCGAAGACCGGCAAGAACGCGGTCAAGCCGCGGACGGCCTCGCTCTTCAAGTCGATGTCGCTCGACACGGTGACCCTTGAGGACGCGCTGAAGCTGATGTCGCTGCCGCGCGTGGTGGGCGCCGACGCGGAGGGCGTCGAGATCACCGCGCAGAACGGGCGCTACGGGCCGTACCTGAAGAAGGGCACGGACTCGCGGTCGATCGACACCGAGGAGCAGCTCTTCACCATCACGCTGGAAGACGCCCTGGAGATCTACTCCAAGCCGAAGCAGCGGGGGCGTGCGGCCGCGAAGCCGCCGCTGAAGGAGCTCGGCGAGGACCCGGTCTCCGGGAAGCCGGTGGTCGTCAAGGACGGACGCTTCGGGGCGTACGTCACCGACGGCGAGACCAATGCGACGCTGCGGGCGGCGGACTCCGTGGAGGACATCACTCCGGAGCGGGGCTATGAGCTGCTCGCGGAGAAGCGGGCGAAGGGGCCGGCGAAGAAGACCGCCAAGAAGGCGGCGAAGAAGGCTCCGGCGAAGAAGGCCGCCGCCAAGAAGACGGCGGCCAAGAAGACGGCGGCTTCGAAGACGACGGCCAAGAAGACCGCCGCCAAGAAGACCACCGCCAAGAAGGCGGCGGCTTCCAGCAAGGCTGCTGCTTCGGAGGACTGAGCCACGTTTCACCTGCCGGGCGCCTTGCTTGATCGGTGCCCGGCAGCGGTGCGTTGTGCCCACCCGTTCCGCCTTGCGGAACGCCTGCCCGCAACGCGAGCGGCCGGTTGGGAGTCGCTGTGCGGAACGCCTGCCCGCAACGCGTGCGGCCGGCTGCCCGCAACCGGGCAGCCGGACGGTCGTATGTTCGGGTGGCGCCGCGGGGAAGGGTGGCGTCCAGATAGGCTGGACGGATGACGCGTGCCGAGCAGCCAACGGCCGGAAACCCGGCCCCCGACGACGCCCTGGTCGCAGATTCCCGAGAGCGTGCGGTCCGCGCCCTGCTGCGCACACCGCAGCTGAAGAGGCTGTGGAGCGCACAGCTCGTCGGCGGTGTGGGCGACGCCCTCGCGCTGCTCGTCCTGGTGGTGCTCGCCCTTCAGGCGGCCATCTCCGAGGCGGCCTTCGGGGGCGGCTACAGGGGGGTCGCGTTCGCCGTAACCGCTGTCTTCGGAGCACGCGTTCTCGCGACGCTGCTCTTCGGAGCGGTGCTTCTCGGACCGCTGTCCTCGCTCACCTCGCCCGACGGTCCGCTGGACCGCCGCTGGACGATGGTCGTGGCGGACGGACTGCGCGCCGCGCTGCTGATCGTCGCGCCGCTGTGGATCGACTGGACTCCGGAGAACGCCCTCGCGGTGCTGCTCGTCACCGCCTTCGTGGTGGGTGTGGCCGAGCGCTTCTGGACGGTGTGCAAGGAGAGCGCGGCGCCCGCGCTGCTGCCCGCGCCACCGCTGGAGGGCGCGACGGTACGGCCGCTGCCGGACCACATGGACGCGCTGCGGCGCCTGTCGCTGCGTACGGGATTCGTGGCGCTGCCCATCGCGGCCGCCACGCTCGTCGGCGTCACCCTGATCGGCAACCTGCTCGGCTCCGGACTCG
This sequence comes from Streptomyces sp. NPDC050658, assembly GCF_044457025.1. Classification (NCBI taxonomy): domain Bacteria; kingdom Bacillati; phylum Actinomycetota; class Actinomycetes; order Kitasatosporales; family Streptomycetaceae; genus Streptomyces; species Streptomyces sp. NPDC050658. Next base: position 519,729 of record NZ_JBITGM010000006.1, read on the forward strand.
AATGGTTCGAGCTGCACCAGGCGGGCCTCGGCTCGTTCGTCGCCGCCGGGCTCTTCGCGGCCTCGCTGTCGATCGTCTACTTCCTCGAACTTCCCGGCACGCAGACGCCGCGCCCGCGCAGCCCCCTCGAAGGCCTGCGCAGGCCGCGTACGGCGGGCGGCGCCGACAAGGGCCGCACCGGCGCGATCCCGCTGCTCGTCGCCGCCTGCGCCGCGATCGCCGGGGCCGTATCCGCCGCCGTGGCGGTCGCCGTGCTGCACGCCAAGGACCTGGACGGCGGGCCCGTCACGTACGGCCTGATCGTCCTCGCGCTGACCGGCGGCACCGCCGTCGGCATCCGTACGGCACCGTCCGTGCTGCCCGCCCTCTCGCGCCGCAGGCTGCTCGCGCTCGCCGTCGCCGTCACCGGCGTCGCGCTGCTCGCCGCGGGCCTCGTGCCCGACGTGACGACCGTGCTGCTGCTCCTCGCGCTCACCGGAGTCGCCGCGGGCATCGCCGCGCACACCGGGCACGCGCTGCTCGACCAGGAGGTCGAGGACTACCGGCGGCCCCGCACCACCGAGCACCTCCAGGCGGTCGTACGGCTCTTCATCGCGCTCGGCGCGCTGGTGGCCCCCGTGGTCGCCGCGGTGATCGGCCCGCACCGCTTCGTCAACGGCAAGTTCGTCTTCGACCACGGAGGCGCCGCCTTCACGCTGATGCTGGTGGGCGCGCTGCTCCTGCCGGTGGCCGCGTTGGTGCTGGCCAAGGGCGACGACCGGCAGGGCGTTCCGCTGCGGCACGACCTCAGGGACGCGCTGCGCGGCGGCGACGACCCCGTGCAGGCGCCCGCCGCCTCGGGCTTCTTCATCGCCCTGGAGGGCGGCGACGGCGCGGGCAAGTCCACGCAGGCCGAGGCGCTCGCGGAGTGGATCCGGGCCAAGGGCCACGAGGTCGTCGTGACGCGCGAGCCGGGGGCGACGCCGGTCGGCAAGCGGCTGCGGTCGATCCTGCTCGACGTGTCGTCGGCCGGACTCTCGCACCGGGCCGAGGCTCTTCTGTACGCCGCCGACCGCGCGGAGCACGTCGACACTGTCGTCCGCCCGGCCCTTGAGCGCGGCGCGGTCGTCATCTCCGACCGGTACATCGACTCGTCCGTGGCCTACCAGGGCGCCGGCCGTGATCTGTCGCCGACCGAGGTCGCCCGGATCAACCGCTGGGCGACCGGTGGCCTCGTACCGAACCTGACCTGCCTGCTCGACGTGTCGCCCGAGGCGGCCCGCGAGCGGTTCACGGAGGCGCCCGACCGCCTTGAGTCGGAGCCCGCCGAGTTCCACGCGCGCGTGCGCTCCGGTTTCCTGACGCTGGCCGCGGCCGACCCCGGGCGCTACCTGGTGGTCGACGCGGCGCAGGAGCCGGAGGCGGTCACGACCGTGATCCGGCACCGGCTCGACCTCGTGCTGCCGCTCTCCGAGGCCGAGGTGAAGGCCCAGGAGGAGGCCCGCAAGGCCGCCGAGGAAGAGGCGCGCCGCAAGGCCGAGGAAGAGGCCGCGCGGAAGGCCGAGGAGGAGCGGATCGAGCGCGAGCGCCAGGAACAGCTCGCCAAGCTCCGTGCCGAGGAGGAGGAGCGCAAGCGCCGCGAGCTGGAGGAGGCGCAGCGCCGCGAGGCCGAACGGCAGGCGGAGGAGGCCAGGCAGCGCGCCGAGGAGGCCAAGCGCAGGGCCGAGGAGGAGCAGGCGCGACTGCTCGCCGAGGAGAAGGTGCGCGCCGCCGAGGAGGCGCGGCGCCGTCGGGAGGCCGAGGAAGAGGCGCGGCTGCGGGCCGAGGCGGAGGAGCGCAGGCTCGAGAAGCAGCGCAAGGCCGAGGAGGCGTTGCTGCGGGCGGAGGAGGCGCGGCGGCTTGCGGCGGCGGAGGCTGAGGCCGCGGCTGCGAAGGCGGCGGCGGCGACTGCTCCGGCGGCTCATCAGGCTCCTCCGGCTCCGGCTCCGGGGCCCGCTCCTGCTCGTCCCGCCGCTCCGGCCGCTCCCGCTGGTCCGGCTCGGACCCCGGACAACGAGACGACCGTGCCCACGCCTGTCGTGCGGCAGCCGGAAGCGGGTGCGCCGAGCGCGGCCGAGGAGACCGCGGTGCTGCCTCCCGTGCAGGACGCGTACGGCTCGGAGGTCACCGAGGTGCTGCCGCAGCCGCCGGTGCCGGGTGCCGCGGACGAGACGGCGGTGCTGCCTCCCGTGCACGAGGACAAGGTGCCGCCGGGCTACTTCCGCGACGAGCGGCCGGTGCCCGCGCCGGACGGCGGCAACGACCGGACCCGTGAGCTGCCCCAGGTCGACGAGCAGGGCACGCCCCGGCAGCGGCCCCGCTCGGACTGGGCGGAGGAGACCCCGCTGGACGATCTGCCGTCGCTGGCGGACGAGTTGCTGGGGTCGCGGGACGACAAGGACGACGAGGGCGACGAGGGGCGGGGCGGCCGGAGGCGCCGCTGAGCTGGGCACATCGGCTCCCGCCCGTTCCGCCGCACGGCGTTGTCAGTGGCGTGCTCCACAATGAATTCGGCAGCGAGACGTGCTGTGGTCGACAGCGAGAAGTGCAAGGCGGAGGCGGTGACCCATGGCCGTATGGGATGACCTGGTGGGGCAGGAGCGGGTGAGCGAGCAGCTCGGGGCCGCCGCTCGGGACGCCGACGCCTTCGTCACCGCCGTGGCCACGGGAGGGGAGCCCCCCGAGGCGTCGAAGATGACGCACGCCTGGCTCTTCACCGGACCGCCCGGCTCCGGACGGTCCACCGCCGCCCGCGCCTTCGCCGCCGCGCTCCAGTGCACGAGCCCGGACCGCGCGCTCGGCGGCGCGCCGGGCTGCGGCTTCTGCGACGGGTGCCACACGAGCCTGGTCGGTACGCACGCGGACGTGGAGGTGGTGCGTACGGACCTCCTCTCCATCGGCGTCAAGGAGACCCGTGACCTCGTCCGGCGGGCCCAGCTCTCGCCCGCCGGCGGCCGCTGGCAGGTCATCGTCCTGGAGGACGCGGACCGCCTCACGGAGGGCGCGGGCAATGTCCTGCTGAAGGCCGTGGAGGAGCCCGCTCCGCGCACCGTGTGGCTGCTCTGCGCGCCGTCCCTGGAGGACGTGCTGCCCACGATCAAGTCCCGCTGCCGCCATCTGACGCTGCGTACACCTCCGGTGGACGCGGTCGCCGACGTACTCGTACGACGCGACGGCATCGAGCCGGATGTCGCCGCGTCCGCCGCGCGGGCGACGCAGGGCCACATCGGCAGGGCCCGGCGCCTGGCGACCGACCCGCGGGCGCGTGAGCGCAGGGCCGCCGTGCTCAAGCTGCCGCTGCGGGTCGAGGAGATCGGCGGCTGTCTGAAGGCGGCCCAGGAGCTGATCGACACGGCGGGGGAGGACGCGAAGCAGCTCGCCGAGGAGGTCGACGTCAAGGAGGCCGACGAGCTGAAGGCGGCCCTCGGCGCGGAGAAGGGCGGCCGGATGCCGCGCGGCACGGCGGGCGTGATGAAGGAGCTGGAGGACCGGCAGAAGCGTCGCAGGACCCGCACGCAGCGCGACAGCCTGGACCTCGCCCTGATCGACCTGACCGGTGTGTACCGGGACGTGCTGACCCTCCAGCTCGGCTCCCGCGTGGCGCTGGCCAACACGGAGGTGCAGGACATGCTGGAGCGCCTCGCGCGCGCCACCTCGCCCGAGTCGACGCTCCGCCGCATAGAGGCGATCGGCGCGTGCCGCACGGCCCTGGACCGCAATGTGGCCCCGCTGCTTGCGGTGGAGGCGATGACGGTGGCGCTGCGGGCGGGCTGATCCGACCCGCGGGCGGGTTGAGGGCTACGACCGACGGGCTGCTACGACCCGCCGGCGGGTTGAGGCGACGACCGACGGGCGGGTTGATGTGACCCGCGGGCGGGCCGGTTGACGAGGTCACCCATACGAGCACAGAAGGCGACCGACTGAACGCGGAGGGTTACTCTCGCCTGATGCGCATCAGAGGACTCCGCACCCCCGCCACCGTGTTCATGGCCGCCGGACTGCTGCTCTCCGGCTGCTCGGCCGGGAGTTCGACGGCGGACGCGTCCATGGCCGGGCAGCCCAGCGCGACTCCGGAGGGCCTGTCGCCCTACTACGGGCAGAAGCTGAAATGGCGCGAGTGCGGTGTCCCGGGCTTCGAGTGCTCGACGATGAAGGCACCGCTGGACTACGAGAAGCCGGACGGCGAGGAGATCAAGCTCGCGGTGGCCCGCAAGAAGGCCACGGGCCCCGGCAAGCGGCTCGGTTCGCTCCAGGTCAATCCCGGCGGCCCCGGCGGCTCGGCGATCGGCTATCTCCAGTCGTACGCGGCGCTCGGTTACCCGGAGGAGGTCCGCGCCCGCTACGACATGGTCGCGGTCGACCCGCGAGGGGTGGCCCGCAGCGAGCCGGTGAAGTGTCTGGACGGCAAGCGGATGGACGCGTACACGCAGACGGACATCACCCCCGACAGCGAACGCGAGACGGACGAACTCACTGCCTCCTTCAAGGAGTTCGCGGAAGGCTGCGAGAAGAAGTCCGGCGAGATGCTGCCGCATGTCTCCACGGTCGAGGCGGCCCGTGACATGGACATCCTGCGGGAGGTCCTGGGCGACGAGAAGCTGACGTACGTGGGCGCTTCGTACGGCACGTTCCTGGGGGCGACATACGCAGGGCTCTACCCCGACCGCGCCGGCCGCCTCGTCCTGGACGGCGCGATGGACCCGTCGCTGCCGGCCCGCCGGATGAACCGCGACCAGACGGCGGGATTCGAGACGGCCTTCCAGTCGTTCGCGCAGGACTGCGTGAAGCGGGCGGACTGCCCGTTGGGCACGGAGGACGCGCAGGACGCGGGCAAGCGCCTGAAGTCCTTCTTCGACGACCTGGACGCCGACCCGATCCCCGCGGGGGACTCGGCGGGCCGCGAGCTGGGCGAGGCGTTGGCCACGACGGGCGTGATCGCGGCGATGTACGACGAGGCGGCCTGGCCCCAGCTGCGCACGGCGCTGGCGGCGGCGCTGAAGGACAAGGACGGCGCGGGCCTGCTGTCCCTCTCCGACAGCTACTACGAGCGGGACGGCGACGGAACGTACGCGAACCTGATGTTCGCCAACGCGGCCGTGAACTGCCTGGACCTGCCCCCGGCCTTCGCCTCCCCGGCCGACGTACGCACATCCCTCCCGGACTTCGAAAAGGCCTCTCCGGTCTTCGGCGAGGGCCTGGCCTGGGCCTCGCTGAACTGCACGTACTGGCCGGTGAAGGCCACGGGCGAGCCGCACCGCATCGAGGCGGAGGGCGCCGCCCCGATCGTGGTGGCCGGCACGACCCGCGACCCGGCAACCCCGTACCACTGGGCCGAGTCCCTGGCCGACCAGCTCTCCTCGGGCAGACTCCTCACCTACGAGGGCGACGGCCACACGGCGTACGGCCGCGGCAGCGAGTGCATCGACTCGACGATCAACGCCTACCTGGTGAAGGGCACCGTCCCCAAGGACGGAAAGCGCTGCTCATAGCCCCTGCGCCCGGTGCGCGGACCGTCCCCGCCGGGCGCGGCCGGGGGGTGTACGGAGCACCCCCGGAAACTGTGTAGACTTGGCGACGTTGCTGATCGCACCATAGGTGCGGGACGCGCGCCGCCTTAGCTCAGATGGCCAGAGCAACGCACTCGTAATGCGTAGGTCTCGGGTTCGAATCCCGAAGGCGGCTCCGCTGAAGCCCCAGGACTCACTCGCCGTGACCTGGGGCTTTTGCTTTTAGCGGATGCGGCGACAGCGCTGAGAGCGGGCTGCGAGGGTGCTAGGGGTCTCAGCTCTGGTCTCAGTGGGGCCTGAATCCGGGTTCGGGGCGGGGCAGGGGGAGTGGGTAGGAAGAACTTGCCCATGCCCCGCATCGCCTCCTGTTGGGCCTCATCCGCCCGAAGGGGGGCGTGCGGCAGGCAGGAGTTTGAAGACAACATTACGTCCCGAGCAGCCGCGCCTTCTGCTGATCGAACTCGTCTTGTGTCAGAGCTCCTTGATCGACGAGGGCCTTGAGCTTGCCGAGTTCGTCGGCCACCGACTGGGGCTGAGGTTGAACTGTTTCGGGCGATGAAGCCGAGCCCGTTTCGTCGGCCAACTGCGAAGCGAGCACGTTGAACGCATTCACGTACTGGTTGGCGGCTCGCAGGGACGTGGAGTCTGGTTTCACGTTGTACGTCTGCGCAACCCCGTTGCCGAAGGTCACATTGATGACCGCCGCGCCCTTGTTCTTGCGTCCCGCCAAGGCGGAGACACCGCCCGTTGCGACTCCGCCAGCGAGCCTGGTTGCCGTCCAAGCCTTGTGCGCGCCAGCGTTGACGAACTCGGCCTGGCCGCCGAGTACTGGCCCTTGCCCAGTCATGCCGAACTTGGAGGACGGCCACAGACGCATCATCGCTGCGGTGTTCATCGTCTTCTCGGCAGGGTGCAACTTGCGCCAGTCCTTCAGCGCTTCCTTGTCGGCCTGCCGCTGTTCGGCGGCTTCTGTACGAACCTGCTGCTTTTCCTGGCGGGCAGCGGCCTTCTGTGCGGCTTTCTCCGGGTCACGCTTGAACATGATCCTCATCAGCCCCTTGGGAGGATGGGAGTGGGCCTCACGCCTCGGCCCAGTGTCGCGCGCTCCTCGTCCGGGGACTACACCTTCAACGCCTCCGGCACTGGGCACCCCCTCCAGACACGGTTACCTACACCGAAGACCACGTCTCCGAGTCGGGTGCTGGGACAGTACGCTGAACTCTGCGGGGCCGGTCCCGCGCTCGCATGGTGTCCAGGAGGTGCGTCATGACTGCCGAGACGGTGGCTCCTGCGTGGATGCACGAGCAGATCACGGCGGAGCAGTACGACTCCTGGTCCGAGGAGCAGTGTGCGGGGATCGAGATCGTGGACGGGATGGTCGTCGTGAGTCCCAGCGCGTCCAAGCGCCACAACCGGCTCGCCCGGATCCTGGCGAATGCCTTGGAGGGCGCCGCGGGGCCGGAGTGGAACGCCGATACCGACTTCGACGTCCGTCTGCAGGATGTTCCGCTGACCAATCGGCGTCCGGATGTTGTCGTGTATCGCGCGGACACGATCGATGTCTCGCCCACCCGGCCGGAGCACGTGCTGCTGGTTGCGGAGGTCGTCTCGCCGGGGTCGGAGACCACCGATCGGATCGTGAAGACGGACCAGTACGCCAAGGCCGGCATTGCCTTCTACTGGCGGGTCGAGCAGGCCGCGACCGGGGTCCCGCTGGTGTACACCTACGTGCTCGATCCGGCGACCAGGGCCTACCGTGACGGGGACGTCTTCACCGGTGTCGTCAAGGTCTCGGCGCCCTTCCCGGTCGAAGTCGACCTCGGTCGGATCTGAGCCGCACGTCGGCGAGCGGCATGCCAGTGTGCGTGAGCGCTGCGTGAGCGGACTGGGCAGCACGAGGCCAGATCAGCCAGTCATGCCGGTCGAGGTCACGTGCTCCTGACCAGTTGATACGTCATTGAGCAGCACGCCACGGCACCACCCGTCATGATCTTTTTAGCCCTCGTAATGCGTAGGTCTCGGGTTCGAATCCCGAAGGCGGCTCCACTGGGACCCCAGGTTACGTAACCCGTGACCTGGGGTTTTGTGTTGCTTGGGGTGTGGTGCGGCAGAGGGTCGGTCGGTGTGTCAGTGGTGGTGGGCGCCGGCTGGGGCGCGGCCCGGCTTCTCGCCGGGTTTGGTCACCAGGAACTGGCCCATCATGCCTTGGTCTTCGTGGTACAGGATGTGGCAGTGGTACATGTACGGCACGGTGCGATCGCTGTGGTCGCGGAAGCGTAGGGCGAGGCGGAGCCGGACGCCGGGGCGGGTGTGGACCGTGTCCTTCCAGCCCGCGAGTTCGGGGGGCGGCGGTTTGCCGTCGACGGAGAGCACCTGGAACTGCACGTCGTGCACGTGGAAGTTGTGCTGGGTGTCGTCGATGGCGGTGACCTCCCAGACTTCGGTGGCGCCCCGCCGCACGGTGAAGTCGATGCGGCGCATGTCCATGCTCTTGCCGTTGATCGCGAAACCGCCCAGCTCGAACTTCCGGTCGACGGCCGTGTTCCTGGCGGCCAGCGCCGGTGCTGCGGCGAGCTGATCCGGCAGCCGGGGTGAGGGCTTCAGCGTGCGCGCCGCGCGTAGTTCGAGGATGTCCAGGGTGTCGTCCCCGCCGGAGAACCGGTTGCTGAGGAAGTTCAGGCCGAGGTCCGGCGGGAAGCTGCGCAGCACGACCCGCTCGCCGGGGCGCATCGTGACGACGATCTCGGCGCGCTCGCCCGGGGAGAGCTGGATGCGGTCGGCCCTGTGCGGGGCCGGCAGTAGTCCGCCGTCGGTGCCGATGAGCGCGAAGGGGCGGTCGTCGGTGAAGCCGAAGCGGTAGATGCGGGCGCTCGAGGCGTTGAGCAGCCGCAGCCGGATCCGTTGGGTGGTGACCGGGAGGTACGGCCCCGTGGTGCCGTTGACGCAGATCACGTCGCCCAGGAGGCCGACCTCGCTGAGCCGCGGGTGGCTCTCGACGAGCTGGTTGCCGTCGTCGAGGCGCTTGTCCTGCACGACGACGGGGATGTCGTCGATCCCGTAATGGCTGGGCAGCGAGCTGCCGTCGGGGCCTGCGGGCTCCGTCTTCGGGTCGTCCAGGATGAACAGGCCCGCCAGCCCCCGGTACACGTGCCGGGCCGTTTCCCCGTGCGGGTGCGGGTGGTACCAGAGGGTGGCCGCGGGCTGGTCGATGGTCCAGGTCGGAGACCAGGTCCGGCCCGGCTCGACCGGCTGGTGCGGGCCGCCGTCCATGCGGGCGGGCAGGTGCATGCCGTGCCAGTGCAGGCTCGTCGGCTCCCGCAGGCCGTTGTGTACGTGCACGAGTACGGTCTCGCCACGGGCGGCCCGGAGCGTGGGCCCGAGGTAGGAGCCGTTGATGCCCCAGGTCTTTGTCGGGCGGCCGGCGCGCAGCCGGTGCTCGCCGCGCGCCGCACGGAGCTTGAACACCTTGCGGCCCTTGGCGTCGCGGCGTGCGGGTGCCGGCGGCGGGATGGCCAGGCGTCTGTTGAACGCGACGCGGCCGGCGGTGTCGATGTCGGCGGACGACCAGAACCATCCGAGCGTGCCGCCCGCGCCGAGCGCGGCGGTACCCACACCACCGAGACCGACCTTCAGCAGTGTGCGGCGCTTCACCGGTCCACCCCGGCGGTGCGGGTGGGGGCCGGTATCCGATGGGTCGGCATGCGATCGCTCCCGTGTTCTGTGGGGGTCACTTCTCGGCGGCGGGCTTGGTGTCGGGGGCGTAGATGAAGGAGAAGCGCTCCATGACGTTGCTGCGCTCGGTGTTGTGGAACGCGGCGATCCGCCAGGTGTCGTCGGTGTCGCGGACCAGGGTGAAGGTGGTCACCTTCGAGAGTTCGTCCGCGCCGGGCTTGTCACCGGTGTAGTCGGCGCCGCGGCTGGTGAGGACGGCGACGTCCTTGGTCAGGAAGCGCATGTCGAGGTACCTGGAAGCGAGCTTGCTGTCCTTGAGGAAGCCCTTGAAGAGCGCGCGGTGGCTCGCGGTGATGTCGGCGCGGCCCTCGTAGTGGCTGCCGATGTAGGTGGTGTACGTGCCGTCCTCGGTGAACTGGCGGCCGTACGCCTCCGCGTCACCGCGCTCCCAGGCGTCGGCGAGGGCGTCGAGGGTGGCGCAGACGGCCCTGCCGTCGCGGCGGTCGGCGTCGGCCGGGATCACCTCGGCGCAGGTTTCGGCACCGGTGCGCTGCACGTCGGAGGTGGCGTCGAGCCAGAAGTATCCGCCGGCGGCCATGACGGCGAGGGCGAGCGCGCTGACGCCCAGCACCCGTTTGACGGTGCGGCGGCGGTTCCTGGGCCGACGGGTCTCGGGTCGACGGGTCTTGGCGGCGGCTGTTTCGGTGGCGGCTGTTTCGGTGGCGGTGCTGTTTTCGCTGGTCTCGGCGGTCTCGACCGGGATCTGGGTGCTGGTCATGGGCGTGCCCTTCCCTTAGACTCTTCCTCAGAGAGCTTTCTTCGTTGAAGAAGCCTCTTCCTTGGAGAAGAGATTAGGGAGTGGGTGAGGGGATGTCAACGCCAGCCGATGCGTCACGCATCTACCGGCGGTATCTGAGCGCGGTGATGTTGCACGGCCATGCCAGTGCCAAGTCCTGCGGGCTGGGTGCGACCGACCTGTACGCGCTCAACACCCTGGAGTTGTCCGGACCCTTGACGCCCGGCGAGCTCGGCGCCCGCACCGGGCTGACCACCGGGCCCACCACCCGGCTGATCGACCGCCTTGAACAGGCCGGCTACGTCCGCCGTGCCCCCGATCCCACCGATCGCCGCAAGGTGATCGTCGAGCCCATCGGCCAGCCGGCCGAGCTCGACGAGGTGATGGCTCCCGCCCGCGAGCAGATCGCCCAGATCCTCCGCAGCTACAACCCCGACCAGCTGAAGGTCCTGTTCGACTACTTCCACCGCGCGGCCGACGCCTACCAGCACACGGCCGAACAGCTGCGCGGGACCCATCCCTCCTGAAGCCGCGGGCTGTTAGGGGGAGGGGGGAGAGGGGAGGGGGGAGAGGGTCGAGCGTCCTGGAGAAGGGGGATACCTCCTGAAGGAGGGGGCTACGTCCTCGCCCACTGCTGGGAGGCCTTGCCCGAGGCGCAGGTGGCCGTTGCGATGCCGCCTCCGTATGCCAGGTCCAGGCAGCCGCCGTTCGAAGTGCTCTTCAGGGTGTTGCCTCCGCCCCAGCGCCAGAGGCGGGACGAACCCTGGGTGCAGTCGCCGACGAAGACCGCCTGGCCGAGCATGTTGGCCACCAGGCAGGCGCCGGACTCTTTGTTGACCACCTTGAAGCTGTTGTTCTCCGCGCTCACCGTCTTCCATACGGCGCTCGCCTCGGAGCACGTGCCGTTGTCCGCGGCGCCGTATGTCTGGGTCAGGCAGACGCCGGTGTCGGCGTTCTTCAGGCGGAAGGTGCCTGTGGAGGGTGCCTGTGGGGGTGGGTCGGAGGCCGGTGGGTTCGGGGTGTCGCCGCCGGAGGCGTTGTCGTCGCCGTCACCGGGGGAGTTGTTGTCGGAGGAGGCGTCGCCGTCGCCGTCGCCGTCGCCGTCGGGTGAGCCTGAGTCACTGGAACCCGCCCCTCCGTCGCCGCTCGGCTGTTTCCCCTTCTCGTCCTCCGGGTTCTTCCCCTCCTTCCGGTCCTCGTCCTCCTTCTCCTTCTCCTTTTCCTTCTTGTTCGGCTTCTCCGAAGGGTGCTTCGTCTGCTCGCTCGCTCCCGGCGTCGGTGCCGTCACCTCGGCCGATGGTGTTGAGCCCGCCGCCTGGTCGGGAGTCGTCACGTACGGCAGGTTCTGGAGGGCCAGTGTTGTGCCTGCCGCGATCACGATCACCGGTAGTGCCGCCAGTGCGATGCGGGTGCGGCGGCGTTCTCGGCGTGGGGGTTGTGCCGTCTCGGCCGTCTTCGGCAGGGGCGGCGGCTCCTGCGGGGCCTTCTTCGCGAACGCCGAGCGTTCCGTCAGGATCGTGTTGATCGGGGGTGGCCAGGCCGTTGGTGCCGGTGCCGGTGCCGGTGCCGGTGCTGGTGGGGCGTGGCGGTCCGTCAGGGTCAGGAGATCCGCCGCCGTGGGGCGGGCCTCCGGGTCCTTGTCCAGGCAGGACGCGACCATCTCGGCCAGGCGGGGGTCGTACTCCCGTACCGGGGTCAGGTCCGGTTCGTCGTGCACGATGCGGTACAGGGGGCTGCCCTCTGCCCCGTCTGCGAACGGCCAGCGGCCGCCCGCCGCGTAGCCGGCCAGCAGGCCCAGCGTGAAGATGTCGGAGGCGCTGGTCAGGCCTCTGGTCCCGGTGGCCTGCTCGGGGGACATGTAGGCCGGAGTGCCGACTATCAAGCCGGTTCGCGTCAGCTGGCTCTGCTCCGCGGCCCTGGCTATCCCGAAGTCGATGAGGGTCGTGCCGTCGAGCGTCAGCATGATGTTCGACGGCTTGAGGTCGCGGTGCACCATGTCCAGGGCGTGCACCGCCTTCAGGCCCGCCGCGATCTCCCGCAGCAGGCGCCATACGGCGTCCCCCGGCAGGGCCCCGTGCTGCTCGACCGCCTCGGCCAGCGTGATGCCCGGTACGTACGCCGTGGCGAACCAGGGCGGCTCCGCCGTGCGGTCGCTCGCCAGGAGGGGTGCGGTGGCCTCGGCCGGCAGCCGGGCGAGGTTGTCCATCTCCTGGCCGAAGCGCCGCAGGAAGCCCACGTCCTCGGCGACCACCGACGCCAGCATCTGTTTGACGGCCGCGTATCTGCCGTCCGTGACGCCCAGGTACACCCGGCCCATGCCGCCGGTCCCCAGCCTGCCCACCAGCGGGATCGTCCCGATCCGCCGCGGGTCCTGTGCGCGCAGCGGCTCGGCGCCGCTGCCCGCGAGGTCGAAAACGCCGTCCCCGGCTGCCCCGTTCACGCTCTCCCCGTTCCCCGGCCTGCGCGGCCGGGCCCGTGCCGGTCCGTGCACTCCCCCCGTCCGCACGGACGGACACAGGTCCGGGCACAGGGTTCAGTTTGGATCAACGCCGTGGGGATTGGAAGAGATTTCTAGAAAGTAGTTTCAGTTCCGTGGGGGAGCGGCTCGGTTCAGCGGGCGTATGAGCCCAGGCCCACCAAGCAGTAGACGTACTCGTTGATCGTCGTTCCGTTCAGCGTGTAGCGGGAGGAGAAGGCGTACTGCGTCTGGGAGTTGTCCTCGCACGCGCTCAGCTCCGACGTCATCGGGATGCTCTCGATCACCCGGTAGTGCGCGTCCGACGCGGAGCAGTCCACCTCGTCGATGTCGCTGACCTCCTGCGCGGTCTCGGAGTCCGGCAGCGTGCCGTTCAGGCAGGTGCCCGAGTCGTAGGGGCTGGGGGCCGCGCTGCTGGGCGTTGCGGGGTCGGAGTACGAGGGGACGTTCGTGGGGACGTCCGTGGGGATGTCCGTGGGGATGTCCGTGGGGATGTCCGTCGGCGGTTCGTAGCTGCTGTAGCTGGACGGTGTGGAGCCCGGTGACGCCGTGCTCTCGTCGTCGTCGCCCTGATTCGCGACGAGTACGGCGATGACGACCGCTGTCGCGACGCCGAGTACGGACAGGCAGCCGCGGGCGAGGGCGCCGGGCCGGGGTGTGGGGGACGTGGGTTCAGGCATCGGATCAGTGTGGATCAGGCGACGCCTTGTTTGGAGCGTGTTTCTAGAAATTCATTCTAGAAGTGATGTGCCTTACGCTGGGTGTCACCATGAGCCCCAAGCAGCAACGCGGTGCGGAAACCGCCGACCGACTCCTGGACGCCGCGCTTCAGGTGTACGCCGAGGCCGGCGAGCAGGGCGTCACCGTGAGCGCCCTCACCAAGGCCAGCGGTGTCAGTCTCGGCAGCCTGTACCACCACTTCGGCAGCGTCGACGGCCTCATGAACGCCCTGCTGGTGCGCTGGCTCGGCCGGCTGCTCGGCGAGCTCGTCGCGCCGGTGCAGCGGTCCCGGACCGCCAAGACGGGGATCCGCGCCCTTGTGCGTACGTACCTGACGTTCATCCAGGAGAACCCCGACGCCGCCCGCCTGGTCCACTCCTACTACGCCGACCGGCTGATCATGGACCAGGCGAAGCAGCTCCGCGACGCGCAGGAGGCCCGCCTCTCGCCGCTCGGCGTCTGGGCGCAGCAGCACATGGAGTCGGGCGAGATCGTCCGGTTGTCGGTGCCGATGGTCGAGGCGCTGGTCATGGGACCCGTCATCGCGACCGCCCGCCGCTGGCTCTCCGGGATCGACGACTCCGATCTTGAGGAAGCGGTGCGGGTCCTGCCGGAGCGGATCTGGCGGTCGATCAGCGCCTGAGGTGCTTTGAGGTCCCTTGGGGTGCTTTGTGATGCCTTGTGATGCCTTGTGATGCCTTGAGGAGCCTTGTGATGCCGTGAGGTCCCGTGAGGTCCCGTGAGGTCCCGCGAGGTCTCATGAGATCGCTTGGGGCGATCAGCGGTTCAGGTACGCCAGGACAGCCAGCACCCTGCGGTTGTCCGTGTCCGACGGGGGCAGGCCCAGCTTCGGGAAGATGTTGCCGATGTGCTTGGCGACGGCCTTCTCCGAGATGACCAGGGCCTCCGCCGTGCCCGCGTTGGAGCGGCCCTGGGCCAGGCACGCCAGGACCTCGCGCTCGCGTGGCGTGAGGCGGGACAGGGGCTCGTCGCGGGTCTTGGCGAGGAGGAGCCGGGAGACCACGTCGGGGTCCATCGCCGTGCCGCCCTCGGCCACCCGCCGGATGGTGGCGATGAAGTCGGCGCCGTTGGAGACCCGCTCCTTGAGGACGTACCCGATCCCGGTGGAGCCGGAGGCCAGCAGTTCGCGGGCGTAGAGCGGCTCGACGTACTGGGACAGGAGCAGGATCGGCAGCCCGGGGGTGTGGGCCCTGGCCCGGAGCGCCGCGCGCAGGCCGTCGTCCGTGAAGTCGGGAGGCAGGCGTACGTCGACGATCGCGATGTCGGGCGGGGCGGTGGATCCGGTGGATCCGGTGGATCCGGTGGATTCAGGGGATCCGGTGGTCAGGGCCTTCAGGAGATCCGGGCCGTTGTCCACCGCCGCGACCACCTCGTGGCCGAAGGCCTGGAGCAGGCGGCTGATGCCGTCCCTCAGGAGGAAGTGGTCTTCTGCGAGGACAACACGCACGGGAGCTCCATCGTCACCATGGTCGGGCCGTTGAGGGGGCTGCTCACGGCGAGGACTCCGTCGAAGGTGGCGAGGCGGCGTTCGATGCCGCGCAGGCCGGTGCCCGCCGAGATGTCCGCGCCGCCATGGCCGTCGTCGGTGACGGTGATCCGCAGCGTGCCGTCCTCGTGGCGGATGTCGATCCAGGCCCGCTCGGCACCGGAGTGCTTCGCCGCGTTGGTCATGACCTCCGAGACCGCGAAGTACGCCGCCGACTCCACCGGGGGCTCCGGGCGGCTCGGCAGGTCCGACTCGACCTCGGTGCGCAGCGGGGACAGCATGGCCAACGAGCGTACGGCGTCGGCGAGTCCGCGGTCCGCGAGGACCGGCGGATGGATGCCGCGGACCAGGTCGCGCAGCTCCTGGAGGGCCTTGACGGAGGACTGGCGGGCCTCGACGAGCAGGGCGCGGACGGCCTCCGGATTGGACTCCAGGAGGTGTTCGGCGGCGTCGAGGGTCATGCCCATCGCGACCAGGCGGGCCTGCGCGCCGTCGTGCAGGTCGCGTTCGATGCGGCGCAGTTCGGCGAGCTGGGTGTCGACGGCGTCGGAGCGGGTGGTGGTGAGGTGCTCGATGCGCCCGGCGAGGAGTTCGCTCTCGCCGGGCGCCAGCAGGGCGCGCAGACAGCGGTGGTGCAGGCGGACGGCGCGCGGGCCCGCCCAGTAGACGGCGAGCGGGAACTGGAGTACGCCGACGACTCCCGCGAGCGTGGCCGTGGCCCAGCCCTGCACCGGGATGAACAGGTACCAGATGCTGCCCCAGGTCTCGGACAGCTGCGCACCGAAGAAGGCGGTCGTCAGGCCCCAGAGGCCGCTGAGGATCAGGGCGAGCGGGGCGAAGGCGATGAGCCCGCCGACGAAGGGGTCGAGGCTCACCCAGCGCCAGTCGCGCCAGAACTGGTTGTCCTTGGTGCGGAGTTGCGCGCGCAGGGCTTTGGCGGTGGGCTCTTCGGAAGCGGCCTCGGTGGGAAGCTGCGGGTAGGGGGCCGGGATGTCCACGCCCGACCACTCCTTGGCCAGGCGGCGCTGACGGTCGGCCAGTCCGCGTACGGCGCGCATGGTGCGCGGAAGCAGCGGCAGGCCGAGGCCGCTGCCGAGCAGTGCGTGCACGACGTGCAGCCACAGCGAGAGCCAGCACGCGCGGTGCGCGAGGCCCCAGAGGACCAGGGAGCGCTTGAGGCCGACGGGGCCCTCGCGCGGGGTGAGTCGACCGGCCGCGGGCTGCGGGTTGCGCTGTCGTATGCGGGACATACGGCGATTATGGGCGGGCCCGCGGGGCGTTGTCGGTGGTGAAAACTCCCCTCTTCGGGCAGTCTTCGAGCAGCCTTCGGGCAGTGGGTTCGAGCCGGTCGTGTACGTCGGTTCAGTGCCGCAGCGCTCTGCCGATCTCCGCCTTCGGGGTGCCGGAAAGGCTGCGGTTGCTGCGTGCCGTACCGGACTTGGAGGCTCCGGGGTCCACGCCGTCGATGTTCATGACGACCGTGTCGAGGAGATTGCCGTCGCCGTCACGGAAGTCGACGGAGACCGTGTAGTCCGCCTTCTTGTCCGTGCTGTTGGTGGCGGTGATCTCGGCGGTGGTCCGGTCGCCGTCGGCTTTGGTGGCGCCGTCCGTCTTCACGTCTCCCTTGGCGTTCACCCCGTCCTTGACCTGCGCCATCTTGGAGGCCGCGGCCTCGGTCGCCTCGGCGACCGCCTCACCGGCCTTCGCGGTCGCCGATGCGACGGAGTCCTTGGCCTTGTCGACGTCCTCCTCGGAGCAGCCGGTGACCGTGAGGGCGAGCAGGGCGGCGCAGGCGGCGGCCGCGGCGATGGGGGTGCGCTTCATGCGGCCACCCTCCGGGGGCTGGGCGGGGGGCGCGAGGCGGGGCGGTCCGTACGGGGGATTTCGTACGGAGATCTTGGATACGGGGACTCTGTACGGGGACTCCGTACGGGGACTCCGTACGGGGACTCCGTACGGGGACTCCGTACGGGGGTGAGGGCGTCGCGGGTCAGGCGGTGATCCGGGAGAGCCACTTGCCGACCGCCGCGTTGAACGCCTCCGGGCGTTCCAGGTTCGGCAGGTGGGCCGCCGATTCCACCACGCACAGGTCCGCGCCGGGGATCGCCTCGTGCATGGCCTCGGCGTCGGCCACCGGCGTATAGGTGTCGTCACGGCCGACGACGATCAGGGCAGGGACCGTGACCTGGGTCAACAGGGTCCGGTAGTCGGGGCGTTCGGCCCGTCCGCGCAGGGCTGCCGCCGCGCCCTCCGGCGGGGCCGCCAGCATCATGCTGTGCACATGGGCCGAGGCCTCGCGGTTGTACGGCGCCGCCATCTTGTCCAGGACCTCGTCCGCGTACGGCTTCATGCCCTCGGCGAGCAGGCGGTCGGCCAGAGTGTTGCGCCAGACCTTGCCCTCGGGCGTCTCGGCGGCCGGGAACGTGTCCGCCAGGAGCAGGCCGCTGATCCGCTCGGGGAAGAGGCGGTAGCACTCCATGGCGATCTGGCCGCCCATGGAGAGGCCGCCGAGCGCGCAGCGGTCCACGCCGAGGTGGTCGAGGAGGGCGAGGACGTCCGCGGCGAAGGTGGCGAAGGGAGTGGTGCCGGGGACCACCTCCGACTCGCCGTAGCCGCGGAGGTCGGGGGCGATGACGCGGTGGGCCGGGGAGAAGGCGGTGCGCTGCGGGGTCCACATGGTGCGGTCGAAGGGGTGGCCGTGGATCAGGAGCAGGGGCGCCCCTGGGGCGCGGGAGCCTGCCGTGCGGGAGCCCGCGGCGCGGGGGCCCGCGGCGCGGGGGCCCGCGGCGCGGGGGCCTTCGTCGTCGTAGCCGATGGTGAGGCCGTTGAGCTGTGCGGTTGCCATGGTGAACGAGGCTAGGTGCGGGGAACTCCGCGGTGCAATAGGGTCTTTGCTCTCGGTGCAATGTGCGCGGGGTGCGCGGGCGGGATGCGGTGCTCTGGGTTGGGGTGGGCCTGTGTTCGGGGCCTCCTGCCCGCGCACCGCCCGTTACTGCCAGTTGGAGGAGTCGGACTCTCTCGTGGGGGTCCCCGCCGTCGGCGGCCTCGGGTCGTGAGTGGAGAAAGGCTGGTTCCGTGTCTCGTGACTACCGCGTCGTCGCCGATGAGATCGCCGGGGAGATCGAGCGCGGCGCGCTTCTTCCCGGCGATCAGCTGCCCACCCAGCGCGCCTTCGCCCGGCAGCGGCGCATCGCCAACTCCACCGCCATCCGCGTGTACGGCGAGCTGGTGCGCCGCGGGCTCGCGGTGGGCGAAGTGGGGCGTGGGACCTTCGTCAGGGCCGCGCCCCCGCACCCCGGAGGGTCCGCCTCGCTCGCCGAGCGGCCGCGGGGAGCGGACGTGCCGCCGGTGAATCTGGAGCTCAACTACCCCGTGACCGAAGGGCAGTCCGAGCTGATGGCACGCGGCATCGCCCCGCTGCTCCGCCCCGACGTCCTCCTGGAGGCCACCCGCCCGGCGGCCGCCGACGGCACTCCCCAGGCACGTGCGGCCGCCGCCGAGCTGCTCGCCCGCCCCGGCTGGCGCCCCGACCCCGCGCACATCCTCTTCGCGGGCAACGGGCGGCAGGCCATCGCCGCCGCGATCTCTTCCCTCGTACGCCCCGGAGGCCGGCTCGGTGTGGAGGAGTTGACGTATCCGCTGGTCAAGGCCATCGCCGAGCGGCTCGGGGTGAGTCTGGTGCCGGTTGCCGTGGACGAGGAGGGGATGCGGCCGGACGCGCTCGCCGCCGCCCACCGCGGTGCGTCGCCGCTCAGTGCGGTCTACGTGCAGCCGACGCTGCACAATCCGTTGTCCCTGACGGCGGGTGTGGAGCGTCGGCTTCAACTGGCGGCTACTCTTGGCGAGTTGGGGCTCTTCGCGATCGAGGACACCACCTGGGCCTTTCTGGCGGCAGCCGCAGACGGCGGCGCCGTCCCCGCTCCCCTTGCCGCCCACGCCCCCTCCCGCACCGTCCTCGTCGACAGCCTCTCCAAACGGCTCGCACCCGGACTCACCGTCGGCATGCTGGCCGCGCCGCCGGATCATCTGGACGTCCTGGCGCGGACCCTGCGCTCCGGGGCCTGGACGGCGGGCGGGGTGAATCTGGAGGCCGCTGTGCGGTGGTGCGGGGACGGGACGGTGGACTCGGTGGTCGCCGCCAAGCGGGCGGACGTGGCGGCGCGGCACCGGATCGTGCGGGAGCGCATCGGGGCCGAGGCCCGCGTGGGCCGGATCCGCACCGATCCGCACAGCTACTTCTGCTGGTGGGAGCTGCCCGCGCGGTGGCGGACCGAGACCTTCGTGGCCGCCGCGGCCGAGCGGGGTGTCGCCGTGACGCCGGGTTCCGCCTTCGTGGTCGGCGAGCGGGCCGCGCCCGGCGCGGTCAGGATCGGGCTCGCGTCGCCGCCGCCGGAGGTGCTCGCGGGCGCCTTGGACGTGTTGGCCGATCTTGCCCGGAACCCCGGCTCCCGGGCCGGTGTCGATGCGAGGATGCCCCGATGAGCGAGACGGTGGAGTTCGTGCGGTTCCAGTCGCCCGTACGGCATGAACGCGGCCATTTTCCCGGGGTGTTCGTGCTGGTCAACGGGCTTGCGCGGGAGGGCAGGCTGACCCCGGAGCAGGAGCGTTTCCGGCGGGTCAACAACGACTGGTACGACGCCGCGTACCCGACTCCGTCGAAGGTCGACCCGGCCGTGTACGACGACGAGTTCACGCCGGGAGCCGTGGCCTGGTTCAAGTCGACCGCCACGCATCTGATCGAGCGGGTGCCGGGCTATCTGGAGATCCTGGACGCGCACGGCGTGGAGTGCCGGAAGGTGCGGTCGTCGGATCCGGGGCGGGTCGTGTACGAGGACGAGTTCCAGGTGGTGGTCGTGCCCTACGGCACCCAGTGAGTGAACGGCCGTCGGTGAGCGAAACGGCCCTCGGTGAGTGAACGGCCCTCGGTCAGTGAACGGCGTCGGTGAGTGATTGGTGTGGGGCGCGTGAGCAAATCGTGCCGGTATCCGGGGTGTGGCCGGATCGCCGTGGGCTCGGACCGAGGGTAACCCCTCAGTAGCTCCGGCCCTCGATTCCACCCCGTGCCAGGCGTCGCGATGCCGCGCGTTCCCCAACTCGCCTGCTGAGCAAGGGAATTCACTGTCGTGCGCGGAGGATGACCAGACCCGGCCGCGGCGGCGTCACTCCCCCGAGCTGCGCGATTCGCGCGAGCACCGCCGTGGCCGGTTCCGATGCACTGATCCCATCAGGGCCCGCCAACCGATCGCTAACATGAGGCCAACGGTTGGCGGGAGATGGCATGGGCATGCGGTGCGAGTTGCGGTTCGGACTCCTCGGGGCCCCCGCCGTGTACGACGTGGACGGCGAGCCGCAGCCCGTGCAGAGCGCCAAGGGGCGGGCCCTGCTCGCCGCGCTCCTGCTCGAACCGGGCCGGGTGGTCTCCGTCGAGGCCCTCAAGGACGCGCTGTGGGGCGACCATCCGCCCGCTTCCGCGCACGCCTCGCTGCAGAACCACGTGACACGGCTGCGCCGGCTCCTCGACGACCCCGACCGGCTGCGGGCGGTACCGCCGGGCTACCGGCTGCGGGTGGCGGAGGGTGAGCTCGACGTACGCGTCTTCGAACAGCTCGTCTCGCGGGCCCGGACCGCGCACGCCGAGCGCGCCTGGGACGGCTGCGCGCGTGCCGCCACCGACGCGCTCGCCCTGTGGCGCGGCACCCCGCTGGACGGGCTGCCGGCGGACGCGGCGGGCCACGCGCTGGTCCCGCGTCTCGAAGAGGCCCGCCTGCTCGCCCTGGAGCTGCGCTACGACGCCGAGCTGGCCCTCGGTAAGGGTGCCGGACTCGTCCCGGAGCTGGCCGAGCTGGTCGCCGAGTACCCCTTGCGGGAGACCTTCCACCGGCAGCTGATGCTGGTCCTGCACCGCGCCGGACGGCAGGCGGAGGCGCTGGCCGTACACCGGGAGCTGCGGCGCAGGCTGGTGGAGGAGCTGGGCGTGGAGCCGGGTCCCGCGGTGCGGGAGGCGCACCGGGTGGTTCTCCAGGAGCCCGTGGGAGCACCTGAGCCGCAGCCGCAGCCGCAGCCGCAGCCGCAGCCGCAGTCGCTGTCGCAGTCGCTGTCGCAGTCGCTGTCGGAGTCACAGTCGTCGTCGGAGTCGTCGGGTTCGGAGTCGGGCGCGACGCCGGGAGCCGAGGGGAACGCGGCCGCTATGACCTCGACCTCGACCTCGACCTCGACCTCGATCTCGGCCCCGGCCCCGGCCCCGGCTTCCGCTCCCGCGCCGGTCGCCCCCGCCCAACTCCCGCCGTCTCCACCGCACTTCACCGGACGTACCGATGTGACCGAGGCTCTTTCGCGGCTGCTAGCCGGGGCCGGTGCCGGGACCGGGACCGGGGCCGGGGGCACGGCGGACGGGGCCCGAGGCGTGGACAGCGGCCGGACGCCGCCCGTGGCCGTCGTCTCCGGCATGGCGGGCGTGGGCAAGAGCGCCCTCGCCCTGCATGTCGCGCACGGACTGCGCGAGCTTTTCCCGGACGGCCAGCTCTACGTCAATCTGCACGGCGCCACCCCCGGCATGACCCCCCTCACCCCGGACCAGGCGCTCGGCGCGCTGCTCCGGGACCTGGGTGTCGAGCCGCAGCACAGCCCCGACCACCCCGACGCTGCGGCCGCGCTGCTGCGTTCGCTGCTCGCGCCCACCCGCACGCTGATGGTCCTGGACGACGCGGCGACCGCCGCGCAGGTGCGGCCGCTGCTTCCGGCGGGGTCCGGCTGCGCGGTCATCGTCACCAGCCGGTCGCCGCTCGCCGCGCTCGACGGTGCGGGGCGCTTCCCTCTGGAGCCGCTCTCCGGAGGGGACAGCGCCGCGCTGCTGCGTGCCGTGTCCGGGCGGCCGGGGCTGGACGCCGGGCATCCGCTGGTCGAACTTGCGGGGCGGCTCCCGCTGGCCCTGCGGATCGTCGCGGCCCGGCTCGCCGCGCGGCGCGCGCTGACGCCGGACGCGTTGGCGGACCTGCTCACCGCGAGCGACGGACGGCTGCACCACCTCGAACACGACGACCTGAGCGTGCGCCGCTCGCTCGCCGTCGCCCTGGACGCGCTGTGCACCTCGGACCGGGAGACCGACCGGGACGCGGCCGCCGCGCTCGCCCGGATCGGCGCCGTGGACCTGCCGACGTACGGAGTGCCGCTGCTCGCCCGGCTGTTGGGGGTTCCGGAGCGGCGCGCGGAGGCCGCGCTCGACCGGCTCGTCGATGTCGCGCTGCTCGACGAGACGGCGTACGGCAGATACGCCCCGCACGACCTCGTCCGCGATTTCGCGAGGGAGGCGGCCCGCGAGGACGGCAGCGGGGCCACGGACGCGGACGTGGCGGAGAGGGCACTGCACTGGTACGCGGAGTCGGCCCTCGGCAGCCTGCTGGCGATCATGCCGGACGGCCTGGACCGGGACGACCGGATGCGGGGGGTGGTGGAGCGGCTTTCGGAGCGGCGCGGGGGTGCCCTTGCCCTGGGGGGTTCAGCGGATGCGCCGGGCGGTTCGGCGGATGCCATGGGGAGTTCGCCGGATGCCGTGGGAAGTTCGCCGGATGCCATGGGGAGTTCGGCCGACGCCGTGCCGTCGATGACCACCGACGAGGCCTTCGCCTGGGGGGACACGGAGCTGGTTAACGTCATCGCCGTCGCCGACCGCTACGGCCGTTCGTCCGCGCTGCTCCCCGTCCTGGTCCGCTGCATCTTCTCGTACCTCAAGCGCCGTGGCCGCCTGGCCGAGGCGGATCTGCTGACCCGCCTCGCGGTGACCGCCGCACGGCGCAGCGGCGACCGCGAGGCCGAGGCGCAGGCGCTGACCGACCTCGCGGGGCTCAACTACGTGTCGGGGCGCAGTGGCGCGGCGCTGGAGCGGATCGACGAGGCGCTGGCCCTGTGGCAGGAGCTGGACCATGTGTCGTGCGTCCACCGTGGTGTCATCAACCGCGGTCTGCTGCTCGAAGCCCTGGGGCGGCACGAGGAGGCGGCCGACGCCCTGCGGCAGAGCCTGGACCTCGCCAGGGGCCTGGACGATCCGTTGAGCGAGGCGTTCGCGCTCAGCAATCTCGGCAACATCTACGAGCACACCGACGCGCGCGCCGCGATCGACTGCCACGAGCGGGCGCTCGCCATCGCCGAGTCCGTGGGGCACGTCGGGGTCCGCCAGGAGGCGCACTGCGACATCGGCTTCTCCCATCTGGCCCTCGGTGAACCGGCTGTCGCGCTCAAGCACTTCGAGGAGAGCCTGCGCATCCACGACGAGGGCGAGGACTGGCACAACGAGTCCCGCGTGCGGCTCGGCATGGTGCGCGCCCTGCGCGAGATGTCCCGCACCCAGGACGCGACGCGCGAGTGCGACGAGCTCCTGAAGCACGCGGAACAGCGGGCCGACGCCCATCGCGCGGGCCTGGCCCGCCATCAGCGCGGACTTCTTCTGTACGCCGACGGGCGCGCCGAAGAGGCGTACGCGCAATGGAAGGCGGCGCTGGCTTCGCTCGAAGGCACGGACAGCAGTGAGGTCGTGGAGGAGCTGCGCGAGCTGCTGGCGGACGCGGACATGCCGAGCCGGATGCCTTGAGGTCGACGGGTCCTGCGCCTTGAGGTCGACGGGTCCTGCGCCTTGAGGTCGACGGGTCCCGCGCCTTGAGGTCGACGGGTCCTGCACCTTGAGGCCGACGAGGCCCGTGCCCCGAGACCGCGGCAGCCCAGCGGCTACTTCGCGTCGGCGTAGCACTCCACCACGGCCGTGGTGAACGGAAAGCGCACCGGTGTCTCGCCGAACGCGATGCGTCCCGCCAGCTCCCCGGCCTCCCGGATCGCCGTCACGACGGCCGGTGCCTCCTGCTCGGGGCAGTGCACGATGACCTCGTCGTGCTGGAAGAAGACCAGCTCGGAGCGGAGCCCGGAGTCGGCGATGGTCTGGCGGAGCGCGGCCAGCATCAGCAGGGCCCAGTCGGCCGCGCTGCCCTGGACGACGAAATTGCGGGTGAATCGGCCGCGGGCGCGGGCGTTCGTCGAGGCGTAACCGGGCGTGAACTCGCTCTCCTGGGCGGCCTGTTCGGTCTCGTCGCCGCCCTGCGGGAGGCCTGCCTCGTCGAAGTCGCCGGCGCCGGCCGCGGGCGGGCTTGTCCTGCCCAGCCAGGTCCGTACGAGCCTGCCGTCCTCGCCCGCCTTCGCCGCGTCGTCGACGTACGCGACCGCGGCCGGGAATCTTCGGCGCAGCGCCGCCAGGTTCTTCAGGCCGTCCCCCGACGTCTGGCCGTAGACGGCGCCGAGGAGCGCGAGCTTGGCGTGGTCGCGGTCGCCCGCGAAGGCACGGTCGGACAGCCGGGTGTAGAGGTCCTCGTCGCTGCCCGCGACCTCCATCAGGCCCCGGTCGCGCGAGATCGCGGCGAGGACGCGCGGCTCCATCTGGTCGGCGTCGGCGACGACGAGCCGCCAGCCGGGGTCGGCGACGACCGCGCGGCGGATGACCTTGGGGATCTGCAGGGCGCCGCCGCCGTTCGTCGTCCAGCGGCCGCTGGTGGCGCCGCCCGGCGTGTACTCGGGGCGGAAGCGGCCGTCGCGCACCCAGTCCTGGAGCCAGCTCCAGCCGTGCGCGGTCCAGATCCGGTACAGCTTCTTGTACTCGACCAGGGGCTTCACGGCGGGGTGGGCGATCTCCTCCAGCTCCCAGCGCCGGGTGGACCTGACCTTGATGCCGGCCTGCGCGAAGGCCTTGATGACGTCGGCGGGCAGATCGGGGCGGACGCGGCGGCCGAAGGCGGCGGAGACCTCGTCGGCCAGCTCGGCGAGGCGCCTTGGCTCACCGCCCGCCGCGTTCCGCCCGCCGCTCGCGTAGCGCTCGCCGAGGAGGTCGGTGAGCAGGGCGTGGTGGACGTCGGCGCGCCAGGGGAGCCCCGCGACGTTCATCTCGGCGGCCACCAGCATCCCCGCCGACTCGGCCGCGGTGAGCAGTCGCATCCGGCCGGGGTGCTCGGCGGCCGCATGTCTTCGCTCCTGCTCGGCATAGACCTCCAGCAGCGCGTCGAAGGGGAGCGGGGTGACGGGGGAGGGCTCGAAGAGTGAGTCCTGGGCGCCGGGGGCGGCCGCTCTGGCGGGCGGGTCGGGCGGCACCGGGGCGTTGTGCAGCCGGGCCCAGGCGGCGGCGGCCGAGCGGGGCTCGCCGAGGCGGCCCTCGTGGGCGAGGAGGAGCTGCTCGGCGACCTCGATGTCGTAACACCTGGGGATCCGGGCGCCGGCGGCGAGGAGCCGCGGATAGATCTCCGGGGTGGAACGCCAGACCCACCGGGTCACATGCGGCCGGTCGCGGACGGCCGCGGCGAGGTCGGGCTCGCGCAGCACGGGGCCCGCGGGGCGTGCGTCGGGGCCGAGAGGGGCGAGCTCGGCGCCGCCCGCCTCGGTCGCCGCGATGGCCCACCGGTCGGTCATGCGATCGAGTCTGACAGCCGCCACTGACAATCACCGGGACGCCGCTTCCCCGCGGCCTCGGGCGGGCGTCCCCGACATGCGGGGTGCGTCCGGCGCTGCGAGGCTCGGGGCATGAGAGTGGCCCTTGCGCAGACCGACTGCGCCCTCGGCGAGGTGGACGACAATCTCGCGGTGGCGCGGGAGCAGATCGGGCAGGCGGCGGCGCAGGGGGCGGACCTCGTCGTCTTCCCGGAGCTGAGCCTGCACGGCTACCACCTGGGCGGTCTGCACCGGGACACGTCCCTGGACGCCACGGACGCACGGCTCCTGGAGCTGTCGGCGGCGGGCCCCGACGTCATGGTCGGCATCCACGAGCGGACGAGTCTGCGCGCGTACAACACATCGGCGTACTACGCCGACGGCCAACTCCTCCACGCCCACCGCAAGTTGTACCTCCCCAACTACCTGGCCTGGGAGGAGCGCAAGCACGTGAGCCCCGGCCAGCACTTGCGCGCGTACGACCTGCCCGGCGGTTACGGCCGCGCCGCGACCCTGGTCTGCAATGACGCGTGGCAGCCGGTGCTGCCGTGGCTCGCGGTGCAGGACGGGGCGGAGGTGATCATCGTCCCCACGAACAGCGCGGCCAGCCTGGATCCCGAGGCGATGGACACGGGCGTGTACTGGGACACGCTGCTCTCCTACACGGCCCGGATGCTGCAGTGCTGGGTGGTCTTCGTGAACCGCGTCGGCAATGAGAACGGGGCGTCCTTCTGGGGCGGTTCGCGGGTGGTGGACCCACGGGGCTCGGTGGTGGCACAGGCACCCAAGTGGGAGCCGGCGCTGGTGACGGTGGACATCGACGTCCACGAGTCCCGCCGCCACCGACGGGCGGTACCGCTGGTGGCGGAGGCGCGGCTGGGGTTGATCGACCGGGAGGTACGGAGGTTGATCGACGAGGGCGGGGACAGCTAGTTCTGGCGGGGGCGCCTTCTGCGGGCTCTCCGTGGGTGCGCTTTTGTGTGCGGGTGCGTTGTGGCTGGTCGCGCAGTTCCCCGCGCCCCTGACGGGGCGCTACCCGCAGCGCACATCGAGCCGCGAGGGGACGGGCGTCGGCCCCCACCCGCGGTCAGCGCGCATCGAGACGCGAGGGGACGTGTCGGTATGTCCGCACGGAGCACGGTACGAACATCTCCCGAGCCGAAGCAGGAGAAGAGTCAGCAGGAGATGGCGAGTACGGACATACCGACGCGGCCCCGCCCCCAACACGAACCGCACCGCACCGCACGACCACCGACCCACCCCCTAAACCCTCCGTACCCCCACCACCCCCGCCAAACTCCCCACCACCACACAGCCACCCAAGGCCACGCCCACCTCACCCCAAGGCACCACCACCCCCGCCGGTACCGACAGGAGCCCCAGCCCCGCAGCCAGGCCGCCCAGGTTGACGGCGGTGACAGCCGCGCCCAACACCGCCCCCAACCCCACCCCCACCAACGCCTCCCCGGCCACCACCAGCCGCACCTGGAAGCCCGTGGCCCCGGCCAGCCGTAGCGACCGCAGTTCCGGGCCCCGTACCGCCGTGGCCATCAGCAGCGTTCCCGCCAGCGAGACCGCCGTGTAGACGAGGGCGATGGCCAGCAGCATCAGGAGGCCCAGCCGGGTCTGCGGTTTCGTCGCGGGGTACGTGGCGGCGAGCCACTCCTCCGCCGACCGCACCCGGATGTCCGAGACATCGGAGCCCCCGAGCCCCCGCAGCCCCGCGGCGACGTCCCCCGCATCCGCCCCCTCCCGCAACCGCACATCAACCCGGTCCACCGCCGCCACCGCGTTCGCGGCCGTCACATACGCCCCGTTGCCCCCCGACCCCCGCGCAAGCACCGCCACGACCCGCAGCCGCGCCTCCCGCCCGTCCCCGAGCCAGACGTCGACCCAGTCGCCCACCTGCCGCCGCTCCCACTCCTCGTTGACGACGATCGACCGGTCGTCGAGATCGCGGACGTCCCCCGCCACCACCGGCAGCCGGGACACCGAGGCGAAGGCCGCCGGATCACGCACGGCCCGCGCCTCCGAGCGGACGAGCGCGGTGCCTTCCTCGCGTACGAACACAGCCGTGGCGGCAGAGGCGGCGGCGAAGGCCACCCCGTCCACCCCCGCGACGCGCCCCGCGATCTCACCCGCAGGGCCCAAGTCCCGCCCCGTGACGACCAGTTCGGCCCGCGTCTGCTCCCGGACCTCCGTAGCCCTCGCGGCACCCGCACTCTCCGCCGAGCCGAGCAGCGACCCCGCGAGCGCCACCGTGACCAGGACCGGCGCGGCGACGGCGGAGGTCCGGCGCACGGCGGCGGCGGAGTTCTCCCGGACGAGGAGTCCGACGGCGCCCGGCAGACGGACGGCGCGCAGGAGCGGACGTACGAGAAGAGGGGTGAGCGCGGCGCACGCGGTGATGAGGATCATCGGCTGAGTGGTGTACGTCTTGCGCTTCAGCAGCGCGGCCGGATCGGTCCACAGGGTCCACCCGAGCAGCCCGAGGCCACCGGCCAGCAGCGCACCGCCCGCGATCCGCCTGCTCCACGGCATCACCCCGCTGTCGACGCCCGCGTCCCGCAAGGCCTCGACGGGCCCGACGCGCCCCGCCCGCCGGGAGGCGGACCAGGCCCCGGCGAAGGCCACCGAAACCCCGACTCCGAAGGCGAGCGGATACGGCCAGACGGCACGGCCCACCCCGAACCACTCCGGGGCGATCCCCGCGTCCACCAGCGCCCGAGCCAGCAGGGGCGCGCCCCAGGCACCCAGCACACCCCCCGCTCCGGAGGCGACGACCCCCACCGCGAGCGCCTCGGCGAGCAGCGTCCTGCGGACCTGCCCGGGCGTCGCCCCCGCCATCCGCAGCAGCCCGAACTCCCGCCGCCGCAGGGCGACGACGAAGGCGAAGGTGGAGGCGGTGACGAAGACGGCGACGAACGCGGACACACCGCCCGCCGTCCCCAGGAAGGAATGCACGGCGACCAGCGCCTCCGCGTCCCGCGCCGGGCCCGGATCGGCGAGCCGCCGCTCGCCCCCGGTCAGCACACGGGCCCGATCGCCGACGAGATCACGTACGGCGGAAACGGGCGCATCGACACCCACGGCATCCGGACCAGGTCCGTCCACACCCACGGCGTTCCGCCCGCCGGTATCCACCCGCACAGGCCCGAGCCTCCCAAGCTCGCGCAGCAGTTCGATATCCACAGGGTGTGGATGAGCGAGCGGCTTCGACACGACATCGACGTCGGGTCCCCGCCGGACCGGCACGCTCAGCCGGTCCTGTCCCATCACGACGACGGGCGACCCCGCGAACCGCACGGGTTCACGCTCGGGGGCGTTCAGGCTGGCGGCGAGCCCGAGCCCCATCGCGGCGACGAGCGCGACTCCCAGGGTCACGGCGACGAAGGCCCCGAGCAGACTGCTCCACCGGGCCCGCAGAAGAGCGAGAGCCATCACCGCCGGATCACCCCCGCGGGCCGAAAGCTGTCCCTGCCCGCAGTCGGAGAGCCGTCCCTGCCCGCGGGCCGAAAGCTGTCCCTGCCCGCAGTCGGAGAGTCGTCCCTGCCTGCGGGCCGAAAGTCGTCCCTGCCCACCGTCAGAGAGCTGTCCCTGCCCGCAGTCGGAGAGCTGTCCCTGCCCGCAGTCGGAGAGCCGTCCCTGCCCGCGGGCCGAAAGCCGTCCCTGCCCGCAGTCGGAGAGCCGTCCCTGCCCGCGGGCCGAAAGCTGTCCCTGCCCACCGCCAGGGAGCTGTCCCTGCCCACAGTCAGAGAGCCGTCCCCGCCCGCAGTCGGAGAGCCGTCCCTGCCCGCGGGCCGAACGCTGTCCCTGCCCACAGTCAGGGAGCCGTCCCTGCCCACCGCCAGGGAGCTGTCCCCGCCCACAGTCAGAGAGCCGTCCCCGCCCGAGGGCCGAACGCCGACGCCTCCCGCGGCCTCAAGCCCCGCCATCCGCCGGGCGACCTCCCCGGCGTCCGGGCGGACCACCTCGTCCGCGACGCGTCCGTCGACGAGAAAGACCACGCGGTCGGCGGCAGCGGCGGCGACGGGATCATGGGTGACCATCACGACGGTCTGCCCGGCGCGATCGGTCAACTCCCGCAGCAGTCGCAGCACTTCACGACTGCTGCCCGTGTCGAGCGCCCCGGTCGGCTCGTCGCCGAACAGCACGGCGGGCCGTGTGACGAGCGCACGGGCGAGCGCGACCCGCTGCTGCTGGCCGCCGGACAGCTCGCCGGGCCGGTGCCGGGCGCGGTCGCCGAGCCCCACCCGTTCCAGCGCGTCGCGAATCTCCGTACGCGAGGGCCGGCGCCCGGCGAGTCGCAGGGGGAGGGCGACGTTCTGGGCGGCGGTGAGCGAGGGAAGCAGGTTGAAGGCCTGGAAGACGAACCCGATGCGGTCGCGCCGCAACAGGGTCAGCCGCCGCTCGCTCAGCCCGGTCAGCTCGACCCCGCCCACCTCGACCGACCCGGACGTCGGCCGGTCGAGCCCGGCGGCACACTGCAGCAGCGTCGACTTGCCGGACCCGGAGGGGCCCATGATCGCGGTGAAGGTGCCGGCCTCGAAGCGGAGGTCGACGCCGTCGAGCGCGGTCACGTCGCGGTAGCGCCGGCGGACCGCCGTGAGACGTACGGCAGTTGAAGTGGTCATGGCTCAAGCCAACCGTCCGGGGGCCGCCCCGGCACGACCACTGGGGGGCGTCCCGGGGGTAGGGCCAGCCATACCCTTGCCGTATGGATCAGGTGACCGAGGTGATCGACAAGGCGTTCGCGGCGGCGCTGTACGCGGACGGCGACGACGGCCTCGACACCGGCGCGTCACTCCTCGCGGCGGCGCCAGAGGCGGACGCGGAGCTGCGTCGCAGGGGCGAGGAGCTGCTGCGCGGGGCGTGGCAGCGGGGCTGGCAGCCGGCGGACGTGATGCGGATGGTCGGCAGGTCCGACGTACCACGGGCGGTGGCCGCGGAGCTGATCATCACGGAGGCCGTTCGGTACGGCGATGATCTGCCGCCCCGCTGGAGGGCGCAGCTGGAGGGACTCGACCCGCACGGCGAGCGCCCGCGCGCGGCCGACCGCTTCTCCCGTACGACGCAGACCCTCGCCCTCTACCGCCTCCTCCTGCGCCTCCCGTCGATCGAACCGGTGGGCCCGCCGCCGGGCACCCCCCTCCGCACACCCACGCCCCCCGGCCACGATGAGCCCCGCATGCTCACCCGCATCAGGGCCCTGCTGGCGAAGGCGGAGGGGACGGACTTCCCCGAAGAGGCGGAGGCGCTGACGGCCAAGGCGCAGGAGCTGATGGCCCGCCACACCATCGACGAGGCGCTGCTCGCGTCCCGTACGCACGCGAAGGACGTTCCCGCCGCGTGCCGGATCGGTGTGGACACGCCGTACGAGACGGCGAAGGCGATTCTCCTGGACGCGGTGGCCACGGCGAACCGTTGCCGCGCGGTGTGGAACGAGGCGTACGGCTTCTCCACGGTGGTCGGCTTCGAGCCGGACCTGGAGGTGGTCGAACTCCTCCACACGTCGCTCCTGGTCCAGGGGACGGCGGCGATGGCGAGGGCGGAGGCGGGCCAGCGGGCGGGGGGCCGCAAGCGCACGAAGACGTTCCGGCAGTCGTTCCTGATGGCGTACGCGAACCGTCTCGGCGCTCGGCTGGCCGCGACCGCGGAGCATGTCACCGACGAGGCGCCGGAGCCGGAGCTGCTTCCGGTCCTGGCGGCCCGCGACGTGGCCGTCACGGCGACGGCCGAGCGGATGTTCCCGGCAACGACGACGACACGCGTCCGGGGCGCGACGGACCTGGCGGGCTGGACGGACGGCACGGCGGCGGCGGACGAGGCGAACCTCTCCTAGCAGCTTTGCCCCCACCCCGACTGAATCGCTGCCCGGCATGAGAGCTGTGCCCACCCTTCCCCAAGCTCTCGGCTTCGTTCGAGCAGGGGAGACCCACTAGCCCTGCGGAACGCCTGCCCACAGCAGGGACGGGACGCTTGCAGGAGATGGCGAGTACGGACATACCGGCGCGGCCCGCCCCAGAGACGAACCGCATCGCACGACCACCACCCCCAGGCCGAACAAGCACCGCAACCCATCCCATATCCCCCGTATCATCACAGAGTGACCTGGTTCCGAGCGCTGAAGGAGACCTCTCGCTCGGGGCTCAGCGTCGAGCGGAAGCGGCTCGAACCGCTCATCGCCATCCGTGGCGCCGCAGGCCTCGCCATCATCATCGGGGTCAGCCTCACCCTCTTCGGCCCGGCAGTCGCCGCCAGCTCCGCCTTCGGGGCCTTTCAGGCGGCCATCGCCACGTTCCAGCGCAGCTGGCGCCCCCGCCCGGAACTCGCCCTCGCCTCCGGCACCAGCCTCGCCGTCTCCACGTTCCTCGGCTACCTCACCGGCTCCCACACCCTCCTCTTCCTCGCCCTGCTCTGCTTCTGGACCCTGCTCTCGGGCCTCAGCTGGGCGGCGGGCCCCACCATCGGCATCATCGCCTCGTCGAACGTCGCGATCATGCTCGTGACGGTCACGCTCCCCACCTCGCTGCCCGCCGCCGCGGGCCACGCGGCGATGATGGTGGTGGGCGGCGCGGTCCAGGCCGCGCTGGTCGTCCTGTTCCCGGTACGCAGATGGGGCGCCCAGCGGGACGCCCTCGCCGACGCCCTCGCGGCCGAGGCCGACTACGCCCGCCGCCTGCGCCAGGACCCGCTGGCCGACTTCGACCCGGAGCCCCTGATGGCGGCCCGCGCCGCGGCGACCATCACCCCGCGCCAGGCCCGCACCCGCCCCGCCGAACTGCACGGCGCCCGGGGCATCGCGGAACGCATCCGCCCGGTGCTCGCCTCGCTGGCCGACCCGGCCGTCGGCGTACCGGAAGAGGGCCCCGAACGGGACAGGGTCCGCGAGATCCTCGCGGCGGCGGGCTCGATCCTGGACGCCGCCGCACGGGCCATCCGGCACGGCGAACCGGTCCGGATGCCGCCCGCGGCCCTGTCCACCCTCAAGACCCCGGACACCGGAGCGATCCTCACGGGTCCGGCCTACCGGGCGGCGAAACGCCTGGCGGACCTGCTGAGCGACGTACTGGAAACGGCGGGAAAACCCCCGGACAGAGCCGAACCCCCAGCAGGCTCGGCACAAGCCGAAGGTCCCGCACCCGCAGCAGGTCCCACCCCCACCCCCACCGCAACCCCCCTCCTGCGCCCCACCCTCCCTGCCCTCGTCCCCGCGGCCCTCCGCGCCATGCGGAGCGAACTGCGCCACGAATCCCCCGTCGCCCGCCACGCGATCCGCGTCACCACTGTCGCCGCGGCCGGCTATCTCCTCGGCACCTGGCTCCCCTTCGGGCACGGCTACTGGGCCCCCATGGCCTCTGTGATGGTGATGCGGCCGGACTTCTCACAGACGTACTCGCGCGCGGTGGCCCGCTTCGGCGGCACGCTCATCGGCGTCGCCCTCGCCACGGGCCTGGTCCAGCTCGCGGACCCCGGCACCGGACTCTCCGCGACGCTCGCCGTCCTCTGCGCCGGGATGATGTACCTGCTGATGCGCACGGGCCAGGTCGCCGCCCAGGCCTGCATCGCCGCGTACGTGGTGTTCCTGCTCGGCATGGGCGGCGAGCAGTGGACGCAGACGGTGCCGGAACGCGTCGTCCTGACCCTCCTCGGCGGCGCCCTCGCGATGATCGCGTACGCCGTCTACCCGGCCTGGGAGACGCCACGGCTGCGCACCCGCCTCGCCGACTGGCTGACCGCGGACGGCCGTTACGCCGCCGCGGTGGTCGGCCACTACGCCGACCCGGCGGGCAAGGCCTGCCCCGACGTCCGCGAGGCGCTGCTCGCCGCAAGGGACGCCCGCATCGCCTGGCAGGAGGCCACGGCACGGGCCGAGAACGAGCCGGTACGCCACCGGGGCCTGTCCCGCGCCGCGGCGGCCGACGCCGAGGACGCCCTCGCCCAACTCGGCCGCGTGGCCATGCTGATGGAGGCCCATCTGCCCGAACGCGGCGCGACGCCGGTCCCGGCGGCCGCCCGGCTGGCAGAGGCGCTGCGCAAGTCGACGGAGGCGGGCGCCAAGGCGGTGCGCGAACGCCGCGTGCCGAAGTGGGAGGCGGTCAGCACCGCGCTCGCCGAGTGGGACGGCGAAGGCGTACCCGACCGGGTGGTGCGCAAGGGCGCGGGCCTGCTCCTCACGGCCCTGGAGGAACTCTCCGACGCGGTCGACACGAGCCCGCCGCCGATGCTGGTGGACGGCACGGAAACAAAGAGCGGGCACCCGGAAACGAAGAGCGGGCACACAGAGACCAAGAGCGGGCACCCGGAATCCGACACCCGGCACCCGGAAACCAACAGCCGGTACCCGGAATCCGACACCCGGCACCCGGAAACCAACAGCCGGCACCCGGAAACCAACAGCCGGCACCCGGAAACCAACAGCCGGTACCCGGAAACCAACAGCGGGCGGCAGGACCCGGAAGATCCCGCCGCCCGCTGACGGCCGTACGAAGCGAAGAAGCCTCAGGACTTCGGCAGGCCCGCCGTAGGCAAGCCATCGGGCAGCTTCCCGCCCTCGGTCTTGGTGAACTCGTCCTTGCCCGAGCCCGTCCAGGACACCGTCATCGACGAGTCGTTCACCGAATCGACCGTGCCGGACGTGCGCCCGGAGTCGCCCTTGACGCACTTGAGCTCGATGGCCGACTCGCTCGCGGTGCCGCTGCACAGCACGTCCTCGCCGAGCAGCGTCGCCTTCTTCTCGGCGATCACCAGCGCGAGCGGGCTGCCGTCGGCGGTGGTGACCCAACTGCCCTCGATGCTGCCGTCCTTCGCGCCCGTGTCGCCGGAGCCCTCCTCCGGCGTCTCGGCCCCGCCGGACCCCTCGGCCCCCGAAGAGGACCCCGCGGACCCCTTGCCCTTGCTCCCGCCGTCGTCGCCGTCACTGCTGCAACCGGTCAGGACGAGAGCGGCGACAAGACCGGCCGCCGCGGCACCGATACGTACGTTCCGGACGTGCGTGCGCACTGATTCCCCCTAGCTACGTCGATGGATCGCGCGCCAAGCTACCAGGACGACTTGCGCACTCCGGGGAGGAATCCGGCGTGCGCTTGATCACGCAACTTCACCCTGGAGAGCCCGAACTTCCGCACGTATCCGCGCGGTCGCCCGTCGACACCGTCCCGATTGCGTACCCGCGTCGCACTCGCGTCCCGCGGCTGACGTGCCAACTCGGCCTGGGCGGCGCGCCGTTCGGCATCACCGGTGCCGGGCCGCCGGACGATCTCCTTGAGTTCGGCGCGCCGCGCGGCGTACCGGGCGACGGTCTCGCGCCGCTTCTCGTTCTTCGCGATCTTGCTCTTCTTCGCCATCAGACCCTCACCCCGCGGGCACGGATCCGGGCGACGGCGGCCTCGACGCCGATGGCGTCGACGGTCTTGATGCCCTTGGCGCTGAGCCGGAGCCGGACGTACCGGCCCTCGCTCGGCAGCCAGTAGCGCTTGCTCTGGACGTTCACGTCGAACCGGCGCGACGTGCGCCGGTGCGAATGGGAGATCTGGTTGCCGAAGCCGGGCTTCGCGCCGGTCAGCTGGCAGTGGGCGGACATGGTGACGCACCTCTCGGTCGCGGGGAAGGGGTTCCCCTGGAGAACCGTTTTGAAAACGGGATTCATTTTCATACACTAGCGGCATGGCTCGCAACGAACTCCGCCCCGTCATCAAGCTCCGGTCCACGGCCGGCACCGGGTACACGTACGTGACCCGGAAGAACCGCCGGAACGACCCCGACCGCATGACCCTGCGCAAGTACGACCCCGTCGTCGGGCGCCACGTCGACTTCCGAGAGGAGCGCTGACATGCGCAAGGACATCCACCCGCCGTACGGCCCGGTCGTCTTCCGCGACAAGTCCGCCGGCTTCGCCTTCCTGACCCGGTCCACCGCGACCAGCGAGAAGACGGTCGAGTGGGAGGACGGGCGTACGTACCCCGTCGTCGACGTCGAGGTCTCCTCCGCGAGCCACCCCTTCTACACGGGCACGGCCAAGGTCCTGGACACCGCGGGCCGCGTGGAACGCTTCGAGCGCAGGTACGGCGCCCGATGAGCCCCACCGGCAACGGGTTGGACGTCGCGATCGTCGGCGGCCTGCACGCCGACGCCCGCAGACAGGCCGTCGAGCGGCTCCTCGCCACCGTTCCGGGCAGCGTGGCGCTCCACCACGACCTGGCGACGGCGGTGCACGGCACGGTCGTCCGTACCGTGCGCGACGCCACCGGAGTGCTCTCCACCGGCGAGGCGCCGCTGGTCAACGACTGCGCGTGCTGCGCCCTGCGCGAGGACCTGGTGCCCGAGCTGGAACGGCTCGCGGACTCGGGCCTCACGCGGCTCGCGGTCGTCGAGCTGTGGGACTCCGTTGAGCCCAAGGCGATGGCCGAGGTGATCGCGGCGCACGGCGGCGACGGCAGGCTGCGGCTCAGCGGCGTGATCACCGCCGTGGACCCTGCGCTGCTCCTTTCCTGCCTCGGCAACGGCGACGACCTCATGGAGGCCGGACTCGCCGCGGCCACATCGGACCAGCGGACCGTCGCCGACACCTGGGCCCGCCAGCTCGAGTACGCGCCCGTGCTCGCCCTCGCCGACTCCCCGGAGGCCGACGACGAGGACCGCGCGCTGCTCGCGCAGCTCCACCCGACCGCCCGTCAGGTCCCGATCGGCGGTCATGGGGACCTGGCGGGTGCCGCGCTGGCCGGCTTCGACGTCGAGGCCGCCGCCGCGGCGCAGCATCCGTCCTGCGCGCTGCTGCCGACCGACGCCGACGAGGCCGGGGTCGCGACGCTCGTATGGCACCGGGACCGGCCCTTCCACCCGGAGCGGCTCTACCAGGCCCTGGAGGACCTGACCTGCGCGGCGGCGCGCAGCCGCGGCCGGTTCTGGCTGGCCGACCACCCGGACACGCTGCTCGGCTGGGACGCGGCCGGCGGTGCGCTGTGCGTGGAGAGCGCGGGGCCGTGGCTGGCCTCGCTGCCGGACGCGGCGTGGGAGATGGTGCCGCCGGTGCGGCGGGCCGCCGCCGCGCTCGACTGGCATCCGGAGCACGGCGACTGCTGCCAGCACCTGGTCTTCACCTCGCCCGGCCTCGACCGCGACGGTCTCGAACAGGTCCTGGAGTCCTGCCTGTTGACCGACGAGGAGTACGCCGCCGGGCGCGAGGCCTGGAAACACCTGCCGCCCGCCTTCGACACCCTCCTGGAGGTCTGACCCATGTCCCCTCGTAAGCCCCTGCGCGTGCAGAAGCCGAAGCCCAACCCGCTGGACCAGGCCGGGATCACGTACATCGACTACAAGGACACGGAGCTGCTGCGCAAGTTCATCTCGGACCGGGGCAAGATCCGCTCCCGTCGGGTGACGCGGGTCTCCGCCCAGCAGCAGCGGCAGCTCGCCCGCGCGGTCAAGAACGCCCGGGAGATGGCCCTTCTGCCGTACGGCACCACCCGCTGAACGCACCACGGAGCCACGTCGTCCGCAGGACGTTCCCCGCGCACTTCGCGGGGAACGTCCTGCTTCACTTTCTGGACGGTGGAACACGAACGGCGCCGCGTGCGTCTCTTCTTAGTACACACGGAGTACATCGAGTGCCTGACGGCGTCCGCATGTGATGCGGGAGCCTGGGCAGGTGCTGACAGAGCTGTAACCAAGGGAACACCCCGCGTGCACGTGCATCTGCCCATGCATCGGCATGTGAACACAGCTATGATCCGGGACAGTTGACCACTGCATCTAGAGCCACATCAGGCACTGCACCACCGGGGAGCGACCTGTGCACCACGTGTTTAACGGCATGGCGGCCACGGAGCTCCACGGAGTGGTCTGGCAGAAGAGCAGGCACAGCAACTCGCAGGGATCCTGTGTGGAGTTCGCGAAACTGCCCGGCGGAGACGTCGCCGTACGCAACTCGCGCTTCCCCGACGGCCCGGCGCTCGTATACACACGGGCGGAGATCGAGGCGATGCTGCTCGGCATGAAGGACGGGGAGTTCGACCACCTGATAGGCGGTTAGCCCCGGGCCGGTGAAGGGTGACGGCGCCGAGCGCCCGGTGCCGCGCCGTACGCGGACCGGGCGGTGCCCTACGCCAGGTGGAGCGGTGCTCTACGCCAGGTGGAGCGGTGCCCTACGCCAGGTGGAACAGTGCCCAGACGACCTTGCCGCGCAGCGTGCCGGCCAGCGGGTGCCAGCCCCAGCTGTCGCTGAAGGAGTCCACCAGGAACAGGCCGCGGCCCGACTCGGCGGAGAAGTCGTCGTCCGTCTCCCGGGCCACCGGGCTGTCGTCACTGGGGTCGCGCACGGCGCACACCAGTCTGCTGGTCCAGCGCATCAAGTGCAGCCGTACCGGCGGGTTCTGGTCGCGCGGAGTGTCGGACGGCAGCGCGTGTCTGAGGGCGTTGGTGACCAGCTCGGAGACGACGAGGGCGATGTCGTCGAATCGTTCTTCCAGTTCCCACTGGCTCAGCGTCTTGCGCGTGAACTGCCGTGCGCTGCCCACCGCTTCATAGCGGGCGGGCAGGGAGCAGGAGGCCGCGCCGGAGACCGCGGAGGGGTCGAGTGGGGGAAGCCCCTGCCGTAACGGCTCGAGCATGGTCGATCCATTCGTCCCCATGCGAGGCACTCCCCGGTTTCGCGGTACATAGCGATGGAGCGGTGGTGCGATGGTGCGGTCGGCACTGCGGGAGCCATACCGCAAAGGAGCGGTACAGCCCGGTACGACGGTGGTACAGAGGTGGCGCGCGGACCATGGTTCCGAATGCGTACAGCAGATGCAAGGGCAGATGCACGTGCACGCGCCGGACTTGGTCGCTCCCGTGCCGCTTCTTGCCCATTTCTTCCTACGACTTCTTGTGGAGGACTTCCGAAGGCTTTCCGTTTCTGTAACCGAACGAGTACGGCCTGAAGCGTTTAATGGCAGACTGCTGGCTTCCAAGTGATGGGGAGGATTGAGCGAAGTGACCGCAGGGGAGTCGAGCGGGTCGGTCGTACGGCGCATGCTCCTTGGCTCGCAACTCAGGCGCCTCAGGGAATCGCGCGGCATCACCCGTGAAGCGGCCGGCTACTCGATCCGCGCTTCCGAATCGAAGATCAGCCGCATGGAGTTGGGACGGGTGAGCTTCAAGTCCAGGGACGTCGAGGATCTGCTGACGCTGTACGGCGTCACCGAGGAGACGGAGCGTGTCGCCCTCCTCTCCCTCGCCAAGGAGGCCAACCTCGCGGGCTGGTGGCACAGTTACTCGGATGTCCTGCCCGGCTGGTTCCAGACCTATGTGGGCCTCGAGGGCGCCGCTTCGCTCATCCGCGTCTATGAAGTCCAGTTCGTCAACGGCCTGTTGCAGACCGAGGCGTACGCCCACGCGGTCGTCGCACGCGGCATGAAGGGCGCGAGCAGCGCCGAGATCGACCGCCGCGTCGCGCTGCGCCTGGAGCGCCAGAAGCTGCTGGTCTCCGAGCGCGCGCCCCGCTTCCACTGCGTACTCGACGAGTCCGCGCTGCGACGGCCCTACGGGGACCGGGAAGTGATGCGGGGTCAGATCCAGCATCTGATCGACATCTCGGAGCGGCCGAATGTCACCCTTCAGGTGATGCCGTTCAGCTTCGGTGGGCACTCGGGCGAGAGCGGAGCGTTCACCATGCTGCGCTTCCCGGAGTCGGACCTCTCGGACGTGGTGTACGTCGAGCAGCTGACGGGAGCGCTGTACCTCGACAAGGCCGAGGAAGTGGCCCAGTACGAACGGGTCGTGGGCCAGTTGCAGGGCGACAGCCCGAATCCGGCCGATAGCCGCGATCTTCTACGCGGTCTGCTCCAACTGACCTGAAACGTCAGTACGATGACGTGAATTCAGATGTCGGATGTCTGCACCGTCTGCGGCAAGGGGTCTCATGTCCTTCTTCACTGACCTGGCTCACCAGTACATCGACGGTGAGTGGAAGGCCGGATCCGGCTCCTGGGACATCATCGACTTCAATCCGTACGACGGCGAGAAGCTGGCGTCCATCACCGTGGCCACGGCCGACGAGGTGGACCAGGCCTACCGCGCGGCCGAGCGCGCCCAGAAGGAGTGGGGGGCGACCAACCCCTACACGCGGCGTGCTGTCTTCGAACGTGCCCTGCGCATAGTCGAGGACCGCGAGGACGAGATATCCGAGGCGATCATCGCCGAACTGGGCGGCACGCGCCTCAAGGCCGCCTTCGAGATCCACCTCACCAAGGAATTCCTGCGCGAGGCCGTGCACTTCGCGCTGCTGCCCGAGGGCCGCATCCTGCCCTCGCCCGGCGACGGCAAGGAGAACCGCCTCTACCGCGAGCCGGTGGGCGTGGTCGGCGTCATCAGCCCCTTCAACTTCCCGCTGTTCCTCTCCGTCAAGACGGTCGCCCCGGCGCTCGCCCTCGGCAACGCGGTGGTGCTCAAGCCGCACCAGGACGCCCCGGTGATCGGCGGCACGCTGCTCGCGAAGATCTTCGAGGAGGCGGGGCTCCCGGCCGGCCTGCTCAACGTCGTCGTCACCGACATAGCCGAGATCGGCGACGCGCTGCTCGAGCACCCGGTGCCGAGCGTCATCTCCTTCACCGGATCGGACCGCGTGGGCCGCCATGTGGCCACGGTCTGCGCCGCCAACTTCAAGCGCTCGGTCCTGGAGCTGGGCGGGAACAGCGCCCTTGTCGTCCTGGACGACGCGGACATCGACTACGCCGTGGACGCCGCGGTGTTCAGCCGGTTCGTGCACCAGGGGCAGGTCTGCATGGCCGCCAACCGCGTGCTCGTGGACCGTTCCGTGCAGGCGGAGTTCACGGAGAAGTTCGTCGCGAAGGTCGAGTCCCTGACCGTCGGCGACCCGGCGGACCCGGCCACCCACATCGGCCCGCTGATCAACTCCTCGCAGGCGGACGCCGTGACGAAGACCGTCGAGCAGACGGTCGCCGCGGGCGCGAAGGCCCTGCTCCACGGCCGCACCGAGGGCAACCTCGTGTACCCCACCGTCCTGACGGACCTGCCGGACGACTCCCCGGTCAGGCACCAGGAGATCTTCGGCCCGGTGGCCCTCCTGGTGCCCTTCGACGGCGAGGAAGACGCCCTGCGCATCGCCAACGACACCCCCTACGGACTCAGCGGCGCCGTTCACACGGGGAACGTGGAGCGCGGCGTGCGGTTCGCGCGGCGGGTGAACAGCGGCATGTTCCACGTGAACGACGGCACCGTGCACGACGAGCCGATCGTGCCCTTCGGCGGCGAGAAGAGCTCGGGTGTGGGCCGGCTGAACGGCGAGTCCACGGTGGAGGCCTTCACGTCCCAGAAGTGGATCTCGGTCCAGCACGGCAGGTCGCGCTTCCCGTTCTGAGTACGTCGTTTCCGAGTACGTCGTTTCCGAGTACGTCGTGCACACCCGGACCCTTGCGGACAGAACCTGACCGCAAGGGTCCGTAGCGTCTGTGGTGTCGGAAAGCCCGGCAGACGGCACAGACGCATCGAGAGGCGGACCCCATGGTCACCCACGTCAACGCAGAGGCCCCCGGCGACGAGCGCGGCGCGCTGCTCGCCTTCCTGGACGCCGAGCGCGGCGGCATCCGGCGGGCCCTGATCGGCCTGAGCGAGGAGCAGGCGGCCACGAAGCCGAGCGCCAGCGAACTCTCCCTCTCCGGGCTGCTCAAGCACGTCGCGGAGGTCGAGGAGGGCTGGATCGCGCGGGCCCGCGGCGTCGCCCCGGCGATCGAGCGGAACGAGGCGAACTGGGACGAGTGCTTCCGCCTGGTCGAGGGTGAGACGGTCGATTCGGTGCTCGCGTACTGGCGCCAAGTGGCCGACCGCACGGAGGAGTTCATCCGCGCGCTGCCCACCCTCGACGAGACCTTCGCCCTCCCGGACCAGCCGTGGTTCCCGAAGGAGGACGTGTCGATGCGCTGGGTGCTGCTCCGCCTGATCACCGAGATGTCCCGCCACTCGGGCCACGCGGACATCATCCGCGAGTCCCTGGACGGCAAGACGGCCTTCGAGCTGGTGGCGCAGGAGCGGGGCGAGAGCTGGGGCTAGCCCTCCTCGTCGACGGACGCGGCCAACTCGGCCCGCAGGGCGCGCAGTTCCGCCAGCTGCTCGGGGGTCGGGGTTCCGTCGGCCGCGAGCGCGTGGTCGATGACGCGGATAGCGGCTGCGGGGTCCTCCTTGGAGTGACCGAGGAGGGTGGCCTGGTGCAGGGCGCGGGCGTAGCGCTCCTTGGGGACCGGCGCGTGCTCGAAGGAGTCGGCGATGCGCTGCCCGACGCGGACGCAGTTGCCCGCGGGGTCGGTCATCAGGAACTGCCGTACTCCGTAGCTCATGTCCTTCACGGGCCCGATCCGCGGCAGCCCGCGGGTCGGAATCCGCCCGAGACTCTCCTTGAGCCCGGCGCGGAAGGCGTCGTGGAGGGTGTCGACGCGGTCGGTCAGGACGTAGCAGGTGCTGTACGACGCCTTCGGGTCGTACCCCTTCAGCTGGAAGAACTGCAGCTCCATGTCGCCGCGCCGGACCACGCCGTACGGATTGGGC
This sequence comes from Streptomyces sp. NPDC050658, assembly GCF_044457025.1. Classification (NCBI taxonomy): domain Bacteria; kingdom Bacillati; phylum Actinomycetota; class Actinomycetes; order Kitasatosporales; family Streptomycetaceae; genus Streptomyces; species Streptomyces sp. NPDC050658. The sequence goes on from NZ_JBITGM010000006.1 coordinate 561,419, forward strand.
GCCTTCTGGCGGAAGGTGACCTCGAAACCGATGGCCTCGTAGAAGCCGAGCGTCTCGTCGAGCTGATGACAGGGGAGTAAGGGGATCATTGTCTCGGCCATACCGCTAGCCTAATCAAAGTTGATTAGAAAGAGGTGGCTCATGTCGGCGATCCGGCTCCTCGTCCTCGGCGCCGTCCGTCAGCACGGGCGGGCCCACGGCTATCAGGTGCGCAACGACCTGGAGTACTGGGGCGCCCACGAGTGGTCCAACGCCAAGCCCGGGTCGATCTACCACGCGCTGAAGCAGATGGCCAAGCAGGGCATGCTGCACGCGCACGAGATCGCGCCGTCGACGGTGGGCGGGCCGCCGCGCACGGAGTACGAGATCACGGAGCGCGGCACGGAGGAGTTCTTCGCGCTGCTGCGCAACGCCCTCACCTCGTACGACCAGCGGCCCGACATCCTCTCGGCGGGCCTCGGCTTCATGGTGGACCTGCCGCGCGCCGAGGCCGTGGAGCTGCTCAAGGACCGGGTGCGCTCCATCGAGGCGTGGCGCAGGTCGGTCACGGAGTACTACACGCCCGAGGAGGGCCCGGAGCAGCTCGGGCACATCGGCGAGATCATGAACCTCTGGGTGCACACGGCCGACGGCGGCGCGGAGTGGGCCCGCGGCCTGATCGAGCGGATCGAGGGCGGCGCGTACACGTTCGCCGGGGAGGGCGAGCCGTTCGTCGGGGTGCTCCGCGAGGGCGAGGAGAACCCGTACGCGACCGGCGAGCGGCACGCGGAGGACGAGTACTAGGGCTCACCCCTGTCATGCGCCAGGGCTCACCCCTGTCATGCGCCAGGGCTCACCCCTGTCATGACTAATCAAGTTTGACGAATCCCAAATCCGGGAGTACCTTCCTTCGCGTTGAGCTCGTAGTCAAGTTTGACTACGAGGCTACGCATGGGGACCGAGCTCGGAGGGAGACGGATGACGGACGCGATCGTCGTCGAGGGAGCACGGAAGCGGTACGGGGAGAAGCGCGCCCTGGACGGCCTGGACCTGACCGTGGGGCGCGGCACGGTGCACGGAGTGCTCGGCCCGAACGGCGCGGGCAAGACCACCGCGGTGCGGGTGCTCGCCACGCTGCTGCGGGCGGACGAGGGCCGGGTGGAGGTCGCCGGGTACGACGTACGGCGCCGGCCCGACGAGGTGCGCCGGCGCATCGGACTGCTCGGGCAGCACGCCGCCCTCGACGAGGAGCTGAGCGGGCGGCAGAACCTGGAGATGTTCGGGCGGCTCTACCACCTGGGCGCCCGGTACGCGGGCACGCGGGCCGATGAACTCCTGGCCCGCTTCGGCCTCGCCGACACGGGCCGCAAGGCGGTCAAGCAGTACAGCGGCGGCATGCGGCGCCGCCTGGACCTCGCCGCCTCGCTCATCACGGAGCCGGAGGTGCTCTTCCTGGACGAGCCGACCACGGGGCTCGACCCGCGCGGCCGCACGGAGGTGTGGGAGGCGGTCCGCTCGCTGGTCGACGGCGGCACGACGGTGCTGCTCACCACCCAGTACCTCGAAGAGGCCGACCAGCTCGCCGACCGCATCTCGGTGGTGGACCGCGGCCGCGTCATCGCGGACGGCACGGCCGACGACCTGAAGTCGAAGATCGGCGGCGACCGGATCGACGTGGTGGTGCACGACGCGGCCCAACTGGAGCCCGTGGCAAGGCTGCTGCCGGGCGAGGCCACCCTCGACCCCGACCGACGCCTGGCCAGCGCACCGGTCGCGGACCGGATGGAGGCGCTCACCGGGGTCGTCCAGGCGCTGCGGGCGGCCGGCATCGAGGCCGAGGACATCGCGGTGCGGCGGCCGACGCTGGACGAGGTCTTCCTGCGCCTGACGGGACGCACGGAGACGGAAGAGGCCGGGACGACGGAACGTACGAAGGAGGCCGTGTGAGTACGACGGTGACGAGCGGCGGGCCGGCGGTGCGCCGCAGCCCGGTCGGCTGGGCCGCGGCCGACTCCTGGACCATGACCCGGCGCGAACTCGCCCACTGGGCGAGGCAACCGGTGCAGGTCCTCGTCGGTCTGGTCTTCCCCGTGATGCTGCTGCTGATGTTCAACTACCTGATCGGCGGCGGCAAGGGCATCGAGGGCGACTACGCCGAGTTCCTCGTGCCCGGCATGTTCGCGCTGACCATGGCCTTCGGCCTGGACGCCACGATGGTCGCGGTCACCCAGGACCTCAACAAGGGCGTGGTCGACCGCTTCCGGTCCATGCCGATGACCAACGGGGCGGTCCTGGTGGGCCGTTCGGTCGCCGACATGCTCCAGTCGTTCGCCTCGCTCATCGTCATGATCGGCGTCGGCCTCGCGATCGGCTGGCGCTGGCACGGCTCCTTCGCGGCGGCGCTCGGCGCGGTGGGGCTGCTGCTCCTGCTGCGGTTCGCGATGCTGTGGATCGGCATCCACCTGGCGATGGTCGCGGGCAAGCCGGAGCTGGTGACGGCCGTGCAGATCCTGGTCTGGCCGGTCGGCTTCCTCTCCAACGCCTTCACGGTCCCGCAGAACATGCCGGGCTGGCTGGGCGCGGCGGTCGAGTGGAACCCGATGTCGGCGACGGCCACGGCCGTGCGCGATCTGTTCGGCAACGACCCCGGAGTGGTGGGGACGTCCTGGGCCGCGGAACACGCGGGGCTGATGGCCGTGGTGTGGCCGGTGGTGCTCGTGGGGATCTTCCTGCCGCTCGCGGTACGCAGGTTCGGGGCGCTCAGCAAGTAGGTGGTGCCCTGGGGAGGCCCTGATGTCCGGGAGCCCCCTAGTGGTGGAACCCCGTGGCTGCGTCCCGGTCGCGGGTCAACGGGTGCGGCTGGTTGCGGAGTTCGGGCACCAGGCTGCCCAGATCCGCGAGGAACAGCTCCGCGAGGTCGGCCGAGAAGCCGTTGCGGCAGACCACGCGGAGCACCGCCAGGTCCTCGCGGTGCGCCGGGAAGGTGTACGCGGGCACCAGCCAGCCGCGCTCGCGCAGCCGCCGGGACACGTCGAAGACGTCGTACGCCTTCACGTCCTCCAGCGTCGTGAAGGCGAACACCGGCAGCTGATCGCCCCGCGTGATCAGCCGGAAGTCGCCCAGCGCCTCGACGCGTTCCGCGAGGCCGCGGGCGACGTTCCGGCTCGCCTGCTGCACCGCCCGGTATCCCTCACGGCCGAGCCGCAGGAACGTGTAGTACTGCGCGACGACCTGCGCTCCGGGCCGGGAGAAGTTCAGCGCGAAGGTCGGCATGTCGCCGCCGAGGTAGTTCACCCGGAACACCAGCTCCTCCGGGAGCGCGTCCGCGTTCCGCCACAGCGCCCAGCCGACGCCCGGATAGACCAGTCCGTACTTGTGGCCCGAGGTGTTGATCGACGCGACCCTCGGCAGCCGGAAGTCCCACTCCAGGTCCTCGTCCAGGAAGGGCGCCACCATCCCGCCGGACGCCCCGTCCACATGCACGGGGATGTCGAGGCCGGTGCGCTCCTGGAGGGCGTCCAGGGCCGCACAGAGGCCCGCCACGGGCTCGTACGACCCGTCGAAGGTGGAGCCGAGGACCGCCACGACGCCGATGGTGTTCTCGTCGCAGAGCTCGGCGGCGGCATCGGGGTCGAGATGGAACCGGTCGCCCTCCATCGGGACCTGGCGCGCCTCGACCTCCCAGAAGTTGCAGAACTTCTCCCAGCAGACCTGGACGTTGATGCCCATCACGAGGTTCGGGCGGGCGGCGGGGGACGGATAACGATCACTGTTCTTCTTGGCCCAGCGGCGCTTGAGCGCCATCCCCGCGAGCATGCATGCCTCGCTCGACCCGGTCGTCGAGCAGCCGACGGCGGCCGTCGGGTCCGGCGCGTGCCACAGGTCGGCGAGCATCGCCACACAGCGCCGCTCCAGCTCGGCGGTGTGCGGGTACTCGTCCTTGTCGATCATGTTCTTGTCCCGGCACTCCGCCATCAGGACGCCGGCCTGCGGCTCCATCCAGGTGGTGACGAAGGTGGCGAGGTTAAGCCGCGAGTTCCCGTCCAGCATCAGCTCGTCGTGCACCAGCTGGTACGCCGTCGTGGGCGGCAGCGGGCTCTCGGGGAGGCGGTGCTTGGGCGGCGCCTCCGTCATGCCGCTCGCCGGATTGGCCTCTCCGTAGAAGGGGTTCACCGCGAGCGGGCGCTCGTCGTGCTTCCGGGGGTGGGGGCCGGGATGGCGGCGCGGCATGGGCGGTCTCCTCTGGTGAGGCGTTCCCTTTGGGCGATGCGTTCCCCTCTGGCGAGGATAGGGCGGGGTCCGGGGGCACGCACTTCACCCGGAGCCCCGTCGCGGGGCCCGCGGCGGTGAATCGGACTTGCACCTCACGTGACGTGAGGACTCAGGCTGAGGTGCGTACCGAGAGAGAGGGCGGAAGCCATGAGCTACTCCGTGGGACGGGTCGCCGGTTTCGCCGGGGTGACGGTGCGCACGCTGCACCACTACGACGAGATCGGCCTGCTCGTGCCCGGCGAGCGCAGCCACGCGGGCCACCGGCGCTACAGCGACGACGACCTGGACCGGCTGCAGCAGATCCTGTTCTACAGGGAGCTCGGCTTCCCCCTCGACGAGGTGGCGGCCCTCCTGGACGACCCGGAGACGGACCCGCGCGAGCATCTGCGCCGCCAGCACGAGCTGCTGACCGCCCGGATCACCAGGCTCCAGGAGATGGCCGCCGCCGTCGAGACCGCCATGGAGGCGAAGACGATGGGAATCAACCTCACGCCCGAGGAGAAGTTCGAGGTCTTCGGGGACCACGACCCCGACCAGTACGCGGAGGAGGCCGAGCGGCGCTGGGGCGACACCGACGCCTACAAGGAGTCACAGCGCAAGGCCGCCTCCTACACGAAGGAGGACTACAAGCGGATCTACGACGGGTTCAACGACCTGCACGCCCGCATGGGGGAACTGCTCGCCCAGGGGCTGCCCGCGGACTCGGTGGAGGCGATGGATGTCGCGGAGGAGCACCGGCAGTTCATCACGCGCTTCCACTACGGCTGCTCGCACGAGTTCCACGCCTGCCTTGGTGAGATGTACGTGGCGGACGAGCGGTTCTCGGCGATGTACGAGGCCATCCGGCCGGGGCTCGCGGTGTTCATGCGGGACGCGATCCTGGCGAACGGGGTGCGGCACAGCTGATGCGTAAGGGGCGCCCGCAAGGGCGGGCGCTCCTTACGGCTGCTGCTCCTTACGACTACTGCTCCTGCGTGATCACGACCGCCGTCCCGTACGCGCACACCTCCGTGCCCACGTCCGCCGCCTCCGTGACGTCGAACCGCATCATCAGGACCGCGTTGGCCCCCCGCGCGCGTGCCTGCTCGACGAGCCGCTCCATGGCCTGGTTCCGGGTCTCCACCAGCGTCTTCGTGAGGCCCTTCAGTTCCCCGCCGATCATGGACTTGAGGCCGGCGCCGATCTGGCTGCCCAGGTGCCGGGAGCGGACGGTGAGGCCGAAGACCTCACCGATAACCTGGTCGACGCGGTACCCAGGTACGTCGTTCGTCGTGACCACCAGTACGTCGGACTGCGGGCTGACGCCGCCGCCGAAATCTTCGATACCCATGGCACACAGCTTTGACCCGGATCACGCACAGTGCACCCTGGGGAGAACAGTGGAACCTGGGCACGTCACCTCGCGTTGATAGCTTTGTGCGGTCATCCCCGCCGCATCGCCCCCTCACCCACAGGAGCCCGGAACCGTGACGACGCTTGCGCTCGGACCAAGCTGGCTGGATCCGGATTACCTTCTGAACACGTTCGGGGTCTGGGGCCTGCTGGCGATCGTCTTCGCCGAGTCCGGCCTGCTCATCGGCTTCTTCCTGCCGGGTGACTCGCTGCTGTTCACGACGGGTCTGCTGATCACGACGAAGCAGCTCGACTTTCCGCTCTGGCTCTGCATCGTCCTGATCTGCATCGCCGCGATCCTCGGCGACCAGGCGGGCTACCTCTTCGGCAAGAAGGTCGGCCCGGCGCTCTTCAACCGCCCGGACTCCAAGCTGTTCAAGCAGGAGAACGTGGTCAAGGCCCACGAGTTCTTCGAGAAGTACGGCCCGAAGTCCCTGGTCCTGGCCCGCTTCGTGCCGATCGTGCGGACGTTCACGCCGATCATCGCCGGCGTCAGCGGCATGCGGTACCGCTCGTTCATCACGTTCAACATCATCGGCGGCATCCTCTGGGGTGCCGGTGTCACGATGCTCGGCGCCTGGCTCGGCAAGATCGACTTCGTGCACAAGAACATCGAGGCGATCCTCATCCTGATCGTCCTGATCTCGGTGGTGCCGATCGTGGTCGAGTTCCTGCGGGCGCGCAGCAAGGCCAAGAAGGCGGGCCCGGCCGACGGCCAGGCCCCCGGAGCCGCTCCCCAGGCCCCGCAGGCCTCGCGCGGCCGGCACGCCAAGCGGTAGTTCCCCGGCTCAGAAGCCGCGCGTCCGCTTGGCCGCGCGGCGGTTCGCCGCCGTGGCCGCGCCCGGCACCTTCAGGATCAGCCGGGAGACCTCGCTGCCCAGGTTCACGCCGATCGCGATGGCGAGGGCCGTCGCCGCGGCCTTGGTGAGCGAGTTGAGGCCCGTGGTCATGTCGTTCTGCGCCAGGGCCAGCAGGCCGAAGTACGTCGCGCTGCCGGGCAGCAGCGGGCCGATCGCCGCCGTGACGTACGGCAGCGAGGAGGCGAACCGGTAGCGCGAGAAGAGCTGGCCGAACAGGCCCACGAGCCCGGCGGCGATCGCCGTGGCCGCCACCGGCGACAGCTCGAGCGGGGTCTGCGCGAGGGCGCCGAACATCACCCAGGCGATGCCGCCGTTGAGCGTCACGATCAGCACCGTGTGCCGCTCCTGCTGGAGCAGGATCGCGAAGGCGAGACTCAGCGCCATCGACGCCAGGATCTGGATCACCGGGCGGGACGTGGTCTCCAGGAACGCCGTCTCCGGCTCCAGGCTCGTCGCGTCGAGCATCACGCCGAGCGAGAGCACGAGCAGTACGCCGACGACGATGCCCACGACGAGGTAGCAGACCTCCAGGAGACGTGCCGCCGCGGTGATGTAGTAGCCGGTCAGACCGTCCTGTACGCCCGCCACCAGGGCCCGCCCCGGGATCAGCGCGAAGAGGCCACCGGTGATCACCGCGGACGCCCTGACCTCCTGGGAGTGCAGCAGGCTGAGCGTGACGCCCATCGCAGCGGGCGGCATCGCGGCGCCCACGAACTGGTAGAACTCCGGAAGCCCGCGGCCCGCGCAGAGCCAGGCGAGCCGGTCGCCGAGCATCGCGCCGATCGCCGCGATCACGAAGACCAGGACGCCACCGCCGACGAGCACCGACGCGGAGCCCGCGAGCAGCCCGCTCGCCGCCGTCAGCGCCCAGCCGGGGTAGGGGTGGCGGTTGCGGCGGATCTCGGCGAGGCGCCGGTAGGCCTCCTCCAGGGTGACGTCGGTGTCCGTGTCGCTGATGTCGTCCACCAGCTGGAAGACCGCCGCGAGCCGGGTGTAGTCGGTGCCCCGGCGGCGTACCGTCCGGGAGGCCGTGACCGGGTCGTCCACCAGGGACGGCTGGTGCGAGATGGAGAGCAGCGTGAACGTGACGGTCGGCTCGCAGCGGTCCAGGCCGTAGCTGCGGCAGACGGCGAACATCGCCGCCTCCACGTCCTCGGCGCCCTCGCCGCCCGCGAGCAGCAGCTCGCCGATGCGGAGCGTCAGGTCGAGGACGCGCGGGATGGCGGGCCCGGTCTCGTCCTCGTGCTTCTGCGTTGCCTCCGGAGTGGGCCGCTCGGCGACCGGCATGCGCAGCATCGTGCGCATCTGGTCCTGCCAGGGCACTTCCTTGGTGAGCTTCACCCGCGGGATGCCCTGCGGGGGCGTGAAGGCGGCCGGAGCGTTGCGGGCGCTGTAGGTGTGCGGCGGGGTGAACGCGGACTTGTCGGTCTCCTGGGTGGCCGACGAGGGACTCGTCAGACCCGAGAGGCCCGTCGGGATCGCGAACTCGGACGTCGTCTGCGCGTCGTCCTCGGGCGTCGGTGGCTGCGACACGACACCGATGGGCTGGGTGAACGCGCTGCGTGCCTCGTCCGACTGTGGCTTGCGGTCTTCCGCATCGTCCTGCTCAGCCACTTACCTCTGCCTCACTCCCACATGCGAACCCTTGTGCACCTCCAGTACGAAAACAGTATGCGCACGGATACGCGAACGGGCCGCGCGGTCCCTGTGAAGAGACCGCGCGGCCCGTCGAAGCGGGGGAGGGGGGCTCAGTGACCCTGGGCCTCGGCGCGCTTGTACGACTTCTCGATCTCGGCCTCGGCGTCCGCGCGGCCGACCCAGTCGGCGCCCTCGACGGACTTGCCGGGCTCCAGGTCCTTGTAGACCTCGAAGAAGTGCTGGATCTCCAGGCGGTCGAACTCGGAGACGTGGTGGATGTCGCGCAGGTGCTCCACGCGGGGGTCGGAGGCCGGGACGCAGAGCAGCTTGTCGTCGCCGCCCGCCTCGTCGGTCATCCGGAACATGCCGATCGCGCGGCACTTGATGAGGCAGCCCGGGAAGGTCGGCTCGTCCAGGATGACGAGGGCGTCCAGCGGGTCACCGTCCTCGCCGAGGGTGTTCTCGACGAAGCCGTAGTCCGCGGGGTAGCTGGTCGACGTGAAGAGGCGACGGTCCAGACGGATCCGGCCGGTCTCGTGGTCCACCTCGTACTTGTTCCGCGAACCCTTCGGAATCTCGATGGTGACGTCGAACTCCACGGGTGGCTCCTCCATGATCAGCACATACTTCGGGTGATTAAGTGTCCCTCACGCAGATGTGTGATCGCGAAAGGGGCTGGTCGTCGTGCCTGAGCTCAAGCCTTGGCAGCGGACCCGGCAGCTATTGAGGCAGCTTCCCAAGCCTTCGGCCTCCCAGCTCCCCGCCGCTCTGAAAAATCCTGCGAAGCTCAAGACATGGCAGCTCACAGCGGGTGCGGCCACTGTCGGACTGGCGATCGCGGCCGGGACTGCGGCCGCGGCCGGCCCCTGGGACTCCTCCGGTCAGCGTACGGCCGAGCGCGACGCGGCCGCCTCTCAGGAGCGTGGGGGTGGCGCAGATCACGGCGCTCGTACGCCCGGAGGGGCGCCTGAAGCCGCCCCGAGCGCCCCCTCCGTGCTCCGGGGGCTCGGGGCGCCCGCGGGGTCCGCGAAGGGCGGGGCGGCGCCCGTGCCGAGCGGCAAGGCGGTCGCAGGGGCCCTGGACCCCCTCATGAAGGACAAGGCCCTCGGCCCCGAGCGCTCGGCCGTCGTCATCGACGCGGCCACGGGGGAGCGGGTGTACGGCAAGGGCGCGGGGGAGAGTCTGACGCCGGCGTCCACCACGAAGATCGCCACGGCGGTCGCGGCGCTGTCGGCCGCGGGCGCGGACCACCGCATCACCACGAAGACGGTGATCGAACCGGACGCGAAGAAGGGGCCGGACGCGAAGAAGGTCGTCCTCGTCGGCGGCGGCGACCCCACGCTCACCGCCCGCAAGGACGGTCCGTACACGGAGAGCGCGGCGAGCCTGCGGGAGCTGGCGCAGGACACGGCGCGGGCGCTGAAGGACCGCGACGCGGACAAGGTGACGCTGTCGTACGACACGTCGCTTTACCCGGGGCCCGCCCAGCACCCCATCGGTCCGAACGAGAACCTCACCCTGGTCAGCGCGCTGATGGCCGACGAGGGCCGCCTGGACGACTCCGCCAGCGGGCCGGCCCCGCGCTCGGGCGATCCGGCGGGGGACGCGGCGAAGAAGTTCGCGGAGTTCCTGAAGGACGAGGGCATCGAGACGGAGAAGGAGCCGCGCCCGGCCAAGGCGTCGGCCCGCGCGAAGTCCCTCGCCCGGGTCGAGTCCCCGCCGCTGTCCTCCCTCGTCGAGCGGATGCTGACGCACAGCGACAACGACATCGCGGAGGCGCTGGCCCGCCAGACGGCCGTCGCCGCGAAGGAACCGGCGAGCTTCAAGGGGGCTTCCAAGGCGATCGACGCCCAGTTGAAGAAGGCCGGACTCCCGCTCAAGGGCACGAAGTTCGCGGACGGCAGCGGCCTGGACCGCGCGGACCGCATCTCCGCGTCCCTCCTGGCGGCCCTCTTGGACCGGGCGGCGGACCCGAAGCACCCCGAACTCCGCTCGACCGTGACGGGCCTCCCCGTTGCGGGCTTCACCGGCACGCTGGTGGACCGCTACCCCAAGGACTCCCCCGGCACAGGAGTGGTGCGCGCCAAGACCGGCACCCTCACGGGCGTGAACACCTTGGCGGGCACAGTGGTGGACGCGGACGGCCGCCTCCTGGTCTTCGCCTTCATGACAACGGGCACGACGGACCCCAAGGCGGCCCAGGCGGCGCTGGACGGAATGGCTTCGGCGGTGGCGGGGTGCGGGTGCAGGTAGCGCCCCGCTCTTGCGCAGCGCCGGGAACTGCGTCCCCTAGGGGAAAGGTGGGGGCTCAACCCCCTCCGCAGCCGGACCCGACCACGTACCGTTGACGCATGACGAGCATCGGTGGTGCGGAGATGGTCGACTGGAATCTCGCGGTGGCGACCGCGACCCGGCTCGTGCGGCCGGGTCCAGAAGTGAGCCGGGACGAGGCACGGGCCATCGTCGCCGAGCTCCGCAAGCATGCCAAGTCCTCGGAGGAGCACGTCCGTTCCTTCACCCGGATGGGGACGGGCGAGATGCACGACACCCCGGTGCTCGTCGTCGACCGGGCAGGCTGGATCCGGGCGAACGTGGCGGGCTTCAGGGAGATCCTCAGGCCCCTGCTCGACAAGATGCAGGACCGTCGCGGCCAGGGGCCCGGCGGCGCGATGCTGGGGGCCGTCGGGGGCAAGGTCACCGGCGTGGAGCTGGGCATGCTGCTCTCGTTCCTCGCCTCCCGCGTCCTCGGCCAGTACGAGACCTTCGCCCCGGCCACCCGCGACCTCCCGGCGGGGGAGAACGGCGGCGGCAGGCTCCTCCTCGTGGCGCCGAACATCGTGCACGTGGAGCGCGAACTCGACGTGGACCCCCACGACTTCCGGCTCTGGGTCTGCCTCCACGAGGAGACGCACCGCACCCAGTTCTCCGCCGTGCCCTGGCTCCGCGACCATCTGGAGGGGGAGATCCAGTCATTCCTCTCCGAGACCGACGTCGACCCGATGACGTTCCTTGAGCGCATCAGGGAGGCCGCCCAGTCGCTGGCCGGCGGCCGCCCCGAGGGCGAGGAGGACGACGGGGGCCGCTCCATCGTCGAGCTCGTCCAGACCCCCGCCCAGCGGGAGATCCTCGCCCGCCTCACGGCCGTCATGTCGCTCCTGGAGGGCCACGCGGACTTCGTGATGGACGGGGTCGGCCCCGATGTGGTGCCGTCCGTCGGGGAGATCCGGGAGAAATTCCAGCAGCGGCGCGCCCGTGGGGCGAGCCGCCTTGACCAAGCCCTGCGCAAGCTCCTCGGCCTCGACGCGAAATTGCGCCAATACCGCGACGGCGAGCGTTTCGTCCGTGCGGTCGTCGGCGAGGTCGGAATGGACGGCTTCAACAGGGTGTGGACTTCGCCGAACACGCTGCCCACCAAGGCGGAGATCGCCAAACCGGCGGACTGGGTCGCGAGGGTGCACCGTAAGGGAGAGTGAGGGACCGGATGCGGCCGATGGCAGGAGAACGCCCCCGCAATCACCCGTCCGAGGGACCGTGAGCCATGGGTAGGCGTGCAATGCTCGGGGAACGGCTCGGCTCTGTCACCATCGACACACTCTGAGTGACTAACCTCGTGAGGTCTGACTGAGGCCCGATCTCCTCGAGTGGTCCTGAGTGACAGTAGTGACAGGTCCGAGGCTCACCCCCGAACTTCATGAAGGGAACCGGACATGGGTCCCCATCCTGCGGTCGCGGCGATACGCCTGGCGGTCCGCCGCGTACTCCACGACGTACTGACCGACGTCCAGCGCACCGACCTCCAGCGCCCCGACGCACAGCGCAGCCCCGAGCGCGTCCCCCCGCGCGCCGTTCTCCCCCACCCTCCACGCGAGCAGGCCGAACCGCCACTCGTGCTGGTCGCCTGCTCCGGCGGCGCCGACTCCATGGCGCTCGCCTCCGCCCTCGCCTTCGAGGCCCCCAAACTCGGCATCCGCGCCGGCGGCGTCACCGTCGACCACCGGCTGCAGGAAGGCTCCGCCCTGCGCGCCGCCGAGGTCGTCACCCGGCTCACCGCGCTCGGCCTCGACCCCATCGAGTCCGTCGCCGTGGACGTCGGCAGGGACGGCGGCCCCGAAGCCGCCGCCCGCGACGCGCGGTACGCGGCGCTCGACGCCGCCGCCGAGCGGCACGGCGCCGCCGCGATCCTGCTCGGCCACACCCGCGACGACCAGGCGGAGACGGTCCTGCTCGGCCTCGCCCGCGGCTCCGGCATCCGCTCGCTGTCCGGCATGGCGTCCGTCTCCGGCGGGCCCGGCGCAGACCGCCGCTACCGCCGCCCGTTCCTGCACATCGACCGGCAGACCGCCCGCAAGGCCTGCATGGTCCAGTCGCTGCCCGTCTGGGACGACCCGCACAACACCGACCCCGCCTACACCCGATCCCGGCTGCGGCACGAAGGACTGCCCGCCCTGGAGAAGGCGCTGGGCAAGGGTGTGGTGGAGGCGCTCGCCCGTACGGCCCAGTTGTCCCGGGATGACGCCGACGCCCTGGACCACTGGGCCGCGCAGGCCGAAGCCTCCGTGCGGGATGCCGCCGGACTCCTCGAATGCGCCAAGCTCTACGCCCTGCCGCCCGCCGTGCGCCGCAGGATCGTGCGCCGCGCCGCCATCGAGGCGGGCGCGCCGGCCGGCGCGCTGTTCGCCCGGCACATCGAGGAGATCGACCGGCTGATCACCGGATGGCGGGGCCAGGGCGCCATCAATCTGCCGGGCAAAGTCGTGGCTCAGCGCCAGGGTGGCAGACTGGTCATCCGGCAAGGCTGCTGACCGAGGGGACCCTGGTCCCCGCGCAGCCGGTGGGACGGACGACCGAAAGTGATGCGGGTGGACGCGAAAGACATGGGCACCGACCTTCAGTCGGTGCTCATCACCAAGGAAGAGATCGACGCGAAGCTGGCCGAGCTGGCCGCGAAGATCGACGCGGAGTACGCGGGCAAGGACCTGCTGATCGTCGGAGTCCTCAAGGGCGCCGTGATGGTCATGGCGGACCTGGCGCGTGCGCTGTCCACCCCGCTCACGATGGACTGGATGGCGGTCTCGTCGTACGGCGCGGGCACCCAGTCCTCCGGAGTGGTGCGGATCCTCAAGGACCTGGACACCGACATCAAGGGCAAGCACGTCCTGATCGTCGAGGACATCATCGACTCCGGTCTGACGCTGTCCTGGCTGCTCTCCAACCTCGGCTCGCGCGAGCCCGCCTCGCTGAAGGTGTGCACGCTCCTGCGCAAGCCGGAGGCGGCCAAGGTCGCGATCGACGTGGAGTGGGTCGGCTTCGACATCCCGAACGAGTTCGTCATCGGGTACGGCCTGGACTACGCGGAGAAGTACCGCAACCTGCCGTTCGTCGGCACCCTCGCCCCGCACGTCTACGGCGGCTGAGCGGGAACCCTCACCCGGTTCCCGGCGTTGAAGCTTGCGAAGACGGGTTTGTCAGCCGTCCCGTGCGGCTTCGGGTGACAATGCTGGGGTACCGTCCGAAGAACAGCCTTTATCAAACTCACTATGGCAGGAGGGACGGGGCGTCATCGCTCCGTATGGATGGACGTGAAGCGATACTTCCGTGGGCCAGTCATGTGGATCGTGCTGGCCGTCCTTGCCGTGGTCGTGTTGATGCAGGTCGTCGGTTCGTCCGGCGGCTACAAGACGGTTGACACCGGCCAGGTTGTGCAGGCGATCAACGACGACAAGGTCGAGTCGGCCAAGCTCACCACCGGTGACGAGCGGACCATCAAGGTCGAGCTCAAGGACGGCCAGAAGGTCAAGGACAGCAGCAAGATCCAGGCGAGCTACATCGGCGACCAGGGCGTCGACATCGCCAACACCTTGCAGGAGAAGTTCGAGGACAAGAAGATCCCGGACGGCTACACCGTCTCGGAGTCGAAGCAGAATCCGTTCGTCGGCATTCTTCTTTCCCTGCTCCCCTTCGTCCTCATCGTCGTCGTCTTCCTGTTCCTGATGAATCAGATGCAGGGCGGCGGCTCCCGTGTCATGCAGTTCGGGAAGTCCAAGGCCAAGCTGATCACCAAGGACACCCCGAAGACGACGTTCTCTGACGTCGCGGGGTCCGACGAGGCGGTCGAAGAACTCCACGAGATCAAGGAGTTCCTCCAGGAGCCGGCCAAGTTCCAGGCCGTCGGCGCCAAGATCCCCAAGGGCGTGCTGCTCTACGGCCCGCCCGGTACGGGCAAGACGCTGCTCGCGCGTGCCGTCGCGGGCGAGGCGGGCGTTCCCTTCTACTCGATCTCCGGTTCCGACTTCGTCGAGATGTTCGTCGGTGTCGGTGCCTCCCGAGTGCGTGACCTCTTCGAGCAGGCGAAGGCGAACGCCCCGGCGATCGTCTTCGTCGACGAGATCGACGCGGTCGGCCGCCACCGCGGCGCCGGCCTCGGCGGCGGTCACGACGAGCGCGAGCAGACGCTCAACCAGCTGCTCGTCGAGATGGACGGCTTCGACGTGAAGGGCGGCGTCATCCTGATCGCCGCCACGAACCGGCCCGACATCCTCGACCCGGCGCTGCTCCGTCCCGGCCGTTTCGACCGGCAGATCGCCGTCGACCGCCCGGACATGCAGGGCCGTCTGGAGATCCTCAAGGTTCACCAGAAGGGCAAGCCGGTCGCTCCGGACGTCGACCTGGGCGCCGTCGCGCGCCGCACGCCGGGCTTCACCGGCGCCGACCTGTCGAACGTGCTGAACGAAGCGGCGCTCCTGACGGCGCGCAGCGACAAGAAGCTGATCGACAACCACTCGCTCGACGAGGCGATCGACCGTGTCGTGGCGGGCCCGCAGAAGCGGACCCGGATCATGTCCGACAAGGAGAAGAAGATCACCGCGTACCACGAGGGCGGACACGCCCTGGTCGCGGCGGCTTCCCCGAACTCGGACCCGGTCCACAAGATCACGATCCTGTCCCGCGGCCGGGCCCTGGGTTACACCATGGTCCTGCCCGAAGAGGACAAGTACTCGACCACGCGCAACGAGATGCTCGACCAGCTGGCGTACATGCTGGGCGGGCGCGCGGCCGAGGAGCTGGTCTTCCACGACCCGACGACGGGCGCGGCGAACGACATCGAGAAGGCGACTGCGACGGCCCGTGCCATGGTCACGCAGTACGGCATGACCGAGCGGCTCGGCGCGATCAAGTTCGGCGGCGACAACACCGAGCCGTTCCTGGGGCGCGAGATGGCGCACCAGCGCGACTACTCGGAAGAGGTCGCGGCGCTGGTCGACGAAGAGGTCAAGAAGCTCATCGAGACCGCGCACAACGAGGCCTGGGAGATCCTCGTCGAGAACCGCGACGTCCTCGACAACCTGGTCCTCCAGCTCCTGGAGAAGGAGACCCTCGGCAAGGAGCAGATCGCCGAGATCTTCGCCGGAATCGTCAAGCGCCCGGCCCGCCCGGCGTGGACCGGTTCCTCGCGGCGCACGCCGTCGACCCGCCCGCCGGTGCTCTCCCCCAAGGAGCTGTCGCTGACGAACGGGGCGAACGGCTCGACGCCCGCGGTGACCGCCGGCACCACGGAGACGCCCGTCGTCGACGTGGTCAAGGAAGACCGCCCCGAGAGCTGACCCCCGCGCCTCAGCAGGCCCGGAATGGAAGCTGCGCCCCCCTGGTTTTAGCCTGGGGGCGCAGTTTTTTCGTACGCAGTGGCGCAGCAGCCGGATCGCGCGACAGCGCAGGGACGCAGAACGCAAGGAACGAGGCACCAGATGACCGACCCCGTGACGCTGGACGGCGAGGGCTCGATCAGCGAGTTCGACGAGAAGCGGGCCGAGAACGCCGTGCGCGAACTCCTGATCGCGGTCGGCGAGGACCCGGACCGTGAGGGCCTGCGGGAGACTCCGGGACGCGTGGCACGCGCGTACAAGGAGATATTCGCCGGACTGTGGCAGAAGCCCGAGGACGTCCTGACGACGACGTTCGACCTCGGTCACGACGAGATGGTCCTGGTGAAGGACATCGAGGTCACATCGTGCTGTGAACATCATCTGGTGCCGTTCAGGGGCGTCGCGCACGTGGGCTACATCCCGGCCACCAGCGGCAAGATCACCGGACTGTCCAAGCTCGCCCGGCTCGTGGACGTCTATGCCCGCCGCCCGCAGGTGCAGGAGCGGATGACGACGCAGATCGCGGACTCGCTGATGGAGATCCTGGAGCCGAGGGGTGTCATCGTCGTCGTGGAGTGCGAACACATGTGCATGTCGATGCGCGGCATCCGCAAGCCCGGTGCCAAGACGATCACCTCCGCGGTGCGTGGACAGCTGAGGGACCCTGCGACGCGCAATGAGGCGATGAGTCTGATCATAGCCCGATAGCCCGGATTGTCAGTGGTGCCCTATACTGTCCCGGATCAGTGGAGTTGATCGCTGGTCAAAGGGGATCGCGATGGGGTATGGGCTGCCCAGCAGGCAGACAGTGAACGCCGTGGGCGGGCGCCGACGTGCACGGGACGTTCAAGTTGGCTGCAGACTCTGGACGCTGGACGGCGAGCGCACGGTTCAGACGGCTGTCACGGGCGTGGTAGCCGTCAAGGCGCGGGAAGTCGTGGACGTCGTGACCGACGGCGTGACAATGACGGTTGCGGCGGACCAGATGCTTGGCACACCTGACGGGTGGGTCCACGCGCGAGACGTTGAGGGGACTGTGGTCGCTTGGACCCCCGCGCGCAAGCTGTGCCGGTCACGTGACGAGGCCCTCTGGCTACCTGGGGCGGCAGGTGCCCGGCTACCGGGTCCGTGTGGTCTCGTCGTACCTCGCGGACTTGATGCGGCGGTATGTGGGCGGGGACGCCCACCACATGCGGCAGGGATTCCCTCGTGTGGTGTTGCGCAGCGAGGAGACCTTTCAGGGCTTCCTGGACGGGTACATGGACGGTGATGGGTTCCCCGTCAAGACGTGGCCTGCGAGGGCACTGGTCAGCGCGAACGTGCCTTTCCCCGCGGAACTCGCCCAGATCGTGGGCGCCAGGTTCACCCCGCGAACCGACGGGCGGGCGTCGAAGCTCATCGTGGCCGACAGCTGGCCCTCCCGAGGCACGTTCAGGCCCGAGCAGCATCCGGTCGAGCTGCGGGAGTCCTCCTGGACTCTTGTCCGCGAAGTACGTCGACGCAGTGCTGGAGACAAGCCGTTCACCCTCTACGCGTTCCGGCTGGATCCGCTGCCCAGCTTCCTGGTCAACGGTCACTTGGCCCGGCAGCAGTGGTGAAGCTAGGCGGCGGGAGCCGTACCGCCGCTCTGGCCGTCCTCGTCCGTGTCCTCCGGGAGCTTGCAGACGCGCTCCAGGAAGAAGGCGGCCGCTATCACCGCGATGCCCGCGACCACCGAGAAGCCTGCGTAGATCGCCTGGTCGCGGCGGGTCGGGATGTCCAGGTACTCCAGGAGGAAGGCGCCCACGCCGCCGTACATCCCGCAGACGAGGGCGGCGACCAGGGCGCTGGCCTGGCCGAAGACGACGGCGCGCGCGGCCATCAGTGGCTCGACGCCCTTCGCGCCGGGGCGGCGCTCGCGCTGGGCGCGCAGCCGGGAGCGCAGCGAGAGGGCCGTGGCCAGCAGCACCGCGGCGATCACCGCGAGCACGATGGGCGCGGCCAGCGGGACCCTCGGCAGGGTGCCGAGCGAGTCCCAGAGCCGGGCGCCCACCCAGGACAGCACGCCGGCCACCACGAAGAGGCCGGCCAGCGTCCTGATGCGCAGCTGCTTCACGGGTGACCCTTCGAGTTCGAACGTACGGATCTTCGGTGTGTACGGATCTTTGTGTACGACCCGTTAGACCCTAACGACTACTCGGGCAGCCGGAGTTCCAGGTCGCCGCGCGGCTTGACGCCCTCGCGGGTGAGCGCGGCGAGCAGCTCCGCCACCGGGCCGCGGCCGGGCAGCTGGGCCTCGGGCTCCACGTCGTACCAGGGAGCCAGGACGAAGGCACGTTCATGCGCCCGGGGGTGGGGGAGGGTGAGGACCGGGTCGTCGGAGACCACGTCCGCGTACGCCACGATGTCCACGTCGATCGTGCGGGGGCCCCAGCGCTCGTCACGGACGCGGTGGAAGGCCTCCTCGACCGCGTGTGCCCGCTCCAGGAGGGAGGAGGGCGGCAGGGTCGTCTTCACCACGGCGACCGCGTTGAAGTACGACGGCTGGGAGCCGGGGTCGACGCCCCAGGGCTCCGTCTCGTACACCCCGGAGACCGCTTTGACGCGCAGGCCGGGGGTGTCCTCCAGGGCGTCGATCGCGCCCTGGAGGTTCTCCAGGCGGTTGCCGAGGTTGCTCCCGAGGGAGATCACGGCGCGCTTGGGGTTGGAGAGGGTCGTGTCGGCGGCGTCCACCTGCTCCACGACGGAGGCGGGCACCGGCTGGACGGTCGGGTCGCTCTGCCCTTGCGTGGAAAACGCGGTCATACTCGGCTCCGGGTGATGGTGACGGTCACATCGTCGAAGGGGACGGTGATCGGGGCGTCCGGCTTGTGGACGCAGACCTCGACCTCCAGGCATCCGTCGTGCTTCAGACACGTCTGGGCGATGCGCTCGGCGAGCGTCTCGATGAGGTCCACCGGCTCGCCCTCGACGACGGCCACGACCTCCTCCGCCACCACGCCGTAGTGCACGGTCTTCGACAGGTCGTCGTCGGCGGCGGCCGCACGGGTGTCCAGGCCAAGAACCAGGTCCACGATGAAGGTCTGGCCCTCTTCGCGTTCCCGCGGAAAGACACCGTGGTGCCCACGGGCCTTGAGGCCGCGCAGCGCGACACGATCCACGCGAATCACTCCTGCAATCGTCGGTATCGGCAGGCCTGCACCGAGTGCGGTCGGCACACCAGCCTCGATCGAATCTACCTGCGCGCACTGACAGTGTTCGCCCGCGGGGGCTCCTGGCACCGCCCCTACCCACTCAGGAGGGTGACTCCTCGCCCTCTTCGTCGTCGGTTTCGGCAAGCACGGGTGACGCGTGGTGTGACCAGAGCTTCCATCCGTCGGCTGTGCGCCGGAACACATTCGTGGCGACCACGAGCTGCCCGACGAGCGGCCCGAGCTCGCCGCCGCCCTCCGGGGGCGGTCCGCCGCTGAGGATGTTCTCGGTACAGGTCACCAGGGCCGTGTCGCCGGCCACCCCGACGTGTACGTCGGTCAGGAAGAACTGGATGTACTCCGTGTTCGCCATGATCAGCGCGTACGACCTGAGGACCTCGCCGCGGCCGGTGAGGACCGGCCAGCCGGGGTGGACGCAGGAGATCGCGTTCGCCGCGTCCCCGGAGCCGGTCGTGATGGCGTCGCCCGTGTCCAGCCACATGCCGGACACCTCGTCGAAGTCGCCGCGCTCCAGTGCTTCGTAGAAGGCCGTGTTGGCGAGCTCGACCTGCTCGACGTCGGTCCGGGCCCCGGTCACAGGTCGCCGCCGGCCGCGCTGGTCACGGCGTGCGCGACACGGACGGCGTCGGCGGTGGCCCGCACCTCGTGCACCCGGACCGCCCAGGCGCCCTGGTGGGCGGCGATGGCGGAGACGGCGGCCGTGGCGGCGTCCCGCTCCCTGGCGGGCGGCGGGGCGCCCTCCGGGCCCGCGAGGACGCGGCCGAGGAAGCGCTTGCGGGACGCGGCGACCAGGATCGGGTGGCCCAGCTCCCGCAGCCGGTCGAGTCCGGCGAGGAGCGCCAGGTCGTGCTCGGCGTCCTTGGAGAAGCCGAGGCCGGGGTCGACGACGATCCGCTCGGGGGCGATGCCGCCCTCGATGGCGGCCCGCACGCGCGCGTGGAGCTCGTCGACGACTTCGGAGACCACGTCCTCGTACACGGGCTTGGCGTGGATGTCGGCCAGGAAGCCGCGCCAGTGCATGACCACGAACGGCGCGTGGGCGGCGGCGACCGCCGGGACCATGCGCTCGTCGGCGAGTCCGCCGCTGACGTCGTTGACCAGGACCGCGCCCGCGGCGAGCGCCTGCTCGGCGACGGCGGCCCGCATCGTGTCCACGGAGACCGTGACGCCCTCGGCGGCCAGACCCCGCACGACGGGGACCACGCGGCGCAGCTCCTCGTCCTCGTCCACGCGGGTGGCGCCGGGCCGGGTGGACTCGCCGCCCACGTCGACCAGGTCGGCGCCCTGGGCGACCAGGTCGATGCCGTGCTTGACGGCGGCCGTGGTGTCGAACCAGCGGCCTCCGTCGGAGAAGGAATCGGGCGTCACGTTGACGACCCCCATGACCGCACAGCGGCCCCACTCCGGCAGCCCCTCGACCGATCCCCGCCCGCGCAACGTACTCATGCCTCCAGCCTAGGCCCGTACGGGCGGGGGCTACGCCGCCCGTACCTCGCGCTCGGTGGCCCGGTGCGGGCACGGGCGCCGCTGTGCGCTCCCCCGGCGCAGGAAGCGGGGCAGGGCGAACGTGACGAAGCCCTCGGCCTGCATGGCCGCGAAGCCGATGCGGGGGAGGTCCTTGGAGGAGCGGTAGACGACGAAGCGGGGCTCCCAGCGGGGGCGGAACTTCGCGTTGAACTTGTACAGGGACTCGATCTGGAACCAGCGGGAGAGGAAGACCAGCAGGCCCCGCCAGGCGCGCAGGACCGGGCCCGCGCCGATCTTCTCGCCGCGGGCGAGCGCCGCGCGGAACATCGCGAAGTTGAGCGACACGCGCGCGATGCCGAGCTTCGGGGCGGCCTGCAGGGCGGCGACGATCAGCAGTTCGTTCATGCCGGGGTCGGCCGAGCGGTCGCGGCGCATGAGGTCCAGGGAGACGCCGTCCTTGCCCCAGGGGACGAAGTGGAGGACGGCCTTCAGGTCGCCGTACTCGCCCGGATCCTCGTCGGCCTTGTGGGCGGTGGCTATCAGGCAGTCGCCGTCGTCCGGGTCGCCGATGCGGCCGAGCGCCATGGAGAAGCCGCGTTCGGTGTCGGTGCCGCGCCAGTCGTCGGCGGCCCGCTGGATCTTGGCCAGCTCCTGTTCGCCGAGGTCACGCACGCGCCGTACGCGCGTCTCGTAGCCATTGCGCTCGATCCGCTTGACCATCTGGCGTACGTTGCGCATCGCACGCCCGGCCAGGGAGAAATCCGCGACGTCCACCACCGCCTCGTCGCCCAGTTCCAGGGCGTCGAGGCCGGTCTCGCGGGTCCAGACCTCGCCGCCCGTCTCGGAGCAGCCCATGACGGCGGGCGTCCAGGAGTGGGCCTTCGCCTCGTCCATGAAGCGCTCGATCGCGCCGGGCCAGGCCTCCACGTCGCCGATCGGGTCACCGCTGGCGAGCATCACTCCGGAGACGACGCGGTAGGTGACGGCCGCCTTGCCGCTGGGCGAGAAGACGGCGCCCTTGTCGCGGCGGAGCGCGAAGTGGCCCAGCGAATCGCGGGCGCCGTGCTTGGCGAGCAGCTCGCGGAGCCTGGTCTCGTCGTCCGCGGAGAGCCGCGCGGCGGGGTGTTCGGGGCGGAAGGCCAGGTAGATGGTGGTGATGGCGGTGAGCAGGCCGAGCGCGCCGAGCGAGTAGGCGACCGTCCAGGACGTCCTTCCGTAGTAGTCGACCGGGCCCTCGAAGCCGAACAGGCCGTACAGGACGTGGGCGAGCCGGTCCGTGATGCTCGGGTCGCCGATCACCTTGCCGGGGTGGGCGCTGACGATGACCAGGCCGAGGGCGAGCGAACCGGCCCCGAGGACCACGAAGTTGGCGAGCGCGCGCCAGCGGCTGCGCGGGTCGGGCAGTGCGGCGAACTCAGCGCGGTGGCGCAGCAGCAGGGTCAGCAGCGCGAGCGAGATCAGTACGCCGATGACCGAGTGCCGGTAGGCGAACTGGGCGACGGCGCCCGCCGGGAGCAGCACGACGGCGGCCCGCCAGGCGCGCCGCTTGTGGCGGCGCAGGCCGTGGGCGAGGAGCAGCAGCAGGACGCCCGAGCTGAGCGCGAGGGCGGCCGCGAAGGGGCCGAGCGCGCCGGGCAGCACCTCGGCGATGGCGTGCATACGGCTGTGCCTGAAGCGCGGGAAGACGCCTGCCGCGATGTTCAGCAGGCCCACGAGGGTGCAGGCGCGGGCCACCAGGACCGGCACGGCCTCGGGGCGGGGGCCGCGGAGCAGTCGGCGGAGCTTGCCCCTGCCGTCCGGAACCGGACCCGACATTTCCCCATCTATCCTGACAGACATCGCATCCCGTAGTTCGCGAGAGAGCTTGGTTCCGGTGCCAAAAGTGGCATCCGGCGACATTGCGCCCTCTAGGACGGTCCTTCCGGGAATCGGGTTCACTCCGGATCATAAAACCGCCGAAAAGCGGGGGCGATCCCCGGCCAACGGCGGCGGGGACCGGACCCGGCGGCACGGGACAGGCAGAAAGCGCAGGCAGGAACACCCCATGGGTCTTACGAGCAACAAGGTCCTCGCATTGGCGGTGGCGCTTGCCGTCGTACTGTTCGTCGGCACGATCTGGATCTGGCCGCGGCTGGCCCGCCGGTCCTGGAAGGCCGTCACCGGCCGCGTCGGACTGCTCGCCGCCACCCAGCTCGCGATCTTCGCGTCCGTGGGCCTCGGCGCGAACCAGGCGTTCGGCTTCTACGCGACATGGGCGGACCTCTTCGGCCAGGAGACGGCCCCCGGAGTGGTCGTCGACCACGACCCCGCCAAGGGCGGTCCGGGCAGCCCGGTCGACGTGCTCAAGACCCGCCCGGTGAACGTCCCCGGCGGCGGCAGGCCGTCCACCGGCGGCCAGATCCAGAAGGTCAACGTCAGCGGCAAGGAGTCGGACATAGCCAGTCCGGCGTACGTCTATCTGCCGCCCGAGTACTTCCAGCCCCGCTACAAGGACCGCAAGTTCCCCGCGGCCGTCGTGCTGACCGGCTACCCCGGCACCGCCGAGGCGCTCATCAAGGGCCTGCACTACCCGCAGACCGCGCATGAGCAGGTCGAGGACGGCAAGATGCAGCCGATGATCCTGGTCATGATGCGGCCGACCGTGGCGCCGCCCCGGGACACCGAGTGCGTGGACATCCCCGGTGGCCCGCAGACCGAGACGTTCTTCGCCAAGGACCTGCCCCAGGCGATCTCCGAGCACTACAGGGTGGGCGCGAGCCCGGGCGGCTGGGGCGTCATCGGCGACTCGACGGGCGGCTACTGCGCCCTCAAGCTCGCCATGCACCACCCCGACGTGTACGCGGCAGGGGCGGGCCTTTCCGCGTACTACAAGGCGCCCGTCGACGTCACGACCGGCGACCTCTTCCACGGCGACAAGGAGTTGGAGCGGCACGCCGACCTGATGTGGTCCCTGGACCACATGCCGCCGCCCCGGACGTCCCTCCTCGTCACCACCAGCAAGCAGGGCGAGGACAACTACGGGGACACCGAGAAGTTCATCGGCAAGGTGAAGGCGCCCACCAGGATCTCGTCCATCACGCTGGACAGCGGCGGGCACAACTTCAACACGTGGCGCCGCGAGATCCCCGCGACGCTGGAGTGGATCAGCGGGCGGCTGTCCGTCAAGTAGGCCGTCAGCCGCCGCTGATGGCGGCGACGGTCTCCAACTCGACGTCCCCGCGCGCGATGTCGCGCGCGTCGGCCGCCGTCGACCTGCGCAGCGCCTCGTGCAGCCGGGCCGGCGTGAGCACGCCCAGGAAGCGGCCCTCGCCGGCTTCGTCGATGACCGCGATCCAGCCCGCGTCGTGCTGGAGCATCGTCGCGAACGCCTGCTTCAGGGGCGCGCCCACGGGCAGCCAGGCCTCCATGCGGCGCGCGTGGTCCCGTACCGCCCCCGAACCCGTGCGCGCGTGCTCGGCGGAGATCCAGCCGTGCAGGTTGTTCTCGCCGTCCAGGACGACGGCCCAGCGGGCGTCGAGCTTCGCGGGCAGCGGGTCGTCCAGGTGCACCACGGGCGGCTGCTCCAGGTCGCCCTCCTCGATGGGTGTCACGGAGAGCCGCTTCAGGCCGCGGTCCGCGCCGACGAAGTCCGCCACATAGTCGGTGGCCGGGGCGCCGAGCACCGTCGACGGGGTGTCGAACTGCTCGATGCGGCCCTGGCCGTAGACGGCGATGCGGTCGCCGAGGCGGACCGCCTCCTCGATGTCGTGCGTGACGAAGAGGACCGTCTTGCGCACGGCCTGCTGGAGCCGCAGGAACTCGTTCTGCAGGTGCTCGCGCACCACGGGGTCGACCGCGCCGAACGGCTCGTCCATCAGGAGCACCGGCGGATCGGCCGCAAGCGCGCGGGCCACGCCGACGCGCTGGCGCTGGCCACCGGAGAGCTGCTCGGGGTAGCGGTCGCCGAAGGTGGCGGGGTCGAGGCCGACCAGGTCGAGGAGTTCGGCGGCGCGCTCGCGGGCCTTGGCACGCTTGACGCCGAGGAGATGCGGGACCGTCGCGGTGTTCTCCAGGACCGTCTTGTGCGGGAACAGGCCGACCTGCTGGATGACATAGCCGATACGGCGCCGGAGTTGGACCGGGTCGATGGCCGATATGTCGTCGCCGTCCACGAATATCCGGCCCTCGGTCGGCTCGATGAGACGGTTCACCATCTTCATCGTCGTCGTCTTGCCGCAGCCCGACGGGCCGACGAGCGTGACCAGTTCCCCCTCGGCGACCTCGAAGGACAGATCGTCGACGGCGGTGGTGCCGTCCGCGTACCGCTTGGTGACGTGCTCGAACCGGATCATGATTCCCCATTGTCGCGGGCGGTGTGTAAAGCCCATGTTGCGCCAGTACGACGAGTCTCGGCGATTGTCGGTGCCGCGCGTTAGGGTCGCCAGACGGACTCGGACATCGGGACGCGGGGGGAGTGGGGCGGGATGAGCGGGCAGAACTGCCTGGTGTCGAACGACTGGATCTGCGGGGAGTACGTCCGTTCCCGCAGCCAGGAGTTGATCGACGCCACCGTGCAGCACGTGGGCATCACCGCCGCCTCGGTGGCGATCGGCGTCCTCGTCTCGCTGCCGCTCGCGCTGCTCGCCCGGCGCTTCCGCTTTCTCGCGGGACCCATCCTCGGCGTCACGACCGTGCTGTACACCGTCCCCTCGCTCGCGATGTTCTCGCTCCTGCTCCCGTTCTTCGGGCTCTCGGCATCGCTGGTCGTGACGGGCCTGGTGCTGTACTCCCTGACGATCCTGGTGCGGAACATCCTGGCGGGGCTCCAGGCCGTTCCCGAGGAGGCGCGGGACGCGGCGAAGGGGATGGGGTACGGACCGGTCCGGCTGCTGTGGGAGGTCGAACTGCCGCTCGCGCTGCCCGCGTTGCTGGCCGGCGTGCGCATCACGACGGTCTCGACGGTGGCGCTGACCACGGTCGGCGCGATCGTCGACTACGGAGGCCTGGGCACGCTGATCCTGGACGGCCTCGACACGACCTTCAAGGCACAGGTGCTCACGGCGTCCGTGCTGTGCGTGCTGCTCGCCGTCGTGGCGGACCTGCTGCTCCTGGCGCTCCAGCGGTGGCTGACGCCGTGGACGAGGGCCCATCGAATACGGACGAACCGCGCCGCCCGTGCGGACCGCGCGGTCAAGGTGGCTGAACCTGCATGAACGCGATCACCGGTGCGTACGACTGGCTGACCACGTCCGCCAACTGGCAGGGCGACAAGGGGGTGTGGCACCGGCTGGGGGAGCACCTGTACTTCAGCGGGGTGTGCCTGGCCGTCGCGTGCCTGATCGCGCTGCCGATCGCGCTGTTCCTCGGCCACATCGGCAAGGGCGGCACCCTCGCGGTCAACATCTCGAACGTCGGCCGCGCGGTGCCGACTCTCGCGGTCCTCGTGCTGCTCACGCTTACGCCACTCGGCGAGCACGGCGACGTACCGACGCTGATCGCGCTGGTGCTCTTCGCGGTGCCGCCGCTGCTGACCAACGCGTACCTCGGGATGCGGGAGGTCGACCGCTCGGTGGTCGAGGCCGCGCGGGGCATGGGCATGAGCGGCCGCCAGCTGTTCGCCCGGGTCGAACTGCCGCTCGCGTACCCGCTGATCATGACGGGTGTCCGGTCGGCGGGAGTGCAGGTCGTGGCGACGGCGACGCTGGCCGCGATGGCGGGCGAGGGGGGCCTCGGCCGGATCATCACGGCCGGGTTCAACCTGCAGAACACGCCGCAGGTGGTGGCGGGCGCGCTCCTGGTGGCGCTGCTCGCGCTCTTCGTGGAGGCGGTCCTTGTGGTGGTGGGGCGGGTCTGCGACCCTTCGCGCGGTCTGGGCCGCCGGTGACAGCTGTGGCCGGTGACGCCTGTGGCCGGTGAGATCCGTGCCGGCGCGAGCGATGCGGCCGGTGACTGTGACACATCCGGCCGGTGACGGTGGCGCCCGGGTTTCTCTCTTGATTCTGTTGGTCCCTCGATTCCCTGATTCCCAGATTCCCTTTCTCGAAATGGTGGTTCGCCGATGAACAGCACAACGCGCCGCGCGCGACGGATGGCAGGGGCGGCCGTGGCCGTCGTGGCGCTGACCGCGGGGCTCACCGCGTGCGGCGGGGACAGCCTGGAGGACGACGGCAAGGGCTCGGGCGACAAGGCGGGCGGCAAGGGCAAGCTCGTGGTGGGCTCGGCCCGCTTCACCGAGCAGAAGGTCCTCGCCGAGCTCTACGTCGGCGTACTGGAAGAAGCCGGATACGACGCCGAGGTCAAGACCGTCCAGAACCGCGAGGTCTATGAGCCCGAGCTGAAGAAGGGCTCGATCGATGTCGCGCCCGAATACGCGGCGACGCTCGCGGAGTTCCTCAACCTCGGCAAGAACGGGCCCAAGGCGAAGCCGGTCGCGTCGAATGACGTGGACGCCACGGTGGCCGCGCTGAAGAAGCTCGCCGAGCCGCGGGGTCTGAAGGTGCTCCCGGTCGGTGACGCGGTCGACCAGAACGCGTTCGCGGTGACCAAGGAATACGCGAAGAAGCACAAGCTCAAGACGCTTTCCGATCTTGGTAAGTCCGGCGAGAAGGTCAAGATCGCCGCGAGTGACGAATGCGAGACGCGGCCGTTCTGCGCGCCCGGTCTGAAGAAGACGTACGGCATCGATGTCGCGGGAATCGACCCCAAGGGTGTCGGCACCACGCAGTCCAAGCAGGCCGTGAAGAACGGCACGGACCAGGTGGTGCTGACCACGACCACCGACGCGACGCTGGACAGCTTCGGCCTTGTCGCCCTGGAGGACGACAAGAAGCTGCAGAACGCGGACAACATCCTTCCGGTTGTGAACGCGAAGGAAGCGGGCGACAAGGAGATAGCCGCAGCGCTCGGCAAGCTGACCGAGACGCTGACGACGGAAGATCTCGCCGAACTTGACCGGAAGGTCGATGTCGAGCGGCAGAAGGAAGCGGATGTCGCCAGGGAGTATCTGGAGTCGAAGGGATTGATCAAGAAGTAGCGCGGAAGTGGCGCGGTCGCAGTAGTGGGGAAGTCACGCGGCCGAAAGTGGAGTTGAGTGGCTGAAGTGGATCGGGAAGGATGGGGAATCGGCGCTGTGGCACCGTCATTTTGGCGCCCGGGGCACCAGAGTTCGCCTACGCGCGGTAAGTTTCTGGCCATGCCACGTGGACGCCACCGCCATTCCCCACCCTTGCACCGGCTGCTTCCGCCCTCGACGGTCGCAGGCCTCTCTCTCGTCTGCGCCGGCGGCGCCTGGCTCTTTGCGGAACCGATCGTGCTCCGCGGCCTCACCGCGGCGGCCGCCGCTGCCGCGGTCGTGGGTTCCGTCGTGATGCGGCGCTGGGATCTCTCCGCGGGCAAGCAGGTCGCCGAGCTCGGCCGGGCGCGCAAGAGCGACGAGTGGCGTCACGAGGAGCGGATAGCGGAGGCCGAGTCCGACCTCGAGGAGTCGCGCGAGCTGCGCGGCCGTCTGGAGACGAAGCTGCGCGCCAAGCGGGCCGAGCTGGCCGCGCTGCGCAATGAGCACGCGGCGCTGCTGCGGCGGTACGCGACGGCGGAGACCGAGCGGGCCAGCGCGCTGGAGGGGCGGCGGCTGCTCGCCATCGAGGCGTCCACTCCGGCGCGGGCGCTGCCGCCCGCGCAGTCCCCGAAGGGCGATGCGTCCCCGAAGACCGATGCGTCCCCGAAGAACGGTGCGAACCCGGCGTCGTCGCTGTACGCGCGGGCCAACGCGGCGCTGGACCGGCTGACGCCGAAGGTCCCGGACGCCGCCGCTCCGGAGGGAGACGCGTCGCCGGGGAAGTCCGTGGCGGCCGAGGCGTACGGCGGGCATGAGCGCGCGGTGGCCGTCGCGCCGCCCGCGCAGCTGCGGCGCCCGGTCGTCCAGGGCGGCTTCGACTTCTTCGGCACGAAGAGCGCGGCGCCGGCCGCGGCGCTGGAGTCCGTGCAGAACACGGACCTCGCTGACGTGGTGGGCGAGGAGGCACTCGCCGTGCACAAGGCGGAGTCCGAGGCGGAGTTCAAGGCACCGGCCGAGGGCGCGGGTGACGCGGCGGGCCAGGTGATCGACCTGACGGCGCATGACGAGACGGAACAGATCGACGTGGCGGAACTGCGGACGGCGTTGCGGGCGTAGCCGAATCCTTCAGCCCCTCCGCGGGGTTCGCTTCAGCCCCCTCACGCCATCCACCGATCCGGCAGCGCGGCCCTCCGCCCCGTCCGGGACCGTTCCGCCTGGGACTCCAGGAGCGCTGTCGCCTCCCCCGCAGGCCGCAGCCACGCCGTCACCGACTTGTTCGCCCCGGTGTCCACCGCCACGTTCGCCATCCCGTTGAACCGCTCCCACGGCCCCTGGGTCAGCCGCACGCTCTGCACCTTCGCGTGCGGCACCAGCGAGAGCCGCCGCCGCAGCAGACCGTGCCGCGCCGCGAACACCGCGTCCGTCACCGCGAGGCCGTACCCCTTCCACCACACCGGCAGGCACCACGCCGCCCGCGCGGGCGGGCGGACCAGCTCGGCCGCGTCCGGCACCCGGACGCCCGGCAGGATCCGGGCTATCACCGACTCGGCGAGCCCGCGGGGCGCCACCGGGACCAGGACGCCGTTGGACGACCCCGCCACGTCGAGCTCCACCCGCACCCACCCCCAGCGCCGCCACAGCCACGGCTCCACGATCCGAATCGTCTGCACCCGCCCCGGCGGCACCGTCTCGTGGATCTTGTCGAGCAGCCCGTGGTCGATGCGCAGCCCGTCGGGGGACTCGCCCACCGTCCAGTCGTACTCCCTGATGAAGCGCCCCACGCTGCTCGCGAAGGCGCCGCCCAGCATGGGAAGGCCGGCCGCCAGGACCGTCCACACGTTGTGGGTGGCGAACCACAGGAAGGGCGGCACGATCAGTGTGGCGACGAGCATCCCCCACGTCGTGCCGGTCAGGAGGAGCGAGACCGCGAGCATCCGCGGTGGTACGTGGACCAGGTTCCTGACCGGCGCCTCGCCGACCTCCCGCGCTGCCTCGGGGGTGAAACCGGCCGCCCGCGCGAGGAGTTCGGCCCGCAGCGCGGAGGCCTCCTCCTGGCCGAGATAGGCCAGTTCGTCCTTCTTCTCCGTCCCGACGACGTCCAGCTTGAGCTTGGCGACCCCGACGATCCGCGCCGCCAGCGGCTGCGTCACGTCCACCGCCTGCAGCCGGTCGAGCCGGATGTGCGCGGTGCGCCGGAAGACGAGACCCGTGCGGATCCGCAGCTCGGTGTCGGTGACGGCGAAGTGCGTGAACCACCAGCTCAGAAAGCCGTAGAGGGCGCCGCCCAGGAGGACGACGGCGACTCCGGCGAGGAGCTGCGCCATCGGCAGCTCGGAGACGCGCCGCTGCGTGCCGTTCGGATCGTGCACCGCGAAGCCCACGAGCACCGCGACCGGCGCCCAGGCCCTGCGCAGGGGCGTGACGGGGTGCAGCCGCCGCTCTCGCACGCCGTCGGGGCCACGGGTGTGCTCTGCGTCCTCTGCGTTCGACATCTCGCGTACGCCGCTCACAGCCCCGCCGAACGGGCCTCGCCCAGCTCGGTCAGCCGGTCGCGGAGCCGCTCGGCCTCCTCGGGCAGCAGCCCGGGGATACGGGCGTCCGTGGCGGCCGCCGCCGTGTGCAGCTGGACGCTGGCCAGGCCGAAGTGCCGCTCCACGGGCCCCGACGTCACCTCGACGAGCTGCATCCGGCCGTACGGCACGATCGTCTCCTCGCGCCAGAGCACGCCCCGGCTGATCAGGAGGTCGTCGGACCGCTCCGCGTACCGCCAGGACCGCCAGTTGCGCCCCAGCATCGGCCAGCCCCAGGCCACGAGGGCGAGGGGCAGCGCCGCGAAGGCGGCCCACTCCGGTCCGGCGAACATTCCCAGGAGCACCCCCACGGCCACCGCGACCGGCACCAGCCAGACCACGAGCAGCAGCCGCCGCATCCTGAGCAGCCCCCGCGGCAGCCCGGTCCACACCGGCTCCGCCCCTGTCGTACCCGCCGGTCGTGCGGGTCCCGCCGTCCCCGTTTCCATGCCGCAAGCGTACGTACGCCGACTGACAGTCGCGTAGGGCCGCGCGTACGAGAGAATGCGCGCATGAGCCCCACGACTCAGACCACGCTCGGCATCGGCGGCGCCGCGGAGAGCACCGACATGGTGCTCAACATCGGCCCGCAGCACCCGTCCACGCACGGCGTGCTGCGGCTGCGTCTCGTCCTCGACGGCGAGCGGATCCAGCACGCGGAGCCGGTCATCGGCTATATGCACCGAGGCGCGGAGAAGCTCTTCGAGGCGCGTGACTACCGGCAGATCGTGATGCTGGCCAACCGGCACGACTGGCTGTCCGCGTTCTCGAACGAGCTGGGCGTCGTGCTCGCCGTGGAGCGGATGCTCGGCATGGAGGTGCCCGAGCGCGCCGTCTGGACGCGGACGCTCCTCGCGGAGCTGAACCGCGTGCTGAACCATCTGATGTTCCTGGGCTCGTATCCGCTCGAACTGGGCGGCATCACCCCGGTGTTCCACGCGTTCCGGGAGCGCGAGGAGCTCCAGAACGTGATGGAGGAGATCTCCGGCGGGCGCATGCACTACATGTTCAACCGCGTCGGCGGCCTCAAGGAGGACCTCCCCGCGGGCTGGCCGGCGCGTGCGCGCGACGCCGTCGCCTCCGTCCGTTCCCGGATGGACGTGTACGACAAGCTGGTGCTCGGCAACGAGATCTTCCGGGGGCGTACGCGCGGCGTCGGCGTGCTCTCCCCGGAGGCGGTGCACGCCTACGGAGTGAGCGGTCCCATCGCGCGTGCCTCCGGAGTCGACTTCGACCTGCGGCGCGACGAGCCGTATCTCGCGTACGGGGAGCTGCAGGACACCCTGAAGGTCGTCACGCGCCAGGAGGGCGACTGCCTGGCCCGCTTCGAGGTACTCCTGGAGCAGACGCACAACGCGCTCGACCTCGCGGACGCCTGCCTGGACCGGATCGCCGAACTGCCGCAGGGGCCGATCAACCAGCGCCTCCCGAAGGTCCTGAAGGCCCCCGAGGGTCACACGTACGCGTGGACCGAGAACCCGCTCGGCATCAACGGCTACTACCTGGTCTCCAAGGGCGAGAAGACGCCCTACCGGCTGAAGCTCCGCTCGGCGTCGTACAACAACATCCAGGCGCTCGTGGAGCTGCTGCCGGGCCAGCTGGTCGCCGACATGGTGGCGATCCTGGGCTCACTCTTCTTCGTGGTCGGCGACATCGACAAGTAGCGGGTCCGCGACGAGCGGGTCCGTAACGAGCGGGTCCGTAACGAGCGGGTCCGCGATCCCGACTGGCTGGACCAGCCACCCGAAGTCCCCGAGCCCGCCGGGCGCGGTGAGCTCCGCGGCCTCTCCCGCGCGCGTGAGGGCCCGTACGTACGCCGTCGGGTCGCTGGAGGCCAGCGACAGCGGCGGTCGGCCGCCGCGCACGCCCAGCGCGGCGAGCGCCGCCCGCTGGTTGAGCAGCGCCGCCCCTTCCGGCGCGCAGGCGTCCAGCGCCACATGGGCGGTGATGTCGCAGCCGCCGTCCGGCACCGGCGCCGTCTCGCGGCCCTCCCTGAAGCCCGTCAGGGTCCCGAAGGGCGGCCGGTCCTCCCGGCGGTGGGCGTAGTCGACGGCGACCGCGAGGCCGCGCTCCAGCGTCGCCGCGGCGCCCGCCCAGGCCTCGTCGCGGGGCCGGCCGATCTCCGCGCGCAGGCCGGGCTCCGGAGGCAGCGGCCACCAGCGGTCGAGCCACTCGGCGTCCGCGCCGTCGACGGCGGCCCCCAGGGACTCGGTGCCGTCCGCGCGCACGAGCACCCGGCGGACCACACCGTCGTCGGCGACCTCGACGACGTCCACGGGGACGTTGTCCAGCCACTCGTTGGCGAAGAGCAGGCCCGTGACGCCCTCCGGAGCCCGTTCGCACCACTCGACGCGCGGATCGAGCCCTCCGGGGCGTGCGGCACGCTCCACCGCGTACCCACGCGCGCGTGCCGCCACGTCGGCGGGCAGCGCCGCGAGCACCCCCTCGGTCAGCTCGCCGCGGCCCGCGCCGACGTCCACGAAGGCCAGCTCGGCGGGATAGCCGAGCGCCTGGTCCACGCGGCACAGCAGCCGTGCCACGGCGGCGGCGAACAGCGGCGACGCGTGCACCGACGTACGGAAATGCGCCGCGGGCCCCTCGGGGCGCAGATAGAACCCGGAGGGCCCGTACAGCGCCTCTTCCGTGGCCTCCCGCCACCCTCGCCCCACGTCCTGCCGCGCACCCTGGACCTCGTACTCCACGCGAGAAGGCTAAGGGCGCCTCCACCTTGGGGAGTACACGCGCCGGGTGCGGATCGGCCCTCCGGTTGACCCCGGAGGGCCGTGCGGCTGCCTACGCTGGGTTACGTGCAGCGCGTCTATGACTTCCTCCGCAGACACCCGACCGGGGTCGATGGCTTCTGGGCCCTCGTCCTGCTCGGGGTCTCCGGCCTGAGCGTGGTCTCCATGGCCGAGGGGGACGGCCGCGACCCGAAGATCGCGGCCGCCGTCATCGTCGTCGGCCTGTCCGTCGTCGTCGCGCTGCGCCGCAAGGCCACCGAGAAGATGCTGGTCCTGGCCGCCGCGCTCGGCGTCGCCCAGCTGGTCCTCGACGTGCAGACGATGCCGGCCGACTTCGCGATGCTGGTGATCATCTACACCGCGTCGGCCGACGGCCCGAAATGGGCCTCGCGGTTCGCCCTGGTCGGCGGTCTGTGCGCGGCTCCGCTGTCGTCGATGCGCTGGCCGGAGGAGAGCATAAGTGCCTTCGGGAACATCCTCTTCACGGCCTTTCAGATCGTCCCGTTCGCCCTCGCCTGGGTGCTCGGCGACTCCATCCGCACCCGCCGCGCCTATCTGGCCCAGCTGGAGGAGCGCGCCGACCGCCTGGAGAAGGAGCGGGCGGCGCAGTCCAAGGTCGCCGTGGCCGCCGAGCGGGCCCGCATCGCCCGCGAGCTGCACGACGTCGTCGCGCACAACGTGTCGGTGATGGTGGTCCAGGCCGACGGCGCCGCGTACGTCCTGGACACCGCCCCGGAGCAGGCGAAGCAGGCCCTGGAGACCATCTCGGGCACCGGCAGGCAGGCGCTCGCCGAGATGCGCAGACTGCTCGGCGTGCTGCGCACCGGAGAGCACCAGGAGAGCGGCGAGTACGTCCCGCAGCCCGACGTCGAGCAGCTGGACGAGCTCATCGAGCAGGTGCGCACGGCGGGCCTCCCCGTCGACTTCAAGGTCGAGGGCACCCCACGCCCGCTGCCCAGCGGCGTGGAGCTGACCGCGTACCGCATCGTCCAGGAGGCGCTCACCAACACCCGCAAGCACGGCGGCGCCAACACGGGGGCCAGCGTGCGCCTCGTCTACTTCGACGACGGCCTGGGGCTGCTCGTCGAGGACGACGGCAAGGGCGCCCCGCACGAGCTGTACGAGGACGGCGGCGCCGACGGCAGCGGCCACGGCCTGATCGGCATGCGCGAGCGCGTCGGCATGGTCGGCGGCACGCTGGACGCGGGGCCCCGACCGGGCGGTGGCTTCCGCATCAGCGCGCTGCTCCCACTGAAGCCCGCGAACTGACACCTGTCACCGATACGTCCACGCCATAGGCTGATGAACTCATCCACGAAGACGGCCTCGTCCACGAAGACGACCGCGTCCACCAAAAGGGGCCTTTGATGTCGATCCGCGTCATGCTCGTCGACGACCAGGCGCTGCTGCGCACCGGGTTCCGGATGGTGCTCGCCGCACAGCCGGACATGGAGGTCGTCGCGGAGGCGAGCGACGGCGTCGAGGCCCTGGAGGCGCTGCGGGCGACCAAGGTCGACGTGGTGCTCATGGACGTACGCATGCCGAAACTCGACGGCGTGGAGACGACCCGGCGCATCTGTCAGGACGAGAACCCGCCGAAGGTGCTGATCCTGACGACCTTCGACCTCGACGAGTACGCCTTCTCGGGGCTGAAGGCGGGCGCATCCGGCTTCATGCTGAAGGACGTGCCTCCGGGGGAGCTGCTCGCCGCGATCCGGTCCGTGCACAGCGGTGACGCGGTCGTCGCGCCGTCCACGACGCGGCGCCTCCTCGACCGCTTCGCGCCGATGCTGCCGAACGCGGGCGGCCGGCCGCAGCACAAGGAGCTTGAGCGGCTCACGGACCGTGAGCGCGAGGTCATGGTCCTGGTCGCGCAGGGCCTCTCGAACGGTGAGATCGCGGCGCGGCTCGTCCTGTCGGAGGCCACCGTGAAGACGCACGTTGGCCGCATCCTGACGAAGCTCGGGCTGCGGGACCGGGTGCAGGTGGTGGTGCTCGCGTACGAGACGGGTCTTGTGCGGGCGGGTGGCGGCGGGGCGGCCTGACCTTTCCGGTCTTCTTCCGGTCTTCCGGTCTTCCGGTCCTCTTCCGGGCCTGCCTGACCGTCGGCCGGAGCCCGTCCGGCTGTCTGGTTGTCCGGCTGTCCGGTGTCAGCGCAGGATGCCCTCCAGGAAGTCGCTGCCCAGGCGGGCGACCACCGTCACGTCCAGCTGGTGCATGACGTACCGGCCGCGCCGCGTCGTGGTGACCAGGCCCGCCTTCTTGAGAAGCGTGAGATGCCGGGAGACCTCCGGCGCCGTGAGCCCGGTCGCGTGGGCCAGCTCGCCGGTGCTGAAGGGCGCGCGGGCCATGTCGCGGCACAGCCGCAGCCGCACGGGGTGCGCGAGGGCCGTGAGCCGCCGCTCCAGGGCCTCCACGGAGGTGGGCTTGGCCAGGTCGGGGGCGGACACGGGGTAGTGGATCACCGGACGCCAGCCCGGGGCGTGCAGGACCATCAGGTGCGGCCAGGCGAAGTGCGAGGGCACGAACGTGAGCCCCGCGCCCAGGGTGCGGTCGAGCGCGGTCGCCGTGCCCGGCACCAGCTTGTCCACGGTGATGCGGCGGCCGTCCTCGTCCAGTGAGAGCGCCGCCGACACCGAGGTCAGCACCTCGGTGAGGCCCTTGCGGCGCAGGATCTCGGTCTTGTGCCGTGCGTCGGCGGCCAGTTGCACGCGCACCCGCCGCCAGGTGTCGGCGAAGAACGCCTCGTCGCAGTCCTCCAGGAGGCGGCGCAGCCAGGCGCGGACGGTGTGCGGATCGCTCAGGAGGCGCTCGGCGAAGTCCAGTTGCCGGGTGCCGCGCGTCGCGGCGAGCTCCAGGGCGCGCGCACCCCGGACGGGGTCGGTGAGGGGGGAGGGACCGCCTTCGTTGTACGTCGTGCCGCAGGTGAACTCCAGGGCCGCCATGACGAACCGGTCGTCGTCCAGGCGGTCGAGGAGGTCCAGCTCCTCGGCGAGCGTCGCGCCCGGCCTGCCGTCACCGTCGACGAGCCCGGCGAACGGCATGAAGACGTCCGAGAACGTGTTCCGCCACAGGAAGTCGGCCTCGCACAGCCGGTCGGCGAGGTCCGGCTTGAGCGACGCGGTGGTCGCCGTGGCCCAGCCGTGCAGGCCCGGATGGTGTCCGGGCTCCATCAGCGCGTGCAGGGCGACGCCCAGCTCCGCCAAGGGCGAAGGGTCGAAGAAGATCCGCTCCTGCGGCAGGCCCGCGATCTCGATGCTCACGCTCATGGCCCCATCGTGCACCGCGCCACCGACATCGCCACCGCCGATTGACGACCGGCGTCAATCGGCGCGACGGAGGACGGGCGGCGGGCGCAGTCTGTGGTGACCGGGCCGCACGGCAGCGTCGCCGCAGGGCCGGAATCCCCCTCCTCCGTCGACCCTGCTTCCCGTCGACCCAGGGGTGCCCGATACGTACCATTTATTCCGAGAGGCGAAGTCATCATGAGCATCACGCAGCAGTACCTGCTCGACAGCTACCGCGCCGCCCAGCACGACGAGCGCACCCCGCCCGCCCCCGGTCAGCAGGACTGGCAGGTCATCCGGGAGGTCCGTGATTACGGGCGCTTCCAGGCCGTCGTCGAGGAACGCCCCGCCCACGGACGGATCCGGGCCGCCCTGGCCCGGTTCGCCCGCACCGGCCACATCGGCCGGGGACCGGTCAGGCGGGGAGCCGTCGTACGAACTCCGCGACCGCTTCCTTGACGTCGTCCGCCGTCCACTTGAGGCCCTCCTCGCCCACGGTGACCTCCGTGACCGAGAGGCCGGGCGGGCCGTCCGGGAACCAGCGGCGGAACAGCAGGGTCCCGGTCTCCTCGGCCTGGGCGACCGATGCCTCGCCGAGCACTTCGGAGTCGTACGGCAGCCAGACCTGGAACTGGTGGGTGTGCGGCTGCTCGGGGTGCACGCGCGCCCACGGCACACCGGCCGCGGCGAACCCTTCGCGCAGCGCCTCGGCGACCACGCGCGCGTGGCCGACGTACTCGGGCAGCCGGGGCAGCGTGTGCTTCAGGCCGAGCAGCGCGGACACGGCCGTCGGGAACTGCTGGGCCAGCAGGCCTCCGTAGCGGTGGCGCCATACCCGCGCCTCCTCGACGAGGGTGCGCGGACCGGCCAGCGCGGCGCCGCTCAGTCCTCCGAGGGACTTGTAGAACGACACGTACACGGTGTCGGCGAGGGAGGCGATCTCGCCGAGCGGGCGGCCGAAGTGGCGTGTGCACTCCCACAGGCGGGCGCCGTCGAAGTGCACGACCGCGTCCCGTTCGCGGGCCGCGTCCACGACCGCCTCCAGCTCCTCCCAGGTCGGCAGGACGAAACCGGCGTCCCGGAGCGGCAGTTCGAGCATCAGCGCCCCGAAGGGCTCGTCGAAGTCCCGCACCTCGTCGGCGGTGGGCAGCCGCGGTTCGTGCGTCGGATGCACCGTGCGCAGCCCGCTCACCGCGGAGAAGGCGCCGCCTTCGTGGAGCTCGGGGTGCGCGTCCGGGTGCAGCGCGACGGTGGCGTTGCCGGTGCGGCCCGCCCAGCAGCGCAGGGCGACCTGCTGGGCCATCGTCCCGGTGGGGAAGAAGACGGCGGCCTCCTTGCCGAGCAGCCGCGCGACTTCGTCCTCCAGGGTGGCCACGACGCCGCCGCCGTACCAGTCCGTGGGATCGTCCGGGCCCACGACCTCGGGGGCCGCGGCCGCCAGGGCCGAGAGGCGCTCGACGAGCGGCACGACGAAAGGCGGGCGGTGCAGGGTCCGGGCGGCGGTGCGGGTGGCCGCCGAACGCCTGGCGAAGTCGTCCCGGTCCTCCCCGGAGTGCTCCGGGGCCTTCAGGGCGAGCCCCGGATCGTTCCGGAGGGGCGCGTTCTCTTCCGCCTCGTTCGCAGTCATCCCCCGAGCATGGCGTGCCGGGCGCCGCCAGTCACACGAATACTCACAGCCTGTGGACAGCCGAGGACGCGGCACCGACCGATAGCGTTAGCATGACGAGAAATCGTCCGGTACCCCGAGCGGACTGGAACGGGAAGGCGTCATCGCGTGAACGCACCTCATCAGCCAGACCCGCGGGACCGCCCCGCGAGGCTCACGGTGGGCGTCGTGGGAGCGGGCCGGGTGGGCCCCGCGCTCGCCGCGGCGCTCCAGTTGGCCGGGCACCGCCCGGTCGCCGCGTCCGGAGTCTCCGACGCGTCCGTCCGTAGGGCCGCGGTGCTGCTGCCCGACGTCCCCCTCGTCCCGCCCGCCCAAGTCCTCGAGCGCGCCGACCTGGTCCTCCTGACCGTGCCGGACGACGCGCTTCCGGGCCTGGTCGAGGGCCTCGCCGAGACCGGCGCCGTCCGCCCCGGCCAGCTCCTCGTGCACACATCGGGGCGGTACGGCACGAAGGTCCTCGAACCGGCGCTGCGGGCCGGCGCCCTGCCGCTCGCCCTGCACCCCGCGATGACGTTCACCGGCACCCCCGTGGACGTCCAGCGGCTGGCCGGCTGCTCCTTCGGAGTGACCGCCCCCGAGGAGCTGCGCCTCGCCGCCGAGGCGCTCGTCATCGAGATGGGCGGCGAGCCCGAGTGGATCGCCGAGGAGTCCAGGCCGCTCTACCACGCGGCCCTCGCACTCGGCGCGAACCACCTGGTCACGCTGGTCGCCGAGTCCATGGAGCTGCTGCGGGACGCGGGCGTCCAGGCCCCCGACCGGATGCTCGGCCCGCTCCTGGGCGCCGCGCTCGACAACGCGCTGCGGTCCGGCGACGCCGCCCTCACCGGCCCCGTCGCGCGCGGTGACGCGGGCACCGTCGCCGCGCACGTGGCCGAGCTGCGCAAGCACGCCCCGCAGACCGTCGCCGGATACCTGGCGATGGCCCGCGCCACCGCCGACCGCGCGCTCGCCCACGGACTGCTCAAGCCGGAGCTCGCCGAGGACCTCCTCGGAGTCCTGGCCAACGGCGCGGGCGGGATCAGCGACACCGGCATCGGCGACCCCGAGGGAGGAAGCCGATGACCCGCCTCCTGCACACCGCCGAAGGGCTGCGCACCCACGCCCGCGACGGCCGCCGCGTCGTCGTCATGACGATGGGCGCCCTGCACGAGGGCCACGCCACGCTGATCCGCACCGCACGCCGCATCGCGGGCGACGACGGCGAGGTCGTCGTCACGGTCTTCGTGAACCCCCTCCAGTTCGGCGCCGGCGAGGACCTCGACCGCTATCCGCGCACGCTGGACGCCGACGTGAAGATCGCCGAACAGGAAGGCGCGGACTTCGTGTTCGCCCCCTCCGTGGACGAGGTCTATCCGGGCGGCGAGCCCCAGGTCCGCGTCAGCGCGGGCCCCATGGGCACCCTCCTGGAAGGCGCCACGCGGCCCGGCCACTTCGACGGCATGCTCACCGTCGTCGCCAAGCTGCTGCACCTCACCCGCCCCGACGTCGCGCTGTACGGGCAGAAGGACGCCCAGCAGCTCGCCCTCATCCGCCGCATGGTGCGGGACCTGAACTTCGGGGTCGACATCGTCGGCGTACCCACCGTCCGCGAGGACGACGGCCTGGCCCTCTCCAGCCGCAACCGCTACCTCTCCCCGGAGGAGCGGCGCACCGCCCTCGCGCTCTCCCAGGCCCTGTTCGCGGGCCGCGACCGGCACGCCGCGCAGGAGGCCCTGCGCGCGCGGGCCGCGTCCGCCCCGGCCACGCACGCGCGCGCGGCCGCGCTGAACGCGCTGGGGGAGTCCCGCGCCGCGGCCGACGCCCACGCCGTCGCCCAGTCCGGCACGCCCTCCGCGCCCGGCGGCCCCGCGGCCGTCCGCGCCGCCGCCCGCCAGGTCCTCGACGACGCGATGCGCGCCAAGCCCCCGCTGGAGCTGGACTACCTGGCGCTCGTCGACCCGGCCGACTTCACGGACGTGGGTCCCGACCACACCGGCGAGGCGGTCCTCGCCGTCGCCGCCAAGGTCGGCGCGACCCGGCTGATCGACAACATCCCGCTCACGTTCGGAGCCACCCCATGAGTGCCACTGGCATACGGCTGCACGCCCCCGCCCCCGGCTGGTCCCTGGACGCCGACGTCGTGGTCGTCGGCTCCGGAGTGGCCGGCCTGACCGCCACGCTGCGCTGCTCGGCCGCCGGACTGAAGACCGTCGTGGTCACCAAGGCCCGCCTCGACGACGGCTCCACGCGCTGGGCGCAGGGCGGCGTCGCCGCCGCGCTCGGTGAGGGCGACACCCCCGAACAGCACCTGGACGACACGCTGGTGGCGGGCGCCGGCCTGTGCGACGAGGGGGCGGTGCGCACCCTCGTCACCGAGGGCCCCGACGCCGTACGCAGGCTCATCGAGACCGGTGCCCTGTTCGACACCGGCCCCGAAGGCGCCATCGAGCTGACCCGCGAGGGCGGTCACCACCGCCGCCGCATCGCGCACGCGGGCGGCGACGCGACCGGCGCGGAGATCTCCCGCGCCCTCGTCGAGGCGGTCCGCGCGCGCGACATACCGACCGTCGAGAACGCCCTGGTGCTCGACCTGCTCACGGACGCCGAAGGCCGCACCGCCGGTGTCTCCCTGCACGTCATGGGCGAGGGCCAGCACGACGGCGTGGGCGCCGTGCACGCCCCCGCGGTGGTCCTCGCCACCGGCGGCATCGGCCAGGTCTTCTCGGCGACCACCAACCCGTCCGTGGCCACGGGCGACGGTGTCGCGCTCGCCCTGCGCGCGGGCGCCGAGGTGAGCGACCTCGAATTCGTGCAGTTCCACCCCACCGTGCTCTTCCTGGGCGCCGACGCGGAGGGCCAGCAGCCGCTGGTCTCCGAGGCCGTCCGTGGCGAGGGCGCGCACCTCGTGGACGCCGACGGGGTGCGCTTCATGGTCGGGCAGCACGAGCTGGCCGAGCTGGCGCCGCGCGACATCGTCGCCAAGGGCATCGTGCGCCGCATGCAGGAGCAGGGCGCCGAGCACATGTTCCTGGACGCCCGGCACTTCGGCGCCGAGATGTGGGCGAACCGCTTCCCGACGATCCTCGCCGCCTGCCGCGCCCACGGCATCGACCCGGTCACCGAGCCCATCCCCATCGCCCCGGCCGCGCACCACGCCTCGGGCGGCGTCCGCACCGACGCGCACGGCCGCACCACGGTCCCCGGTCTGTACGCCTGTGGAGAGGTCGCCTGCACCGGAGTGCACGGCGCCAACCGCCTCGCCTCCAACTCCCTCCTGGAAGGCCTGGTCTACGCCGAGCGGATCGCCGAGGACATCGCGGACCGGCACGCCGAGGACGCCCTCCACGCGCGCGTGCCGTCCCCCGTCGCCCAGCCGGAGACACCGACCCACCCCCTGCTGCCGCCCGAGGCGCGCTTCACCGTCCAGCGCGTGATGACGGAAGGCGCCGGAGTCCTCCGGTCCGCCGACTCGCTCACCGAAGCGGCCGCCCGGCTGGCCCGGGTGCACGCCGAGGCCGCGGGCGCGCTCGCCGAGGACGGCAAGACCGCCGAGCCCGGCGTCGACACCTGGGAGACCACCAACCTGCTGTGCGTGGCCCGCGTCCTGGTGGCCGCGGCGCAGCGCCGCGAGGAGACCCGCGGCTGCCACTGGCGCGAGGACCACGCCGACCGCGACGACGCGGCCTGGCGCCGCCACATCGTCGTACGCCTGAACGCGGACCGGACCCTGGCCGCGTGGACGACCGAGACCACCGACTTCCCCCCGACGACACGACTGACGACGAGACTTCAGGAGAAGTGACCGTGAGCAGCACCCCCGACCTCCCCCTCGCCCCTGTCGGCGGTGGCTGCGGCGACGCCTGCGGCTGCGGCGGAGACGACGCCTACGACCCCCAGGAGTGCGGCCTCGACCCCGCCCTGGCGCAGCTCATCGCCGACGCGGGGCTCGACCCCGTGGAGGTCGAGGACATCGCGCACATGGCGGTCTCGGAGGACCTGGCGGGCGGCGTGGACGTCACCTCGGTCGCCACGATCCCCGAAACGGCCGTCGCCACCGGTGACTTCACCGCCCGCGAGGCCGGCACGGTCGCCGGACTGCGCGTCGCCGAAGCCGTCATCTCCCTGGTCTGCACGGACACCTTCGAGGTCGAGCGGCACGTCGAGGACGGCGACCGCGTCGAGGCGGGCGACAAGCTCCTCAGCGTCACCACCCGCACCCGCGACCTGCTCACCGCCGAGCGCAGCGCGCTCAACCTCCTGTGCCGCCTCTCCGGCATCGCGACCGCCACGCGCGCGTGGGCGGACGCACTGGACGGCACGAAGGCCAGGGTCCGCGACACCCGCAAGACGACGGCGGGCCTGCGCTCCCTGGAGAAGTACGCGGTGCGCATGGGCGGTGGCGTCAACCACCGCATGTCGCTCTCGGACGCGGCGCTGGTGAAGGACAACCACGTGGTGGCCGCCGGCGGCGTGGAGCAGGCCTTCAAGGCCGTCCGCGAGGCCTTCCCGGAGCTGGCCGTGGAGGTCGAGGTCGACACCCTGCACCAGCTGCGCGAGGTCGTGGACGCGGGCGCCGACCTGATCCTCCTGGACAACTTCACGCCGGGCGAGACCGAGGAGGCCGTGGCGATCGTGCACGGCCGCGCGATCCTGGAGTCCTCCGGCCGCCTCACCCTGGAGAACGCACGGGCGTACGCGGACACGGGCGTCGACTACCTCGCGGTGGGCGCCCTCACCCACTCCTCGCCCATCCTGGACATCGGCCTCGACCT
The DNA here is from genome assembly GCF_044457025.1 of Streptomyces sp. NPDC050658. Classification (NCBI taxonomy): domain Bacteria; kingdom Bacillati; phylum Actinomycetota; class Actinomycetes; order Kitasatosporales; family Streptomycetaceae; genus Streptomyces; species Streptomyces sp. NPDC050658. The sequence goes on from NZ_JBITGM010000006.1 coordinate 603,906, forward strand.
GCGCGCGGCGGAGTGATCCCCTCATGCTGCTGACCATCGACGTCGGAAACACCCACACCGTCCTCGGCCTCTTCGACGGCGAGGAGATCGTCGAGCACTGGCGCATCTCCACCGACGCGCGCCGCACCGCCGACGAACTCGCCGTGCTCCTCAACGGGCTGATGGGCATGCATCCCCTCCTGGGGGAGGAGCTGGGCGACGGCATCGACGGCATCGCCATCTGCTCGACGGTCCCGTCCGTCCTGCACGAACTGCGTGAGGTCACCAGGCGCTACTACGGAGACGTGCCCGCCGTCCTCGTGGAGCCCGGCATCAAGACCGGCGTGCCGATCCTCATGGACAACCCCAAGGAGGTCGGCGCCGACCGCATCATCAACGCGGTCGCGGCGGTCGAGCTCTACGGAGGGCCCGCCATCGTCGTCGACTTCGGTACGGCGACGACGTTCGACGCGGTCTCCGCGCGCGGCGAGTACACCGGAGGCGTGATCGCCCCCGGCATCGAGATCTCCGTGGAGGCGCTCGGCGTACGGGGCGCGCAGCTCCGCAAGATCGAGCTGGCGCGGCCCCGCAGCGTGATCGGCAAGAACACCGTGGAGGCCATGCAGTCCGGCATCCTGTACGGCTTCGCGGGCCAGGTCGACGGCGTCGTACGGCGCATGGCGCGCGAACTGGCGGGCCCCGGCGGCGATCCCGAGGACGTGACGGTCATCGCGACGGGCGGGCTCGCGCCCATGGTGCTCGGCGAGGCGACGGTCATCGACGAGCACGAGCCGTGGCTGACCCTGATCGGTCTTCGGCTCGTCTACGAACGGAACGTTTCAAGGAGTTGACCCTTTCCGTACCCGATCCGGCCCCGAGCCGGGTTGCGCACACAACCCTCCGCCCCATACAAGAGTCTGCGCAGGGACGGGAGTTGAGCGGTGTCGACTGGGCGTGGGGCAAATGGGGCGTAGGGGAAGACTGGTCGCGGCGGTGGCGGCCGCGGTGCTGACGGGGGTCGCGGGACCGGCGGGGGCGGCGAGCGCGGCCCAGCCGGTGGCCGTGGTCCGGTCGGTTGCCGTCGTCCAGCCGGTTTCCGCGGGCCAGCCGGTTTCCGTGGGCCAGCCGACCGCGGCGTACGCCGTCGGCGACCCCGCCCCGGTCACCACCACCCGTACGGGAACGGACACCTCCGAAGCCGCCGGTTCCTCCGAGGGCGCCGGCTCCCCGGCCCGCGGCGGCACCATGGCCGACACGGGTGCGGGCGTCCTGCCCTGGATCGCCCTCGGGGGAGCCGCCGCGCTGGGCGTCGGCGCGGTCGCCTTCGCGATGATCCGCCGCCGCACGGACTAGGGCCCGACCGACCCGCAAGCCACGCCAGAAATTGGCGTTAAGCCGATTTTGTCCGTTTAGCGCGTATCGTCGGCTCATGCCCACGCCATACGGATCCCGCGGCGGCATGGCCTTCAGTGCGGAGGAGCTGCGTGTGCTCCGCCGCGCCCTGGCCCTCGCCCTGCACCCCAGCCCCGTCGGTGACGAGGACGTCCAGAGCTGCCTCAGGCTCGCCGAAGCCGTCGACGAGGCGGCACGGGAGGGCGCCAGGCTCCGCGCCTTCCTGCTGGCCGACCTCGCCCGCTACCGGGCCGCCCTGCCCGGCACCGCGACCGGCTATCTCGCCCTTCTCGAGGACGCCGTCGGCGCCGGTCACCCCCCGGCCGCCGACGACCTCGCCGCGCTGCGCGCCCTGCGCGGCAACCCGGTCGCCGCGGCCCTCCTCGACCGCTGCCAGGTCCTCGCCGAACAGGACGTGCGCGCCCGCCTCTCCGGACGCGCCGCCCGGCAGGCCCCGCAACGGCCCCTCGTCCCCGCCTCCCGCACGCGACTGCTCGCCCTCCCCGGCGGCCGCAGCGACGCCGAGCGCCCCGCGGCACCCAAGCCGAAGTCCCCCGCGGCCCCGGCCAGGCGCCCCGACGCCCCCGAGCCGCCCCGCCACCCCGTGCCGACCCCGGCCGAGGTCTTCCCGCCCAAGCGCCGACCAGCGGATCCGGCGGCTCCGGCAAATCCGGCGGACCCGGCGCATCACCTCGCGGCGGGCTAGCTACTCTGGGGGCATGGAATACGTCTCCGCGCTCCTGCCCCCCGTAGTGATGGCCGTGTTCTTCGGCGGTCTCATCGTGACGATCGTGAAGACCCAGGGCGGCGCCAACAAGGCCAAGGAGGACGCGGCGGTCGACGCCGCGATCTCCCGCGCCGAGAGCGTCCGGCAGACCCCGAAGACCGGCGACGCCTGAGAACGTCCCAGATCTGAGAACGTCCCATCCCCCGGATCGCCCCAGATCACCCCCAGATCACCCCGCGCACACGTACGGCGTACGACTCGCTCGCATTTCGAGTCGTACGCCCTTTTTGTTGGGTAAATGACGGCTCCGCCACGTCCGTCACGGCATTAGTGACATCTCCCACTATTGTGCTGGTGTGCCTCGCCCCCTGGGAGAACTCGAAGACGCAGTCATGACACGGGTGTGGAAGTGGAACCGCCCCGTGACCGTTCGGGAAGTCCTTGAAGACCTTCAGCAGGAACGGTCCATCGCCTACACCACTGTCATGACCGTTTTGGACAATCTCCATCAGAAGGGCTGGGTACGCCGTGAAGCGGAAGGCCGCGCCTATCGATATGAGGCGGTCTCCACTCGCGCTGCCTACGCGGCCGCACTGATGAACGAAGCATGGTCCCGGAGTGACAACGCCGCGGCCGCTCTCGTCGCCTTCTTCGGCATGATGTCGCCGGAACAGCGCGAAGCACTCAACGACGCGATGCGCATCGTTCAGGGACCGAACGTTCAGGCACCGAACCCGCCGAACCCCGGCGCGGCGGAGCACGAAGCAGAACGATAGCGTCCGGTCATGCCAGCAGAACCCCCTGAACTCAGCGCTAAAGCAGTCTCCGTACGCCGGGCCCGCACCGCGGATGTGCCGGCCGTGCGGAACCTGCTCGACTCCTACACCCGTCAGGGGATCCTGCTCGACAAAGCGACGGTCGCGCTTTACGAGTCCATCCAGGAGTTCTGGGTGGCGGAACGCGACGACAACGCCGAGGTCGTCGGGTGCGGTGCCCTGCATGTGATGTGGGAAGACCTCGCGGAAGTGCGCACACTCGCGGTGAACCCCGATGTCAAGGGCGCCGGAGTGGGTCATCAGGTGTTGGGGAAGTTGCTGCAGACCGCTCGCTGGCTCGGTGTCCGCCGGGTTTTCTGTCTCACCTTCGAAGTCGACTTCTTCGCGAAGCACGGCTTCGTGGAGATCGGCGAGACGCCTGTCGACGGAGATGTCTACAGTGAGCTGCTGCGTTCCAATGACGAGGGCGTCGCGGAGTTCCTCGGCCTCGAACGAGTGAAACCGAACACCTTGGGCAACAGCCGGATGCTTCTGCATCTGTGATCGTCGCCGGGTATTCCGAGCGGCCCGCTGCCCCGGTTCCCTATGTCCGAAACGCGCATGTTTCCTGGGTTCTCGGGGTCCCGAGTCTCTCCCGGGGGTTTGTGTTTTTCCAGCAAAAGCGGTTTGCTTTCCGACGTACTGCAGTACTGCATATAACAGGGGGCGGCGATTCAGCGGCTCACGCCGCGCGATCCGGCCCAAGTTATCGATGAAAGGAAATCCGGTGGCACAGAAGGTTCAGGTCCTTCTTGTCGATGACCTCGACGGTGGCGAGGCGGACGAGACCGTGACGTTCGCGTTGGACGGCAAGTCGTACGAGATCGACCTCACCACTGCGAACGCGGACAAGCTCCGCGGTCTCCTTGAGCCGTACCTCAAGGGCGGTCGTCGTACCGGTGGCCGTTCGGCGGGGCGCGGCAAGGCCCGTGCCGCTGCCGTGAGCGGTGGTCAGGACACCGCGGCCATTCGCGCCTGGGCGAAGGACAACGGTCTCGAGGTCAACGACCGCGGCCGCGTCCCCGCATCCATCCGTGAGGCCTACGAGAAGGCCAACGGCTGACGACGGCCCCGTCGCAGACGGACCCGGTGGCACTGCGTTGCCGCCGTGTCCACGAGTCGTACGAGACCGGAGCCCACGGCGGGGTCGCTGCGGGGCACGGTGCCACCCCCCACGGAAGTCAGGGACGGCAGTGCCGGCAGCGTCGGCTCCACCTCGCACCCGGGCTCTGGGGGGCGCAGCCAGACGGCGGCCCCCCGCGACCCCGACCACCCCGGAGGCGTGGGCGCATCGGTCCGCCCGCCCGCCCCGGAGGCCGTGAGCTCCAGGGGGATGTCCCCCCACTCCAGCCACTCCAGGAGCCCCGGCAGCTCCTCGGCGCTCCCCGCGGCCACGAAGAGCCGCATCGATTCCCCGCGCAGCGCCACCGGCGCCTTCGGCCCGAGATGCCGCAGCGCGGCGAAGCCGGCCTCCGCGGGCAGCTCCAGCACATCGAAGCGGAGCCCCGTGAGCAGTTGCACCGGCAGGCCCGGACGCGGATCCGCGGTCGCCCAGCCGAGCTCGTTCGCGTACCACTGACGCACCGGATCGCTCTGCTCGGCCGGCAGGCGGGGCTGGGGAACGGTGAGGGCCATGTCTGAGGAACCGCCGGGAGGGCGGGCAGGTTACGCAACGTGGCGGCGCGAACGCGCTGCGTGTCCAAAATGGGGGCGTAAAAGCGTGTTCGGCGGCGCAAGGGTGTTCGCCCGTAGCGGAGGGAACCGGGGCACGCCGCATGGAGTGTCAGTCGTTACGGGTAAGACATCCCTAGTGGGGAGGGGCGACACGCGCGCAAGGCCGTCTCACGTTCGCCATCGGCGTAGTGATGGTGAGGGTAAGTGCCTGGCCTGCGGGAACATCGTCTCGCACCATCGGGTTGGAGCAGTTGTCGGCGTTCGGGGTCAGGAGGCACCTCTTGTTCTCGGCCGGGTGTCGGCAGTTGGAATGAGCGGTCCCCGCTTGCGGGACTAAGCTGCGGAAGGACAGGGAGGGGATCGTCCCCAATCTTTCTGACCGCTCTGAGGAGCGATTAACGATGTTCGAGAGGTTCACCGACCGCGCGCGGCGGGTTGTCGTCCTGGCTCAGGAAGAAGCCCGGATGCTCAACCACAACTACATCGGCACCGAGCACATCCTCCTGGGCTTGATCCACGAGGGCGAGGGTGTCGCCGCTAAGGCCCTGGAGAGCCTCGGGATTTCGCTCGAGGCGGTCCGCCAGCAGGTGGAGGAGATCATCGGGCAGGGCCAGCAGGCTCCGTCCGGCCACATCCCCTTCACCCCCCGTGCCAAGAAGGTCCTGGAGCTTTCGCTCCGCGAGGCCCTTCAGCTGGGCCACAACTACATCGGCACGGAGCACATCCTGCTCGGCCTGATCCGCGAGGGCGAGGGCGTCGCCGCCCAGGTCCTGGTCAAGCTGGGTGCCGATCTCAACCGGGTGCGGCAGCAGGTCATCCAGCTGCTCTCCGGATACCAGGGCAAGGAGACCGCCACCGCCGGCGGTCCTGCCGAGGGCACGCCCTCCACGTCCCTGGTGCTCGACCAGTTCGGCCGGAACCTCACCCAGGCCGCTCGTGAGTCCAAGCTCGACCCGGTCATCGGGCGCGAGAAGGAGATCGAGCGGGTCATGCAGGTGCTGTCCCGCCGTACGAAGAACAACCCCGTGCTCATCGGCGAGCCCGGCGTCGGCAAGACCGCCGTCGTCGAGGGCCTCGCCCAGGCCATCGTCAAGGGCGAGGTGCCCGAGACCCTCAAGGACAAGCACCTCTACACCCTGGACCTCGGCGCGCTCGTCGCCGGCTCCCGCTACCGCGGTGACTTCGAGGAGCGCCTGAAGAAGGTCCTCAAGGAGATCCGCACCCGCGGCGACATCATCCTGTTCATCGACGAGCTGCACACCCTGGTGGGTGCGGGTGCCGCCGAGGGCGCGATCGACGCGGCTTCCATCCTGAAGCCGATGCTCGCCCGCGGTGAGCTGCAGACCATCGGTGCCACCACGCTCGACGAGTACCGCAAGCACCTGGAGAAGGACGCCGCGCTCGAGCGCCGCTTCCAGCCCATCCAGGTCGCGGAGCCGTCGCTGCCGCACACCATCGAGATCCTCAAGGGTCTGCGCGACCGTTACGAGGCCCACCACAGGGTCTCCATCACGGACGAGGCGCTGGTCCAGGCCGCCACCCTGGCCGACAGGTACATCTCGGACCGCTTCCTGCCGGACAAGGCGATCGACCTGATCGACGAGGCCGGTTCCCGGATGCGCATCCGCCGGATGACCGCGCCGCCGGACCTCCGCGAGTTCGACGAGAAGATCGCGGGCGTCCGTCGCGACAAGGAGTCGGCCATCGACTCCCAGGACTTCGAGAAGGCGGCCTCGCTGCGTGACAAGGAGAAGCAGCTCCTTGCCGCCAAGGCCAAGCGCGAGAAGGAATGGAAGGCCGGCGACATGGACGTCGTCGCCGAGGTCGACGGCGAGCTCATCGCCGAGGTCCTCGCCACGGCGACCGGTATTCCGGTCTTCAAGCTCACCGAGGAGGAGTCCTCGCGGCTGCTCCGCATGGAGGACGAGCTCCACAAGCGGGTCATCGGTCAGAAGGACGCCATCAAGGCGCTTTCGCAGGCGATTCGGCGTACGCGCGCCGGTCTGAAGGACCCGAAGCGCCCCGGTGGTTCGTTCATCTTCGCCGGCCCGTCCGGTGTCGGTAAGACCGAGCTTTCCAAGACGCTCGCCGAATTCCTCTTCGGCGACGAGGACGCCCTGATCTCCCTCGACATGTCGGAGTTCAGCGAGAAGCACACGGTCTCGCGTCTCTTCGGTTCGCCTCCCGGATATGTCGGGTACGAAGAGGGCGGTCAGCTGACCGAGAAGGTCCGCCGCAAGCCGTTCTCGGTGGTTCTCTTCGACGAGGTCGAGAAGGCCCACCCGGATATCTTCAACTCGCTTCTGCAGATCCTGGAAGACGGTCGTCTGACCGACTCCCAGGGCCGGGTCGTGGACTTCAAGAACACGGTCATCATCATGACGACCAACCTCGGCACGCGTGACATCTCCAAGGGCTTCAACCTGGGATTCGCCGCGTCGGGTGACGTCAAGACCAACTACGAGCGCATGAAGACCAAGGTCAACGACGAGCTGAAGCAGCACTTCCGCCCGGAGTTCCTGAACCGTGTCGACGACACGGTGGTCTTCCACCAGCTCACCGAGGAAGACATCATCCAGATCGTCGACCTCATGATCGCCAAGGTGGACGAGCGCCTCAAGGACCGCGACATGGGGATCGAGCTCAGCTCGACCGCCAAGAAGCTCCTGGCGAAGAAGGGTTACGACCCCGTCCTGGGCGCCCGGCCGCTGCGCCGGACGATCCAGCGCGAGATCGAGGACATCCTGTCGGAGAAGATCCTCTTCGGCGAGCTGCGCCCCGGCCACATCGTGGTCGTCGACACGGAGGGCGAGGGCGAGACCGCCACGTTCACCTTCCGTGGCGAGGAGAAGGCGGCGCTGCCGGATGTTCCGCCGATCGAGCAGGCCGCTGGCGGCGCGGGGCCTAACCTGAGCAAGGAGGCGTAGGCCTGCGGCCCGCCTTATAGCAGTGCAGGGGCTGCCCCGGATCGTTTCGTACGGTTCGGGGCAGCCCCTTTCTGGCTTCTCCCGGCTGCGGGTTCCTCGTGGCTTGTCGCGCAGTTCCCCGCGCCCCTTACGGGGCGCTCCTGCCCCGCCCCTTTCGAGGTGCTAGGACGTGATCGTGACCCCCTCCGGCACGTTCCGGACCCTCGGCAGTCGTGGATTGACCCGTAGCACGCTCAGGTTCGGGAAGCGGGAGAGCCATGTCATGTCCGGGTCGGCCAGTTCGGCGGTGATCCAGAGGTGGGTGAGCTGCTCGTGTTCCAGGCCGTCGAGGAGTTCCTCCGTGCCCATCACGCCGACCACCTGGATCCACGGCCGGCCGCCCAGCTGGCGCAGTGCCGCCAGCTCGGCGGTGTCGGAGACCGGGAAGTACAGGCCCACCGGATCGAGATGGGCGATGATCTCCTGCGCGTACCGCTCCGTGTCGAAGTGCCGCCACGGCCGGGCCAGCTCCGCCCGGATGGACAGCGCCGAGCGGTGCCGCAGCCGGGCCAGATAGTCGATCGCGGCGTCGTCCGCGACGCGGGTCGCCGTGATGGCGAGGAGCAGCGCCTGCTGGTCGCTCGGCACCTGCTCCGGGTCCGGCAGCTGCTCCAGGACGATGGGGCCGACCCAGCCGAGGCTGCGGGCGGCGAGTTCGGTCGTGGGGCGTACGAGGTTCTTGGTGCGGTCGTGGACGAGTTGCTGCACCGCGGGGTCCAGCTCGGAGACATGCTCCAGGCAGGCCGCGGCCATCAGGCGCCGGTGGTTCACATGCGGGCGGCGCAGGTTCGGGGCCGCCGCCAGGAGCCGCTCCAGGAAGTCCGCGCACTCCTCGGGCCGGGCGTGCGCGGCGGCCATCCGGATGACCTCCTCCCACTCCGAGCGGTGCGCGTGGTCGACCAGCGTGCGGAACCGGCCGCGGGCCACGATCTCCTTGGCGGCCAGATAGTCCTGGAAGGTGCGGTGGATGAAGTCCACGGAGAGGCCCGCCTGCTCGCGCAGCAGCCCCGTGCGGTGCAGCAGATGCCGGAAGATCTTCTCGCCGTCGCCCTCCGCGCGGGCGGAGGGGATCGCGGGCAGCGCCGCGTCCAGGATGGCGATCACGCGATGGCGGGGCAGCTCCGAGACGCCTTCCTCGACCATCGCGTGCGCGAGCTTGCGCAGGAGCAGCTCCCGGGGGCCTTGCTGGAGCCGTACGTCATCGGCGTACAGAACATCCCGCTCGGGATCGCGGCGCTGCAGGAGCATCTCCAGGGCCGCGTCGTACAGCTCCTTGCGCCCTTTGGGCAGTGAGCCGGAGCGGTCGCGGTTCAGGGCGCAGATGAGGCCGCACATCAGCGGGTTCGTGGCCAGCTGGCGCAGTTCGCGGTAGATCCGTACGGAGTGCAGCAGCCGCTGCTCGTACTCCCTCAGCTCGTCGCGCTCGCGCTGCTCCTTGCACTGGTCGTCGCTGAGCGCCGCCGCGTGCCAGTCGTGGATGAAGTGCGTGACCTGGTCGCGGGACATCGGGGCGAGCGAGAGTTCCTTGAAGCCCTCCTCGGCGAGGCGTTCCTGGGCCAGCCAGCCGTCCTCGACGGCGGAGGGGCGGGACGTGACCAGGCAGCCGTTGCCGGAGAAGATGCGGAGCAGACGGCGGAGCTGGCCGCGCAGTTCGCCGCGGGTCTCCTCCGGGGCCTCGTCGATGCCGTCGACGAGGAGCATGGCGCGTCCGGCCAGGAGCGTCCGTACGACCCAGCCCTCGGGGGCCTGGTCGGCCAGCGGGTGGCGGATCGCGTGCAGGAAGTCGTCCGGGGCGGGGAAGCCCTCGCGGGCGAAGCGGCGTACGGGGAGCACGAACGGCACGCGGGAGCCCTCGCGGGCTGCGGCCACCGCGAGCCACTGCACGAGGGTCGTCTTGCCGGAGCCCGCGTCGCCGCGAAGCAGCACCCGCTCGTGGCCCTCCAGGGCCCGGTCGGCCAGCAGCACGGTCCTCGGTTCACCGGGCACACCGCTGCCGCTGCTCTCCTCGGCCTCCAGGCTGAGGTAGGTGTCCTCCAGGGGCCAGCGGTCGGGCGCGTTGGCGAGGTCCACTCCGACGATGGTCAGCCAGCCGTGCTGCCGGACGACCTCTTCGGCGTACCGGACCTCGAAGTCCCGGTCCTCCTGGGACCGTTCGGGCTGGCGGGCGGCGGCCTCCGCGTCGTTCAGGTCGACGAGCTGGCGTATACGGCTGGAGCGTCCGGGCATGTGCTGCTGGATGTAGGGGGAGCGGCGGACGAAGTGGTACAGGATGTGCAGGCACACGGCCACGAGCAGCTCGTCGTGGAACCACGCGGCGCCGGGCGTCAGCCCCCGGTCCGCGCCCTGCACGGCACCGCGCAGCCGCCGGGCGTAGTCCTGCGGCCCGAGCCGCACGGCGTCGACATCGGTGAGATCCAGCTCCCCGACCGCGAGCAGGGTCCTCGCCAGCACATCCGCCACGGCGGTGAGTTCACCGCTGGGAGCGGTCTGCGCCTCGGCCGCGAGATGGACGAACTCGGCGGCCGTGCGGTGTACGTCGTCCGGTGTCGCGGGGGCGTCGGGGCCGCGCCAGGTGGTGAGGGCGGCGATCAGAGCGGCGGCGACGGGCCGCTGCTCGGGAGGGCGGATGAGCCGTTGCACGAGGGGCGCGGCGAGGGTGGTCGGGATGCGGACAACGGGCTCCATGGGCATGGGAAGTCCCTGTCGGTGGCTGACGGTGGCGTGGAACCGTTGAAGGTCAAGGGTAGGTCAACTGCGCCTGGACGGTGGGTCGGTGAGCCGGATCCAGTCGGGGACCTGGGCCGCGACGGCGGCGTTCACCTTCGCCGTCACCCGGACCTCCGCAAGACGCGGGAAGGCGCTGAGCCAGGCGAGGCCTTCCACCGGATGCGGGGCGTCCAGCCCCAGCCGCTCCAGCCGGTCGGGTACGAGGAGTTCGGTGAGGTCGTCGACGCGGTAGGCGCCGATGACCTGGACGTCCGACCAGCCGCCGATCGCCCGCAGGGCGCGCAGATCCTCGGTGTCGCGCACCTCCACCGTGTGCTGGTGGGGCAGGTGGGCGAGGATGTCACGGGCGTACGTCGCGTGGTCGAAGCGGGACCAGGACGCGGCCAGCGTCGACTGCACGGCGGGGCTCGGATGGCCCCGGAAGGCGGTCAGGAAGTGCAGCGCGGCCTCCGTGCCGAGCCGGGTCGCGGCCCACGTCACCATGGACGCCGTCTCGTCGTCGATCCGCTCGGGCCCCGGCAGCAGCGCGACCAGCAGATCGCCGCCGGCCTGTGCGAGATGGCTCGCCTCGGAGAAGGTGCGGGGCGGGATGAGCGAGCCGACGCCCGCCTCCACGAGCGTACGAACCGACGGTTCGACCTCCGCCGCGTACCGCAGCCCCGCCGCCGCGAGGAGCTTGCCGCGCGAGGTGTCGCGGCCGACGAGGCGCCGCAGCATGTCCTCGGCCTCCCTCGGCCGGGCGTGCGCGATGGCCAGCAGGATCACGTCCTCCCACTGGTCGGCCTCCGCGTTGTTCAGGAGCAGATCGAAGTCCAGCTCCTGCACCGCGAGCCGAGAACCCAGATAGTCCTGGAAGGTGCGGTGCAGGAAGTCGACGCGCCCGTCCGCCGGTTCGCGCAGCAGGCCTGAGCGGAGCAGCAGCGAGGTGTAGACCTCCTCGGTGCTGCGGTCGGTCAGATTCACGGCGGGCACGGCCTGCCCGATGATGGTCAGCGCCTCCAGCCGGCTCATCTCCGAGCGGCTGTTGCGGATCAGCCACCAGGCGAGCTTCTGGAGGAGCTGGATCTGGGTGGCGTACGGAATGCGCAGTCCGTCCGGGTGCTCCAACTGCCGCTCCCGGTCCCGGCGTTCGAGGAGCATCGTCAGGGCGGCCTCGTACAGCGACTTGCGGTCCTGCGGCAGGAAGCCACGCCGGTCGCGGTGCAGGGCGCAGAGCATGCCGCACATCAGGGGATTGGTGGCGAGCTGGTTCAACTCCGAGGTGGTGCGCACCGCTTGGAGCAGGGAGTCCCCGGTGTCCTCGTCCGCACCGGCGGCGCGGTGCCAGCGGCGTACGAAGGTGGCGACGTCGTCGCGGGCCATCGGGGAGAGCGTGAGCTCGCCGAAGCCCTGGGCGCCGAGCCAGCGTTCCGGTACGGCGGAGGGGCGCGAGGTGACGAGCCACAGGTTGCCGGGAAAGGCCCGCACGAGCTCGCGCAGCCAGCGCCGAGTCGCCTCCCGCCGGTCGGCGGCGATTTCGTCTATCCCATCGACGAGCAGCACCCCGCGCCGGGCGCGGAGCACCCGCTCCACCCACCCGGTGGGCTGCTCACCCGCGATGGGACAGGCCACGGCCTTCAAGAACTCCCCTGGGATGGGCAGTTCGGCTCCCGGCCGCACGATCCTCCGCATGGGCAGCACGAAGGGCACCGTCCCGATGAGATGCGCGAGCCCGTGCTCGTACGTCCGATTGGCCGCTGTCACGGCCAGCCACTGGACCAGAGTCGTCTTCCCGGAACCGGCGACGCCGCGCAGCAGCACCTGGTCGTGCTGGGCGAGCACCTGCTCGGCGGGAAGATGCAGCCCGCTGCCGCCGTGCCCGGCGCGCTCGCGGGTCGCCTCCAGGCTGAGGTAGGCGGTGTCCAGCGGCCATTCGCTGGTCCCCGCGTCGAGACCGTAGATGGTGAGGGTGCCGTGGCGCTCCGCGATGTGCGCGGCGTAGGCCTCCTCGAAGCCGGCGTCCTCGGCGGACTGCGCGGGAAGCCGTTCGAGCAGGATGTCGACGGCTTGCACGAGCCGCGCCAACTGCTGGCTCTGTCCGACTTGTTGGCGGGCGATGAAGGTGGAGCGGCGGGTGAAGAAGTTCAGGATGTGGAGCGAGGCGGTGTGCAGGAGGCGGTCGTGGAGGAGTTCGCCTTCGAGGGTGAGGCCGTATGAGCGCTCGGGTGCGTGCTGCCGCAGCAGACGCGCGAATTCCTCGGGCCCGAGGGCGACGGCTTCGTAGTCCTCGATGGTGAGGGTGCCGAGGGAGGAGAGGGAGCGGGCGAGGGCGTTGCGTACGGCGACGGCCTCGTCGGCCTTCACGGGCCGCTCGCCGGGCGCCGCCCCCTTCAGGGCTCGGCGCACCAGCTCGTCGGCGATCTTCTCTACGTCCTTCGGGGTGACCCCGCGCTTCTCCCCGCTGAAGGAGACGAGCGAGGAGATCCGCACCGGCTTGGTCACCAGGGCCGCGCCCGGCTGCTCGGCCACGAAGAGCTTCTTGACGAGCGGGGTGACCACGCTGGAGGCGATGCGGGCGCCCAGCGTCGCGGCTTCGACCATTTCTTGAGGGTAGGTGAAGTGGGGCTGTGCTGCGGGGAGTTGGCGTGGGCCTCTCAGGCGGCGAGGCCGAGGACGAGGGCGCCGGCTACGGGGGCGGCGTAGATGAGGGGGTAGGGGATGTGGGCGTACCAGTGGGCGCGGACGACGGTGACGACCGCGCCCAGGAAGTAGGCGACGAGGCAGATCCCGGCGGCGACACCGATGGCCGGCACGGCGAGCCCGACCACCAGCCCCAAGGCGCCGGCCGCCTTGGCGGTACCGAGCCAGGGGAGCCAGGACATGGGGACGCCGTAGTCGGCCATGGGCTCCATGACCCACTTGGAGCGGAGGAAGACGGAGACGGCGGAGAAGGTGACCATGGCGGCGGCGAGGACGGTGACGATGACGTGAGCGGTGGACATTCCGGTCTCCTCAGTGAGCGGGGCCTGCCGGGGCGGGGTGCTCCGGCCGGGGCGTCTGTCTTGGGTGCTGCTTCACTGCTCTGACGGAGGGGGTGGGGGGAATGTGACCGGCGCGGCAAGAACCACAGCTGCTTGTCATTCACATGCTCGTCATTCACATGCTCGTCATTCACATGCTCGTCACTCACATGCTCGTCACTCACACGAGATGGACGCCGTCGATGACTTCCTGGACGACCCGGGACAGATCCTGTTCGCTGGGGATCAGTTCGCGCTCGGCGGGGGCCAGCGTCGAGTAGGACGTCACGGCCATGGGGTTGTTGCCGGCGCCGAGCGACAGCTGTACGGCTGCCTTGTTGTGGCGCGGTCCAGGAGGACGCGGGACCAGCCGTTGCGGACGGCTTCGGTGGCGTAGAAGTCCAGCCAGGTGCGGGCCATCTTGTGCATGTACATCAGGTTGCTTCGGGAGAAGCCGCGCTGGTTCGGAATGGTCGCCTTCAGGTCCGCCGCGAGCCGGGACACGTCCTTGGTTCCCCAGCTCTCCTGTTCCTGACGGGCGAGGATCAGCTTGCCGATCTGCCAGTGCATCTGGACCAGTTCGGTGTTCACGGCGCGCTGCGCGCGGAGACGGGCGCCGGCGACGTGGCGGGAACTGTGGCCGACGGAGCCTTGGTGGCCTCGGCGGTCCTTTGGCTCACGGGGCCGAGACTTGCGTACGGGCCTTTACAGGCGGGGAGTTGGTGTCAGCTCATCCGAACGGGTGATGGGGCGACGCGGGTTCGTTTGAGGGGCTGGGGTCAGGGCGGCTGCTTTCCGTGGCCCGGTGCCTTCGATCGTGGCCGGGGCCGCCCGGTTCTGGGGAGTGTGGCGGTTCCGGCGCCCCTGTAAAGGGCGCTCCCTTCGGTCGCGTCGGCTTCGCCGATTCCGCTTGCGCTCCACCCTTGACAGGCCCGC
>NZ_JBITGM010000007.1:0-476139 GCF_044457025.1 Streptomyces sp. NPDC050658
TCATCGATTCGAGCGGCAAAGGACGGTGAGGACGCATACAACTCCCGCCCCATCCCCACCCACTGAGAACCCTGACCCGGGAACACCAACACCACCCGGCCACCCACACCGGACTGCCCCCGCACCACATTCCCCGCCACACCACCACCGGCCAAAGCCGCCAACCCACCCAGCAGCTCCCCACCACCGCCCCCGACCACCACCGCACGATGCTCAAGCACCGCCCGCCCGGTGGCGAGCGCGAACCCGACATCCTCGGGGCTCTTCCCGGACTCCTGCCCGGTCAGATCGGCGAGGAGCCGCGCCGCCTGCGCCTCCAGTGCCTCCCCGGTGTGGCCACTGAGCACCCAGGGCACGACTCCCGGACGTACAGAATCCCCACCGCCGACCTCCTGGACAGGCTCCGGAGCCTGCTCCAGCACGACATGCGCATTGGTCCCACTGATCCCGAAGGAAGACACCGCCGCCCGTCGCGGACGACCCACCTCCGGCCAATCCCGCGCCTCGGCCAGCAACTCCACCCCACCCGAGGACCACTCCACATGCGGCGACGGCTCATCGACGTGCAGCGTGCGCGGCAGCACACCCTCTCGAAGCGCCATCACCATCTTGATGACACCCGCCGCACCCGCAGCCGCCTGCGTATGACCGATGTTCGACTTCAACGAGCCCAGCCACAACGGCTCTTGATCCGAGGCCCGCTTCCCGTACGTCGACAGCAGTGCCTGCGCCTCGATCGGGTCCCCGAGCTTCGTGCCCGTCCCGTGCGCCTCCACCACGTCCACGTCGGCGGCACTCACTCCGGCATCCGCCAGGGCCTGGCTGATCACCCGTTGTTGGGCGGGTCCGTTCGGTGCCGTCAGCCCATTCGACGCCCCGTCCTGATTGACCGCCGAACCCCGCACCACCGCAAGCACCCGATGCCCATGGCGACGCGCATCGGACAGCCGCTCCACGACCAAGACACCCGCACCTTCGGCCGGACCAAAGCCATCCGCACCCGCCCCGAACGCCTTGCACCGCCCGTCCGCCGCCAACCCCCGCTGACGGCTGAACTCCACGAACATCGACGGCGTGGCCATCACGGTCACGCCACCCGCCAGCGCCAGCGAACACTCCCCGCTCCGCAACGCACGTATCGCCAGATGCAAGGCCACCAGCGACGACGAACACGCCGTGTCGACGGAAACCGCAGGACCCTCCAGCCCCAGCGCGTACGCCACCCGGCCCGACGCCACGCTCCCCGCGCTGCCACTGCCGAGCTGGCCCTCGTACTCCTCGAGTCCCTCGGTGGCGTGCATCAGCCTGGCTGCGTAGTCGTTGTACATGACGCCCGTGAAGACGCCGGCCCGAGTGCCCCTCAGCGAGCGGGGGTCGATGCCCGAACGCTCCAGCGCCTCCCACGAGGTCTCCAGGAGCAGCCGCTGCTGCGGGTCCATCGCCAGCGCCTCACGCGGCGAGATACCGAAGAACCCGGCGTCGAACTCGGCGGCCCCGTAAAGGAATCCGCCCGTGCGCGCATAGCTGGTCCCCGAGTGATCCGGGTCGTCGTCGAACAGGTCCTCCAGGTTCCAGCCGCGGTCCGCGGGGAATTCGCCGATCGCGTCGACGCCGTCGGCGACCAGCCGCCACAGCTCCTCCGGAGACTCCACGCCTCCCGGGAAACGGCAGCCCATTCCCACGATCGCGATCAGATCCTCGTCGTTCGCGGAGTCCGCCGAGGTCGTGGTGGCGGCGGCCCGATGGGCAGGCGCGTCGGCGGTCAGTGCTCCCGTCAGCTCCGTCTGGAGGAATGCGGCCACCGCACCGGGATTCGGGCGGTCGAAGGCGAGCGTCGCCGGGAGGTGCAGGCCGGTCTCGCGGTTGAGGCGGTTCCGCAGTTCCACCGACGTCAGGGAGTCGAAGCCGAGCGACTTGAAGGATGTCTCCGTCTGCACGGAGGTCATCGCGTCCTCGCGCCCGCCGAGGACCGACACGACATGCTTGTTCACCAGCTCGAGCAGGGTTTCCAGCTGCTGGTCCGCGGTGAGGGTGCGCAGCCGGTCCACCAGACCGGTGGCCGACGGCGGGGAATCCGCGGCCGCGTCCCGTCGCCGTGTCGCCGAGGTGCGCGCATACGCGGCGAGCAGCGGCGGCACCGCCCCCTCCGTGGCCTTCGCCAGGCTTCGTGTGTCGAGGCGTATCGGTACGACGACGGGTGCGTTGAGCCGCAGCGCCGCGTCGAAGGCCGCCAGGCCCGCCGCCGTGGACAGCGGCGCCACCCCGAGGCGGGCGAGTCGCCGCAGGTCCGTCTGGTCCAGGTGGCCCGTCATTCCGCTGGCCTCGGCCCACAGTCCCCAGGCCATGGACGATGCGGCGAGCCCGCGTGTCCTGCGGAGGGCGGCCAGGGCGTCGAGGAAGGCGTTGGCGGCGGCGTAGTTCGCCTGGCCCGCACTGCCGAGCGTGCCCGCCACCGACGAGAACAGCACGAACGCCGAGAGGTCCATGTCCTGCGTCAGCTCGTGCAGATGCCATGCCGCGTCCGCCTTGGGCCGCAGCACGGCGGCCACCTGTTCCGGTGACAGGGCTTCCAGTACGGCGTCGTCCAGGACGCCGGCCGCGTGGACGACCGCCGACAGGCCGTGCTCGGCCGGGATTCCGGCCAGCAGTTCCGCCACCGCCGTGCGGTCGGCCATGTCGCAGGCGACGACGGTCGCCTCGGCCCCGAGCGCTGCCAGCGCGGCCCGCAGCTCGTCGGCTCCATGGGCCGCCGGGCCCCTGCGGCTCGTCAGGAGCAGCCGTCGTACACCGTGCTCCGCCACCAGGTGACGGGCTATCAGGCCGCCGAGCTTGCCCGAGGCCCCGGTCACCAGGACCGTGCCGGAGACATCGATCGGCCGCGCGTCGTCCTGGGCGTGCGCCTGCTTCGATTCCGTGACGCGGACCAGACTCGGCGTGAAGGCCGTGCCGGACCGCACGGCGAGCTGCGGCGCACCGCCGGTGCCGAGCGCCGCCCGGACAGCGTCAGCCGTGTCGCGAAGGTCGCCGTCAGCCGCGGGATCGAGGTCCAGCAGCACGAAACGGTCCGGGTGTTCCGTCTGGGCGCTCCGCAACAGACCCCAGGCCGCCGCGGCGACCGGATCGGGGGCTTCCGCGTCGTCGCCCACGGGAACGCCATCGCCAACGGGAACGCCGTCGCCAACGGAAACCGCGCCGCGCGTGACGACGACCAGGCGCGACCGCGAGAAGCGCTCGTCGGCGAGCCACTCCCGCACGGTGTCGAGGACCGAGCACACCAGGTCATGCACCTGGCCCGGTATGTCCTGCGACCCGTCGGCCACTCCACTGGGGACCGCCAGCAGCACCGTCTCCGGCACGGTCTCATCGGCATCGGCATCGGCATCGGTACCGGTACCGATGCCGTTGCCGTTGCCGTTACCGATGCCGCCCGGCGAATCGAACGGCGTCGGCGAGAGGCCGCCCGCCTCCAGTACCTCCCGCAGCCCGAGCGCGTCCGGGCCCAGGAGCCCCCAGCGCCCGGAGGCCGCCCCCGCGTCGGCCCGCAGCGGCTGCCAGCTCAGACGGAACAGCGAGTCGTCGTTCCCGCGAGCGCCGATCGCCCGCAGTTCGTCGGGCCCGACGGGCCGGACCATCAGCTCGTCGACCGTGGCCACCTGCCCACCGGCCGCGTCCCACAGGGTCAGCGCCACCGAGTCGTCGTTCAGCGCGGTCAGCCGTGCGCGCAGGACCGAGGCACCGGCCGCCTGGATCTCGACGCCACTCCACGAGAAGGGCAGCCGCGCCTGCGGGTCCGTGCCGGCGCGCGACAGGAGTCCACTCGGTACGACGGCGTGCAGTACGGCGTCGAAGAGAGCGGGGTGCAGGATGTACTGCCCGGCCTGTTCCACCAGCGGCTGCGGCAGCCGCACCTCGGCGAAGACCTCGCCGTCGCGTTCTCCGCGCCAGACGGCCTCAAGACCCCGGAAGCCGGGCCCGTACTCCAAGCCTCGGTCCGCCATGTCGGCGTACACGGTTTCGGTCTCGATGGGCTCGGCGCCCGCCGGCGGCCATGACGGCAGCGGCTCGGCGGACGTCGCGCGGCCCGTGCTCACCGAGGCGTCGGCGTGGGCGGTCCACGGGCTCTCGGTGAGGGCCGTGTCCGGGCGGGACTGAACCGTCACCGACCGGCTGCCGTCCTCGGCCGCGGCCGTCACCTCGATCTGTACGTCGACGGCGTCGTCGGCGGGAATCACCAACGGCGTGTGCAGGACCAGCTCCTCGACCCGCGCACAGCCCACCTGCTCCCCGGCCCGCGCCGCCATCTCCAGCAGCGCTGTCCCCGGCACCACCACCGCACCGCCCACCCGGTGATCCGTCACCCAGCCCGGCCGGGCCGCGGACAACCGTCCCGTCAGCACCACCCCGCCGCCGTCGGCCAGCGACACCGCCGCACCCAGCAGGGGATGCCCCACACCACGCAGCCCCAGGGCGGCCGGATCCGAGGCGCCGCTCCCCGGCTGCGGTTCGAGCCAGTAGCGCTGGTGCCGGAAGGCGTAAGTGGGAAGATCCACAGAGGTGTTCGGGGCGCCGGTGACCGTGCTCCAGTCGACCGGTACGCCGCGCACGAACACCTCGGCGGCCGAGGCGAGGACACGCCCGAGGCCGCCCTCGTCGCGGCGCAGCGTCCCGGTCACGACGGCTCCAGGGGACCCGGCGTCGACCAGCGCGTCCTCGACGGCGGCGGCAAGCACCGGATGGGCACTGCACTCGACGAAGACGTCGAAGCCTTCGCCCGCCAACGCGGTGACGGCCCGCCGCAGTTGGACGGTCTCCCGCAGGTTCCGGTACCAGTACCGGGCGTCGAGCGTCTCCCCCGGCACCCAGGCGTCCAGGACCGTCGAGTAGAACCCGACACCGGCCCGGCCGGGACGGATCGGCGCCAACGCCTCATGCAGCGCCGCCTCGATCCGCTCCACCTGCGCCGAGTGCGAGGCGTAGTCCACGGGGATACGCCGGACCCGCACCTCCTCGGCCTCACAGGCGGCCACCAGGTCGTCCAAGGCCCCAGGCTCACCCGAAACCACCACGGAGGACGGCCCGTTGACCGCAGCCACCGAAATCCGCTCACCCCAAGCCTCAAGCCACTCCCGCACCTGCTCCAGAGGCGCCGCCACCGACACCATCCCACCGAGACCGGCCAACTCCTCACCGATCACCCGGCTGCGGAGCGCAACGACCCGCGCCCCGTCCTCCAAAGACAGCGCCCCAGACACCACCGCCGCCGCAATCTCACCCTGAGAGTGACCCACCACCGCACCCGGACGCACACCCAACGACTCCCACACCGCCGCCAGACCCACCATCACCGCCCACGACGCAGGCTGCACCACATCCACCCGCTCCAACGACGCAGCACCCTCGACCCCGCACAGCACATCCGTCAGCGACCAGTCCACGAACGGCGCCAACGCCGCCGCGCACTCATCGATTCGAGCGGCAAAGGACGGCGAGGACGCATACAACTCCCGCCCCATCCCCACCCACTGAGAACCCTGACCCGGAAACACCAACACCACCCGGCCACCCACACCGGACTGCCCCCGCACCACATTCCCCGCCACACCACCACCAGCCAAAGCCGCCAACCCACCCAGCAGCTCCCCACCACCGCCCCCGACCACCACCGCACGATGCTCAAGCACCGCCCGCCCGGTCGCCAGCGTGCCCGCGACTCCGCCGATGTCGACGCCACCGCCGTCGCCGTCGCCGTTCTCCCGCGCCCAGTCCGCAAGGCGTGCCGCCTGTGCCTCCAGTGCCTCCGCGGTGTGGCCACTGAGCACCCAGGGCACGACCCCCGGACGTACGGAACCCTCGTCCTCCGTCGGCTCCGGGGCCTGCTCCAGGACCACGTGCGCGTTGGTGCCGCTCATCCCGAAGGAAGACACCGCCGCCCGTCGGGCCCGGTCCACGTCGGGCCAGTCCCGTGCCTCGGTCAGCAGTTCCACCTCGCCCGCGGACCAGT
Organism: Streptomyces sp. NPDC050658; assembly: GCF_044457025.1. Taxonomy (NCBI): domain Bacteria; kingdom Bacillati; phylum Actinomycetota; class Actinomycetes; order Kitasatosporales; family Streptomycetaceae; genus Streptomyces; species Streptomyces sp. NPDC050658. Next base: position 6,002 of record NZ_JBITGM010000007.1, read on the forward strand.
CCACGTGCGGCGACGGCTCATCGACGTGCAGCGTCTGCGGCAGCAGGCCTTCCCGCAGTGCCATGACCATCTTGATGACGCCGGCCACGCCCGCGGCAGCCTGCGTATGACCGATGTTCGACTTCAGCGAGCCCAGCCACAACGGGCTGCCCTCAGGACGTCCTTGGCCGTACGTCGACAGGAGTGCCTGCGCCTCGATCGGGTCGCCCAGTGTGGTGCCCGTGCCGTGTGCCTCCACCGCGTCCACCTCGGCGGCGCTCAGGCCGGCGTCCGCCAACGCCTGCCGGATCACACGCTGTTGGGACGGGCCGTTCGGCGCCGTGAGACTGCTGCTCGCCCCGTCCTGGTTCACCGCCGAACCGCGCAGCACCGCAAGCACCCGATGCCCGTTGCGGCGCGCGTCCGACAAGCGCTCCACCACGACGACACCCGCTCCCTCGCCCCAGCCCGTGCCGTCCGCAGCCGCCGCGAACGCCTTGCACCGGCCGTCCGGCGCCAGTCCCCGCTGCCGGCTGAACTCGATGAACGAGTTCGGCGTCGCCATCACGGTCACACCACCGGCCAGGGCGAGCGAGCACTCCCCGCTCCGCAGCGCCTGCGCCGCCAGATGCAGGGCCACCAGTGACGAGGAGCACGCCGTGTCCACAGAGAGTGCGGGGCCCTCCAGCCCCAGCGTGTACGCCACGCGGCCCGACACGACGCTGGCCGCGTTGCCCGTGGCCACATAGCCCTCGAACGAGCCCGAGCCCTCCTCCAGGACCACCCGCCCGTAGTCCTGGCCGTTCGTTCCCATGAACACCCCGCCCGAAGTGCCCTTCAGAGAACGGGGGTCGATACCGGCACGCTCCAGGGCCTCCCACGAGGTCTCCAGGAGCAGCCGCTGCTGCGGGTCCATCGCCAGCGCCTCACGCGGCGAAATGCCGAACATCGCGGCGTCGAATCCCGCGGCGTCGTCCAGGAAGCCGCCCGTCCTCGCATAGCTCGTGCCGAGGCTCTCCGGGTCGTCGTCGAACAGGCTCTCCAGGTCCCAGCCGCGGTCGTCCGGGAAATCGCCGAGCACGTCCGCGCCTTCGGCGACGAGCCGCCACAGGCCCTCGGGAGAGGTGACCCCGCCGGGGAAGCGGCAGCCCATCCCGACGATCGCTATCGGCTCGTGGCTCGCTTGCTCCGCTTCCTGGATACGGCGGTTGGCCTGCCGCAGGTCGGCCGTGACGCGCTTGAGGTATTCGAGGAGCTTTTCCTCATTCGCATTCATCTTTATTCCTCCTCGAAAAAAATGTGGAAAGCCTCGAATGGGGCGGTCAGGACCTAGGAGCGTTCCGTCAGGACTGGCCGAACTCGGCGTCGATGAGGTCGAACATGAGGTCCGCGCTCGCGGACTCGATGTCGCCGTGCCCGTCCGGATCCGCCCCCGCGGAATCGGTGCCGCGTCCGCTTCCGGCGCTGGTGGCGCCGCCCGTGCCGCTTGCCCAGTGAGAGAGCAGATCCTGAAGGCGCTCCGCCATCTCGGCCCGCATCGTCTCGTCGCCGATCGCGTCGAATCGCTCGGCCATCGCGTCGATGTCGCGGCCCAGGGATGTCAGTACGTCCTCGCGGCTGGGCGCGAGCCGGGTGGACAGGTATTTCGCCAGCGCTCCCGGTGTCGGGTAGTCGAAAATCGTGGTCGAGGGCAGCGGAATGCCGACCGTCGCCCCGATGCGATTGCGGAGTTCGAGGGCGGTGAGCGAATTGAAGCCCAGGTCCAGGAATCCGCGGTCGAGGTCGACGGCGGCGGGGTTGCTGTGGTTCAGGACCGCTGCCGCCTCGTCACGGACGAGTTGCTTCAGGGACAGGTCCCGCTCGTCGTCCGTCATGGCCGCCAGGCGTTCCTTGAGGGTGCCGGTGCCCGCCGGAACGGCATTGCGCGGCTGGGCCGCCGGTGGCCGCTGTGCCTCCTTGCGTGCGTACGCGGTGAGCAGCGGGGGGAGCGGAGGCGTGCCGCTGATCGTGAGGTTCCGGGTGTCCAGGCGGATCGGCAGCAGGACCGGTTCGTCGAGGACGAGTGCCGTGTCGAAGGCGGTCAGGGCTTCGGTAGTCGGCAGCGGGGCGATGCCGGTGCGGGCCAGGCGCAGCAGGTCCGCCTCGGTCAGTCCCTTGCTGAGTTCGCTGCGTTCCTCCCAGAGTCCCCAGGCGAGGGACAGCGCGGGGAAGCCCGCCGCGCGCCTCTTCTGCGTCAGCGCGTCGACGCAGGCGTTCGCGGCGGCGTAGTTGGCCTGCCCCGCGGTTCCCCACCATCCCGCGGCGGACGAGCACGTCACGAACCATTCCAGGTCGAGGTCGCGCGTCAGTTCGTCCAGCCAGGCGACGGAGTCGGCCTTCGCCCGCAGTACCCGGTCCAGGTCGTCCGGTGTGAGTGCCTGGAGGACCGCGTCCGCCGCGACCCCGGCGGCGTGAATCACCCCGCGCAGGGGGAACTCCTCGGGCAACCGCGCGATGACGCCCACCAGTTGGTCCCGCTCGGCCGCGTCGCACGCCTCGACGGTGACCAAGGTGCCGAGGTCCCGCAGTTCGGTCGCGAGCGCGGCTGTTTCGGGTGCCTGCTCGCCTCTGCGGCTGAGCAGGACGACATGACCCACGCCGTATTCGGTCACGGCGTGCCGGGCCAGGGCCGAGCCCACGACGCCGCCCGCGCCCGTCACGAGCAGCGAGGAGTCCCTCCAGCCGCCTTCCGTCCGGCCGCGCGGGGCGTCCTGCGCCGCGTCGTCCGGCAGGGCGGGGGCCCCGGCCCGTACGAGGCGCGGCACGTGAAGTCCGCCCGCGCGTACGGCGATCTGCGGCTGCGCCGATCGCAGCGCCCGGGCCACCGCCGCGACGGACGCCGGGTCGTCGTCGACGTCCACCACCTGGAAGCTGCCGGGGTGCTCCGTCTGTGCCGTGCGCACCAGGCCCCATATCGCGGCCTGCACCGGGTCGACGTCCGCGCCCGGCAGTGCCGCCACGGCCCCGCGGGTCACCAGCGTCAGGCGCGCGTCGGCGGCGCGTTCGCCCGTCGACCACGACTGGACCGCCGCCAGCGCCGCGCCGAGACCGGCCCGTACCCGCCGCGTGAGCGGTCCGTCGGCGGGCGCGCCCGCGCCCAGTTCCTCGGCCGCCACTCCGGCGGCGGACAGCTCCCCGGCGAGCCCGCCACCGGCGACGACCACGCACAGCGTGTCCGGCCCGAGCCCGATCGCCTCTGCCGCCGGGGATTCCTGCCGCTCCCACGCCACGCGGTACAGAACGTCCCGGCCGGCCGACACCGCCGCCCGCATCCGCTCGTCGGACACCGGCCGCAGCACCACCGTCCCGGCGGTCAGCACGGGATCGCCGGCCGCGTCCCATGCCGACACCGCCACCGTGTCCGTGTCCACGGCGGTCAGCCGCACCCGCAGCTCGGAGGCGCCGACAGCGTGGACGGCCACTGCGGAGAAGGCGAACGGAAGCCGCACTTCCGCGCCCGTCCCGGCCCCCGCGCCCGTGGCCCCCGCGCCGGTCCCGTTCCCCGCCGCCCCCGGCAGCACGTCGCTCGCGAACACCGCGTGCAGCAGCGCCTCGAACAGCGCCGGGTGCACCAGGTACCGGTCCGCCTGATCCGCCGTCCCCTGGGGCAGCCGCACCTCCGCGAAGGCCTCGTCCCGGCCGCGCCAGACGGCCTCCAGGCCACGCAGGGCCGGGCCGTACTCGAGGCCGCCGACCGCGAGACGCTCGTACACGTCATCCACATCGACCGGCGTCGCGCCGCGCGGAGGCCATTCTGCGAGCCGCTCTTCCGTGACGGTCGGCCCCGGAACCAGGACGCCCGAGGCGTGCCGGTCCCAGTCGTCCTCGCCGGTGCGCCGGGCCAGCAGGTCCACCTGGCGCTGTTCGGGCGTGCTCCCCGCTCCCACCCTGACCTGGACATCCAGCGTGCCCTGGGCGGAGATCACCAGCGGGGCGTGCAGGGTCAGCTCGTCCAGCTGGGGGTAGCCGAGGCGGGCGCCCGCACGGATCGCCATCTCCGCCAGGCCGGTTCCGGGTACGACGACCGCGCCGCCGGCACGGTGGTCCGCGAGCCAGGGCACGCTTCCGGCGGACAGGCGTCCCGTCAGGACGGCCCCGTCGTCCAGGGGCAGGGCCGCGGCGAGTATCGGGTGCTCGACCCGCTCCAGGCCCACGGCCGTCACATCGCCGGTGGCGGACTCGGAGTCGAGCCAGAACCGTTCGTGCTGGAAGGCGTAGGTCGGCAGCTCGGTCCGTCGGGCGCCCGAACCGGCGTAGAAGGCGTCCCAGTCGACGCTCGCGCCCGCCGCGTGCAGTTGGCCGAGAGCCTGGGCGAGCGTCGCCCGCTCGGAGCGGCCGCGCCGCGCGGTCGGCACCATCAGCCGGCCTGCGGTGTCGGGGCAGTGCTGGGCCAGGGCGGTCAGTACGCCGTCGGGCCCCAGCTCGACGAAGCGGGTGACGCCCTGTTCGCGCAGATGCCGCACGCTGTCGCCGAACCGCACGGTCTCGCGGACGTGCCGCACCCAGTGCTCCGCCGCCGGTATCGGCTGCTCGTCCGGGAGCGGTGTCCCGGTCAGATTCGATACGAGGGTGACCTCGGGCGCCGAGTAGGTGAGCGCATCGGCCGTCCGCCGGAAGGCGTCGAGCATCGGGTCCATCAAGGGCGAGTGGAAGGCGTGGCTCACCGCGAGCCGCCGAGTCTTGCGCCCCAGCGCCTCCCAGTGCGCCGCCAGCTCGTCGACCACATCCCCGGCGCCGGAAAGCACCACGGCGTCGGGTCCGTTGACGGCGGCGATCCCGACCCGGTCGGTGAGCAGCGGGCGGACCTCGTCCTCGGTCGCCTGCACCGCCACCATCGCCCCGCCGTCCGGCAGTTCGTCCATCAGGCGGCCGCGGGCGGCCACGAGGACGGCGGCGTCCGGCAGGGAGAGCACCCCGGTCACATGGGCGGCCGCCAGCTCGCCGATCGAGTGTCCGGTCACGAAGTCCGGGCGCACGCCCCAGGACTCGAGCAGGCGGAACAGCGCCACCTCGAAGGCGAACAGTGCGGACTGGGTGTGGATGGTGCGGTCCAGCAGGGGCGCGTCCGTTCCCCACATCACCTCGCGCAGTGACCGGCTCCCGGCGTGCTCGCCGAGGTGCCGGTCCAACTCGGCCACGACGGAGTCGAATGCGCGGGCGTAGACCGGGAACGCGTCGTACAACTCTCGGCCCATACCAAGCCGTTGGGCGCCTTGGCCGGTGAACATGAACGCGGTCCGGCCGCCGGTGTCCGGCTGCCGGCCCTGGACCAGGTTGGCCGCGGCCCGGCCCTCGGCCAGAGCCGTCAGGCCGGCGAGCAGTTCCTCGTGGTCGTCGCCGGTCAGCACCGCGTAGTGGTCCAGGGTCGCCCGCCCCGTGGCCAGGGAGTAGCCGACATCCGCCGGACTCGCGCCGGACCCCGGGCCGGTCAAGTGGGCCAGGAGGCGGCCCGCTTGAGCCTGGAGCGCCTGCGCGCCACGTGCGCTCGTCACCCAGGGCACGGCCCCGGAACGTACCGTCTGCTCCTCGTCGGAGACCGGCTCTTGGGCCGGGGCCTGTTCGAGGATCACGTGCGCGTTGGTGCCGCTGATCCCGAAGGAGGACACCGCCGCGCGCCGCGCCCTGCCGTCCGGGGGCCGCGGCCAGTCCCGCGCCTCGGTCAGCAGGTCGAGGCCGCCCGACGACCATTCGACGTGCGGGGAACGCTCCTGCGCGTGGAGCGTCTTGGGCAGCACTTCCGCGCCCAATGCCATCACCATCTTGATGACGCCCGCCACGCCCGCGGCCGCCTGTGCGTGCCCGATGTTGGACTTCAGCGAGCCCAGCCACACCGGCTCGGACCCCGGCTCGGGCCGCGCACTGCCATAGGTGGCCAGCAGGGCCTGGGCCTCGATCGGGTCCCCGAGCCGCGTCCCCGTCCCGTGGGCCTCCACGACGTCCACATCGGCGGCGCCGACCCCGGCGTCCGCCAACGCCTGCCGGATCACCCGCTGTTGGGCCGGACCGTTCGGCGCCGTCAGGCCGTTCGACGCGCCGTCCTGGTTCACCGCTGAGCCCCGCACCACTCCCCACACCCGGTGACCGCGCCGCAGCGCCTCCGACAGCCGCTCGACCACCAGGACGCCCACACCCTCGGCCCAGCCCGTGCCGTCCGCGTCGGCCGAGAACGCCTTGCACCGGCCGTCGGCCGCGAGGCCCTGCTGCCTGCTGAACTCCGCGAACATCGAGGGCGTCGCCATCACGGTCACCCCGCCCGCGAGCGCCAGCGAGCACTCCCCGTCGCGCAGCGCCCGCGCCGCCAGATGCAGGGCCACCAGCGACGACGAACACGCGGTGTCGACGGTCACCGCGGGGCCTTCTAGGCCGAGGGTGTAGGCGACCCGGCCGGAGACCACACTGCCCGCGCTGCCCGTCAGGACGTGGCCCGCCACGTTCTCCGGGGTCTCGCGGAAGCGGTGCGCGTAGTCGCCCGACATCGCTCCGACGAAGACACCGCCGCGGCTCCCGCGCAGCGAGTGCGGGTCGATGCCCGCCTGCTCCAGCGCCTCCCACGAGGCCTCCAGGAGCAGCCGCTGCTGCGGGTCCATCGCCAGCGCCTCACGCGGTGAGATGCCGAAGAACGCGGCGTCGAACTCGCCCGCGTCGTAAAGGAATCCGCCCTGGTAGCCGTCGACGCCCCAGCCCCGGTCCGTCGGCTGCTCCCCTATCGCGTCGGCGCCGTCGGCGACGAAGCGCCACAGGTCCTGCGGCGACCGTATGCCGCCGGGAAAGCGGCAGCTCATTCCGACGATGGCGATGGGGTCGTCGTGGTCGTGCGGGGATGCCGTCGCCGGTTCGGCGGCCTCGTCCACGGAGCTTCCGCCGTGCGTCAGCCGCGCGTGGATCTCCGCCGCGAGGGCGGCGGGCGTCGGATGGTCGAAGGCCACGCTCGTCGGCAGCCGGAGTCCGGTGACGGCATTGATCCTGCGGCGGAGTTCCACGGCCTTGAGGGAGTCGAATCCGAGGTCCTTGAAGGTGCGGTCGGCGGTCACCGCGTCGGGAGTGGCGTGGCCGAGCACGACGGCCGCCTGCGTGCGGACGAGATCGAGTGCGGAGACGTCCGCGGCGGTCCGGCCGCGCCCGCTCGGGGCGTCGTGACTCGGCAGCTGCACCTGGCTGTTCGGGGTGAGCGTGCTCCAGTCGACGGGTACGCCGCTGACGAAGGCCTCGGCCGCCGACGCGACGATCCGTTCGAGGCCGCCCTCGCCCCGGCGCAGTGTTCCGGTGGCCACCGCGTCGGCCACGCCCATGGCCGCGGCGGTCTCCTCGATCCCGACGGTCAGCACGGGGTGGGAGCTGCACTCGACGAAGTGCCTGAACCCTTCGTCCAAGAGCCCGCGCACGGCCTCGTCGAACCGCACCGGCCGCCGCTCGTTCCGGATCCAGTACGCGGAGTCCAGCGTCTCCCCCGTCACCCAGGCGGCCTCCACCGTCGAGTAGAGCGGGATCCGTCCCGCCCGCGGAGTCACTGAGGCCAGCTCCCGTTCGAGGCGGCCGATGATCCGGTCCACCTGGGGAGAGTGCGAGGCGTAGTCGACCGGGATGCGCCGGACCCGGACGCCGTCGGCCTCGCAGGTGGCGATGAGTCCGTCCAGCGCGGCGGGCTCGCCGGAGACCACCACCGCCGTCGGGCCGTTGACCGCCGCCACCGAGGCCCGCTCGCCCCAGGCGGCACACCACTCCCGTACTCGCGCGACGGGCGCCGCGACCGACAGCATGCCGCCCTGGCCGCTCAGTTCCACGACCACCCGGCTGCGCAGCGCCATCAGGCGCGCGGCGTCGGCCAGCGACAGCACGCCCGACACCACCGCGGCGGCGGTCTCGCCCATCGAGTGGCCCACCACCGCGTCGGGGCGGACGCCCAGGGATTCCCACACCGCCGCCAGCGCGACCATCACCGCCCATGCCGCGGGTTGCACCACGTCCGAGCGCTCCAGGGAGGCGGCGTCGGCCGCTCCGCACAGCACGTCGGTCAACGACCAGTCCACGTATGGCGCCAGCGCCCGCTCGCAGGCGTCGATCCGGGCGGCGAACACCGGCGACGATGCGTACAACTCCCGTCCCATGGCGGCCCATTGCCCCCCTTGCCCCGGGAACACCAGGGCCACCTTGCCCGGCACCTCTTCCGCCGCCGTCGCCGCCGCCGTTCCCGTGATCACGCCGGCGCCCGGAAGGCCCCGTTCGACCTCCCCCAGACCGGCGAGCAGCGCCTCGCGGTCGCTTCCCAGCACCACCGCGCGGTGCTCGAACGCGGGCTGTCGGGATGCCAACGCGCCCGCGATGTCCGCGACTTCGATGCCGTCGTTCTCCCGCGTCCATCCGGCCAGCCGCGCCGCCCGCGCCCGCAGTCCCCGCGCGCTGCGTCCACTGATCACCCAAGGCAGGACGGTTGAACTTCCCACGTGACTCGTTCCCACGTCACTCGTTCCCACGTCACCTGTTCCCACGTCGATCGCTCCCTCGTCGTCGGCCGTGCTGTCGCGGATCACGCAGTGGACGGTGTCGCCGTCGGCGACGGCCCGGCGCAGTGGCTTGAGGACGGCAAGAGCGCCGAACTGCGGCTCACCCGACGGGACTTCGGACGCCGCCCCGCTGCGGGCCTCACCGGCGACGGCAAGTCCGGACTCTCCGGACCGGAGGCTTTCGCAGGCCAAGTGCACGGCCAGCAGGGCGGGTTCAAGGGTCGGGCCCGTCGTGCGGCCGGGCGCGCCGTCGAGGCCTTGGTGGTGCAGGACGGTGACGTTCTCGCCCTCGACGGCGGCGACGAAGATGCCGGTGGATTCGTCGTCCAGCCTCGCGGTGACCGTGTTCGCGTCCTCCAGGGCTTCCCCGGCGAGTTCGCGCAGGAGCGCGGGGTTCTCGGCGCCGGTTCGGGATGCGGAGACCAGGAGCTGCCAGAAGGGGTGGATGCCGGGCGTCCGGGGCAGGCGGCAGGCCACGCCGATGACGGCGATGCCATCGTCCAGACGTGCGGAATCCCGGGAATCGGACGACACGTTCAAGAGCGTGCTCACTTTCCTTCAGTCGCGAGGAGTGAGCGGCCGCGGTGCCGAGCTCCTCTGAGGTGCGGGGCCGGCGGTCCGCCGGTGGGTGAGCCTCTTCTGGTCGATCACGCCTGCTCCCGGATCGCAGGCGACTGCCTCGGTACGCAGGCGACTGCCGCGACGGACAGACGACCGCCCCGATGTCGAACGGGCGTGCAGTTTCCTTGCGTCCAGTCTGGCGGGGCCGACTCGGAGGCGGCTCGTGAGCCTCTCAAACACCACAGGAGGGGCTGCCCGACGCAGCCGAGGGGTGGACAACCCCCGTCGACATCAATACTCTCCGACACACCTATTCAATTAATTGACTAGAGGTGATCCCGTGCACCCCTTCCGCAAGGCCGTGGAGGCCCGCGACGAGGCCGCCGTCGAGGCACTGCTCGCCGAGAACGTCGTCTTCACCAGCCCGGTCGCCTTCAAGCCGTATCCGGGCAAGCCGATCACCGCCGCGATCCTGCGCGGCGTGCTGCGCGTCTTCGAGGACTTCTCCTACGTACGGGAGATCGCCGATCCGGGCGGCCGCGATCACGCCCTGGTCTTCACGGCCACCGTGGCGGGCAAGCAGATCCAGGGCTGCGACTTCCTCCACTTCGACGAGGAGGGGAAGATCGACGACTTCACCGTCATGGTCCGCCCGCTCTCCGCCGCGCAGGCGCTGTCCGAGGCGATGGGCGCCCAGTTCGACCGGATCGCGCGTGAGGCCGCCGAAGGGCGCCCCTAGTCACGTTGTTGACCGGACAAACCCACTGTTAGGTTGACCGGCATGGCCCTGCGCAACGCGGTGATGGCCGCCCTGCTGGAGGGCGAGGCCTCCGGATACGACCTCTCCAAGGGCTTCGACGCCTCGGTCGCCAACTTCTGGATGGCGACGCCCCAGCAGCTCTACCGCGAGCTGGAGCGCATGGAGGCCGACGGGCTCATCACTGCCCGCGTCATCGAGCAGGAGCGGCGCCCCAACAAGCGCCTGTTCAGCCTGACCGACGCCGGTCTCGCCGCCGTGCGGTCCTACAGCGAGGAGCCGCCCGCCAAGCCGACCGCGATCCGTGACGAACTGCTCGTGAAGGTGCAGGGCGTGGACGCCGGTGACGCCGACGCCGTCCGGGCCTCGATCGCCGAACGGGTCGAGTGGGCGCGGGCCAAACTCGCCCGCTACGAACGGCTCCAGGCCAAGCTCCTCGGCGGGCGCACCGAGGAGCGGCATCTGGCGGAGGCGGAGCGCATCGGCCCCTACCTCACCTTGCTGCGGGGCATGGAGTTCGAGCGGGAGAACATCCGCTGGGGCGAACTCGCCCTGCGCGTCCTCGCCGAGCGGTCCGCAGTCCGCGTCTGACCGTCAGCCCGTCCGCGCCGCCGCCACCAGATGATCGCGTACGCGGTCGACGTCCGGGTTGGCGCAGACGCCCGGACGCCGCACGAGGAATCCGGTGTTGATCGGCGGATCCTCCGGGTCGCCCAGCGGGACCAGCGCCCCGGAGGCCAGTTCGGCGGTGCACAGATAGCGCGGCAGCACGCTGAATCCGGCGCCGCCGACGACCGCGGCCAGGACGGCGCGCAGGTCGGGCACGGTGACGGCCGCACGGCAGTCGAGCCGCTTGCCGAAGACATGCCGCCAGTACCGGCGGACGATCGGCAGGTCCTCCGCGTACGAGACGAGGGGAACGGTGTGCAGCACGCCGGGCCCTTCCTCGGCCAGCCGCTCCTTGACGCGGTCCGCCCAGACGGGGGCGGCGACCAGGACGAACTCCTCGTCCGTGAACGGCACCCAGGTCAGGGCGCGTCCTCGGGGCCGTGACGTGGCGATCACCAGGTCGTGGCGTCCGGCGCGCAGCTCGTCCAGGAGCGGATCGGTCAGGCCCGGGGTCACCCGGAGCCGCACGCCCTCGGCCACGAGCGGCCCGAGGGCGGGCAGCGCGAACGTCGCGAGGAGTTCGGCGGGTCCTGCCAGGTGCACGGGTTCGGCCCGCGCCCCCTCGCCAGTGCCGGAGCCCGCGGCCCGGCCGAGCGCGTCGAGCGGGGCCGCGACGCGGGCCGCCAGTTCGTCGGCGACGGAGTTCGGGACGACACCACGGGGCAGCCGCTCGAACAGCTCACGCCCCGTCTGCCGTTCCAGGGAGCGGATCTGTGTCGTGACGGTGGGCTGCGACACCCCGAGGGTGTGGGCCGCCGCCGTGAAGGAACCGAGCCGGTAGACGGCGAGGAACGTGCGCAGCAGGTTGAGGTCGGGCAGGGCGGGCGGCTGCCGGGCACCCGGACGGACCTCAGCCTTGCCATCGACATCTCTATGACTCACGACGGAGAGCCTAGGACAGCCCTATGCCACCTGCCATGAAGGAACCTATGGCGGGCATTGGATCCCTCATTGGTCACCGTCCCGCAGGGGGCCTACGGTCGAAGACATCGCGCGACCGACACACACCATCACTCCGGGTCCGCACGGGCGGACCCGTTTCCTCGGAGAAGAGCCCCCTATGTCGAAGATTCTTTTCGTCGTCACAGGCACCGACTTCTGGACGCTGGCCGACGGCAGCAAGCACCCCACCGGCTTCTGGGCCGAGGAGGCCGTCGCGCCGTACGAGGCGTTCAAGGCCGCCGGTCACGAGATCGTCGTCGCCACTCCGGGCGGTGTCGTCCCCACCGTGGACCAGGCCAGCCTCGCGCCCCAGTTCAACGGCGGCCAGGAGGGCGCCGACCAGGTTGCCGCGGGCCTCGCCTCCTTCACCGAACTGGGTTCCCCGATCAGGCTGGAGGACGTACGCCTCGACGACTACGCCGCCGTCTTCTACCCCGGCGGTCACGGCCCGATGGAGGACCTCTCCGCCGACGCCGCCTCCGGCGAGGTGCTCACCCTCGCCCTGGAGTCCGGCAAGCCGCTCGCCGTGGTCTGCCACGGCCCGGCCGCGCTGCTCGCCGCGACGAAGGCCGACGGCACGAACTCCTTCAAGGGATACGACGTCGCCGCGTTCACCAACGAGGAGGAGACCCAGAGCGGATTCGCCGACAAGGCGCGCTGGCTGCTCCAGGACCGCCTCACCGAGGCCGGCGTGAACGTCGTGGTCGGTGAGGCGTGGGCGCCGCACGTGGTGGTCGACCGCAACCTGGTGACCGGCCAGAACCCCGCATCGGCCGCACCGGTGGCAGCCGAGCTGCTCAGGAAGCTGGCCTGACCGGCCACCGCACCGGTCAGCAGGGAAGCGTCACGGCCGGGCTGTGGACGTCGTACTGGACGAGGTCGGTGTCCCAGCCGTGCGCGCGGATCTGGTAGGTGTGGCTGCCGCCCACGCAGGGGACGGCGGTCGCGAAGGTGAGATTGAAGGGACCCTTCTGCCAGAACTCCGCCCGTTTCACCACCTCACCGTCCCGGAGGATGTAGAGATAGATCTTCGCGCCGCCGTCCGCGGGCAGATTGCCGCAGTTCCAGGGTGTGTTGGCCCAGACGTGGTTCCCGGCGTGCTCGGGTGCGTGGACACTGACCGAGCACTGCCCCAAGAGCCCGGAGCTCTCCGCGGCCGCTGGGGCCGCGCCGACCGCGGGGACGACGGAGGCCAGTGCCACGAGGACGGGAAGGCGCTTGGCGGCTGGCAGCAGGAACATCACGGACCCCGGATCTCGGTCGTGCCGGCGGGCGAATCCCGAGCGGCGACTCGTCACGAAGAGTAACCATGTGAATGCCTGTGGTAACTCGCCCGTGGAGGTGACGCTCACTCCGCCCATTCCGGGATCCAGGTCCCGGAGGCACGGCGCTCGGACCCGCCCGAGGTGAAGTGCTCGCGCAGCGCCGTGAGCGCCGGGTGCGGGTTGTCTCGGTGCCACAGGAGGGAGTGGGGGTAGACCGGTGCCGGGTCCCGTACGGCGATGCGGCGCAGCCCGTGGTCGGCGGGCCAGACGAGGCGGGTCTGCTCGCCGACGAAGGTCGCCAGCGTCCGGGAGTCGGCGATGGTGTCCAGGAGGGGCTCGGTGCCGAAGTCGGGGCCGGTGATCTCGATGGTGAGCCCGAACGCGGCGGCCAGCGCGTCGTAGTAGGCGGCCCACTCAGTGCCGGAGACGATGCCGGGCATCCAGATCCGGTGCCCGGCGATCTCCGCGGCGGCGACCGCGCGGGCGGCGGCCAGCGGGTGGTCCGGCCCGGTGAGCAGCTGGATGGGTTCATCGAAGGCCGGGGCGGCCCGGATGTCGTCGGGGAGCCGCAGTCCGGGCATCGTGACGGCGCGGAACGACGCGTCGATCGTGCCGGACCGGAGGGCGTCGACGGCCGCGTCGACGTCGAAGAGCGTCACGACGTCGAGGTCGACCTCGGGTCGCGCGCGGTGGAAGCCGCCGAGGACACCGGCAGGGGCGAGCCGCCGGCCGATCACGTCGACGCGCAGCGCGCGGCGTCCGACGCGGACGGAGGCGAGTGCCCGCTCCTCGGCCCGCAGCAGGTCCCGGGCGTGGGGCAGGAACGCCTGCCCGTCGATGGTGAGCTTCGCTCCCCGCGCGGTACGTGTGAACAACCGCACGTCGAGGACCTTCTCCAGCGTGGCGATGCGCTTGGAGACCGCCTGCTGGGTGACGGACAATTCGGCGGCGGCGTCCTGGAAACGCCCCGCGTCCGCGGCCATCACGAAGGTCCGCACAGCATCGAGATCCACGCCGGTCATCGTAGTGACCCGGCGACTTGGTGACACAACCGGCGGTTGTGCTTTGCTGAGCGGTCGGTTGTTTGATCTCGCACTCTGCCACTCGCTTTGATGTCGACGGTCAGCGAGCAGTTGTTCGGGCGGCGTGAGCCAAGTGTGTGTTCGGGGTGGCGCGAGAGATGTGTGGGGCATGACGGGGAGACGGGCGCTGGGCAGGCGCTTCGGGTGGCTGTGGGCGTCGTTCGCCGTCAGTTCGTACGGTACGACGCTGGGGTTCGGCGCCTTTCCGATGATCGCGATCCTCGTCCTGCACGCCGGTCCGGCCCAGGTGGCGGCGCTGGCCGCCGCGGGGCGGGCGGTGGGCGCTGTGGTCGCGGTGCCGCTCGGGCCCTGGGTGGAGTTCCGCCGCAAGCGGCCGGTCATGATCGCGATGGACCTGATCCGGTTCGCGGCGCTCCTCAGCGTCCCCGCCGCGTTCGCGCTCGGCGCGCTGAGTTTCGCGCAGCTCCTCGTCGTCTCCGTCGTCGTCGCGGCGGCGAACATCGCCTTCACGGCGGCCGGCGGCGCGTTCCTGAAGTCGCTGCTTCCGCCGCAGGACCTGCTCGTCGCGAACGGCAGGTTCGAGTCCACGACCTGGACCTCGACGATGGTGGGACCGCCGCTCGGCGGAGCCGCGATCGCCGCGCTCGGACCGGTGACGACCGTGCTGGTCGACGCCGTCAGCTATCTGCTCTCGGCCCTGGGCATCCGCGCCATCGGCGGCACGGAACCGCGCCCCGCGCGGACGAGCCCCCCTCGACCGCGGGCAGGTGATCTCCTCGACGGCTGGCGCCACATCCTCGGGCACCGGACGCTGCGCCCGCTGTTCTTCAACGCGATCGCGGTCAACGGCCTGATCATGGCCGCGGAGCCGCTGATGGCCGTGCTGCTCCTCGGCCCGCTCGGGTTCGCGCCCTGGCAGTACGGGCTGGTGTTCGCGGCGCCCTGCGTCGGCGGGCTCGTCGGCTCACGCCTCGCGCGCCGCCTCGTGACACGGTTCGGGCAGCACAGGGTGCTGCGCACCGCCGGGTGGCTGCGGGCGTGCTGGCCCATCGGCCTCGCGTTCGTCCAGCCGGGCGTGCCCGGAATGGTGCTCGTCATCGTCGTCCAGCTCGGCCTGGTGACCTGCTGCGCCGTGTTCAATCCGGTGCTCGCCACCCACCGGCTCCAGCACACCGATTCCGACCGGGTCGCCCGCACGCTGTCCGCGTGGTCGGTCAGCAGCAGCGCCGCCATCGCGGCCCAGACCGCCCTGTGGGGACTGCTGGCCGCCGTCACCGGCCCCCGGACCGCGACCGCCGCGGCGGGAGTCCTCCTGCTGGCGACGCCACTGCTGCTGCCGCGCCGCGAGAAGGCGGCTGCCGGGCGCGTCTGAGGCCGGGGGCGTCTGCGTCCGGGGCGCCGGTAGGTCTCAGCGAGCGCCGCGCGGCCGGGCGAGCCCGGTGTCGTACGCGAAGATCGTCGCCTGCACCCGGTCGCGCAGCCCCAACTTGCCGAGCAGCGCGTTGACATGGGACTTCACCGTGCCCGTCGTCACGCCCAGGGAATCGGCGATCTCCGCGTTGGCGAGTCCGGCGGCGACGAGCGAGAGGACCTCGCGTTCGCGTGCGGTGAGCGACTCCAGGACGGCGGCCTCGGGGCCCGGCCCCGCAGGCGGCGTGGCGCTCGCGAAGGCGTCGATCAGCCGGCGCGTCACGGTCGGCGCGAGCATGCCCTCCCCTGACGCCACGATCCGGATGCCGTTGAGCAGTTCCTCGGGCTGCGCGTCCTTGAGCAGGAACCCGGAGGCGCCCGCGCGCAGCGCGTCATGGACGTACGCGTCCTGGTCGAAGGTGGTCAGGACGAGGACGCGCGGCGCCGGGTCATCGGCGGTGAGCAGCCGGGTCGCGGTCAGCCCATCCATGCCGGGCATGCGGATGTCCATGAGTACGACATCGGGGGCGACCTGCCGTGCCAGCTCCACGGCATGCGCGCCGTCCGCGGCCTCGCCGACGACGGTGAGATCGGGTTCGGCGTCGACGATGGCGACGAATCCGGTGCGGACCACGGCCTGGTCGTCGACGACCATCACTCGGACAGAGATGGGATCACCTCGTTGCTCTTCCTGCTGTTCCTGGTGCTGCTGGTGCTGCTGGTGCTGCTGTTCCTATTGCTGCTGGTGCTGCTGTTCCGGATATCGCTGTTGCCGTTCTCCGCGTCCTCGCCCGTCACCTCGCGCAGCGCGGCGAGCAGTTCGCGCATCGCGGCGAGACCGGCCCTCGCCCGCTCGGCCACCGCCTCCAGGTCGCCCCGGCCCGCGGCCGTCACCACGTCCCGCGCCGGCCCGAGGACCGTCGAGCGCAGCTCCGTGGCGATGCGCTGCCGCTCCTGGTACGCCTCGACGACCGCCGCCTGCACGGCCTCGGCGAGCGCGCTGCCCTCCCGGCTCCGGACGCGTGCGCGCCGCCGGTGGACCAGCGCGCCCCAGCCCCACACGGCGGCCAGCGGCACCCCGAGGACCAGGGTCAGAAGCACGGCCAGGAAGCTCACGAACCCGTGCGGCTCCTCGGGCGCCGACTGTTCGCTCAGCAGGCCCAGCGCGGTGCACGTCAGCCCGGTCACGCCCGCCGTCAGGAGCAGCGCGGGCAGCGTCCGTCCCGCCCGGCCCGCGTAAGCGGCCACCGTGTAGAGCGCGACGCACACCGCGGCAGCGCTGCCCACCGCGAGGGCTCCCGCCAGGAGGCCGGTGAACGCCCCGAAGGCGAGCGCCACGGGTGCCGCCCACGACAGCGCGAGCACCGCCCACAGGACGGCCCAGGGTGAGCGGCGCCGCCAGAGCAGGGGCAGGGCGTGTGCGGCGGTGGGCGCGTAGGCGAGAGCGGTGCCGGGCTGTTCGACGAGGACCACGAGGAAGGGCGTGACGGCGACGGCGAAGACCGCCGCCGCGTCCACCGACATGCCTCGGTTCAGGACGTGCCTGCGGCGCGCCGCCGTGGCCGCTGGGCCAAAGCGCGGCAGTTGGGCCCGGACCGCCCAGCCGGCGCCGTCCGTCCGGGGGCCCGCCGTCAGGGTGCCGCCGAGGGCCGTGGCGCGCTCGCGCATTCCGGTGGTGCCGCGTCCGCCGCCGAGCCGCTGCCGGGTGCCGGCGCCGGGCTCCGCGGCGGCAGCGGGGGTTCCGTCGTCCTCGACCAGCAGCTCCAGCGTGGCCGCGTCACGGGCGTGCACCACGACCCGTACGTCCGCTCCGGGCGCGTACCGCAGGGCGTTGGTGAGCGCCTCACGAACGATGCCGAAGAGCGCTTCGGCCGCCGCTCCGCGCAGCCCGGTGAACTCCTCGTCGATCCGTACGTCCACGGGCTGCCCCAACCGCGCGAATCCCGCCGTGAGTTCGGTGACCCGGTCCTCCAGCGCGCTGCCCTCGTCGGCGGCGGAGGTCTCCATCACGGCGACCAGTCGGTGCAGCGCGTCCACCGTCTCGCGTCCGCTGTCGGCGGCGAACCGCAGGGCGTCGGCGGTCAGTTCGGGCTTGCGGTCGCCGAGGCGGCGCGCGGTGTCGGCGGTGACGACGACGGAGGTGAGGTGGTGGGCGCTGACGTCGTGCAGTTCACGGGCGAGGCGGTGGCGTTCGGTTCCGGCGGCCGCGGACCGTCCGGCCTCGGCCCGTGCCAGTTCCCGCGCGGCGTCCCTGCGACCGGCGTGCCAGCGGCGGCGTTCGCGGCCTGACCCGCTGATGACGGCGAACAGGGCGAGGGTCGAAATGGCTCCTCCCACGACGTCCATCGCGGACCCCTCTTGCAGGGATCTGGCCACCGACGAGCAGCACAGCACCGCCGCTACGAGGAGGGTCGTCCGTGCCGGACAGCGCACCGCGACGGAGAACAGCGCGATGCCGACGCCCGCCTCGTACACGATCGTCGCGTCCGCCGGCATCAGGAGCCCCACGACGAGGGTCGCCTCGACGGCGAGAGCGGAGACGACGGGCAGCCGCCTGCGGACGCCGAGTGCGGCGGTGGCGACGACGAGCAGGACGGACGCGACGGCGAGCTGCCAACCGGCGTCCGCCTTCCCCGTTCCTCCGTCGACGACCGGGCCGATCCCCGGCCAGACGGCGAGCTGCACGACCGCCACCAGGGCGGGCAGCAGCCAGTTCCGTATGTGCTCCATGATGGCGTCGATGATACGGATGCGGATCACTCCCGCACGGACACGGCTTACCGCCTCGCTCAAGCGCCTGACTCCCGCACGGATGCGGCTTTCTCCCTCCCGAAAGCCGGCCTTCTCTATCTCGGGATAGAGATCCGATTCGTGCGGACGGCCGACGTGGGGGCCGCGGGCGGCCGGAATGCTGGATCACATGACGACGACGTACCCGCCGTACCCCGTGCCCGGTCCGGCTCCCGGGCAGGCGCACGAGCCGGACCGGGCCCCGCTCCCGTACCACCGACTGGCCCTGGTCTCGGGAACCCACCGCTGGTGGCGCCCTCTTGCCGGAGCCGCCCTGCTCCTGTGCGGCACCCTCGCCGCCACGCTTGCCGTGCTCGCCGCGGCGGACATCGCCGGATCCGCCCTGCACCGCCCGCAAGACGCCGACGGATTCAGCGAGTTCGGCGGCATCGGCGACACGGCGATCGCCCTGCTCTCCCTGGCCCTGCTCACGCCGGTCGTGCTGCTGACCGTGCGCTGGGCGGGGCGGCGCCCGGCGGGCACGGTCTCCTCGGTGTCGGGGCGGCTGCGTCGGCGCTGGCTCGGCCGCTGCCTGGCGCTCGCGCTGCCGGTCGCGGGAGCGACCCTCGGCATCTCGCTGCTCCTGCCCGACGAGGACGGCGGGGCGGGCGGGGCGGGCGATGCGTTGCAATGGACCGGATGGCTGCCCTTCCTCGCCGGGCTCGCGGTCGTGTGCGCCCTCGTCCCGTTCCAGGCGGCCGCCGAGGAGTACGTGTTCCGGGGCTGGCTCCTTCAGGCGGTCGGCGCCTGGTGCCGCTCGCCGTGGGTCGCGGTGGTGCCGCAGGCCCTGCTGTTCGCGGCGGCGCACGGCTGGGGCACGCCGTGGGGCTTCGTGGACCTGCTGGTGTTCGGTGTGGTCGCGGCCGTGCTGACCGTGCGGACCGGAGGACTCGAGGCGGCCATCGCGCTGCACGTCCTCAACAACCTGCTCTCGATGGGCTTCGCGGCGGGCGTCGTCGGTGCCCTCGCCTCGGAGGAGACGGCGGCCGACATGACGTGGACGATGGTGGCCGTCGACGCGCCGCTGGTCTGTCTGTACGGGGCGGCGGTGCTGTGGACGGCGCGCCGCCGGGGACCGGCGACGGTCGCCGCGGGTCGGGTCGACTCCCTTGGGGCGGTGGCCCGATGAGCACGGTCGCCCACCCTCGCTCCCTGCTCCGCCGGGGCATCGCGAGCGCCGCCCTCACCTGCACGGTGATGCTCGGTTGGCGCGCCCTGTCCCGGGACCTGGACCGCGTCGAACTGACCCCGCACGGCCTCGTGTTCGTCCTCACGTTCACGGCGGGCTGGCTGGCCTGCGTCGGGTACTTCCACGGCCGCGCCGACTTGGAGGGCGCGCCGAATCCCCGCGTCCCGCGCCGGACCCGGATCGTCACCCGCGTCGCGGCGCTCGCGCTGCCGGCCGGACTCCTGACCGTGTTCCTCGTCCGCCCCAGCCGCACCCACGTCATCGCGGCGGCGCCGAGCCTCGTGGTCGGCGCAGGACTGCTGCTCCTCGCGGGCGGACTGGGGCTGTGGATGCACCGCTCCGAGCGGCGCACACGCCCCGGGCCGACCTCAACGGCCACCGCCTGACGCGGTGCCCGGCCGCCCGGCACCGTTCCCCGAGTGCAGGGCGAACAGCCGGGTCAGCGGATGGAACCGGTAGCGGCCCGGCGCCCTGGACTCCAGGAGCTGTACGTCGACCAGCTGCTCCAGGATGACCTCGGTCGCCGAGCGGGCCCCGCCGGTGGTCGCCGCCGCCTCCGCCACCGTCAGCTCGCCCCGCTCCGCGGCCAGCAGCGGAAGCGCCACGGCCGCCGCCCGGCCCGTGGCGCCGCGGGACAGGAGCTCCCGGTGGCCCGCGGCAAGGGTCGCGTGCATGTCCAGGTCCGCGAAGGACAGTTCCGCCAGGCGGCGTGCCGGATCCGCGAGCCGGTCGGCGAGTTCCCGCACCGGCCAGCGAGGACGGGCCGCGAGACGGGCGCCCGCGATCCGCAGGGCGAGCGGGAGGTGACCGCAGAGCCGTGCGATCGTCTCCGCGGCGCCGCGCTCGGCGGTCAGCCGCTCCGGTCCCGCCCAGAGACTGAGCACCGCGACGGACGCCGGGGGCCGGAGGGGCGTGAGGTGCAGATGCATGGCTCCGTTCAGATTGGCGAGCACACCGAGGCTGGTCACCAGGACCGCGCAGCCGTGCGCCGCGGGCAGCAGCGGCCGTACCTGGGCCGCGTCCAGGGCGTTGTCGAGGACGATCAGCATCCGGCGTTCGGTGAGCAGCGTGCGGAAGGCCGCCGCCGCGTCCGCCTCGCTGCCCGAGCAGAGCTTCGGCGCACCCAGCGCACCGAGGAACCGCCGCAGGACGACGGCGGGCGCCACGGGGCGCTCGTCGCGGCGGTCGCCCCGCAGGTCGGCGTAGAGCTGCCCGTCGGGAAACCGTGCGGCGAGCCGATGCGCCGCGTGCACGGCGAGCGCCGACTTGCCGACACCGCCGGGCCCGTCGAGCGCGACCACGGCGGGCCCGCTGCCGCGGGGTGCCGGTCGCAGCAGGTCGAGGGCCTCCAACTCGCCGTCCCGTCCGGGTAGTTCGGGGATGTCGGCGGGCAGCTGGCGTGGGACGGGCAGGGGACCGCCCTCGTCCCTGCCCGCCTGACCCGAGCGCCCGCCCGCGGCCAGCCGGGAGCGGCGCGCCTCCTCCACCCGGTCCCGTGCCGTGGCGAGGAGCCGCAGCTCGCGGCCGGTGGCGCCGAGCAACTGGACCAGCGTGTCGAAGCGGTCCGTCGGCGGCAGGGTCTTGCCCGAGAAGTAGTCGCCGATCACCCCGTGCGCCCAGCCCGTGCGCGCCGAAAGCTGCCGGTAGGTCAGCTGCGCGCCGCCGTCCCTGCGCGCGGCGCGTCTGCGGAGCTGCCGCAGCAGCACCGCCAACTCCTGTGCCGTATCGACGGATTCGATCGGGCCGACGCCCGCTGCCGCATCCCCCGTTCCCCCGTCCGTCGGGTGTCCCGCCGCCCCTGTTCCCCCGGCCAACGTTCGTATCCTCCGCACCGGCCCGCACCGGGCGACGGTGGTGACCGTCGCCCGGCCGAGGCCATCCGGACCTGTCCGGCGGTGCCCGATTCGGCGGTCTGCCCCACGGGACTCGCTGCGAGCATCCAGCTACCGCTCGGATCCCGCGTTCCGGCGATCGGGCACCGCACCGGCTGTCGCTTACGCATTCGTGGAATGCCGCCCGCTGGTTTGGTGCGGCTTTTGACCGGAGGCGGGCCACCGGGCGTCGCACACCGCACGACCGGCATCGGACAACGAAGGAGACGAGACTCATATGAGTAGGGTCTGCAACAAAGCGCCCAGTCTGCCCAGCGACAGCGTGGCCGACCAGTCGCTGTACGAGAGCGTGGACGGCCCCATCGCAACGGGCTCGGCCCACTTCATGCGGGCGGGCAGTGAGCTCCACCTGATGCACTCCGACCTGGAGCTGAACGACGTGCGCCAGGCCACCCTGCGCGTGCGCTGCGCGGCCGTCGCCGTCCGGGCGGCCCTGGTGGAGTACCGCACCTCGCACCGCGTCGCCCAGGAGCTGGGCTTCTACCCGGTCCACGACGAGCGGCTGCGGGCCGCGGGCGGCGGTACCGCCCCGGTGCGCGAGACGCTCGACTCCGCCCGCGGGTCGGACCTGGTCCAGCTGGACCAGAACGACGTCGAGACCATCGTGCGCCGCTACGAAGAGGGTGGCGACGAGGCGGCGTTCGGCCACTTCGTGACCGCGCTGACCGAGCTGTCGGCGGAGCTCGACCGCTTCGCGGCCCGGTCGGTCGAGGCGAGCCCGGCCGACTGGCAGCGGCTGGCCTGGCAGTTCCTGACGGCGTTCGACCGCATCCGGATCTACGGGCAGGCACTGGCCGTCATCAACATCCTCGGAATGACCCCGAGCGCCGTCACCGGCGCCTGAACCGGAAGGACGACTGGACCATGAGTGCAGTCTGCAACAAGCTCCTCACCCTCAGCGAGGAGGATCTGCGCGACAAGAAGCAGCTCGCGCAGACAGCGGGCGTCGAGGTGACCGCGGCCAGCAGTGAGCTGTCCCGGGCGCTCGAGCTCGCCGAGCACGGCGACGGTCTCGCCGGGGCCTCCGTGTACGCCGCCGCCGCGAAGGACCGGCTCGACGGCGCCGTCCGGATGCTGAACCGGGTCGCCGAGATCCTCGCGACGGGCACCCTCACCAAGGAGTCGGCCGCCTGGTACAGCAGGCTCGACTACGACCGGCTGTACCGCAGGGGCATCAGCCTGGGCGAGGTGCCGCACGCGGCCGAGCTGTGGGAGGCGTTCGTCCGCCAGGCCGTCACCGGCGGCCCGCTCGGCATCTGCCACGACATGCGCAACCGCACGATGGACGTGGCCACGCTGATCGCCGACTGGCTGGAGCGGATCGACGACCCGTCGGCCGATCAGGCGATGCCGCGGATCCAGTCCGCCATGGCCGACCTGTCCGCCTACACCCAGCTCGTGGCCTACGCCAACAAGGTGGAGCCCCGTGACCCGGCGTGGGTGGTCCCGCTGAACTCCGCCGCGTAATCGGCGGTTTGTCCCGGAGGTCCCGGGACACCTGATCGACGGAGGAGCGCCGGCCCGGGCCGGCGCTCCTTCCGCGTGCCGTCACCGATAGGCGCGCGCCTGAAGCCCGTACATCTGCGCGTAGCGGCCGCGCAGGGCGAGGAGTTCCTCGTGACTGCCCGTCTCGACGACCCGTCCGCGGTCGAGTACGACGATGAGGTCGGCGCCGCGCACGGTCGAGAAGCGGTGCGAGACCAGCAGCGTGACCGTGCTCTGGCGGCTGCCGTCCGGGTGGGGCCGGCGGGCGGCGTCGGCGTACCGCTCGAAGATGAGGTGCTCGGTCTCCGCGTCGAGGGACGCGGTGGGCTCGTCCAGGATGCGCAGCAGGGGGACCGGACGCATCAGCGCCCGCGCGAGCGCCAGCTTCTGCCACTGGCCCGTCGAGAGGTCGACCCCACCGGCCCAGCGGCTGCCGAGCTGGGTGCCGACACCGTCGGTCAGCGTGCGGGGCAGGTCCGCGGCCCCGGCCCGGTCGAGGGCGCCGGCGATGACCCCGAGGTCGGCGATCTGCCGTACGTCCCCGACGCCGACCGTCTCACGGAGCGCGAACTCATAGCGTACGAAGTCCTCGAAGGCGGCGCCGATGCGTCCACGCCACCGCTCCGGGGGAAGCGCGTCGAGCCGGACGCCGTCGACGGTGATCCGGCCGAGCGTCGGCTCGTACATCCGGCACAGCAGTTTGACGAGGGTGGTCTTTCCGGAGCCGTTCTCGCCGACGAGGGCCACGACTCCCCCGGCGGGCAGCCACAGTTCGACGTCGTGCAGTGTGGCGGCCGGGGTGCCCGGATAGCGGAAGGTGAGACCCTCCACGGCGATGCCCTGCCTAAGCCTCGACGGCACCTCGGCGAAAGCGGTGATCGCACGGGACCTCTTCGTCGTACCCGCTGTGCGGTTCTCCTGCTCGGCGTACGACCGCAGCCAGCGGAACCGCTCGGCGTTCTGCAGGAGTTCGACCACGACCCCCGTCGTCTGGACGAGCCCGGCGACATGTCCGGTGAACCGTCCGGCCAGGACGACCGCGAGCAGGACGGCGCCCAGGCCGGTGTGTCCCGTCACCGCGAGCTGGACGACGAAGGCGACCGCGCCGATCAGGCCGAGCGAGTTGAGCAGCCCCGCCACACAGCCGATGCCCGCGAACCGCCACTGGGCGCGGCTCGTCACGCGGTCCGCCCGATGGCGTAACTCGCCGACCCTGGCGTGCAGTTCGGGTCCGGCCCCGAAGACGCGCAGCTCCTTGCCCGCCGCCGGTGCGGTGGCGAGGCCGGCCAGGCGTGCGGCGAGCCGGTAGTCGGCGGCCGTGGCGTCCTGGGCGCGGGCGATGACACCGCGGGCGGAGATCTGCAGGCGCAGGGCGAGTGCCCCGATGAGCGGCAGCACGAGCAGGGCGGGGTGGACGGTGGCGAGGAGTACGGCGGTCACCAGGAAGCCGCCGAGCTGTTCGAGCAGGTTGAGCACCCAGTTGAGCAGCGCGCCCATGGCCAGGGTGCGGTCGCGCAGCAGGTGGAGCCGGTCCTGGAAGGCGGGGGACTCCTGGTGGCGCAGTCCGGGGATGCCCGCGGCGAGCCGGGCGAGCAGCCGGTCGAAGGCGAAGCCCACCCGTTCGCTCAGCCCGATCCTGGCCCCGACGGCCGCGAGTTCGACGGCCTCCCATACGCCGAGGCTCACGACGAGGAGCAGCGCCGACGTCAACACGGGTGTGAGGACGCCCTGTTGGGTGCCCTCGGCCATGGACCTCAGCCACAGCGCCTGGAGCGTCGCCAGTCCGGCGGCCGCGGGCACGAGGAGAAGTCCGAGCACGGCGAGCTTCCACGACTCCCGGAAGGATCCGACGACCAGGGTGCGCAGCGCGTCGAGCACGCCGCGCCAAGTGCGTTCGGGCACCTCGGGGGCGTCGGCGTCGTCCGGCAGCCGGCGTGCCTCCGGCGGCGACTCGCGGGGCGCGCCGTTGGGAACGAGTTGTTCGGCCCCGGTGTCCGCGCTCCCGTGGCCGCCGTCGCCGTCGGTGAATCGCTCGGCCTGCAGCCGGTACATCCGGGCGTACCGCCCGTCCAGCGCCATCAGTGTGTCGTGCGTGCCGCTCTCCACGATCCGTCCGCCGTCCATGACGTGGATGAGTCCGGCCTTGCGTACACCCGAGAAGCGGTGCGAGACGAGGATCGTGGTGACGGCGCCGCGCACCGCGCTCTCCGTCAGGAACCGGTCGAAGAAGGCGGCCTCCGACCGTGCGTCGAGATGGGCGGTGGGTTCGTCGAGGACGAGCACGGCACCCGACCGTGCGGCGAGCAGGGCGCGGGCGAGCGCGACCCGCTGCCACTGTCCGGCGGAGAGATCGGCGCCGCCCGCGAACTGCCGGGAGAGGACGGTGTCCCAGCCCGCGCCGAGCCTGCGGGGCAGTTCGGCGCCGTCGGCCAGCTCAAGGGCGCGCTCCAGGTCACGCGGGTCGCCTTCGGTGTCCGGTGCGCCGATCGCGACGTTGTCGCGGAGCGTCAGCGGGTACTTCACGAAGTCCTGGAAGACGACGGAGACCCCTCGGCGCCACTCCCCCGCGTCGCATTCCCGCACGTCCGCGCCGTCCGCCGTGATGCGGCCGGCATCCGGCTCGTACAGCCGGGCGAGCAGTTTGATCAGCGTCGTCTTGCCGGAGCCGTTCGCCCCGACGATCGCGACGGAGCCCCCGGCCGGGATGTCCAGGTCGAGCCCGCGCAGCACCGGCTTGTCCGTACCGGGATAGGTGAAGTCCACGGACTCGAAGGCGATCCCGCGCCGGACGGCCGGAGCCGGTCCGCTCCACCCCGCGCCGTCGGCACTCCCCCGGCGCTCCAGTGCGGCGAGCGACCGCAGCCCGAGCAGCGCGTCCCGCAGCACGAGGTCGTCGTCGCCGATCCAGCCGAGCGCGGGCAGCGCGAGCGCCGCCTGGACGCAGATCACGAGCTGGGCGAGGTCCAGGTCGCCGCGGGCGGCGGCGAAGGCCGCGTACCCGAGGACCACGGCCTCGGCGAGCACCACGAACCCCACGGCGCCGAGGGCCCGCCGCGCGGCGCTGCTGCGGGTGGCCCACACCTCGGCCATGCCCGACTGCCAGACGTCCGTCATCCGCCCGGCGAGCCAGTGACCGAGCCCGAAGACACGTATCTCCTTGGCCGGTTCGGGGTCCACCGCGAGGGACCGCAGATAGCCGGCCCTGCGGATCACCGCGCTCACGGACTCCATGCTGCCGTGCACCTGACGGGCCAGGCGCAGATAGGAGCGGTAGGTCAGCACGGCGGCGACGGCGAGCAGCGGTGGCGCCCACCACGCGAGGGGCGCGAGGAGTACGAGCAGGCCGATCCCCTCGATCCTGGGGCGGACGATCTCGGGGAGCAGCAGGGCGAGTTGGTCGGGGCGGGTGCCGGGCTCGGTGGCCAGGCGGAGGGTGTCGGCGTATCCCGGCTCCTCGAGATGTCCGATGCCGTCCGGGCCGATGCCCGCCGCGACGGCCCTGTCCTCCACCACGCTGTCGGCCCGCAGCCGCAGCTCCGCGGCGAGCCCGCTCTCCAGGCTGCGCAGTCCGGTGCGTACGAAAGTGAGGACGCCGAAGACCACGAGGAGGCCCAGTGCGTGCCGGGCCGCGGCCGAGCCCGCGCCCGCCGTGACGGCTCCGGGCAGCGCGCCCACGAGCCGCCCGGTCGCGACCACGATGAGCGGGCCGGTGAGCGCCCCGCAGAGTACGGTCAGGGCGAGTGCCGCCGTGTGCCGGGGTCCCGCTCGCCACAGCAGCCGCACGGCCGCCGTCCATTCCTGCCACTTGCGCATGCCGATCTCCCGAGTCACTCCACTGTTGGTGGCCCGATGCTCACAGAGGGTCCCGGCCACCGGACGACGGTCCCGGTCGCGACCGGACACTGCCGGTCACCTGCGGATTCGCGGTGATCCGGGCTTCGGTGGGGAGGGGCGGGCGCCTCGTTCGGCCCTGCGCGGGGAGCGCGGAGCACCGCGCCGCCGCAGCATGGAGCTGTCAGGCGGAACCGGCTGCTGGGAGTGTTCATGGCGACAGGCTGGGCTCCTCGGGCCGACAGCGACCCCGGAGGCGGTGAGTGGCTGCCGGTCCTGGACGTGCCCGCTCCCGCGCGGCAGCGGCGCTGGACGGTGCTGCTGCGCTGGCTGCTGCTTCTGCCGCAGTTCGTGGTGGTGGCGCTGCTCTCCGTCGCGGCGTTCTTCGTGACGGTCTTCGGATGGTTCGCCGCGCTGTTCCTGGGACGGCTGCCGGACGCGGTCTTCTCGTTCCTCGGCGCGGTCCTCGCCTATCGGACGCGGGTCGCCGCGAGTTCGATGCTGCTGGTCGACCGCTATCCGCCGTTCTCGTTCTCGGCCCCCGACCACCCCGTGCGGATCGAGCTGCGGCCGACGCCGCTGAACCGGCTCGCGGTGCTCTTCCGGCTGATCCTGCTGATCCCGGCGGCGATCGTCAGCAACCTGGCGCTGGCCGGGTGGTTCGCCCTGAGCTGGGTCTTCTGGCTGATCGGCATCGTGCTGGGGCGGCTGCCGGAGCCCGTCTTCGCGGCCACGGCCGCCGTCGCCCGCTTCGGGATGCGTTTCACGGCGTACGCCACGATGCTGACGCCCGCCTATCCCAAGCGTCTGTTCGGCGACCAGCCGACCCCGCAGGAAGCGCCCCGCTCGGGCACCCGTCCACTGCTCCTGGGCACGCCGGCCAAGGTCCTCGTCGTGGTCTTCCTGTTGCTGGGTCTCGCGGGCCATGTCACGAGCGGCACGGTGAACCGTGACGACGACGGCTATGGCTACGACTACGACTGGGACGACTGAGGCGGGAGAGGACCGTGGTGCGAGATGATCTCGTCATGCTCACACCGAAGCCGACCGAACCGCAGCCGCACGCCCGTCCCGAGGACGCGACCCGCGTGATCCCGATGGCCTCTCTGGAACCGCAGAAGTGGGCCAACGGGCGGGGCTGGACCCGTGAGATCCACCGCGAGCCCGGCGGGGGCGCGTCCGTGCCGGTCACTTGGCGGCTCAGCCTCGCGGACATCGAGGAGACCGGTCCTTTCTCGTCGCTGCCGGGGATGGACCGCCATCTGATGTCGGCGGCCCCGGTGACCTTGCGGCTGACCGTGGACGGAGTCCCGCACGACGTGCGCTACACCCAAGTGGTGTCGTTCGCAGGGGACTCGGAGGTGGCGACGACGGCGGTCGAAGGCCGGGCGCGCGCCCTCAACCTCATGACACGGCACGGCATCCGCGGCGGCCTCGACCTGATCCACGGCGACACCCGGCTCCCCGTGGCCGAGACGACCGCCACCGCCCTGGTGGTCCTCGACGGAACCGTCTCGCTCGACGGCCGGCGCCTGGACCGCTTCGACACGATCCTCCCGGGCGGCGACGGGGCGCTGCTCGACCTCCGGGCGGCGACCGTGGCGCGGGTGCGCGTGATGACGCCGTAGCACCGCCGCTCAGCGGTGGGCGGTCCCCGCGGCCGGGGCGGTCCCGTACCGATCAGGCATGATCACCCGAGTGAGTCGCCGTACGGAACGAGGAGAAGCCCGCCATGCATACGCCGCCACCATCGCGCCCTGAGTCGGAGCGGACCGACGGATCGCCCGTCCTGATAGGCGCCCTGGCCCCGCTGACCCGCCCCGGCTGGACCGAGGCGGGCCAACACCTCGTCGCGGGGCTCGAGTTGGCCGTCGGCGACATCAATGAGGCGGGCGGCATCGGCGGAAGGCCGCTGGAGCTCGTGGTGCGGGACACCGCGGCCGATCCGCAGAAGGCGTCGGCGGCCGTGGACGAACTGGCGGGCCTGGGCGTGGCCGCGTTGGTCGGGGAGTATCACAGCGTCGTCGCTCGCACCGCCGCCACCAGGGCCGACGCCCTCGGCGTACCGTTCCTCTGCTCTTCGGCGGTGCTCGACGCGCTCACCGAACAGCCGACGGAGTGGGTCGCCCGGCTCTCCCCGCCGCAGTCCCGCGGCTGGCGGCTCTACGGCGACTTCCTCCGCGACGCGGGCCACCGTCATATCGCCGTGGCCGCCCAGCCGACGGTCTACTGGGCGGCCGGCACCGGCATCCTGCGGGACCACTTCGCCGCACACGGCGGCACCGTCACCGAACTCGACATGACCGCGCTGGCCCCCGAGGCCGTGTGCGACGCGCTCGTCGAGAGCGGCGCCACGGCCCTGCTCCTTCTGGTCGGCCACCCGGACCCGGCGGTGCCGATCGTCAGGTCCGTCCGCGCCGACCCGCGCCTCGCCGAGATCCTGATCGGCGCACCGGCCGGGCAGCCGGAGTTCGCCGCATGGACGGCGGCACTGGGCGAGGACGGCGCCGGGGTCCCGTTCCTGCGCTACCTGCCCGAGCACTTCACGGCACTCGGTACGCGCGTGGAGAAGACGCTGCGCGAACGGCTGGGCCGAGCGCCCTCCTTCGTCGCCTTCGAGGGCTATGACGCGGCCACCGTCCTCGCCGAGTCCCTGCGTGCTCAGGGCACGGACCGGGCACGCGTCGCCGCGGCCTGGCCGAGCGTCGAAGCCGAGGGCACCCGCGGGCGGATCAGTTTCACCCGCACGCCGGGCATCAGCGTGTGGCAGTGGGCCGAGCCGCCGATCCAGGTCGTCGACCGGGATCCGGCGGAGCCCGGCCGACTGCGGATTCGGTACAGCGGCTGAGGGCGACGGGTCCGGCGGCTAGCGGAGGACTCCTTCCAGGGCGTGGAGCGCGGTCCGCAGCTCGTTCTCGGTGATCGTCAGGGGCGGGGCAAGCCGGATCGTGGAGCCGTGGGTGTCCTTCACGAGGATTCCCTCACGAAGGAGCCGTTCGCTGATCTCGCGCCCGGTGCCGAGCGCCGGGTCGATGTCGACGCCCGCCCACAGCCCCCGGCAGCGGTAGCCGGTGATGCCCTTTCCGGTCAGCCCGGCGAGTCCGGCGGCGAGCGTCTCGCCGAGGCGCGCCGCGCGGTCCTGGTACTCGCCGGTGGCGAGCAACTCGATGACGGCCGTGCCCACGGCGGCCGCGAGGGGGTTGCCGCCGAAGGTGGAGCCGTGTTCTCCGGGGCGCAGGACCTGGAGCACGTCCCGGCGGGCGACGACCGCGGACAGCGGGACGATGCCGCCGCCGAGTGCCTTGCCGAGCAGGAGGACGTCGGGAACCACGGACTCGTGGTCGACCGCGAGCGTACGGCCGGTGCGTCCGAGCCCGGACTGGATCTCGTCGGCGATGAACAGGCACCCGGTGCGCCGGGTCAGTTCGCGTACGCCGGTGAGGTAGCCGTCGTCGGGGATGACGACGCCCGCTTCGCCCTGGACGGGTTCGATGAGCACGGCGGCCGTCGTCTCGTCCACCGCGGCCTCCATCGCGGCGAGGTCGTTGTAGGGCACGACCCGGAACCCTGGTGTGAAGGGCCCGAAGCCCGCGCGTGCCGTCTCGTCCGTGGAGAAGCTGACGATCGTCGTGGTCCGGCCGTGGAAGTTGTCGGCGGCCACCACAATGGTCGCCCGGTCCTGCTGGACGCCCTTGACGTCGTACGCCCATTTCCGGGCCACCTTGACGGCGCTCTCGACGGCCTCGGCCCCGGTGTTCATCGGCAGCACCATGTCGAGGCCGGTGAGCTCGGCCAGGGACTCGGCGAAGCCGGCCAGGCGGTCGTGGTGGAAGGCGCGGGAGGTGAGGGTGAGCTGGTCGAGCTGGCGGTGCGCGGCCTCGATCAGGGCGGGGTGGCGGTGGCCGAAGTTGAGGGCCGAGTAGCCCGCCAGCATGTCGAGGTAGCGGCGGCCTTCGACGTCCTTGACCCAGGTGCCCTCGGCCTCGGCGACGACCACCGGCAGGGGGTGGTAGTTCCGCGCGAGTACGGGTGCCTCGGCCCGGATCAGATCGGTGGACGACCGGGGCGCGGCGGGGAGGTGCACGGTCGTGGTGGTGTTCATGCGCGGATCTCCTGGGTGCAGCACTTGATGCCGCCGCCGGCCTTGTTCAGCTCGGACAGGGCGACAGGGACGGGGACGTAGCCGTGGTCGGCGAGCCGGTCGATCAGGCCCGACGCCCGCTCGTCGACGAAGACGTGCAGACCGTCGGAGACGGAGTTGAGGCCGAAGACCAGCGCGTCCTGCTGACTCGCGAGCACGGCCCGCGGGAAGAGGCGGCGCAGCACTTCGCGGCTGCCGGGCGAGAACGCCTGCGGGTAGTAGGCGACGTTGTCGTCGTCGAGGGCGAACAGCGCGGTGTCCAGGTGGTAGAACCGCGGATCCACCAGGCGCAGCCCGATCGTCGGGACGCCGAAGTGCTCCTGCACCTCGTCATGGGCCTGCCGTGTGGTGCGAAAGCCCCACCCGGCGAGGATGTGACCGCCCACGGGGACGAGATCGCCCTCGCCCTCGCACACCGACTGGGGCCGGTGGACGGTGAATCCGGCCTCCTTGAACCAGGCCTCGTAGGCCGTGGACTCGGCCCGGCGCTGCTCGGCGTGGAACCGGGAGCCGAAGACCCGGCCTTCGAGTACGAGCGCGCAGTTGGCGGCGAAGACCATGTCGGGCAGCCCGGGGACGGGTTCGACGCTCTCCACGGTGTGGCCGTGCTCGCGGTAGGCCCGCAGCAGCGCCTGCCACTGGCTGCCGGCGAGCGCGAGGTCTACCGCGGTGTCCTCCCGCATCCAGGGGTTGATCGCGTACTCCACTCCGAAGTACCGGGGTGGGCAGACGAGATAGCGCCGGGCACGCGGCACACGGGTGTTGGGCACAGAGGGGTACCTCCGCTTCCTGCGGACCGTCGGGGGATGCCCTCAACGGTAGGAAGCGGCGACGGCACTCGACAAGATCGGGAAACTGCGCGTATGCACATGATCCCTGCGTGCTGGGGTGGGTCAGCGCAGCTTTGGTGCGTCGTCGGGTGCGCTCTCACGGGCCGCGGCCTCCGGGCTCTCCGGCAGCAGGTGGGACAGCACCATGTAGCTGACCGTCTTGCGGATGAAGGGCTCGGCCCGGATGCGCTCCAGGACGCCCTCGAAGTGCTCCACGTCCACGGCCCTGACATGGAGCAGGGCGTCGGCGCCGCCGGTCACGGTCATGGCGGCCGTGATCTCCGGGTAGTCGCGCACCACTTCCGCGAGGCGCCGTGGCGGCGCGGCGCCGTCGCAGTAGACCTCGATGTACGCCTCCGTGCGCCAGCCCAGTGCCGAGGGGCGGACGGTGGTCGTGAAGCCCGTGATCACATCCGTCTCGCGCAGCCGGTCCACCCGGCGTTTGACGGCGGTCGCCGACAGGCCGATGTCCGCGCCGATCTCGGCGAAACTCGTCCTCGCGTTCGCGATGAGGGCCGCGATGATCTTGCGGTCCAGTTCGTCGAACGGCGGTCTGTGCGTGGCCATGAACGGCGGTCCTTCCGGCTCGGGGCGTGCGGACCCGCGATGATCGCGATCGCGGCTCCCACCCCGCATGGTGCCTGGTCGCCGGGCGGGTACGCGACGTGCGCCCCGCCCGGCGTTCAGACGTCGTCCCCCGCTTGGATCCACCGCTTCATGAGCGGCAGCAGATGATCCATGTCGACCGGCTTCGGTACGTAGTCGGAGGCGCCGGACTCGATGGCCCTCTCCCGGTCGCCCTTCATGGCCTTCGCGGTGAGCGCGATGATCGGCAGATCGGTGAAGTGCGGCAGCCTGCGGATCGCCGTGGTCGTCGCGTAGCCGTCCATCTCCGGCATCATCATGTCCATCAGCACGAGCGTCACATCGCCGTGCCGGTCGAGGACTTCGAGGCATTCGAGCCCGTTCTCGGCGTACAGCACGAACAGGCCCTGCCGCTCCAGGACGCTGGTCAGTGCGAACACGTTGCGGATGTCGTCGTCGACGAGCAGCACCTTCTCGCCCTGGAAGACGGGTGCCGACTCCTCCCACGCCGACCCCGTGGGCGTTCCTGTCGTCAGACGTGGCCGTGCCGTGACCGGCGGATCCTCGCGGCGGGCTGCCGCAGGGGGTACGGCACGTCGCTCGGGCGGGATCTCCGGGTACCGGGGCGGCGGTTCCGCGGTGCCCGGTGGCAGGTACAGCGTGAAGGTGGAGCCGCCGCCTGGTTCGCTCAGGACGTGGATCTCGCCGCCGAGCAGCTGCGCGATCTCCCGGCTGATGGAGAGCCCGAGGCCCGTCCCTCCGTACTTGCGGCTGGTCATGCCGTCACCCTGTTTGAACGGCTCGAAGATCACCTGCATCTTGCCCGCCGGGATGCCGATGCCGGTGTCGGTCACCGAGAAGGCGATCAGATCCGCGTCGCCGTCCCGCAGCGATCCGGCCTCCAGGAGCTGCTCGCGGATGGCGTCGGGCACATCGGCGTTCGCGTACCGGATCACGAGATCGACCGCTCCGGAGTCGGTGAACTTCACCGCGTTGGACAGCAGATTGCGCAGCACCTGGAGCAGTCGCTGTTCGTCCGTGTGCAGGATCGCCGGAAGCTCCGAAGACACACCGATCCTGAAATCGAGCCCTTTCTCCTCGGTCAAGGGGCGGAAGGTGGCCTCTACGTAGTCCACGAACTGAGCCAGCGAGATGCGCGTCGGCGAGACGTCCATCTTGCCCGCCTCGACCCTCGACAGATCGAGGATGTCGTTGATCAGCTGCAGCAGGTCCGATCCCGCGCCGTGAATCGTCGCGGCGAAGTCGACCTGCTTCGGGGTGAGGTTCCCTTCGTTGTTGTCGACGAGCAACTTCGCCAGGATCAGGAGCGAGTTGAGCGGCGTCCGCAGCTCGTGCGACATGTTGGCCAGGAACTCGGACTTGTACCGCATCGAGATCGCAAGCTGCTCGGCACGCTCCTCCAGGACCTGCCTGGCCTCTTCGATCACGGAGTTCTTGACCTCGATGTCCCGGTTCTGCCGGGCCAGCAGCTCGGCCTTCTCCTCCAGTTCGGCGTTGGAGGCCTGCAGAGCCGTCCGGTGCTCCTCCAGTTCGGCCGAGCGCTGCCGCAGCTGCTCGGTCAACTCCTGTGAGGCGCTGAGGAGTTGCTCGGTGTGCTGCTGCATCATGATCTCTTGGCGGCTGCCCTCGATGAGGGTGGCGACCTGCTCGGGGATGTCGTGGGCACGCTCCCCCAGCCAACGGTCGGCCTCCGCGAGCCGGGTGGCGGACAGCAGGTCGCCTTCGGCGGCCCGCTCCTCGATGACGGCGAGCCACTGCTGAAAGTCGGCGTCGTCCTCCACCCAGGTGGCGAGCCTGGCCCATTCCCGGATCAGCGCTTCGTGCGCGATCTCCGCCGTGTCGGGCCCTTCGGGACCCAGGACGACAAGGCGTTGCTCCGGGGCGGCGAGAAGCTGCGCGATGTACCAGTCCTTGCCCAGGTGGGACCGGTGGGCGGTGACGCGGACCGCGCTGGCGGCGCCGCCTCGGGCACGGACCATGGAGAGCAGCACGCGACGGATCCGGGACTCGTCCAGCTGCTGGGACAGCGACCGGTACACGGTCTCCGCGTGCTGGTTCAGGGCGCCGGACACACCGCCGAGGCTGTGATAGCCGTCGAAGCTGACGCGCCGGTCGCGCTGGAGGGGCCACAGCTCCGTCAGTGTGAACTCGAGCAGCGGAAGGCTCCCCGCGGCCTTGCTGGCTTCGGCGGCGATGGTCTCCGCGAGGCCGGGGGTGAAGGCCACGCCGGTCACGGCCGCCGGTTCGACGATCACCCGGGTCAGGGCCGCCTCGTCGAGCGGGGACACGTTCAGCTGCCGGTCCTGGAGGCGCGGTCCGACATCGGGCAGCTCCAACAGGTCGGGCAGGAAGTCCGCGCGCAGGGTGCACACCAGGCGTACGCGCGGGTCCTGCGCCTCGTCCGGAGGCGGCAGCAGCTGTCGCAGGAAGTTCAGCGGCTCCTCACGGTCGGCCCCGCTGCTGAGCACCTCCTCGAACTGGTCCCCGATCAGGGCCAGTCGGCGGCTCGTAAGGACCGCAAGCCTCGACGCGACTGGCCAGAATCCCTCCTCGCGCACGGCACGGGCGCGGTGCTCCAGCTTCTCCAGGCTGTGGTCGCCGTTGGGGTCCTCGAGCTCCAGCAGGGCACGGGCCACGGAATCGTAGGGCGCCACGCCCGGCCGGAACGAGGCCACCGACCAGCCGTCCGAGGCCAGTTCGGGTTCGAGTCCCGCCGCGACCAGTGAGGACTTCCCCACTCCGGAGGGCCCGGTGACCATGACCAGCGGCTGCGCCTTCACCATGGCCCGAAGGCGTTCGACCTCGCGTTCCCGGCCGACGAACACTCCGGCCAGGGCGTCCTCGGCGCTGAAGGCCTGCAACCCCCGGTAGGGACAGGAGGGCAGGATGCTCCGGCCCAGGAACTCGGGCCAGGCGGCGGACACTTCCGCCAGCGGCACGGCGTACGCGTCGGTGGCCGCGCCGTCACGGCTCGCGATGGCGAGCATGCCCACGACCGCGTCGCCCCAGCGGTCGGCCGCCGCCACCGGCGAGCCGCTGTATCCCGGTTGGGCGCGCAGCGCCGACTCGCTGTCGGCGTCCAGCTGCACGAGGCCGCCGCCGACCGCACCCCGCAGCACACATGTGCTCCAGGCGCCGTTGGCCTTGCGGGGCGGATCTCCCGGATAGCCGAACACCTTGACCTCGGCGTCGCCGCCAAGGCCGATCCGGGCGTCGACCAGCCGGGCCGCACCGGCGCCGACCGGAAGCGTGTCCCCGCCGACGAGGACAAGACCCGCCACGTCCCGGCCCAGCCGCCCGGCCCCGGGCGGTGGATCCCACGAACTGATGCGGCAGTGCCGCAGGGGTGCGCCTTCCGCGTCCCCCAGCAACACGAACTCGACCTGGATACGGGACTCCCCGGGAGGAGGATCGGGGCAGTCCTTCGCCCGCGCCAGCGCGGCGTTGACCACATGGGCGCAGGTGACGATCTCCTTGTCGCCGACGACGAAGCCGACGCCGACCGGCGCCCCCGTCACACCGGCGCGGATCTTGACGATGAACCCTTCGCGCTGTGTGCCCATGGCGTCAGGGGCGATTCCACGTCAGCCGGACGACGAAGTTCACTTCCGCCGTCCCCTTGGCGATGATCACGCCGGTCTCGCCGCCCATCTTCAGGCCGAACTCGACCTCCGCCTCGTCCGGCCCGAGTTCCCGCAGTGTATCGGCGACCCTGGCGAGCGTCGGCCTCACCTCGTCCAGGGCCTCCTGGAGCGACATGCGCGCCCGCGCCACCACACCGTCCCCGGCGGCCAGTTCCAGATCGCCGCCACTCACGTCGGCGTCGGTCTCGAACACGGCGGCTGTCGCGCTGCCGTCACCCAGCCTCATCGTCAACTGCTGCGGCACAGCTCATCTCCCTAGCCCTCGCCCCTGCCCACGCCCCACTCGGGCGATCGTGACCCCCACCATCGTCGGGGACGGCGGCATGGCGGCGCAGCCAGAAGCGAAGGTCGGGCCGGGCGTCCGTGGCCCTGTCCACCGCCTCTGGGGGAAAACCCCCAGTACAGACGGAGGAAAGCCACGTTCCGGCGGGGCCCGTCGCAGACCTAACGTTGACGTTGCCCGATCCCGAGGACAGGACACTGGACGCCATGCACGCCACACCCCCGACGATCACGCCGGAGCGCCCCGCGACAGCAGGGGGCGCGGACAAGGCGCGGCTCTCTGTGCGCGCCGTGCTGTGCGCCCCGCTCACTCGGCGGGCGTGGGTCGAGGCGGCGTACTGCCTCATCGCGTTCCCGCTGGGCCTGGCGGGCGGGGTGGTGCTCGCGGTACTGCTCGCCCTGGGGGCCGGGTTCACCGTGTCGGTGGTGTTCTTCGTGGTGGGCGCGCTGCTTGTCATCGGAGGGCTGCGGCTGGCCCGCGCGCTGGGCGGGGTGCACCGGCGGCTCGCCGCGGCGATGCTGGGCGAGGAGGTGGAGGCGCCGCCGGCGCTCAGACCGGAGGGCCGGTTCGTCTCCCGTGTCGATGCCCGGTTGTGGGACGGGGACGGATGGCGGGCCGCTGCGTATGTGCTGGCGAAGCTGCCGGTCGGCTGCCTGGGAGGGTACGCCGTGCTGTGGTGGCTGACGGGGCTGGCGAGTCTGACCGCGCCGCTGCGGTGGGCGGTGTTCGGACAGCGGCCCGAGCCGGGGGATCCGGAGGGCATGCCGGTGCTCTCCCCCGTCCCCGCGGGTGGGCTGCACGTGGACACGTTCGCGGGGACGTTCTTCGCCGCCGGGGTCGGCCTCGCCGTCCTGTTCTGCGCGCCCTGGGTGACCCGTCTCGCGACGACGGCCGACCGCTGGCTCGTGCGCAAGCTGCTCGCTCCAGGCCAACTGACGGGACGCGTACGGGACTTGGAGGAGACGCGGGCCTTTGCGGTGGACGATTCGGTGGCGCTGCTGCGACGGGTGGAGCGCGATCTGCATGACGGCGCGCAGGTCCGGCTCGTGGCGGTGGCGATGAGCCTGGACATGATCAGACAGCGGCTCGGCGCACACGACGGGAACGAGACGTTGGACGTGGGCCGTATCCGACAGCTGGTCGACGGGGCACATCAGAACGCCACCGACGCGCTCACCGAACTGCGGGACCTGGCGCGCGGGATCCACCCACCGGTACTCGACGACGGTCTGCCGGATGCGTTGGCGACGCTCACCGCCGGCTGCTCCGTTCCCGTCGATCTGGTGACGGACGTGCCGGAGCGGCCGACCCCGGCGATCGAGACCATCGCCTACTTCTGCGCCGCCGAACTGCTCGCCAACGTCATCAAGCACAGCGGGGCACGGCGGGCCGCGATAACCGTGGCCCAGTCGGGCGGGCGGCTCTACGTTCAGGTCGGCGACGACGGGCGCGGCGGTGCGAGCCTCGGCGCCGGGAGCGGACTGACCGGGCTCGTGCAGCGTGTCCGTACGGTCGACGGCCGACTGAACGTGAGCAGCCCCGAGGGCGGGCCGACCACCGTCACAGTCGATCTTCCTCTGCACGCGTGAGAGCATGCCGCCATGCGCGTCGTGATCGCTGAGGATGCCGCCGTACTGCGGGAGTTGCTGGGCCAGATGCTTGCCGAGCGGGGGCATGAGATCTGCGCGGCGGTGGGGGACGCCGACGCGTTGCGCGCCGCGGTCGCCGAGCACCGTCCGGACGTGACGGTGACCGACATCCGGATGCCGCCCACCCACTCGGACGAGGGACTGCGGGCGGCGATCGACATCCGTCGCGATCACCCCGGCACGGGTGTGCTGCTCTTCTCGCAGTACGTGGAGACCAAGTACGCCACGCGGCTGCTCGCGGCGGGGTCGGCGGGCGTCGGCTATCTGCTCAAGGACCGGGTCGCCAATGTCGCGGAGTTCACGGACGCCCTGGAGCGGGTGGGGGCGGGCGGTACGGCCCTGGACCCGGAGGTCGTCACGCAGTTGGCCGGGGCGGGGAGTCGGGCGGCCGAGCTCGCGCCGCTGACGGAGCGGGAGCGCGAAGTGCTCTCGCTGATGGCCGAGGGGCGGTCCAACGCGGCGATCGCGCAGAGCCTCGTCGTCTCGGCGGGCACGGTCGAGAAGCATGTCGCCGCCGTCTTCGACAAGCTCGGCCTGCCCGCGTCACATGACCACAACCGGCGTGTGCTGGCCGTAATCCGCTACTTGCGCGGCTGACAAAGGGGGCGTGCGGAACACCGTTGATCAGATGGACATAGACATATGCCAGATGCAACAACGCGTCGGGTGTTGCCAAATCCCTTACGAGCCACCCCTTGCTGTGCGAAAGTCATTAGCGGTCCATCCCGCCAGTCTGGTCGCACCGCATCGTCATCGGAGCACCTCATGCCGTCCCACGTCTTCGCGGACCGCCCTGCCGCCCAGCCGCCCGAGCGCGGCTCGGTCGACGCGCTGATCACGCAGACGCGCCGGCTCCGGGGCGAGGTGGACGCCGTCCGGCGCGACGCCGTGACCGACCGGGGCGACCCGCAGGGGCGCTGGCAGCGTGCACTGTGCGATCTCGCGGTGCACCAGCTCAACGATCTCGACGACCATCTCGCCCAGCTGCGGGACGGCCCCGTCCCGCCGGTTGTCCAGCCACCGGCCCCGGCCATCCCCGCGCCCCTGGAGCCGCGCCGCGGCTCCCTGCTCAGCCGGGTGGGCAGCGCGGAGTGGAACCTCCTCAACGACGAGGCGAGTTGGTCCGGCGAGCTCTACCAGATCCTGGGCCGGGACCCGGCCGCTCCCCCGCTCTCCCTGGACGAACTGCCCTCCCTGGTGCACGCCGACGACCAGCCGATGCTGACGGCCATGGTCACGGACTGCCTGATCGACGGTAAGCCGATCGACGGCGAGTTCCGGATCCTGCGCCCCGACGGCGGCGTCCGGCAGGTGCACATGATGGGCGAGCCCGTGCTCGCCGCTGACGGCAGCACCGCCTCGATGTGGGCGGTCTTGCGCGACGTCAGCGAGCTGCGTCGCAGCCAGCGAGTGGTGCGCGAGACCCGTGACTCGCTGCAGCGCCAGCGGCACATCGCGCAGACAGAGCACCGGCTCGCGGTCGAACTGCAGGAGGCCGTGCTGCCGCCGTGGCGCGGCTCCCTGCGGTTCCCGCAGGGCGGGCCCGCGGCGCTCGACCTCGCCGCGCACTATCTCCCGTCGTCGACGAGCGCGCTGATCGGCGGCGACTGGTACGACGCGATGGAGCTGCCCGACGGGCAGTATCTGCTGAGCGTCGGCGATCTCACCGGGCACGGCGTGAGCGTCACGTCCGGCATGGCGATGCTGCTCGGCGCGGTCCGCGGCATGGCCGTCGCGGGCGTACAGCCGGGCCAACTGATGGGCTGGCTCAACCAGTTACTGGACACCTCCGTCCAACCGGCCCTGGGCAGCGCGATCTGCTGCCGCTACTCCCCGGAGACGAGCACGCTGTCCTGGGCGCAGGCGGGACACCCCGCCCCGCTGCTGTTCCGCGACGGGACGGGGCGCGCGCTGACGCCACCGGACGGCGTGATCCTGGGAGCCACCTCCGGAGCCACGTATGAGCAGGCCGAGGAGCAACTCCTGCCCGGCGACGTGCTGTTGCTGCACACCGACGGACTCGTCCCGCGACGCGCCCGGGACGCGGCGACCAGCCGACTCCTCTCCCTCGCCCCCCGCTTCACCGACACGGCCGGCGCGCAGGACTGCGTACGCATGGTCGTCGAGGAGTTCGGCGTCGCTCCGCGCGAGGACGACGCCTGCCTGCTGATCGCACGGGTCAATTCCTGACCCGCCGCCTCATCTTCCTGGCCAAAGGCCTTACGCCTGGGCCCGCCTGCCACCCCCGCCCTTGCCCGCTCCCTTGGGCAGCGCCAGCTTGATCTCCTCGCGCAGGTCCTCGATCTTCGGATAGCCCGAATACTGCGCGGTGAGCCGGTACATCTCCCGGAGCCGGTCCCAGGTGCGGTGCGAGGAGTTGGATCCCATCGACACCAGCGCCAACCGCGCGTACCGGTCGGCCTGTTCCGGGTCGTCGGCGATGAAGCATGCCGAGGCCAGTGAGATGTAGTCGAAGATCTGCGACCGGTCGCGGCCCTTGGACCGCAGCTCGATCGCCTCCTTGGCGTGGCGCTGGGCGGTGGCCGCCGCGGATGCCTCGTGATCGGCGAGGGTGCGGTAGGCGAGCGCCTGCATGCCGTGCATGTCCGCCTCGTCGAACATCTGCATCCAACTGGGCGGTGGCACATCGCCCTTGTCGGACACGAAGAGGTCCTCCGCGAGGCCCAGGGTGCGGCGCATCGCCTGGCCCTTGCCCATCGACGCCTGTGCCCAGGCCTCGATGGTGTAGAGCATGGCCTGGGTGCGCGGCAGCGTCTCCTCTCCCGATCCCGACTTGGCGAGCTTCATCAGGTCGAGGGCGTCGTCGGGCCGGCCCAGATGCACCATCTGGCGCGCCGCCCGGGACAGGGCTTCACCGGCGCGCGGCCGGTCACCGCCCTCGCGGGCCGCGTGCGCGGCGATCACGAAGTACTTCTGGGCCGTGGGTTCCAGGCCGACGTCGTGCGACATCCAGCCCGCGAGGACGGCGAGATTGGCAGCGACGCCCCACAGGCGCCGCTGGAGATGGTCGGGGTGTCGGTAGGCGAGCATTCCGCCCACTTCGTTGAGCTGTCCCACCACAGCCTTGCGCTGCAGCCCGCCGCCGCGGGCCGCGTCCCAGGCGCGGAACACCTCTACGGACGTCTCCAGTTCCTCGATCTCCTGCGACCCGATGGGGGCGGCCTCATAGCGGTCGAACCCAGCGGGGTCGGCGTGCAGGGGATGGTCGGTACGGGGAGCATCGGCAACGAGGGCCGGATCGGTGTGCAGCCAGTCGTGCATGGCGCTGCTGAGTGCGGATCCTGCGGCAAGCGCAGCGCCCGCGCCCACCAAGCCGCGTCGGTTGAGCATGAGGTCCATTCCCGTGAATTCGGTGAGGACCGCGGCTGTCCGTTCGGGCGCCCACGGCACGCCGTCGGGATGTTCCACACTCCCGTCGCCACGCCGCTTCCCCACACGCCCGTGCCGGACCAGACCAAGATCCTCAATGGTCACGACACGGCCGAGACGCTCGGTGAACAGCGCCGCCAACACCCTGGGCACCGGATCACGCGGGATTTCTCCCATGTCGATCCACCGCCGCACCCGCGAGGTGTCGGTGGCCAGCTGCGGATGACCCATGGCCGCCGCCTGCCGGTTCACCAGTCTCGCGAGCTCCCCCTTGGACCAGCCTGCGAGACCGAATAGGTCCGACAGTCGGGTGTTGGGTTGTCCGTTCACGTCAAGCCCCCAGGTTCTCGGCTGAGTTGACAGTAGCCCTCTGTCAGTTGCTGGGCGACTATTCGCCAGGGTTCGCCAGGGTGCGCCACATGGTGTGCCAGGGGACGCCGGGTGTCAGGTAGGAGTGCGCCACCCCGACCCGGACCCCCGGGGGACATTCCCCAGGGTGCACCGCGGCGGGCCGGGCGGGCGGCGCCGCAACTCACAGGCACACGAAGGGATCTGTATCGCCCATGTACGCAGCATCGTCCTCCGTGTCCGCCCCGCCTCGGCCGCTGCACGCCCGACAGCCCGGCAGCGGCCCCTACCTGGAGCCCGCGCGCCCCGCGGCCGGGTCGCTCGGCGCCGGCCGGACGCGACGCGTCCCGGGGCCCGGCACCCAACCGCTCAGCGGGAGACTCGACTTGTCCGGCCCCCAGGGGGCGCAACTGCGCACCGCGATCGCCTCGGTGCACCGCATCTGTCCCGAGTTCAACCCGGTCCAGGTGCTCCGCCGCAGCGGACGCACCGTGCTCCTGGTGGGCACGACAGGGCGCAGCACGGCGATCGCCAAGTGTTTACTGGACCACTCCCCCGTGTGGGCCGAGCGGATCCGGCACGAGATAGCGGCCTACCGCTCGTTCGTCCGGCACCGTCCGCCCGTCCGGGCCCCCCGGCTGATCGCCGCGGACCCGGAGGACTGCACGCTGGTGATCGAGCGGATGCAGGGCCGGGTCGCCGCGCTCTCCCGGCACCCCGTGGAGCCGCCGCCGCGTGCGGACGTGCGGCTGGCGCTCGGCGCGATCGACCGCCTCAACGGGTGGCGTCCGCCGCAGGAGATGTTCGGCAGGCCCATGGACTACGGCAAGCGGATCTCCCGCTTCCATGAGCTGGGTCTGCTCACCGACCGGGACATGGGCGACCTGCAGAAGCTGCTGCACGGCATCGCGCACTCGGCGGGACAGCAGGACACCTGGCAGTTCTGTCACGGCGACGCGCTGCTGTCGAACATCCTGCTCTCGCCGGCCGGTCCGGTGTTCGTGGACTGGGAGCACGCGGGCTGGTATCTGCCCGGCTATGACCTGGCGACGCTCTGGGCGGTCCTTGGTGACGCACCGGTGGAGCGCCGCGAGATCAGCCAGCGGGCGCAGCACGCGGGACCCGCGGCGCGGGACGCGTTCCTGGTCAACCTGATGCTGATCCTGACCCGCGAGATCCGTACGTACGAAATGGCCGTGCAGCGTTCCATGCACGACACGGCCCCGGCGGCATCGGGCCCGGCCCATCCCGGTGCTGCGCCGTCCGGCGAGGAACAGCGACTGCTGCTGAGGCGGTTGCACGACGACTGCCAGCTGGCCCGGCGGGCCGTGCGTGCGGCGGTCGGTACTCGCTGACGGGGAGGAAGGTCCGCAATGCGCTGGGGAAAGCGGCGCATTGCGGACCTTCGTATGCCCCTGGCTACTGCTGTTCGACTATGACGCGGTGAACTGCACTCCGTCTACGACGTGGTGAACTGCACCGCGTCCACGTCGAAGGAATTGTCCTGCGTCGACTTGAAGACCAGGTACAGCTTGTGGGTGCCGGTCAACGCCTCGACGGGGACGTCCGGGGTGGCCTGATAGTTGTCCCAGCCCCCGGTGTTGGGGACAGGGGTGGTGGCGAGCAGCTTGCCGTCCGGGGCGTCCGCGCGCAGTTCGATGGAGCCGACGCCATAGGGCGAGGACAGCTTGTAGCCGACCTTGCTCACGCCTTCGACGCTCATCGGGCTGTACGCGATCCAGTCGCCGTTGCTGATGTCGCCGATGCGCTTGCCGTTCTCGGCGCCCGCCTGGGAGACGATGCGGGTTCCGGACTGGTCGTCGTGGTACTCCGCCTGCTTGTGCTTGGGGTGCATGACGGAGCGGCCGTAGCCGGTCAGGGCGCTGACGCCGTCGCCTCCCTTGTCGGTGTACTTGGCGTTGAGTACGTAGGTGAGGTCGGCGCCCTCCGGGTGTCCGCCCAGGTCACCGGTGTCGACGGTGCCCTCGCAGCCGGGGATGTCGGTGGTGGGGTGCTCGTGGTCGTCGTGGCCGAGGGCCGGATTGACGGTGACCTTGGTGCAGTCGATCGTGCCGTCCTCCGGGTCGGTGACCGTGACCTTGTAGGGGATCTTGTCGCCGAACTGGATGAGCTTGCCGTCGACCGGGGTCTCGATCTTCACCTTGGGCGCGGTGTTGCCGGCCGTCACGGGGACGTTGGCGTACCCGGACTTGCCGGTGGAGTCGGTGACCTTCAGCTGGGCGTTGAAGTCTCCCTTGCTGTCGTAGGTGTGGGAGGGGTTGGCCTCGGTGGAGTCATAGGTGCCGTCGCCGTTGAAGTCCCAGGCGAAGGTGAGCGGATCGCCGTCGGGGTCCTTGCTGCCCTCGCTGGAGAAGTCGACCTTCAGCGGGACGGGGCCGTTGGTGGCGGACGCCTTGGCCTGGGCGAGCGGGGTGCGCTGACCCTGGGCGTAGTCGATGCGGTAGAGGCCGGAGTCGTTGTTGCCGCCGCCGAACTCGCTGCCCCACTCCAGGACGTACAGCGAACCGTCGGGCCCGAACGTCATGTCCATGGGCTTGGCGAACTTCGCGGACTTCAGGAAGTCGTTGATCTTCAGGAGCTTGCCGTCCTTGTCGAAGCGGATCTCCTTGACCGAGTCGCGGGCCCACTCGTAGAAGAAGTTGGCGCCCTCGAAGTAGGCGGGGAACTTCGTCTTGGAGGGGTTCTTGGCGTCGTAGTGGTAGACGGGCCCGCTCATCGGCGCCGAGCCGCCCGCGCCCATCTCCGGGAACTCCTTGGACTCCCCGTAGCCGTACCAGACCTCGGGCTGCTGAAGCGTCGGCAGGTCCTTCAGGCCCGTGTTGTTGGGCGAGGGGTTGGTGGGCTTGGCGCAGTCGAACTTCGTCCCGACCTTCTGGGTGTCGGGGTCGTAGGGCGCGTACGCCTGGTTGTTGCCGTGGCAGAACGGCCAGCCGAAGTTGCCCGCCTTCTTGATGACGTTGTACTCGACCAGACCCTCGGGGCCGCGGTCGGTCGTCGGGCCGCCGCGGTCGGGGCCGTAGTCGGAGGCGT
Source organism: Streptomyces sp. NPDC050658 (assembly GCF_044457025.1). NCBI lineage: Bacteria > Bacillati > Actinomycetota > Actinomycetes > Kitasatosporales > Streptomycetaceae > Streptomyces > Streptomyces sp. NPDC050658. The sequence continues at coordinate 50,297 of NZ_JBITGM010000007.1, forward strand.
GCACATAGCCCGTCTTGGGGTCGACGGTGAAGCGGAAGGGGTTGCGGAAGCCCATCGCGTAGATCTCGGGGCGGGTCTTGTCGGTGCCCTTCGCGAAGAGGTTGCCCTTGGGGATGGTGTAGCCGCCGGAGTCGGTCGGCTTGATGCGCAGGATCTTGCCGCGCAGGTCGTTGGTGTTGCCCGCGGTGCGGGCGGCGTCGAGGCGCTCCTTGCCGGGGCGCCAGTCGAGCGGGGCGTAGCCCTGCCAGTTCGGGTCGAGGTTGGGCGGTACGTCGTCGCCGACGCCGAGGTAGAGGGTGCGGTCCGGGCCGAACTCGACGGCGCCACCGGTGTGACCGGGCTCGGGGAAGCTGCGGTCGCGGTAGGCGGGGACGTCGAGGAGCTTCTTCTCGCTGGCCAGGTCGAGGGTGTCGTCCTTCTTGACCGTGAAGCGGGAGAGCCGGTTGACGTCGTCCTTCGCCGACGCCGGGGCGTAGTAGAGGTAGATCCAGCGGTTGTCGGCGAACTTCGGGTCGAGTTCCATGCCGACCAGGCCGTCCTCGCCGCCGGTGTAGACGTCGAGCTTCCCGGCGGTGGAGGTGGAGTGGCTCTTCGGGTCGAAGATCTTCACCTCGCCGCTGCGCTGGACGTAGAAGACCTTGCCGTCCTTGGCGACGTCGAGCTCCATGGGGTCGGCGGTGTTGTCGTCCAGGGCGGTCTTCTCGTAGCCGGACCAGACGGTTCCGCCGCAGTCGCCGGGCGCGTTGCCCGCGGCCCACTTGATGCCGCCGAGGACGTGCTCGCGGAAGGCGGGTTCGGTGTAGGAGGCCTTGTCGTGGCCCATGGCGGTGGCCCAGACCTTGCCGCCCTCGGCGCCCCGGCACCAGGAGATGGGGTGGTCGGCGCCCATCGCGGAACCGCCCGGGTTGTACGTCGTCTCGTCGGCGGTGACCAGGACGTGCACGTCGCCCCGGGGATTCTTGTCGAAGTTGTACCACTCCTCCGGGCGCTCCCAGCGCTCGGGCAGACCCTTGGTCGAGGGATGGACGCGGTCGGCGACCTTGGCGGTGCCCTTGAGGACGCCCGGTGAATGCGCGGGCATGTGGGCGCCCGCGTTGATCAGGTCGTCCCACCAGGGGAAGGAGTCCTCGACGCCCATGTCCAGGGTGTTGTGCAGCGCCACGACGCCCTTGCCGCTCTTCACGTACTTCTTCATGGCGTCGCGCTGGGCTTCCGTGTCCCAGACCATGCCGGAGTTCTGCAGCATGATGATGACGTCGAAGTCCTTGAGCTTCTCGTCGTCGAAGACGGTGGCGTCATCGGTCTGGACGACCTCGAAGTTCTCCGCCGCGGCCTGCTCCTTGACCATCTGGATGCCGGCCGGGATGGAGTCGTGGACGTAGCCGACGGCCTTGGTGAAGAGCAGCGCACGGAAGGCGGGCGCCTTGTCGGCGGCCGTGGCTCCGGTGCCGGGCAGGAAGGCCACGGTGAGGAGCAGCGCCGCCAGCAGCGCGACCACCCCTCTTCGCGGACTCCATAGACCTCTTATGTCACGAGCATGACAGCCCATGAGGTGGTCCTCTCTGTGTGGACGGAGGTGCGGGTGCCGGATGCCGGAAATCAGCGTGCCGCGAGTGCGCGGCGCAGGAAGCCGAGGCCGCCGGTGGCGAGCGCGTCCTGGGTGGGCGCGAGCGGACGCCACACGGAGGCGGCGACGGCGATGGCGTCGTTGTGGGCGGTGAACGACTCGATGCAGAGGGTGCCTTGGTAGCCGGACTCGCCCAGGGCGCGCAGGAATCCGGGCCAGTCGAGGTGGTCGGTGCCGGGTGCGCCGCGGTCGTTGGCGCACACCTGGACATGCGCGATGCGCCCGGCCGCCGTCCGGACTGCTTCGGGCAGCGAGTGCTCCTCGATGTTCTGGTGGTACGTGTCGAGGGCGACGCCGATCGCGTCCTCGGGCAGGCCGGCGAGCCCGTCGAGGGTCTGGGCGACGGTGTTGAACAGGCTCGTCTCGTAGCGGTTGAGGGGTTCGACGCCGATGCGGACGCCGGCGCGGGCGGCGTACTCGACGACGGGCGCGATGTGGGCACGCCATTCCTGGTACGCCGCCGAACGCGCCGCCCGGTCCATACGCCAGGTCCGGCCGACCGCCGCGTACACCGGTCCGGCCACCACGGGGGCGCCGATCGCGTGGGCGGAGTCGACGCAGCGGCGCAGATAGTCCTGCGTGGCCCGCACGGTGGCCTGCTCCGCACGGACCAGGTTCCGCTCCTCGGGCATGACCGCGACGACGGCCGCCGGGCTCAGCCCCGTGGCGTCCAGGAGTTTGGCGACGGCGGCGGGCTCCCAGTCGTCGGGGCCCTCCAGCGGGAGCTCCACGCAGTCGAAGCCCCAGGCCGCGAGCCGCGGCAGGGTCTCGGCGAGGGCCTCACCGGTCACCGGGGAGTACCAGATCCACGGGTTGGCCCCCAACTGCCAGGCGGGTAGGACCACTTCGAGACCGGATGACGTCACTTCTTGCCACCCCAGTCCTTCGGGTACCCCGGCAGCTTCTGGCAGCCGCACATCGCGTAGTGCAGCGGCGGCATGCCCTCCTGGAGGTACTCGTCCAGGTTTTCCTGCGTGACCGTGGGCTGCGGCAGCTTCCACTCCTTGGGGACCTCCTTGCCGTCCAGGACGCGCAGGGCCGCGATGACCGGCGTACGCCACTGGAAGGTCGGGTAGGTCGGGGCGATCGCGGTGAGCTTCTTGTCCTTCCAGGCCTGGAGGAAGTCCTGCTGGTCCTCTCCCGTGATCGGCGGGACGTCGACACCCGCGTCCTCGAAGGCCTCGACGGCGGCCACGGCCGTCGCGCCGGAATCCATCCAGACCCCGTCGATGGAGCCGTGCCGGGAGATGGCGTCGGAGACGATCGACTTGGTCTTGGCCGGGTCGCCGTCAGTGAACTTGGCGTCTACCACGTCCAGTTCACTCTTGTCGAAGGCGAGCTTCGCCGCCGACCAGCGGGTCTCCAGGACGTCCACGCCGGGCGAGATGCGCAGGGCGAGGATCTTGCCCTTGGGCTTGACCTCGTCGACGAGGAAATCGGCGGCGACCGCGCCATAGCCGTACCCGCCGATGGGATTGACGAAGGTGACCGCGCAGTCGGTCTCCACACCCCGGTCGAAGACGATGACGGGCAGCTTCCCGCAGGCCTCCTTCACGGCGGGGGTGAGGGTGGCGGTGGTGTTCGGCGAGACGATCAGCGCGTCGCAGTCCTTGTTGCCCGCCAGCTCCTGGATGTCGGAGATCTGCTTGTCGTCCTTGCCCTGGGCATCGAGGACCGTGAAGTCGCTGATCTCCTTGTGCAGCTTCACCTCGGCCTTCATGTTCTTCAGGCCGACCTGCCGCCAGGGGTTGAAGACCCCGGCGTTGGAGAAGCACAGGTGGGTGCCGCCCGAGCCCTTCTTCTTGTACTGGGCGGTGTCGGTCATCTCCGGTTCGAGCATCTGCTCCCAGGGCTTGTCCGCCGGGCCTTTTGGGCTCTCCTTGCCGAGCGCCAACTGACGGTCGTACTCGGCCTGTTCGAAGAACTTGGAGGGTTTGTCGCCGTTCTCCTCCGCGCTGCTCCCCGATGCGCCGGCCGGCGAGTCGGGCGGCGCGTCGCTGGAACAGGAGGTCAGCAGCGCGCCCGCGAGGAGGAGCGCGGCGGGCGCGAGCGCGCGTCTGCGGTTCAGCTGGATGTGCGTCACGAGGGTCTGCCTCCTGAGGAGTGGGTACGACGGCGACGGAGCCGGGACCAGTCGGCGGCGCCGAGCCCGACCGCGGCGATGACGATGACGCCCTGGACGGTGGACTCCAGGGCGCCGGACACGCCCTGGAGGTTGAGCAGCGTGAACAGCGCCTGGAGGGAGAAGGCGCCGGCCATCGCGGCGACGACACCGCCCCGGCCGCCGCCGAGCACGACCCCACCGAGGACGACGGCGGTGATGGCCTCGAACTCGTAGCCCCGCCCGGCCTGCGCGGACACCCCGGAGAAACCGCCGACGAGGACGGCGGCGAGCGCGGCGGCCACACCGGACAGCACGAACGCGATGACGCGGGCGCGGTGCACCCGCACCCCCGCGAGGGCGGCGGCGCGTTCACTGTCCCCGGTCGCCATCAGCGTGCGGCCGAAGTCGGAGCGCATGAGCAGCACGGCGGCACAGCCCGCGACCAGGCAGGCGAGGACGGCCCACGGCAGCCAGCCCATGGCGGTGCCGCGCCCCAACCTGCGGAAGTCCTCCGGCAGTTGTCCGTGCGGGGAGCCGCCCGTCCAGAAGAAGACGGCGCCCTCCAGGATCAGCATCATGCCGAGCGTGGTGATGAACGAGGGGACTCTCAGGCGGGTGGTGACAAGGCCGTTGACGAGACCGACGAAGGCCCCCGCGACGAGCAGCCCCACCGTCATCAGCAGCCAGGGTGCGTCCGGGTACGAGCCGTAGACCTCCGCCGCCGCGACGACGCCCGCCGTGACGATCGCCCCGACCGACAGGTCGAACTCGCCGCAGACGATGACCAGATACTGTCCGGCGGCGAGGATCACCAGCGGCGCCGCACGCTTGACGAAGGCGAGGAAGCGGTCGGGTTCGTAGAATCCGGGGTCGGTTGCCGCGAGCGCGACGAGGAGCACCACGAGCAGCGCGAAGACGGGCGCTCCGGTGCCGAGCGACCGGACAGCTCTCTTGTATCGGGCGGCCGTTGCCGTCTCGGCCTGGAGGGCCGGCTGGCTGCTCATGCGGACCTCCTGCTGCCGCGCCGGGCGTAGATCGCGACAGCGGCGATGATGACGACGCCGCGTACGACGTTCTTGAAGAACGGGTCGACGCCGAGCTGGTTGAAGACGGAGTCGAGCACGGCGAGCACGAGGACACCGCCGAGCGTGCCCACCACTCCCCCGCGCCCGCCCGCCAGGACCGTGCCGCCGAGCACCACGGCGGCGATCGACTCCAGGTCGTAGCGGGCTTCGGTGCCCGCCCAGGGGGCGCCGGCGCCGAGCCGTGAGGCGAGGAAGAGGGCGGCGGCGCCCACGCAGAGCGAGCACAGCACGTGGGCGGCGATGACCGTGCGCCGGGTGCGGACACCGGACAGCCGCGCCGCGTGTTCGTCGCCCCCGGTGGCGTACAGATGATGGCCGAAGCGGGTGCGGCGGGTGACCAGCCACATCGCGGCGGCGACGGCGGCGAGCAGGAAGAGCGAGACGGGGACCGGGCCCATCCGGTCGTAGCCCAGATGCTGGAAGGAGGCGGGGACCTTGCCCGCCGGGCCCGTGTAGTTGTCCTCGATCCAGCCGCGCAGGATGAACGCGGTGCCGAGCGTCGCGATGAACGCGTTGACCTTGAGCCCGGTGACGATGAGGCCGTTGGCGAGTCCGACGGCCGCCGAGAGGGCGAGCACGGCGAGCACCGCCGTGATGACGCCGCCGTCCTCCATGGTGGTGGCGGCGACGAGCGTGCCGAGGCTGATGAGGTAGGCCACCGACAGATCGAGCGAGCCCGTCAGGATGACGGCGGTCTGGCCGACGGCGACCAGGCCGAGGGCGACGCAGTTCTGCAGGATGCCGACGACGTTGGAGAGGGTGAGGAAGTCGCCGCCACGTGCGGCGACCACGATCCAGCCGAGCACGGTGACGGCACCGGCCGCGAGCCAGACGCCGACGGCCGGGTCGGTGAGCCTGCTCCGGTGCGGCGTGCGGGTCTTCAGCGAGGTCGGCGGGGCGACGGTGGTTCCGCTCACGCGGCGGGCTCCTCTCCGGGCAGACTGCTCGTGGCGAGCCGCATCACGTCCTCCTCCGTGGCCCCGGCCGGCAGCTCCCCGGTGACGCGCCCCTCGGCCATGACGAGGATGCGGTCGCTCATGCCGATGAGTTCGGGCAGTTCGGAGGAGACGATCAGGACGGCGATGCCCTCGCGGGCCAGTTCGCGTACGAGCGTGTGGATGGCGGCCTTGGCCCCGACATCGACGCCTCGGGTGGGCTCGTCGAAGAGCAGCACGCGGGGGCGGGCGGCGAGCCATTTTGCGATGACGACCTTCTGCTGGTTGCCGCCGGAGAGGAACTGGGCCTGCTGGTCCTCGCCGCGTGCCTGGAGCTTGACGCGTTCCAGGAGGGCGGTGAGTTCACGGGCGGCGGGCGGACCTTCGCGGGCGGGTACGGCCCGTGTGACGAGGAGGGCGTTGTCGCGCACGGACTGCCGCAGGGCGAGCCCCTCGGCCTTGCGGTCCTCGGTCACCAGGGCGATCCCGGCGCGGATGGCCCGGCGTGGTGTGGTGGGGCGCAGGGGGGCGCCGCCCACCGTCATGGTCCCGTCGGTGAACGGTGCCGCGCCGAAGAGGGCGCGCGCGAGGGAGGTACGCCCCGAGCCCTCCAGGCCCGCGATGCCGGTGATCTCGCCGGCGCGCAGGGTGAGGTCGATGCCGTGCAGCCGGTCGTTGCCGCCGCCGGTGACGGTGAGGCGGGCCTCGCCGATCTCCTCGGGGCGGGCGCGCGGCGGGTAGTAGGCGCTCAGCTCCCGGCCCACCATGGCGCGTACGACCTGGTCGGTGTCGGTGTCGGCGGTGCGGACCGTCGTCACGTGCCGGCCGTCCTTCAACACCGTGATCCGCTGGGACAGTTCGAAGACCTCGCGCAGCCGGTGCGAGATGTACAGGATGCCGAGGCCACGGCCCGCGAGGCGGCGCACGAGGTCGTGCAGGAGGCCCGCCTCGTGGTCGGCGAGGGGCGCGGTCGGCTCGTCCATGACCAGGACGCGGACGTCGGAGGCGAGCGCCTTGACGATCTCGACGGTCTGCTGACGGGCCACGGACAGATCACGGACGTAGCTGCGCGGGGTGATGCCCGCGACGCCCACCTCGGCGAGGATCTGCGCGGTGCGGGACTCCATCGTGCGGCGGTCGACGAGACCGTAGCGGGTCGGTTCGCAGCCGAGAAAGACGTTCTCGGCGACCGTGCGGTGCGGGAGCAGCGCGAACTCCTGGTGGATGATGCCGATTCCGGCGGCCTGGGCCTGCGCCGGATGGCTGAAGGAGCGCTCGGTTCCGTCGAGGACGATGCGGCCCTCGTCCGGGACGTGTTCGCCCGCGAGGACCTTCATCAGGGTGGACTTGCCCGCGCCGTTCTCGCCGACGAGCGCGTGCACCTCGCCCGCGGCGAGGTCGAGCGAGACGCCGTGCAGCACCCGCACTCCGAGAAAGCTCTTGGACACCCCGTGCATCGCCAACATCACTTGCGTCGCCTGCATCGCCTGCACCCTCGGCTCCTTCGGCAGCGGTCTGCAGAGCAATGTGATGAGCCCGCTTTGACCTGTCAAGGGCTCAAGCAGCTTTCTTTGTACGGCAGTTGACGGTGACTTAGGTCGACTGCCGAACACCATCAGCCTTGTGAGCAGCAGAAGTCGTCCCTATGGTGACTGCCATGTCTGGAGCGCCGGATCACCCCGTTTCCGTCCCGTCGTCGCCCGGCGAGGTCCTCGCCCTGATCCGGACGGGGGCCGCCGCGACGCGCGCCGACATCGCCCGCCTGACGGGGCTCGCCCGGTCGACGGTGTCGCAGCGGGTGGACGCGCTCATCGCGCACGACTTCGTCACCGAGGAGGCGGACGGCGGCTCGACCGGCGGCCGGCCACCGCGCCGGCTGCGGCTGCGCACCCGCGAACACGCCGTCGCGGGCGTCGACCTGGGGGCCTCGCACTGCCGGGTCGCGCTGCTCGACATCGGCGGCGAGATGCTCGCCCTGCGCGAGGACCCGCTCTCCATCGCGGACGGCCCGCAGGAGGTACTCGGCCATGTCGAGCGGACGCTGAACGCCCTGCTCAAGGAGGCCGACCGGGACGCGGCCTCGCTACAGTCGATCGGTGTCGGCGTACCGGGTCCGGTGGAGTTCTCCACCGGGCGGCCGGTGGATCCGCCGATCATGCCGGGCTGGCACCAGTACCCCATCCCGGAGTTCTTCGCCGAGCGGTTCGGCGCGCGGGCCCTGGTCGACAACGACGTGAACGTGATGGCGCTCGCCGAGCAGCGCCGCGCGTTCCCCGACACCCGCTATCTGCTCTACATCAAGGTGGGTACGGGCATCGGCTGCGGCATCGTCGCGGACGGCCGGCTGCACCGGGGTGCGCAGGGCAGTGCGGGCGACATCGGGCACATCCGGGTCGGCGACATCGAGGAGCCCTGCCGGTGCGGCAACTCCGGGTGTCTGGAGGCGGTCGCGGGCGGCGCGGCGATCGCCCGCAAGCTCTCCGGGCTCGGCCTGGACGCGGCGTCGGGCAGCGATGTCGTACGCCTGGTGAAGTCCGGCAATCGCGATGCCGTGCGCATGGTGCGCGAGGCGGGCCGCGCGGTGGGCGAGGTGCTCGCGGGCCTGGTGAACTTCTTCAACCCGGACACCGTGGTGGTCGGCGGTGCGCTGGCCGCCGTCCACGACCAACTCCTCGCGGGCGTACGGGAAGCGGTGTACCGGCGCTCGCATCCGCTGGCCACCCATGTGCTGCGGATCGAGCCCAGCCGGACGGGCGAGAACGCGGCGGCGGTCGGGGCGGGCATCCTCGCCGTCGAGCACGCCCTGTCGCCTCGGCAGGTCGACCGGGTGCTGGCGGGCGCCGAACGCTGACCGGGGCGCGGGCGGGGCGTCCGGTCGTGCGGCGCCGTCTCGCGTAGACCGGACGAGCGCCGTGCAGTAGACCGGACAAGCACCGTGCAACACCGGCCAACCCGTCAACCGTCCTATGTTCGCGGGGGACTCGCGACCCTAACTTCAGGTTATGTCCCCCAACGACGCACAGCAGATCGACCGGGCCAACGCAGCCACCGACCGCGTGCCGGTCGTGTTCGTGCACGGACTGTGGATGCTGCCCAGCAGCTGGGACCGGTGGACCGCGCACTTCGAGGCGGCCGGATATGTGCCCCTGGCGCTGTCCTGGCCCGACGACCCGGACTCGGTGGAAGAGGCCAGGCGGCACCCCGAGGCGTTCGCGGGCAAGACCGTGGGCCGCATCGCGGACCATCTCGCCGGTCTCATCGACGGCCTGGAGCGCAAGCCCGCGGTGGTCGGGCACTCGGTCGGCGGGCTGCTCACCCAGATCCTCGCGGGGCGCGGGCTGAGCGCCGCGTCGGTGGCGATCGATCCGGTGCCGTTCCGCGGTGTGATGGCGGTTCCCCTGTCGACACTGCGCTCGCTGCGCCCCGTGATCTCCAATCCGGCCAACCGGAAGCGTGCGCTCCCCCTGACGTTCGAGCAGTTCCGGTACGCGTACGCCAACGCGGTCAGCGAGCGGGAAGCCCGGGAGATCTACGCGGAGTTCGCCGTTCCGGCGCCGTGCGCGCCGCCCTTCCAGGTCGCGGCGTCGAACGTCAACCCGTGGACCGAGGCGAAGGTCGACTGCCGCAATCCCCGGCGCGGCCCGCTCCTGATCATCTCCGGGGAGAAGGACCACGCCGTGCCCTGGGCGCTGGCCAACGGAGCGTTCAAGAAGCAGCAGCAGAACGCCGGCGTCACGGAGATCACCGAGCTGCCGGGGCGCGACCACGCGCTGATCATCGACAGCCGCTGGCAGGAGGTGGCGGACACGGCGCTGACCTTCCTGCGCCGCTTCGTGTGACCGCGGCTCGTCCGACTGCCCGCCTCCCGAGAGGACACACGCTGATGGGCACGTTCACCACCGTCGACGGGACCTCGATCCACTACAAGGACTGGGGCGAGGGCCGTCCGGTCGTCTTCAGCCACGGCTGGCCCCTCAACGCGGACGCCTGGGACAGCCAGCTGCGGCTCGTCGCCGAGAGCGGCTTCCGCGCCATCGCCCACGACCGCCGCGGCCACGGACGCTCGGGCCAGCCCTGGCAGGGCAACGACATGGACACGTACGCCGACGACCTGGCGCAGCTGGTCTGGAACCTGGATCTGCGCGAGGCCGTGCTCGTCGGGCACTCCACCGGCGGCGGCGAGGTGGTCCGCAGCATCGGCCGGCACGGCGACGACCGGATCGCCAAGGTGGTCCTGCTCGGTGCGGTGCCGCCGCTCATGCTGAAGACCCCGGCCAACCCGGAGGGCCTGCCCCGCGAGGTGTTCGACGCCATCCGCGAGGGCGTCCGCACCGACCGCTCGCAGTTCTACCGGGAGTTGTCGCTGAGCTTCTTCGGCGCGAACCGTCCCGCGTCGACGGTGTCGCAGGGCACCCTGGACGCCTTCTGGCTGCAGAGCATGCAGACCGGCGCGAAGGCGGCGTACGACTGCGTGGCCGAGTTCTCCGAGACGGACTTCACCGACGACCTGCGGCGCATCGACGTACCCACGCTGATCGCGCACGGCGACGACGACCAGATCGTGCCGGTCGTCGCCTCGGCCCACAAGTCCGCCCATCTGGTCAAGGACGCGACCCTGAAGATCTATCCGGGCGCCCCGCACGGACTGACGGGCGCGTTCGAGGAGACGTTCAACGCCGATCTGCTGGACTTCCTCGACTCCTGACGCCCGCCGAAATACCGCACCCGGGCCGGTCGGCTCGCTATCGTTGCGCCCGATCCCAGCTAATCGGAGAAAATGTGCGCAACTCGGAACTGATCGAAAGACCGCCGACCGGTCCCGACCCCGCACCGAACCGACCACCGAACGGCCCGCCCGTCCCCGGCCTGATCGCCACCGGCGCACTCTCCGTGCTGCTCGTCCTGGCCCTCGCCTGGGCCATGGGCGGCGCCGGATGGCTGACCCATCCGGGGTTCCGTGCCTGGCAGACCGTGTGTCTGGCGATCACCGTGCAGGCACTGCCGTTCCTGGTGCTCGGCACGCTGATCTCCGGTGCTGTCAACGCCTTCGTGCCCGCGCACGTGTTCAGCAAGGTCCTGCCGAAGAACCCCGCGCTGGCGGTGCCCGTCGCCAGCGCGGCGGGCGTGGTGCTGCCCGGCTGCGAGTGCGCGTCGGTGCCGGTCGCGGGGAGCCTCATCCGGCGCGGGGTCACCCCGGCCGCCGCGTTCGCGTTCCTGCTGTCCGCGCCCGCGGTCAATCCGATCGTCCTCGCCTCCACCGCGGTCGCCTTCCCCGGCAACCCGGAGATGGTCGCCGCCCGGCTCGTCGCCTCGCTCGCCACGTCCGCCGCCATGGGCTGGCTCTGGCTCAGGCTCGGCAGGGCCGAATGGCTGACGATGCCGTCCCGGCACACCGGGCACCAGCACGGGCACAGCCGCCGGGAGGAGTTCCGGCTCGGCTTCCAGCACGACTTCCTGCACGCGGGCGGATTCCTCGTGCTCGGCGCGATGGCCGCCGCCACCTTCAACGTCACCGTGCCGCGCTCGGTCCTCGACACCTTCGCCGACTCGCCCTGGCTGTCGGTGCTCTTCCTCGCCGCGCTCGCGATCGTCCTCGCCGTCTGCTCCGAGGCCGACGCGTTCGTCGCCGCATCGCTGACCGGCTTCTCCCCCACGGCCCGACTCGCGTTCATGGTCGTCGGGCCGATGGTCGACCTCAAGCTGATCGCCCTGCAGGCGGGCACCTTCGGCCGCTCCTTCGCCCTGCGGTTCTCGACGGCCACGGCGATCACCGCCGTCGTCTGCACCGCCCTGACCGGATGGTGGCTGCTGTGAGACGCAATCTCCAGGCGGTGTTGCTCCTGCTGGTCGGCGTGGCCGTGCTGCGGGCCACGCTCGTCGGCGACCTCGCCCTGCGCTATGTGAAGGAGGGCCTGGTCCCCTTCCTCGTCGCCACCGGATTCGTGCTGGTGGGCGTGGGGATTACGGGTGTCGTACGCGATGGGGTGCCGTTCGTCGGAAGGTGCCGGACCGACTCCGCCCCGGCCGCCGAAGCCTCCGCGCACGGCCACGACCACTCCCACGGGCCCCGCGTCGCCTGGCTGTTGCTGCCGCCCGCGCTCGCGCTGCTGTTCTTCGCGCCGCCGGCCCTCGGCTCCTACACCGCCGCCCGCGACAGCCCCAAGGTCGTCGCGGACTACGACCGGTTCGAGCCGCTGCCCGCGCACGGGCCCGCCCCGCTGTCCCTGACCGAGTTCATCGCGCGGGCCCAGCAGGACGACAAGGGGAGCCTGAAGGAACGTACGGTCCTGATGTCGGGATTCGTCACCCCGGGCAAGCACGGCACCTGGCAGCTGACGCGGCTCCTTGTGGCCTGCTGCGCCGCCGACTCCCAGTCCCTGACGGTCACGGTCCACGGGGCGAAGGCGCCGCCCGCCGACACCTGGGTGAAGGTCACCGGGACCTGGCATCCGAAGGGCAGGCTCGGCACCTCGTCCGCCGCCCTGGCGCTCGACGCCGACTCGGTGCGGCGGATCCCCGAACCGCCGAGCCCCTATCTCGACCGGGCACCCGCCGCGGAGTCCGACTGACCATCCAACTCCCCTTCCGTGTCGGCCAATTGACATCCGGGTAGGACGAACGCAGATGTCGGCACGCTTGCATCCGGGGGGACCGAATGGCACGTGAACCACGGCGACTGAGCCTGACCGAGGCGATCGAGTCACTGCGTCAGGATCTGACCGCCGCCCAGCAGCAGGGGATCGGCAAGGCCGTCGGGTTCTCCGTCGACGGCATCAGTGTCGAACTGGACGTCCAGGCCGAGCGGAACACCACCCTGGAGGGCGGCGTCTCCTGGTACGTGACCGCCAAGGGGAGCCGCAGCAGCGTACGGCGGACCGGGACGCGCCTGGTCGTGACGCTGAAGCCGCGCGGAGTCCTGAACGTCGGGGAGCGGGCCGACCGGCCCCGGAACAGTCCACCGCCTCGCGCTCCCGGGCAGACGGCGGCCGGCACCGGAGAGTGATGCGTGCCGGGCTCCGTACGGCTGGTGCCGGACCGGCTCGTCGAGATCAGTGTGCGGGACGACAGCGGACGCGCGGTCGGCTACGGCTCCGGCTGGGTCATCGACGCGGACCTGATCGTCACCGCCGCCCATGTGCTGCTGCCCGAGGGGGCCGGGGAGGAGCCGGGGGACCTCGCCGGGCTCGTCGTCGAGGTGCGTCAGGGCATGCACGCCGCTCATCTGCCCTGGCACCCGTGCGAGATCGTGTGGAGCGGCCTGCAGTCCGCGGGCCGCGACACCTCCCCGTGGGGCGCGGCCGTGGAGCCCCATACGGATCCCCCGCCCGACGCGGCGCTGCTCGTCGTCACCGGCTCCGGCTGGGTGCCTCCGGAACCGGACACCAAGCCGCGCCTCGGGCTCCTGGAGGCGGACATCGTCGACTTCCAGATCTTCGGGTTCCCCAGCTTCACCTATGAGGCCGCGCACGCCCACAACCCCTTTCAGGGCGGTGGCAGGCTCCGTCCCGCGCACCTGGCGCGGTCCCGGCTGATGGCGCTGGACGTGGCGGAGGACGACTGCCCCGAGACCGGCGACGACTGGGGCGGCATCTCCGGCGCCGCGGTCCTCGTCGACCAGCGGCGCACCCTGGTCGGCGTCGTCCTGCAGAGTGACTACGGCAGCCGCAGGAAGCTCACCGTCCTGCCCGTGGACGCGCTCCTGGAACAGGCCGACTGCCGCCACCGGCTGACCGAGTGCGCGGGCGGGTTCAGCGAGCCGCAGAACCGGCGCCGGATCCTCGCCGACATCCGGGCGCTCCTGGAGAAGACCGAGTCGCTGCGCGGGTACGGACGACGGATGGCGCTGCTGCGACGGCTGTTCCCGGACACGGCCGACGACGTCGAGAGCGTCGCGCTGCCCGAGGAGTTGCTGCTTGCGGTGCTCGTCGACCGGTGCGCCGACAGCCCGACCGGGATGAGCGATCTCGTCTCGGTGTACGCGGATGCCCATCCCGGCGACCGGGCAGTCGCCGCCGGACTGCGCTTCCGGGCGGACGAGTTGGAGGCGCTGCGGCAGATGGGCGCGGAGGGCTGGGTCCAACTGCGGTCCTCCCTCACCAAGTTGTACGCCTCGGACCTCAACGGCATACCGGTGTCGGCGCTCTACGCGCGCGCCACCCGCGCGCTGAGCGAGGGCATGCCCGCCCACTGCGACGGCCTGTGGAAGGCGTTCGTGAACCTCGCGGGGAGCAATATGCCCTCCGAAGGGCTGCCGCCCGCCGTGCACTTCCTGGAACTCGTCGCCAGCGCGGTCGGCGGTGCGACCGCCGGGGAGATCCAGGCGTACAGCCGTGCCTGGGCACTGCGCCTGGAGACTGCCCGGCAGGGCCTGCTGCCGTACGCCGCCCGCCCCCGGACGGGCCGCCGGACCGGATACCAGGACCAGGTGGACGCCCTGCGGGCCAGTCTCGTCAAGACGCCGGTGCAGCCCGCCACCTCGGCGAAACTCCTGGTCGAGCTGGAGCCCGATCCCGGCAACGACCCGGACGACTGGGCGGTCTCCTTCTACTTCCGCTGCCGTCCTGCCCCCGGCGGCTGGCGGCGGCTGCCCCTGCCGCACAGCGAACGGAGCATCCGCCTCGCCGATCTGCTCGCTCGGGTCGAACTGGCGCGGGAGCGGCTGCGGCGGGACTACGGAGTGCCCCCGGAGCGCATCGACGTCGAGTACGTACTGCCTCTGGACCTCATCGACCACCCGGACACCCTCATCCGGCGTGGCGGCCTCCCGGAGTTCGGCGTCATGTTCCCGGTGATCGTGCACAGCCGTGACCGTATGCGGCATCCCCCCTGGTGCCGGACCTGGCGGGAGCGCTGGCGCCCGCTCAGCGGCCAGCCGGAGGCGGGGCGGCTGCTCCAGCAGGTCAGGGCGCTCAGCGCGGACGGCAGCGAGTTCGAGGGCGACGAGCCGGTGGCCGGTCTCGTCCTCGCGCACAAGCCCAGTTCCGCCGAGGGCCGCAAGGACGTCGCGCAGGCTCTGCGGCACGGCGTGCCGCTGGTGATGTGGCGGCACGACGAGCGGGCACAGCCCGATTTCTCCCTGCTGTTCACCCGCATCATGACCGAAGGCGGCCTCGACGTACGGGAGTTCGGTCGGGATGATGGCGGGGACGGCGGCACCGCCCGGCCCGAGACCGTCGGCTGGCATCGGCAGATCGTCATCATCTACGACACGCCGGACGGGCTACCCGAGCTGATTTACGGAGCGGCTTCGTGAACTCGCCACGCAGTGCCGGACCCACGGCGGGCACCGTCACCGGCCCCGGTCCGTACCGCGGCACGGGCCTGCCGCACCGGCCGCCCGCCGTACTGCCCGCCCCGCCGCCCTGGCGCACCTACCGCGGCGGCCCGGATCTGCCGCCGCCGCCCGACGACGAGGCGGAGGCCGACCGCAGGCTCGGCGCGGCGAACCCGGTCCCGTGGGTGCCTGCGGCCACGACCGGCGAGGCGGCCGCCGTGAACGCGGCGCTCCTGCTGCGCAAGCCGCTGCTCGTCACGGGCCCGTCCGGGGTGGGCCGCTCCGCGGTCGCCTTCCGGGTGGCCCGGGAGCTGGGGCTCGGCCGCGTTCTGCACTGGACGGTGACCGGCGCGTCGCACCTGCGAGGAGCGCTGTACAGGGCGCGTGTCGTGGAGGGCGTCCCGCGAGTGCGGCTCGGTCCGGTGGGCACGGCCCTGCTGCCGTACGGCAGGCCGCGCGTGCTGCTCGTCGAGGGACTCGACCGCGGCGACTTCGATCTGCCGCTGGAGCTCCGCGCGGCGCTGCTGCGCGGCGGCTTCGACATCCCGGAGCTGGCCGACGAGGACTCCGCCACCGTCACGGCGGACGATCCGGGGGTGACGGCTCCGGTGCCGGAAGGTGTCGTCGCCTGTCATGAGCCGCCGGTCACGGTGATCACCGCGGGACGCGGCCAGGCGCTCCCCGCGGAGTTCCTCGCGGGGTGTCTGCACTGGGAGCATCCGGTGCCGACCGTCGAGGACCTCACCGCGCTGGTGCGGACGCGGGCCGGGATCACGGACAGCTCCGATCCGCGACTGCTCGCCCTGGTCGCGGAGTTGGCCGAGGCGTGGTCGGCCGATCCGCATGCACTGGGTCAGCTGACCGCCGGTCAGGTGCTCGACGCGGTCACGCTGGCCGCCGCGGCTCCGTGGCCGCCGGAGCAGTCGCCGGAGGCCGTCGCGGCACGGCTGGTGGAGCTGTTGCGGGCGCACGCTCCAGGCACGCCATGAACGACCCGCGGCTGCTGGACCGGCTCGACGGCGCCGTGCTCGGGCGGCCGGTGGGCGCCGCGCCCGGTCCGCCGCCCGGCCGGTCGGCTTCGGACGAGCCGGACTGGGACACCCTCACACGTGGCCTGTCCAGGCTCGGCCGCGCCGACCGCGGCCGGGATGTCAGCCTGGTGCTCGACACCGCCCCGGAGATGGCCCTCTGGCAGCCGGTGACGTCCCGGCTGCGCGACACGCTGGGGCGCCGACGGGGCCTGCGTGTCACGGAGTTCGTCTGGGACTGCACCCTGGACCCGGTGCGACCGAACGGCCGCTTCCCCGCCGGTGGTCGCGACCGGCTGATCCTCGTCGTCACCGACGGCCTCGCCCAGGCATGGCGGGACGGCACCGCCCAGACGGCCGTCGCACGCTGGGCGGCCCGGCATCCGGTGGCCTGTCTGCACCTGCTGCCGCAGCGGCTGTGGCCCCGGTCCGGTCTGCCGTCGCGGCGGATCCGCCTCGCCGCTCCCGGCCGCGCCGCACACGAGCCGCCCGGCATCCTCGTGGGCGACAACGCCCTCGCCCCGCAGGAAACTCCGCTGCCGGGCGGAACGGTTCCTCTCCCGCTGCTCCCGTCGCGCGGCCGCTGGCCGGCCCGCTGGGCCCGGTGGCTGACCGGGGCGGCCCATGGGTGGACGGAGCTTCTCGCGCACACGATTCCGCCGGCCGACGATCGAGGCGGGCCCGAACCGCGCCACGGGCAGCCGACGGCCGGGGCGGGCCTGGAGCCCCCCGCCGATCCGGCGGCCCGCATCGCCGCCTACCGGGCGGGCTGCTCGGCCGCCGGATCGGCCCTGGCCTCACTGCTCGCGGCGGCCCCGCTGACGCTCCCGGTCATCCAGGCCCTGCGAGAGCGCTTCGCACCCGGCGCCGGGCCCGCCGATCTGGCCGAACTCATGGCGTTCGGCCTGCTCGCGCCCGCGCCCTACGGGTCCGGCGGCTTCGACATGGTCGACGGCTGCCGCGCGCTGCTGCTCGACGGGGCGCGGCGCACCGACACGCAGCGCGTGCTGCTCGCCCTGGACGACCTCGTCCCCGCGGCGGCACGGCACCGGCCGCGCGGCGGATACTTCAAGGCGGTGGTCGCCTCGCCCAAGGCCGTGCCCATCCCCGAGGTGACCGCCGCCAACGCCCGTCTCCTGCGCATCGAGCAGCTGGCTTTGCGGGCACTGGCGGGCCCCTACCAGGAGCGCGCCCGGCTCCTGGACCACGCCTTGGAGCACTGGCACAGCGAGCCGTACGCGGCGGCGGCCATCACCGGCGACCTAGCCCGAGGGGGATCCATGACCAATGTGCCCGTCCCGTCGGGGAACCCGCCTCGGGATCCGCAGCCGCCCCGCAGCGCGGCCTCGACCCCGGTGGTCTGGGAGAACGTACCCCCGCGCAACCCGAACTTCACCGGCCGCGAGCAGCTCCTGGCCGAGCTGGCCGAACGCCTGGACAACGGCGGCACGGCGGCCGTCCTGCCGGAGGCCATGTACGGACTCGGCGGCATCGGAAAGTCCCAGCTCGCCGTCGAGTACGTCTACCGGCACCAGGCCTCGTACGACCTGATCTGCTGGATCTCCAGCGAGCACACCTCCGGCATCGTCAACGCCCTGGCCCAGCTGGCCGCCCGGCTCGGCATCAGCCAGGGCTCCGACGCGAGCAGCACGGTGCCCGCCGTCCTCGACGCGCTGCGCCGCGGCGAACCGTACAGCCGCTGGCTGCTCGTCTTCGACAACGCCGAGAACGCCGAGACCCTGGCGCCGTTCCTGCCCAACTCCCGCCTCGGCACGGTTGTCGTGACCTCGCGCAATCCGCACTGGGACAATGTGGCGCGCTGTCTGGAAGTGGACGTCTTCGACCGCGACGAGAGCATCAAACTGCTCAACCGGCGCGGCCCGGAACTCTCGCACGAGGACGCCGACCTGCTCGCGGAGGCGCTCGGCGATCTGCCGCTCGCCATCGAGCAGGCCGCCGCCTGGCGGGCCGAGACGGGGATGCCGGTCCAGGAGTATCTGCGGCTGTTCAAGGAGAAACGCAGCGAGCTGCTCTTCGAGTCCGCGCCCTACGCCTACCAGCAGTCGATCGCCACCGCCTGGAATGTGTCCCTCGACCATGTCGAGCAGACCAACCCCGAGGCGATCCAGCTCCTCCAGGTCTGCGCGTTCCTCGCCCCCGAGCCGATTCCGCGCGATCTGTTCTCCCATGTGCACCGCAGCTCCATCGCCCCGCAGCTGGACGCGGCGCTCGCCGATCCGCTGCGGCTGAGCCGGGCCGTCCGGGAGATCAAGCGGTACTCGCTGGCGCGGGTGGACCTGCGGACCAACTCCCTGCTGATCCACCGGCTCGTGCAGGCGGTCCTGATCAACCGCATGACGCCGTTGCAGCAGGAGCAGATGAAACGCGGCGCGCAGCTGCTGCTCGCATCGGCCGATCCGCGCAATCCCGAGTCCAACCTGACCTGGAACCGCTATGCGGTGCTCTATCCGCACGCCGTGGCCGCCGGAGCCGTCCGCTCCACCGATCCGTGGGTGCACAATCTTGTGGTCAACATCGCCAAGTATCTCCAGCGCTGGGGCGATCACGAGAGCGCCCTGGGCTTCACCGGGGAGGCGTACGCGGCGGCCCGTGAGCTGTTCGGCCGGCAGGACGAGAAGACGCTGACCCTGGCGTTCTGGCTCGGCTGGATCTTGTTCAGCATGGGGCACTACCAGGAGGCCGCCGAACTCAACAAGGAGACGCTGAAGGCCTACGAGACGGCCCAGCAGCCGTCCCCCGTCCCGGTGTCCGAGACCCGCGAGAGCCATCTGGACGCCATGGGCGCGGTCGCCGCCGATCTGCGGGTCAAGGGGGACTTCGACGAGGCGCTCGCGCTGACGCAGCGGGTGTACGAGCAGGCGACGGCGGCGTTCGGCCAGGACGACCCGGTGACCATCAACGCCGCACACAACCTGGGCGTCTGTCTGCGCCTCGTCGGCCGCTTCCAGGACGCGTACGAACTCGACCGCACCACCTGGGAGCTGAAGCAGACCCTCTTCGGCACCGACCACGCACTGACGCTCCTGACCCAGGTCGGCCTGACGATCGACGAGCGGGAACTGGGCCGGTACGCCCTGGCCCGCGACCGGCAGGAGGAGGTCGTCGCCCAGTACGAGCGCCAGTTGCGGTCCGACACCCCGGCGGCCCTGCACGCCAAGCGCGTCCTCGCGGTGGCCCGGCGCAAGGCCGGTGACCACCATGCGGCGCTCGAGGTGTCGGAGGAGGTGCTCGAGGTGATGCTCAGCCGGTTCGGCAGGGAGCATCCGGACACCATCGAGGCGACGCTCGGCCTCTCGGTGGACCTGCGCCACGACGGGCAGCTGGACCGGGCGCGGGAACTCTCCGACGCGTGCTGTCGGCGCTACCGGCGCATCTTCGGTCCTCAGCATCCGCACACGGTGTCGGCGGAGGCCAATCTGGCGATCACCCTGCGGCTCGACGGGCAGCCGCAGGAGGCGTACGAGCTGGATGTGCGCGCGCATGCCGCGCTGACCGAGAAGCTGGGCGAGCGGCATCCGCTGACCTTGGTCGTGGCGACGAACCAGGCGAGTGATCTGGCGGCTCTCGAACGGTACGAGGAGGCGCTGGAACTGGGCACGGCGACGCTGGAGCGGTGCACGGAGGTGCTCGGTCCGGTGCATCCGTCGACGCTCAGCACCGCCGCGAACCGGGCGCTCGATCTGCACGCGCTGCAGCGGCGCGACGAGTGCGACGCGCTGCACAGCTCGATCCTGGAGGAGTTGCGCACGCAGTTGGGCGACCTGCATCCGGCGACGACGAACCTGGCCGACTGGACGCGCGCCAACTGCTACATCGACCCGCTGCCGTTGTAGCCGCCCGGGAGCCTTCAAGAGACCTCAGGAGGCGTCAGGAGGCATCAGGAATGTCAAGAGCGGAACGCGGACGCGAGGCGCACGGGGTCGCCGCCGCCCACGGCCGCGTGCACTGCCATCACGAACTCCAGCCGGGCCAGCAGGACTTCGGCCGCCGGGTGGCTCTCGGCCCGCAGGGCAAGCCCCAGACCGACCCACGCGTCGGGGCTCGCGTCGCCCTCCCGCACCCGGCGCTCGAACCGTCGCCTGGCCCGGTCGATGTCGCCGGTGACCAGTGCGACGTCCTCCGGATGCGCACCCTCGACGACCGCTCCCGGAGCCGCGCTCAGCGCGTGCAGCCCTTCGG
Organism: Streptomyces sp. NPDC050658; assembly: GCF_044457025.1. Taxonomy (NCBI): domain Bacteria; kingdom Bacillati; phylum Actinomycetota; class Actinomycetes; order Kitasatosporales; family Streptomycetaceae; genus Streptomyces; species Streptomyces sp. NPDC050658. The sequence continues at coordinate 70,550 of NZ_JBITGM010000007.1, forward strand.
GGGCGTCGAGCAGCCGGCGCAGCAGCACGGCCCGCGTGTCGAGGCCGCGGCGCGGCGCGCCCGCGACGATCACGTCGGCGCCGCGCGGCAACCGGACGGGGCCGCTCCGTTCGGCGTACGCCCTGGCGGCTCGCTTGACCTCAGCCCGGTCCGGAACGACGTGATGGGCCCGCCAGGTCGCGTGGTGGTCGGTGGCGGCAAGGCGCGCCGCGTCCCGTGCCGTCCCGTGCACCGGCTCGTCCTGCCAGGCGGTGAGCCGGCCGGTCAGCTCGTCGACCAGCTTCCGGCCCAGATCGGTCAGTCCGTCGGAGGCCCGGATTCCGTGCAGGGCCCGCACGGTCTGGGCCCGCCACAGGGCGTACTCGAACTCGGCGCCCGGACCGCGCCGTCGCCGCCAGAAGCGGGTCACCCCGAAGAAGGCGTACACCCCTTGGAGCAGTCCCCCGAGCGGGCGGGGGTCGTCGCGCCAAGGCGCGTAGAACCGCTCGTCGCCACCGTCGTGGTGGAGCGTGAACAGGTGCATGAAGGCGCTGAGTTTGTTGTGCTGGAACTCGTGCACCAGGGTCGCCGCGAGCTGCTCCGCGTCGTCGGGCTCCGAGGCGAGCACCGCGCCGAACGCGTCGCCGGACGAGGCACTGTGCGGACGGTAGCGCTCCGCGCGCGGGCGTGGCACCACCGAGCGCAGGCCCCCGGCCGCGGCCCGTGCCGCTTCCGGGTCGTCGTCGGCGAGCAGTTCCCAGGCCTCGGCGAACAGCGCGGACCAGCGGTCGGCGGTCGGCAGCGGCTCGGGCGGCCGGGGGGCGCGCAGGGCGCGGTAGGGGTCGAGGTCGTCGAGCAGGAGGGCGCAGCCGTCGGCGCGCAACTCCCGCAGGGGGAACCAGCCGGGGCCGTTCTGCCGTACGCCTGCGACGTGCACCATGCCCGCGTCGGCAAAGACCTCGGCGGTGCCGTCCGGGGCGGGTTCCGGCACGCGCGCGCCGCCCAGCATCGGCAGCACCACCCAGCCGTCGCGCACCGGGACGCTGGTCCGGAAGTCCACTCCCGCGAGGACCGCGGCGGACGCGGCCACGGCGTGCAGTCGGCCGAGCTCCGCCCACAGGGGAGAGTCGCCCGGCACGGCGCCGCGGACGCGACGCAGCGCGTGGGCGGCCCAGGTGCCCACCGTCGGGTAGAGGAGCAGGCGTTCCACCGGCTCGGGGTCCGCTTCCCAGGCGCGGGTGAGGAGTGCCCAGCCGTCGTCGAGGGGTGCCAGGGGTGCGGTCGGGATGCCGTCTGCGGCGTCGATGAGCGCCCGCAGGAGCAGCAGGCGCCAGCTGCGCTCGGCGGCGCGCAGCGATGCCACCGCGTCCGGGCCGCACGCGCCGGAGAGCAGATCGCCGTAGGGCTTGTGGGCCACGCGGTGGGGTTGCGTTTCGACGTGCATGACGGCTCCAGGCCTTGCGGGGCTACTCGTCCCGCTGTGGGTTGTAGCCGCCCATGCTGCCCGCCGGATCATCGATGCGGCTCAGGAGTCGCTGCATCGAGGCCTCGACGAGTGCGGCATCCAGCGTACGGGCGTCGGCCGGGCTGACGCCGCTGAGGTCGACCAGCTCTGATTCGACTCCGTGCTGCTCAGTCACACCGCACTCACACCCAGGAATCAGGAGGCACAGCCGAGGGGAGCCGCAGCCTGACCGAACCGCTCACGCGCGCGCGAGCTCGACAGCCCAGAGGGAGCTGCCGGACCACAATAGCGCGGCTGCTGACCGCAGTTCCGCACAATTTGTTGCCGCGCCGACCGGCTTCGCCCGCCCGGCGCACAAGCTCCCCGGCCCCGATGACCGCCGGACCCGGTGCTATCCGGGCTGCAGCACGGCCTCGATCTCCATGACGATCTGTACCTTCTCCCCGAGCGCCGCGCCGCCGCCGGGGATCGGGCCGTTGTAGGTGACGTCGAAGTCCATGCGGTTGATCTCGCCGGTGACGGAGAACCCGGCGCGCGCCCCCGTACCCGGATCGGGGCCGTAGGGATCGACGGCGAAGCCGTTGACCTCCATCCGCAGCGGTACGGGCCGCGTGACGCCCTTGAGCGTGAGATGGCCCTCGACCAGGAAGTCGTCTCCGTCGGGTCTGATGCGGGTGGAGCGGTAGGTCATGGTGGGGTACCTCTCGACCTCGAAGAAGTCGGCGTCGCGCAGGTGCTCGTCGCGCTGGGCGGACGAGGTGTCGATCGAACTCATGTCGACAGTGGCGGTCACCTCGGACTTCAGCGGGTCCTCGGCGGTGACGATGCGGCCCTCGAAGCGGGTGAAGTGGCCACGCACCTTGCTGATCATGAGGTGTCGTATGAGGAGGCCTACGTCGGAGTGGGCCTGGTCGATCAGCCAGGTGCCGGCGACATAGCCGGGGACCTTGATCAGGTCGGCGTGCATCGTTGCTCCCTTCCGTTCTTCCGGCGTGATCGGGTCTCATTTGCCGACGATCACATGGTGGCGGACAGGAGCACTATCCCCACTGGCCGGTCCGGTAGTCGCACAACGCGCCGACCCGACTCGAGGTTGACTCGATTCGAGGGGCAGACGTCACCGGCCCTCGAACTCCAGGGGTCCGTAGAGGGCCTTGGGGGCGTCGGTCGCGAGGGCCCAGTAGCGGTCGCCGTAGGACCAGTGCCACCACTCGGTGGGGTAGTTGACCAGGCCCGCCGTGGCCAGGGCCGCGGTGAGGGTGCGGCGGTTGCGGCGGGCGGCGCCGGAGATCGAGTCGACGTCCATGTAGCAGGCGCCGTCGCTCTCCTCGGGGCTGGCGTTCACCGGTGTGCCGAGGTCGAGTTCGGCGCCGGAGGCCGTGCACAGGGTGAGGTCGACCGCGGCGCCCGCGACGTGCGGGCCCACTTCCGGAGGCGAGAGGGAGCGGCTCGTCTGGCGGTGCAGATACGCCTCGGACCAGTCGGGGTGGTCCTTGCGCAACTCGGCGGCGTACTCGTCGAAGTACTTGATCTGCAGCGCGAGCGGACGGTAGCCCTCGGTGACCAGCAGGCGCAGGCCGTCCGGCAGCAGCCGGGCCGCGCGGGCGAGGCGCCAGGCGACGCCCTCGCGCAGGTGGGCGTAGGCGCCCGCCGGGTCGGCGAGCCGTTCGTCGACGGCGAGGAAGGGCAGTTGGCGCAGGTCGACGAGGGGCTCACCGCATTCCTGGACCGGGATGTCGACGACTCTCGGATCGTTCATGAGGATGATCGGCGGCATGCTGGCCCTTCATGGCGACGGCGACGGGCACAGCTCCGGGGGCGGGCTGCCGCCCCCCCCCGGAGTCCCCTCCTCGTTCCTGGCGGGGCCGTTGCACGGGAAACGGTCCACACCCCCGACGACGCCGGCGATGTGGACCGTACGAGGCATCAGTGGCCTTCCCCCGTCAACCCCCGTCGAATTCCGCTGAGTCCCCCGTTGTTTTTCCCTGTTCCCCCGTTGCACCGGCGGGTTGCCGCCCGCCGACATGACCAGCTTGGCGCAGGCCGCTGCAAGTTCTCTGTAAATCCACGGCAAGTGGAATGCGCCGGGCCGCCAGGTTTGTTGTCAAGGTCTCTCAGAGCCATGGCTCGTCCCGTTCCCGTGCCTCGTACGCCATGAAGACCTCCCGTGCCTCGGCGCGCAGCGCGTCCGCTCCCGCCCGGTCGCCGACCGCGACCCGCGTCGCGGCGAGATCGCGCAGGGTGCGGGCGCGGGGCAGCGGCAGGCCGAGGGCGTCCCAGCGGTCGGCCGCCTCGGCCAGGCTGCGTTCGGCGGCGTGGACGCGGCCCGCCGCCAGTTCGCACTCGCCGAGGGTGCGCAGGGCCAGTGCCTCGCCGAAGCGGTCCCGGTGGGCGCGGCAGACCTCCAGTACATCGCGGATCTCGTCCTCCGCTTCGGTCCAATGGCCCAGCCGGACCAGGGACTTGGCGCGGGCCTGCATGGCGTACGCGGACATCAGCGGGTCCTGGAGGGTGCTCAGGAGGTCCACCGCGCGCCCGGCGAGGTCCGCCGCGTCCGCGTATTCGCCGAGCGCCCGGTGCACGAGGCTGATGGAGCGCAGGGTGAGCGCCTCGCCGCGGCGGCTGCCGAGTCTGCGGTAGGCGAGCAGCGACTCGTCGAGGAGGGTGCGGGCGGCGGTGTGGTCGCCGAGTTCCAGCCGTACGGATCCGGCGTAGCGGCAGGACAGGCCGAGGCCCGGGTCGTCGTGGATCCGGCGGAAGCCGTCGACCGCTTCGGCGAGGACGTCCTGCGCGGCGCGCAGGCTGCCCGCTTCCCGCAGCGCGCTGCCGAGTCCCGCGTACGCGGCGGCGCGGCCCCAGCTGTCGCCGAGTTCGTCGCAGAGCCCGGCGGCCTGCCGGAAGTAGCGCTGGGAGTCGTCGAACCGGTCCTGTTCGTAGCGGAGTTGGCCGAGCCCGATCAGCAACAGGGCTTCTCCGCCCTGGTCTTCGGCGCGGCGGGCGGCGGCGAGGGCCGCGTCGTGCGTACGCCACCAGGCCTCGAAGCGGTTGCCGACGGTGTACACCGACGAGCAGAGCGCGGACGCGGCCTCGCAGGCCAGGGTGTGCAGGTCCAGGGCGGCCGCGCGTTCCACGGCGGCGGCGATGGCGTCGGCCTCCGCGTCGAACCAGGCGGCCGGGTCGGCGAGCGCGCGCCGGGTGGCCTCGGGCCCGATGGGCCGTACGACGTGGCCGACCGCCCCGCACATCTCCCCGCCGCCGTCCAGCAGCCGCCGGTGCAGCTCGACCGCCCCGGACGGGGTGACGGAGGCGACCCGGCCGGTCAGCCAGAGCCAGGCGCCGAGCGCGCGGGCGACCGCCGCGGTCCGCTCGGCGGGCGGGTCCTCGGCGTCGGCGCGTTCGGCGGCGTACACGCGCACCAGGTCGTGCGGCCTGAAGCGGGCCTGTCCCACCCGGTCGACGCCTGTGCAGTGCAGCAGTTGGGCGTCGACGAGCTGTTCCACGACGCGGTCCGCGGCGGCTTCCGGGATGTCCAGGAGCGCGGCCACCACCCAGGCCGGGACGTCGGACGCGGCGAGCAGGCCGATGCGGCGCAGGGCGGTGCGCGCGGGGACGTCCAGCGCCCGGTAGCTGAGCCCGAGACCGGCCCGCACCTCCAGGTCACCGACGGCGAGTTCGTCGAGCCGGTGGCGCTCGTCGGCGAGCCGTCCCGCGAGCATCCGCGGCGTCCAGTGCCGCTGGGTGGCGAGCCGGGCCCCGGCGATCCGGATGGCAAGCGGAAGGCCGCCGCACAGCTCGACGATGCGCCGGGCGGCGTCCGGCTCGTCCCGCACCCGCCGCTCCCCCGCGACACGGGCCAGGAGCTGGATGCCCGGCCCGGTGTCGAACACCTCCAGTTCGGCCCGGTGGGTGCAGGGCAGCGCCCCGAGCCGCGCCCGTGCCGTGATCAGCACCCCGCAGCTGGCGCTCCCCGGCAGCAGCGGACGGACCTGCGACTCGCTGCCCGCGTCGTCCAGGACGAGCAGGAACCGGCGCCCCGCGACCATGCTGCGGAACAGGTCCCGGCGCTCCGCGTCCCCGTCCGGCGGATCGGCGCCCAGCGCCCGCAGCAGCCGGCCGAGGACCTCGGCGGGTGCCACCGGGTCGGTGGAGCCCCGCAGTTCGGCGTAGAGCTGGCCGTCCGGGTACACGTCGGCCACCTGATGCGCGGCCTTGACGGAGAGGGTGGACTTGCCGACGCCGCCGGTGCCCGACACGACGACGACGGGCGTGGCCTCGCGGGGCCCGGCGAGGGCGGCCCGCACCTCAGAGAGCTGCCGGTAGCGTCCGGTGAAGTCGCCGATGACCGGCGGCAGCAGGGCCGGCGGCGGGGTGGGCGCCGGGGCCGCGTCCTCGGGTTCCGGCGGGGTTCCCGCGCCCGGCAGCAGCTCGGCGTCCGCGCGCAGGATCGACTCGTACATGTGCCGCAGATCGGGCCCCGGATCGATGCCCAGCTCCCCCGCGAGGACGTCGCGGCCCTCCACGTACACGGCGAGTGCGTCCGCCTGGCGGCCCAACCGGTAGAGGGTGAGCATCAGCTGGCTCCGCAGCCGCTCGCGCGTGGGGTGCGTGGCCACCAGGGCGGTCAGCTCGGCGACCAGTTCCGTCTCGCGGCCCGCCTCGGACAGCTCGGCGGCGATGCGCTCCTCCAGGGCGGTCTGCCGCGCCTCGTCGAGCTGGTCGGCCATGGCCCGCAGGGTCTCGCCGATCCCGCCGAGCGCGGGGCCGCGCCACAGGGCGAGGGCCTCTCCCAGCAGCCGGGCGGCCGCGGGGTGGTCGCCCGCGGCGGCGGCCTGCCGGCCGCGGGTTGTCAGTCGCTCGAACGCGGCGCGGTCGACCAGGGCGGTGTCCGCGTGGATCAGATAGCCGGGCGGCCTGGTCTCGATGGCGTCGGCGGACAGCGCGCGGCGCAGCGCGGAGACGTACGACTGGATCAGGGAACGCGCCGTGTCCGGCGGGTGCTCGCCCCAGATGGCGTCGATGAGCGCGTCGACGGACACGACGCGTCCGGGTTCGAGGAGCAGCGCGGCGAGCAGCGCGCGGGGCTTGGGTCCACCGAGGTCGAGCCTGCGGCCCGCGCGCCACGCCTCGACCGGTCCCAGCAGGCGGTAGTCCGTGTTCGTCTCCACGCCCTCTCCATGCGTCCCTGCCCCGTACCGCCCCCACCCGCACGTCGCCCCCGACGTCCGGTCATGTTACGTCCGTCACGCCCCAACCGGCGTACGGGGAAAGGGAATCAGGCCATGGTGCTGCGCATTTTCACGCAGGGTCCTTGCGCTCGGCCGCCGGTTCCTCCCCGGACTGCGCGAACGGCCCCGCCCCGTTGCCCTTGAGCCGTTCCAGGTCGTCCGGGCGCACCTGGATGACGAACAGGGCGATCAGCGCGGCGACGAGCGCGAAGACGGCGGCGGCGATGAACGAGCTGGAGATGCCCGAGGCGAGGACCTCGTCGCCCCAGCGCCCCGGCAGCTGGCCGGTCCTGCGGAACTCCACGATCTGGGCGGGGCCGGCCTCCGCGAGGAACCGCGGCACCTGGTCGGTGGCCTCGTTGCGGCTGGCCGTGCCGAAGACGGTGACCAGGACGGACAGGCCGAGCGAACCGCCCACCTGCTGCGTGGCGTTGAGGATCCCGGAGGCGGCGCCGGCCTCGTGCGGCTCCACCCCGGACACGGCCATCAGCGTAAGGGAGACGAACTGCATGCCCATGCCGAAGCCGAAGACGAGGACAGGACCGAGCAGGCTGCCCACGTACGTGCTGTCGACATCGGTCATCGTCAGCCAGCCGAGCCCCACGGCGGCCAGGATCGCGCCCACCACCATGAACGGCTTGGGACCCCACTTGGGCAGGAACTGCGAGGCGAGCCCCGCGCCGACCGCGATGATCGCGCTCACCGGCAGGAAGGCGAGCCCGGCCCGCAACGGGCTGAAGTCCAGGATGTTCTGCACGAAAAGCGTCAGGAAGAAGAACATGCCGAACATCGCGGCGGCCAGGCTCAGCATCATGCCGTAGACACCGGCGCGGTTGCGGTCGCGGAACATCCACAGCGGGGTGATGGGCTGCCTCGACCGCCGCTCGACGGCGAGGAACACGCCGAGGAGCAGTACGGCGGCCACAAAGGCCGAGATGGTCAGGGTGTCGCTCCAGCCGTCCTCGGAGGCCCGGATGAAGCCGTAGACGAGCAGCACCATGCCGACCGTGGAGGTGAGCGCGCCGAGGATGTCGAAGTGTCCGGGGTGCCGCTCGGACTCCCGGATGTGGCGGGGCGTGGCGGCCACGATGAGCAGCCCGATGGGGATGTTGACGAAGAGGACCCACCGCCAGTCGAGCCACTCCACGAGCAGTCCGCCCGCGAGCAGCCCGATCGCGCTGCCGCCGGCGGAGACGGCGGCGAACACGCCGAACGCCCTGTTCCGCTCGGGTCCTTCGCGGAAGGTCGTGGTGATCAGCGAGAGGGCGGTGGGCGAGGCGATCGCGCCGCCGACGCCTTGCAGGGAGCGTGCCGCGAGCAACTGCCAGGACTCCTGGGAGAGTCCGCCGAGCAGTGAGGCGAACACGAAGAGCAGGACGCCGAACATGAACACCCTGCGCCGACCGAGGATGTCGCCGAGCCGGCCGCCGAGCAGCAGCAGTCCGCCGAAGGTCAGCGTGTAGGCGTTGATCACCCAGGACAGGTTCTCGGTCGAGAAGCCGAGCGAGGTCTGGATGTGCGGGAGGGCGATGTTCACGATGGTGATGTCGAGGACCACCATCAGCTGACACGAGGCGATCACGAGAAGCGCGATACCGCTGCCCCGTCCCCGCTCCGGGGATTCGGCAGACTCCGAGGGTGTGGATCGAGCGCCCGTCATGGGATTGCCTACGCCTCAAGCCCGGCAGCGGCGTTCGCCGTGAGCCCGGCAGTGAACGGATGCGTTCACTGGAACAAGGCTAGTCCCGCCGCCGACGGCCCGCCATTCGATCGACAGGGGATCGGCAGGGCGACCACCGATGACTTTTCCCGCCCCCGCCCGTCTTACCTGCGACACCACCATGGCCTGCGACATCACCACGACAGACGGGACATCGTCATCATGAGCACCGCCGCCAAGGGCCCCGCCGCCTACTTCCCCTCCATCGAGAAGAAGTACGGCCGCCCCATCTCCGAGTGGCAGGGGCTCATCCGGTCCTCGCCCCTGACCAAGCACATGGAGCTGGTCGGCTGGCTCAAGTCCGAGCACGGCCTGGGGCACGGACACGCCAACGCCCTCGTGGCGCACACCCTCGGCGAGGACCGCGCCAAGTGAGCCGCGGCCGTGCCGGACCCTTCCGCGGGCCCGGCACGGCGCCGCTCAGCGCAGCACGCCCCCGCGGCTCTTCCGTGCCGTCGACACCAGCTCCTCGACGGTGGCGAGCTTCACGCGGGGCCGCCCGGCGCGCTCGCCCCGCGTGACCTCGGCACGGTCGATCGCCGCCAGGCCGCGCGCGTCGACGACCTTGCGGTTGCGGCGCCGCGCGAGCCGGTGGAAGGCCTTCTGCGCGTGCTCCGGCGCGGGCAGGGTGCCCGCGACCGCGTCGGCGAGCAGCGTGGTGACCGTCTCGGCGGCGCAGGTGCGGTTGGCGCCGATGCCGCCGCTCGGGCCCCGCTTGATCCAGCCGACGACATAGGTGCCCGGCCGTCCGGTCACCCGGCCGCCCTCGTGCGGCACGGTGCCGGTCGTCTCGTCGAAGGGCAGTCCCGCGACGGGCAGCCCTCGGTAGCCGATCGCCCGCAGCACCATGCCCGTGCGGATCGTCCGCTCGCCGGAGCCGTCCGAGACGCGCACGGTCTCCACGCCGTCCTCGCCCCGCACCTCCAGGGGCGCGCAGTGGAAGCGCAGCACGATGCGCCGCCCCGGCGCGGGCGGCGCGTCCCAGTCCGTGCCCTCGCGCCGCACGCCGCGCAGGACGGCGGCCTTGTCCTTCGGGTTCGCCTCGTCGATGGCCCGCGCGATGCGGGGGTCGTGGTCGTCCACGGTCAGTTCCACGCCGGGCAGGTGCTTGAGGGCGAGCAGTTCGGACGTCGTGTACGCGGCGTCCTCGGGGCCCCGGCGTCCGAGCAGCACCACTTCGCGGACCTTGCTCGACCGCAGCGCCGCGAGGGCGTGGTCGGCGATGTCGGTGCGGGCAAGCCGGTCGGGGTCGGCGAGCAGGATGCGGGCGACGTCGAGGGCCACGTTGCCGTTGCCGACGACGACCACCCGCTCCGCGGACAGGTCGACGGCGTCGGGGGCCGCGTCCGGGTGGGCGTTGTACCAGGCGACGAAGGCACGCGCGGAGACCGTGCCGGGCAGGTCCTCGCCGGGGACGCCGAGGGTGCGGTCGGCACAGGCTCCCACGGCGTAGATGACGGCGTCGTGGTGTGCGGCCAGTTCCCGCTGCGTGACGTCCGTGCCGACCTCCAGGCCGAGGTGCATGCGCACCCGCGGGTGGGTGTGGAAGCGCGCGAACGTCTCGCCGGCCTTCTTGGTCGCGGGATGGTCGGGGGCGACTCCGTACCGCAGGAGTCCGCCGGCCACCGGAAGCCGGTCGATCAGCGTCACTTCGGCGGCGGTGTGCAGCAACAGGTCCTGCACGGCGTACATCCCGGCCGGTCCCGTGCCGACGACGGCGACCTTCAGGGGCGCGAAGTCCGACGGCAGGACGCGCGGGAACGTGGGCTCGTCCCAGGCGTGGAAGTTCGGCCCGTCCGAGGCGGGCGCAGGCGTCTCGCCCTCGTAGTACGCCGCGTTGATGTCGGCGTACTCCCGCTGCGCGGCGGACAGACTGTCCACCGGGAAGATCGCGTCGACCGGGCAGGCGTCGGCGCAGGCCCCGCAGCCGATGCAGGTCGCCGGGTCGATGTGCAGCATCTCCGTGCTGCCGAAGGCCCGTTCCTGTGGCGTCGGGTGGATGCAGTTGACCGGGCAGACGGCGACGCAGGTGGCGTCGGTGCAGCAGGTCTGGGTGATGGCATAGGTCATGGTGGCGGCTCGACTCGTTCGGCTCGGATCGGCTTGCGTGGGCCCGGATCAGGCCGGTTCAGATGAGGTTGGCCCGCTTGTAGAAGGCCAGCGCCGGCTTGGTGAGCAGCCGCGAGGAGGCCAGGAACTCCATCAGGCCCGAACAGCTCGACCGCATCATCGACTTGTGGTGCTCGTTGGCCTTCGCCTCGGCGAGCGCGCGCTTCTCGTCCAGGCCGGCGTTGGCGTACACCTGACGGTTCACCATGCTCGTGACGATGAAGTACGACGCGACCGCGATCACGAACGCGTTGATCTGCCGGCGCATCCGGCCCGCGCCCACCATCCGCTTGCGCGTCTGGTCGCGGGCGAACTTCATGTGCCGCGACTCCTCGACCACGTGGATGTTGTTGATGGTGCGGACGAAGGGCACGACGCGCTCGTCGCGCATCCAGTCGCGCTGCATGACGTCGAGGACCTCTTCGGCCACCAGGATCGCCGCGTACGCCGCCTCGCCGAAGGCCAGCGTCTTGAACACGCGGCCGAGCTCAAGGACGGGCCGGGGCGGCCGGTAGGCCGGGGCCCCGAGCTTCTGGGCGCCGCGGGCGAACATGATCGAGTGCCGGCACTCCTCGGCGATCTCCGTGAGCGCCCACTGGACCTCGTCGCTGGTCGGGTCCTTCGCGTACACGTCGCGCAGCACCATCTGCTGCAGGATCATCTCGAACCAGATGCCCGTGCTGGCCACCGACGCCGCTTCCTGCCGCGTCAGTTCCTTGCGCTGCGCCTCGGTCAGCTCCTGCCAGTAGGCGGTGCCGTACAGCGAGCTCCACTCGGGGCTCGCCCCGTGGCAGTCACGGTCGAGCGGCGTGTCCCAGTCGACCTCGGTCGCCGGGTCGTAGGCCAGAACGGCCGCCGAGTCGAGCAGCCGACGGGCCACGTCGTCACCCTCGGAGTGGTCCTGTGCGGTCGGCCGGACAGTGCTGCTTGCCATGCTGGGGCTCCTTGGCTCGGAGGTATGCGCCAACGGCGGGGCAACGGACCGGTGCGCCGTCCCGCAACGCCGCCAGAGCCCGCTTATTTACGGACCGTATAACAAGGAATCGCGGCTGGCCTACCCCCCGGTAAGAACTATCTCCAGCCCGCTGATCACGGCAGGCAAAGCCGGTGAAAGACCACAAAAAGAGTGAACTTGAGGGAATGCGCGGCACTTCAGGACCGCGGCGGATCAATCAGCGCTCACCCGGCGGACAGCAGCCGGGCCGCGCCCTCCCGCGCCTGGAGCGCCGGCTGCGGGGACCCCGAGATCGCGGCCGTGGCCATGGCCCCTTCGGCGAGCAGGACCAGCGGGCCCACCAGCCACTCCGGCCGCCCCTCGGCCGCGACGAGCCCGGCGACGTACGCATGGAAGGCGTCCTTGTGCGCCCGGACCGCGTCGGCCACCGCGGGGTCGACGGCGCCGAGTTCACCGAAGGAGTTGATGAAGGCGCAGCCCCGGAAGTCCGGCTCGGCGAACCACTCGCGCAGCCAGTCGTAGACCCCGAGCAGGCGCCCACCTTCCGGGAGCCCGTCCACGTACTCGGCGAGCCGGGCGCGCCAGCGGCGGTCGCGGCGTTCGAGACAGCCGAGGACCAGCTCCGACTTCGACGGAAAGATCTGGTAGAGCCGCTTGAGCGAGACGCCCGACGCGGCCCGGACCTGGTCCATGCCGACGGACTGGATCCCCCGCTCGTAGTAGAGGCTCTCGGCGGCGTCGAGAAGTCTGGCTTCCGCCTCTGCGCGATCCATGAGAGCCCCGGTCCGAAGGAAGGAAATGAACGAGAACGAGCGTTCTTCGACGGTACTACGAGGAGGAGCGCACCCGCACCCTTGCGCGAGAACGACCGTTCTCCTATCGTGGCACAACATCGGAGAACGCACGTTCTCCCCCATCGTCCGACGTTCCGGAGAGAGCCATGACCACGACCGCACGCCCTCCCCTCCCGCCGTTCACCCGCGAGACCGCGGCCGAGAAGGTCCGTCTCGCGGAGGACGGCTGGAACACCCGCGATCCCGCGAAGGTCGCCCTCGCGTACAGCGAGGACTCCCGCTGGCGCAACCGCGCGGAGTTCGTCACCGGGCGCGACGCCATCGTCGGCTTCCTGTCCCGCAAGTGGGCCCGCGAGCTGGACTACCGGCTGATCAAGGAGCTGTGGGCGCACGACGGCCACCGCATCGCCGTGCGCTTCGCCTACGAATGGCACGACGACTCGGGGAACTGGTTCCGCTCGTACGGGAACGAGAACTGGGAGTTCGACGACGACGGGCTGATGCGCGCCCGGCACGCCTGCATCAACGACCTGCCCATCGCGGAGTCCGACCGCAAATACCACTGGCCGCTGGGCCGCCGCCCCGACGACCACCCCGGCCTCAGCGACCTCGGCCTGTGACGGCGGGCGCCCGGCTCCCCCGGCGCACCGCCGGGACCAGGAGCAGCGGCAGCAGCGCGCACTGCACGGCTATCGCGGCCCAGAACAGGCCGGGCCCGCCGGTCCGTTCGGCGATGCGGTAGCCCTCGCCCCCGGCGGCGCCACTGGCGAAGGCGCCGATTCCGGCCGCGAGGCGCTGGCGCCCGAAGACCACGGCGGGTGCGCGCGGCGAACGGTCCAGTGCCTCCAGGTCGTTCTTGAGGAAGAGGACGATCTCGCCGAGGCAGATCAGCAGGGCGCCCGCCAGGATCGCGACGTGGCCGCCGACGGCGAGCGTGGCCATGCCGGTGCCGAGCGCGGCGAAGCCGAGGACCAGGGCACGGGCGTAGGGCAGTGCGGCGATCCGGTCCGAGAGGAGCGGCTGCGCGACGACCAGCAGGAGCGCATAGAGCGCGAGGACCAATGCGTAGTACGTCGTCGAGGTGCGCGGCACCGCGTACAGCGCGAGGTAGTGCTGGAAGAACATGAAGAGGTAGAGGCCCAGCACAGTGGCCGCGAACGGCAGCACTTCGGGCCCGGTCAGGCCCCTCGGGCGCCGTTCGGTCCGCTCCTCCCCGTGGCGGTCGCGGGCTTCGGCCGGCAGCAGCGCGTGCCCGGCCGTGATCGCCGCGAACAGCACGGTGACCGCGGTGAAGAGTCCGGCCGAGGCGCCGAGCACGAACGGCGCCGCCGCGAGCGGGCCGAGGGCGATGCCCGCGTTCAGCGCGGAGCCGCTCGCGGACAGCAGCAGGGGCCGCTGCTCCTCGTCCACCGCGTGGATCAAGTAGGCCTTGTTCGCGGGGAGATAGAGCGCGGCGCCGACGGAGACCAGGAACAGGGCGAGCACGGCGGCGGCCGGGTGGCGCAGCCCCGGCAGGAAGCACGCGAACCCCGCCATGCGGATCACCAGGGCCAGCAGCATCGTGCGGCGCAGGCCGATCCGCCCGGCGAGCGCCGCGCCCGCGACACCGCCGGAGAACTGGACGAGCGACGCGACGGCGAGCACCACGCCGACCGTGCCGAGCCCCATGCCGAGGCGCTCGTGCAGCAGCACCGACATGAACGGCAGGACCGCGAAGCTGCCGAGCGGGATCAGGAACGACCCGGCCAGCAGGAACCGCTGGGGCGCGGTGAGCCGCGCGAGGCCCGAACGCAGGCGCCCGCGCGGCTTCCCGGACCCCGTCACTCCGGCGCGTCGGCGGTCATGACCGGCCGTATGCTGCCCGCCGCGCTCAGCGCGCGGTGCAGGGCCAGCTCCGAGGTCGCGCCCTCCGCGAGGACGATCCCCGTGCAGCCACGCTGATCGCGCACATGGTCGACGCGGTCGCCGGGAGCGGCGGTCGGATACCACTCCGGCGAGCCGGGGAAGGCGTCGAGGCCGTCGAGGCCCGTCCATCCGGTGAGGGTTCCGGGCCGGTCGGGGTAGACGAGCACGAATCCCGTGGCGGGGCCTGTTGCGGGCGGGGCGTCGAGCACCTCGGGGCGCAGGCCGAGCGCGACGGACACCATGGCGTCGTACACATTGGCGCGCAGGGCGCGGCACAGCGCCTCGCCGACGAGCGCTCCGCCGATGCGCCGGTTGATCTCGACGAGTTCGGGTCCTTCGGCGGTGAGGACGAACTCGACGTGGGCGAATCCGGCGTCGTGCCCCGCCGTCTCCAGGACGCGCCCCACCCACTCCTCGATCAGGTCGGTTTCCGGGGCGGGCAGGGCCACCGGGAAGGCCGCCGCTTCCTCGCGCACGGAGGGTTCGGGCGACATCTGGCGGCTGAGCACGCCGAGCAGCTTCGTGCTCCCCGCCCAGCTGAGCGTCTCGGCGCTGTAGACCGGCCCGGCGAAGAAGGGCTCGGCGAACAGCCGCCCGTTGAACGGGAGTTGGGCGGCCTCGTCGAGGGCCGTGCGCAGTTGCCGCTCGTCGCGGACCGGCCAGACGTTGCGGGACGAGGTGCCGGCCGAGTCCTTCAGGACCGCGGGCAGACCGATGGTCCGCAGTACGTCTTCGGCCGCCGCGGGGTCGGCGGGGATCGCGAGGGCGGGGCCCCGGCTGAGCCCCTGTTCGTGCAGCAGATCGCGTACGCGGGACTTGTCCCGCAGTACCCGCACCGCTGCCGGATCGGGTCCTGGCAGGCCGAGTCGGGCCGCCAGGTCCGCGCCGGGGACGCTCCAGGTGTCGGTCGAGTTGATGAGCCCCTTCAGGCCGGGGAGTGCGGCGAGCGCGTCGGCGCACGCGGAGGGGTCGCGGGTGTCGACGTCGACGACGTCGACGGCTTCCGGCGCGATGCGGGCCAGCTCGTGGCGGTAGACGGCCCGGTTGCCGGTGAGCAGGCAGAGCCGGTGCCCGGCGGCGTCGGCCGCCTCCGCCAGCCGTCCGAGGCCGAAGGTGAGTGCTTCCAGGGCGGCGATGGTCACGATGCCGTCCTCTCCTTGTCGTTCCGCTGACCGGGTACGTCGTCCGTCTGTCGGCCGTGCAGGTCGTGGTCCTTCGGCATGTGTACGTCGTACGGGCGCCGGTTCCACTCCATCGCGGACCACGGTGGTGCGAGGTCGGCCAGGTCGGTGATCTGATGCGGTTTCAGGGAGCGCGGGTCGAGCGCCTCCTGGTGGCGGGCGAAGACCCGCTCGGTGTAGCGGTGGCCGGTGTCCGCGCCGATGACCAGGTGCATGCGGTCCGGGCGGCGGGCCGCCTCCCATCCCGCGACGAGGTGCGCCGCGCCCGTGGAGAGCCCGGCGAACACCGCGTGGCCGCGCAGCAGGTCCACGGCGCCCGCCATGGCGTGCCGGAAGTCGACCCAGTGCAGGGTGTCGTACAGCTCGTGCCGGACGTTGTCGAAGGGGATCGAGCTGCCGATCCCGGCGATGATCGCCTCGGGGTCGCTGAAGTGCTGGCTGCCGAAGGTGACGCTGCCGAACGGCTGCAGGCCGAGGAGCCGCACGTCCCGGCCGCGCCCGCGCAGCGGCCTGACGAGGCCGCCGGTGGAGGCGCCGGTGCCCACCGCGCCGACGACGGTGAGCGGGGCGTCTGGCAGCGCCGCGTCGACGAGGTCGGCGAACTCCCGGTAGCCGTCGTAGTGGACGGCGTCGTGGTACTGGCGCATCCAGTGCACGTCGGAGCGGTCCGCGAGCAGCTGCCGCACGCGCCGCACCCGGCGTTCCTGGTCGAGCCGGAGGTCGTCGGCGGGCGGCATCTGGTCGACCGTGGCCCCGAGGATCTCCAGCTGGGCCCGCATCGCCGCGTCGACGGTGGTGGAGGCGACGATGTGGCAGCCGAGGCCGTAGCGGTGGCAGGCCATGGCCAGGGCGAGGGCGTAGATGCCGCTGGAGCTGTCGACGAGGGTCTGGCCGGGGCTCACGGTGCCGCGCTCGATGAGGGTGCGGACCGCCCCGAGCGCCGCGTAGACCTTCATCGTCTCGAACCGGGCAAGGACGACGTTGTCCGCGAGGCGCAGCAGGTCGGGGGTCTTCATCGCGTCGGTGATGTGGCCGTGGACGGTGGCGGTGGCCGCTGCGGGGGCCGGGAGAGCCGCTGCCGTGTGCAGGGCGGTCACCGTCCGACCGACCGGAGGTAGCCGCCCAGGTCTTCCGCGCCCTTGACGTTGCGCGGGCCGCTGACGGCGTCTCCGTACGACATGACGAAGAAGCGGTTCTCCTTGACCGCGGGCACCGACTTCAGGCCGGGCTGCGACTTCAGGTACGCGATCTTCTCCTTGGCGGGCTGGTCGGCGTAGTCGATGATGACGATGACGTCGGGCTTCGCCTTGATCACCGGCTCCCAGCCCACCGTCGTCCAGCCCTTGTCGAGATCGTCGAAGACATTCTCGGCGCCCGCCGAGCGGATGATGTCGTCGGGAGCGGCGTGGCGTCCGGCGGTGAACGGCTGGTCGGTTCCCGAGTCGTAGACGAAGACCTTCGCGGGGTCGCCCTTCTGGGGCCAGGTCTTCTTCAACGCCGTGACGCGCCCCTTCAGTTCGGTGACGAGCTTGTCCGCGCGCTTCTCCACGCCGAAGATCCGGCCGAGGTTGCCCAGGTCCGTGTAGAGCGCCTCCAGCGGGGTCACGTCGACGCTCTTGTCGCCGTAGTCCCAGCAGGTCTCGGTGTGCAGATAGCTCGCGGAGCCGACCTTGTCCAGGAGGGCGGGGGTGATGCCCCGTTCCTCGCTGAAGCCGGAGTTCCACCCGGCGAGGACGAAGTCGGCCTTGGCGTCGACAACGATCTCCCGGGTGATGCGCTCGGTGCCGAGCCGCTCCACGTCGGCGTAGTCCGCGCGCCAGGGCGAGCCCTTGATGGCAGGGTCGCCGAGCTTGTTCATGACGTAGCCGCGCATCTTGTCGGCGAGGCCGAGGGCGAACATCTTCTCGGCGCCGCTGACGTCGTAGGCCACCGGGCGCTCGGGCCGGGTGTACGTGACGTCCTTGCCGCAGTTGGAGACGGTGACCTTGTCGTCCGCGCCCTTGGCGGCCGGCTCGACCTCGGCGCCGCAGCCGGTGGTCAGGAGCCCGGTCGCCAGCAGCACGGCGGCGGCCAGGGCACGGGGCAGCGGTGGTCGGTTCATGGGTGCGGTCCTTCTGGTAGGGCGTCGGCGAATGCCGGGGTGCCGGTGGGGGCGAGGTCGTAGACGAGTTGGGGTGTGCCGGTGCGCGGGTGGTGCACGACGGTGGCGTCGACGCCGAACACCTCGCGGATCAGGCCGGGTCGGAGCACTTCGGCGGGGGCGCCCGTCGCGACGAGCGATCCCGCGCTCAGGACGGCGATGCTGTCGCACGCCGCGGCGGCGAGGTTCAGGTCGTGCAGGGCGGTGAGCACGGTCAGGCCCGATCCGCGCAGGAACGACAGGAGTTCCACCTGGTGGCGGATGTCGAGGTGGTTGGTGGGTTCGTCGAGGACGAGGACGCGGGGTTCCTGGACTAGGGCGCGGGCCACGAGGACGCGCTGCCGCTCGCCTCCGGAGAGGGTGAGTACGCCGCGGTCGGCGAGGTGGGTGACGTCGAGCCGCTCCATCGCCCGTGCGCACAGGGCGCGTTCGTGCGCGGTGAGGGGCTGGTTGCCCCAGCCGTGCGGAGTCCGGCCGAGCGCCACGACCTCCTCGACGGTGAAGTCGAGTTCGGTATGGCTCTCCTGGGTCAGCGCTGCGATGGACCGCGCGCTGTCGCGGAGTTTCAGCGACGTCAGTTCGGTGCCGTCGAGGAGCACCGCGCCCGATGTCGGCCGCAGCGCGCGGTAGACGCAGCGCAGCGCGGTCGACTTGCCGCTGCCGTTCGGGCCGACGAGCCCGACGACCCGGCCGGCGGCCACCTCGATGTTCAGCCGGTCGACCAGGGCGCGGCCGGCGGCCTCGACCGTGAGATCGCGCAGGACGAGGCTCATCTACCGTCCCCCGAACAGATAGCCGCGCCGCCGCATCACCGTGATGAACACCGGTACGCCGATCAGCGCGGTGATGACGCCGAGCGGCAGTTCCTCGGGGGCGAACGCGGTGCGGGCGACCAGATCGACCCAGACCAGGAAGCAGGCACCGGCGAGCGGCGCGACCGCGAGGACACGGCGGTGCGTCGAGCCCACCAGGATGCGGACGACATGGGGCAGCACGAGCCCGACGAAGCCGATGGCGCCGCTGACCGCGACGATCAGCCCGGTGACCGCCGCCGTGAGCAGGAAGAGCCGCCGGCGCAGCACCTCGGCGTCGACGCCGAGGCTGGCCGCGGTCTCGTCGCCCAGCGACAGCACATCGAGGGCCCTGCTCTGCCGCAGCAGCACCACGACGGTCACCAGGACCGCCCCGGCGGCGAGCGGCAGCGACTCCCACGAAGCCGAGCCGAGGCTGCCGAGGAGCCAGAACAGCACCGTGCGCGCGGCCTGGCCGTTCGGGGAGAGGAAGACGAGCACGCTCATCAGCGCCTGGAAGCCGTATGCCAGGGCGACCCCGGTGAGCACGAGGCGCAGCGGCGTCAGACCGAGCGGCCCGCGCGCCGCCAGGTACACCAGGACGGTGGCGCCGAGCGCCCCGAGGAACGCGGCGGCCGACAGGGCGTAGATCCCGAGCCCCGCGAAGACCCCGAACACCACGACGGCGGTGGCCCCGACGGACGCGCCGGAGGAGATCCCGAGGACGAACGGGTCGGCGAGGGCGTTGCGCACCAGCGCCTGGACGGCGACGCCCACGACCGCGAGTCCCGCGCCGACGACGGCCGCGAGCAGTACCCGTGGCGTGCGCACGTGCCAGACGATGGAGTACTCGCTGACCTCGTCCGCGCCGATCGGGCCGCCGGTGAGGGCGGCGCCCAGGAAGCGGGCGACGTCCGCGGGTGCCACGACGGTCGGCCCCAGGGCGATGCCCGCGAGGACGGAGACGACGAGGGTCACCGACAGCACGGTGAGCGTGGTGACGAGTCTGCCGCGGCCCGCCCGGCTGCTCGGGGGCGGTTCGGCGGGACGCGAGGATGTGGGCTCCAATGTGACCTCGGTCATGAAGTCCCTTCAGGCATGGGGTAGTTCAAAGGCATGCGGCGCGCGCTCGGTGTGCGGCACGGTCCAGAAGTCGGCCCGCGCGGCGGTTGAGTTCCCGCGAATTCACGAACCGCGCACCTCACCTGCCGGGCTTGGTCCCGCGCACGATCAGCCGGCGCGCGTGCTGGTCGTAGGGTTCGCCGTCGAAGCCGCCGTAGCACTCGACGTCGGTGAATCCGGCCGTCTCGAAGAGGGCGCGCAGTTCCGCCGCGCTGTAGAGGAAGGAGGTGATCGACGCCTCGCGCGCGGTGCCGTCGCGTACGAGCGTCCAGTCGGTGCGCAGCCGCGTCCAGTCGTCCAGGACGGTGTCGCGCTGCAGGACGTACGCGCCGTCGAGCCGGACGAGTTGGGGGCGGCCGATCCAGCCGGCGAGGACTTCTTTCCCCATGACGTCGATGAGCAGCTGCCCGCCGGGGACCAGGGATTCATGGGTGTTGGTCAGCACCCGGAGGTTGTCCCGGGGGTCGTCGAAGTAGCCGAACGAGGTGAACACGTTGAGCACCACGTCGTACGCGGCGGGCTCGACGTGGGTGAGCATGTCGGCCTGGAGCAGCCGCACTTCGGGCGCCGCCGCCGCACAGACCGCGCCGGCCCGCTTCAGCATCTCGGCACTGAGGTCGACGCCCGTCACCCGGTAGCCGCGCTCCGCCAGGGGCACGAGGTAGAGGCCGGGGCCGCAGCACAGGTCCAGGACGCGGCTGTGCGCCGGGAATTGGAGCAGGGGCGAACGGGCCACGACCTCCGCCGTCTCGGCCCGCCGCCGTTCGGAGAACATCGTCTCGGCGAAGTCCGACCAGAATCCGTCATCCTCGTACCAGTTCATGCACCAGTGGTCGGCCGCGGACTCCGGCTGGTTCCCGGCCGTCGAGAAACGCCGAAGAGGCGTGACCGTCTCCGTGACGGTCACGCCTCTCCGGTGAGGGGCGGGCTCAGGTCTGCCGCGCAGGGCGGGCTCAGGTCTGCCGCGATGGGCGGGCTCAGGCGCCGCTGGCGTCCAGCATGTCCTCGCGCTCGACGATCTTCACTCGCTCGCGGCCCTCGGGCTCGCCGAGCGCCTTCTCGGCGGCGTCGAGGCGGTACCAGCCGTCCCACGTGGTGAAGCGGATGTTCCGCTCGCCGAGGAAGGCGTCCACGGCCTCCGGCTCGGGCGAGCCGGGGGTGTGCAGCCGGTCGTTCGCGTGGTCGTCGAGGAGGCTCGCGACCGTCTCGTTGGCGTCGCCCTTGGTGTGGCCGATGAGGCCCACGGGGCCGCGCCGGATCCACCCGGTGACGTACGTCGACCGGAGGTGCTCGCCGCTGTCCTCGATGACCCGGCCGCCCTGGTCGGGGACCGTGCCCGACTCGACGTCCCAGGGCAGCTTCGGCAGCTCGTCGGAGAGGTACCCGACGGCGCGGTAGACGGCGCCGAGGTCCCAGTCCTTGAACTCGCCGGTGCCCTTGACGTTGCCGGTGCCGTCGAGGGCGGTGCGCTCGGTGCGCAGGCCGACGACCTTGCCGTCCGCGCCGAGGATCTCGGTGGGCGACTCGAAGAAGTGCAGGAACAGCTTGTGCGGGCGGTCGCCGATGTCGCGGATGGCCCAGTTCTCGAGGGTCTTGGCGACCATATCGGCCTGCTTGTTGCCGCGCCGGGTCGCGATCGAGCCGTCGTCGTAGTCGATGTCCTCGGGGTCGACGATGACCTCGATGTTCGGGGAGTGGTCGAGTTCCCGCAGCTCCATGGGGCTGAACTTCGCCTGGGCGGGGCCGCGGCGCCCGAAGACGTGGACCTCCAGCGCCTTGTTCGCCTTCAGGCCGTCGTACACGTTCGCCGGGATCTCGGTCGGAAGCAGCTCGTCCGCGGTCTTGGCGAGGATGCGGGCCACGTCGAGGGCCACGTTGCCGACGCCGAGCACGGCGACCTTCTCGGCCTCCAGGGGCCAGGTCCGCGGCACGTCCGGGTGGCCGTCGTACCAGGAGACGAAGTCCGCGGCACCGTGGGAACCGTCCAGGTCGATGCCGGGTATGTCGAGGGCGCGGTCGGCCGTCGCGCCCGTGGAGAAGATCACGCCGTCGTAGAAGGTGCGCAGATCGTCCAGGCTGATGTCGCGCGGGTAGTCGACATTGCCGAAGAGCCGGATCTGCGGCTTGTCGAGGACCTGGTGCAGGGCCGTGATGATGCCCTTGATGCGCGGGTGGTCGGGGGCGACGCCGTAACGGATCAGACCGAACGGGGCCGGCATCCGCTCGAAGATGTCGATGGACACACCGGGATCGGCGGCCACTGCGGATTTCAGCAGCGCGTCGGCAGCATAGATCCCGGCCGGGCCGGCTCCGACAATGGCTACCCGCAGAGGGCGAGGCATGTTCAGGTTCCCTTCGAGCGTTGGGTGACTCGACGGGAAGCCTAAACTAAGGCAAGCCTTAGTTAGTAACCGGGTCGGCTTTATGACCTCATAAGGCGGCCTTATGGCTTGCCAAAGTGTGGCTGATGCCATGGTGCGGCGGGGGTCCGCCCAGCGCCGGGCGGACCCCCCTCACACGGCTCCGGGGCCCAGCAGCTGCCCTCCGTCCACGATCAGCGTCTCCCCGGTGATCCAGCGCGCGCCCTCTCCCCCGGCGAGGAACGCGATCGCCTCGCCGATGTCCTCCGGCTCGCCGATCCGGCCCAGCGGGGTCGCTCCGGCGACCTTCGCCTCGTGCTCCTGCCAGAGCGCCTCGGCCAGCTTCGTCCGTACGACGCCGGGCGCGATGGCATTGACCCGTACCTTCGGGGCGAGTTCGAGGGCGAGCTGCTTGGTGAGATGGATCAGCGCGGCCTTCGACACGTGGTAGACGCCGAAGTCCGCGGCGACCGAATAGCCGCCGATGGAGGCGGTGTTGACGACCGAGCCGCCGTGCTCCCCCATCCACGCCTTCACGGCGAGGGACGTCCACAGGATCGGCGCCCACAGATTGACGTCCATCGTCTTGGCGAAGCGGCCGTGGTCCTGGTCGACGACCGGGCCGTACGCCGGATTCGTGCCGGCGTTGTTGACGAGGATGTCGAGCCGTCCATACGTACCGACGACGAAGTCCACACAGGCGCGGGCCGCGTCCTCGTCGGTGGCGTGCGCGCCGAAACCGGCGACGCCTGCGCCGAGTTCGGCCGCCGCCTCCTTGGCGCGCTCCTCGCTGCGCGACGTCACGACGACCTGAGCGCCCCGGTCGCGCAGCGCCGCGGCGGCGGCGAGGCCGATGCCCCGCGAAGCGCCGGTGACGAGGGCCACCTTCCCCTCCAGCGGACGGCTCATCGCGCGCTCCGCTCGTGCTCGCGGCGGCGCAGCTCACGCACCGCGATCGTCCGCTTGTGCACCTCGTCCGGGCCGTCGGCAAGGCGCAGGGTCCGCAGATGGGCGTACATGCTCGCGAGCGGGAAGTCGTCGGAGACTCCCCCGCCGCCGTGCACCTGGATGGCGCGGTCGACGACCTTCAGGGCGACCTCGGGGGCGGCGACCTTGATGGCGGCGATCTCCGTGCGGGCCTGCTTGTTGCCGACGGTGTCCATCAGGTACGCGGCCTTCAGGGTGAGCAGCCGCGCCATGTCGATCTCGATGCGGGACTCGGCGATCCAGTCCTGGATGTTGGCCCGGTCGGCGATCGGGGCGCCGAACGTCGTGCGCGACTGGGCACGGTCGATCATCAGGTCGAGGGCTCGCTCGGCCATGCCGATCGAGCGCATGCAGTGGTGGATACGGCCGGGGCCGAGCCGCGCCTGACTGATCATGAAGCCGTCGCCCTCGCCCGCGAGCAGCGCCGTGACCGGTACGCGTACGTCCTCGAAGAGCACCTCGGCGTGGCCCTCGCGGTCCTGGTAGCCGAAGACCGGCAGGCCGCGCAGGACGGTGACGCCGGGGGCGTCGAGGGGCACCACCATCATGCTCTGCTGGCGGTGGCTCGGGCCCTCCGGATCGGTCTTGCCCATCACGATCAGGACCTTGCAGTTCTGGTGCAGGGCGTTGGACGTCCACCACTTGCGGCCGTTGAGGACGTACTCGTCGCCGTCGCGCTCCATCCGCATCTCGATGTTGCGGGCGTCGGAGCTGGCGACGGCCGGTTCGGTCATCGCGAAGGCGGAGGCGATCTCACCGGCGAGCAGCGGCTTCAGCCACTTCTCCTTGTGCTCCTCGGTGCCGAAGAGCGTGAGCACCTCCATGTTGCCGGTGTCCGGGGCGTTGCAGTTGGTGGCCTCGGGCGCCAGGTGGGCGCTGCGGCCCATGATCTCAGCGAGCGGCGCGTACTCCAGGTTGTTCAGGCCGGGACCCCATTCGGGGTGCGGGTGGAAGAGGTTCCACAGGCCCTGCTTCTTCGCCTCGGTCTTCAGCTCCTCGATGACCGGCGGCTGGAAGTGCGGGTTCCCCGACTCGGCCATCTGCGCCTCGTAGACGGGTTCCGCGGGGTAGATGTGCTCGTCCATGAAGGCGAGCAGCTTGTCCTGGTACTCCTTGGCGCGGTCGGACAGCTCGAACACGAATCCTCCAACAAGTCAGGTTCTCAAGATTTCACTGGTCGGCCGGCGGCGCGAGCAGCCCCGCGAGCGCGGCGGCCGTCGTGGCGGCGTCGCGGTGCACGACTCCGGCGATGCCGATGCGGTGCGCGGCGGTGATGTTCTGTTCCAGGTCGTCGACCATCACGGTGTCCTCGGGGCGTGTGCCGAGGCGTTCGCAGGCGATGGCGTACGCGCGTCGGGACGGTTTGCGCACGCCGATCTCCCCGGAGATCGTCACGGCGTCGAACATGGCCGGAAGATCGAATCCGGCGTAGCAGTCGTCGCCGAGGGAGTTGGACAGCAGCCCGACCCGGTGTCCTTCGGCCCGGACCTTCGCCACGAGCGCGATCATGTCCGGGTCCGGCCGCAGCTTCTCCTGCATCCGGCCCACGAGTCCCGCACCCTCGACCGGCACACCGTGCGCCCGCAGCCGGGCGGCAAGACCCTCCTCGAACTCCCGCTCGCCGAGCCGCCCTTCCTCGTGCGCCACCAGCAGCGCGCTGCCCTCGGGGTCCTTGGCCAGGAGCCGCAGCAACAGCCGCGGCTCGCCGCCGAGTTCCGCGCTCAGTTCCTCGAAGGCGGCGACCACGCTCGTGGTGAGCACGCCGCCGAAGTCGAACAGGACCGCGTGGCGCGGCCGTTCCCCGCTCATCGCACCGTCTCCTGGTAGCGCCGCATGCCGCGCAGCCACCGGTCGTAGTCGCTGCCCTTGTGCCGGTAGAAGTCGAGCACCTGCGGATGCGGCAGGACGAGGAACCGCTCGTCCCCGATCGCCTCCATCACGTGATCGGCGACGTCGAGCGGCGAGAGCACCTCTCCCGCGTCCAACACGGCCTGGGCGGCGGCCCGTTCGACCGGATCGGCCGACCGCGTGCCAGCCATGAGCAGCTCGGTCTCCACGCCCTGCGGGCACAGGCAGCTCACGCGTACGCCGTCCTTTCCGTACGTCACCGAGAGCCACTCGGCGAAGGCGACCGCGCCGTGCTTGCTCACGGAGTACGTCGCCGAGCCGATCTGGGTGAGCAGGCCCGCGGCCGACGCCGTGCTGAAGAAGTAGCCGCCGCCGCGCTCGACCCAGCCCGGCACGAGGAGTTTCGCCGCGCGGACATGCGCCATGACGTTGACGTCGAGCGCCCGGCTCCACTCCGCCTCGCTCGCGTCGAGCCCCGGTCCGCCGCCGACCCCGGCGTTGGCGAAGTACAGGTCGACCGGCCCGAACCGTTCCTCGGCCGCCCCGATCAGCCGCTCGACGTCCGCCGTGGACGCCGCGTCGGCCGCTTCGCCCCACACGCGCTCACCGTGTGTCCCGGCGAGCTTCTGCACTGTGGCGTCGAGACGGCCGGCGTCGAGGTCCGTGAGCAGGACGCCGCGTGCACCGCCCTCGACCAGGCGCCCTGCGATGGCGGCACCGATGCCGCCCGCCGCGCCCGTGACGATCGCGACTCTCCCGTTGATCTGCACGAAGTCTCCCGCTCGGTGGACCGACTCTGTTCCGGTGCGTCTTCACCGTAGTTGAATCCGATGTCAACTTCAATGCTCGGCGGGCGGCGACGGCACGGCAGCCCCGGAAGCCGGCAGGGCCAGGTCGATCGCCCGCTTGAGGATCTTCCCGGTCGGCCCCTTCGGCAGCTCGTCGACGACCGCGACGACATGGGGCACCTTGTAGGCGGAGAGCCGCTCCTTCGCCCAGGCCCGCAGTTCCGCCTCCCCCAGCACGGCGCCCGGCCGTAGCGCGATGACGGCCGCGACCTCTTCGCCGTAGTGCTCGTCGGGGACGCCGACGACGGCCGCCTCGACGATGTCGGGGTGTTCGTAGAGCACCTCCTCGACCTCGCGCGGGTAGACGTTGTAGCCGCCCCGGATCACGAGGTCCTTCTTCCGGTCGACGATGCGCAGGTCTCCCTCGTCGTCCGTGGCGCCGAGGTCGCCGGTGCGCAGCCAGCCTTCGTGCAGCGCCTCGGCGGTGGCGTCGGGGCGGTTCCAGTAGCCCTTCATGACGACGGGGCCCTTGATGTGCACCTCGCCGACTTCACCGGGCGGCAGTTCGCGCCCCTCGTCGTCGCGCACGGAGATCGCACAGCCCGGCAGCGCCCTGCCCACATAGCCGGGCTTGGCGGGTCCGCCCGCTACATGACAGGTGGCGGCCCCCGTGGTCTCGGTCAGGCCGTACCCCTCGACGATGGCGCAGCCGAACCGCTCCTCGAAGGCGCGCATCACCTCCACCGGCAGCGAGGCGCCGCCCGACGAGGCGAGCCGCAGCCCGCCGAAGTCCGCGTCGGTGCCGTCGGCGGCGCCGAGGAGGGCGTTCCACATGGTCGGCACCCCGGAGATGAAGGTGGGCCGGTCGCGTTGGATCAGGGCCAGCATCATCGGCGTACGGAACCGTTCGAGGAGGGTCAGGCTGCCGCCGGCGCGCATCGTGGTGGCCATGACGCAGGCCTGGCCGAAGACGTGGAAGAGGGGCAGTCCGGTCACGGCGCGGTCGTGGGACGTGATGCCGTGCACCTCGCGGAAGATCTCCGCGCAGGCGTCGAGATTGCCGTGCGTGAGCTGGGCGCCCTTGGGCCGCCCGGTGGTGCCGGAGGTGTAGAGCAGTGCGGCGGTGTCGTCCGCCGATACGGGGTGCGGCGCGCCGGTCGCGTCGGTCTCGGGCAGGCCGGCGAGACCTTGGCGCAACTCCCAGTAGGAAAGGGCGAGTTCGGCTGCCGCCTGCTCGGGGGCCGGAGTGATCCCGTGCCACCCGAGCACGGTGCGGGCCCCCGCGTCCTGCGCGATGTACGTCAGCTCCCGGCGCGTGGCCATGGTGTTGGCGGTGACGGCGATGGCCCCGGCCGCGAGGATCCCGTAGTACGCGAAGGCGAACTCGGGCACGGACGGCGCGACCAGCAGCACCCGGTCGCCGGGGCGCACGCCCTGCTCCGTCAGGCGTCCCGCGACGGCGGCGGCGCGCTCACGGAGCCTGCCATACGACCAGGAGTCGGCGCCCTCGCCGCGCAGGGCGACACTCTCGGGGGCGGAACGGGCGTGTTCCCAGACGGATGCGGCGGCATTGGGCATGCGATGACCTTCCGTACGTCACTTGGGGTCGAGGGGGCGGAACGCGGGCGCGCGGCCCTCCAGATAGCTGGTGACGCCCTCGGCGGCGTCGGGATGCCGGAACGCGTCGAGCATCAGCGCGTCCGCGGTCGCCGCCGCCGTGGTGAAGTCCGTGTCGAGCGCCTGGAACACCTGCCGCTTCATGACGCTCATGGACTCCGGCGAGCAGCAGGCGGCCAGGTCAGTGGCGTACTCGACGGCGGTGTCGAGGAGTTGCCCCGGTGCGACGATCCGGTTGACCAGGCCCATCTCGTGGGCCTCCGTCCCGCGCAGCACTCGCCCGGACAGCAGCAGGTCCATGGCCCGGCTCGGCCCGACGAGCCGCGGCAGGAGCCAGGCGATGCCGTACTCGGCGATGAGCCCGCGCCGCGCGAACGCCGTGGTGAACTTGGCGTCCGGGGTGCTCAGCCGGATGTCGCAGTACAAGGCCTCGACCAGGCCCAGCCCGGCCACCGGCCCGTTGATCGCCGCGATCAGCGGTTTGCGCAGGGTGAGCGGGAACCAGCGCGGGCGCTCCCTCGGCAGCCGGCCGGCGGCGGCCTGATCCGGGGACGCCACCTGGCGCAGGTCGTCCATGTCGGCTCCCGCGCAGAAGCCGCGTCCGGCTCCCGTCAGCACGATCGCCCGTACGTCCGCGTCCGCCTCCGCCTCGTCGAGCAGGGCGAAGTAGCGGGCCTCCAGCTCGTCGGTCCAGGCATTCAGACGGTCGGGGCGGTTCAGCGTGAGGACGAGCACGGGGCCGCGCCGCTGGGCGAGGACCGTTTCCTCGGGGGACGTCCGGCTGCTTCCACTCACGGGTCGTGGCCTCCTCTTGTGGCGCTTCGCACCGCACTCACGGCCCGCTCTGTATAATTGAACCCAACGTCAAGTTCAATACTTTGAACACGCCCCCCACCAGCGCGAGTTCCAGGCGCCGGTCCACGCTGTCGAGGGAGTTCCGCAGATGACGACAGACACTCCGATGACCGACTGGGAGCGCGTCGCGGTCAGGGACGTCGCGACCAACGGCATCACGCTCCGGGTCTTCGAGCACGGGGCAGGACAGCCGGGCAGGCCCCCGGTGGTCCTTGTCCACGGCTTCCCGGAGCTCGCCTTCTCCTGGCGCCACCAGGTCCGCTCGCTCGCGGCGGCGGGCCATCGCGTGATCGCCTTGGACATGCGCGGCTACGGAGGCAGTTCACGCCCGCAGGACGCCGACGCGTACGACGTACTGACCCTCTGCGCCGACCTCGCCGGACTCCTGGACGACATCGGGGCGGACGACGCGGTCTTCGTGGGGCACGACTGGGGCGCGGCCGTCGTCTGGCACATGGCCTGGGCGTACCCGGAGCGGGTCCGCGCCGTGGTGGGGATGAGCGTGCCGGTGACGCCGCGCGCCCCGGCACCGCCGCTGCCGATCCTGCGCTCGCGCTTCGGCGACGACTATTACATCGTGTGGTTCCAGGAGCAGGGCGTAGCCGACCGGGCGCTCGGCCAGAACGTCCGCAGGACCCTGGTGGCGAAGGAGATCTACTCCGCCGAGTGGGCCGCCCGACCGGACGAGCATCTGCCGGCGCCGCGCTGGCTCGGCGACGAGGAGCTGGCGTACTACGTGAAGGCGTTCGAGGAGACCGGCTTCACCGGCGGTCTCAACTACTACCGCAACATCGACCGGAACTGGACGCTCACGGAACAGCTGGACGGCCGCCCCATCGCACAGCCGTCGCTGTTCATCACCGGCTCCAAGGACCCCGTCGCGCGGTACATGCCCGCGGGCGCGCTCGACCGCGTGCTCACCGATCTGCGCGGGCACGTCGTCATCGACGGCGGGGGCCACTGGATCCAGCAGCAGCGCCCGGACGAGGTCGACGCCGCGCTCCTGGAGTTCCTCGCCGACCTCCCCTGATAGCATCCGCTGCCACCGGTGCCGCGAGTGTCGGCAAGTGTCCGCGAGTTTCGTACGACAGTGAATGGATCGCCTTGGCTGCGCAGGCCCCGGCCGCTGACGGCGGCCAGAAGCAACCGATCACGCCACGCAGCGCGCGGGGCGTCAGGACGCGCAACGCGCTGATCGCCGCCGCCCGCGAGGTCTTCGAGCGTGACGGCTACCTGGACGCCCGGATCACGGACATCTCCAAGGCGGCGCATGTCGCCTCCGGGTCGTTCTACACGTACTTCAACAGCAAGGAAGAGATCTTCCAGGCGCTCGTCGAGCAGGTGCAGGAGGAGATGCTCCACCCGCACCTGCGCGAGCGCACCGGGATCACCGACACCCGGCAGCTGATCGACGCCTCGAACCGCGAGTACCTGCGCGCGTACAAGAAGAACGCACGGCTCATGGCCCTGTTCGAGCAAGTCGCCCAGGTCGACGAGCAGTTCAAGGCGCTGCGCATCGAGCGGGGCAACGCCTTCGCCCGGCGCAACGCCAAACTGATCAGCACGCTGCAGGAGAACGGCGAGGCCGACACCAGCCTGGATCCGCTGGTGACGGCACACGCCCTGTCCGTCATGGTGAGCCGGATGGCCTACATGGTGTTCGTGCTGGAACAGCGCATCCCCTTCGAGCGGCTCGTCACGACGCTCAACAAGATCTGGGAGAACGGGCTCCAGCTGAAGGACCCCGAGCCGGAGGCCTGACCCGGGGTCTCTTCGCCGGGTTCAGAAGGGCTTGGTCGGCAGGTACTTGCCGTCCAGGGTGATGACCGCGCGCTCGCCGCCCTCCGGGTCGGCGACCTTCTTCACGTCCAGCCTGAAGTTGATCGCGCTGATGATGCCGTCCCCGAACTCCTCGTGGACCAGGGCCTTCAGGGTCGTGCCGTACACCTGGAGCATCTCGTAGAAGCGGTAGATCGTCGGGTCGGTGGGGATGCCGCCGTCGATGGAGCCGCGGGTCGGGATGGTCTGGAGCAGCAGTACGGCGTCGTCGTCCAGGCCGAGCAGCTCGGCGACGGCACGGGCGGACGGCTCGGGAAGGGCGTGCTGGCCGAGGACGGCGGCGGTGACGAACGCGACCGAGTAGCCCGCGGCGTCGGCGATCTCCTTCCAGGACAGGTCCTTGCGGACCTTCGCCTCGACGGCGGCGATGGAGAGGGCCTGACGGGCGGCGGGGTCGAACTGGGCCTGCGGCATGGTGGAACTTCCTTTCAGAGGTGTCACTTCGGGGATCAGGCCACGAGCGTGGCCGTGCGGCCGGCGGTGTCGAGTTCCTCGACGGTGCCGGTGGGGATGTCGTAGACCCAGCCGCGCAGCGTGAGCCGCCGCGCCTCCAGGGCATGGGACACCGAGGGGTGGGTGGCGAGGTTCGCGAGCTGGGCGCGGACGTTCTCGCGTACGAGATCCGCCACCGTGCCCACGCCGGACCGGGAGGACTCGGCGGCGCTCCGGGCCTGCCGCAGCCAGTCGGCGACGGCGGGGGTGCCGCTCAGGTCGTGGTTCTCCACGAGGGCGGTCATCGCGCCGCAGGCGGAGTGCCCGCAGACCACGATCTCGGTGACGCCGAGGACGGCCACGGCGTACTCGATGCTGGCGGCGACGCCGTCCGCCCCAGGGGCGTGGGCGGGGACGAGATTGCCCGCGGTGCGGATGACGAACAACTCACCCGGCTCGCTCTGGGTGATCAGCTCCGGCACCACACGGGCGTCGGAGCAGCTGATGAACAGCGTCGACGGCCGGTGGTACGCGGCGAGCCCCGCGAACAGCTCCGCCTTGGCCGGATAGACGTCGCGCCGGAAACGCGTGACGCCCTCGGTCAGGTCGCGCATGGTCACTCCCTTCGTACGGTCACCCAGGGGGCGGCCTCGTGCCGCCGTCCCGCCGGGCTGATGGAATCCACCCTGCACGAACTGCACCTATAGCGTCCAAGACGCAATACCCATGCCTTCTATCGATGTCATCTATAGTTGGGTTCATGGCCGCCCCGGAGCTCCGTCATCTGCGCTATCTGCTCGCCGTCGCCGAGCACGCCAACTTCACCCGCGCCGCCGAGGACCTGCGGGTGTCGCAGCCGACCCTCTCGCAGCAGATCAAGCAGCTGGAGCGGAACGTGGGCGCGCAGCTCCTGGACCGCACGGGGCGCACCGTGCGGCTCACCGACGCGGGCGAGACCTACGCCCACTACGCACGCAGGGCGCTGCGGGACCTGGCCGCCGCCGACCGGGCCGTCCTGGACGTCGCCGATCTCTCGCGCGGCCATCTGCGGCTGGCGATCACCCCGACGTTCACCGCCTACCTGGTGGGACCGCTCGCGGCGGAACTGCACGGCCGGCATCCCGGCATCACGCTGGACGTCAAGGAGATGACGCAGGAGCGGATCGAAGCGGCTCTGCTGGCCGACGAACTGGACCTGGGGATCGCCTTCCACGGCCAGCACCTGCCCGGCATCACGGCTTCGCCCCTGTTCACGGAGACGCTGGGCCTGGTGACGGGGGCGGGAGACTCAGGGAGCAACACCCCAGTACCCGTACGGCAGTTGACGGACCGCCACCTCGCCCTGCTCAGCGGCGACTTCGCGACCCGAGCGCACATCGACGCCTATCTCGCCGCCCACGCGGTGCGCCCGCACATCGCCGTGGAGGCCAACTCCATCCAGGCCCTGACCGAGATCGTGCGGCGCACGGGGCTGGCCACCGTGCTGCCGGACGCGATCACTCATGAGCACCCGCATCTCAGGCCCGTCGCGCTGGACCCTCCCCTGCCGCCCCGCACGGTCACGCTGCTGCGCCGCGAGAACGCCTACCGGAGCGCCGCCGCCCGCGCGTTCACCCGGCTCACGCAGCAGTTCGTCGCCGAGCGGGAGTACGCCCCTGCCTGAGGCGCCGGGCCTGGCGTCAACACCCGCCAGTACGATGGTCGTTCCCTGCCCGACCACCAGTGGAGCGCACAGTGTCCTCGGAACTCCCCGGCCTGCTGCAGGTCATCGGCTCCCCGCACCCGGATGTCGCGACGCTGCCGCCCGCCGCGCCCTGCGAGCCCGGGGTCCGCGTGCTGCGCGGGATCCCGTACGACGTGCCCGAGGGCAGCCGGCCGCTGGAGCTCGACCTGTGGCTGCCCGGAACCGAGGACTCCGCCTCGCCGGCCCCGCTGGTGCTCTTCGTGCACGGCGGAGCCTGGCGCCGCGGGCGGCGCGACGACATGGGGCTGCATACGCGGGGATGGTCGCCCGGCCCCTTCGCCCGTATCGCGGCGGCGGGCTTCGCGGTCGCCTGTGTCGACTACCGGCTCAGCGGCGAGGCCGTCTTCCCCGCCCCGCTGGACGATCTCCGGGCCGCGCTGCGCTGGCTCACGCTGCGCTCGGCCGACCTCGGCGTCGACACCGCGCGCACGGTGGTGTGGGGCGAGTCGGCGGGCGGCCACCTCGCCTCGCTGCTCGCCCTCACCCACGACGAGCCGTCCCTGGCGGGCGGCATCATCTGGTACGCGCCGAGCGATCTGACCACCGCCCGCGGCGGCTACGACCCGGCGAGCCCCGCCGGCCCCGAGGCCCTGCTGCTCGGCTCGGCCCCCGCCGCGGCCCCGGAACTCGCCGACGCGGCCAGCCCGCTCACCCACGTCCACGCCGACGCCCCGCCGCTCCTCCTCGTCCATGGCGAGGCGGACACCATGGTGGACCGCAGCCACAGCGAGACCCTCGCCGAGCACCTCCGCAAGGCCGGAGCCCCGGTCGACCTGTGGACGGTCCCGGGCGCGGACCACGTCTGGTACGGGCTGAGCGCGTCGGAGGCGGAGGACATCTTCACGCGGTCACTGGAGTTCGCCCGCGGGATCGTGGGCTAGCGGGGCCCCGCGACTCCTTGGACGGCCGGTCAGGGTCGCCGAGGCTCTCTGGTGCGGCCGGACGCGATGATGGCGAGCGCTGCGCGCGCCCCGTCACGGGCACCTGGGCCGTCGATCTCCGGGTAGTGGAAGGAGCCCAAATAGTAGGCCGAGACGCGCTCGACGGCCTCGTCGGTGCCGATGTGCGCGAGGGCTCGCAGCAGCGGCGGATGGTAGCTCTCGCGGGCCTCGCCCAGCATCCGGATCAGGAGCGTGGCGATGCCGGGGTCGCGCCGGTCCCCCAGCGCCTCGGCGGCGGCCTCGTGGATCCCCCAGGGGGCGGCCTGATGGGTGACCAGCCGGGCCAGCGCTGCGGTCGCTTCGGGTCCGGGGCAGCGCGCGAGGGCCTCGACCAGCGTCCGCGAGACCCATTCGAAGCGCTGCCTCATGCGCAGCGACCACTCGTACCGCTCCTCCCTCGGCCGCTCACGTACGAGCGCGTCGTCCAGGAGCGCCAGGTCCACCAGGGCCGAGAGCGGGGCCGCCGCCGGTGCGCCGATACGGCCCAGGGCCCGGATGGCCCCCAGCACCACCGTCCGGTCCTCGTCGCGCACCGCCAACTGCCCCAGCCTGTCGGCGACTTCAGGTGAGGGATGGTCGGCCAGTGCCGTCGCCGCCCGCAGGCGTACCGCCTCGGAGGGGTCGTCCAGCGCCGCGAGCAGCGTCGGCTGCACCTGTGGTCCGCCGATCAGGCCCACGGCGCGTACGGCACGGGCCCGCACCCGGCCGGAATCGTCGGCGGCCAGTGCCGTCAACCGCCCGAGCGCGGGCCCGTGCCGCAGCGCGCCGAGCGCGTCGACGGCGGCGGAACGCAGGGACGGCGACTCCTCCGGGTCCAGTACGGACAGCAGCAAGGGGACGGCCGCCTCGCGACCCATGAGTCCCAACGCCTTGATGGCCCCTCGGCGCCGGGACTCGCCACTGCCTGGACCGCCGTCCGAGGCGTCGCCGACGAGCTTCAGCAGCCGCTCGGCGGGCGGCTCGGCGAGACCTGCCAGGACCGTGCCCACGGCGTCGGCGATCGGGGCGTCGTCCAGCGCCGCGAGCAGCGCGGCGGCGCACTCCTCGCCGCCGAGCGCGCCCAATGCCTCGGCCGCCGCCCTGCGGTCGATGGCTCGTGGCGCTCGGGTCAGGAGGGTGATCAGGGGCGCGGGGTCCTCGCGCAGGTTCGCGAAGAGCCCCGGGTTGTCCCGTATCGCCGTACAGGCCTGGACGCGCGCGGCCCACCGCGACATCGCCGGAAAGTGCGGGTTCAGGACCCGTCGCAGTCTCTCCCGCCCGTCTTCGGTCCTGACCAGGAGTTCCGCCGCCAGCCGGCCCGTCTCGGGGTCCGGATCCCGCAGGCCGCGCATCAGCATCCCCACCGCGGCCACCTGCGCGGGAGCGGGCCAGTCGTCGTGCGGCAGTCGCGCCAGGGCACGCAGCGCG
Organism: Streptomyces sp. NPDC050658; assembly: GCF_044457025.1. Classification (NCBI taxonomy): domain Bacteria; kingdom Bacillati; phylum Actinomycetota; class Actinomycetes; order Kitasatosporales; family Streptomycetaceae; genus Streptomyces; species Streptomyces sp. NPDC050658. The sequence goes on from NZ_JBITGM010000007.1 coordinate 104,754, forward strand.
GCCCTGCGCACATCCGGAGCGGACCCCTCGGCGTCGGCGAGGAAGAGCAGCGCGGGTGCGGTGCGTACGTCGCGCAAGGCGTCGAGCACCTCGATCGACTCCACGGCGTGCCCCGGCAGGAACCGCCAGAGCCCGGCCAGCATCATCGGGGTGATCTCCGGGTCACGGAGGTCGCCCAGCGCCTCGAGGACCACCTCGTTCAGGTCCCGGTCGTCCAGGCACTCCAGGAGCACCCGGGTGGCTTCCGGGCCGCCGATGCGGCCCAGTGCCCGCAGGATCCAGTACCGCGCGCCGAGGTTGGGCAGCCGCCCGCCGTCCAGGAGCCGCACCAGGCCCGGAACGGCCCGGCGTTCGCGCAGCAGTCCGAGCGCCCGTACGGCGTCGAGGAACAGCCACGGCCGGGCTTCGTCCACGACCTCGAGACGACGCAGCAGCGCATCCGAAGCCCGGGGGTCCGGCCGCTCCGCGAGCAGTTCGGCGGCGAGGCGGGCGGACCGCGCGTCGCCCGACTCCACGGTCGCGCACAAGGCGTCCACGTCGCCGTCCAGCCACATCCGCGCCACGTCGATACGCGCCGAGGAAGGGGGAGTCGGTGGCTTCGGCATCAGTGTTCCCCCTCCGGCTCCTCGTCCGCGAGCGCCACGTACAGCGGCGTGCCGACGACGATCTCCTTCTCGATCCCGTCCCGGCCGGTGACCCGTCCGTGCATCAGCCGCCGGGCGAGAAATTCGCAGTAAGTGGCGGTCTTGGTCATCGACTTGGAGAAGTGCAGGAGGAGGTGCAGCGGCTCTTCGTCGTCCGAGAGGCGGGATCCGTTCACGCCGGGGATCGGCGCACCGGGCTGCCATTCCTCCGGGATCTGCTGCAGCAGCCGGAGCACGGAATACGGAAAGGAATGGCTCACCGTCGCCTCCAGGCCCGGCTGCCTGCCCACCAGATGGTGGGCCGAACCGATGAGCACGACCACGGTGCCGCCCGCCTCACCCATCATGAACACCGGCCCGGGCGGCCCGTCCGCGTACTCCGCGATCCGCAGGCCCAGGTCACCCCGGAACCAGGGCGCGGGATCGGTGGCCCAGCTGATGTCGTATTCGCGGTCCAGATACTTCTCGACCACGTCGAGACGGTCGTACAGACCCGCATCCGTGGGCGTCTTCTGTACCGACGCGCTGAGGACCTTCAGGTCGACCTTCGCCTCCGCGGCGACCTTCGACAGCAGCTTCCGCGGGATCTGCTCGAACAGCATGTCCAGTTTCCCTCTGGAGACATAGAGGTAATACCTCACGCGGCCCGACCCTTCTCCCAGTTCCCTTACGCGCAAAGGTAGTTGGGCCGGTCAAGATCCGCAGGGATTCCGCCGTCCGTCCGGACCCGCGGGCCGGTCACCGCTCCGTCGGCTGCGGCCGCACCGTGAGCATCTGCTGGGCGTATCCGACCGGACCGGTGACGTCGTGCAGCACTGTGCTGGTGACTCCCTGTCCGGTGCCGCCGAAGATCACGGTGGTGTCCAGGCCGGTCCAGCGGCCTTCGGGCTGTCGGTGGAGGTGGAGGGTCAGGTCGACGTTCGGGTACATCCAGGCGGTGGGGTCCTCGCGTACGGCGATGCCGTTCGCGGTGTCGACCAGGCCCACGTACGACGCGAGGGGGCTCGCCTTCTCGCCCGCGACGAGGTCGAGTGCCGTGGAGATCCACGCGGTCGTACGTCCCGGCTGCGGCGGGGACAGCGGGCGTACGTCGACGGAGGCGATGTAGCCGCCGGGCCAGACGGAGGCCATCTCCCATGGGGCCAGCTCCTCGGGCGGAGTCAGCCGGGCCTGCGCTCCGCCCGCCACCGCGCCGGTGTCGAGCGCGGCCAGGAGCCAGACGCGGGCGCGCACCACGGCGCGGCCCGCGACCCGCACGGTGGCCTCGACCAGCTCGATGGTGCGGCCTGGGCGGACGGTCTCCACCTGGATCTCACACTCCTCCAGGGCGAGCCGCCCGAGGATGTCGAAGCTGATCCGGCCGATGAGCAGGCCCGCGTCCGCCGCCCGTTCGGCGAGATGCCGCTCGACGGCGTGCACGACGAGCCCGCCGAGCGGGCTGAAGTGCAGCTCGTCGGGATCCCAGGCGCCGCTCGCGTGGGCGGTGGGCTTGTAGCGGTGCTCGTCTATCCGTACGTAGTAGCTGTCCGGAACCGGTGCGCCGACGTTCAACTGGGCTCCCTCTGTCGCTATTTCGGTGGGGGCTACATCCGAATCGTACGACGGGCGGGAATCCGGTCTTTCACAGACCGATGGCGTCCGGGCCGGCCCTTGCGGGTCGGCCCGGACGCCATCATGTTCCGGCCGTTACGGCTCAGGCGATGTCGAACCGGTCGAGGTTCATGACCTTGGTCCACGCCGCGACGAAGTCCGTCACGAACTTCTCCTTGGCGTCATCGCTCGCGTAGACCTCGGCGAGCGCACGCAGCTCCGAGTTCGAGCCGAAGACCAGGTCGGCACGGGTGCCGGTCCACTTGGCCTCGCCCGTGGACGCGTCGCGGCCCTCGAAGGTGCTCTCGTCGTCCGCGGTCGCCTTCCACGTCGTGTCCAGGTCGAGCAGGTTGACGAAGAAGTCGTTGGTCAGCGTGCCCGGCTTCGTCGTGAGGACGCCGTGCTTCGACTGCTGGTGGTTGGCGCCCAGGACGCGCAGACCACCGACGAGCACGGTCAGCTCGGGGGCGCTGAGCGTCAGCAGGTTCGCCTTGTCGATCAGCAGGTACTCCGCCGGGAGACGGTTGCCCTTGCCGACGTAGTTGCGGAACCCGTCCGCGGCCGGTTCCAGCGCGGAGAACGACTCCACGTCCGTCTGCTCCTGCGTCGCGTCCGCGCGGCCAGGCGTGAACGGCACCTCGATCTCGAAGCCGGCGTCCTTGGCCGCCTGCTCGACACCGGCGGCGCCGGCCAGCACGATCAGGTCGGCGAGGGAGACCTGCTTGCCGCCGGACTGGGCCGAGTCGAAGGACTGCTTGATCCCTTCCAGGACCCGCAGGACCGTCGCCAGCTCGTCGGGCTGGTTGACCTCCCAGCCGCTCTGCGGCTCCAGACGGATCCGGGCGCCGTTGGCGCCGCCGCGCTTGTCGCTGCCGCGGAAGGACGAGGCGGACGCCCACGCCGTGGACACCAGCTGGGACACCGTCAGGTCCGAGGCGAGCACCTTGCTCTTGAGGTCGGCGATGTCCGCCGCGTCGATCAGCTGGTGCGTCACGGCGGGCAGCGGGTCCTGCCAGACCAGCGTCTCCTCGGGGACCTCCGGGCCGAGGTAGCGCACGATCGGGCCCATGTCGCGGTGGGTCAGCTTGAACCAGGCGCGCGCGAACGCGTCCGCGAACTCCTGGGGGTTGTCCTTGAAGCGCCGCGAGATCTGCTCGTAGGCCGGGTCGAACCGGAGCGAGAGGTCGGTCGTCAGCATCGTCGGGGCGTGCGTCTTCGACGCGTCGAACGCGTCGGGGACGGTGCCCGCGCCCGCGCCGTCCTTCGGCCGGTACTGGTGGGCGCCCGCGGGGCTCTTGAACAGCTCCCACTCGTAGCCGAAGAGGATCTCGAAGAAGCTGTTGTCCCAGGCGATCGGGGTGTTCGTCCAGATGCCCTCGAGACCGCTGGTGATCGCGTCGGCACCGACACCGGTGCCGTACGTGCTCTTCCAGCCGAGGCCCTGCTGCGCCATCGGGGCGGCCTCGGGGTCGTCGCCGACGTTGTCGGCCGGGCCCGCGCCGTGGGTCTTGCCGAAGGTGTGACCGCCCGCGATCAGGGCGACCGTCTCCTCGTCGTTCATCGCCATGCGGCGGAACGTCTCGCGGATGTCGCGGGCCGCGGAGATCGGGTCCGGGTTGCCGTTGGGGCCCTCGGGGTTGACGTAGATGAGGCCCATCTGGACCGCGCCGAGCGGGTTCTCCAGCTCACGGTCACCCGTGTAGCGCTCGTCGCCGAGCCAGGTGGTCTCGGGGCCCCAGTACACGTCCTCGTCGGGCTCCCACACGTCCGCGCGGCCGCCGCCGAAGCCGAAGGTCTCGAAGCCCATCGTCTCCAGGGCGACATTGCCGGTGAGGATCATGAGGTCGGCCCAGGAGAGGTTCTGGCCGTACTTCTTCTTGACCGGCCACAGCAGACGGCGGGCCTTGTCGAGGCTCGCGTTGTCCGGCCAGCTGTTGAGCGGCGCGAAGCGCTGCTGACCGGCACCGGCGCCGCCGCGGCCGTCGCTGATGCGGTAGGTGCCCGCGCTGTGCCAGGCCATGCGGATCATGAAGGGGCCATAGTGACCGAAGTCGGCGGGCCACCAGTCCTTCGAAGTGGTGAGCACCTCGGCGATGTCCCGCTTGACGGCGGGCAGGTCGAGGGTCTTGAAGGCCTCGGCGTAGTCGAAGTCCTCGCCGAGCGGGTTGGCCACAGCAGGGTTCTTGGCCAGGATTTTCAGGTTCAGCCGGTCCGGCCACCACTGGCGGTTTCCGCCGCCCTGGGTCGGATGCGGCGCACGCCCGTGCACGACCGGGCAGCCACCTGTCTCTTCCTGCTTCGCGTCGGTGACGATCGCGTCGTTGTTCTCAGTCATGGAAATCCCTCCGGACGGGGCGGATCACGGTGCTCAAGAACTGGGGGGCGATGGAACAGTCTGGGGAGCCTGCTCCAGCGGGACCCGGTGCTGCACCCGCACCGGGCCGAGAAAGGCCGCCTGCTCGCGGTACTGATTCTCCGCGAGCGGGGCACCGGATGCCGCGGCGAGCGGACCCGTCTCCTGAAGTCACGCGTATTTCCCTGCTGTTGCCCTGTCCCTTGGCCGTCGGCCGGAACCGATCCTACGATGGACCAAGTCCAAGTCAATACGACAGACAGGGCCGTACGGATTCATTCGGCGGACTATGCACAGTTAGGCTGGTGGTCATGAGTGACCTGCTCGAACGACTTCGCGGACGCGGCTGGCGGATGACCGCTCAGCGCCGGGTGGTCGCCGAGGTGCTCGACGGCGAACACGTCCATCTCACCGCCGACGAGGTGCTCGCGCGCGCCACCGCCCGGCTGCCGGAGATCTCCCGCGCCACCGTCTACAACACCCTTGGTGAGCTGGTCACCATCGGCGAGGTCATCGAGGTGGCCACCGACGGCAGGGCCAAGCGCTACGACCCTAACGCCCATCACCCGCATCAGCATCTGGTGTGCTCGGGCTGCGGCGCGATCCGGGACGTGCACCCCGGCGGCGATCCGCTGTCCGATCTGCCGGCCTCCGAGCGGTTCGGCTTCACCGTCTCCGACGTCGAGGTGACGTACCGGGGTCTGTGCCCGGACTGCAGCCGGGCTTGAGCGGGCCTGTCGTCCGGCTTGACCGCGCCTGCTCCTGCCGCGCCTACTCCTGGACGCCGATCAGCGCCAGGGTGATGTTGTCGGGTCCGCCCGCCTCGATGGCGGACTTCCACAGCTCGAACGCGGCGCGGCCTCCGTCGTGCTCCCCCAGCACGGCCGCGAGCACGTCATCGGGCACGGGATCGGTGAGGCCGTCCGTGCACACCAAGTAGCGTTTCCCGAGGGCGAGCGGCACGGTGCCGACATGCGGCGTGATCGCCGTGAAGTGCGGGGCGCCGCCGAGTGCCTGCGTGACGATCGAGGTGGTACGACGGCCCGGCGGCAACGGCGGATTGTCGTCGACGCTGAGCAGCCGCAGCTCGGTGGCCGGGCCGTCCCCCGCCACGTCGAGCACCCTGCTGTCGCCGACGTTGAAGACCAGGAGTTCCTCCTCCAGGACCACGACGCCCGCGACCGTCGTGCCCATGGTGCTCAGCTGCGGGTCGCGTTCGGCCGCCGCGTACACGGCTCGGTTGCAGGCGTTCAGGGCGTCTTGTACGGCCTGCTCGCTCTCCAGGACCGGACCGATCAGCGCCAGGTTCCGCACGACCACACCGCTGGCCACCTCGCCGGCGGGCTGGCCCCCGATGCCGTCGGCGACCGCGACGAGGAGCGGCGCGCCGAGCGGGAACCCCAGCGTCTGCGGGTTCTCGGTCATGGTTCCGCAGAGCGTCCAGGGTCCGACGACCAGGCTGTCCTCGTTCTGCTCGCGCACGAGCCCCGGATGGCTCAGGGCGGTGACCGTCACGTAGGGCATGTCCGCATCGCCTCCCCGCGACGGCGGAGGAGTTCCGCACCTCCATTGTCGCCCCCGGCTCACCCGGAGCGCGCGTCCAGGCGTTCGACGAGTTCGGGCAGGTCGGCGAAGGAGTCGAGGACATGGTCCGGGGTGCCGGTCGCGGCCCGGTGGGTCTCGGGCAGGTACTTGCCGGTCTTGACGAGTACGCCGGTGACGCCGCCGCGCTGGGCCGCGAGCACATCGGACTCGATGTCGTCGCCGACCATGAGCGCCTCGGAGGGTTCGGCGCCGAGGTGGGCGAGCGCGGCGGCGAAGAAGGCGTCCGCCGGTTTGCCGGTGATCTCGGCCTCGGTCCGGGCGGCCCGTTCGATGCCCGGCAGGAAGGCGCCCGTGTCGAGGTCGAGTCCTTCGGACGTACGCCAGTACAGGTTCCGGTGCATGGCCACGAGGCGTGCTCCGCGCTGGAGCTGCCGGAAGGCGCGGTTGAGGGCCGCGTAGCTGAACTCTCCCCCGGCGCCCCCGAGGACGACCACGTCCGCCTCCTGGTCCTCCTCACCGAGCAGCGTCACGCCCGTCAGGTCTTCCCGGATGTCACCGGCGTTCAGGAGCAGGCACCGGGCGCCTGGGTAGTGCTCCCGCAGGTATCCGGCGGTCACGGCGGGTGCCGTGAGGATGTCGTCCTCGGCGACGGGAAACCCCGCGTCGGCGAGCCGGGCGGCGATCGAGGCGCGGGTGCGCGAGGTGGTGTTCGTGACCAGCGCGAAGGGCAGCCCGGCGGCACGCAGCAGCTCCATGGCCGCGACGGCTCCGGGCAGTGGCTCCCAGGACACGGTGAGTACCCCGTCGATGTCGATCAGGACCGCGCCGACTCGTTCCATACGACCGACGGTAGCCACCGCCGGATCGCCTCGCAGCGGGTGCGGACCCGGTGGTGTGCCCGCCCTCCGGTTGCGAAGTGCCGCGAACGGAGTTAGTCCGAAGGTGCGGGGGTACGAAGGTGGGTTCCCTCCCCGAGGATGGGGTGAGCACGGTGCTGTTCACCGACCGTGTGGATGCCGGGCGGCGCCTGGCCAGGGCAGTGCGGCACCTTCGGGAGGACAATCCCGTCGTCCTCGGGCTGCCGCGGGGCGGTGTCCCGGTGGCCCGGGAGGTCGCGCTGGCGCTCGGAGCGCCGCTCGACGTGATCGTGGTCCGCAAACTCGGGGTTCCGCACCAGGCGGAACTGGCGTTCGGTGCGATCGGCGAGAACGGCGTACGCGTCATCAATGACGACGTGGTCCGGCACTGCCGGGTCACGTCCTCGCAGCGCGCGGCCGTGGAGCGTACGGAGGAGCGGGAGCTGCTGCGGCGGGCGCGGACGTACCGCGACGGCCGGCCCCGGACGTCGGTCGAGGGCCGGACCGTCGTGGTGGTCGACGACGGGATCGCGACCGGCGCCACGGCAGCGGCCGCGTGCCGGGTGGCGCGGGCGCACGGCGCGGCGCGCGTGGTGCTCGCCGTGCCGACGGCGCCGCCCGACACATTGGACCGGCTGCGCGAGGTGGCGGACGAGGTGGTGAGCCTGTCCACGCCGGCCCTGTTCGGGTCCGTGGGCCAGTGGTACCGGGACTTCTCGCAGACCACCGACGAGGAGGTCATCGCGTGCCTGGCCCGGTCCGCGCCGCCGGATCCGCACGGGTCGGGTCGGACGCGGTCAGGTCGGACGCGGTCGGGTCAGACGCGGTCGGGTCAGACGCGGTCGGCCGAGATGAGGAGGTAGTGGAAGCTGCCTTCGCGGTAGGCGGTCAGGAACGGTTCCTCGATGCCGGTGGCCAGGGAGGACTTGGCCCGCAGCTCCCAGTACGGGATGGTCGCGGCCGTGAGGTCGACGACGTTGATGGGGACCAGGCCATTGGCCGCGAGTGCCTTGAAGTAGGCGCTGCGGGGGTGGATGTTGCAGGTGTAGTGCTCGTCGATGCGGCTGACGGCCTTGGAGCGGCCGCCGGTGACGTCGTTGTAGCAGCCGGTGATGCAGACGTACCGCCCGCCGTGGGCCAGCAGCCGGGAGTATTCGGCGAAGAGCGGGAAGAGGTCCACGTACATGGTGGACTCGTTGTTCCAGATGCCCTGGAAAGCGCCGGACGGCAGGCCCGTGTCCAGCATGTTCCGGAAGTGGTAGCGCACCTGGTCGTCGACGCCCCGCTTGCGGGCCTGGGTGTTGGCGAAGTCGACCTGGGACTCGGAGATGGAGACGCCGTCGACCCGGCAGCCGAAGCGCTGGTTGGCCATGATGCTGGTGCCGCCTCGGCCGCACCCCGAGTCGAGGAGGCGGTGCCCCGGCGCGACGGCGCCCAGGTGGTCGAGGAGGACGTCGGCCTGCGCCGTCTCCAGACGGTGCAGCTCCTCGATGATGCGTTCCGCCCTGGTCTCCTCGGGGCCGTCGAGGACCGCGGGGTTCCAGTCACCGACTCCGTAGTGGTGGTGGTAGAGGCCGTCGACGTCGCCCAGGCGCAGGTTGACGGGGTCCTTCTCGTTGTTCCAGTACTGCGCGACGGCCCGCTGGTAGGCGGTGCGCACCACGCCGTCCGAGACTGCCGGAATGGTCGTCATCGTGGGAACTCCTTACGGCAGGTGTCAGGCGGGCGTACGGGAGACTTCGACGTTCTCCAGGACGCCGAGCGCGTCGGGGACGAGTACGGCCGCCGAGTAGTACGTGCTGACCAGGTAGGAGATGAGGGCCTGGTCGTTGATGCCCATGAAGCGGACGTTCAGGCCCGGTTCGTACTCGTCGGGGATGCCGGTCTGGCGCAGGCCGACCACGCCCTCCGCCTCCTCGCCGGTGCGCATCGCCAGGATCGAGGTGGCGCCCTCGGGCGAGACCTCCAGCTTCCCCAGCGGGAAGATCGGCACGCCGCGCCACGCGGGAATCCGGTGGCCGTTCACGTCGGCGTCGCCGAAGTAGATGCCGCGCTTGTTGCACTCGCGTCCGAAGGCCGCGATGGCGCGCGGGTGCGCGAAGAACGCCTTGGTCTGGCGCCGCATGCTGAGGAGTTCGTCGAAGTCGTCCGGCGTGGGCGGGCCGGAGTGGGTGGAGATGCGCTGCCCGTAGTCGGCGTTGTGCAGCAGCCCGAACTCCCGGTTGTTGACCAGCTCGTACTCCTGGCGCTCGCGCAGCGCCTCGATGGTGAGCCGGAGCTGCTGCTCGACCTGGTTCATCGGGTCGTTGTAGAGGTCGGCGACCCGTGTGTGCACCTTCAGGACGGTCTGCGCGACGCTCAATTCGTGTTCGCGGGGCGCTAGTTCGTAGTCCACGAAGGTGCCGGGCAGCGCCGGTTCGCCCGCGTGCCCGGAGGCGAGCAGGATGTCGGCCTCGCCGCGCCTGTTCTGCGGGCGGCCGGCCTCGGACTGCCTTCTGAGCACATGGGCGCGCAGCCCTTCGTGCCGGCCCGCCACCTCCTCGTACGCCTGACGGGGCAGGGCGAGGACGGTGCACGCGGTGGCCGCGCGTGCCGTGAACTCCCAGTCGCCGGGGTCCTCTCCGACGACCTGGCCGCCGATGAAGCCGCCGTCGGCGATGACGCCGCGCCGCGTCTCCTCGCCGTACTTGCCGGTGCCGAGCTGCTCGACCTTGCCGTGCGCGATCAGATAGACGTGGTCGGCGGGGCGTCCGGCCTCCACGATCAACTGGCCGGGGGCGTACTCCTGCTGGGCGAATCCGGCGGCGAGCGCGTTCAGCGCGTCGGCCTCGTCGAACCCGCGCAGCAGGGGCAGTTCGCCCAGCTCGGCGGGGACGACGCTGACGTTGGCACCTTCCTGTACGAAGGTCACACGGCCGTCGCCGACCGCGTACACGAGACGCCGGTTGACCCGGTACGTGCCGCCGCGCACCTCGACCCAGGGCAGCGTCCGCAGCAGCCAGCGCGAGCTGATGCCCTGCATCTGCGGGACGGTCTTGGTGGTGGTCGCGAGGTTCCGCGCGGCCGCCACGCCCAGACTCAACTGTGCCTGCCCCGCGCTCTGTTCAGGGCCCTCCGCCTGCTCCGCCGACGATGCGGTCGTCATCCTGTTTCCTTCCAACGGCATGGGGGACCAGCACACCGGGCCCCCGCGGACGGAGCGCCTGCACCGCCGCGGGAGCCGTGCGCGCCGCAAGTGAATCAGCGGCCCGCGACCGTGGTCGAGAGTGACCGTGCGCACACGGCACGTGTTTGCGCCAAGGCCTTTACACCGTTGACTCGGGGTATAACGTCCACCGATGCCATACGGAGGCATCGGCACCGCCGCCCGAGGACGGCCGGAACCATTCGGGACCACCTGGTACCTCAATCTCCGTACAGTCATGGATAGTTGAATGTTCGTCAGATGCCAGAGTGCAGCTCCGGACAGGGCGAAGACACGCCCGCTTGTGTCGCCCCACGGGGCGTGCTACCCCTTCGGCGAGCACAGAGTGGCGTCAACCCCCCACGAACGGAGTTGCACATGGAAACGCCAAATCTCCTGAAGCGACTGCTGTCCGGACCATCCGGTCTCGGCACCGCCTCCCTGCGCATCGCGCAGACCACCGACCCGGAACCGGAGACGTCGGCCGAGCCGGACCCGGAGCCCCCGTTATCCGGGGCGCAGCGCATCGAGGGCCTCTACTGCCCGCCTGCCGTACGGGACGACCGCCGGCTGGCCGACGAGATCAATGAACGGCTCGTCGACTGGGCCGAGAACGAGGTGGGCCTGTACCCGGACACCGATCTGCGGTCCGCGCTCGTCGGCTTCGACCCGGGGCGTTCCGTGGTCCTGTGCCATCCGGACGCGCCCGGCATCGACCATCTCATGGCCGCCGCCCGCCTCCTGGTCGGCGAGAACGCCGTGGACGACTACTTCTGCGAGGAGGAGTACGGCGGCCGCGCGGACCGCAGGGGCGCGGCCCTCGCGATCGCCCAGGCCGCGATCGACCCGGTCCACACCACCTCCCGGTACGAGTCCGAGACGCGGGAGGCACTGGACTCCCATCCGGCGCTGCGCTCGATGCGGTCGGCGATGGACTACTTCCGGGCGCTCGCCACCCCGGCGCAGGCGCACCGCTTCCGGCACGACATCGCCAACCTCTACCTCGGCTACAACGCCGAGGGCGACTGCATCACCCAACACCGCACGCCCGCCGTGTGGGAGTACTTGGTGCAGCGGCAGTTCAACAGCTTCCGCCCCTGTCTGACGCTCACGGACGCCATCGGCGGCTATGAGCTGCCGGCCCACTTCTTCGCGGACTCCTCGGTGCAGCGCGCGGTGGCCCTGTCCGCCAATGCCTCGACCATCTGCAACGACCTGTACTCCCTGCGCAAGGAGCAGCAGAGCGGGCGCTTCCACTACAGTCTGCCGACGGCGATCGCCGCCGAGGAGGACTGCTCCATAGAGGATGCCTTCCAGAAGTCGATCGAGGTCCACAACGACCTGGTCCACTCCTTCGAGGAGCAGGCGATGGCCCTCGCGGCGACGGACCCCCTCGTCGCCCGCTTCATGGCCGGCCTCTGGAACTGGCTGAGCGGAAACCATGAGTGGCATGCGGGGAACGTCGGGACTCGGTACGCCACTTCGCCTTGAGGGGTGCCACTTCGCCGTGAGGGCCGACACGTCGCCCTTGAAGTACGCCGCTCAGCCTTGAGTCACTTGAATCGCTACGGTCCGAGAAGCCGGTCGAATGCCCGGGGACGCAGTTCCACGGCCATGATGCCGCGTGGTCCGATCATGACCACCCGATGTGCGGGAAGGACCCTGGTGCGCCACAGGGGTGATCCGACTCGCACATGGTGCTCCTGTCCGCCTTCCAGGGACCATAGGCCCACGGAACACGTATGGCCTCCAGTGACGGCGATCGACCGTCGGCCGTACTGAGCCATGTCGACGTCCGTCAATTCCATGTAGTGCCCGCGCTCGAGTTGCGCCTGGGCCATCAGTGAACCGTCTTCGGCGTTCCAGACGACCAGCTGGGAAAAGGAGCCGACTCCCACGACGACGGGTACGTGGCCCACGCGCCCGAAGGAGATTCCCGTGATCCGCAGCGGGAATTGGGCGTCCGTTCGTGCGGGAGGGACCAGATCCTCGAAGCTCGCCTCATCGCCGCCGACGGACCACAATCGTGTTTCGTTCTGCTCCCAGTCCCATGTGACGAATCGCAGGGCGTCGTCCGGCTGCTCGGGAAGCGGGGCCACCCAGAACCTCCCGGCGTGGCAGCGCAGGGACGGCCGCGGGGGCTCGCCCGACGCCAGGCCGAAGAAGCCGAGCCGGCCGCTGACGGCGGTCGCGAGCAGCAGGGGCCGCTCACGCCCGAGGACCGCGATGCGGATCCACTCTTCGTCCTCCGGGAGCCGGACGTCGTACGACACCTCTCCGTACGGGAATCGCCGGAGGGCGAAACGCCCTTCCGCGTCCAAGGTGACGAAGGACGCCGGATCGCCCCGTAGCGCTGCCACGCTCCGGCAACGACGCTCGTCCGGCCCGCCGGTCTCCGCGCGGATGTCACCCGTCTCCACGTCGAAGATCACGAGCCTTCCGTCGGCGCCGAGCGCCGCGACGCAGTTCTCCTCCGATTCCCGGGCACTTGCGTCACCTGCCCCACCCGCGACAAGGCCATGGAATTCGTTGGCCGGTGCTGCCGGGCTCTCCGCTCGGCTGTCCCAGACGCGGACGGCGCCGTCGCGTCCGCCGGTGATGACCCAGCAGGAGCCGTCCTGTTCGCACTGCGCCACGGACTCCACTCCGCCGTCGTGCATGGCGATCCGCCGTGTCGCACCGTGACTCGACGAGCGCATGAACAGATCCCCGTTCCAGTCGCCCCAGCACCACAGCTCGTTCTGCCGGCCGACGGCGAGAGTGGAGAACACGCCTGCTCCACCGCTGTACAGCTCCCCGATTCGCGTCGCCCGCACCGGATCCCACGCCACCATCACGCCGGTCTGTGTCCCGAGGATCAGCACCGGTCCGCCCTCGTGCTCCGCGATCGACGCGGCCCAGACACGTAGGCCCGCCCGCCAGTCGGGGATCTCCGCCAGGGCCTTGAACGGTTCCCCGATCGGCCGGGCGGACTCGACGTCCCAGGTGCTGACCTCGGCCTCGTCCGTGGTGACCACGGCCAGACATCGCCCGCCCGCATCGCCCACCGTGAGTACTCGCTCCTCTTCTCCGAGCACCATGCGGGGAAGGTCCCTCAACCGGCCGTCCTCGACGGACCGGATTTCGAGGACCCCCTCCTCACTGACGGTCGCGACCGCCGCGTCGCCCCCGATGACCACGGGCCAAACGCCGTGCAGGGCACGCCGGTTCGCGAGAACGTGCTGCCCCTCGGTCGCGTCCGGCTTCGTACGCAGCAGACGTCCGTCCCGGTGCAGGGTGACGACGGCGATGCCGTCCCTGCTCGTGACCGCGGCCATGTCGACGATGGCCGAGGCGGGTTCGCGCACCCCGGACGGAAGCGGTGCGCCGTCCCGCAGGAACCAGGCCTGCACCGCCCACTCGCTCGCCGAGAGCACCACCGCTCCCCGTGGGTGCTCGACGGTGGCGAGCGCGATGACGTAGTCGTCGTGGTGACCGAGCATCCGGCTCGCGACGAGGTCGTCCCAGTGTGCCCAGCGCACCGCCCAGGGGCGGTCGGGAAACGCGGCGCACAGCGAGGCCGCCAGTTCCTCGTCGCCGGCCATGCGCGCCGCCATCTCGAGGTAGCAGACCCGCTCCTCCTCGGACGCCACGAGCAGTTGCTGGCCCACGCGCTCGATGGTGCGGGCCGCTCTCCGGCCCGAGGGTGTGCGTGCCTCCGGCAGGGCCGCCAGCAGACGGGCGGGCTCCACCGCGGCCAGGAACGTCGCATCACGCAGCAGACCGTCGAGTACCCCGCCCTTGCCCGCGTGGAAGGGGAGGTAGGTGCGCGTGTACGCGTCGGCATCCGCCCAGCGGGGCCCGCCGGACGGCGTCGTCGGCAGGCGCCGGAGGAGAACCTCGCTGAGGCGCCGGTGGATCTCGGCGGGCGGACGCTGCCGGACGCTGAGCCGCCGCAGGTGTTCGCCGAGCGCTTCGTGGAAGAGCCGGAACCGGACGTCCGGTCCGCGTTCGGTGCGGTGCAGCAGGTCGATCGCCGTGGTGTCCAGGAGCAGCCGGGTGACGTCCTGTTCCGCGTAGGTGTCGGTGCCCAGGGCCGTGGCCGCCGCCGCCCAGGTGCGCGGGTCGCCGAAGCCGTCCCCCTGGGACCAGGCCAGCGCCATCAACAGGTCGCGCAGCCACGGTCCGCCCGGCTGCACGTCGTGGAGGTACCGCTCCATGGCGGCACCGACGGTGGTGGGAAACGTCTCCTGCCATCCCGCGCCGTCGGTGTCGACGGGTTCGCCCGCCGCCATGAGAGACAGTGCGGTGAGCTGTGCCACCAGGAAGCTGCGGCCGGAGCGGACCGCCACGGCCGCGCCGACCGACGCCGCGAGTTCGGGGCGGGACCGGTAGGGCGTGGAGATCCGCGGGTCGCTCTGGGCCAGCAGCGTGAGGCGTACGTAGTCGGCGATGTCACGCTGGTCCAGGTAGCGGTCCTCGTCCAGGTCGATCACGCGTGCCGAGCCTCCGAACAGCCGCAACAGGCTGTCCGCGCCTCCTCGCCGGGTGCCGACGAGGAGGCGTACGCCCGTCCTGCCCGACGCCGCCGCGAGGGGTTCCAGCAGGTCGACGACGAGTCGTTGGGGGTCGGCGGCCTCGTCGACGCCGTCCACGACGGCCACGGTCGTCCGCTGTTCCCGCGCTTCTCGGAGGTGGGCGAGCAGACCGCCGGCCGTCGTCTCGTCGATGGTCAGCGCCCGTGACATCTCGGCGGCGACCTCGTCGACGGTGCGCCCTCGGACATGTACGGCGGTGCAGAGGGCGCCGATCTCCGGTAGATCCTGGCCCGGTGCGGCGGGCGTCTCGCCGCGCAGACCGGCATCGGCCAGGCTCACCAGCCGGCCGAGAACGGCCGACTTGCCCGATCCGGGAGCCCCGGTCACCACACGGGATCGCGCGACGTCCGAGCCCCCGCCGTTGATCCATGCGGTCAGCTCGCTCAGGACCCGGACCCGGCCCGCGAAGTAGGAGCCCTCCCGGAGACTGGACGGCAGGACACCGCGCCCTCTCGGACGGAAGTGCCCGCGCAGTTGCTCCGCCCGCTCGGCGGCCGCGCCCTCCAGCCTTTGCGCGAGGCCGCGTTGGTGCTCGGCCTGACGCGCGGCACGTTCCCGGAGCCGGTCGACGATCGGCGGAAACAGGATCGCGGTCACCACGAGCAGAGCGGTGAGGACGGCCATGGCCGGAGTCACCCGGTCGGCGGAGACCAGACCGAGCAGGGCCCCGATCGCGGCCGCCGCGCCGGGCAACAGGTGAATCAGCAGCCGGACCGTCCGCGACCACCGGTTGTCCTGCCGACGCAGTGAGTGCACAGCATCATTCGTATAGCCAACTCGGGCCCGCCGTACATGACTTCGGGGATGAGGTCAGGAGCGTACGAGAAAGGGGTGGCCCCGGTCAGGAGCCCGCGAGGAAGGTGAGCCGCACCTTCCGCCGGGGGTTGTCCTTGTTCGTGTCCACCAGGCACACCGACTGCCATGTCCCCAGTTCGAGCCGCCCTTCCAGCACCGGCAGCGTCGCGTGCGGCGGCACCAGCGCCGGGAGGACGTGGTCGCGGCCGTGGCCCGGAGTGCCGTGGCGGTGCTGCCAGCGGTTGTCGGCGGGGAGGAGCGTGTGCAGCGTCGCCAGCAGGTCGTCGTCGCTGCCCGCGCCTGTCTCCAGGACGGCGATGCCCGCGGTGGCGTGCGGGACGAAGACGTTGAGGAGGCCGTCGCGGCCGTCCGCCGCCTCACGCAGGAAGCTCTCGCAGTCGTGGGTGAGGTCGTGGACGGTCTCGGACGAGCCGGTGGTGATGTTCAGGACACGGGTGGTGAAGGCCTCAGGCATGGGTCCATCCTCGCGCACCGTCCGCCCGATCCTTCCGATCACTGATACGCGGCGTCCGCCTTTCGAGACGGCATTGACCGTCCGTGGTTGATCTCGCTACGTTCTGCCGCATGTTGCGTTCAGTTCTGCTCACCACGCGCGGTCACATCGACCTGCTGCGGGTGACGTCTGCCGCGTGTCGCCGCGGCCACTGACGCCTTCTCAGCTCTTCTCTTCTTCTCCCTCTTTCTCTTTCTCTTCAGTTCTCTCATTTCACTCAGGGCTCCTGGCGCCACTAGTCCCCGCGCCCTCAAGTCCGCGAGTGCTCTGAGTTCCTGAGGTCTCTCCCCTGCCGTGGAGCATCCATGACCATCAGCCATGCCCCGCCGGGCGCCGCACCGACCGATATTTCGGGAATATCAAAATCTGGTGTCGGCGATACCGGGCTCGTCCCCGTCATTCCCGGCTCCAGCCGCAGCGCCCGCGTCCCCCGCTGGCTCCGCCGCACCTCCGGCCCCATCACGCTGCTCGCCCTGTGGCAACTCCTCAGCTCCACCGGGGTGTTGACGGAAGACGTCCTCGCGTCGCCCGGCACCATCGCCGGCGTCGCCGGTGACCTCATCGGGGACGGGTCGCTGACCTCCGCCATGGGGGTCTCGCTGCAACGCGTCGCCCTGGGGCTGCTGTTCGGCACCGTTGTCGGCACCGCGCTCGCGCTCGTCTCGGGGCTCTTCCGCATCGGCGAGGACCTCGTCGACGCCAGCGTGCAGATGCTGCGCACCGTGCCGTTCGTCGGGCTCATCCCGCTGTTCATCATCTGGTTCGGCATCGGTGAGGCGCCCAAGATCGCCATCATCACGCTGGGTGTCTCCTTCCCGCTCTATCTGAACGTGTACGCCGGTATCCGCGGCGTCGACTCCCAGCTCATCGAGGCCGGGGAGTCGCTGGGGCTCTCGCGGTGGGGGCTCGTGCGGCATGTCATCCTGCCCGGCGCGCTGCCGGGAGCGATGACCGGGCTGCGGTACTCGCTGGGCATCGCCTGGCTCGCCCTCGTCTTCGCCGAGCAGATCAACGCGGACTCGGGGATCGGCTTCCTGATGGTGCAGGCGCGTGACTTCCTGCGGACCGACGTGATCGTGGTCTGTCTGATCGTCTACGCCTTCCTCGGCCTCGCCGCCGACTTCATCGTCCGCACCCTCGAAAGGCTGCTGCTGCAATGGCGACCGACGTTCACCGGCCGGTGACCCCCACCACCCCTGCGGCGCCCACCACTTCGGCCGTACGCGTCTCTGGGCTGACCCGCACCTTCGACGGCCGTGCCGTCATCGATCAGCTCGAACTCGACGTTCGGCCGGGCGAGTTCGTGGCGCTGCTCGGCCGCAGCGGCTGCGGCAAGTCGACCCTGTTGCGCATCCTCGCCGGGCTTGACCGGGACATCGAGGGGACGGTGCTCGTGCCCCGCCGCAAGGCCGTCGCCTTCCAGGCACCGCGCCTCATGCCGTGGAAGCGCGTGTGGCGCAACGTCCTGCTCGGCCTCAAGGGCAAGCCCGAACGGGCCGTCGCCGAGCGGGCGTTGGAGGAGGTCGGCCTGAAGCACCGGACCAACGCCTGGCCCAAGACGCTCTCCGGCGGCGAGGCCCAGCGCGCCTCGCTCGCCCGCGCCCTGGTGCGCGAACCCGATCTGCTGCTGCTCGACGAGCCGTTCGGTGCGCTCGACGCACTCACCCGCATCAAGGCCCAGCGCCTCGTCGACGAACTGTGGCAGCGGCGCGGCTGCGCGGTGCTGCTCGTCACCCACGACGTGGAGGAGGCGGTACTCCTCGCCGACCGGGTGCTCGTCATGGACGCGGGGGTCATCGCGTACGAGACGGAGATCGATCTGGACCGGCCGCGCGGCATCTCCGATCCGCGCTTCGGCGAACTGCGTGCCGAGCTTCTGCAGCGGCTCGGCGTCGACGCGCCCGCCGCGTCCGACGCCGCCTGACAGCGCGCCCCACTTCCTGACAGCCCCACTCCCCCGAACGGAATCACCATGCGACGACATCTCGCCGCCCCCGCCCTGCTGCTCCCTCTGGCCCTGCTGCTCGCCGCCTGCTCCGGCGCCTCCTCCGCGAACACCTCCGCCGGCGGCACCGACGGGCAGGGCTCGCTCACTCTCAACGTCGGTGACCAGAAGGGGGGTTCGGAGGCCGTGCTGCGCGCGGCCGGGGAACTCGACGACCTGAAGTACAAGATCCGCTGGTCGACCTTCACCTCCGGGCCGCCGCTCCTGGAGGCCGTCAACGCCAAGGCCGTCGACATCGGCGCGGTCGGCAACACGCCGCCGGTCTTCGCCGCCGGAGCGGGCTCGAAGATCTCCGTGGTGGCCGCGACGCACGGCACGGCGGCGGGCGAGGCGGTCCTCGTCCCCAACGACTCGCCGCTGAGGAAGCCGGGGGACCTGAAGGGCAAGTCCGTTGCCGTGGCCCAGGGTTCGTCGGCGAACTACCAGCTGATCGCGTCCCTGGAGAAGGCGGGCCTCGACATCAAGGACGTCAAGGTCAAGTACCTTCAGCCGGCCGACGCGCTGGCCGCGTTCACCGCCGGCAAGGTGGACGCCTGGGCCGTCTGGGACCCGTACACCTCGCAGGTCCTGCAAGGGAAGAAGGGCCGCGTCCTGACCGACGGCGACGGGGTCGTGAACGGCCTCAACTTCCAGGTGGCCGCGCCCGGCGCGCTCCGGGACAAGAAGAAGTCGGCGGCGATCGCCGACTATCTGAAGCGGCTGCGCAAGGCGCAGGACTGGGTCCACGAACACCCGGAGGCCTGGGCGAAGGTCTGGGCGAAGGACACCGGACTGCCGTACGAGGTCGCGCTCGACGCGGTGAAGCGCAGCAACGGCACCCGCGTCCCGGTGGCCGTGGACCAGAACGTGATCACGTCCGAGCAGAAGATCGCGGACACCTTCGCCGGCCTGAAGCTGATCCCGCGCCGCATCGACTTCGGCGACTTCGTCGACACCCGTTTCAACGGCGACCTGCCGCCCTCCACCAGCAAGCCGCGCACCTACGGCAAGGAGTCCTGACCATGACCGTCCACCTCAACTGGTTCCTGCCGACCGGCGGCGATGGCCGCACCCTCGTGGACCGGCACGCCTACACCGACGGCGGCATCAAGCGCTCCCGCGTCACACCGGTGAGCGGGGTGCGGGCCCCCGACATCGACTATCTGATCCAGATCGCCAAGGCGGCCGAGCAGTTGGGCTTCGAGGCGGTGCTGACGCCGACCGGCACATGGTGCGAGGACGCCTGGCTGACGACGGTCGCGCTCGCCCAGCACACCGAACGGCTGAAGTTCCTGGTGGCGTTCCGGCCCGGTGTCATCTCGCCGGTCCTCGCGGCGCAGATGGCGGCCACCTATCAGCGCATCACGCGGGGGCGGCTGCTCCTGAACGTCGTCACGGGCGGCGACTCGACCGAGCAGCGGCGGTTCGGCGACCATCTCGACCACGATCGCCGGTACGCGCGTACCGATGAGTTCCTCTCGATCGTGCGGGGAGTGTGGAGCGGGCGGCCCTACGACTTCGACGGCGAGCACTATCAGGTGGAGGGCGGGCTGACCGCGCTGCCGCCGGATCCGCTGCCCGAGATCTTCTTCGGCGGTTCGTCGGCGGCGGCCGGTCCGGTGGCGGCGCGGCACACGGATGTGTATCTGACGTGGGGCGAGCCGCCGGAGCAGGTCAAGCAGAAGATCGACTGGATTCGCGGGCTCGCCGAGGAGGAGGGGCGCACGGTCCGCTTCGGGATCCGGCTGCACACGATCTCCCGAGACTCCGCCGCCGAGGCGTGGGCCACGGCGAACCGGCTCCTGGACGACCTCGACCCGGACACCGTCGCCGCCGCGCAGCAGGCGCTCGGCCGCAGCGAGTCCGTGGGCCAGCAGCGGATGCTTGCGCTGCACGGCGGCTCCCGCGACGACCTGGAGATCTCGCCGAATCTCTGGGCCGGTGTCGGGCTGGTCCGGGGCGGTGCGGGAACCGCGCTGGTCGGGAGCCACGCCGATGTCGCCGACCGGATCGAGGAGTATCACGCGCTCGGGGTCGAGCACTTCGTCCTGTCGGGCTATCCGCATCTGGAGGAGGCGTACTGGTTCGGGGAGGGCGTGATCCCCGATCTGGCGGCGCGTGGACTGCTGCCGCGTATTCCGGCGTCGCAGCTCGCCGGGGTGCCCGCGGCGAACGGGCGTCCGGCCTCCGCGCCGGGCGGCGCCCCACTGCTGGTCGCCAGTGGCCGCTGACCCGGCGGGTCGGGCAGGCCGGGAAGATCTCGGGCCCCGATGGAGTTAGTAGAAACGTGAACGACATCGGGGTACGGGACGCGGCCGCAGCAGAGGCGGCACACAAGGTGGACGTGGTCGTCATAGGCGCCGGGCAGGCGGGTCTGTCCAGCGCCTATCACCTGCGCAGGGTCGGCTACGAGCCGGACCGGGACTTCGTCGTCCTGGACCACGCGCCCCGGCCGGGCGGCGCCTGGCAGTTCCGCTGGCCTTCCCTGACGTACGGGAAGGTGCACGGGATGCACTCCCTTCCGGGCATGGAGCTGACGGACGCCGA
This sequence comes from Streptomyces sp. NPDC050658, assembly GCF_044457025.1. Classification (NCBI taxonomy): domain Bacteria; kingdom Bacillati; phylum Actinomycetota; class Actinomycetes; order Kitasatosporales; family Streptomycetaceae; genus Streptomyces; species Streptomyces sp. NPDC050658. The sequence goes on from NZ_JBITGM010000007.1 coordinate 125,344, forward strand.
CCCCGCCCGGCCCTCATCCGAGGTCATCCGGGAGTACTTCGACGCGTACGAGCGGCGCTTCGGCCTGCGCGTGCGGCGCCCCGTCGACGTACACACGGTGCGGGAGGGGGAAGACGGGCGGCTGCTCGTCGAGACGTCGGCCGGGACCTGGGCAACCCGCGCGCTGATCAACGCCACCGGTACCTGGGACCGGCCGTTCTGGCCGCGCTATCCGGGGCAGGACACCTTCCGTGGGCGGCAGTTGCACACGGCGGTCTATCCGGGGCCCGAGGCGTTCAAGGGGCAGCGGGTGGTCGTCGTGGGTGGCGGGGCGTCCGGCACCCAGCATCTGATGGAGATCGCTCCGTACGCCGCCGGGACCACCTGGGTCACCCGGCGGCCGCCCGTCTTCCGCGAGGGGCCGTTCGACGAGAACTGGGGGCGGTCGGCCGTCGCCATGGTCGAGGAGCGGGTGCGGCAGGGGCTCGCGCCGCGGAGCGTGGTCTCCGTGACCGGGCTGCCCGTCAACGAAGCGATCCGGCAGGCGCGGGCCGACGGGGTCCTCGACCGGCTGCCGATGTTCGACCGCATCACGCCGAGCGGTGTCGAGTGGGACGACGGGCGGCACGTGGATGCCGACGTCATCCTCTGGGCCACCGGATTCCGGGCGGCGATCGAGCACCTGGCGCCGCTGCGGCTGCGCGAGGCGGGCGGCGGCATCCGGATGGAGGGGACCAGGGCCGCCGCCGACCCCCGTGTCCATCTGGTCGGGTACGGGCCGTCGGCCAGCACGATCGGCGCGAATCGTGCCGGGCGGGCGGCGGTGCGGGACATCAAGCGACTGCTGGACGAGGTGGCCGTCACGGTGTGACGGCCCCCCCCGGCGCCACTCGCCTCAAGGCACCGGAACGTTCTCCAGGCTCTTGTACGGGAGATAGCGCGGCACGCCGAGCCGGGCGTGGACCGGGGTGACGCCTTCCAGGGTGTCGATGAGGGCGCGCAACTCGTGCGTGCCGCCGCCGTCGGCGAAGCGCTGCCAGGCCGCCATGTCCTGCCACTCCGCGTAGTTGAGGACCTTTCGGCCGTCCTTGCTCAGATGCCAGTGCGCCCCGAGCAGCCCTGCCGGACGGATCCGCTCCAGCAGGGCGATGACCGCGTCGCTCAGTGCGCGCTGGGCCTGCGGGCCCTCCGTTTCGAAGGCGGGGGTCACGAGGGCGCCGGGGCTCAGGGCCGTGTACTCCCCCGGTGCGTAGCTGCCGTGCAGTGCGTAGCGCACGACGCCTGGGCGCTCGATTCCGGGGACCGCCTCGTCGACCCTGCCGATGGCGGCGGGGCGCCGCGTGCGCACCCATTCCTTGTGGGCGTCGTCGTCGGTCCACTGCGCGTAGTTGAGGACTTCGCCGCCGTCGACGCTCAGGAACGTGGTGAGCGAGAGCATCGCGTCCGGGCGCTCCTGGCGTTCCCACTCCCCGATGACGAGGTCGGCGGCGCGGCTCTGCACGTCCGGGGACGGGACGATCCACGAGCTGACGAGGATCGTGCCGGCGTCGGCGCGACGGACGTCGGGGAAGGCTGCGGCGATCGGTGCGGACATGGTCGGTTCCTCCTGGAGCCTGCGGAACGGTTGCCGCAAAGCCTCATGCCTCAACCGCGCTTGAGGTCAAGGAGAGTTGGGGCGAGCGAGGGGCCGAGGTCGCAGGGATTCTGGTCAAGGAGAGGGGATCGCCGCCCGCACGGAGCGATCCCCTCCGGCTCAACCCGCGGACTCCTTGCCCGCACTGCCCTTGTTGCTCTCGTTGATCTTGTTGAACTCCGCCACGTTCCTCTGCTGCTCCTCGAAGCTCGACGTGAAGCGCGTGTCGCCCGGCTTCACCGTCACGAAGTACAGCCAGTCGCCCTGGGTCGGGCTGGTCGCCGCGCGCACCGCCTCCTCGCCCGGATTCCCGATGGGGGTCGGCGGCAGGCCCATGCGCGCATAGGTGTTGTAAGGGCTGTTGATCTTTGTGTCGCTGTCGCGGGTGTGCAGCGTCGACCGGTTCAGCGCGTAGTTGATCGTTGAGTCCATCTGCAGCGGCATGCCCTGGTCGAGGCGGTTGTAGATGACCCGGGCCACCTTCCCCATGTCCGCCTTGGACCCTGCCTCGGCCTCGATCATGCTCGCGATGGTGACGGTCTGGTAGACGTTCACCGCGTTCCGGTCGGCGCCGGCCGTGACCTGGTCGCCACTGAGCTTCTTGTTCGCCGTGTTCACCATGTACGACAGGACGGATGCCGGAGTCGACTGGGAACCGATCGGATAGGTCGCCGGGAAGAGATACCCCTCGGGGTTGCCGCCCGCGTCACTGGGGAGCTTGAGGTCGGCCTTCGGGATGGCCTTCTTCGTGGTGCCCTCGGGCACGCCGAGGGCCTTGTCGATGGCTCCGTACACCTGGCCCGAGCGCCAGCCCTCGGGGATGGTCAGCGACTCGGGGCGTGCGGTGTCGTCGTCCGGGAGCAGCAGTGGCACGGCCACCGCGGTGGCGGCCGCGACGGCTCCGGTCGCGATCAGGGCGATCCGGCCCCGACGCGTCAGTCGAATCGTGCCCCGGCGCGGGGTCTTGGTCTGCAGCATGCGGGCACGGTATCCCGCAATTCGTGACATTCCGTGCATATCTTCATGTCGCTGGCTCCAGTTGGGCGTCTCTGCGGACCAGGGCGGCGTAATGCCCGTCCCGCTCCAGAAGCTCTTCGTGGGTGCCGCGCTCGGCGGTCCGGCCCGCGTCCAGGACGACGATCTGGTCGGCGCCCCGGACCGTGGAGAGCCGGTGGGCGATCGTGAGCGTCGTCCGATCGGCGGACAGGGCGTCGATGGCTTCCTGTACGGCGTGCTCGGTGTGGGTGTCCAGGGCGCTGGTGGCCTCGTCCAGGATCAGCACGGGCGGGTCGCGCAGGATGGTGCGGGCGATGGCGAGGCGCTGCTTCTCACCGCCGGAGAAGCGGTGGCCGCGCTCACCGACGACCGTGTCGTACCTGTCGGGCAGGGACGCGATGTGGTCATGGATCTGGGCGGCGCGGGCGGCGGCGATCAGTTCGTCGTCCGTGGCGTCCGGCTTGGCGAAGCGCAGGTTCTCGGCGACCGAGGCGTGGAAGAGGTACGTCTCCTGGGAGACGATGCCGACCGCGCGGGCCAGGGTGTCGAAGTCCAGGTCCCGGACGTCGACCCCGTCGATGGTGACGCGGCCGCCCGTGACGTCGTACAACCGGGGCACGAGGTAGCTGAGGGTCGACTTTCCGGAGCCCGTGGGGCCGACGACGGCCAGGCTGCCGCCCGCGGGGACGGTGATGTCGATGCCGGTGAGGATCGGCCGGCCGCCGTCGCCGTCGACCACGGCCTCGCCGTCTCCGTCGTACCGGAACTCGACGTCCTCGAAGCGGACCTCGCCCTTGATCGTGTCCAGACGCACCGGCCGCTCGGGCTCGGTGATGTCGATGGGCAGGTCCAGGTACTCGAAGATGCGCTGGAAGAGCGCGAGCGAGGTCTGGATCTGCACGCCGGTAGAGAGCAGGCTGACCGTGGGCCGGAACAGGCCCTGCTGGAGCGAGACAAAGGCGACGAGCGTGCCGATCGAGACCGTCGGGCCGCCGAGCTGGAAGGCGAGGCCCGCGGTCCAGTAGATGACGGCGGGCATGGCGGCCATGACGATGGTGATGACGGCCATCCGCCAGCGCCCCGCCATGTTCGACCGGACCTCCAGGTCGACGAGCCGCTCGGACTCGTCGGCGAAGGACCGGGTGAGGGAGTCCGCGCGGCCCATCGTGCGGCCGAGCAGGATGCCGCTGACGGAGAGCGATTCGGTGACCGTCGCGGCCATCGCGGCCATCTGCTTCTGGCGCTGCGTGGCTATCTTCTTGCGCTCGCGGCCGACCCGGCGGCTGATCCACACGAACACGGGCAGCAGGAGCAGCGAGACGACGGTCAGCCGCCAGTCCAGGGCGAGCATCGCGACGATCGTGGCGACGACGCTGGTGAGGTTGGAGACCAGGGACGTGGCGGTGGAGGTGACCGTCGCCTGCATGCCGCCGATGTCGCTGGCGATGCGGGACTGGACCTCACCGGTGCGGGTCCTGGTGAAGAAGGCGAGGGACATGCTCTGCAGGCGGCCGTAGACCGCCGTGCGCAGGTCGTGCATGACGCGCTGGCCGACCGTCGTGCTGATCAGGGTCTGCAGGACACCGAAGACGCTCGTGACGACGGCGCTCAGGATCATGCCGAGGGCGAGCAGGCTCAGCAGGCCCGTCCGTCCCTGCGGGATCGCGGTGTCGAGGATCTCCTTCAGCAGGAAGGGGGTGGCGACCGAGACCAGGGATGCGGCGCCGACCAGCAGGCCGACGACCGCGAGACGGCCGCGATAGGGGCGGAAGAGGCGCAGGATGCGGCGGATCTGCCGCGGCTGCTCCTCCTGGCCGGGGGCCGGTGGCTCCGGTGTCCACCGGGGTTCGTCGTGACGCATGGGCTCCTACGGGTGATGGGGCGGCCGTCGGCGCGGGAGCGTCGACGATGACTCAGAGAGCGTAGCTCACTGTTACCTATACTCACAATGCACAGAGTCCTGCTAATGTTCCCGCATGAACACCCCGGACGCCGACGGCCTGCTCGCCGAACAGCTGCTGCGGCTGTCCCGCAGGCTGCACCGCATCCAGAAGCGCCATCTGGTGCCGATCGGCATCACCCCGGCCCAGTCCCGCCTGCTGCGCACGCTGGCCCACTGCGAGACGCCGCCCCGCATGGCCGACCTCGCCCAGCGCCTCGAAGTGGTGCCGCGCGCCGTGACGACGCTGGTCGACGGCCTGGAGGGCGGCGACCTCGTCCGCCGCGTACCCGACCCGACCAACCGCCGGGTGATCCGCATCGAGCTCACCGACGCGGGACGCGGGGCACTCAGGGAGCTGCGCAGCGCGCGCCGGGCCGCCGCAGAGGACATCCTTGCTCCATTGGACGCCGAGCAGCGCGCACAGCTCGGCGGCCTGCTGAACGCGCTGTTCGATGTGCCGGACGTCCACCGCCGCTGACCTTGCGGAGGGCGTCGCGGGCACCACCGCCGACACCGCCGAGGAGAGCCCATGCCGCTGCTGGAGCCCAAGCCGGAAGCCCTGCGCCCCACGTCGCGGACGGAGGGGCCCGCGCCCGACCGGGTGCGGGACCGGCAGGCCGGCGGCACTCCTGAGCCGCTGCGCTCGGAGCTGACCGCGCTGCTCGGCGCGGACAAGGTCCTCACCAAGGTCTCGGACCTGGTCCGGTACGCGTCGGACGCGAGCCCCTACCGCTTCGTGCCGCAGGTGGTGGTCGTCCCGGAGGACATCGACGACGTCTCCGCCGTCCTGTCGTACGCGCACGGCAGGAGCCGCGAGGTCGTCTTCCGCGCGGCGGGCACCTCGCTCAACGGCCAGGCGCAGGGCGAGGACATCCTGGTCGACGTGCGCAAGCACTGGGCGGGCGTCGAGGTCATCGGCGACGGCGAGCGGGTGCGGCTCGGCCCCGGCACGACCGTCGTCAGGGCCAACGCGACCCTCGCGCGGCACGGCCGCGTCCTCGGCCCCGACCCGGCGAGCGCGATCGCCTGCACGATCGGCGGGGTCGTCGCGAACAACGCGTCGGGCATGACGGCGGGCACCACCCGCAACTCGTACCGCACGGTCGCCTCGCTCACCTTCGTCCTTCCGACGGGCACGGTCGTCGACACGGCGGAGCCGGACGCCGACGAACAGCTGGCGCACGCCGAACCGGCCCTGTGCGAGGGCCTGTTGGCGATCAAGCGCGAGATCGAGGCGGACCCGGATCTCACCGCCCGCATCCGCGCCAAGTACGAGATCAAGAACACGAACGGCTACCGCCTTGACGCGTTCCTGGACGGGGCGACGCCCGTCGAGATCCTGCGCGGTCTGATGGTGGGCTCCGAGGGGACCTTCGGCTTCATCTCCGAGGTCGTCTTCGACACGCTGCCGCTGGACCGCCGGGTCACCACGGGGCTGCTGTTCTTCCCCTCGCTCCCTGCGGCGGCCGCGGCCGTCCCGCTCTTCAACGAGGCGGGGGCGCTGGCCGTGGAGCTGATGGACGGCAACACGCTGCGCGCGTCGACCAGCGTCGCGGGGGTGCCCGCCGACTGGGGGCGGCTGCCGAAGTCCACGGCCGCGCTCCTGGTCGAGTTCCGGGCGCCGGACGAGGCACGTCAGGAGGCGTACGAGGCGGCTGCCGCCAAGGTCGTCGAAGGGCTCGAACTGGTCGCGCCGGTAGCCTCGGTGAGCAACGCGTTCACGCGGGACCCGAAGAAGATCGGGGGCTACTGGAAGGCCCGCAAGGCGTTCGTGACGGCGGTCGGCGGTTCGCGGCCCTCCGGTACGACGCTGATCACCGAGGACTTCGCGGTGCCGCCGTCGCGGCTCGCGGACGCCTGCGAGGCGCTCCTCGAACTCCAGACTCGGCACGGCTTCGACGCGGCCGTCGCGGGCCACGCCGCGCACGGCAATCTGCACTTCCTGCTCGCCTTCGACGCGGGCAGGACGGCGGACGTGGAGCGCTATGCCGCGTTCATGGACGACTTCTGCCGGCTGACCGTGGAGCGCTTCGACGGATCGCTCAAGGCCGAGCACGCCACGGGACGCAACATCGCGCCCTTCCTCGAACTCGAATGGGGCGCCAAGGCCACGGAGTTGATGTGGCGCACCAAGCAGGTCATCGACCCGGACTGCGTGCTCGCGCCGCGCATCGTCCTGGACCGCGACCCGAAGGCGCACCTGCGGGGCCTGAAGACGATCCCCAAGGTGGAGCTGATCGCCGACCCGTGCATCGAGTGCGGCTTCTGCGAACCGACCTGCCCCAGCGAGGACTTGACGACGACACCGCGCCAGCGGATCGTGCTGCGCCGCGAGATGATGCGCCAGGCCGCCGGTTCACCGGTGGAGGAGGGCCTGGTCGAGGCGTACGGATACGACGCCGTGGACACCTGCGCCGGCGACTCGACCTGCAAGCTGGCCTGTCCGGTCGGCATCGACACGGGCGCCCTGATGAAGGACTTCCGGCACGCGCGGCACTCCGCGCGCGAGGAGCGCGCCGCCGCCATGGCCGCCAAGAACTTCAAGGCCGTCGAGACCTCCGCACGCCTGGCCGTGGCCGCCGCCGACCGGATCAGTGACCGGATCGGCGACCGGCTCCTGACCACGGTGACCCGCGCCGCCCGCAAGGCCGTCCGTCCCGACCTGGTCCCCGAGTGGCTGCCGGACATCCCCGGAGCGGCCGCCCGCAAACTGCCGTACACCACACGGGTCGGCGCGAGCGCCGTCTACTACCCGGCGTGCGTCAACCGCATCTTCGGCAGCCCCGGTGACCGCTCGCTCCCGGAGGCGGTCGTCGCGCTCTCCACGCGCGCGGGGCGGCCAGTTTGGATTCCCAACGATGTCGTGGGGACGTGCTGCGCGACGATCTGGCACTCGAAGGGATACGAGGCGGGCAACAAGGTCATGGCCAACCGCATCGTCGAGGCCGCCTGGGGCTGGACGGCGGGCGGGCGGCTGCCCCTGGTCGTGGACGCCTCGTCCTGCACGCTCGGCATCGCGCACGAGGTGGTGCCGTATCTCACCGCGGACAACCGGCAGTTGCACGACGAGCTGAACGTCGTCGACTCCCTCGTCTGGGCCGCCGACGAGCTGCTCCCCAACCTGACCGTCTACCGCACGGTCGGCTCGGCCGTCCTGCACCCCACCTGCTCCATGAGCCACCTCGGCGACGAGGCACAGCTGCGCACCGTGGCCGAGGCCTGCGCCGACGAGGTGGTCGTCCCCGACGACGCGGGCTGCTGCGCCTTCGCGGGCGACCGCGGCATGCTGCACAGGGAGTTGACGGAGTCGGCGACCCACAAGGAGGCGGCCGAGGTCACCTCCCGCGCGTTCGACGCGCATCTCTCGGCGAACCGCATGTGCGAGGTCGGCATGGACCATGCGACGGGGCGTCAGTACTACTCCGTGCTGCTGGAGTTGGAGCGCGCGACGCGTCCGTAGGCGACGCACAACCAGACAGCCGTCGAAGGGCCTCTTCAAGCCATGCCGGCCTCGGCCTCTCGGTCGCATTGAGCGCTGCGCTCACGCACCCTCCCATTTCAGGACGGCGACGAGTCCATGAACTCGCGCACAGAAGTCCAACTCTCTGGCCACTTCGGCCCCTTGTGCCTCCGTCACACCGCTATCAGGGTGGCTTTCGCCCCAGTGGTAGAGACCAGCTGCCTTTCAGCTACGGAGGTCCCGATGCACGACGAGAACGCGACACCGGCCCCTGACGAGTCCACGGACGGCACCTCGTCCTGCGACGGTCACTCCCGCCGTGCCGTCCTGCGCACCGCCGGCCTCGCCGGAGCCGGGCTCGGCCTCGGCGCCTTCAGCGGCACCGCCGCCCACGCCGACTCCCCGCAGGGCACGGACGCCGTGGCCGCTTCCACCGCCGAGGCGCCCGCCCGGCAGGGCGAGACCATGGTCGGCGTACCCTTCGAGAAGCGCTCGACCGTACGCGTTGCCATCGTCGGGCTCGGCAACCGCGGCGGCAGCATGATCGACCTCTTCCTGGCGATCCCCGGGGTGAAGGTCGTCGCGCTGTGCGACCCGGTCAAGGACAAGACCGCGAAGGCCGCTAAGAAGGTCACCGACGCGGGCCAGCCCGCCCCGGCGACGTACACCAAGGGCGATCACGACTACGAGAACCTCTGCAAGCGCGGCGACGTCGACTTCGTGTACGTCGCGACGCCCTGGGACTGGCACTTCGACATGGCCAAGACGGCGATGCTGAACGGCAAGCACGTCGGCGTGGAGTGTCCCATCGCCCTGCAGCTCGACCAGCTCTGGGAACTCGTCGACCTCTCCGAGCGCACCCGCAGACACTGTATGCAGCTGGAGAACTGCTGCTACGGCAAGAACGAGATGCGGGTCCTGCGGATGGCCCACGCGGGCAAGTTCGGCGATCTGCTGCACGGCGCGGGCGCGTACAACCACGATCTGCGCGGCCTGATGTTCGACCCCGACTACTACGAGGGGCCGTGGCGCCGCCTGTGGCACACCCGGCTGCGCGGCGACCTGTACCCCAACCACGGCTTCGGCCCGGTCTCCAACTACATGGACATCAACCGCGGCGACCGCGTCACCCACATCTCCAGCTTCGGCACGCCCGCCCTCGGCCTCGCCGAGTACCGCAAGGCGCACATGCCGGCGGGCGACCCGAGCTGGAAGGAGACGTACATCGAGAGCGACCGCACCATCAGCCTCGTCCAGACGGCGAAGGGGCGGGTGATCCGTCTGGAGCACGACGTCTCGACCCCCCACCCCTACAGCCGCATCAACAGCCTCGGCGGCACGAAGGGCGTCTTCGAGGACTACCCCTCGCGCATCTACATCGAGCCGGACCACACGAACGACCAGTGGGGCGACTTCTCCAAGTACGCCGAGGAGTTCGACCACTGGCTCTGGAAGGAGCACTCCAACCCGCCCGGCGGGCACGGCGGCATGGACTACATCATGATCTTCCGTCTGATGCAGACCATGCAGCTCGGCCTGGTGCCGGACTTCGACGTCTACGACGCCGCGACCTGGACCTCGCCCGTGCCCCTGAGCCACCTCTCCATCAAGGCGAAGGGCGCGCCGCAGGCGATCCCCGACTTCACTCGCGGGCTGTGGAAGAAGGCGCGTCCGGGAGTGGACTCGGAGAAGCCGCAGGCGTAGCCGGCGCAAGGGACTTGGGCCCGGCGGTGCCTTCATCGGCGCCACCGGGCTCGTCCGCCTTCTCCGCCTGCTCCGCCTGCTCCGCCGCCTTAGCCTGCCCCGCCTGCTCCGCCTGCTCCGGTACGAAGGCGATCTCGCCGCCCAGCACCTTCTTCGCCCGCACCAGGTCCAGCGCGCCCTCCCAGCGCGAGACCACGAAGACGGCGACGCAGTTGCCGAGCAGGTTCGTGGCGACGCGCATCGCGTCCATGATCCGGTCCACGCCGAGCAGCAGGGCGACCGCGCCGGCCGGGATGACGCCGAGCGCGGAGGCCGTCGCGGACAGCGCGAGGAACGCCGAACCGGGCACGCCCGCCATCCCCTTGCTGGTCAGCATCAGCACGAGGACGACGGTGATCTGCTGGCCCAGCGTGAGGTCCACGCCCACGGCCTGCGCGATGAACAACGTACCGATGGAGAGGTAGATCGAGGCGCCGTCGAGGTTGAAGGAGTAGCCCGTCGGCAGGACCAGGCCCACCGCGTCGTCGCGGCAGCCGGCCTGGCGCAGCTTCTGCATCATGCGGGGCATGACGGTCTCGCTGGAGGCCGTGCCGAGGGCGAGCAGCAGTTCCTCGCGGGTGTAGCGGACGAACTTCCACAGGCTCAGGCCGGTCAGCGCCTTCAGGGCGAGGCCGAGGAGCAGCAGGAAGATCAGGGCCACCGCGTAGCAGACTCCGATGAGTTTGCCGTACGTCGACAGGGCGCCCAGGCCGTACTCCCCCACCAGATGGGCGGTCGCGCCGAAGACGGCGAGCGGCGCCAGCTTCATGATGAAGCCGACGATCGCGAAGACGATCTCCTGACCCTGTTCGATGGCGGGCAGGATCGCGGGGACCTTCGTGTTGCCCAGGTGCAGCAGGGCGGCGCCCACCAGGCAGGACAGCACGAGGACTTGGAGCAGCGAGTTCTCCGCGAAGGCGCCGACGGCGCTGTCCGGCAGGGAGTGCAGGATGAACTCGCTGGTGGAGGGCAGTTCGCCGCCGCCGGTCTTCTCGTCGACGGCCGAGGCGTCGAGCTGGGAGGGGTCGACGTTCATGCCGCTGCCGGGGCGCACGATGTTGCCGGCGAGCAGGCCGACGACCAGGGCGACCGTGGTCGCCACCTCGAACCAGATGAGCGCCTTGAGCCCGATACGGCCGAAGGCCTTGAGGTCTCCGGCCTTGGTGATTCCGGCGACGACCACGCAGAACACGAGCGGGGCGATCATCGCCTTGATGAGACGGACGAAGCCGTCGCCGAGCGGTTGGACGGCCGTGCCCGCATGGGGCCACAGCCGTCCGACGACGACTCCGATCACCAACGCGCAGGCGACCTGCGCGAAGAGTGAGGTACGCAATGTGCGTGCTACGCGTCGCGACATGGACGGTACGGACTGCGGCACGGGCACTCCTGTAGTGGGGCTTCCAGTGACTTCTGACATACGGAAAAATGTTTCCGCGAGGCGTCACTATGGCGGAGTGCCCGCTTCCGCAGAAGACCTCCAGATCACATCGGCGTAAATCTTGGATCTTGCTCCAAGTCCCGTGCCGTCAGCCGCGGGTCGGGGCCGCTCAGCAGCGCCGCCGATCCTCCGTCAGGGTCCCCTGCACGGTGGCCAGCGTGTGGTCGTGGCAGTCCCCGTCGCCGTACACGCGATAGCGCTCGCGCGATGTGCCCACTGCGTGCCGTTCCTCGCGCGGGACGTTGGCGGTGTACGTCGCGTCGCCCTCGTAGCGGTCGTCGGTGACCGACCGCGCGGTGCGGCGCCCGTCCTGGAAGGTGACCGTCTCCGCGCGGTCGCCCAGGGAGATCGCGGTCCGCAGCCGGTCGCCCGCGCCGAGCGTCGTCGTGCCGTCCATCGTGTACGTCCGGTCGGTGCGCACCGACCGGCCGTTGGTGGTGACCGTCTCGCGGTCGGTCCAGGTGGACTCGAGCGCGTCGGTCGTCTCGCCGTCGGTCCACCGGTGCACGGAGGTGTTGGCGAGCGCTCGGGTCACGGTCGTCTTGACGCGGCCGTGGGAGGTGTCGACGTACCCCGAGACGCTCAGCCGGTGGCTGCCCTTGGTGTCGAGGCGGTGCTGACGGTCGGGCGAACCGGGCGTGTACGTCGCCTTGTTGGCGAGGTCGCCCGCCTGGTGGCCGGTCAGCTTCCCGGTGACGCGCTCGCTCTTCTCGTCCTGCCAGACGAGGACGTTGGTCGGGGTGCTCCAGCCGGTCGTCGCCTCGGGCCTGCCCGCGACGGAGACCTTCACCTCGTGCGGGCGGCCGTCGTTGAGCAGGCCCGCGAACGGCGTCAGGTCGTACTCGATGGGCTTGATGTCGAAGGCTCGGGGCCCCGGAATCACGTACCAGAGGAAGGGGTTGGACCAGCCGCCGGTCCACACGGTCGGGAACGGCGTCGCGATTCCCGCGAGTCGTCCGTCCACCGTGACCTGCACTTCGCGGTAGGGACCGTCCTCGGCCTTGCAGGAGTACGGCGCCGCGTCGGGCACCGTCAGGTACCAGTACTCCTCGCAGCCGCCGCCCGAGCCGGTGGCGTAGACCTCGGCGACGATGCGTTCGCTGTTGCGCGGGGTGGTGAGGGTGGTGCCGTCGCCGAGGGGCAGGACGCGGTCCGGGGGTGCCTGCTCCTCCTTGGCCGCGTGTCCCTTCTCCGGCGCGTAGAACGTGAGGGTCGCCTTGACGTCGATGATTCCGGTGTACGTCTCGTTGACGACGTTCCCGATGAGCATCTCGACCTGCTGGTCGCGGCCCAGGGTCTCGCGGTAGCGCGTGACGTCCTTCTCCACGGACCACTTGATGCCGTCCACCGACGGTTCCGGGGTCGAGGTGCGGAAAACCTCGACGCCGCCGATGCGGAGGTAGCCCAGCCGGTCGTACTGCCGCCCCTTCACCTTGCCGTCGAGGCGCAGGACCACCTTGCCCCAGCGGCCCTTGCCGCAGTCTTCCGGCGGGGCGTAGTCACCCTTGTAGGGCGTGAAGTCCTTGAACTGGGCCTCGGCCACGGTCACTTCGCAGGACTTCGTGTGCGGTTTCCCGACGGGCGGCGCGGCCGTGACCGGGTCGTGCCAGTCGTTGCCGAATTCCGGCGGGGGCGTGCCGGCCGCGGCCCGATCCGGTGTGGCGGCCGGGGCCGGTCCCGCGCTGAGGAGTGTGCTCGCCACGAGGGTGGCTCCGGCGAGCATGGACATGACGCGTCTTCTCATGGGGGCTTTCTACGCCCGACGGGCCCGGCGGAGCTAGCCCTTCAGGTTCGCCTTGTCGCCCATCACCACGACCGGGTGCCGCTTCGGGTCGAGGTTCTTCAGGAGGTACTCCATGCCCGGCTTCGACAGGCTCACGCACCCCGACGTACCGCTGCCGTGGTCCATGTGCAGCCAGATGCTGCCGCCCTTGGACTGGCCCTGGGGGCGGGTCGGGTCGTTGGGCGGGGTGCCCTTGGCGCGGTTGTAGTCGATCGCGATGACGTAGTCGAAGTCGTGCCAATGCGTCTTGGGCCAGTAGTGCGGCGCCTGCATCGAAGCGCTCTGCGTGTACGGGAACTTGGCACCCGGATCGGCGAGCACACCGCCCGCGTCGGTCAGCGTGAAGACGCCCACGGGGCTGCGCTTGTCGTTCTCGCGGTGGTCCGTCGTCCAGCCCCTCTTGCCGTTGTGGGCGGGCCAGCCACGGGTCTTGTCCCAGGTCGAGCCGGACTTCGTGTAGAGCACGACGGTGGACTTCGCCGAGTCCTCACCGGCTCCGTAGACCGCCACCACCTGACGGGAGTTCGCCGGGATCTTGGCCTGAAGACGGTCGCCGACGTCGGGGATGCGCTTGAGGTCCTCGGTCGCCGGAGCCCGCTTCGCCCGCCCCGCTCCCGCGTCGCCCCGCTCGGCGGCGCCCTTGGTCCCGGCGGGCCCGTCGTCCGCGTCACCGCAGGACGTCAGGAGAACACCGCAGGCCACGACCGCGACCGCCACTCGTACCGCACCGGATCCACGCATCCGTCCATGGTCGCACCCGGCGCGACGAACCTGCCCCGAGCGCCTGGTCGGGCGGAAGAACGGGCCGAATCTTTACTCCGGGGCAGAAAACCGTTTGCCTCGGCGCACCGTACGAGGCGAACCTTTCACGGCCTGTTACCGCCGCATCCCCCGCTCTAGCTCTGGGACGTCATGCAGATTCGCGATCTTCCGTACGCCGACCCGGGCACCCCTGACGCCCGCTCGGGCCCGCGCTTCCTGCTCTGGCTCGGGCGGAACCAGCTGGGCGGGCAGGCCAAGTCGCTCGCCTGGGGACTGCTGCACTTCGGCTCCATCGCGGTCATCCCGTACATGGTCGGCGTGGCCGTGCAGGCCGTGGTCGACCGCGACGGCGGACGGCTGGCCCTGTCGGGCGCGGTGATGCTGCTGTCCGGCATCGGCATCGCGCTCGGCGACACCATGCTGCACCGCACGGCGGTCACCAACTGGATCACCGCGGCCGCGCGGGTCCAGCAGCTCCTCGCCCGCCGGACCGCGCAGCTCGGCTCCGCGCTCACGCGGCGCGTCGCCGCAGGTGAGGTGGTCGCCGTGTCCACCGGGGACGTCGAGAAGATCGGCTGGTTCGTGGAGGCGGGCTCGCGGTTCGCGGCCGCCGCGCTCACTGTCGTCTTCGCCTGCGCCGGGCTCGTCGTGTACCAGCCCGCGCTCGGCGTCGTCGTCGCCGTGGGCGTCCCGGTGCTCGCGCTCGCCGTGCTTCCGCTGCTGCCGCCCGCCACCCGGCGCGCCGACCACCAGCGGGAGAAGGCCGGACGGGCCACCGAGCTCGCCTCGGACACGGTGGCGGGCCTGCGCGTGCTGCGCGGCATCGGCGGCGAGGAACTCTTCCTCGACCGCTACCGCCGTGCCTCGCAGGAGGTGCGTACGGCCGCCGTGCGCAGCGCCCGCATGTGGGCGACCATCTCGGCGGTGCAGGTGCTGCTGCCGGGGCTGCTGCTCGTCGGTGTCGTCTGGCACGGCGTGAATCTCGCCCGCGAGGGCCGGATCACCATCGGTGAACTGGTCACCGTCTACAGCGCGATCACGATGATGGCCTACCCCTTGCGGCACTTCGAGGAGATCGCGATGGCCTACAGCTTCTCGCGTCCCTCCGCCAAGCGGGCCGCGCGCGTGCTCTCCCTGGAGCGCGTGACGCACCCCGGCGGGCTCGACGCCGACGCGGAGCCGCCGACCGGTGACCTCTACGACCCGGCGACCGGACTGCTCGCGCCCGAGGGCCGCCTCACCGCCGTGGTGTGCGGAGACCCGGACGAGGCCGGGCGGCTCGCGGAACGGCTCGGCGGTCATGCCGCGTTCGACGGCGCGGAGAAGCTGCCGTCGGTGCTGCTCGGTGGTGTCGCGCTCGACGAGGTGCCGCTGTCCGCCGCCCGTACCGCCGTCCTCGTGCAGGACAAGGACCCGGTGCTGCTCTCCGGCACCCTGCGCGGGCTGCTCGACGTCCCCGCCTCGGGTGCGGTGAGCGCCGCCGACGCCCTGGACGCCGCGCAGTGCGCCGACGTGCTGGACGCACTGGCCCAGGCGTCGGTGGCCCAGACGCCGATGGACGCCCATGTCACGGAGCGCGGCCGCTCCCTCTCCGGCGGCCAGCGGCAACGGCTCGCGCTGGCCCGTTCGTTGGTCGCCGACCCGGACGTCCTCGTCCTCGACGAGCCGACGTCCGCCGTCGACTCGCACACCGAGGCACGGGTCGCGGACGGCATCAAGTCGCTCCGCGGGGGCCGCACGACGGTGGTCCTCACCTCGTCGCCGCTGATCCTCGACCGCGCCGAGCGCGTCGTCTTCCTGTACGAGGGCGAGGTCGTGGCGGTGGGCGAGCACCGCGAGCTGGTGCACAGCGAGCCCCGGTACCGCGCGGTCGTCACGCGCGAGACGGAGGACGAGCTGGCCCCGGCTCCCCCGGCACCCCCGACTTCCCTGACCGAGTACGACATCGAGGAGACGGCATGATCGGCCTGGCGCCACCGGCGTACGACCCGGCGGCACCGACGACCGCGGAGACCCTGCCCGTCGGTGCGCCCTCGACCGTGGCGGCGTACGTCCGCGAGCTGCTGCGACGGCACCGCCGGGCCTTCGTCGCCCTCGTCACCGTCAACACCCTGGCCGTGGTGGCGTCCCTGGTCGGCCCGTATGTCCTCGGCGGACTCGTCGAGAGCGTCTCGGACGGTGCGCGCGACCTCCATCTGGAGCGCACCATCGGCCTGTTCGCACTCGCCCTGGTCGTGCAGGCCTTCTTCGTGCATCAGGTGCGGCTGCGCGGCGCGATGCTCGGTGAGCGGATGCTGGCCGACCTGCGCGAGGACTTCCTCGTGCGGTCGGTCGGGCTGCCGCCCGGCGTGCTCGAACGGGCCGGGACGGGCGATCTGCTCTCCCGGATCACCACGGACATCGACCGCCTCGCGAACGCCATGCGGGAGGCCGTGCCGCAGCTCGCCATCGGCGTGGTGTGGGCCGGGCTGCTGATCGCCGGCCTCGCCGTCACCGCGCCGCCGCTGGCGCCCGCCGTCCTGATCGCGGTGCCGCTGCTCGTGGTCGGCTGCCGCTGGTACTTCAAGCGGGCGCCGTCCGCCTACCGATCGGAGGCCGCCGGGTACGCCGCCGTCGCCGCCGCGCTCGCCGAGACCATCGACGCGGGCCGCACGGTCGAGGCACACCGGCTCGGGCAGCGCCGCGTCGATCTGTCGGAACGCCGGATCAAGGAATGGACGGCATGGGAAAGGCACACCCTTTACCTGCGGTCCGTCCTCTTCCCCGTCATCACCTTCACGCACACCACCGTGCTGTGCTCGGTGCTGATGATCGGCGGCGCCTTCACCCTCCAGGGCTGGATCAGTGTCGGACAGCTCGCCACAGGAGCGCTGATCGCGCAGATGCTCGTCGATCCGCTGGGGATCATTCTGCGCTGGTACGACGAGCTGCAGGTCGCCCAGGTGTCGCTGGCCCGCCTGGTCGGCGTACGGGACATCGAACCGGACACGGGCGACGCCTCGGTGGCTCCGGAAGGGCGCGCCGTCCTCGCGGACGACGTGCACTTCGGCTACCGCGCGGGCGTCGACGTGCTGCGGGAGGTGTCGCTCGCCGTCGAGCCGGGGTCGCGGGTCGCGCTGGTCGGTCCGTCCGGCGCCGGGAAGTCGACGCTGGGCAGGCTGCTCGCCGGGATCTACGCGCCGCGGGACGGCCGGGTGACGCTGGGCGGCGCCGAGCTGTCGCACATGCCCGCCGAGGACGTGCGCGCGCATGTGGCCCTGGTCAACCAGGAACACCACGTCTTCGTGGGCTCCCTGCGCGACAACCTCCTCCTCGCCAGGACCGGGGCGCGGGACGCCGAGCTGTGGGCGGCGCTCGGCGCCGTCGACGCGGACGGCTGGGCGCGCGGCCTGGACGAGGGCCTGGACACCGAGGTCGGCTCGGGCGGCTTCGCGCTGACCCCGGCGCAGGCCCAGCAGATCGCGCTGGCCCGGCTTGTCCTCGCCGACCCGCACACGCTGGTCCTCGACGAGGCGACGTCCCTCCTCGACCCGCGCGCGGCACGCCATCTGGAGCGCTCGCTGGCCCGCGTCCTGGACGGCCGCACGGTCGTCGCGATCGCCCACCGGCTGCACACCGCGCACGACGCGGACGTCATCGCCGTGGTCGAGAACGGCCGGATCAGCGAACTGGGCAGCCATGACGAACTGGTCGCGGCGGACGGCGCGTACGCGGCGCTGTGGAGGTCGTGGCACGGCTGAGGGGAGCCGGGGCGGGCGCCGGGCTGCTCCGGCCCCCGCCCCGGACCTCAGATGAAGTTCAGCGCGGCCGCGCCGCCCACTCCCCCGAGCAGCATGAACACCGGCATCAGCACCTTCAGCTCGATCCAGCTGCCGGCCCGGAACCGCATCGCCTTCGGCGGGCCGATCGGGTACCAGCGCTTGCGGCCGATGGGGATGGGCCACAGGATCGGGCAGCCCGAGACCGTCAGGGCGTCGCCGATGTCGTGCACCAGCGCGCCGAGCACGATCGGCAGGCCGAGCCACAGATACTCCTGACCGGGAGCCGTGAACAGCCAGTCCGAACCGTTGCCCGGCTTGTCGAGGACTCCGGCGAGGATCCAGGCGCTCGTCGCGGCGAGGAGCCACACCAGCACATCGCTGCTGGACCCGCGGGCGGCCCGCCACAGCAGGCCCTCGATGGCGAGCACCATGTGCACGAAGAGGATCGCGAGGACCGCCCAGCGTCCGCCGAAGATGGCGAGCGCCGACGCGCCCGCGCCGATCAGTACCGCCCACAGCCAGGTGTGGGTGAGGGTGCGGTGCCCGCCCGAGCGGCGCGGGTCGCCCTGCTTGCGGGTCGCCTTGTAGACGGCCGCCGAGAGCTTGTCGACGATCTCGCAGAGGCCTTTGGAGACCGGCCCGAAGGCCCGCGAGATGGTCGCCGACTTGTGGTCGAGGTCGGGCGCGAGCGCCGCGCCGGCGCAGATCAGCGCCCCGACGAGAAGGACCGGCCAGGGCATCGTGTGCCCCGCGGCCGCCGCGGCCGCGCCGACGCCGAGCCAGGCCGCCGCCCCCGACAGTGAGTGTGCCGGTCCCATCATGGCTGTTGCCCGCCCCATTTCCGTTGTGCTGACGCCCCGTTGGCGACACAGCGTAGCGTTTGTGATCTTCGTACCGACCTCCGGTTCCCTGATCGAGTGAGAAGGAAGGCAAGATGGGGGTGTGACCCTTATTGATCAGCTGCCGCCGGACGCCGACCCCGATGCCCTCTTCGAAGCCTTCTCCTCGTGGGCCGAGGACCAGGGGATCACTCTCTATCCGGCTCAGGAGGAGGCGCTGATCGAGGTGGTCTCCGGAGCCAACGTGATCTTGTCGACCCCCACCGGCTCGGGAAAGAGCCTGGTCGCGGCGGGTGCGCACTTCACGGCACTGGCCCAGGACAAGGTCACCTTCTACACGGCGCCGATCAAGGCGCTGGTGTCGGAGAAGTTCTTCGACCTCTGCAAGCTCTTCGGTACCGAGAACGTGGGCATGCTGACCGGCGACGCGTCGGTCAACGCGGACGCCCCCGTCATCTGCTGCACCGCGGAGGTCCTCGCGTCGATCGCGTTGCGCGACGGCAAGGACGCCGACATCGGCCAGGTCGTGATGGACGAGTTCCACTTCTACGCGGAGGCGGACCGCGGCTGGGCGTGGCAGATCCCGATCCTGGAGCTGCCGCAGGCCCAGTTCATCCTGATGTCCGCGACGCTCGGCGACGTCGCGATGTTCGAGAAGGACCTCACCCGTCGTACGGGCCGCCCCACCTCCGTGGTCCGCTCCGCGACGCGCCCCGTGCCGCTGTCGTACGAGTACCGCCTCACGCCCATCACGGAGACGCTCACCGAGCTCCTGGAGACCAAGCAGGCGCCGGTCTACATCGTGCACTTCACGCAGGCGCAGGCCGTCGAGCGCGCGCAGTCGCTGATGAGCATCAACATGTGCACCCGCGAGGAGAAGGACCGGATCGCCGACCTGATCGGCAATTTCCGCTTCACCACCAAGTTCGGCCGCAACCTGTCGCGGTACGTCCGTCATGGGATCGGCGTGCACCACGCGGGCATGCTCCCCAAGTACCGACGGCTCGTGGAGAAGCTGGCGCAGGCCGGCCTCCTGAAGGTCATCTGCGGTACGGACACGCTGGGCGTCGGCGTCAACGTCCCGATCCGCACGGTGCTGTTCACCGCGCTGACCAAGTACGACGGGACGCGCGTGCGGACACTGCGGGCCCGGGAGTTCCACCAGATCGCCGGCCGCGCGGGCCGTGCGGGCTTCGACACCGCGGGTCTGGTCGTGGCACAGGCGCCCGAGCACGTCATCGAGAACGAGAAGGCGCTCAACAAGGCGGGCGACGACCCGAAGAAGCGCCGCAAGGTCGTGCGCAAGAAGGCCCCCGAGGGCTTCGTGGGCTGGACCGAGAGCACCTTCGAGAAGCTGATCGCCTCCGAGCCGGAGCCGCTGACCTCCCGCTTCCGGGTCACGCACACCATGCTCCTCGCGGTGATCGCCCGCCCCGGCAACGCCTTCGAGGCGATGCGCCGTCTTCTTGAGGACAACCACGAGCCGCGCAAGCAGCAGCTGCGGCACATCCGCCGGGCGATCGCCATCTACCGCTCGCTCCTCGACGGCGGTGTCGTCGAGAAGCTCGACGAGCCGGACGCCACGGGCCGCATCGTGCGCCTGACGGTCGATCTGCAGCAGGACTTCGCGCTCAACCAGCCGCTGTCGACGTTCGCCCTGGCCGCATTCGACCTGCTGGACCAGGAGTCCCCCTCGTACGCCCTGGACATGGTGTCCGTCGTCGAGTCCACGCTCGACGATCCGCGCCAGATCCTCGCCGCCCAGCAGAACAAGGCGCGCGGCGAGGCCGTGGCCCTGATGAAGGCGGACGGCGTCGAGTACGAGGACCGTATGGAGCGGCTCCAGGACATCACCTACCCGAAGCCTCTGGAAGAGCTCCTCTTCCACGCCTACAACACCTACCGGACGAGCCACCCGTGGGTCGGCGACCACCCGCTCTCCCCGAAGTCCGTCATCCGTGACATGTACGAACGGGCGCTGTCCTTCACGGAGTTCACGTCCTTCTACGAACTGGCCCGCACCGAGGGCATCGTGCTTCGCTACCTCGCGAGCGCGTACAAGGCCCTCGAGCACACCATCCCGGACGACCTGAAGTCCGAGGACCTGGAGGATCTGATCGCCTGGCTGGGCGAGATGGTCCGCCAGGTCGACTCCAGCCTCCTCGACGAGTGGGAGCAGCTGGCCAACCCCGAGGTGATGACGGCCGAGGAGGCCCAGGAGAAGGCCGACCAGGTCAAGCCGGTCACCGCCAACGCCCGCGCCTTCCGCGTCCTGGTGCGCAACGCGCTGTTCCGCAGGGTCGAGCTGGCCGCCCTCGACCACGTCGAGGAGCTGGGCGAGCTCGACGGCGAATCCGGCTGGGACGCGGACGCCTGGGGCGAGGCCATGGACAAGTACTGGGACGAGTACGAAGATCTCGGCACCGGTCCCGACGCCCGCGGGCCGAAGCTGTTGCTGATCGAGGAGGATCCGGAGCACGGTCTGTGGCGCGTCCGCCAGACGTTCGCCGACCCGAACGGCGACCATGACTGGGGCATCAGCGCGGAGGTCGATCTCGCGGCGTCCGACGAGGAGGGCCGTGCCGTCGTCCGGGTGACGGACGTCGGTCAGCTCTGACCACTCCGAGCAACCCTCAGACAGGAGTCGAGGAACCGTCATGAACAATCCCGCCGACCGGCTGGTCGACCTGCTCGACCTGGAGCAGATCGAGCTCGACATCTTCCGTGGCCGCAGCCCGCAGGAATCCCTCCAGCGGGTGTTCGGCGGGCAGGTCGCCGGGCAGGCGCTGGTCGCCGCGGGGCGCACGACGGAGGGCGAGCGTCCGGTGCACTCGCTGCACGCGTACTTCCTGCGGCCGGGCCGCCCCGGCGTGCCGATCGTGTACCAGGTCGAGCGGGTGCGGGACGGGCGCTCCTTCACGACGCGCCGCGTCACCGCGATCCAGCAGGGCCGCACCATCTTCAATCTCACCGCTTCCTTCCATCAGCCCGAGGAGGGCGCCTTCGAGCATCAGCTGCCGCCGCGCATCGCGGCTCCGGACCCGGAGTCGCTGCCGACGGTCGCCGAAGAGATCAAGGAACATCTGGGTGCGCTTCCGGAGCAGTGGGAGCGCATGGCCCGGCGTCAGCCCTTCGACATCCGCTACGTCGACCGGCTGCGCTGGACTCCCGAGGAGGTCAAGGACGCCGAGCCGCGCAGCGCCGTGTGGATGCGGGCGGTCGGCCCGCTGGGCGACGATCCGCTCGTCCACACCTGCGCGCTGACCTACGCGAGCGACATGACGCTCCTGGACGCCGTCCGCATCCCGGTCGAGCCGCTCTGGGGCCCGCGTGGCTTCGACATGGCCTCCCTCGACCACGCCATGTGGTTCCACCGCCCCTTCCGCGCCGACGAGTGGTTCCTGTACGACCAGGAGTCCCCCATCGCGACGGGAGGCCGCGGTCTCGCCCGGGGCCGCATCTACGACCTGGAGGGCAGGCTGCTGGTCTCCGTCGTCCAGGAAGGCCTCTTCCGGCCCTACGGGGAGCGGCGCATGGACGGCCGCCCGTCGACGGGTTCGTAGCCGGTCGCGTCAGCCCGGTCTCTTGCCCCGTTCCGCGGTCTGGCTCTCGCCTTCGCCCTCGGCGTCGATGTGCGGGAGCAGCCGGTCCAGCCAACGAGGCGCCCACCAGGCGCTCTTGCCGAGCAGCGTCATGACCGCGGGCACCAGCAACAGCCGGACCACGGTGGCGTCGATCAGCACACTCGCCGCCAGGCCCAGCCCCAGCATCTTCACCACGATGTTGTCGCTGACGATGAACGCGGCGAAGACGCTCACCATGATCAGAGCGGCGCAGGTGATGACCCGTGCGGTGATCTCCAGGGCGTGGGCGACGCTCGCCTTCGCGTCCCGCGTGCGCAGCCACGCCTCGTGGACCCGGGACAGCAGGAAGATCTCGTAGTCCATGCTCAGCCCGAAGACGATGGCGAACATCATCATCGGTACGTAGCTCTCGATCGGCACCTTTCCCGAGACGCCGAGCGCCGGCCCGCCCCATCCCCATTGGAAGACGGCCACCACGAACCCGTACGAGGCCGCGATCGACAGCACGTTGAGCACCGCGGCCTTGACCGCGACGAGCAGCCCGCGGAAGACGACGAGGATGACGAGGAAGGCCAGGGCCACGACCACCGCGATGATCAGTGGCAGCTTCTTGGAGACGATCTCCAGGAAGTCGGCCTGCGCGGCGGTCGTCCCCGTGACGTACGTACTGGCCTTCGTCCCGGCCACCGCCTGCGGCAGCACGTCGTCACTCAGGTGCTCGTGCAGCCGCGTGGTCCGCTCGTCCTGCGGGGCGGCCACGGAGTAGGCCGTGGAGATCAGGACGTCGCCGTCCGACGTTGCCTTGAGCGGGGTGATCACGGCAGCGTCGGGTACGTCGGTGAGGGCTTTCTGCGCCTGGGTGGCCAGTGCCGCCCGGTCCGACTGGGGTACGTCGCTCTGGTCGATGACGAGGGTCAACGGACCGTTGGAGCCGGGTCCGAAGGCGGAGGACATCAGGTCGTAGGCACGCCGGTCGGTGAAGGACTTCGGGTCCGCCCCGTCGCCGATGTGCCCGAGCTGGATGAAGAAGACCGGGATCGACAGGACGGCGAGCACGACGGTGCCCCCGGCGAGAAACCACCAGGGCCTGCGCTCCACGCGCTGCGCGTAGCGGTGCCAGCCGCCCTCGGAGACCGCGCCCGCATCGGGATTCGTCTCGGCGATGGGGGTACGCACCCGGAGCTTGTCGATCCGCCGCCCGATCAGCCCGAGGAGCGCCGGCACCAGCGTCAGCGCGCCGAGCACCGCCGTGATGACGGTGACCGCGGCGGCCAGGCCCAGCTTGCCGATGAACGAGATCCCGGAGACCCAGAGGCCGGACAGCGCGATGATCACCGTGCAGCCCGAGACCAGCACCGCCCGGCCGCTGGTCGCCGTCGCCTGCCCCGCCGCCGTGAACGGGTCCTGGCCCAGGAGGTTCTGGCGGTGCCGGGTGACCAGGAAGAGGGCGTAGTCGATCCCGACGCCGATCCCGATCATGGTGGCCAGCGTCGGCGACACCGTGGCGAAGGTGAACGCCGCCGCCAGCAGGCCCAGACAGGCCAGGCCGCAGACCGCGCCGATCAGCGCCGTCACCAGCGGCAGCAGCGCCGCGAGCACACTCCCGAACCCGATCAGGAGGACCACGATCGCCACACCGAACCCGATGGCCTCGCTGGCGCGGTCGTCCGCCTCCGGCCGGGCCAGCTCGCCCAGCGGACCGCCGTACTCCACCTCCACGCCGGCGGACCGCAACGGCTGCACCGCCTTGTCGACGCCGTCCAGATAGTCGTCGCCCAGGGTGGAGGGCTGTACGTCGAAGCGGACCGTGATGTAGCCGGTCTTGCCGTCGGAGGACAGCGGTCCGACGTTCGGCGTGCCCGCGGGCTGCTGCGGCGGGGGCAGCGGGCTCTGCGCGGACAGCACGTGAGGGAGCTTCTGCAGGCTGCTGACGGCCGAGCCGACCTGGTCGCTCTCGTCGGTGAGGGGCTTGTCCGCGTCGTGCAGGACGACCTGGGCGCTGTACCCGCCGGCCGCGGGCTCATGTGCCTTGAGGACGTCGAGACCCTCCTGCGACTGGGTGCCGGGGAGGGAGAAGTCGTCGGAGTACTCACCCCCGTACGCGTGGTTCAGGACCTGCAGCCCGACCAGAGCGGCCAGCCACACCACGATGACGATCACGCAGTGGCGTGCGCACCACTGCCCGAGCCGCCGGAGCACGCCTCGCTGGGGCGGTGCCTCGCTCGGCCGTGTCTCACGCGGCCCCTGTGGAACTGGCATGTTCGCTCCCGTAGGCATAGGTCACTTCGGATTCAACGCAACGGCGGCGCTCTCGGCACCCAGGGGGTGGGGAAACGGGTGGCGTTTGCGAGAGTGCTCTGGGGACGGGTCCGTATGGCGGGGCAGGACATCGGTGCCTCCGATCGCTTGGGGTGAGGCGCTGGAAGGGATGAGGCAGTGGAAGGGATGGGGCAGTGAAGGGGATGGGGCAGTGACCAGGTTCGAGGACATGACGGGGCAGCGTGACCGCCTGCTCGCCGAGGCCGTGCGGCTGCGCGAGGACGGTCGCCGCGAGGAGGCGCGGGAGCGGCTGCTAGCCCTGTGCGAGCAGTTCCCGCTGGACGCGGACGTGGCGTATCAGACGGCGTGGGTGCACGACACGCTCGGCCTGGAGGCCGAGGCGGTGCCGCACTACGTCCGTGCCGTCGAGCAGCCGGGGCTGTCGGCCGATGACCGCCGGGGCGCCCTGCTGGGCCTCGGCAGCACCTACCGTGTCCTCGGTCGGTACGCGGAAGCGGTCACCACGTTGCGGGACGCGGCCGAGGAGTTCCCCGACGACGGCGCGCTCCGGACGTTCCTGGCCATGGCGCTCTACAACACCGGCCGGACGCACGACGCGATGGAACTGCTCCTGACGCTGCTGGCCGCCACGTCCAGGGACCCGGACGTCTCCGCCTACCGGCCCGCGATCGAGCATTACGCCAAGGATCTCGACGCCACGATGTAGCCCCGCCCGCGGACCCGACCCCGCGCCGCCTCGCTCAACCTGCGCTGCGCCGCAGCCACTTGAGCAGACCTCGGCGCTCCGGCACCGCTGCCGCGACGCCGTCCTCGGGCCGCTCGGCCGGCGGTGTCGCGTACTCCGGCTCTGGCTCCGGCACCGCCTCTGGGCAGGATTCGGACCGGGCTTCTGTCTCCGATTCGGCGACAGGTCCGGGTCCGGGTCCTCGTCCCGGCGCCGGACGTGGCGCGGGGCGCTCGCCTCGGGCCTGGGAGACGCTGATGGTGAGGTTCGCCCGCAGCCAGCGGATCTCGTCGGGGGCCTCGGCGGTCGTGATCTTCTTGATGATCCGTGCCGAAGGCGATTCGGCCGCGCCCCGGATGAAGGGATCGGGCCTGAGCCTGTTCACATAGGCCCGTTCGTACGGATCCTTGATGATCTCCGCGACCTGCACCGGATCGAGCAGCGAGGCCACGGCCGCCGCGCGCTCCCAGGGATCGTCGGACTGCCGCAGCAGTGAACCGGCGTGGCGGCCCCGCCAGTTGCGCGCCCGCAGGTCCGCCCCCGTGTCGAGCTGCGCGCGGAGCGCGGCGGGCGCCCGCCCGGTGAGCAGGGCGGCGTTGGCCTCGGACTTGGCGAACCGCCTCAGCTCTTCGGCGAGATAGAGCCAGACGACTGCCCGATAGCGGTTCACGTAGAACTTCACGGGCGTCACGAAGCCCGCTCGCGTGAGGCGCGTGAAGCGTGATGTGGTGATGCCCATCAGCTCCGCGCCTTCGGTGGTACCCACCGCGCGGATGCTCTCCAGCCACACCGCCGGAAAGCCCGGTGTGGCGCGGACGCGCTCGATCTCCTCGGTCGTGACGCGGCGGCGTCCGCCCACCGTGTCGCTGACGGTGCGGATGCGCCCCAGCATCACGGCGAGCTCGAACTCCCCGCGCCTCAGTCCCAACTCCCGTGCGGCGCGGCTCTGCGCGACTGATGTGCGGACGGCGGCGGTGGCGGCCGTGCCGGCGGATTGCGTGATCGTGTCACCTGTCATGGTGGTCTCCCCCGTGAGACGTCTTTGCTCTCGGGAAAAACCGTAGCGCGATCACCGCGATTCTCGCTGAGCCTGTGGATAACTCTGAATCTGCCAGAGTCTTACCAGGTCAGAGGTCTACGACCGGTGTCCGCTCCGGTTGCCGGGCGCCCACGCCGAGGTGCTCGCCGACTCGGTTGACGAGGAGCGTCATCTCGTACGCGACCTGGCCGATGTCGGCCTCGGCAGAGCTGAGCACGCACAGGCAACTGCCGTCGCCCGCCGCGGTGACGAAGAGCACCGCGTCATCGAACTCGATCATCGTCTGGCGCACGTTGCCGGCGTGGAAATGCCGCCCCGACCCCTTGGCCAGGCTGTGCAGACCCGACGAGACCGCGGCCAGGTGCTCCGCGTCCTCCCTCGCCAGATCCGAACTCGCCCCCGTCACCAGGCCGTCGTTCGACAGCACCAGCGCGTGCCGCACCGGTTCCATTCTCTTGGTCAGATCGTCGAGCAACCAGCCGAGCCCGGAGTTCTGCTGCCCCATGTTCCCGTCTCCCCGCGTCCTGTTCCCCCTGGCTGAAGGAACTGACCTGCCAGCCTTCCCCACCATCGGCGCCCCGGCAAGCATGATGGGGACATGGCACAGAAGATGACCGATGACCAATGGCGTGGATTTGTCTCGCACGGCACCCGAACCGGCAAACTCTCGACCGTCCGAGCGGACGGCAGCCCCCATATCGCACCGATCTGGTTCGTGTTGGACGGGGAGGAGCTGGTCTTCAACACCGGGGAGAAAACCGTCAAGGGGCGGAATCTGGCACGGGACGGGCGTGTCGCCCTGTGTGTGGACGACGACCGGCCCCCGTTTGCGTTCGTGGTGATAGAGGGCCGCGCCGAACTGATCAGTGACCTCGACGAGGTACGGCACTGGGCGGCCCGGATTGGCGCCCGCTATATGGGCGAGGACCGCGCCGAGGAGTTCGGTGCGCGCAACGGCGTTCCCGGTGAACTCCTCGTGCGCGTGAAGATCGACAAGGTGATCGCGCAGGGCGGCGTCTCCGACTGACGCGTCAACCGACCGTGTCGAGCAGCCGGGCGGTGTGCATCCGCCCGGCGTACTCGACGAGCCTGATCAGCACCTCCTTTCCCGAGTCGCGGTCCCGTGCGTCACACAGCACCACGGGGGTTCCGCGGTTGAGGTCGAGGGCCCGGGACACTTCGTGCGCACCGTAAGTACGGGCGTTCGCGAAGCAGTTGACGGCGACCACGAACGGGATGTGCCGGTGCTCGAAGTAGTCGACGGCGGGGAAACAGTCCTCGAGCCGTCGGGTGTCCGCGAGGACGACGGCGCCGAGCGCGCCCTGCGACAACTCGTCCCACAGGAACCAGAACCGGTCCTGTCCCGGCGTGCCGAACAGGTACAGCGACAGACCCGACCGGATGGTGATGCGACCGAAGTCCATGGCGACGGTCGTCGTGGTCTTGCGGTCGACACCGCCCGTGTCGTCCACCAACTGCCCCGCCTCGCTGAGGAGTTCCTCGGTGCGCAGCGGGCGGATCTCGCTGACCGCGCCGACCAGGGTGGTCTTGCCCACCCCGAAGCCGCCCGCGACCAGAATCTTCAGCGCCATGGCGGTCGTCTCGCCGCCCGTGGCGTCAGAGCGCTCGGAGCCCATCGATCACCTCTCGCAGAATCTTTTCGTCAGGTAGCTGGGCGGGCGGCACCGGTCGGCTCACCTTCACGCAGCTCATCTCGAGCAGGTCGCCGAGCAGTACCCGGACGACGCCCACGGGCAGATCGGCGCCGGCCGCCAGTTCGGCGACGGACTGGGTCTCGGTACGGCACAGTTCGATGAGGGCACGGTGTTCCGGCCCGAGCGCGGTGTCGTCTCCGGGGCCCGGCGCGTTGTCGTCCAGCGTGACGAGCGCGATCAGGTCGAAGCGCACTCCGGAGGGGCCCGGTCGGGTCCGTCCGCCCGTCATCGCGTAGGGACGGACCAGAGGGCCGGCCTCGTTGTCGTACCACTGGCTTCCGGCGTCGCGCGGGGCGCCGCCCTTGTCCTCTGTCATCTGCGTCGACCGTCCCGTCTCATCCGACGGCCGGTGGCTGAGCGGCGAAGCGCGGCGGCGTGTAGAGGTGTTCGCCCACCCGCCTCACCAGGCGTGCCATCTCGTACGCGACGAGGCCGATGTCGGCGGCCACCGAGCTGAGGACGGCGAGGCAGGAGCCGTCGCCCGCCGCGGCCACGAACAGGAACGCGTCGTCCATCTCGACCATGGTCTGGCGCACTCCCCCGGCCCCGAAGTGCCGGCCCGCCCCCTTGGCGAGACTGTGGAATCCGGAGGCGACGGCGGCGAGATGCTCGGCGTCCTCGCGGGTGAGGGCCGTCGACGCGCCCACGGCGAGGCCGTCGTTGGACAGCACCACGGCATGGCGCACCTCGCCGACACGCAGGACCAAGTCGTCAAGCAGCCAGTCGAGTTCGCCGGACCGGCCGGCGCTGATGCTCTGGTCCTGGATCATGCGTGGTCTCCTTCGGTGCTGTCGCCGGCCGGTTCGGGCCCTGCGGTGTCGCGGACCGCCCCGACGACGCCCGGACGGCGGCCGCCGCCGCGGGCCCAGCCGTCGCGGTAGGCGGCCATGCGGTCACGGACCAGTTCGGGGCTGCGTTCGGTGTCCTTCCGGCTGCCGGGGGCGTCTGCCGGTTCTTCGGGGCGCTGTTCGCGCAGTTGGGGGGCGAGGTTCGCCTGGCGTACGCGGCGCGGCAGGTCGTCCGAGCCATCCTTGCCGACGTCGGCGTCCGGGTCCCGCGGCTTGTGCAGGCGGAGCGTGGTGACTCCGGGAGGTGCCGATGCCGTCTCCGGGGCCTCGGCCGACGGGGCGAGTGCGGGGCGTGCGGCGGCTGCGGGAACGGAGTTGCCGTTCACCGGTGCCGCCGGACCCGGCACGCGCGCGTGCTCGTGCTGCTCGGGTTCGCGTTCCATGGTGTGGGTCTGAGGACTCTCTGGCGTGCTGCTCTGCAGCAGGGCGGTGGGCAGCAGGACGACGGCTGTGGTTCCGCCGTAGGGGGACGTACGCAGATGTACCTTGATGCCGTGCCGGGCGGCGAGCCGGCTGACGACGAAGAGGCCCAACTGGTCGCTGTCGAACAGGTCGAGTGCCTCGGACTGCTCGATGCGGCGGTTGGCCTCGGCGAGGGTCTCGCCTCCCATGCCGAGGCCCCGGTCCTCGATCTCCACCGCGTAGCCGTTGCCCACCGGTTCGCCGGTGACCCGCACCTTGGTGTGGGGCGGGGAGAACTGGGCGGCGTTCTCGACGAGTTCGGCCAGCAGGTGGGTGAGGTCGGCGACGGCTGTTCCGACGATCGAGGCCCCGGGGAGCTGTCGCACCTCCACGCGCGCGTAGTCCTCGACTTCGGAGACGGCGGCCCGCACGACGTTGGTCAGTGAGACGGGCATGCGCCAGGCTCGTCCGGGTGCGGCTCCGGAGAGGATGATCAGGCTCTCCGCGTGCCGCCGCATCCGCGTGGTGAGGTGGTCGAGCCGGAAGAGGTCGCTGAGTTCGTTCGGGTCGTCGGCCCTGCGCTCCATGCTGTCCAGGAGGCTGAGTTGACGGTGGACGAGCACCTGGCTCCTGCGGGCGAGGTTGACGAAGACGCCGGAGATGCCGCTGGCCAGTTCCGCCCGCTCGATGGCGGCGCGCAGGGCGGCCCTGTGGACCGTGCCGAGCGCTTCGTAGACCTGCCCCGTCTCGTCCTCCGCGGGCGGTCCGGGCGGTGCTTCGGCGCGGACGTCGAGTTCTTCGCCGGCCCGGAGCCTGCGCATGGCCTGCGGGAGTTTGTGGCGTGCGATCTCCAGTGCGCCGTTGCGCAGGCTCACCAGCTCGACCACGAGACCACGCCCGATGCGTACGGAGATGACCAGCGAGGCGGCGACGGCCGCGAGCCCCAGGAGCACGGCGGCACCCGCAGCGGTGAGCACCCCGCGGGCGAACGGATCCGCGCGGTCGGCGGCGCTGCGGCCGGCGCCCACCTCGATGGCGCGGAGTCCGTCCCGCACGGTGGCATGGGCGGGGTCCCACTTGCCGGCCGCCGCCGCTTCGGCCGCCGCACGGCCCGGCGTCGCGACGAGCACCTTGTCCTCGACGGCGCGCACATCGGCGTATGCGCTCCCCTCCTCGAGGCCGTGCCACGCCGCCCGCTCGGGTCCGCGCAGATCCGCCACGGCCGACTCCGTCAGGGTCCGCCGGGTCTCGACGGCGCCGGTGAACCGGCGCAGCCGCTCGCCGTCGAGCGCACCGGTGAGCCGGGCGCTGGACAGCAGCACGTGTTCGCGGGCCAGCATCTCGCCCGCCCTGGAGAACTCGAGCAGCACGCGCGCGTCGGAGCCGAGTTCGGCGTCCTGGATGCCGGTGAGCGCGCCGCCGACTCCGAAGGCGGCCGAAATGGTCTTCGTGTACTGCCCGTACGTCGCGTCCCAGCCGGTAGCGCCGTCGAGTACCTGGGTGCGCAGCGCGCCCAGTTCTTCCGCTCCGGAGACGAAGGTTTCGAGGCGGGTGGCGACTCCGGCGGGCAGGTCCGCGCCGTCGGCGACCGTCCGGTCGTCGCCGCGGCGCAGTTTCGCCACCGCGCGGTCGGTGCGTTCCACCTGCCGCTTGAGTTCACCGGCACGGTCGGGCGCGGGTTTGGTCGCGTGGCGTACGGCGGCCACCCGCTCGGCCTGCAGCGCGGCGATCGCGGCGTCGACCGGGCCGCGCACCTCAGCGTCCACACGCTGCGACTGCCGCAGCCGGGCCACGTCCTGGGCCGTGCTGACCGTCGCGTACCCCCACAGGGCGAGCAGCGACACGACCGGCACCATCAGCAGGCACACGATCTTGGCGCGTACGGTGCGGGGGCGCGGCCACCGGCGTCCCTTGCGCACGAGGGCCGTACGCGGTGCGGGCTCCAAGGGGCCTTCGGTGTCCGGGCGTTCGTCGGCGGGCGGTCCCGCGTGCGCGCGGCGGCCCCGTGCCGGGGGCGCGGGCTGCGGCGGCGTGGCGCCGTCGGCGCTGTCAGGGGTCCTACGGGGTGTACGCATGGCCTCCTCGATCGGAGAGATTTCGGGACGGCGGAGAGGCTCCGGGGCGGGTGCCCGACCGGCCGCGGCCGGTCCGGGTGCGCCGCTATCGGACGGCGCTCTCCACCGGCCGTTGGGCCGACACGGAGGCCTCGCGTTCCCTCGCGGTCGGCGACAGCGCGACGAACGCCGAGGTCAGGAAGAGGTAAGACCCGAGGCCGACGGCGAGGGGGAAGATGAACTGCATCGTCGTGGCACCGGGGAGCGCCCCGCCCGACCCGCTGACCCGCACGCTCACCGCCATCATTCCGGTGTAGTGCATGCTGCTCACCGCCCCGCCCATGACCAGGGAGGCGACCGCGACGGCGACGGGTGACTTGATGTTGAGCGCCGCCCACAGGGCCGCTGTCGCGGCGACGACGGCGATGACTACGGAGAGGCCGACAAGGACCGGGTCGTAGCGCACCTCACCGTGCAGCCGCAGTGCGGCCATGCCGAGGTAGTGCATGCTGGCGACGCCGAGTCCGGTGGTGAGCCCGCCGACCGCGAGCGCACGCCCGCGGTCACGGCCGTAGCCGACGGCGAAGACGCCCGCTCCGACGACGGCCATCGCGACGACCAGGCTCAGGATGGTGAGCGGCACGTTGTAGTGAATCTCCGTGCCGCTGACGCCGAAGCCGAGCATCGCCACGAAGTGCATCGTCCAGATGCCCGTGCCGATGGCGGACGCGGCGGTGATCAGCCAGTTGCGGCGCGACCGGCCTGTGGCGGCCAGCGCGCGGACGGTGCAGCGCAGCCCGAGGGCGGCGCCGATACAGGCCATCGCGTACGACAGCACGGGGGTCAGCCAGCCGAAGGTGGCGTGGTCCAGGTGTCCCATGGCTCCGGGACGCTAGTCCGGGCAGGGGCGCACAACGGGGGCGCAGTTCGAAAGGTGTTGGAATATGACAGAGAGAGGATCCTGAACGATCGCGTCACGCTCGAACGTGTGCCCCCAACGCGCAGGCGAGTCGTTGAGCAATCATGACCACATGAGCGATGACCACACACGTGTCCGCGAGTTCTTCTCCGCCAGGGCGGCCGACTGGGACAAGCGGTTCCCCGACGACGGGCCCGCCTACCGGGCGGCGGCCGCCGAACTCGGACTGCGGCCGGGCGGCCGGGTCCTCGACGCCGGATGCGGCACCGGACGTGCGCTGCCGGCGCTCAGGGACGCCGTGGGGCCCTCGGGAACCGTCCTGGGCGTCGACCTGACGCCCGCCATGCTGGAGGCCGCCGTGGCGGCGGGCAGAGACCGCGACGGGCGACTTCTGCTCGCGGACGTGACCCGGCTCCCGCTGCGGAGCGGGAGTCTCGACGCGGTGTTCGGGGCAGGGCTGATCGCCCACCTCCCCGATCCCGCGGGGAACTTGCGGGAGCTGAGGCGCGTCGTGCGCCCCGGCGGTCTCCTGGCGCTGTTCCACCCCATCGGCCGTGCGGCACTCGCGGCGCGGCAAGGCCGTCAGATCACCCCGGACGACCTGCGGGCGGAGGGCAACCTCCGCCCGCTGCTTGCCGCTTCGGGCTGGCGGATGACTTCGTACGTCGACGAGGACGCGCGGTTCCTGGCGCTGGCGGTGCGCCAGGAACAGTGACGCTCTCAGCCCTGCAACCGAGTGATCCGGCCTGCTTCCAAGTGATCCGGCCTGCCTCCAAGTGATCCGGCCTGCTTCCGAGTGATCAGCCCTTCAGCTGAGTGAAGCGGATGGAGTTGCCGAAGGGGTCCCGCAGACCGCAGTCGATGCCGTACGGGCGGTCGGTGGGCTCCTCGGTGAACTCGACGCCCAGGGCGAGGAGCTTCTCGTACGTCTTGCGGCAGTCGTCCGTGCTGAAGATCAGGTGGCCGCCCGACGCGCCCTTGGTCACCAGGTCGCGGACCTGCTGTGCCGTCTCCTCGGACATGGCCGGAGGCCCCGGCTTCTCCAGCAGGATCTGGCGATCCGGGTGACCGGGCACGTTGACGGTCAGCCAGCGCATGAAGCCCATGTCGACGTCGGCGTTGACTTCGAGGCCCAGCTTTCCGACATAGAAGTCGAGGGCTTCGTCCTGGTCGAGGACGTAGATCTGTGAGTGCGTGATGGCGTTGAACATGTGCTTCACGCTACTGGCCGGGGCGGACGGAAACTTATCCAAAACTGCTCTGTCGACGGTTGCCGTTCGTCCTCAGGCGCTCGGCCGCATCCACGCCTTCGCGAAGCACGTCGGCACCCCCACCGACGTCGCTTCCTTGCGGTACGTCCGCGGTGAGCTGCCCACGATGTCGCGGAATGTGCGGCTGAACGTGCCCGGACTCCCGAAGCCGACCTGGAAGCAGATGTCCGTCACGCTGTGATCGGTCTCCCGCAGCAGGAACATCGCACGCTCGACCCGGCGGCGCTGCAGATAGCGGTGCGGTGTCTCGCCGAAGGTGTCCCGGAAGGTGCGGGCGAAGTGCGCCTGCGACACATGGGCGATCCGGGCCAGGGCCGGGACGTCCAGGGGTTGTGCGTAGGCGCGGTCCATCGCGTCCCGTGCCCGAAGCATGCGGCGATTGGTCTGTTCTGCGGCGCGGCTCACGCGGCCATCACACCATGACCACCCGGTCCGGACACCGGCCACCCTGGAGCGTCGAAATCGGTTGTCCTGCGCCCGTGGGCGGCGGATACGGTCGACCGCATGGACGAAGTGGCCCTGCTCAAGCGCTCGGACGGCCCGGTGACCCGCGCTCGCCTCCGCCGTGATCTGACCGCCCTCGGCCTCGCCGAGGGCGACATCGTGATGTTCCATACGCGGTTGTCCGCTCTCGGATACGTCGCCGGGGGCTCTCAGACGCTCATCGAAGCCCTCCGTGACGTCGTCGGCGTACCGGGCACCTTGATGGTGACGTGCGGCTGGAACGACGCGCTGCCCTACGAGTTCCCGGACTGGCCGCGCGCCTGGCAGGACGCCATCCGCGCGGAGCATCCGGCGTACGACCCGCTGCGCAGCGAGGCGGACCACAGTTACGGACGACTTCCCGAAGCGCTCCGGACCTGGCCCGGCGCTGTGCGGAGCCGTCACCCCGATGCGAGTTTTGCCGCGCTCGGCGCGTCGGCGGCTGCGCTGATGGCAGACCACCCCTGGGACGCCCCGCACGGCCCGGCCAGCCCGTTGGCCCGACTGGCCGCCATGGGCGGGCGGGTGCTCCTGCTGGGCGCCCCGCTGGACTCGCTCACGCTGCTGCACCACTCCGAGGCGCTCGCCGAGGCTCCCGGCAAGCGATTCGTGGAGCACGAGCAGCCGGTCCTCGTGGACGGGGAGCGGGTGTGGCGGAGGTTCCACGACATCGACTCCTCGGAGGGAGCCTTCGACTACTCCCCGGTGGTGCCGGAGGGGCAGGACCCCTTCGACGCCGTCGCACGGGACATGCTCGCGGCGGGGATCGGCGGTACGGGTTTGGTCGGCGCGGCCGAGAGCCACCTGTTCGAGGCCAGCGAGGTGGTGGACTTCGGTGTCAGGTGGATCGAGGGGAAGTTGGGCAAGGCCTAGACGGGCTCGCCCGGAGAGCGTCCGATGACCTCAGTGGCCATCGGCGATCACCGACGCGAACGCCTCAGGGTTGTCGAACATGACGTTGTGCCCCGCCCGTGGAACGGTGACGACCCGGACCCCGGACGCCACCAGTCCGTCCTGGTCGGTGACCTCACCGCTCAGCTCGCCTTGTACGAAGACCCGCTCCACGGGCAGGTCCATGAGCATCCCGCGCATCGTCGGCCGGGTCCCCCGCACGAGCCCCACCGCGCTGCGGTGCAGGGCGCGGGGATCGGCGAGCCGCATGGTCGCCGCCCAGAGGGGGCCGACACCGTCCAGCACGCGCGCGTAGCCGCCGGCGACGAACTCCTCCTCTCCGTAGGTGGCGATTCCGCTGCTGCCCGCCGTCACGGGTGGATTGGGGTCGAGGTTGGCCTCTGTGAGGACGAGGCGTGACACCAGGTCTGGGCGGCGGTGCGCGAGCACGATGGCGACGGAGCCTCCCATGCTGTGCGCGATGACCTCTGCCCCGGACACCTCAGCATGGTCCAGCGCCGCGGCCAGGGCGTCCGCGTGGTCTTCCAGCGTGTAGCCGAAGTCGGCCGGGCGGTCACTGATGCCGTGGCCCGGCAGATCGACGAAGAGCGACCGGCGTCCGGCCAGTTCGGGCCGCGCCGCGATATGCGCGTGATAGACGACCGACGCCGCGCCGAGCCCGTGGACGTACACCCGGCCCGGACCGGATCCGTCGACCTCTGTCCAGCGGATACAGCTCCCCTGTGCGTCGAACCGTGCCTGGCGCATCGCCACTCCTTCACTCCCACTCGACCGTCCTGCTCGCATGAGAGAGAATACATCGGTGCCGATGTATACCGTGATCGATGTAAGCCATAGCCGATGTAAGCCACGGGCGATGTAAGCCACAGGCGATGTACCCCATAAGCGATGTACAACTGCCGTACGGCAGAATGCACCGCATGCTGGAGATGGCGATCCTCGGATTCCTGTATGACTCACCGCTGCACGGCTATGAACTGCGCAAACGCATCACAGCGCTGACCGGGCACGTGCGCCCGGTCGCGGAGAGCACGCTCTACCCCGCCATCAAGCGGCTCGAGAAGGCCGGCCTGCTGGCGCGCGAGACGCAGCCCGGATCGGTCGCGGCACCCAGGCACGTCCTGAGTCTCACCGCGGAGGGCAGGCGCGAGCTGCGGCGCAGGCTGGCGGAACCGGCGCGGGCGGACGTCACGGACGAGAACCGCTGGTTCACCGTCCTCGCCTTCCTCCGCCACCTGGACGACAAGGCGGCACAGGCCGCGGTCCTGCGGCGCCGTCTGGCCTTCTTGGAGGAACCCGCCAGCTTCTTCTACGACGGCGACCGCCCGCTGCGCGCCGAGGAACTGGAGGATCCGTTCCGGCGCGGGATCCTCACCATCGCCCGGGCGACCAGCCGGGCCGAGCTCAACTGGCTGCGGGCGACGCTGGATTCACTCGGCTGAGGCGGCCGCGGACGGGTCACCGTGCGGCACGGGGCAGCCCCGCACTCCCGGCACCGGAAAGGTGCCGAGCTCGCCCACGCGATATCCGTTCGGGTAGCCCTTGATCTCCCAGTTCTGCCGGGCGTAGTGCGGCGCGGTGCGCGGCGGCATCAGCCGCACGGCTCGTCCGCGCAGCCGCACCGCGCCCCGGACGAGCGTGCGCGTGACGGCGCCCGGCGGTTCGTAGCGGAAGGCGCGCAGCAGCGGTTCGTCGAGCAGGGCGAGCGTCGACGTGCGCAGCAGCGGCGCCAGGGAGCGCGGATACCAGGAGGCCATCAGGTCGAGGGTGGCGTCCGAGACCTTCCGCGCGCCCTCGTCCCAGGCGAAGTGGGCCTCTTCGTAGGCGTCAAGACACTGTGCGAACTCTTCGTAGGACTCGGGGACGTCCTGGATCCCCATGTGCCGGCCGAGGGTGCGGTAGTAGACGGCGGCGGCGACCGTCTCGTGGCGTGACAGTCGGCGCCATGCGTAGGTGTCGATCCACCGCTTGGGCATCACCACGAACGTGCACAGCACGTACCGCATGTCTTCATTGCTGATGTCGTAGCTGCGGTGCATCTGGTTGATGCGGCGGATCGCCGTGCGGCCCTCGTCCGTGCCGAAGCCGTGCTCGACGACGGTGTCGAGAAGCAGCGCCGTGTCGTCGTACCTCTTCTGCGTACGGTCCGTCAGTTCCGCCGTCTCCGCGAGGAGTCGGCCGATGCTGGGGACGGCGTAGGTGCGGTAGAGCGCCAGCTCAAGGGCGCGCGTGAAGTCCCAGGGGAACTCGTACGTCGCGGAGAGCCGGTAGATCGCCAGGGCGTCCTTCTCCGGGTCCAGACGCCGGATCTCCTCGAGCCGCTCGTAGCGCTTCACCGCACGGTCCCCCTTCAGTCGCCGAAGCTCCAACTCTACTTTGGGGTACGTAAGATGAATGATCAACGGCGCCGCCAGCGCCAGGGGGAAGGTGGCTCACATGTTCGACAAGTTCCGCAAGTTGTGGCGCACCGAGGGGGCCGTCCAGGGCGAGAAGGAGCGCGCCCACAACATCTTCGAGGCCGCGGCGGTCTATGTGGCGGCCTGCGCCGAGGACGACGAGGAGCGGATGGACGAGGCCACCGGCTGGGTGTCGCCCGAGGCCCTGTCCTTCGGCGTCAGCGAACTCGCGTGCCGCGCGGTCATCGCCCTCGCCCGGGAGCGCGACGAGTCGCCGAAGGACGTGGCGCGAAGCCTCCTCGGCCTGCCTGCCGCCTGACGTCCGCGTGCGTCGGGTCGGGGCACTCCAGGGCTTCACTCACGGGGATCCCGTGCTCGGCCGCGTGGGCGAGGCGTTCGCGTACCTCGCGCGGGGTGCGAGGGCGGTGGCCGGGGCCCCCGCAGCAGCCCTGCCGGAAGCGCAGCCCGGCCGTCAGGACGGCGCCCAGCGCACGCCAGGCGGCCTTGTCGCGTCGCTTCGGGACGGCGAGCGCGGAACCCGCGTTCAGCAACTGCCCGCCGCACTGGGGGCAGATGTCGACGCGTACGCGTCCGTAGTCGGCCGGCTTCTTGTAGGAAGCGCGGCACGGCAGACACACGAAGTGCGAACTGGCTGGGGGCATGACAAGCAGCATAGGTGTCCGGCGCGGGAGCCGACGAGCGGGTTTCCTGGTCATCCACCCCTCGACGATCAAGGCGACCAGTGGTTATGGTGCGCCGACGAATGAAGCGATGGGGAGGCTGGCATGGCCGGGACGGACGACGCAGTCGCCGCCGAGGACGACGCGCTGTACGTGCTGACGGCGGTGCTCCTGACACCCGCGAAGTTCCCGAGCGTGCTCGGCGACGACTATCCGGAGGCGTGTGCGGCCCTGGGGCTCGCGCCGCTGGCCGACGGGTACGGGCTTGTGCTCGGCCAGGACGGCGACGGCGCCCGGTGGACGGTCGTCGTAGACGACGTGTCCCTCGTCGCCGTGGCGATCGCCTCCTGGGACTGCGGCATGGAGTACGACCTGTCGCCCGACGAGCGGACGGTGGTCGCGGCACTGCCCGGCTGGCCGCTCGCGGTGGCCGTCGCCGCGCCCGGTGTGCCCGCTCCGCACGACCCCGAGCCCGGCCCGGACGAACCGGACCTCACGCCTCTCACGCCTCCGCAGGCCGACATCTGGGGGCCCGCCCAACGACGGCTCGGGGCCGATGAGATCGCGCTGCAGTGGGCGGCCTGGCGGGAGCAGATCGACGACGCCGACTTCCTCTCGGACGATGCCGACGACGGTGCCGGGTCCCAGCGGGAGGACTCCGTTCAGGAGGTCTCTTCGGAGAGCGACGACACCGATGCCGATCCGGGGGCGCTCACGGGCGTACCTCGGGTCATGGCCGAGGCACGGGCGTACGTGAGCACGCCGCCGCCGCTGGGACGCGTGCGGTCGTCGTTCGCCTCCGGAGACGCGCGCATACTGCGTGCCGACGGTCCTGGCTGGTCCTTGGTGGCCAGGACCGACGACATCGCGTTCGTCCTCCTTGACGAGGAGCCGGGCGAGGTGCTGCCGGTGGGGCGCGGGCCCGAGCTGCCGGGTCTGCTCGACGCGCTCGACAAGATGGCTGTACGTCCCGTCTGACCCCTCGCGGGGTTCAGCGGGGCGGCCCCGGATCGATCAGCAGCGCCGCGACGGCCGTGTCCTGGTCGCCGTGCTCCCGAAGGGCCGCCAGTTCGCCGCGCCACGCCTCTTCCCACGAGGTGGCCGGCCCTCCGACGCGGACCAGCGCGAGGGCCAGCACACCGGCGGCCGGTGTGCCGCGTTCGCGCAGCAGCCGGACAGCGGCGAGCAGCGCCGCACGCGCACGTGGTCCCCGCGCGTCGAGCGAGACGCCGCCCGAAGAGGGCAGACGCTCGGGACGTTCCTCGATCAGCTGCAGGAGTCGCTCCCAGCGCTGCGTGTCGTGTTCGCCGTGCCGTATGGCGGCCAGTGACGTCTCCCAGGTGAGCGCTGCCGCCTCGCGGCACAGGCCCGCGGCCCGCAGCCAGAGCACCACCGCATCGGCGGCAAGGAGTGTCCGGGGAGAGCCCCGCCGCACCTGCAAGGCGTCACCGATGCCGGAGAGCCGTCGGAGGGCGTCGGCCTTCGCCTGCGGGTCGGTCGCGGCCGCGCGTTCCTGGAGCCGGCGGGCCGTGTCCTGGAGGACGGCAGCTCCCACCGGCCCGGCGGGAAACCACGGCAACAGGCGTGCTGCCGCCTCCCATTCCCGCTTGGAGCGCCGCTGGTCCGTGATGACCTCGGCCACGGTGCGCACGGCGTCGTCCGTTTCCGGCGTGAACCACGCCGCCAGGCCCCTGCACGCGGCGACGACGGTCTCCTTGTCTCCCTCTCTCACCAGACGCGTCAGGAAGGCCCTGTAGGCCGCGCCCAGCGATTCACCGACGGCGCCCACCCGTGCGTGGATGACCACTTCCCGGACGGCCGGTTCGTCCGCCGCCCGGACGAGTCGGTCGGCGACGGCAGGGCGGTCGACCGCTGCCACGAAGAGCCGGGCGATGACGGCTCGTACGTCGCGGTGCTGGCCCGGTTCGTCCCAGGCCTTGACCAGCGCGTCGAACGCCTCGTCACCGGTGAGCGTGCCGAGGGACCGGACGGCTTCCTTCCTGGTGCCGACGGGGGCGTCGGACGCGCGGGCGACGGGGCCGAGCAGGGCGACGGCGTCCGGTTCCGGCATGGACTCCAGGACTCGGCGCACGGATGCCATGGCGGCACGCCCTCGCACACCGCCCGTCCCGGTGTGTCGCGAAAGGATGTCCAGCAGCGGTTCCATGGCGGGCGCCGCGCCGTCGTGCGCCACGCCCGGCACCTCGCCCAACACCCCCAGCGCCGCCGCGGCGACGGGCTGTGGAGCCGCATCCGCGAGGGCTACGAGAGTCTCGGGGTGGCGCAGTTGTGCCGCCGCGTCGGCCCGTGTGCGCAGCGGCACCATGTCGTCGACGGCCACACGCGCGTGGTGCTCGTCCCATGCCTGGCGCTGCGCGGGCAGCCAGCGGCCGGTGACGCCAAGTCGCAGGGATCCGGACCAGGCTCCCGTCCGGGGACGCACACGCCCCGTGAGCCCGTTCCGGGCGGCAGCCAGCACGGTGTCCAGAAGGTCGGTTCGCCGGGTCGCGATGGTCCGCAGGATCACCGGTACCGCGACGAACGAGGCGTCGAGGCCGATCAGTTCGGCGCAGCGCCGCTCGCGCAGCTGCGCGGGTGCCACCCAGGCGGCCGCCGCGCGGCCGGCGAGATCCGGGTCGTCGCATTCCAGCGCGATACGCCGGACCAGGGAGTCGAGATCGGGCAGTGCGGTCAAGTGCGGTGCGAGGAGTTCCGCGACGGCCGTGTGGAGGTCGGGGCGGGCCCCGGTGCCGGCGGACGTCGCACACCAGGCGGTCCAAAGGGCTCGCGCCGCCGCCTCGTCTACGCGCAGTACGGCGACCGGTCCCGTGGAGCGCGGGTCGGAGACGACCTGGCAGAGCAGCTCCGTCGCGTACGCGGCACGGCTCGGCTCACCGGTGGACGCGGCGCTTTCCACCGCGCGGCGCAGCAGCCGCGCGGCCGCGGCCAATGTCCGGGCGGTCGAGTCGCGGGACTGGACCGTGGTGATCGCCGCATCGCGCAGCACCTGCTCGGGCAATGCGGCCAGCAGGCGCCGCGGTGTTCCCGCGAGTTGCCGCAGTGCCGCCCTGCGCACCTCCTCCTGATCGTGCCAGGCACGCTCGCAGTCGGCGGCGATCCGGGCGAACTGCTCCAGGTCGCCCTCCAGTTCCGCGCAGGCCAGCAGTGCGGGCCAGGCGAGGAGCCGGTGGTGCAGGCGGTGTTGGTCGGCCATGTCCCGCAGCACCGGCTCGCCCAGGGCGAGCGGGAGGGCGACGGCGAGGCGGCTCGACGTCCACTCCCGGTTCGCCCATCGCTCGACCCAGGGGGCGACGATTTCCGCCCGGTCGCTCGGCCGCAGCGCCGTGAGCGTGGCCATGGGAATGCTCCGCATGGAGGAGCGGGCGCCCCGTGTGCGTTCCTCGACGAGGCGGCGGCGTTCGGGGCCGGGCAGCAGCGCGAGCAGGCCGTCCGGTTCGGTGTCGTGCCGTCCGGGGCCACGATGGCGCGGTTGTCTCATCGGGCAGCGGCGGGCCAGCTCCAGCAGGTCTTCCGGCGGGAGTTCGCGCAGCGCACGCCGTGTGGCGGGCGGCAGGGCGCCTGCGGTGAGCCGCACTTCCCGTGGGGATCCGTCCTCTTCCGGTGGCGCCGCGCGGAGGATGGCGAGGACACGGGCGGGGTGGCGCAGCAGGGCGCGGGCCGCCCGTGGTGTCAGGAGGTCGGGACTCCGTTCGAGGAGCAGCAGTCCGGCGGCGGGTTCTCGTCCCGCGGCCAGGCTCGCGGCCGCACGGTGGCGGCTCGTGAAGCGGTGGCGGTCGCGGTTCGCTCGGCTCTCGCCCTGGGCTATGAGCAGTTCGGCCACCGCGTGCGGTGCGGTACGCGCCAGCGTGTTCAGCACGCCCGGAGGCGGGTCGAGCCGGGCGATCCAGGCGGAGACCGTCTCTGCGGGGCATGCGGGCAGGAGCCGGGAGGCGTCGCGCGGCCCGTACCGTTCGTGCACCTGCGGCAGCAGGCGTCCGGCGAGGGTCTGCCGACGGCTGAGCCGCAGCACGCGGTAGGTCTCGTGCCGCACCACGGGGATGTCGCTCAGGACGAGTTGTTCCAGGGCCGCGTCCGGCACCGGGAGGCGGATGGCGGCCGCGAGCGCACGGCGGCGCAGGAGCGGATCGTTCAGGGCTTCGGTGACGACGGTCAGATCGCGCCGGGTGACGGCGAGGAAGAGCGCGGTGTGCCGTTCGTCGGGGTCACCCGCGGCGAGGGCGTCACGCAGGGTTGCGTACGCCTCTGGGGTGAGTGCTCGGGCGTAGCGGGCCAGGGCGCTCGTCCGGGCCGGGAAGGGCAGGGGGTCGAAGTGGGACTTCAGCCAGGCCGGTGTCAGCGGCGCGGGAGTGGGCTGAGGTTGGCGGGACGGCGTCTGCGACGCCTCGTGTGCGGCCATCAGCGATCACCGTGGGATCGCTGAGCGGCCTCCTCTCGGGAAGTCATGCGGATCATGGTTGCCGGACAACCGGCGGCGCCGCAACGGGTTTTCCGCTCGCGGAGCCGCGCCGGGCGGGTCCGCGAGCGGGGAGGTCGTCGACGGCCGTGCGTCAGGTGCGCGCCGGCCCGTGGGACGTGGCCTCGGGAGCGGCCGTCAGTGCCCGATCTCCTTGCGCGTGACACGGCGCAGCCTGCGCCGCTGCCCGGGGTCGAGCGTCAGATAGGCCGCTGCCGGGACTCCGAGCACGATCAGGAGGGCGGCCCACCAGGGCAGCCAGATCAACAGGATGATGCCGGCCGCCACACCTCCTGCGGCGATCTTCGCGTTCTTCGACATGTGCGTCGCCTCCTTCGCGGCTGCTGCCGCTCTCTGTCTTGAGAAACGGGATCTCGCCGCCCACGGTTCCAGTCTGCTCCCCTGATAGACCCCTGAGGAGCGACCCTGACAGGACCCTGAGTCGCTTCCGTCCGGGCACCGGTGGCGAGCAGCCGCTGGGAGGCTGCCGGAGCCGCTATTCGACCCGCAGCGGCTCGCCGACCTCGTACATGTGACGCAGGACCTGCCGGTAGGAGTCGACGAATCCCGCCTCCGTGTACGGCATGCCCAGCTCGGCACAGTGGGCACGGACCAGCGGCTGGGCGCGCCGCAGGCTGGGGCGGGGCATGCTCGGGAAGAGGTGGTGCTCGATCTGGTAGTTGAGCCCGCCCAGGAACCAGTCGGTCAGGACGCCGCCGCGAATGTTGCGGGAGGTGAGGACCTGGCGGCTCAGGTGGCCCCAGCGCTCGCCGTCGGGGTCGGGCATTTCCATGCCCTTGTGGTTGGGCGCGAAGGCCAGTCCCAGGTGGAGGCCGAAGAGTGCCTGGTGAATGGCGGCGAAGGCGATGGCGTGCCCCACAGGCATGGTGACGAGCAGCAGGGTCACGTAGCCGACGAGGTGGGCGACCAGCAGGAGCCCCTCCACGACACGCTCGCGCGGGCTCTGGCGGCGCAGGTCCTGGAATCCGTAG
Source organism: Streptomyces sp. NPDC050658 (assembly GCF_044457025.1). NCBI lineage: Bacteria > Bacillati > Actinomycetota > Actinomycetes > Kitasatosporales > Streptomycetaceae > Streptomyces > Streptomyces sp. NPDC050658. The sequence continues at coordinate 168,456 of NZ_JBITGM010000007.1, forward strand.
ATCTTCATGGCGATGCCCTGGAGCAGCGTCAGGGGGAAGAAGAGCCAGGCCTGGTTGCGGGTGAGCCAGCGCCGGAAGCCGACCCGGACCCTGGCCTGCTTGCTGGTCCACACCAGGACGTCGGCGGCGACGTCGGGGTCCTTCTCAATGTGGTTGGGGTTGGCGTGGTGACGGTTGTGCTTGTCGTTCCACCAGGCCGAGCTCATGCCGAGGAGAAGGTTCCCGTGGATGAGTCCGAGCGCGCGGCTCACACCTCGGTTGCCGGTGATCTGGGAGTGCCCGGCGTCATGCCCGATGAACGCGGTGCGCGCGCACAGCACGGAGAGCACCGGCGCGAGGAGCAGCACCCACCAGGAGCCGCCGATCAGGAAGAGGCCCGCCCCTATGGCGGTCAGCGCGAGGGCGTTGACGGCGATCGTGTACGCGTACCAGCCGGTCCTGCGGGCCAGCAGGCCCTGTCCCTTGACGGCGCGCAGGAGGGGTGCGAAATCGCTTCCGGCGGCCTGCCTTTCGGTGGTGCCTGGAGGGCGTTCCGCGACTGCTGCGGCGGTCTGGGACATGGCGAGGTCTCCGGTCTGTGACGTGATCGGCTGGACTTCACTCAACGTATGAGCCGGTGACCTTGGGCAACCATGGCGCCTTCACCCGTCTTCTGGAGGGGGCCAGCACCGCGTCGCAGGGGGGTTAGCTACACCCTCGGAGTGGCGTGATCGGGATCACCACCAGGGCGCTCCCGTCTTCTCCCGGGCGTGTTGTATCCTCGGCCGCTCCGGTTTCAGTAGTCAAGTTTGAGGAATGCGTCATCGCTGAGCACAGACTCCCCGCCGTGTCACCTTCCGAGATCTCCGAACTCTCCCGTTGTTCTGTGCTGTTCGTGCCCGACGACCCGGCGCGCGCCGGTCGGGTCGCCTTCTGGCATCCGGAGGGCGGCGCGCCGCCCACCTGCACCGGAGGTGTCGTCGAGGAGCTGGCCGTCGCCGCGCCCGGTGACGACGGTGTCCGGCTCGCCGCGGTCTCCGCGCTCCTGCTGCCGGTGCGCACGGCGCTGCCGGTCCTGACACGCGCGCGCGCCACCGCCGAGGCCCATCCCACGGCCACGTTCTGGGGAACGGCGGGCGTGCTCGCCCTGCAACTGGCCGCACGTGGCCTGCTGTTGCCCGGGCTGACTCCCACCGACCACGACGCGTGGCGCTCGGGCCCGCTGGGCACGGACGACCTGCGGCGGCTGCGCGACCTCGCGGCGGCGATGCCTCCGGCCGCGCACGCCCTGCCGCTGGCCGACACCGAGCCGCTGCTTCTGCCCGAACCGGAGCGCCTGCTGCGGCGGTTCCTCGACGCGGTGGCCGACACGCTGCCGCGCTCCCCTGCCGCCGACCTGGCCGCCGGCGCCCCCGCCTTCGCGGCCCCGCAGCCGCAGCACATCCCCGAACAGCGCCTCTGGGCCACCGATGTCGCCGCGGGCCATGACGCCGGCGTACGCATCTCGCTGCGCGTCGAGGTCCCCGGCCTGATGTCGCACACCTCGGAGGAGACGCGGCTGCCGTTCCGCGCCGTGCTGCAGATGCACAGCGTCAGCGACCCCTCCCTCGTCGCCGACGCCGCCGAGGTGTGGGCCGGATCAGGCTCCGCGGCGCAGTCGTTCGGGTCGCGCTCACGCATGGACGCCCTGCTGGCGCTGCGCCGCGCCACGCGCGCGTGGCCGCCGCTCGCCCCGCTGCTCTCCGCCGGTGTCCCCGACGCCGTCGAGCTCGCCGACGAGGAGGTGACCGCGCTCCTGGGCGAGGGTTCACGGCTGCTGGCCGCGGCCGGTGTCGACGTGCACTGGCCCAAGGAGCTGGCGCGCAATCTGACCGCCCGCGCGGTCATCGGCCCGCCCGACCACTACGACGACGAACGGGAACCTGACAAGCCGTCGGCGGACACCCCGTCCTTCCTCTCCGCCGACGCGCTGCTGACCTTCAACTGGCGGTACGCGCTGGGCGACCAGCAGCTGACGCGCGAGGAGCTCGACCGGCTCGCCGAGGCCAACCGTCCCGTGGTGCGGCTACGCGACCAGTGGGTGCTCATCGACCCCGAGGAAGCGCGACGGGTCCGCGAGCAACAGGACCACAAGGTCACCCCGATCGACGCGCTGAGCGCCGTCCTCACGGGCACCACCGAAGTGGCCGGGCGCCGAGTGGACGTCCAGCCGACGGGCTGGCTGCAGACGCTCCGTGAGCGCCTCGCCGATCCGGAGGGCATGGAGCCCGTCGGCCAGCCGAAGGCACTCGCAGCGGAGCTGCGCGACTACCAGCTGCGCGGCCTGAACTGGCTGGCCCGGATGGCCTCCCTGGGCCTCGGCGGCTGTCTCGCCGACGACATGGGCCTCGGCAAGACCATCACGCTGATCTCGCTGCATCTGCACCGGCAGACGGAGCGCGAGACCGCCGGCCCCACCCTCGTGGTCTGTCCCACCTCCCTGATGGGCAACTGGCAGCGCGAGATCGAGAAGTTCGCGCCCGGCACCCCGGTACGACGCTTCCACGGCGCCCGGCGCAGTCTGGACGACCTGTCCGACGGCGAGTTCGTGCTCACCACCTACGGAACGATGCGCCTCGACGCCGAAAGCCTGGCGCAGGCTCCGTGGGGCATGGTCGTCGCCGACGAGGCGCAGCACGTCAAGAACCCGTACTCGGCGACCGCCAAGCAGCTGCGCACCATCGGCGCACGCGCGCGCGTGGCGCTCACCGGCACCCCCGTGGAGAACAATCTCTCCGAGCTGTGGGCGATCCTCGACTGGACGACACCGGGGCTGCTCGGCAAGCTCGGCACCTTCCGCACCCGCTATGCGCAGGCCGTCGAGGGCGGCAAGGATCCGGCCGCAGCCGAGCGTCTCGCCCAGCTCGTCCGTCCCTTCCTGCTGCGTCGCCGCAAGTCCGACCCCGGCATCGCGCCCGAGCTGCCGCCCAAGACGGAGACCGACCGCGCCGTCTCCCTCACCACGGAGCAGACGGGTCTCTACGAAGCCGTCGTCCGCGAGACGCTCGCGGAGATCTCGGGAGCCGACGGGTTCGCCCGCCGCGGACTGATCGTCAAACTGCTCACCGGGCTCAAGCAGATCTGCAACCACCCCGCGCAGTACCTCAAGGAGGACAAGCCGCGGATCGAGGGGCGCTCCGGAAAGCTGGAGCTGCTGGACGAACTGCTCGACACGATCCTCGCCGAGGAAGCCGGCGTCCTGGTCTTCACGCAGTACGTGCAGATGGCGCGGCTCATCGAGCGGCATCTGGCGGCCCGCGGCATCCCCTCGCAGTTCCTGCACGGCGGCACTCCCATCGCGGCGCGCGAGGAGATGGTGCAGCGCTTCCAGGACGGCGAGATCCCCGTCTTCCTGCTGTCGTTGAAGGCCGCCGGGACCGGGCTGAACCTGACGCGGGCGGAGCATGTCGTGCACTACGACCGCTGGTGGAACCCGGCCGTCGAGGCGCAGGCCACGGACCGCGCGTACCGCATCGGGCAGACACAGCCCGTGCAGGTGCACCGCTTGATCGCGGAGGGGACGATCGAGGACCGCATCGCCGACATGCTGCTGCGGAAACGGGAGTTGGCGGACGCGGTGCTGGGCTCCGGCGAGGCGGCGCTGACGGAACTCACCGACGCCGAGCTGTCGGATCTGGTGGAGCTGCGAGGGGGGACGCGATGAGCGACATGTACGACGAGGCGTTTGACGACACATCCGAAGAGTCCGGCGATGGGCGGGGAAGCCGTCACGAGCGGACCTTCGCCGCGCTCCCGCCCGCCCACGGACGGAGATTCGCGGAGACCTGGTGGGGCCAGGCCTGGCTGAAGGCGCTGGAGGACACGGCGCTGGACACCCAGCAGTTGAAGGCGGGCCGCAGGCTCGCCCGCGCGGGCGCGGTGGGCGCGGTGTCGGTGCGCCCGGGACGCATCACCGCGGTCGTCAAGGACCGGCACGGCACTCCGCACCGCTCCGACGTACTGCTGCAGCAGTTGACCGGGGCCGAGTGGGACCACTTCCTCGGCATGGCCGTGGAGCGGGCCGGACATATCGCGGCGCTGCTCGACCGCGAGATGCCGCCGCATCTGGTGGAGGACGCGGCGGCCGCGGGCGTCGAACTCCTGCCGGGCATCGGCGATCTGGAGCCCGAGTGCGACTGCGACGCGTGGGACCACTGCGGGCACACGGCCGCGCTCTGCTACCAGGTGGCACGGCTGCTCGACCAGGATCCGTTCGTCCTGCTCCTGATGCGGGGCCGTGCGGAGCGCGAGCTGCTCGACGAGCTGCAAGTGCGCAGCGTGGCGGGGGCGGAGAGCGAAGCGACCCCCGAGGAGGAGCAGGAAGAGCCTCAGGAGGGCGTGTACGCCGATGTGACGTACGCCGAGGGCGCCATCCTGCCTCCGCTGCCCGAACTGCCTCCACTGCCGTCAGAGCCGGGCCTGCCGCCTTCGCTGGACACCGAGGAGGCGCCCGCACCGGGTGTCGACGCGACGGCGCTCGAGTTCCTCGCGGCGCGGGCGGCGGCCGAGGCGCACCGGCTGCTGGCCGAGGCGCTCGCACCGGGCCATGAACGACAGCCGGTCGAGCGGGAGTTGACGGTGGGCGAGGACGCCGTGCGGCTCGCGGCCTCGGCGCCCGACACACCGGCGGCCGCACGGCTCGCGTCGGCGGGCGACCGGGGCAAGGACGGGCTCGCGCTGGCCATGCGGGCGTGGGAGTACGGAGGTCCGGCCGCGCTGTCCGTCCTCGAGGAGGAGTGGACGCCCGGCGCCGAGGCGCTCGCACGCGCGCGTGCAGCCCTCGACGCCGCATGGGACGAGGACGAGCGGCCCCTGCTGCGAGCCGCCCGCAACCGCTGGACCGTGGTCGGCGGCGACGCCCAGCTGCGGCACGGGCAGGACGGCCGCTGGTGGCCCTACCGCAAGGAGCGCGGCCGCTGGACCCCGGCGGGCCCGGCGACCCACGACCCGGCGACGGCGCTCGCCGTGGTGACCGTCGCCGAGTGAGGCACGCGGCACGGGAAGCGGCGCCCAGGAAGCGGCGGCCACCGGCGCGTCCGCGCCGCGCTGGCGCGCGCCGGGAACACCGGCGCGCGCACTCCCCCTGACCGGCGATTGAGCGTGGGCGGACCATCCGGGAGCGTGGAACACATCGGTTCAGGAGGCATCGGATTCATGAGCGCGAGCCGCCTGAACGCGTCGGCGTGAGCTACTTGGAGGGGGGCGACAGAGGCTACGGGCCCGACCCACCGCCGACCGGCCCACCATGATGACGGCGCCTCCCGCCCCTCGCGGGAGGCGCCGTCGGCACGTCTCCTCGCGTTCACCTCTCGGCCTCCCGACGTTCGTGGCGACGGCGAAGTCTGGCCGCTGTCACCGAACACGCGCCCCAGGAGGCACCCATGTCCCCGCACGCCGCTCGTCAGCGTCGCGTCCGCCGTTCCGTCGCCGTGGGTGCGCCGCTCGCCGTGCTCGCGGCCGTCGCGGTGACCGGAACGGCCACGGGCGCGCAGACCGACGTCAAGGAGGACGCGCCTCGGATCACTTCGTCGGCGACGCTCGGCGACGTTCCCCTGGGCGCGTTCAGCAATGCGCTGCTGCCCGGAACGGTGGACGACGACCGTGGTGTGCGGCTCGGCGGCATCGGCAGCGACATCTATCCGGCGGGCCGCAAGGGCGAGTTCTGGACGGTGACCGACCGGGGGCCCAACGGCCAGATCAAGGTCGACGGCAAGAAGCGCCGCACCTTTCCCGTCCCCGGCTTCGACCCGGCGATCGTGAAGATCCGCGTCTCCGGAGACACCGTGAAGGTCATCGACGCACGGCCGCTCACCACGTCCTCCGGGAAGCCCGTCACCGGGCTGCCCAACCAGGAGGGACGCGATGAGGCGCCGTTCACCTATGACGCGAAGACCCCGCTGACGTACGACCCGAACGGCCTCGACACCGAGGGCATCGTGCGGGCACACGACGGGAGCTTCTGGCTGGTCGACGAGTACGGGCCCTCCCTCGTCCATGTCTCCGCGCGCGGGAAGGTGCTCAAGCGCTACGTGCCCGAGGGGCTGAACCTCTCGGGCGCCGACTACCCGGTCGTCGAGGCGCTCCCCGGCATCCTGCTGAACCGCAAGGTGAATCGCGGCTTCGAAGGACTCGCCCAACTGCCGGGCGGCGACCTGGTGATGGCGGTGCAGAGCCCGCTGTCGCTGCCCGACGAGGAGGCCGGTGAGGGGTCGCGGACGGCGCGGCTGCTGCGCTTCTCCCCGAAGAAGCAGACAGTCACCGCCGAGTACGCCTACCGCTTCGACCCGGTGGGTGTCGTCGACCCCGGCGAGGACGACACGTCCGAACTGAAGATCTCCTCCGTAGTGGCCGTGGGCCGTGACCGGCTCCTGGTAGAGGAGCGCACCGACAAGGCGGCGCGGCTGCAGACGGTGAAGCTGGACCGCCGCGCCGACATCCTCGGCGACCGGTGGGACGACACCGCCACGCAGCCGTCCCTGGAGCAGCTCGACGATCCCGCGGACTCCGGAGTGCCCGTCTTGAAGAAGCGGCTCGTGGTCGATCTCGGCCGCGTGCAGGGCGTCCCCGACAAGATCGAGGGGGTGGCCCTGGTGAACAGCCGCACGCTCGCCTTGATCAACGACAACGACTTCGGGATGACGGACGGTCCGGAGGCGTTCGACGAGAACGGCCGTCTGGTGGACAGCGGTGTCGAGAGCACGGTGCTGTACGTACGGCTGCCGAAGGGGATCTGAGGCGCATACGAAGCGGTGGGCGGGCCCGTAAGGGCCCGCGCCCGGCCGTCAGTCGGTGGCGACCTCTGCCTCGGCCTCTGCCTCGATGAGAGAGAACGGGGCGGCCTCGGGAAGCGGGGTGACCGAGGTGAGCGACAGGCCCGCTCGACGGCACACGTCCTCGAAGTCCTGGCGCGTGCGCTCTCGGCCGCCCACGTTCACCAGCATGTTGAGGTCGCTCAGATAGGTGATTCCGCCGTCGGCGGTGTCGGCTTCGGCGTCGACGACTTCAGGGAGCACGGGCTCCACGATCAGGACGCGGCCGCCGGCCGGCAGCACCTCGCGGCAGTGGCGCAGGATCGTGACCGCCTGTTCGTCCGTCCAGTCGTGCAGGATGCTCTTCATCAGGTAGAGGTCCGAGCCTTTCGGCACCGAATGGAAGAAGTCTCCGGAGACCGACGAACAGCGTTCCGTGAGTCCGTGCCGTCGCAGTGTGGTCGGGACCTCGGCGAGGCCGTCCTTCGTGTCGAAGACGACGCCGGTGAGGTCCGTGTGCGCCTCCAGAACGCCGGCCAGGAGGGTTCCGTCGCCTCCTCCGACGTCCGTGATCCTGGAGAACCGGCCGAAGTCGTAGGCATGCGGGAGCACTGCGGCGGTTCCGCCCACGGCTTGGCTCATCGCCGCGTTGAACTCCGTGGAGAGTTCGGGGTGCTGGGCGAGGTAGCTGAAGAAGTCCGTGCCGAACACGGCGTCGAAGGCTATGTCGCCGGTGCGGACACTGGCGTCCAGGTGCTCCCAGGGCCGGAGCATCGTCGGGTCCGTGAACATCCGCACGAACGACGTGAGCGACTCGGGGTGGCCCGGATCGAGGAACGTCCCGGCCGGGGTCACCGAGTAGGAACCGGGTGCGTGTTCCTTCAGCAGGCCGAGCGCCGTCAGGGCTCGGAGCAGGCGGTTCATGGGCTGGGGCTCGGCTCCGGCATCGGCCGCCACTTCCGCGGCCCCGCGCTCCTTGTCGCCGATCAGCTCGACCACCCTCAACCGGACTGCCGCGCGCAGGGTCTGCGCGGCCATGCTCCCGAACGCGAGCCGGGCGATCAGGGCGGGGCCGGTCATGTCCGGCGCGGAACCATCGGTGTTCGTCACAGGTGTATTCCTTCCAGCGTCTTTCGGATTGCTTAGTGAGGCGAATTGCCTTGTGGGGCGGGGCGGATCGCCTTGTAGGGCGGATCGCCTTGTAGGGCGGATCGCCTTGTAGGGCGGATCGCCTTGTAGGGCGGATCGCCTTGTAGGGCGGATCGCTAGTCGACAGACGTCGCCCTGGCCGCCAGCGCGCCCGGCGTGCAGCCCGCGAAGGCCTGTACGTCGCGGTGCAGGTGGGGCTGATCGACGTATCCGCACTCCAGAGCCACATCGGTGGCATCGGCACCGGCGCAGAGCGCTCGGGCGGCGTGGTCGAAGCGGACCAGCATCGCGGCGCGCTTGGGGCTGACGCCGATCTGCGCACTGAACCTGGACCACAGCCGCTTGCGGCTCCATCCGCAGGACGCGGCGAGGTCGCTGATCCGGACCCGGCCTCGACGGGCCACGATGTCGTCCCACACGGCGGCCACCTCGGGCCACATCGAGGGTGCCCGCGCCGCCCGTTTCGCGAGGAACTCATCCACCAGGGTGAGGCGTTGCTGCCATGCCGTGGCCTCGGTCAGCTGCTCGCGAAGCCGTTGCTCGTGCCGCCCCCAGAGGTCCTCGAGGCCGGTCAGCGATCCCTCCAGTTCACGCGGGGAGACCCCGAGCAGCGCATGCGCGGCCCGAGGCGACAGGCGCACCTCGACGCACGCGACCCGCTCGGCCCGGATCCGCGCCGGACCGGGCGACAACGACGCGACCATGCTCCGCAGGGAACGGCGCCCCGTGGCGCCCTCCACCGTGAACGAGGCATCCCCGAGCCCGATGACGACGATCACGGCAGGCTGTGGGAGCACCAGCATGTCGAGACCGGCGGCCGCACGGTCGCGGAATCCGGCCATCTGGACGCCGTCGACAGTTGTGCCGCCGACGAGGCCCGCGACCTCCCAGCCGTTCTCGGTCTCGTGATCCGCCGGGGCGGACCACACTTCGTCGTTGCGCATGCCTCTACGGTCGCCGACTTCGACGCTCCTGTCTTGGACGAAAGTTCCGCGGGTGCGGACCCCTCAGGGCGCTTCGTTCCCCACAGCTGACGGAATCAGCGACTCCAGGTCCTCAGGATCGGTCGGCAGGTCGCTGGGGAGGCCCGACGGCAGCTCGCTCGGCAGGTTGGAGGGGATTTCCGTGGGCAGTTCCGAGGGGATCTGCGAGGGGATGCTGAGTGACGGCGTGGGCTTGCCGCTCTCGGAAGGGCCCTTCTCGCCCGGCGAGTCATCCCCGCCGGTGGCCACGAGAACCACCGCGACGACCACGGCCACGGCCACGATCGCGGCCAGCAGGATGAACAGCCCGCCCCGCCGTCCCGACGGCCCTCCGGGCGGCTGGGACGGCGGCCACGCGCCACCGCCCGGAGGCATCCCGCCGCCTTCGGGCGGCAGGCCCCCACCGCCCGGAGGAGGTCCGTAGGCGCCTCCTGGTGGTCCGAATCCGCCGTCACCCGGAGGGGGCGCGTCGCCCGGCGGAGGAGGCGGCTGCGGCGGTACGGGTGGCATGGCCATACCGTCAAGAGTCGCCTCGCACCGGTCAAGACGCGACCCCCGTGCAGAAGTTGGCGCCTCCGTAGTGGTGCTTACGGGGCGCACCGCCCCGTAGTTGCAGTCCAGGGTCAGCCACGCGCCCCCAGGAGGTGGTCCATCGCCAGCTGGTCGAGCCGTTCGAAGGCCATGCCCCGCGCGGCGGCGCCCGCGACGTCGAAGTCCTCGAAGGCACCGCGGTCGGCGAGCAGCCCCGCAAGGCCGTCCTCCGCGGTCGGCAGCGACAGTTCGTCGAGACGGGCGGCCCGCAGCGCCTCCTGGACCTCCGGATCGGCGCGGAACGCGGCGGAACGCTCCCGCAGGATCAGGTAGTTGCGCATGCACCCCGCCGCCGAGTCCCACACGCCCGCGTAGTCCTCCGTACGCGGCGGCTTGAAGTCGAAGTGCCGCGGCCCCTCGTAACCGCCCCTCTCCAGGAGGTCGACCAACCAGAAGGCACTCCGTAGATCGCCGGCTCCGAAACGCAGGTCCTGGTCGTACTTGATGCCGGTCTGACCGTTCAGGTCGATGTGGAAGAGCTTGCCCGCCCACAGGGCCTGCGCGATGGAGTGCGGGAAGTTGAGCCCGGCCATCTGCTCGTGGCCCACTTCGGGGTTGACGCCGAACAGTTCCGGACGCTCCAGGCGCTCGATGAAGGCCAGGGCGTGCCCGACGGTCGGCAGCAGGATGTCGCCGCGCGGCTCGTTCGGCTTGGGCTCGATCGCGAAGCGCATGTCGTAGCCCTGTTCCGTCACGTACTCGGCGAGCAGGTCGAAGGCCTCCTTCATGCGGTCGAGGGCGTCGCGTACGTCCTTGGCCGCGCCGGACTCCGCGCCTTCCCTGCCGCCCCAGGCGACGTAGGTGCGGGCGCCGAGCTCCACCGCGAGGTCGATGTTGCGGATCGTCTTGCGCAGGGCGTAGCGGCGTACGTCGCGGTCGTTGGCGGTGAACGCACCGTCCTTGAAGACCGGGTGCGTGAACAGGTTCGTGGTCGCCATCGGCACGACGAGGCCCGTCGCGTCGAGTGCCTGCCGGAACCGCTTGACGTGCGACTCGCGCTCACTGTCCGTGGCGCCGAAGGGGATCAGGTCATCGTCGTGGAAGGTCACTCCGTAGGCACCCAGTTCGGCCAGGTGCCGTACGGAGTCGGCCGGTTCGAGCGGGGCGCGGGTCGCGTCGCCGAACGGGTCCCTGCCCTGCCAGCCGACGGTCCACAGACCGAAGGTGAACTTGTCCTCTGGAGTGGGCTGGTACGTCATGTGCGGCTCCCAGGGTGGCTGATGCGCGGCGGCGGGCCGCCCGGGCACGGCTGTTCCGTGTACCCGGACGTGGGCGCCACGACTATTTCGTCATGGCCCTTAACAAATTAGTATCCGGAGGCATCCCTGGGAAGGTCGGACGGAGAGAAGTCCGGACACACCCGGAAAGAGCCGCGGGAACGGAGACCCCCGATGTCATCAGCGCCAGCAGCCGACGGTCCGCTCGTCGTCGGCGTGGACAGCTCCACGCAGTCCACCAAGGTCCTGGTCGTCGACGCCGCGACGGGCAGAGTCGTGGCGAGCGGTCAGGCGCCCCACGGCGTCAGCTCGGGCTCGGCCCGCGAGAGCGACCCCGAAAGCTGGTGGAACGCCCTGGTCGAGGCGCTGCACCAGTGCGGCGATGCGGCGCGGGAGGCCGCCGCGGTGTCGGTCGCCGGACAGCAGCACGGCCTCGTCACGCTCGACGCGCACGGCAGGCCCGTACGGCCCGCGCTGCTGTGGAACGACGTCCGCTCGGCGGCACAGGCCCGCTCCCTGGTGGACCGTCTCGGCGGCCCGAAGGCCTGGGCCGAGCGCGTCGGCAGTGTGCCGGGGCCGTCGTTCACGGTGACCAAGTGGGCCTGGCTCAGCGAGCACGAACCGGCCGCGGCCGCTGCCACCGCGACCGTCCGGCTGCCCCACGACTACCTCACCGAGCGGCTCACGGGCAGCGGCACGACCGACCGGGGCGATGTCTCCGGAACGGGCTGGTGGGCGTCCGCGACCGAGGCGTACGACGAGGAGATCCTCGGCATGGTCGGCCTCGACCCGGCGCTGCTGCCCCGTGTCGTGCGCCCTGGAGAGATCGTCGGCACCGTGCGCGGACACGGCGAACTGCCCTTCTCCAAGGGCACCCTGGTGGCCCCCGGCACCGGCGACAACGCGGCGGCGGCACTCGGCCTCGGTCTGCGCCCCGGCATTCCGGTGCTGAGCCTCGGCACGTCCGGCACGGTGTACGCGGTCTCCGGAAGGCGCCCCACGGACCCCACGGGGACGGTGGCCGGTTTCGCCGACGCGCGGGGTGACTGGCTGCCGCTGGCCTGCACCCTCAACTGCACGCTGGCCGTGGACCGGGTGGCGGCGCTCCTGAGCCTGGACCGCGAGGCCGTCGAGGCGGGCGGCGAGGTCACGCTGCTGCCCTACCTGGACGGCGAGCGGACCCCTGATCTGCCGCACGCCTCGGGGCTGCTGCACGGGCTGCGGCACGACACGACTCCAGGACAGCTGTTGCAGGCCGCGTACGACGGGGCGGTGCACTCCCTGCTCGGCGCCCTCGACCGGGTCCTGGACGCCGACGCGGACCGCTCGGCGCCGCTGCTGCTGATCGGCGGCGGTGCACGGGGCACGGCCTGGCAGGACACCGTGCGGCGGCTGTCCGGGCGGCCCGTCCAGGTACCCGAGGCCAAGGAGCTGGTCGCGCTCGGGGCCGCCGCACAGGCCGCGGGGATCCTGACGGGCGAGGACCCGGCGGCGGTCGCGCGCCGTTGGGGCACGGCCGCCGGACCCGTGCTCGACCCGGTGGCGCGGGACGAGTCGGCGCTCGCTCGGATCACCGGGGTACTCTCCGACGCGACGCCGCTGCTGGACAAGGCGGCGCATGAGCAGTGACGGCGAGGACCACGGAGAGCAGGGGCTGACGGGGGCATGACCGCACCACCGCATGGCACGCGCCAGGGCACGTCCGGCGGCCGGCTGCCTGACACCCAGCAGGCCATGCGCCGCCGCAATCTCTCCCGTGTCATGCACGCCGTCGCGGCGCACGGGCCGCTGTCCCGTGCCGCCGTGGCCACCCGGATCGGCCTGACGCGGGCCGCCGTCTCCACGCTGGTGGACGAGCTGATCCGGTCCGGGCTCCTGGCGGAGCTGGGACCTGAGCGGCCGGGCAGGGTCGGCCGTCCCGGCTCGGCACTCGCGATCAGCGGGAGCGGTCCCGCGGGCATCGGCGCGGAGGTGGGCGTCGACCATCTCGCGGTGTGCGCGGTCGATCTGCGCGGAGAGGTACGCGCGCGTGCCGTGCGGCAGAGCAGCAACCGGGGGCGCGCAGCCGAACCGGTCGTCAAGGAACTCGTCACGCTGATCCGGCAGGTGAGCGCCGAGGCCCGCCGGGAGGGACTGCGCCCGGCGGGCCTCGCCGTCGCCGTCCCCGGACTGGTGGCCCGCGGCACGGGGACGGTGGTCCGCGCCCCCAACCTCGACTGGCGCGACGTCGACCTCGCCGCGCTGCTCCCCGCCGAGCCGCCGCTCACCGTCGACAACGAGGCCAACTTCGGCGCACTGGCCGAGCTGTGGCTCGGCGAGGAGGTGCCTCAGGACTTCCTGCACGTCTCCGCCGAGATCGGCATCGGTGCGGCCCTGGTCGTCGACGGAGGTCTGCTGCGCGGGACGCGCGGCTTCGCGGGTGAGCTGGGGCATGTGCCGGTGTGGCCCGACGGCCCTTCGTGTCCGTGCGGCGGGCGGGGCTGCCTGGAGCAGTACGCGGGCGAGGTAGCGGTGCTGCGCGCGGCCGGGCTCGATCCGGGCACGGACCGGCTCGGTCTGCTCGCGGAGCGGGCCGCGCAGGGCGACACGGACGTGCGGCGCGCGCTGAAGGACGCCGGGGCGGCCCTGGGCATCGCGCTCACCGGTGCGGTGAATCTCCTCGACCCCCGGTCGGTGGTGCTCGGCGGCGCGCTCTCCCGGCTCGCCCCGTGGCTGCTGCCTCCCCTGGAGGCGGAGTTGGACCGTCGCACAGCCGGCACGGCCTGCGCCGTCACGGTGTCCCGCCTGGGTTCCGACGGGCCGTTGCTGGGCGCGGCGCACTCTGTCGTACGGGCAGTGCTGGACGATCCGGTGGGCGCGGTCTAGCCACCTGACCCGCAGGCGTGCGTCGTCCTCGCATCCCCCGGGCAGATTCGCGAGACTGCGACAGAGTCGACGGGATCAGGGGCAGCGATGGAAATGGACCGGCATGACCACGCCATGAGTGGCACGAGCGATGAGGCCGCGAGGCACTACGAACGGGCGCTGGACGCGCTGTTGTTCTTCCGCGGGGAGGTGGCCGACGAGGCCCAGGCGATGGCCGAGGCATCTCCCGGATCGGCCATGGCTCACGTCTTCGGCAGCTATCTCGGGCTGCTCGGCACCGAGGAGAAGGACGCCGCTGCCGCCCGGCAGTCGTTCAAGTCCTTCCTCGGCGCGGTCGACCTCACCGGGCTCTCGCCGCGCGAGCGGATGCACACGGCCGCCGCCGAAGCCTGGCTGGACGGGGACATGTTCGGTGCGGGTGCCGTCCTCGGCGAGCTGAGCAGCGCCTATCCCCGCGACGCGCTTGCCCTGGCCGTCGGTCACCAGATCGACTTCTTCACGGGCGACGCCCAGCGCCTGCGCGACCGGATCGGCGGCGCGCTCGCCTCGTGGGACAGCGAAGACCCGCACTTCGGCCCCCTGCTGGGCATGTACGCCTTCGGGCTCGAGGAGTCGGGGCACTACAGCCGCGCCGAGGAGACCGGGCTGCGGGCGGTCGAGCGGCATCCACGCGATGTGTGGGGCATCCACGCGGTCGTGCACACATACGAGATGCGGGGGATGTTCGCGGACGGGATCCGTTATCTGGACGCCCGGACGGACGACTGGGCCGACGGCAACTTCCTCTCCGTCCACAACTCCTGGCACTACGCCCTGTACGCGCTGGAGTCAGGGAGCATCGACCGGGTCCTCGCGGTCTACGACAACACCCTCCACCACGAGGCGTCGCAAGGCATCGCGATGGAACTCCTGGACGCCTCCGCCCTGTTGTGGCGGCTGCTCCTGACCGATACCGACGTCGGCGCACGCTGGGCGGCGCTCGCCGAGGCCTGGGCGGGGCGCGAGGACGGCGCCTATTACGCGTTCAACGACGTCCACGCCGTCATGGCATACGTCGGCGCCGGTCGGCTGACGGACGCCGAGCAGCTGGTCAAGGACCGTGAGCTGTGGCTCGCCCGGACCGACCCGGCCGTCTCCAACCACGCCATGACGCAGGAGATCGGACTGCCGGTGTGTCGGGCCCTCATCGCGTACCGACAGGGGCAGTACGCCCGTGTCGTCGAGTTGCTCACGCCGATCCGCCGCCGGCTCAACTTCTTCGGCGGCAGCCACGCGCAGCGGGACGCCGTGCAGCGCACGCTGGTGGAGGCCGCCATCCGCGCAGGACGTCACGACCTGGCGCGCACCCTGCTCAGCGAGCGCATCAACCTGCGCCCCATCTGCCCCTACAACTGGCAGGCCCGGGCCCGGCTCGCCGACCGGACCGGCGATCCGGCCGATGCCGCTGCCGCCCGCACCCGGGCCGAGCAGCAGGCCGCCGTGGGAGCCGCCGCTCTGGGATGACGGAACCCTGCTTCGGCCCCTCCCCCGCCACCGCTTGTCCCCCTCACGGGTGACCGCGATATCCACAATCACGGTGCTGTACACAGATGTGGCTCGCGCTCTTCCGCCCCAACCAGCCGCCGCCGTACCGTAATTCAGGCGAGGCACGTTCGTCCCGGTGGCGGGTCGTGACCACGTGGATCGGGGGATTCAGGTGTCGGGGGAAACCAATCCAGGACTGCGTCGCGGAGCCATCGGGTTACGCGAAGTCCTCTTCCAGAGCATTACGGCGATGGCGCCCGCCGCAGCGGTGGCCGCGTCCATTCCGGCGGGCACCGCGTTCGCCGGCGGCAGCCTGCCACTGTCGGTTCTCGTCGCGCTGGTGGCGTGTCTGTTCACCGCGTCGTGCGTAGCCGAACTGGCCCGGCACCTGCCTGCCGCGGGGTCGATGGCCACGTATACGGCCCAGAGCCTGCACCCCGCGGTCGGATTCCTGGTCGGGTGGGGATACGTCTTCGTGGAAGCACTCATCCCCGCCCTGCTGCTGCTCCAGCTGGGCTTCACCACAGCGGGCACGTTGCACAACGAGTGGTCGTCCTATCCGGCGGACCTGTGGTGGCCGTGGTCCCTCGCGGGGGCCGTGATCATCGCGGTCGCCGGATATCTGGGAGTGCGGGCGTCGGCCCGCTTCGGCACGGTCCTCGGTGCGTTCGAGGTTCTGGTCTTCCTGGTCTTCGCCGTACTCCTGATCGCGCAGGCGGGCGGCCACAACACCTGGTCGGTGTTCGGCACTTCGCATACGGCTGAGGGATACGACGGGCTCAGCGGCGTCTTCGCCGGTTCGGTCTACACCGTTCTCGCGTTCGCCGGTTTCGAGGCGGCGGCCCCACTCGCCGAGGAGACGAAGAATCCGCGGCGCACGATGCACCGCGCGGTTCTCGGCGCGGCGCTCACGATCGGCCTGGTGTACGTGATCACGACGTACGCAATGTCGGTGTACTTCGGCCCTGACCGCTTCACAGAGTTCGGGGCGTCCGGCGCGGCCTCCTGGGAGGGCGTGGCGCGCGCCTCGTTCGGCCTTTTCTGGGTGCTCGTCTTCCTGGCCGTCGTGAACTCCACGATCGCCAACGCCAACGCGTGCGCGAATGTGTCGACCCGTACGGCGTTCGCACTCGGCCGCATCGGGGTGTTCCCGCGCCCCTTCGCGCGGGTCCACCCCACGCGCCACTCCCCCGTCGCCGGGGTGGCCGTGCAATTCGCCGTCGCGGTCGCCACCGTGCTGGGGCTCGGTTTCGCCTATGACCCGGTGACGGCGTTCCTCCTGCTCGCCACGGTGATCGTGACGGTCATCATCGGCGTCTACATCCTGGCGAACCTCGCCTGCGCCGGCTACTTCCTCAGGCGCAGGCGCGAACTGTTCAGCCCGGTGCGGCATCTGCTGTTCCCGCTGCTCGGCATCGCCGCCTTCGTGCCCGTACTGCTGACTGCGGCGGGACTGCCCGTCTTCGACTTCGTGTCCGAGCTGACCGCCCCTGTCTCGTACGCGGGCCCGGTCGTCGGTGTCTGGATGCTCATCGGTGTCGTTGTGCTCGGGGTACTGATACGCCGCCATCCGGAGCACATAGCCGAGACGGCACATGTCCATTTCGACGACCTCGACGACCTCGACAACTTCGACGACGACACCAAGCCCGACCCCTCACAGAGCGGAGCAGTCCCGAGATGAGCGAGCCCCGTATCCTGACCGTGCGCCCCGAACCGGGTGAATACGCCTGGACGTTCGGCGGTGCCCCGCCGGTGGCGCGCATCGCTCCGGGCACGGTCCTCGACCTCTTCACGGAGGACTGCTTCGCGGGGAAGGTGCGTTCCGAGAAGGACCTGGTCTCCGAAGTCTGCGAGTTCCCGTTCCTGAATCCGCAGACCGGCCCTTTCCACGTGGAGGGCGCGGAGCCCGGAGACACGGTGGCCGTGCACTTCGTGTCCATCGAGCCCGCCCGCGACTGGGCGGCTTCCACGACAGTGCCGCTCTTCGGGGCGCTCACGTCCACCCACACGACCGCCTCGCTCCAGCCTCCGCTGCCCGAGACCGTGTGGATCTGGCAACTCGACAATGAACGGCGTACGGCCCACTTCCGTGCGCACGACGGCGACTTCGAGATCGGGCTGCCGATGGACCCGATGCACGGCACGGTCGGTGTCGCGCCCGCCAACCTGGAGGTGCGCTCGGCGCTCGTGCCCGACGCGCACGGCGGCAACATGGACACCCCGGAGATGCGGGCCGGAGTCACCTGCTATCTCGGCGTGAATGTCGAGGGCGCGCTCCTGAGCCTGGGCGACGGGCACGCCCGCCAGGGCGAGGGAGAGACCTGTGGTGTCGCCGTCGAGTGCGCCATGAACACCGTGGTGATCGTCGAACTCCTGAAGGGGATCGCGACGCCCTGGCCGCGCCTGGAGTCCGACACCCACATCATTTCCACCGGTTCGGCACGACCGCTCGAGGACGCGTTCCGAATATCCCAACTCGACCTCGTGCAGTGGCTGGTGCGTGACTACGGCTTCAGCGAGCTCGACGCGTACCAGTTCGCGACGCAGACCGTCGAGTCGCCGCTCGCCAACGTCTGCGACACCAACTACACGTGCGTGGCCAAGATCCGCAAGGAGTGGCTGCCCGCACGCGAAACTCACCGGGGGCTGCACGCACGGCTGCGCGAGACGGCCGCGGCGCTCCCCCGCTGACCAGTCCAGAGAGTCCAGTCCAGCTGTTCCCCCCACCGAGAGGTAGGTCAGCCATGGATCGAGCAAGACGTCATCCCAGCAGGCGCCGGCTGCTGCAGGGCGCGGCCCTCGCCGCCGTGCCCACCGCGCTCCTCCCCGCCACCCGCGCCACCGCCCGGCCGCGGGCGGTCGACTACCCGCTCGCCGAGTGGGTTCCGGCCAGTACGTCCAACTACACGGCGGCCAACCGGCCCAGCACCTATCCGGTCGACTACGTGATCGTGCACGTCACCCAGGAGACGTACGCCGACACCCTGGCCATCTTCCAGAATTCGGCCAAGAAGGTCTCGGCCCACTATGTGGTGCGTTCCGAGGACGGACACATCGCCCAGTGCGTTCGCGAGCGCAACGTGGCCTGGCACGCGGGCAACTGGGACTACAACACCCGAAGCATCGGCGTCGAACACGAAGGGTGGGTGGATCAGCCCGAGTACTTCACGGACGCGATGTACGAGCAGTCGGCGCTGCTGACCGCGGCCATCTGCGACAAGTACGGAATCCCCAAGAACCGGGACCACGTGATCGGGCATGTGGAGGTGCCCGGAAGCGACCACACCGATCCGGGTCAGTACTGGGACTGGCCGCGCTACATGGACCTGATCAATTCGGCCTGACGCGCCCTGGACTCCGGTTGCGGTGCTTGTCGGCACCGGCTCGCGGGGCGACGATGGCTGAACCGCATCGCCGTCCCGGGAGGCCGAGTTGACCGATCCATGGGTGGCTCTGGAGGCCGGTGCCGATCCCGCCGAGCGGGTGCGGGTGCTGCGCCGGGCCCATGAGAGGTTCACCGAGGGCGGGACCGTCGCGCGGCCGGTGCGTTCCGTGGTGGCCGACTCGTGGCGGCGGTCGGCCAGGGCCAGGGTCTGCCCGGAGGACACCGGTGCGGCGGTGGAGCTCACCGGCGGGGATCTCGGCTCGTATCGGGCGGAGCATCCGCTGGCCGGGGTGATGCCGCTGTTCCGGGAGCTGATGGGCACGTTCGCGGCGGATGGCGAGCATCTGCTGGCGGTGTGCGACGCGCACGGCAGGCTGCTCTGGGTCGAGGGGCATGCGGCGACCCGGCAGCAGGCGGGGCGGATGAACTTCGTTCCGGGGGCGCGCTGGTCGGAGTCGGCGATGGGCACGAACGCGCCCGGTACGGCGGTGGCCGTGGACCGACCGGTGCAGGTGTTCGCCGCCGAGCACTTCATCCGACGCGTCCAGCCGTGGACGTGCGCGGCGGCTCCGGTGCACGATCCGCGCACCGGGCGGCTGCTCGGTGCGGTCGACATCACCGGGGGCGACCGGCTCGCGCATCCGCACAGCCTGGCCTTCGTGCAGGCCGTGGCGCGGGCCGCGGAGTCCCAGCTGGCGCTGCTCGCACCGCCGGTGGACACGGGCGATGCCGTGGGGCTCACCGCGCTCGGGCGGGACGAGGCGCTGCTCGTGGCCGGTGGTCGCAAGATACGGCTGAGCCGGCGGCACAGCGAGATCGTCGTCCTGCTGGCCCGTCATCCCGACGGGCTGACGGGAGACGAGCTGCTGTGCGCGCTGTACGAGGACGAGTCGGTGACGCCGGTGACGTTGCGGGCGGAGCTGGCCCGGCTGCGGCACGTGCTCGGGCCGGAGCTGCTGAGGTCTCGCCCCTACCGCCTCGCGGCTCGGGTCGACTTCGACGTCGAGGCCGTGGAGCGACGCCTCGGGACGGGCGCGGTCACCGCGGCCGCCGCCGCGTACGCGGGGCCGCTGCTTCCCGCCTCGCAGGCGCCTGCCGTGGCCCGGCTGCGGCGCCGGCTCGCTGACCAGCTGCGGGCCGCGCTCATCGCGCGCGGCGATCCGGACCTCCTGTCCGACTGGGCGCACGCTCCCTGGGGCGAGGACGATCTGGCGGTGTGGCGCGCGCTGGCCGAGGTCAGGGCGACCCCGCCGGTACTCGCCCGCCTCGCCGCGTTGAACGCGGAGCTGGCGGCGGGGACGTAACGGTCCACCCGACGCCCCGAGGCCCCGAGGCCCCGAGGCCCCGAGGCCCCGACCACAACGCCACCGCCACCGGCACCGGCACCGGCCGCAACGTACCTGCAACGTCCCGCCTCCTACCCTCCGGGCGAGAGCTGCCCAACGGCGGGCAGCCTTCCCCGGGAGGCCAGCCAAGATGACCCGTTACGCAGCGCCCGGCACCGAGGGCGCAGTCGTCTCGTACCAGGCCCGCTACGACCACTTCATCGGCGGTGAGTACGTACCGCCCGCCCGAGGCCAGTACTTCGAGAACCCGAGCCCGGTCAACGGACAGCCGTTCACCGAGATCGCCCGCGGTACGGCCGAGGACGTCGAACGCGCCCTGGACGCGGCGCACGCCGCCGCACCCGCCTGGGGCCGCACCTCCGTCAACGAGCGCGCCGACATCCTGCGGAAAATCGCCGACCGGATGGAGGCGAACCTCGAGAAGCTCGCGGTGGCCGAGAGCTGGGAGAACGGCAAGCCGGTCCGCGAGACGCTGGCCGCCGACATCCCGCTCGCCATCGACCACTTCCGCTACTTCGCGGGCGTGATCCGCGCCCAGGAGGGCTCGCTCAGCGAGCTCGACGACGACACCGTCGCCTATCACTTCCACGAGCCGCTGGGCGTGGTCGCGCAGATCATCCCGTGGAACTTCCCGATCCTGATGGCGACCTGGAAGCTCGCCCCGGCGCTGGCGGCGGGCAACGCGGTGGTGCTCAAGCCCGCCGAGCAGACCCCGGCCTCCATCCACGTCTGGCTGAGCCTGGTCGCCGATCTGCTGCCGCAGGGCGTCGTCAACGTAGTCAACGGTTTCGGCGTCGAGGCGGGCAAGCCGCTGGCGTCCAGCCCGCGCGTGGCGAAGGTCGCGTTCACGGGTGAGACCACGACGGGGCGGCTGATCATGCAGTACGCCTCGGAGAACATCAAGCCGGTGACGCTGGAGCTCGGCGGCAAGTCGCCGAACATCTTCTTCGACGACGTGTGGGCCGCCAACGACGACTTCCGCGACAAGGCGCTCGAGGGCTTCACCATGTTCGCCCTCAACAACGGCGAGGTCTGCACCTGCCCGTCGCGGGCCCTCGTGCAGCGCGGCCACTACAGCGAGTTCATGGAGGCGGCGGTCGCCCGCACCGAGCAGATCGTGCCGGGCCACCCGCTGGACACCGACACGATGATCGGCGCCCAGGCCTCCAACGACCAGCTGGAGAAGATCCTCTCCTACCTGGACATCGGCCAGCAGGAAGGGGCGAAGGTCCTGACGGGCGGTCACCGCATCGAGTACGACGGCGAGTTGGCGGGCGGCTACTACGTCCAGCCGACGATCTTCGAGGGCGACAACCGGATGCGGATCTTCCAGGAGGAGATCTTCGGTCCGGTCGTCTCGGTCGCGTCGTTCAACGACTTCGACGACGCCATCAAGACGGCCAACGACACGCTGTACGGTCTGGGCGCGGGCGTCTGGACGCGCGACATGAACACGGCCTACCGTGCGGGCCGCGCGATCCAGGCCGGCCGCGTCTGGACGAACTGCTACCACGCGTATCCCGCGCATGCCGCCTTCGGCGGGTACAAGCAGTCCGGGATCGGCCGCGAGACGCACAAGATGATGCTGGAGCACTACCAGCAGACGAAGAACCTGCTGGTGTCGTACTCGCCGAAGAAGCTCGGCTTCTTCTAGGGGCAAGGAGGAAGGCGCCCGATGTGGGATCTTGCCCGCCAGGCGCCTTCCGCTCGGCCCGCTCACGGCGCGGGCCGGTTTACGTGGTAACTCCCAGTTCCTCCTGCGCGGCGAGCGCATTCGGCTGGGTCCACACCGGAATACAGCCAGACGAGATCCCGGCATGTCGGCCAGCCTCGACGTCGATGGGCCTGACCTGGCGGCGGATGAGCGGCTGACTGGCGCCCCATTCAGCTGCCGCGCTTGACTCTGCCGCGGACGGCGAGTGCGGCGAAGCCGAGGAGTACCGGCTCGGCGAACCGCGACGCCATCTCGATGTACCCGCCGGCCGTCGTCAGGTCTTGACCGCTGGAGCGGAACACCACTGAGTTCAGGTTGACGTTGAGGGCCTGCTCGAAGCGTTTCGTGGTGAAGCGGTCGCCGGTCGGGTTCTTCGGATCAGGCTTGTCGACCACGGTCTTCCACTCGCCGTCGACCTCCTCCCGCACGATCTCCTGCCGCGGGGACTCGTCGGGCAGGCCGAAGCCCATCATGAGGACGACGGTAGTGGCCATGGCGATGGTGAGCCAGCCGATGGCGCGGGCTGCACGGAGGCCGTAGCCGGAGAGTATCCAGTACGCGGTGAGCAGGGCGCGCTCGGACGGGGGGATGTCGTCGGCGTGGCGGCGCATCTCCATCTCGCCGTAGTAGAAGTCGGCGGCTCCGGGCTCGTGTTTTCCGTCCTCGAACGCCTTCCTCAACTGCCGGTACACCGGCGCCAATGCGACCGGCTCGAGCACATCCACGCCCTCGGGCGCGGGCGACCAGCCGTCGGCGGCGACACCGCGGGCGGCGCGCCAGTGCTGTTCCTCGGCCAGAATCCGGCGCGGCGTCCAGCGCACGGGCAGCCGGCCGCGCCAACGCACTCCGGCGGGCGGGCGGCACAGGGTGTAGCGGCCCTCGAGACGGAGCTGATCGAGATGGAAGGCTCCCGCGAATCGGCACAGGGTGAGGTCGACGTCGGAGAGGGACAGCATGGCGCAGTCGACCCCGCGTAGGGACGTGACCCTGAGCCCCGACTGGCTCCGGTTCAGCCCGGACTCGTCGAGGGGGACTCTGTAGTCGAAGGGGACGTCGAAGTCGAGCGGAACGCCGTACTCGAACGGAACGGGGTGTGCGGTGACGGCGATGGGGAGTGTCAGTACGGCGTCGGTGAGGTCGAGAACGGCGTGCCGGAGGCGCAGGGTCGCGGTGGATCCCCATTGGGTGCGTACGCATCGGACGTGACCGGCGGCGGCTTCGACGGTCACCGGTCCGGCGAACACGGCCCGGGACAGGCTCAGCTTGCCCTGGCACGCGAGAGGCCCCAGTGACTGGGCGCCCTGGAAGGCAGCCCGATCGAACGAGGCGTCCCCTGCGATGATCGCGCCGTCGAAGTCGACGGTCCCGGTGAACGTCGCCCCGTCGAATACGGCACCCTTGAAGGCCACCCGCTCGAATTCGGCGTCGGCGGCGAAGGTCACCCCGTCGAACCAGGCGAGCCCGGTGAACTTCGATGACCCGAATCGGGCATCCGCGGTGAAGACCGCCTCGCTGAATCGGGCGTCCCTGGCGAAGTTCGCCCCGAACACCGCGTCACCGGAGAAGGCCACACCCTTGAACAGGGCCTCGTCGGCGAAGGCCGCCCCGAGGAAGACCGCCTCCATGGCGAAGGTCGCCCCGTCGAACTCCGCGGTCCCGGCGAAGGCCGCCTCATTGAACCGGGCAGCCCCGGTGAAGGTGGCGGCGTTGAATCGGGCGTTCTGCGTAAATGTTGCCCCTTTGAACCGGGCGTCCCCGGCGAAGGCCGTCCCGTTGAACCGGGCGTCCTGAGTGAACGTCGCCTCATCGAACCAGGCGTCCGCAGCGAAGGCCGCCCTGCCGAACCAGGCTTCCTGCGCGAAGGTCGCCCCGTTGAACCGGGCATCCTGAGCGAAGATCGCCCCGCCGAACCGGGCGTACCTTGCGAAGGTCGCCCCCTTGAACCCGGCGCGCCCGGTGAAGGTCACCCTGTTGAACCAGGCGTCACCGGTGAAGGTCGCCTCGTCGAACCGTGCGCCCCCTAACCGGGCGGCGTTGGTCCCCTGATCGCGCAGGGCCTCGAGCAGGCCGCGCAGCACGGTCCCGTCGAAGGTCGTCCCCCTGTGGTCGACATCGGCGCCCGGCCGCAGCCCGCCGAAGTAGGTGGCGCGATCCGCGGGTTCGAGGTGGGCGAGACATGCCGTGTGTCCGGGTACGTGGATGCCACGGCAGCCCACGATGTCGATGTCAGGGTCGGCCCCATGTCCGCAGTGCGGCCAGTCCGGTGGCGTCGACAAAGTCATGAAACGATCACATCACGCGCCTCATGACCTCATCGGCGGAACCAACACACTTGCGGGCCAAGCGAGTTGTACCGCCTTGCCGATGAGCCCGCACCGCTTGCCGAAGCGCCCGCCGGCCCGCCACGTAGTCGGCTCACCGGAGAGAGGGCAAGCGATCAGCACAGCGGCGGAGCCGATCGCCGCCACGGTCAATGCGCTCCGGCCCCCGATCCGTCCCGACGGGCGGCCCGCGAGCAGACCGCCGAGTGCGCCGCCCCGGACAGCGGGGTGTGGAAGAGCACCGTCATGAGCCTCGGGCCCCTGAGGAACGCCGGCCCAACCCCGCGGGACCTCGGAACGCGTCGGTGCGGACGAGGCCGAAGAACGTGAGCCTCTTCGCGGGGCCGGGTGGCTGGAGCAGAGCTCTGGGTGTCCTCGGCGTGCGCGACGTCGGCCTGGACGGGGACGAGTGGGCGTGCAGGACCCGTTCTGCCTCAGGGCAGTTGACGGTACGGACCGACGTGGAGGTGCGTCCGGCGTGGCGGTGCATCCGGCGTGGCCTTTCCTCGGCAGGACGCGCGGGCTGATCGCCTCGCCGCCGTGCCAGGCGTGGAGCATGGCCGCCAAGCGACGGACTGCGCGGTGGCGGCGCTCGCGTACACACTGGCGATCCGGCCCGTGACGGCCGAGATCCGCGTGGCACACCGTCGGATACTCCCTCGGCCTTCGCAGACGTAGCTGATCGTCGTCGGCTACCTCCTCGCCACCATCGGCTCCCTGCTCCTCTCCGGCGACCGGGGCTCGTCCTATTCGGCGTCCTGGTCGCCGTCGGGCCGCGGTGTCCTTCGTGCTGTGGCGGCAGGAGTACATCCCGACGTGGTGCGCGTTCGCCGCGATGTGCTCGGTGGTGCTGTTGATCGGGGTCGGCAGGCGGCGGTCGTCTGAACTCACATGACGTACTTGAGCGTCCACCTCTGGTTCGGCAGGCCCTGGTAGTCCCAGATCTCGACCCGGGCGCCCTCCTGACCGCCCCCGGAGTCGCGCTGAGGTTCCAGGGCGCGGCCGAAGAGGTTCGCGATGCGTGCCGGATCGGACTCGTGCGCCGGGTCGACGTACCAGAGTTGGTCGGGATTGGTGAAGCTGGTGTCGCAGGGCGAAAGCCAGGTCGACCAGCCGTTCGGACCCTGCGCCCAGCCCGCGAGGCAGTCGCCGTTCCTGCGGCTCACCACGTGATAGCGGCCATTGCCGTCGGCGACCAGGTCCCAGAGCAGGAACGCCTCGTTGTAGCAGTCCCACAGCCGCACACGGTCATCGCCGTACGGGAAGCCCATGCAGCGGCCTGTGCCGTGGTTCCTGATCTGGAACGGGCCGACCGCGTGCGGGGCCGAGGCTGCCGGTGCCGACTCCGTGCGAGTCCGTGGCTCGGCCGCTCCGACGCCCGGAGCGGCCACGGCGACAGTGGCCGCCAGCACCGCCGCGAGTACGACGAGTCGCTTACGTAGCTTCACGAGTCTCTCCCTGTACGACGCCCCGAGGCCATAGGCGCAGGTTCCCGCAGGGCGCCTCGCCCGACTGGGATTTCGCCGTGAAACTCCCCCAAGGGGTGATGCGGGAGCCGCCGGGCCGCCCAGCGGGAAGGACCCGCGCCCCTTGGGGGTGCTCCGCACGCAGCCCCTTGACCAGCACCGGTCCGTTGGCGGCATCCGCACGCACGGCGATCTCGCTGTTGAACCCTGTACAAGGTTTCATGAACGGCCGCCCCGCGCCGTCGCATCCGCTCTGCGCGGGCGTCAGTGACCGTCTTCCGTTCCGATGGCTCGTTCGGGGTCGGTTTCCCAAAGCCGAACGCTCTGGTCGGCTCCCGTGGTCGCCAAGGTGTGTCCGTCCGGGCTGAACGCAACAAATGACACCTGGTCGGTGTGGCCTTCCAGCACGGCCGTGGTGCGGTGTGAGTGTGCGTCCCACAGCCGGACGGTGCGATCGGCGCCGACCGTCGCGATGGTCCGGCCGTCGGGACTGAATGCGACGCCGTAGACAGGGCCGCTGTGGCCTTTGAGCGTGGCAGTGACTTTGCGAGTACGGCGGTCCCACAGCCGGGCCGTGCCATCGGGTGAGGCGGTGGCCACGGTCTTGCCGTCGGGGCTGAATCCCGCGTCCCTCAGCTCTCTGCGGTGTCCCTTCAAGACGCCCGCTGCCCGGCGCGATGCCACATCCCACAGGCGCGCGGTGTGATCGGCGCCGGCGCTGACCAGTGTGCGCCCATCCGGACTGAAGTGCACGGCCTGCACCATTGCCTCATGGCCGCGCAGTACGGCGATCGGTTTGCGCGAGGCAACGTCCCACAGGCGTACCGTGCGATCAGGTCCACCGGTTGCCACGGT
Organism: Streptomyces sp. NPDC050658; assembly: GCF_044457025.1. Lineage (NCBI taxonomy): Bacteria > Bacillati > Actinomycetota > Actinomycetes > Kitasatosporales > Streptomycetaceae > Streptomyces > Streptomyces sp. NPDC050658. The sequence goes on from NZ_JBITGM010000007.1 coordinate 194,642, forward strand.
ACGCCCGTCGGGGGAGAACGCCACCGCCAACACCATCTTGTCGAGGCGTCCCAGAACGGCCAGCCGGCGCCCGCCCCGGCTCGTCAGCTTCCACAACTCGACGATCCCATCAGGTCCGCCCACGGCCATGATCTCCCCATTGGGCGCATAGGCAACGCTGCGCACCGGACCACCGTGGCGGGGCAGTTCGGCGTGCACGCGACGAGCCGCCGTACCCCAGCGGGCAACCGCGCCGGCGGAATCGGGTATGGCCAGTTCGCGCCCGCCGGGGCTGAAGGCAGGGGCGAGCGGATAGCCCTGCAGGGGCCACTGCCGCGAAACCCGGTGGGTGTCGGCGTTCCATACCCGAGTCACCTGATTGAGGTCGGCCGCGGCAACGTACTTCCCGTCCGGGCTGATGGCCATCGTCGACACCAACTCCGTGCCCTTACCGAGCGTGGCGGTGATCCTCTTGGCTTCCGGGGACCACACGCGTATACCCGCGTGGTAGTCCAGTGCCAGCAGGGAACGCCCGTCCGGTGTGAAGGCAAGCGATCTGACGTTCTGACCGGCCTTCCGCAGATGGGCGCGGGCCCGGAGGTCGGAGGTGCGCCAGAGCGTGATGCCGGCGCCTCGGGAGCTCGCGGCCAGGGTGCGTCCATCGGGGCTGAAGGCCAGCGCGTCGGTCCCTTCGCCCTCGGGATCGAGGCTGGCGCTCTGCTTCCCGGTGGCCGCGCTCCACAACCGGACCCTGCGATCGTCGCCGCTGGTCGCGATCGTCCGACCGTCGGGGCTGAACGCAACGCCCCAGACCGTGCCGGACTGGTTGAGTACGGCCCGGGCGTGAGGCTCCTTCACGTTCCACAGGTGCGTGGTCCCATCCTCGGATCCAGCGGCCAGAGTACGGCCGTCGGGGCTGAACGCCACGCTGGTCAGGGCACTGACAGGGCCTGTCAGGACCGCCTTTGCCCGGCGGGTGCGGACATCCCACAGCCGTGCGCTCCCGTCCGCGTCGACGCTGGCCAGCATCCGGCCGTCGGGACTGAAGGCCAGAGCGACCACGGACCCCGAGTGCCCCATGAGGGTTCCCAGCAGCCAGCCGTGCTCCGGATTCCACAGCTTGACGGTGTGGTCCTCCCCCGCTGTCGCCAGGGTCCCGGCGGAAGGGGAGAAAGCCGTGCTGGTGATCGTCCGGGTGTGCCCGCCCAGTTGGCCGGCCCGGGCAGCCGTGTAGGTGCTCAGCAGGCTGCTGCGCGCCTCGGTGGTGGGGGCCTGGCCATAAGCCCGCCGGGCCAGGGCATGCGCACGCCCGGGGTGTTCCTCCAACAGGCCCAGTGCGGTGGCGGCCAGCTCACGAGAAGTGGCCAGGCGGCTCTTCTGTGTTGCCTCGATGCTCTGCTGAACGGCCAGGGCGGTGGTGATCAGGGCCAGGCACAAGAGGGTGGCGAGGGCGGCCATGGTGCGGCGGGTGCGCTGCTCCCGGCGGCGGTCGGCCGCGATCGAGGCATCGAGGAAGGCGGCCTCCAGCGGGTTGAGGGCGGCGTACCCGGCACCGGTGAACATGCTTCTGGCCTGGACGAGTCGGATGCCGCGGTAGAGGCCCCCTCTGTCGCGGTCCAGGGCCTGCCAGGTGACGGCGGCGTGAGTGAGCCGTCGGTGCAAACGGATACGGTCGCATTCGTCATTGATCCATCCCTGCAGCCGGGGCCACGCGGTGATCAGCTTCTCGTGGGCGAGGGACACCTCATGCTCGTCGAGGGTGAGCAGACGGCGGCGGGCCAGAAGATCCAGTACTGCCCGGGTGTCGGCGGTGGTTCCGGGGTCGGCGGCCGTGAACTCGGTGCGGGGCGCGGGATGATGAGTGTGCTGCGTGCCGTCGCCGGGGGCGATCATGCGCAGCAGTATGCGGCGGGCCAGGGCGGCCTGCGCCTCGGTGAGCTGGTGGTAGGTGTCCTCTGCGGTGCGGGCGATGGCACCGTGCAGGCCGCCCGCTGATTCATAGGCCTGCAGCGTGAGCATCCGTCCGCGGCGCCGCCGCCAGGTTTCCAGCAGGGCATGGGACATCAGCGGCAGCCCGCCGGGCTCCTCGGCGACCTCCTCGACTATGCGGGCCGTCAGTTCCCTCTCGACGGTGAGCCCACGGGCCGAGGCGGGCCCGACGACAGCTTCCCGGCACTGCCGTCGATCCATCGGCCCCACCAGCAACGTCGCGTCCTTGAGCGCGGCGGCCAGGGCGCTGTGTTCGGCGCAGCGGCCGAAGAAGTCGGCGCGCACAGCCAGCACCACCCGCAACCGGGAGTCCTCGGATCGTGCGGCGAGCACCAGTTCCAAGAAGGCGTCCCGCTCCCGGGCGTCAGGGCACAGCGTGAAGAGTTCCTCGAACTGATCCACCAGCACCCAGGTGTCGCCGGGCCCCGGGGCCGGCTTCAAACGCTCGCGGTGGTCCAGCGGGTGGACACCGGGAGTGAGGATACGCACCGCCCGCGGCGCTTCCCCTCCCCCATCGCCACCGGGCCGGCGGAGGCAGGGAACGAGCCCAGCTCGCAGCAGCGAGGACTTCCCGCTGCCCGAGGCCCCCACCAGCGCACTGACGCGATGGCGACGGGCCCTGCCTTCCACCTCGGCCGTCAGTTCCTGTCGGCCGAAGAACAACTCCGCATCACCCGGCTCGAACCGTGCCAGCCCCCGATACGGCGAATCCGCCGACTCGTCGGCCACGGCCAGAGCGGACTCTTCATCACGTACCGCGTGCCAGCGTTGCTCCCACTGCGCCCGGTCCCCACCGCAGGACGTCACATAGGCAAGCGTCAGTGACAGGGACGGCAGCGCCTCCCCCGCCGCCGCACGCGCGAGGGCAGCAACCGAGTACCCCGCCCCGTCGGCCATCACCCGATACGTCGGACTCCCCGCCTCCCGGCGCAACTTGCGCAACTCGAAGGCCAGCGCCTGCACCGGCCCCGCCGCCGGATCGATCGGCTTCTCACGACGCCCCACGCGGATCGAGCCCCTCCCCTCGACGTCCCACCGCCCAGCCCAACACACGCGCCACGGCAGCAACAAGGCCCCGCAGGCCGACACTCGGCCCCGGACTGGCCGCCGGACTTTTGTCTACCAGCACAAACAGGGGCTGTGAGACAACCTGCCGGCCACTGAAATCAGTTGGGGGCAACGCCGCAAACGCCCCATGGACGCCCACTCGGAGGGGAGTGGGCGTCTACCGAACCGGTCAGATCACGCTGTTGAGGCGTGAACGGCTCGAGCACAACCGAAGCGGAGGTACAGCCTCCATCGACCGGATGTGCCCAGAGGGAGGACCATGGACAGCGCAGGTTTACGCCGTGACGGCGATGGGCCCGACGCGAAAGCGCACAGATGGCGCCGTGGCCCTGCGGGGGTGACGGGAATTGCGACGGCGATCGCCGTCGCAATCGGTGCCACCTCGGCGGCTGCCGCCGGGCCCGCCGATCAGACCGTCCGCAGCACCGCCACGAAGGGCTCCTCGGAGCGCACCGTCGCGGCCAAGATGACCCGGGTGCGGGTGACGAAGCTCCTCACCCGCACCCCGGACCGTGCGGGCAACGTCAAGGTGCGGCTGGAGAACGGGAAGACCATTTCGATCCCGGCAGCCGACAAGAACCGCGTGATGCGCCGCGCCGCCGAGGAAGCCAAGAATCCTCGCCCCAAGGACGAGGTGGAGAGCGACTGCGGACGTTCCTACATCACGCTCACCAAGAAGCCCAACCGTCACCCCGTCTCCATGCGCACGGGTTTCGACGTGAAGTCACCGGCCACGTCCTACAAGTGGAGCGCCGGCATCAGCGGGCCCGGATACTCCTACGACTACGACAGCGCCGGCACGCTGGCTTACCGGACCAGCTGGGACGGCCGGCACGACAGCGACCAGAACCAGGCGGCAGGGGACTACACCGCCGAGGTCTCCCCCCGGGGGTCCTTCGCAGTCCTCTGGATCGGAGACATCTGCTTCAGCGGCGGGCCCACCGAAGCGGAGCACCTCAGCGAGCCGAAGGCCGATTGCCTGGAGTCCACACCGGACGGGGCCCGCCGCGTCGGCAAGGGATGGATCCGCAACACCACCCAATGGGTCCCGTGGCGCAACAAGACCACGAACCCGCCGGACGGCCCCGGGCTTCGGGGAGGCCAGGCCACGGCTTGCCTGGGGAAGAAGCCGCCCGAGGGCACTGGCGCGGATCTCGACATCACCGGCTGGCGGGACGCGAAAGAGTTCCGCGAGAAGAACGCGGGGGCCCCCAGCGTCTCTCGTTGCCACCTCATCGCCAGAAAATTGGGCGGAAGGGGCACTGCTCAGAAGGACGCCGCCAACCTCGTCCCGTGCTGGCAGGTGGGGTTGAACACCGGAACGCCCAGCATGGCGACGTACGAACTCATCGTCAGGAAGGTGGTGCAGGGCAAGAGTCTGGGGGACAACGACGCGGTCATGTACCAGGTGACGCCCAACTACCGGTACTTCTTGACCAGCACGATCCCCACGTCCGTCACCATGAGCGCCACGGTTCAGCGTGCGAACGGGGACAAGGAGCCGCTCTTCACGGACAAGACGGTCACGAACACCGAGACCAAGACCGGTAAGAACCTCAACCTCGGAAACTGACCCGACCCTCCGGGAGCCAGGATGACCCGCACCACCCCGCCACGGCCGGTCGATGTTGCCGCGGTCTTTCCTCAGCTGGCTCCCCTGGCACGCACGGCGACCCGGTTGCACCCTCGCGCCGGGTCGCCGTCGCCGCACGAGAGTTCCGTCGGCGGGCCGCTGCTGTGGCCCGCCGACGAGCCATGGCCGTACTGCGATGGCCCGCACGTGCCGGACGGAGTCAATCCGGCCACTTCGCCGGAGGACGTGCGCCTCTGGCGGCACATCCAGGCCGAGGCAGCGGGCCGAACAGAGGGCGACCCGCAGTTCACGCGCGAGGAGATGGCGATCGACAAACGGATCGACGTCGGCTGTCCATGGCCCGAAGGCCCCCTCGCCATGCTGCCCGTGGCCCAGCTGTACGTGCGCGATGTCCCTCTGCTGCGCCCGCCCGAGCAGGCCGATCTGCTCCAGGTGCTGTGGTGCCCCTTCGACCACCCCCCGATGCCCCAGCCCCGAACCGCGCTGTTCTGGCGGTCCGCCGCCGAAGTCACCGACCTCCTCACCGCGCCCCCGGAACCGGCCGCAGTCCAGTCAGGGGACTATGTGCCCCAACCCTGCCTGCTCTCCCCAGAACAGATCACCGAGTACCCCCACCACCTGGAGTTGAGTGAGGCCCTGCAGAAGCGGTTGCGGGACCCGCGCTCCTGGGAGTCGGCAGGCATCGAATGGGACAGCTCCAGCGAGCACACCCCGAAGGCGTTCTACAGAGACACGCTGTCCATCTCCCCCGGCTGGAAGACCGGCGGCTGGACGCAATGGGGCCTCACCGACCCCGACCCCCAGTTCTGCCCCGTGTGCGACACCCAGATGGACCCGCTCCTGACCATCGCCTCAGCCGAATGGAGCGACGACACGCGCAGTTGGGTTCCCCACGAGGACCAAGCCCACATCACGCCGTACGTGGACGGCCTCGACCCGGCGAACCCGCCTCTGGTCGAGCTCCGTGGAGGCTATGTCCTGCAGCTCTACACCTGCCCCGAAGTGCCGGACCACGCATACACCGGCCTGATCCAGTAACTGCTCCGAGGTGGCCACACCCAGTTGGTCCAGGTGGGCTCGTTCCTGCCCGCAGCCATGGTGCTGGCCTGCGGAAGGCAGTACGTCGATCGGAAGGCAGCCTGCAAGGCCACAACCTGAGGATCCACAACTGCGGATGGCGTACTGACTGACCGCCCTCGGAAGCAGCCGACCGAAGTCTGTGCCGCCCGAGGGGCTCCTCAGGCCGCCGTCAGCGCCGCCAGGGCGCGGTCCATCGCGGCGTTGAACTCTTCCGGCGTCAGCGGCAGACGGGACTTGACGTCCCGACTCCACTGATCGGCGAGAACCTCGGCGCAGCCCGCTTCGACACCGTCGAGTGCCGCGTCGGCCAGGTCCGACGGAGCGATCTTGTCCACGGGCCAGCCCGCCGCCATGTCGGTGTCGGCCAGGCCCAGGTGTACCGCTGTGACGAGCGTGCCCTGTTCGGCGAGCTCCAGGCGGACGCCGTTGGTCATGGCCCAGGCAGCGGCCTTGCTCAGGTGGTAGGCATTGGCGCCCTTACCCCCGAACCACGACATGGCGGAGAGGACGTTGACGATCGCTCCCCCGCCGTCCCTGGCGAGCGCCGGCGCGAACTCCCGGACCATTCCCAGGTGGCCGAACAGATTGGTCTCCAGCTCCTGCCGCACCGCGTCCAGCGAACCGGTCACCAGGTCGGTGCCTGTCTGGATCCCCGCGTTGTTGACGAGCAGCGATACGTCCGGGGCGGCCTCGGCTGCGGCCCTCACGGATGCGGGATCGGCGATGTCGAGGGCCAGCACATCGACGCCGGGCAGGTCCACGGTCTCGGGCCGTCGGGCCGTCGCGTAGACCTTGCGGGCGCCCCGTTCGAGCAGGCGCTGGGCGAAGGCACGGCCCAGGCCGCGGTTGGCTCCGGTGACAAGGGCGACTGAGTTCTTGATGTCCATGCCCGGTACGCTAAAACCTGACGTTGACGTCAGAGGCAAGTGCTGGTCATCAGGGCCAGGGGGTGAGAGGAATCACCATGACCGTCACAAACGCCGCGGCCGAGCGGCTGATCCGCATCGGTGAGGTGGCGCGGGGGGCCGGCGTCTCGGTACGCGCCGTGCGCTACTACGAGCAGCAAGGGCTGCTCATCCCGGAGCGCAGCCCATCCGGCCAGCGCCTCTACCGGCAGGACGCCATCTCCCTGGTCCGCTTCTTCCAGCAAATGTTCGCCGCCGGCCTGACCAGCCGAAGGATCACGGAACTCCTTCCGTGCTGGGACTCCGGGCACACCGACGCCGAGCAGCGAGCCATGCTGCGCGCCGAGCGCGACCGCATCCAGGCCAAGGTCGACGACTTGCAGGCTGCCCTGGACCGCCTCGACGAGGTCATCGCGATCACGGACACACACCCGTAAACGCGGTCGGTCGGACGCCGCACCAGCGGTCTACGGAGCGTGGTACTGGCCGTCGGACGTCGTCGCGGGTACAGAAGACGAATATGGGAGCAACGCTGCTCGTCCCGGCGACCATCACCGCCGTAGCCACACTTATTGTCGGTCTCGCAACCACATGCGTGGCCGTCTACGGCGCCCGTCTGGCCAACAACTACCGCCGCGCCTCGCCATATACGGCAAGGTTTCCGCTGGTTCACTGCACGGTCCTGAGCATCGACTGGAGAGGGAATTCCTCTACTTGCCTCGAAGACCGCCGGGACCACCAAGAAGCCCCCGCCTCCGGCCCTTTGAGTGCATGCTCAAGGCCGTGAGACGGGGGTTGTGTGCCGCAGGCTGAAAGTGCGACTGTGCTTACCCGGAAGAGCCCGTCAGCCGCCCTCCTCCTCGAAGGCGCGCAGCAGATCGGCGGCGACGCTCAGGGCGATCGTCGCCGGTTCCTTGCCGGTGATCTCGGTCAGGCCGATCGGGGTCTTGATGCGGGCGATGGTGGTCTCGTCGTGGCCGCCCTCGGTGGCGAGGCGTTTGCGGAACCGCACCCACTTGGCCGCCGACCCGATCAGGCCGATGGAGCCGAGATGGCTCGTGCGCAGGGCTGCGTCGCACAGCGCGGCGTCCTCGGCGTGGTCATGGGTCATGATCAAGGTGTGGGTGCCCCGCGGCAGCTCCTCCAGGACTTCCTCGGGCAGCAGCGGCGTGTGATGGACATGCACCTGCGCCACCGCGTCCGCCAGGACGTCGAGCCGCTCCTCGGTGAGCATGTCCGAGCGGCTGTCGACCAGATGGAGGTCGAGGTCCTGACGGGCCAGGATGCGCGCCAGTTCGAGGCCGACGTGCCCGACGCCGAAGACCGCCACCGCCCTTACCACCGGCAGCGGTTCGAGCAGTACGGAGACGGTGCCTCCGCAGCACTGGACGCCGTGCTGATTGGTCACCTTGTCGTTCAGGGCGAAATCGATCAGCTCCGGCTCCGGCTCCGGCTTGGACGCGGCGATCATCTCCCGGGCCCGGTCGATCGCGACGGCCTCGACATTGCCGCCGCCGATCGATCCCCATGTCTCGTTCCGCCCCACGACGAGCTTCGCTCCGGCGTCGCGCGGGGCGTGGCCGCGCACGGTCGCGACGGTCACCAGGACGCCGGACTCCCGGCGTGCCCGCAACCGCGCGACCGCGGCGATCCACGTCATGTCAGGCACCGCTCAACGCTGCCGCGCCGGTCCGGGCCTCGCTGTCCGCAGCGAGCGGGGACGTACCGCCCTGACGAGCCGCCTCGATCGCCCAGAACACCGCCTCCGGCGTCGCGGGCGATGCCAGTTCGACACTGACCCCGTTCGGCCCGAACGCGGCGGCGGCCTGCCGCAGCGCCTCGCGCACCGAGAACGCCAGCATCAGCGGAGGCTCACCGACCGCCTTCGACCCGTAGACCGCGCCTTCCTCGGTGGCGTTCTCGAGGAGCGTCACGTTGAACTCCTCGGGCATCTCCGAGAAGCTCGGCAGCTTGTAGGTGCTCGCGGCCTGGGTGAGGAGCCGGCCGCGCTGCGGCCCGTCCGTGGCGTCCCAGCGCATGTCCTCCAGTGTCAGCCAGCCCGCGCCCTGCACGAAGCCGCCCTCGACCTGACCGATGTCGATCATCGGGGACAGGCTGTCGCCGACGTCGTGCACGATGTCCACCCGGCGGATGCGGTACGCACCGGTGAAGCCGTCCACCTCCACTTCCGCGGCGGCGGCGCCGTGCGAGAAGTACTTGAACGGCGTACCCCGGAACGTCTTCGCGTCCCAGTGCAGCCCCTCGGTCCGGTAGAAACCGGCCGCCGACAGCTGCACCCGCTGGAAGTACGCCGTGCGCACCAGGTCGTCCCAGGCCAGCTCCTTGTCGCCGCCCAGGGCGCGGGCGACACCCTCGACGATGCGTACGTCCGACGCGCTCGAACCCAGTTGAGTGGCGGCCACCTGGAGCAGTCGCTCGCGCAGTTGCTCGCAGGCGTTCTTGATCGCCCCGCCGTTGAGGTCGGACCCCGCGCTCGCGGCGGTGGCCGAGGTGTTGGGCACCTTGTCGGTGCGCGTCGGGGCGAGGCGCACCTTGTGCAGCGGGATGCCCAGGGTGGTCGCGGCCACCTGGAGCATCTTGGTGTGCAGGCCCTGGCCCATCTCGGTGCCGCCGTGGTTGATCAGGACGGAGCCGTCCTTGTAGATGAGGACCAGCGCGCCGCCCTGGTTGAAGGCGGTGAGGTTGAACGAGATGCCGAACTTGATGCCGGTGAGCGCGAGGGCCCGCTTGGTGTGCGGATGCGCGGCGTTGAAGGCGGCGATCTCGCGCCTGCGGTCGGCGATGCCGCCGTTCTCCCGGACCTTGTTCCACACGGCGGAGATCCGCTCGGGCTGGGTGACCTCTTGTCCGTACGGTGTCGACTGACCCTTCCGGTAGAAGTTGCGCTCCCTCAACTCCGCCGGATCCAGGCCCAGAAGCGGCGCGACCCGCCCCATGATGTCCTCGATCACCAGCATGCCCTGAGGTCCGCCGAAGCCGCGGAAGGCCGTGTTGGAGACCTTGTTGGTCTTGGCGATGCGGCCCGCGATGCGCGCGTTGGGGATCCAGTACGTGTTGTCGATGTGACACAGCGCGCGGGCCACCACCGGCTCGGACAGGTCCAGGCTCCAGCCGCCGTCCGCGGTCAGGGTGGCGTCGAGGGCCCGGATACGGCCATCGGCGTCGAAGCCGATCCTCCAGTCGGCGCGGAAGCCGTGCCGCTTGCCCGACATGGTCAGGTCCTGCGTCCGGTTGAGCCGCAGCCGGACCGGCCTTCCGGTCAGCTTGGCGCCGAGCGCGGCGACGGCCGCGAACCCGTGCGGCTGCATCTCCTTGCCGCCGAAGCCGCCGCCCATCCGCAGACACTGCACGGTCACCTCGTGACTGTGCAGACCCAGCACGTGCGCGACGATCTCCTGTGTCTCCGAGGGGTGTTGGGTGCTGCTCTGCACGAACACCTGGTCGGCCTCGTCGATGTGGGCGAGGGCCGCGTGTGTCTCCAGGTAGAAGTGCTCCTGGTCGGAGAACTGGAACTCGCCGGTGAACACGTGCGCGGAGTCGGCGAAACCGGAATCGACGTCGCCGGTCAGCATCACGGGCCGGGCGCCGTGGAAGCTGTCGGCCGCGATGGCCTCCTGCAGCGTGACCACGGAGGGCAGTTCGTCGAGCTCCACCTCGACGGCCGCCGCGCCGATCCTGGCCGCCTCCAGGGTCTCGCCGAGCACCCAGGCGACGGCGTGGCCGTGGAACATGACCGTGTCGGGGAAGAGCGGCTCGTCGTGCTTCATCCCGGCGTCGTTGACGCCGGGCACGTCGGCGCCGGTCAGGACGCGGACCACGCCGGGGACGGCGAGCGCGGGCGCGGTGCGCAGCGCGGTGATCCTGCCGTGGGCCTTCATGACCTGGACCGGGTAGGCGTGCAGGACGTCCTTGGTGCGCTGGACCAGGTCGTCGGTGTAGAGCGCGGCGCCGGTGACGTGCTGGACGGCGCTCTCGTGCGGCATCGGGACGCCGACGACGGGCTTCTCGGGGCGCTGGGACAACTGGCTCATGAGGAAACCGCCTCGGTGGTCTGCGCGTACAGCTTCAACAGGCTCTGGCCGAGCATCGCGGAACGGTAGAGGGAACTGGCACGGTGATCGTCCATCGGTGTGCCCTCGCCCCGCAGCACGCGGGCCGCGGTCTCCGCATTCTCCGCCGTCCACGGTTTGCCCTCCAGGGCCGCTTCGGTGGCGAGGGAGCGGATCGGTGTCGCGGCGACGCCGCCGAGGCCGATGCGTGCCTTGCGGACGATGCCGTCGTCGATGTCGAGGGCGAAGGCGGCCGCGACGCTGGAGATGTCGTCGAAGCGCCGCTTGGCGATCTTGTGGAAGGCCGTGACAGGCGACAGCGGCAGCGGCAGGCGCACCGCGCGGATCAGCTCGCCGGGGCGGCGCACGCTCTGCCGGTAGCCGGTGAAGTAGTCGGCGAGCGGGACCTCACGCTCCCCTTCGGCGTCGGCGAGCACCACCGACGCCTCAAGGGCGAGCAGCACCGGCGGGCTGTCGCCGATGGGCGATCCGGTGCCGAGGTTGCCGCCGAGGGTCGCGCCGTTGCGGATGAGCCGGGACGCGAACTGTGGGAACAGCTGGGCCAGGAGCGGGACTTCACCGTCGAGGCGGCGTTCGATCTCGGTGAGGGTCAGCGCCGCCCCGATCTCGATGTGGTCGGATGCCACGCGCAGCTCCCGCAGTTCGGGAAGACGGTCGACGGCGACGACGCAATCCGCCCTGCGGGAGCGGATGTTGACCTCCACGCCCCAGTCGGTGGACCCGGCGACCACCACCGCTTCGGGCCGCTCGCGCAGCAGCCGCAGCGTTTCGGCCAGGCTGCTCCTGCGCACGAACTCGTGGCCGTCCTGGGCGTATTCGGTGGCAACCGGTGCAGGCGGCGCCTGCTCGCGGCGCCGGGCGAGGGGGTCGTCGTCGGTGGGCACGCCGACGGCGAACGCGGCGTCGCGGATGGGGCGGTAGCCGGTGCAGCGGCACAGGTTTCCGCTCAGCGCGTGCAGATCGAAGCCGTTCGGACCGTGCTCGGCGTCGGCGCCCTCGGTGCCGTCGGCGAGATCCGCGCCCTCCCCCGCTTCCGTCGCTTCCGTGTGCGCACAGCGGTCGGGCCGGTAGTACTCGGAGGCCATGCTGCAGACGAACCCCGGTGTGCAGTAACCGCACTGGGAGCCGCCGCGGACCGCCATCTCCTCCTGCACCGGGTGCAGGGCGGGCGGTGTGCCGGGCTCACCGGCGGTGGCGAGGCCCTCGGAGGTGATGACCTCCTGGCCGTCCAGCGCCGCGGCCGGGACGAGGCAGGCGTTGACCGCCACCCAGTCGGTGGGCTTGTGCACCCCGGGGCGGGCCACCAGGACCGAGCAGGCGCCGCATTCACCCTCCGCGCAGCCCTCCTTGGTGCCGGTGAGGCCGCGCTCGCGCAGGAAGTCCAGCGCTGTGGTGTGGGGTGCGGCGGGTGAGATCGGAGTTTCTTCCCCGTTGACCGTGATCCGCAATTTCAGGCAACTTTCTGTGTTCAGAGGCGCCACGTGGGACGAGCGGGCGCGTCACGGCACGCGAGAGCGACGTACCGGAAAATGGTGAAGGGAAACCCGGGATGTGCCGCGAACGAGCACATCAGGCCGCGAACGGCCGCTTCAGTACGGCGTGCTCAGCAGCCGTGCGCGATCCGACCCGGAACCCAGGCAGTGCACTGGGCGAGGCGACCGAGATCAGAGCTGGTGTACATCTGCTGGTCGCCTCCTTATCGCGGGTCGTGGGTCGGGCGATTACCGGAAGTTAGTTGCTGGGGCCCTCGCAGGTCAAGGGCTGCCGTGCGCCCGCTCGGCCGCTGAGCGCCGGCGCCCAGCGGATGAGCAGTGGTGAGGGTCTCGGTTTTGTTGGTCACACACCGGCAAATGAGACCCTCACCCCCTTCATGCCCTGTCAGAGCTTGCCTTCGAGCAGTACCGTCCGGTGGCCACCGAGACGGCGTGAGAAGTCCACGACGAACTCGGGGCGCAGGGTGGGCCAGTTCCAGAACGTGAAGCCGAGATGACCGAACGCGAAGTAGTCGTCGGCCCAGAGCCACGTGTGCACGGGAGCCGTCCGGCCGCAGGACGGGCACGCGACGGGCTCATCATGACCCTCGGCCCAGGAGCCCACCGCCTCCGCGAACCGGTCCCACCCCTCCTCGATGGGCGACCAGTACTCGTCGACGAGGGGCACCTCCGCTGCGCAGTGCGGACAGGTGACGGCCGAGGGCTCCCCCTGCCCGGCGTCGAAGACCGTACGCCCTACGGTGACGTGCAGGCCGTTGCTCCACAGATTGACCAGCTCGGGATCCGGGTCCTCGACGGCTTCGGCGTAACGCGTCCCTGGCGGGTGCCCGGCGTCAGCGCCGAGGACGCAGTCGGTACGTTCCGCCGAGATGACGCCGTCCGCAATCAGCCAGTCGAGCATGCTCGCCGCGAGCCCCTGCGCCTCCCCCGGCGTCGCCTCGGTGTCGACGATCGTCTGGAACCAGTCGCCCATGATCTCCCCTCCGGTACTTGTGCCTGCGTACCGTACGTCTCGCGGCTCGCCGAGGCCGGCCGGGTGGGCTCAGGGGACGGTCAGGACGATCTTGCCCCGTGGGTGGCCCTTCTCCAGGTGACGGACGGCGGCGGGCGCCTCGGACAACGGATAGGTGCTGTCGACGACCGGCGTGATGGCGCCCTTCTCGATGAGGTCCTTGAGGGTCAGGAGGTCCGCCTGCCGCACGATCGCGAGAAGGCCGCGGAGATTCTGGCCGAGGAACGGCGACAGCAGCGCCATCGCGAGTTGCCGGCCCGCGCCGACCGACCACTGGCTTCCGCCGTCGCCTCTGACATGGACGAAGGTGCCGCGCGGGGTGAGCGCGCGGCGCACGAGTGACAGGGCACGATGGCCGCCGCCGTCGACGATGACGTCGTAGCGCTGGGGCCGGTCGGTGATCTCTTCGCGGCTGTAGTCGATGACATCGGTGGCGCCCAGGGACCGGACGAAGTCCGCGGCGCCGGCCCCGCAGACCGCGGTGACCTCGGCCCCGTGTGCGGTGGCGAGCTGGACCGCGAAGCTGCCGACCCCGCCGGAGGCGCCGATCACGAGGACTTTCTGGCCCGGTCGCAGACGCGCCTTGGCGTGGAGAGCCTGCAGGGCGGTGACGCCGGATACCGGGACGGCGGCGGCCTGTTCGAAGGTGAGGTTGTCGGGTTTGGCGGCGAGTTTTCCGGCCTTGGCGCGCGCGTACTGGGCGAAGGAGCCGACGCAGCATCCGTAGACCTCGTCGCCGGGTTCGAGGCCGGTCACGTCGGCGCCGACCTCCTCCACTCGTCCGGCCGCGTCCCAGCCCGGAACGGGGTTCCTGGGCTTGCGAGGACCGAAGGCAAGGCGGGCTGGATACGGCAGGCCCGTCATCAGGTGCCAGACGTCCGGGCCGACACCGGCTGCGTGCACGCGTACGAGTACTTCACCGGCGGCGGGCGTGGGGCGGTCAATGTCCCGCAGTCGCAGAACGTCCGCGGGGCCGTAGACGTCCTGCACGATGGCTTTCACGGCAGAAGCCTCCCATTCGCGGGGACGGGCTGAATTCACCCAGCATCCCGCGCAGCCGCGCCCCTGCCCAGCGGCTCGATTTGAGGAAGGGGTTGGCCTGGGAAGACCCGTCGTGCGCCACGTCTCAACTCCCAGGGCATCACGTCTCAACTCCCGGGGCATGTCGAAGCGTTGCACGCGTCGCCGGCAACCCCAAGGGCGCAGCCGTCCCGGCCCGGAGACCTTGTCCGGGGTTGTGTTCAGCGCGTCCCTGGCCGCATCAGCAGCAGGTCTTCGCCCCAGGCATCGAGCGTGGGATCGTGGCCGCCCTCGCGTGCCGCGGCCTCCACCTGGGAGAAGAGGCCCCGTTGGACGTCCACGTCACCCGTCCCTGCGATCCGTCCGATCTTGTCCAGGAGCGGGCCCGTTTCCCACCCTGGCAGGGGAAACCTCTCCAGCTCCCACTCCAGGTACTTGTTATAGGGACGCGGACGACGATCCAGAGCGAACAGCAGCTCCAGCAGGAAGCCCACGCTGTCGGCCGCGTCGAGACGGGCGGCCAGCAGTTTGCCGTCCCGGGCGTTCTTGACGGATCGGTACAGAGAGTTGGCATAGGCATCCAGCCAACTGGCCGCGGCCGCAAACGCCTCGGCACGGTCTCGTCGCCCCTTGCCGGCGACGATCTCGGCGATCTCACCGTCAAGCCGGTCGATCACAACCCGGGCACGGGAAAGGGCGTAGCGCTCGTGCCCGTCGAGCTGACGGAACTGGGCGACGGTGGTCACGAGGACATCGAGCTCAGCAGAACGATGTCCGTGGAGGCACGAAAGACCGGTCTCCGCGCCGTCCACACCCTCCGCAACGACGACGTACACGTCGCGGTCCGAATACTTGGTGGCCATGCCGTCGTGCGCATGGGAGCCCTTGAGGACCAACCCGACGACGGCCGGGTCGCCGGCGACGCGGGTGAGCAAAGCCGCATAGGTCAGTTGGGGAAGCATGTCGGTGATCTCCGGTGAGTTCGACGGACTGCACACGCCTGTCAGCCCTCGCCGCCATGCCGACGGGAGAGCCGTCACTCCGTCTGCGGCGGACTCAGAACCGCCGCCCTGAAGATCAATGCACGGCGGGGACGTTACCGGGCCCACCCCGCTTCCGCAGCCCCTTTTCCCTGCCCGGCTGCGGACACCCCACCCCTGCCTGGTGCCGCGAGGCCCCCTCGCTGTCGCCGCGGACTTCCCACAAGTTCCGGACCATGTGCGGACCGACTCAGCCACGTACCAGAAGTTTTCACTCGTCGTCGCAGGTCGGAAGTAGGGTCAGCGGTGAACCAGCAACAGACGAAGAGACATCACGGGGGGCTCGCGTTGGATCGCCTGGCCGGAGCGGTGCGCGCACCCCTCGGAGTGATCGCGGCGCTCGCCGCGCTGGAGGTCGTCGTGGTCGGTGTCCTGTACGCCGGCCACAGCGCGCCCGGCAAGGTGGACCGGTGGTTCGTCGATCCGACGGCGGACAGTGTGGGGCCGCCGTGGCGGCGCGTCGCGCTGGCGACGGACTTCTTCGGGGAGCCCGTCGGCGCGGCGCTGCTGGTCATGGCCGCCGTGGCGGGGTGTCTGCTGCTTCGGCGTACCCGCGCGGCGGTGCTCGTCGTGGTCGGGGTCGGCGTCACACTCGTGACGACCACCGTGCTCAAGTCCCTTGTGGGGCGCACCATTCACGGGGAAGGCAATCTGTCGTACCCGAGCGGGCACACCGCCTTCGCCACCGCGCTCGCCATCGTGGTGGCGCTGCTCGCGGCCGGGCTGCTCGGTCTCGGCAGGGCGGCCGGGACACTGCTCGTGCTCGCCGCCGCGCTGGTGGCCGGTGCCGCCATGGGCTGGGCGCAGGTCGCCCTCAGCGCGCACTACCCGACCGACGTACTCGGCGGCTGGTGCACGGCGCTCGCGGTGGTGCCCGCGACCGCGTGGCTGGTCGACGTGACAGCCAATCACCGGCGCCGGAAGCAGTTCTGACGTCGCGTCACAGCATGCGTCGGAAGCAGCGCCGACCTTGCCTCACGACACCACACGACGCGTCGGAGCCCCCCTCGCCTCACGCCAACCGCCGGAACACCGGCTTCACCGGACGTCCCCCCAGCCAAGGAGTGGGGTCCCCGGCGTCCAGTGCCTTCCGGTACACCGCGCATGCCTCGGCCACCACGTCGACGGTGTGGTCGATGTCGGTGTCGTCGAGCGCGCTGCTCACCACGAACGACGGGGCCAGTACCCCGCCCGCGAGGAGGCGGCGCAGGAACAGGGTGCGGTACTGCTGCGACGGCTGGCCGTACTCGTCGAGCGTGGCGAAGACCAGGTTGCTGGCCCGGCCCCGGACCACCAGGTGCGCGCCGACTCCCATGCCGGCCGCGGCCTCGTGGACACCGGCGGCCAACCGCTCGCCCAGGGCGTGCAGTCGGGCCGTGATGCCCTCCTCGACGTAGGCCGTCTGTACCGCCATCGCGGCTGCCAGGGAGTGTGTTTCCGCGCCGTGTGTGGTGGAGAGCAGGAACACTCGGTCGTGGGGGTCGCGCAGGCCGCCCCGCTCCATCACGTCGCGGCGGCCGGCGAGGGCGGAGACCGCGAAGCCGTTGCCCAGTGCCTTGCCGAACGTGGAGAGGTCGGGGGTCACTCCGTACAGGCCCTGCGCGCCCGCCTCCGACCAGCGCAGGCCCGTGATCATCTCGTCGAAGATCAGCAGGCAGCCGTGCCGGTCGGCCAGTTCGCGCAGGCCCGCAAGGTATCCGGCGGGCGGTTCGGTGTGGCCTGCGGGTTCGAGGATCAGGCAGGCCACCTCGTCCCGGTGGCGGGTCAGCAACTCCTCCGTCGCCGCCAGGTCTCCGTACGGGAACGCCACGGTCAGCGCGGTCGTCGCCGACGGAATTCCGGCCGACATCGGTGTCGTACCGATGAACCAGTCGTCGACGGAGAAGAACGGATGGTCGCCGCAGATGGCGACCCGCGAGCGCCCGGTGACGGCGCGGGCGAGGCGCACGGCCGCCGTGGTGACGTCGGAGCCGTTCTTCGCGAACTTCACCATCTCGGCGGTCGGCACCGTGGCCAGGAAGCGTTCCGCGGCCTCGACCTCCACGATCGACGGGCGGACGAAGTTGCTGCCGCGGTCCAACTCGCGCCGCACCGCCTCGAGTACGCGCGGGTGGGCGTGGCCGAGGCTGACCGAGCGCAGGCCGGAGCCGTACTCGACGTAGCGGTTGCCGTCGACGTCCCACACATGGGCGCCGCGACCGTGGCTGATGACCGGGGCCAGGTGCTCGGGGTACTGGTCGTCGCCCTTGGCGTAGGTGTGGGCACCTCCGGGTACCAGGGTGTGCAGCCGTTCGTTGGCCGCCCGCGACCGGGGCAGCCGGAACTCTTCGGTGGTCACGCCGACCTCAACTCTCTATCTGCTGAAGGACCTTGGCGAGGCTCGGCGCCTCCCGGTCCCGCTGGGACATCGATGTGGCGGGAAGCGGCCAGGGAATGGCCAGCTCCGGGTCGTCGTAGGCGATCGTCACGTCCTCGGCCGGATCGTGCGGGCGGTCGATGCGGTACGACGTGTCGGCGGACTCGGTCAGCGCCTGGAAGCCGTGCGCACAGCCCGCCGGTATGTAGAGCGTCCGCTGTGTCTCTCCGGACAGCGCGAAGGAGGTCCAGGCGCGGTACGTCGGCGAGTCCGGGCGCAGGTCGAGGACGACGTCGAAGATCCGCCCGTACGAGCACCGCACCAGCTTCGCCTCGCCCGCGCCGGAGCGCAGATGCAGTCCGCGCAGCACGCCCCGGACCGATCGGGACACGCTGTCCTGGATGAACGCGTTCGGGTCGATGCCCACCGAGCGGACCACGTCGGCGTCGAAGGTGCGGCAGAAGAAGCCGCGTTCGTCGGCGTGCTGCGTCGGCTCGAAGAGGTACGCGCCCGCGATCTCCGGTACTTCGGTCGCTTTCATGGGGTCTCCTGCGGGGTGCGGGCTCGGGTGGCGCCTGTCGCGGGGAACACGCTTGCGGTCACCTCGGCGAATTGCTTCTTGAGTTGACTCGTGGCGATGCGGTTTCGCTCGGCGATGGTCCGCCTCAGCTCCACCGATCGCTTCTCCAACGACCGGAACTGGTCAAGAAGTTGGTCGGCGTCGACCTCGCGGGCCGAGTGGCGGTAGGCGCCGAGTCCCATCCGCTCCATGAGCGCGTCGCTCTTCGCCGCGTAGCTGAGCGCGAGCGTGGGCGTGCCGGACTTCAGCGCGCAGACCAGGTTGTGGTAGCGGGTCGCCACCACGGTCTCGGCGGCCGCCGTCTCCCTCATCAGGTCGGCGAGCGAGGCCGCCTCTGCGGCGGTGACCAGCGGCGAGTCCACCGCGGCGCGGATCGCGGCGACCACCGGCGCGTCGCACGCGTCGCCGGTGAGCAGCCGGACCGGCCTGCCGTCGTCGGCCAGCGCGCGGACGAAGCGGATGACGCCGTCGACGTAGCGCCGGTGGATCTCCGCGGCCTGCGCGCGGTCGTCGTTGCCGCCGTGGAAGTCCATGACGCCGACGCAGACCGTGCCCGCCGGGGACGTGCCCGGGGGCGGCGTCGGCAGGGCGAACGCCAGGTCCGGGTAGACCTCGTCGTGCCCGGTGTCGACGCCCATCGCCCGCATCGCGTCGCGGGACAAGGTGTCCCGGTACGAGCGGTACGCGGCGAGCCGTGCCGACCAGCGCACCAGGGTCCGGGTCGGGCGGTCGCCGATCGCCGCGGCGCCGACCCCGACCAGCGCGACCTTGGTCCGCAGCAGCCGTCCGCTCGCGCAGAGCAGGAACAGCGAGTACGGGAAGCCCCAGGGCCGCAGCGGCAGCGTGGCCTCCAGGACGCCCATGCCCGGCACGATCACCACGTCGTGCCTGCGCACCCAGGCGGCGGTGCGCGGCACGTCGACGAGCTTGCCCAGGCCCTTGCCCGCGATCGCGCCCGCGCGGGACGCGGTCCGGTACTCGCCCCGGTACCAGTGCAGCCGCGTCGCGGGGATGCCGTAGCGGGCCGTGACGGCCTCGGGTCCGCCGCACAGCGCGTCCACGACCGCCTCCGGGTGCTCGGCGCGGAGGTGACCGAGCACGGCTTCCAGAGAACCGTCGTTGCCGAGGTTGCCGGAGCCGAGCAGGCCGAACACCCCTACCCTCACCGGAGGTGTCACGCCTGCCGCCCCTCGCGTCCGGCGACCAGCGCGTCGACGGAGACGGTGAGGCGGGCCGGGTCGACCGGGGCCCGGTCCTCGACCCGCTCCCCCGCGCCCGGCCTGGCCCGGCTCGCCGCCCACTCGATCAGGTGGCGGTAGCAGGCGCGCCGGTCGGCGGCGGAGAGCGGCGCCCGCCGGATCGCCGCGACAAAGCCCCAGACGTACTCGGCGAGCAGTCGCGGCGTCGGGTGCAGCAGGCCGGCCCGGCGCGGGTCGAGGTTGACGCACCGGGAGCGCTTGGACGGGTTCGCCCGCTCGGCGCGGGTCGGGTGGTCGCGGCGGAAGTACAGCAGCTCCGGCACCTGGTGGAACCGTCCGTGCAGGCCGATCTCGGCGACGAAGGTGCGGTCCGCGTGGTGGTAGCTGTTGTGCGGCTTCACGCGGCGCAGCACGTCGGCCCGCATCACCCCGTAGAAGTCGTCGCCGCCGGGCTCGAACAGCATGCTGCGGAAGCGTTCGGGCGCGCGCGGCGAGGCAGTGGCGAGCGTGTACTCGTACGGGACCTTCACGCGCCCGGAGCCGTCGATGACCGCCTGGTCGGCGTGCGCGAGGATCACGTCGGGCCGCTCGTCGAGTGCGTCGACGCAGCGCCGCAGCAGGTCACGGGCGTACAGATCGTCGTGGGACGCCCACTTGAACAGTTCGCCGCGGCACTCGGTGAACACATAGTTGTGGTTCGGCGCGGCGCCGATGTTCCGGGTCAGCCGGATGTAGCGGATGCGGGCGTCCTGGGCGGCGTACTTGCGGCAGATGGCCTCGGTGCCGTCGGTCGACGCGTTGTCGGAGATGACCAGTTCGAAGTCCTCGTAGGTCTGGCCGAGCAGCGCGTCGAGCGACTCGGCGAGGTACTCCTCGCCGTTGTACACGGGCAGGCCGATGCTCAGCCGGGGTTGCGCGGTCATGGTGTCCTCACTTCGGGGATGGGGTTCTCGTGGCCGCCGTCGCGCTCGCGCAGGGCGGAGCGCAGTTGCAGCCACCACACGGCCGAGCCGCAGAGGGTCGCGGCGGCGACGCCCCATGCCGAGCCGGACGTGCCGGCCGCGGCCGCGCCGCCGAGCCCGCCGCCGACGTAGCAGGCGGAGGCGAAGAGCTGGCTGCGCAGGCTGCGCCGGGCGGCGCCGAGCGCGCGGAGGCCGGCCGCCGCGCCCGTGCCGAGTCCGGCGCCCGCGACGCCGAGCGTGACCGGCACGACGAGTTCCGACGCGGCGTGCCAGACGCCGCCGAGCGCGAGTTCGCCGTACCGGTCCGGGACGAGGAGCAGCGCCCCGCCCCAGAGCAGCGCGGCGGCGGCCTGTCCACCGCCGAGGAGCAGGCAGAACCGGCCGAGGCGGTGCGGGGCCTGCCGCAGGACGCGGGCCGCCTCCGCGACGGTGACGAGGGACAGGCCCATGAGTACGGCCATGAAGGGTCCGAGCAGGAGTTCCGCGCCCCGGATGACGCCGACCGCGCCGACGCCGACGATCGCGCCGAGCCCGTACGCCCGCAGTTGGCCGCCGCCGCTGTTCGTGACGTTCTCGATCAGGTACCTGGAGCCGAGGTCGCGGTGTTCGCGCAGCCACTCGCGCGCGCCGGTCGTCCGGGGCCGGATACCGGACTGGAAGCAGCCGTACACCGCGGCCACCGCGGCGGATCCGCCCCAGGCGAGCACGAAGGCGGCCACGCTGCCGACGCGGGCCGCGACCACCATGGCCGGGATCAGCGCGAGGCACCACACGAGGTCGTTGACGAACGCCTTCCGGCCGGTGCCCGCGGCGAAGAACGCGAACCGCCAGGCGTCCTGCAGCAGCAGCCCCGGCAGCACGACGCCGAGGCAGGCGAACGCGGTCCCGACCCGGCCGCCTGCGGCCAGGCCGACGGCCAGACATCCGGCGCCGAGCGCGGCGCCGACGCCGAGCGCGGTTCCGGACGACCGCGTCACCGCCGCCCGCCAGGACGCGGCGGGCACACCGCTGAAGCGCACCATCAGCGGGTCGGTGGCAAGTCCGCGGGAGACGTTGAGCACCACGCCGTAGGTCACCCAGGCCAGGCTGAACACACCGAACGCGGTCAGTCCCAGTGAGCGGGCGACGTAGATCCCCACCGCGAAGTTGGACATGCTGGAGGCCGCCTGGTCGGCGAGGCCCCAGGACAGCCGGCCCGCGATGCCGCGTCTGGCGGATCCGGCCGGTGTCGTCGTCCGCTCCCCCTCGGTGGTCATCGGCGTCATGCCTTGATCAGTCCGGCGCCGCGCAGGGCGTCGGCCGCGGCGGCGACGGTGTCGAACGGCAGCCCGGACCGCTCGGCGACGTCCAGCAGCGTGTGCACGCCGTCGGAGAGGTTGAGCACCCAGAGCATGGCCATCTGGGCCTGTTTGGTGTCGCTGCGCCCGCCGAGCGCGTCGTAAAGACCGCGGCGGCCCAACTGCGGTTCGCCGTAAGGGCTGAGGTTGAGGTAGCGCCGGTTGCGGTCGAGCACGGCGAAGGCCTCGCGGCAGACGGCGAGGGTGTCCGCCATCGCCTCCGGGGAGACGAAGTCCGGGTTGTCCGCCGAGGTGTGGTACTCGGGGTAGCCCGCGTAGGGGGTCCGGGTGAGCGAGCCCACTCCCAGGTCGAAGCCGGGCGAGCAGTACTGCCGCTCGTCGTAGCCGTACGGGGTGAACTCCTTGACGTGGTGCGGGCGTTCGGACGTGGTGAGGACGTGCCGCAACACACGGTCGATCTCGGCGTCGCCGCGTCTGCTCTGTTTGTACGTCAGTTGACCCCGGTCCCCGGCGCAGGCGAGCACCAGGCCGTGTTTCACCCGGTCGATGCGTTCCTTGTTGCGGGCCAGCCAGGTGATCGCCCCGATCGTGCCGGGCGCGAAGATGAACCGGTAGGTGTAGTACGGGTTCCGCTGTGCCAGCGACCGGGCCAGGAACGCCGCGACCGCGATGCCGGCCAGGTTGTCGTTGGCCAGCGACGGGTGGCAGACATGGCAGGAGACGATCACCTCGTCCGGGATCTGACCGGGGATCACATGCTCGGCGTAGGTGAGGTGGCCGTCCGCGAGGGTGGAGTCCACACACACCTCATAGTCGCCGTCCGGCAGCGCGTCCAGGGTCTCCTGCGCCAGACAGAACCCCCATTCCGGCTTGTAGTAACTCGTGCGGTACGGAACCCACTTCGGCTGGTCCGGCAGCGTGTGCAGATGCGCGCGGAGCTCGGACAGCGGCATGGTCCGCGCCACCGGCACGCTGTAGCCGAGCACGTGCAGGCTGGACGCGGCGAAGTCGACGACCCGGCGGCCGCTGGCATCGGCGATGTACGCGTCGCGGATGTTCCACTCCTGCGGCACCGTCCAGTCGAGCACCTGCGTCCCGGTCGCCACCTCGTGCACCTGCAACGGGACGTACTCCCCGACGATGTCCAGGGTCGCGCGCACACCGTCGCCGGTGATGCTCCGGCAGAGCGGGTACAGCCGCTCCACCAGGGCGTGCATCTCGTCGCCGACCGCGCTCATCAGCGCCGCCGCAGGGTGTCGTCGACGGTGCCGGCGTCGGACGCCGCGCGCAGCACGGCGAGGCGCGTGAAGCGGCTCTCGAAGCCCTCCCTGGTCAGGCCGAACTTCCTGTAGGCCTCGGCGAGTTCGAGTGCGCCGCGCTTCACCGTCCACTCGCAGTCGAAGCCGGGGATCGCGGCGCGGAAGCGGGAGAAGTCCACGCGGTACGACCGCGGGTCGGCCCCGGTCTCCCCCGTGATCACCACCTTCGCCCCGGACACCGCCTCGGCGACCTGCTCGGCGATCTCGGCGACCGTGACGTTGTTGGTCTCGCTGCCGATGTTGAACGCCCGGTCGTGCACGGCTTCTTGAGGTGCCGTCAGCGCGGCGGTGAACGCCCGTGCGATGTCGGCGGCGTGCACCAGCGGGCGCCACGGAGTGCCGTCGGAGAGGACGAGGACCTCACCGGACAGCAGCGCGTGGCCCACGAGGTTGTTCAGGACGATGTCGGCGCGCAGCCGGGGCGAGTAGCCGAACGCGGTGGCGTTGCGCATGAACACCGGGGTGAAGTCGGTGTCGGCCAGCTGGTGCAGGTCGTCCTCCACCCGCACCTTGGACTCCGCGTACGGCGTCACGGGGCGCAGCGGGGCGTCCTCGCCGACGAGTTCGTCGCCGCCCGCGGCGCCGTAGACGGAGCAGGTCGACGCGTACAGGAAACGCTGCACTCCGGCGTCGCGGGCCAGCTTGGCCAGACGCACGGACGCGTGGTGGTTGATGTCGTAGGTCAGTTCCGGCGCCAGCGATCCGAGCGGGTCGTTGGAGAGGGCCGCCAGGTGGATCACGGCGTCCACCCCGGCCACGTGGTCGGCCGTGATGTCGCGCAGGTCGACCCGCTGCCCCGGCGGGTCCGCGGGTGCCGGGCCGAGGACGCAGTCGGCGAACAGGCCGGAGTCGAGGCCGACGACCTCGTGTCCGGCGGCCGCCAGGACCGGGGCCATGACGGTGCCCAGGTAGCCCTGGTGTCCGGTGAGCAGTACGCGCAAGGTTCATTCCCCCTGGTTGAAGGTGCCCAGATCGAGCGTGAGTTTGGTGACGGCGAACGCCTCGGCGTAGCGCGCGTGGCATTCGATGCCGCGGATGCGGGCGAGGCCGAGGAAGGCCTCCCGGTCGTACCAGGGCCGGTGCCGCTGCGACGGGTAGTGCTCCTGGAGCAGCCGGATCTTGTCCTCGGCGATCTCGGACGACAACGGCTGGTACGCCGCCGGGCGGCCGAGGTCGCCGTCCCATTTGACGATCTCGTAGCCGAGGACCATGTGGTCGCGGAACGCGGTGGGCATCAGCCGCGCCAGGCTCCGGTGGTCCTGGTGCGCGTCGTCGGTGCGCGGGGCGAGGACGAGATCCGGCTCGGTCCGCCCGCGCAGTTCCTCGACGGCCGCCTTGGCCTCGTCCCAGTGCACGGGCATCCGGCCGTCCGGCAGCTTGAGCACGGTGAGGCGCAGATCGGCGTCCGGGCAGCAGGCGGCGAGCGCCGCCTGCTCCTCCTGCTCGCGCTCCGTGCCGCCGCCGGAGAGCACCAGCGCGTCGACCCGGAGACCGGGCCGCGCGCGGCACAGCGTGAGGAGCGTGCCGCCCGCACCGATGGCGATGTCGTCGCAGTGCGCGCCCACCGCGACGATCCCGGCGATCCGGTCCGGGGGTCCGGCCCCGAGGCGGATCACGCCCTCGCTCCGGCGGCGTCCCGTTCCCATACGGCCCACGGCCGCTCGCCCCTGGCGTAGGCGGCGTCCAGCGCGGCCCGTTCCTTCACGGTGTCGGTCGGCTTCCAGAAACCGCGGTGCTGGTGCGCCACCAGGCGTCCCTGCTTGGCCAGTTGGGCGCATCCGTCGGCGACCAGGTCCCCGTTCTCCGGGATGTGGTCGAAGACCTCCTGGCGGAGCACGAAGTAGCCGCCGTTCTCCCACAGCGGCATGTCGCTGACCGCGGTGATGCCGCCCACCAGGCCGTCCTCACCAAGGTCCACACAGTGGAAGGAGGACTGCGGCGGCACCACCATCATCGACGCGCCGGCATCGCGCCCTGCGAACCGGTCGATCATCTCCGGCAGCGGGGCGTCGGTGAGCACGTCGGCGTAGTTGGCGAGGAACATCTCGTCGCCGTCCAGGTGGTGCCGCACCCGGCGCAGGCGTTCCCCGATCGGCGACTCGATGCCGGTCTGCGCGAAGGTGATCGTCCAGTCCGAGATGTCGGTGGAGAGCAGCTCGGTCCGGCCGCCGCGCAGCACGAAGTCGTTGGACGTCGTCTCCTCGTAGTGGAGGAAGAAGTCCTTGATGTGGTGGGCCCCGTAGCCGAGGCAGAGGATGAACTCCGTGTGCCCGTAGTGCGCGTAGTAGCGCATGACGTGCCAGATCAGCGGCCGGGGTCCGACCATCGCCATCGGCTTGGGCACATCGTCTGCGGCTCCGCTGCGCATGCGCATCCCGTAGCCGCCGCAGAACAGGACGACCTTCATGCTGTGACCTTTCTCGACGCGACCTCGACGATGCTCAGTTCCGGGATGGGGAAGACCAGCCGGCCGCCCCATTCGTGGACGAAGGACAGCTGCTCGACCAGCTCGTCCCGCAGGTTCCACGGCAGGACGAGGACGTAGTCCGGCCGGTCGGCGGCGATCTGCTCGGGCGGCAGGATCGGGATGCGGGTGCCCGGCGTGTACCGGCCGTGCTTGTAGGGGTTGCGGTCGACGGTGTACGCGAGCAGGTCGGGCCGGATGCCGCAGTGGTTGAGCAGGGTGTTGCCCTTGCCCGGCGCTCCGTAGCCGACGACCGTCTCGCCGCGCTCGGCCGCCCCGATCAGGAACGTGAGGAGGTCCCTGCGCACCTTGGCGACACGGGCGGAGAACTCGGCGTACCCGGTCAACTCGCCGAGACCTGCGGCCTTTTCCCGTTCCAGTACGTCGGCCACCTGCCGGGACGGTTCGCCGGCCACCTCGGCGGGCCTGGCCCAGAGCCGGATGGAGCCGCCGTGCGTGGGCAGCAACTCGACGTCCACGAGGGCGAGTCCGCCGCTTTCGAGCGCCCGGATCGCGGAGGCTACCGTGTAGTACTGGAAGTGCTCGTGGTAGATCGTGTCGTACTGGTTCTCCTCGATCAGGGTCAGCAGGTGCTGCACCTCGATGGAGACCCAGCCGTCGTCGGCGACCAGGGCGCGCAGCCCCTGCGTGAAGCCGACCACGTCCGGGATGTGCGCGTACACGTTGTTGGCCACGACCAGGTCCGCCGGGCCGTGTTCGGCGCGGACGTCGATGCCGGTGGCCGGGTCGAGGAACTCCGTGAGCGTGGGCACGCCCGCGTCGCGCGCCGCGGCGCCGACGTTCACCGACGGTTCGATGCCCAGGCAGCGGATCCCCCGGTCCACCACGTGCTTCAGCAGGTACCCGTCGTTGCTCGCGACCTCCACCACGAAGGCTTCTCTGTCCTTACGGTCGAGCCCCGCCCGCTGCACGGCGTCGGCGACGAACGTCCGCGCGTGCTCCACCCAGGAGGTCGAGTACGACGAGAAGTACGCGTACTGCGTGAACGTCTCCTCCGGCGTGATCAGCGGCGGGATCTGGGCCAGCCAGCAGTCGGTGCAGACCCGCAGGTGCAGCGGGTAGGCAGGCTCCGGCTTGTCCAGTTGGTCCGCGGCGAGAAAGCTCTCGCACGGCGGCGTCGCCCCCAGATCGACGACGCTCGCCAGCGCCGCCGAGCCGCAGAGTCGGCATCGTGTCATCTACTGCCCCCCATTGATTCCGTTGATTCCGCCCGGTCCGCGATCACCCTGCGGTACTCGTCCTCCAGGCGCCGCAGCCCGACGACCGGGCTGAAGTTCTGCTCGTAGCGGCGTCGGGCCGCACGGCCCAGCTCCGCGTTGCGGGCCGGATCGGTCGTGATCCGGCGCAGGCACGAGGCGAGCGAGGCGTGGTCGCCGGGCCGGTGCAGCAGCCCCGTCACCTCGTCCTCGACGAGTTCGACGAAGGCGCCGTGCCCCGCTGCGACGGACGGGACGCCCGCCGCCATCGCCTCCGCGACCACCAGCCCGAACGTCTCCAAGGCCATCGACGGAGCCACCACGGCGACCGACCGCGCCACCGCCTGCCGGACCTCGGCCGGATCGAGCAGGCCGACGTGGCGCACGTCGTCGCGGCCCGCGGCCCAGGCGGCCACCTCCGACTCCAGCGGCCCCGCCCCGGCGAGCACGAGCGGCACGCCCAAGCCGCCGTCCGCGGCGACCACGTCCCACGCGGCCATGAGCAGCCGCAGCCCCTTGGCCTCCGCGAGCCGGCCGAGGAACAGCAGCTGCTCCCCGGTGCCGACGCGAGCAACCCCCGGCTCGGGCACGAAGTTGTGCTTCACCACCAGCCGCTCGGGCGGCATGCCGGACCGCACCAGGACGTCGCGCTGCGCCCCGGAGATGCAGAAGAACCGCTCCACCCCGGACCACCAGCGCCGCCGGTTGACCGTCTGGCTGACCGCGAGCGGCACGGTCGCAAGACGGGAGTTCCGGTAGCAGCCGTGCCGGACGGCTGGCAGCGACGCCTTCGAGCCGACGCATTCGGTGCACGCCCTGCCGTCCCGGTGCAGCGTGCCGGGCGGGCAGACCTGGGTGTAGTTGTGCAGCGTGGCGACGGCGGGTACGCCCTCGTCGGCGCAGGCGGCGAGGACCGCGGGCGACAGGAGCGGGAAGACGTTGTGGATGTGCACCACGTCCGGCCGGTCGGCCCGCAGCCGCGCGGCGAGCTCCTTGCGGACGGCCGGGTTCCACGGCACGAGGAGCGGCACGGCGGCCTTGCGGGGCAGAGACCGCCCCGCGATGTCGTCGCTGCGCCGCTCGAACATCTCGACCCGGTGGCCGGCCGCGCGCAGCAGCCCGGCCTCCTGGTCGACGACCACGTTCTCTCCGCTCGGCTGCGACGAGGAGTAGCGGTTGTGCACCACGAGGACATGCATGCTCGGGATCACCTCCTGGCCCATCGCGGGACACGTCGTCGGGGGGTGGCGGGCGTCGGGACGGGCGTGGCCGTCGAGAGGGCGGGGACCGCGGCGGGCGTCGCGAGCAGCGAGGCGGCCAGGGCCAGGTGCAGGAGATACGGCGAGGCGTCGCCGAGGCCCGCCTCGGTGTACGAGGAGATCGCGACGTAGCTGATCAGGAAGAGAGCGCAGGCCCTCGGCAGCGACGGCGGCCGCAGCAGCGCGACCCCGGCGAGGACGATGACCATGGCCGCCACGAGGGTCACGCCGATCCGGCCCTGCTCGTTGTAGACGGCGAGCCAGCTGTTGTCGATCGGCAGCCCGCCGAACGACTTGTCGCCCAGGCCCATGCCGAACAGTTCCTCCGCGGTGCTGCGGGGCGCGGCGAGCAGCGCGTCCCAGACCTTGGCGCGGCCGGTGAGGCTGGTGAAGTACTCCTTGCTCTGTCCCCGCAGGAACCACGACTGCAGCGCGGAGGCGAACCCCACCGCGGCCACCAGGGTCACCAGGACCGCCCAGGCGAAGAACCGGCGGGCGGCGGCGCTGGTCAGGACGAGCGAACCGATCGCGAGGACCAGGCCGATGAGCATGCCGACGGTGGCCGTC
This sequence comes from Streptomyces sp. NPDC050658, assembly GCF_044457025.1. Classification (NCBI taxonomy): domain Bacteria; kingdom Bacillati; phylum Actinomycetota; class Actinomycetes; order Kitasatosporales; family Streptomycetaceae; genus Streptomyces; species Streptomyces sp. NPDC050658. The sequence continues at coordinate 223,134 of NZ_JBITGM010000007.1, forward strand.
CTGGTGTGGGTCAGGGCGAGCAGGACGAGCGACGGCACGATGATCAGCGCCGCGCTGCCCTTGGTGGTCCTGCGGCCCAGGAGGAGCAGCACGGTGAGCCCGATGATCACCGCGGCGTACTGTCCGATCTGCGGCGGGGTGAGCGGCCACAGCGCGCCGACGAGCCGGCCGCCGTATGTCTCGGGCAGGGCGGCGCCCGGCGAGACGGCCAGGCCGGCGGCGGCGGTGCCGAGCGCCACGAAGTAGATCCGGATGTGGTGCCGGACGAACGTCAGGCTCCCGTCCCACCAGCGGCTGAGCAGCCACAGCGTGCCCACGAAGAGCGCGAGCCGGGCGCACCGGAACAGCGCGCCGAACCCGACCTCCAGGTTCGCGCTGGAGATCACGCTCGGCACGAGCAGCAGCGTGAGCAGGAACAGGAAGGCGCTGGCCCGGATGCGGGGCCGCGGATTGAGCGCGAGCGCCAGCGCGAACGCGGCGACCAGAGCGCCCATGGTGACCATCTGGATGAGGGAGCGGGGCAGCGGGATGATCGTCTTCGCCCCGGCGGAGCCGAGGGTGTTGAGGGCGAGGAGCGCCCAGACGATCCCGACGGCCTTCGGCGTGTGTTCCGTACCCATCTCAACCACCGTCCCGTGGCCGGAAGGTGCTGCCCTTGTCCTGCCGGTATGGCGCGTCCTGCCACTGCCCGCGGTCCAGGCTCTGTTCCGTGTCGACGGCGACGAAGCTCCACGGTCCGCGGTACTCGTTGTCGTGCCAGCGGTTGCGCTGCTTGTGGGTGATCGCCTCGGCCACCCGCTTGCCCTTGTACGGCGACCACTTCGGGTAGGTGCCGTAGTTGGAGAGCAGCGCCATGCGTCCGCACCGCGTGGTGCATTTGACGACGGAGGGGTCCAGCAGGAAGCGGTTGTCGTGGATGTCGACCCGCTGGGTCTTCCACCGGCAGTCGGCGTAGAGCGGCGCCGAGGCGATGCGCGGCTTCGCGCAGCGGTCGAGGTCCTTCACCAGCAGGGTGCAGTATCCGGTGGAGGTGTTGGCCGGGCTGTTGCAGAACCGGTCGGCGTTCTCCCACAGGGTGATGCCGTTCCAGTTGTCCTCGAGGACGTTCCGGTAGATCTCGATCTTGTCGGTGCGGGCCTTGATCCGTGGTTCGCCGCCGGACTCGGACACATAGACGGTGGCGTACGGGAAGTTGTCGCCGCGCTTGGCGGACTTGCGGCCCTCGACCCAGTTGTTCCGCCGGATCGTGTTCTTCCGGATGACCGCGTTGTAGCTGGTCTCATACATCAGCGCGGCGCCGTCGTTGGCTTCGAGGAGGTTGCCCTCGATCAGGAAGTCGTTGTTGTTGTTGTCCGCCCACAGGCCGACGCCGCGGTTGTCGTGCACCCAATTGCCGCGTACCTCGGCGCCGTTGACGGACCAGAACTTGACGCCTCCGGTGCAGCCGCAGCCCGGCTTGCGCCGCTCCCAGTCGTCGGTGTTGTTGCCGACGATCTCGTTGTCCTCGACCACAAGACCTCGGATGGTGTCGCCGGTCTTGTACGCGTTCATTCCGTACTGCCCGTTGTCGCGCAGGCAGTTGGCGCGGACCTGCTGGCGGACACCGGCCATCAGTCCGGCACCGGAGTTGTACTGGATCTTCGAGTGCTCGATCACCCAGCCGTCGGCCATGTCGTGGTTGACGACGCCCTCGTCCGGCGGCGCGGCGAAGCGCTGCACGGTCAGATGGCGGATGGTGACGTCGGGGGCGCTGCCGCTGAACGCGTAGTTGTTCTTCTTGCCGCCGTCGAACACCGCGCCCGGCGCGCCGAGGTAGCGGTTTCCCTTCTTGGCGACGACCTGGGCGTAGCGGTCCGGCTCTAGCCGGTGCTTGCCCGGTCGCAGCCAGAACGTGGTGCCCGGCGGGCTGCTCTTGGTCTTCTCCGCCAGGTCGCCGACCACCTTGGGGTCGACGGTGACCGCGCCCTTCGGCGCCTTCGCGGGTCCGGCCGCGGGCTTGGCGCACACGCGGGCCACGGGTGCGGCGGGCGCCTTGGACGCGGCGGGCCCGCCGGTCGGCTCGGACCCGGCGTCGGACGTGCTCGTACAGCCGGTCGCCGCCAGCAGGATCAGCACCAGCGGTGCCGCCGGCACTGCCCAGTGCCGCCACTTGTTCCCCACGCGTCTCCCCCCTAGCCGCGGAACCTGAGTACGGTCGTGAACCCCTCGACGCCGTCGGCGAAGCCCGTGCCGACCAGCGTCGTGGTGGGTTCCTTGCGCCCGAAGCCCGCGGAGTACCAGCCCAGCGGCGGTTCGGTCTCGCCGCGGTGCGCCCGCCAGGACAGCTGGCCGGGCAGGTCGAGCACCGCGGAGCGGTCCTCGCCGTCCCGCGTCCAGGTGAGCAGCGCCCAGTTGCCCACCAGGTCCGCGGCGATGGCCGGGCCGAGGTGGAACGCCAGGCACACGGCCCCGCCCGGGCCGCGCACCTCGTCGACGACGCGCAACTCCTGTGTCTGGGCGGTCAGTTCGACCCGGCGGCGGTGCACGGAGCGCTGGTAGCCGTCGTGCTCGGCGCACCAGCGGGCCACTCCGGCCTCGGAGGTGTCCGCGTCCAGGACGCGGCTGCGGGCGTGCCGGGTCCACAGGAACGGGCCGCCGGAAGCGGACTGGTCGCCGCCGTCCAGTTGCAGGGTGTTGTGGCCGAGGGTGGACCGGAAGTACTGCCGCCACTCGGGCTGCCCGTGGTAGCAGTACGTCCCCGGATCGGCGAGCACGTCGACCCCGTCGTGCCGGACCTCCACGGACAGCGCGTCCGCGTGGGCGTGCGCGGCGATGGCGAGGAATCCGTGCGGGCCGCCGTCGCAGCGGCACCAGATCTCCTCGGGGCCGCGCAGGATGGTCAGGCCCGCGTCGGCGAAGTGGTCCGGTCGGCTCGCGGGGCGGGCCACGGAGAGTTCGGCGGGCTTGATGAGCGCGGCGAGGAGCGGGGTGCGCACATCGGTGCCGGTCACCGCGGGCCACCAGGCGAGCCGCCCGAACACGGCGTCCCCGGTGGTCAGGAGCGAGCCCCAGCGGTCGGTGCCCGCGCCGTCCACGACGAGGCCGTGTCCGTCGTCGGCGTCGCCCTGGCGCGGCGGCCGTAATCGGTTGTCCACGACGGCCGCGAGCGCGTCGGTCATCCGCAGCAGCACCAGCCGGACCGACGCGGGGACCGGCACCCCGGCGGCGTCCGCCTCGGCCACCGCGGCCAGGCCGAGTTCGAGGACGAGTCCGTGGTACTCGGTGGCCAGCTCGCGGTTGAGGCCGGATTCGAAGGTGTTGGCGCGCAGCTGCCGTTCCAGGGAGCGCAGCGCACCGGTCCGCCAGCGCGCCGACGAGGGGAACCAGCCGAAGGCGCAGGCAGCGGCGAACTGCCCGGCGGCCTCCGCGATGACGTGGTTGTTCGCCGAGGTGCCCCGGCTGGGGAAGGCGGCGAGCCAGCGCTGGTGGTGCCAGATCTGGTTCAGCGCCACCGGGTTGTCCTCGAAGAGGGCGGCGGCACCCGGCCAGCCGTCGAGCAGACGGCGGACCCATACCCAGGAGAGCAGCCGGATGCCCAGCTCGATGCCGCTGATCCAGTGCACGCCGCGCAGCGGCGGGTTGGCCGCCCACCACAGCCGCAGATGATCGGCCACGCGCTCGGCGTACCGCTCGTTCCCGGTGATCGCGTAGGCGGCGGCGAGCACGGTGAGGTACTGGTGCCGGGACAGCTCCCAGATCTGCTTGATGTCCCCGACCGCCTCCTCGTTGCGGTACGGCACGTCGAAGGCGTGGCCCCACGGGGCCCTGCGCCCGGTCTTCGGGTCGTACCACCAGTCCGGGTCGGCCAGGTCGTCGCGGTCGACGCCGAAGTACTCGACGTGCCCGGCCAGCAGCCGGTCGGCCTCGGCGATGAGCCGCTTCGCGGCGTCCGGCGGCACCGCGGCGAGCGTCCCGGCGGGCAGCACCGCGGTGAACCGGGCTCCGGTGACGCTCGGGCAGTGCGGCCGCGCCGCCCGCCAGCGCCGTCTGCGCACGGCGTCGCCCACCCGGCCGCCGACCTCGCGCGGCCCCATCCGGGACAGCCGGCGCACGTACCAGCCGGGAGTCATGGTCATTCGGGCCTCGCCAGCGTCACGGGCACGCCGCCGGCCACACCGGTCCGCACGGCGAGGGTGGCCGCCGTGGTGGCGACGAGCGACTCCAGCGGCACCGGCATCGGCCCGCCGGTCCGCACGGCCCTGACGAACGCGGCCAGCTCGGCCTCCTGGCCCTTGTCGCGGGCCTTGGGCAGCCGGGAACTGACCCACCGCTTGCGGCGGCCGTCGTACACGGAGGCACGGACGAAGTCGTCGAGCCGCAGCACCTTGCCGTCCGCGACGAGATCCAGGGTCTCCTTGGGGAAGCCGGGGGCGCCCGTGGTGACGTAACTGATGGTGGCCGTGGACCCGTCCGGGTAGCGGAGCACCACCTGGAGGTCTTCGCTGCCGGGGGTGGCGACCGCGTACGCCGAGACCGGGTCGGAGCCGAGCAGCCAGCTCGCCGTGTCGATGAAGTGCCCGCCCTCGCCGGCGAACCGCGTGCCCTCGGTGCTCTGCCGGAGGTACCAGCTGCCGTGCTGCAGCCGGCCCGCGTTGACCAGGTAGCGCAGGCTGGCCGGGCCGGTCAGGGCGCCGAACCGCTGCCGGGCCTCCCGCAGCAGCGGCGAGAACCGGCGGTTGAAGCCGATCTGCAGCCGGTCGTTGCCGGACTCCTCGACCGCCGCGAGTACGGAGGCCAGCTCGTCCTCGGTGAGGGCGAGGGGCTTCTCCACGAACACGGCCTTGCCGGCGAGCAGCGCTCTGCGGGTCAGTTCGGCATGCGAGCTGTGCCGGGTGACCACGAACACCGCGTCGACGGACTTGTCGCCGAGCACGGCGTCGAGATCGGTGGTCGCAGCGGCGAAGCCGAACTTCCGCTTGGCGTTGGCCGCGGACAGCGCCGTCGTGGTGACGACCGTGGACAGCTCGACGCCCTCGCGCTGGGTCAGGTGCGGAAGCAGCATCGACGTCGCGTAGTTGCCCGCGCCGACGAACGCCAGGCGCACCGGCGACTTGACTGCCCCGGCCACCGGGCACCGCCGCAGGCTCACCTCGGGCACGGACACGACCAAGTCCCCAGGATTCCCCGCGTGTTCGGGGTAGCGGAACAGCACGGCCACGGCCTTGAGTTCGCCGTCCTTCAGGCTCTGGTACGTCTCGACGGCGTCGTCGAAGTCGGCGACGCGGGAGACCAGGGGCTCCACGTCGACGCGGCCGCGGGCGACCAGGTCGAGGAAGCACGCGAGGTTGCGGCGCTCGGTCCAGCGCACGTAGCCGATCGGATAGTCCCGGCCCTCGATCTCGTACTCTGGGTCGTACCGTCCCGGCCCGTACGAGCGGGAGAAGCGGACGTCGAGTTCCTTCTCGTAGTACGCGTTCCACGGCAGGTCGAGTCGGCATTTGCCGATGTCGACGACCCGGCCGCGGTCCCGGCAGAGCTGGGCCGCCAGTTCGACCGGCTGATTGCTGCCGCCGCCCGCGGCCAGGTACACCTGGTCGACGCCGTGGCCGTCGGTGAGCTCCTCGACGGCCGCCTCCACGGCGGCGGACACGGGGTCGCCGCAGGCCGCGGCGCCGAGCCGCTCGGCGAGTTCACAGCGCACCGGGTCCGGGTCCATCCCCACGACACGGACTCCCGACGCGGTGAGGAGCTGCACCACCAACTGGCCGATCAGCCCGAGGCCGATGACCAGCGCCACGTCGCCGAGCTGCGGCTCGCCGCGGCGCACGCCCTGGAGCGCGATCGACCCGACGGTGCCGAAGGCGGCGTGCCTCGGTGCGAGGCCGTCCGGCACGGGGGTGTAGAGGTTCTTCGGCACCCAGTTCAGCTCGGCGTGCAGCGCGTGCTCGTTGCCCGCGCAGGCCACGAGGTCGCCGACCTTCACGTCGTCGATGCCGGCGCCGACCTGTTCGACGACGCCGCACAGCGAATAGCCCAGCGGCGTATAGGAGTCCAGCTTGCCCATCACCTTGCGGTAGGTGGCGGGCACCCCGTTGGTGGCGACGCTCTGCATGACCTTGGCCACCTGGTCGGGGCGGGAGCGGGCCTTGCCCACCATCGACATGCCGGCCTCGGACACCTTCATGAGCTCGGTACCGGTGGAAATCAGCGAGTAGGCGCTGCGGACCAGCACGCCTCCCGGCTTGCACGCCGGCTCCGGCACGTCGAGCACCGCCAGCTCGCCGCTCTTGTAGTTCTGCACAACTTGTTTCACCCGAACTCCTGTTGTTCCTAAGCCGATGTGCGAGCGCTCCGGCCGGAGCCGGAGGTCGCGCCGCGATACCAGTACTCGAGGGTCAGCACATGCCACAGATGCTTGGAGAAGTCCCGCTGCCCGGCGGCGTCCTCGGCGACGAGCCGGCGCAGCGCGTCGCGGCGCAGGAACCCGGAGCGGACGAGTTCGCCGTCGTTGATCACCTCGCGCACCAGCGGCGCGAGATCCCGGCTCATCCAGGCCCGCAGCGGGGCGCTGAACAGTCCCTTGGGCCGGTAGACGATCTCCCGGGGCAGTACCGAGGTGGCCGCCTCCTTGAGGACGGCCTTGCCCTGCCGCCCGGCGATCTTGCGATCGCCGGGGAAGGCGAAGGCCGCCTTCACCACCTCGACGTCCACGTACGGCACCCGCACCTCGGTCGACGCGGCCATGCTGGAGCGGTCCGTGTACGTGAGGTTCAGCCCCGGCAGGAACATCCGGGCATCGCCCAGGCACATGCGGTTGACGAAGTCGTCGAGGTCGTTGTCCTCGTACGTGTCCGCGTGTTCGGTCAGTACGTCGTCGACGGTCCCGGCCAGGTCCGGGTCGATCAGGGCGAGCAGTTCCTCCTGGTCGTACATGGTGTAGCTGCGCCGGAACGCGGTCTCCTCCGGCAGCTCCGCGAAGGAGAGGAACCGTTTCGCGAAGCGCACCGACCGGTAGCCCCGGCGGGCCGACGCGACCGGCAGCCGGTCCACGGCCGCGGACACCCCGCGCCGCAGGGGCCGCGGGACGCGCTGGTAGCGCAGGGCGATCAGGTTGGCCAGGTGCTTGCGGTACCCGGCGAACAATTCGTCGGCGCCCATCCCCGAGAGCATCACCTTGACCCCGGCCTCGCGTGCGGCCTCGCAGATCAGGAAGGTGTTGATCGCGGCGGGGTCGCCGATCGGCTCGTCCAGGTGGTACGTCATGTGCGGCAGCAGGTCGAGCACGTTCGGGGCGATCTCGATCTCGTGCAGATCGACGCCGAACCGCTCGGCCACCTGCCGGGCGTAGCGCAGGTCGTCGGGCATCGCCTCGAACTTGGCGTCCTCGGCGCGGAATCCGATCGTGTAGGCGGAGATGCCGGGCTGGTGGCGGGCCGCGAGCGCGGTCAGATAGCTGGAGTCGAGCCCGCCGGAGAGGAAGGTCGCCACGGGTACGTCGGAGAGCAGATGCCGCCGGGTCGACTCCTCCACGATGGCGGCGAGGTCCGGCCGCTCTCCGTTGCGGGCCCGCTCCTGGCCCTCGGCCGCGACGTCCTTCAGCCTCCAGAACCGGCCGCGCTCCACCCGGCCGTCGGGGCGGCAGCGCAGCCAGCTCCCCGGCGGCAGCTTCTCCGCCTCGCGGAACGCGCACCGCGAGTCCGGCACCCAGTAGTAGAGCAGCGAGGCCACAAGGGCCGCGTGGTCCACCTCCAGCGTGCCGCCGGTCGCGGTGGCGAGCGCCTTGAGCTCGGAGGCGAAGGCCAGGCCCTCGCCGCGCCGCAGCAGAAAGAGCGGCTTGATGCCCAACTGGTCGCGTACCAAGACGAGTTCGCCGGTCCGCTCGTCGAAGATCCCGAACGCGAACATGCCCCGTAACCTCGGCAGGCAGTCCGTGCCCCAGCGCCGCCACGCCTCAAGCACCACCTCCGTGTCGGAGGTGCCGCGGAAGCGCACGCCGGCGGAGGCCAGCTCGGCGCGGAGCTCGGGCGCGTTGTACAGCTCGCCGTTGTACGTCAGGGCGAGGCCGTCCTTGACCATCGGCTGGGCGCCGGTCTCGGACAGGTCGATGATCGCCAGGCGGCGGTGCCCCAGCTGCACCTCGCCGTCGCCGACGGGATGCCCGTACCGGCCCGCCCCGTCCGGGCCGCGGTGGGCGAGGGTTTCGGTGAGCCGGTCGGTCACCGCCTTCCCGTCCGGCCAGCGGTAAGTGCCCGCGATGCCACACATGGCCTACCGCCCTTCCTGGTCGTTGTCCGCACCTCGTGCGGCCCACATCGGCTGCCGCTCGGTCGGCCGCGGGCCCTTCCCGTTCTGCCGGGCCTGCCGCTCGCCGTGGCCGCGCGGCTCATGCGCCCCGTCCCACAGCGTGCCGTCGGTCCGGTCACGCGGATCGGGGTCGATCAGCACCACGCCGACCACCGCAATGCGCTGGTCCGCGAGCTGGCGTGCCACGGTGTGCAGCCAGGCGGCGCTGCCGTGCCCGGCCCGTACGACGAGCACGGTCTGGGTGCCGAGGTACTGGAGGTCGGTCCACGCGGTGCCGGGCGCGACCGAGCCGACGCCGAGCCTGCGGTCCTGCCGGGACACGGCGGCGGCGCGCTCGCCGCTGACCACGGCGGGATCTCCCGGCCGCTGGCGGCGGCCCGCGAGCTGCGGGCCCGGCAGACCGTCGACGATCACCACCGGCCCGTCCGCCGCGAGTACCCCGGCGAGGTCCACGGCGATCGTGCTGGTGCCGCGCGCACAGCCCAGTTCGAGAAGCGACAGCGGTTCCGTGGAGCCGCGTGCGGCGCGGGCCAGGATCGCGGTGAGCCGTTCGCGCGTCACGCGTGTCCGTCGGCGCTGCCACAACCTGCCCGACCGGTGGGGCAGTTCCGCGATGACCGAGGCGCCCAGGTTCGCGGCGATGTCCCGGCGCAGCACGGGGCGGTCCGCCACCACGGCACGGACCGCGGCCAGCGCGAGCCCTATGACGAGTCCGAGGGCGAGCCCGATCCCGGCGTTGGTGGCGGCCGACTTGGGCAGCGAGTGCCGCACCGCGCGCGGCGCGTCCACGATCTCCGTGCCGGAGATCACTTTGGGCGTGCCGACGCGGGCCTCCTCGGCGCGCTGGGCGAAGTCGGCGATCCGCGAGGTGAGTTCGGCCCTGCGGGCGAAGAGCGTCTCGATGCTCGCCGACTCCTCCGAGTCGCCCTCCGGCGATCGGCCGCCGATCTCCTCGTTGACCTCGGCGAGTTCGTCCCGCATCCGCTCGCGCTGGTCGAGCAGCGCCTGAGCCTCGGCCTCGGCGGTCGCCCGCATCCGCCGCACATGGTCCGCGACGAACGCGTCGGCCAAGGCCTTGGCCCGCGCGACCGCGTCCGCGTCGCTCTCCCCCGTCACTTCGATCTGCAGCAGGTTGTTGGTCAGGCCGGTGCCCCGGTAGTCCGCCATGAAGTCCTCGGGGTTCTCCGAGGAGTTGAGGGACTTCAGGGCCTTCTCGGCGATCCTCGTGGTGCCGAGGACCTCGACGTCGGTGCGGATCAGCGTTCCGGTGTCGTTCGGCTGGTCCTCCGCGTGTGCGACGAGCACCTTGGTCACCGCGCTCGGCGGGGGCGGCTTCAGGACGGCCAGCGCCGCACCGGCCAGCAGGCCGAGCAGTGCCATCGCGCACCAGAGGCGGCGGCGCCTGCGCACCGCCACCACCAGTGCCTGCAGATCGAACAGCGGAGCGGCCGCCGGCGTCTGTGTGGTCGTGCTCGTCGTCACGCCGGACCTCCCGTCGCGTGGCCGCGCGCCGCGAGCGCCGGGGTGGCCTCGTCCGGAGAATGGCCTGCGGAACCCTTCGCGCCCGGGCGGTCCCGGACCGTGCCCGCGACGACGACGCCCACGAGCTCATGCCTGGCGTCCGCGCAGGCCCCGGCGATGCCGGTCAGCTCCTCCGCGGTCCAGTTGCCCGCGCCGAGCACGACGAGCGCGCCGGACTCGGTGTCGCGGTCCGGCACCATCGGCCGGTCCGCCGACACCTCCACGACCCGCGGCAGCAGCTCGCTCCTGGCCTCGGCGACCAGCTGCGCCGCGGCCCGGCGGGCGATCTCGTCGCCGTGCGGTACGACGACCAACAGCCGCCGGGGGGCGGGTACTTGCTCCCGGAGGCGGGCGCACACCCGCCGGTAGCGGATCCGCCGGCCGGCCTCGTCGACGGACCGCTGCGGGGTCGGTACGTCCCACTGGGTGTCGGCACCGAGCAGCCGGCGGATCCGGGTGCGCGAGGCGCTGCCCTCGGGCCGGTGCGCGGGCGGTTGGCCGGGTACGTCGACGGTGCCGATGAGCTTCGAGCCGAGCGCCGCGGCGATCTCCGGCTCGGAGCGCAGCCGGCGGTTGCCCCGCGCGGCGGTGAGATGGCCGACCACCGCGGACAGGAAGAACAGCAGGGCTCCGCCGCCGACGAGCTGGGTCCGCGTCGGCGGCGACTCGCCCGTCGGGCGGGCGGCAGGGCCCATGACGACCAGTCCGGCCTTGTCCGACGCCGGGTCGGCCTCCTCCAGCTTCTTCATGGCTTCGTGCAGCGAGGTGCGCAGCTTCTCCAGTTCGGTGCGGGCCTGCACGCTCTCCACGGACCGCCCCGGATCGGCCGCCTCGGCCAGTTCGGTGATGCGGCGGTCGGTCTCCTCCACCTTCTTGCGCAGCGCCTCGGGCCCCTTGGCCTTCGCCGGGTCGGTGCCGCCGCCCGCGATCCGCGCGGCGAAGGCGACGAACTCCTTGGCCACCTGGTCGGTGAGGCGTTGCGCGCGCTCCGGGGTTTCGGCCGTACCGGAGATCTTGATGATGTTCCCGTCGGCGGCCTTGGCGCTCACCTGGTCGCGCAGCTCACCGCCGCCGACGCCGGACCAGCCGAGCGCGTCGGCCGCCCGGTCGACCACCGACGAACTCGTCGCGATGTCCACCTGGGTCAGCAGCTCGCGTTCCTCCCACTGGCCCGGCAGCAGCACCGACGCCGACGTCGTGTACCGCGGCGGGAACACCATCGAGACGCCGTACCCGACGAGCGCGCCCACCAGGGCGAGCGCGGCGAGCAGCCGCCACCGCCGGCGGAAGATCCGCCCGATCGTGGCCAGTCGTATCGTGTCGTCGTTCAACGCCGCCGCCCCCTACGCGCCCGGACCGGCCTGCCCGGCGTGATCCGGGTGCGGTCGTCGCAGGCGGCCTCGTAGGCGGCGAGCAGCGACGCCTGCGAGTTGCGCCAGGAGAGCTGCCCGCCGATCCGATCCCGGCCGGTCTCGCCCATCCGGGCCCGCTTCTCCGGGTCGTCGAGGAGCAGGGCGACGAGCTTGGCGAATCCGGCCTCGTCGTTGGCGGGCGCGTAGACGGCGGCGTCACCGGCGGAGACCCGCGCCTCCTTCAGGTCGAACGAGACGATGGGCCGGCCCATCGCCATGTACTCCAGGACCTTGTTCATGGTCGACACGTCGTTGAGCGGATTGCGCGGGTCGGGCGAGAGGCACACGTCCGCGGTGGACAGGTACCGCACCAGGTCGGCGTCCGGGATGCGTCCGGTGAACCGCACCTGCTCGTCGAGCCCGAGCCGCCGGGACAGTTCGACCATCGCGTCGAAGGCGTCGCCGGAGCCGACGAACACCGCGTGCCAGTCGGTACGTCCGAGCTCGTCGCGCAGCTTCGCGAGCGCCCGCAGGGCGTAGTCAACGCCGTCCTGGGGGCCCATGACGCCTAGGTAGCAGAGCAGATGGGGCTTTCCGTTCTTCAACTCCGGTTCGGGCGGCACCGGTTGGAAGCGTTCGGTCTGGGGTGCGCTGCGCACCACGAACACGTCCTCGGGGCGCTGCCCGCCACGGCTCACCGCCACGTCGCGGTAGCTCTCGTTCGTGGCGAGCACGATGTCGGCGGCACGGTAGGTGAGCCGTTCCAGGGCGCACACGCCGCGGTAGAGCAGGTCCTCGCCGCGGTCGAACCGGGAGAGGTACAGCTCGGGGACCAGATCGTGCTGGTCGAAGACGAACCGTGCGCCGCGCCGCTTGAGCCACAGCGCGGGCAGGAACAACAGGTCGGGCGGATTGCAGGCGTGGACCACGTCGACCGGGCCGACCTTGCGGGCGAGCCGTGCCGTGTGCCAGAGCGCCGAACCGTACTCCCGCAGATAGCCGGCGGGCCCTCCGGTGGCCGCGCGCAACGGGTAGCGGTGGATCCGCACCCCGTCGATCTCCGCCTCCGGCTCCGTGTCCCGCTTCTCCCCGCGCGGACAGATGACGTGCACCGTCCAGCCCGCGTCGCGCAGGGTCGTGCATTCCTGCCACACCCGCCGGTCGAACGGCACCGACAGGTTCTCCACCATGATCAATGCGCGCCGGTTCGACCCGGCGCCGCTCTTTGCGTTACCAAGCAAGGCCCATGTACCCCGGTTCGGTCCGGCGCGTCTCGGCGTCGGGAAGGTGGACTAGATCGACGATCACCGGGCCCGCGCCATGCGGCAGCGCCGCGACGACCGCCGGGTCCCTGGTCCCGACCAGGCACACCTCGGCATGGTCGAGCACTTCCTCGACGGAGTCGGCGAGCAGCTGGGCGAGGTGCGGGAGGCGGGTCTCGATGTACTCGCGGTTGGCGCCGAGCAGCCGGGAGACGTTCACATTGGCGTCGTAGATCTTCAGGTCGTAGCCCTTGCCGAAGAGTCTCTCCGCCAGCTCGACGAGCGGGCTCTCGCGGAGGTCGTCGGTGCCGGGCTTGAAGGAGAGCCCGAGCAGGCCCGCCCGGCGCTTCCCGGTGCGCTCGACCAGCTCCACCGCGCGCTGCAGATGTGCGGAGTTGGAGGGCAGCACATGGGACAGGATCGGTACCGACACGTCGGCGCGCTGCGCCGCGTGGATCAGGCTGCGCAGGTCCTTGGGCAGGCAGGAGCCGCCGAAGGCGAAGCCCGGCCGCAGATAGGCGGGGCTGATGTTCAGCTTGCGGTCGGCCAGGAACACGTCGATCACCTGGTGCGAGTCGACGCCGAGCGCCTGGCACACCGCGCCCAGCTCGTTCGCGAAGCCGATCTTGAGGCCGTGGAACGCGTTGTCCGCGTACTTGATCGCCTCGGCCGTGGGGACGGGCACCCGGAACACCTCGCCGGGCAGTCCGTCGTACAGCTTCATCACCGCGTCGCCGCTGGCCGGGTCGAGCTCGCCGACGACGGTCTTGGGCGGGTCGAAGAAGTCCCGCACGCTTGTGCCCTCGCGCAGGAACTCCGGGTTGACCGCGACCCCGAAGTCCACGCCGGCTGTGCCGCCGACGTACTTCTCCAGGATCGGGACGAGCAGGTTCAGACAGGTGCCCGGCAGCATGGTGCTGCGGAAGACGACGGTGTGCCGCCCGTTCCGCTCGGCGAGCGCGGCGCCGATCTGTTCGGTGACCCGCTCCAAGTAGGTGGTGCACAGGCTGCCGTTGGGCTCCGACGGCGTCCCCACGCAGACCAGGGACACGTCGCTGCCCAGGATCGCCTCGCGGACGTCGCCGGTGGCGCGTAACGCGCCGGTTCGCACGGCCTCGGCGACCAGGTCGCCGATCCGCTCCTCGACCACCGGCGCCTTGCCGTCGTTGACCAGGTCGACCTTCACCTGGTTCACGTCCACGCCGATGACCTCGTGCCCCAGGCTCGCCAGGCACGCGGCCGACACACAGCCCACGTAGCCGAGCCCCAAGACGCTTACCCTCATGATCCGTTCCTCCCCCCAGGCATGCCCTTCCGGCCTGCCTTCCGTACGCCGGTCGGACTGTTGAACCGAAGACCCCCACCCATCAGTAGGCCCCCTGGCCCTGGAGCACCGCGCGCAGCGTCTTCCACAAGATCACCGTGTCCAGGGCGAGCGACCAGTCCTCGACGTACCGCAGGTCGAGGCGGACCGCCTCCTCCCACGACAGGTCGCTGCGTCCACTGATCTGCCACAGGCCGGTGAGCCCGGGCTTGACCAGGAGCCGCCGTCGGATGTCCGGTCCGTACGCCGCGGACTCCTCCGGCAGCGGAGGCCGCGGGCCGACGAGCGACATGGACCCGGCCAACACGTTGAAGAGCTGCGGGAGTTCGTCGATCGAGTACCGGCGGAGCACCGCCCCCAATCGGGTCACCCGGGGATCCCTGCGGAGCTTGAACAGCAGCCCCGCGCCTTCGTTGCGATGGGCCAGCTGGGCGCGTGCGCGCTCGGCCCCGGCGACCATCGTGCGGAACTTGTAGATGGTGAACTCGCGGCCGTCCTTGCCGACCCTGCGCTGGCGGTAGAACGCGCCGCCCCGGCTGTCCGCGAGGACGAGCAGCCCGACGAGCACCATCAGCGGCGCGAACAGGATCAGCAGGATCGCCGCCCCCATCCGGTCCACGACTCCCTTGACCGCCCGGCGGCCCCCGGTGAACGTCGGCATGCTGACCCGGAGCAGCGGAATCCCGAGCACCGCGTCGACGTGCAGCCGCGGTCCCGCCACTTCCATCAGGACGGGGGCCACGACCATCTCGGCGTCGCTGCCCTCGAGGTTCCAGGCGAGGCGCTGCAGCCGGTCCGGTGACCAGTGCGGGTCGGGTGTCACCGCGACGACGCGGTAGCCGTCGCGGCGTACGTGCGTGGCCACCTCCGCGAGGCGTCCCACGACGGGCACCCCGTCCAGCTGGTCACCGTCGAGTTCGAGGCCGTCCGCCATGCACACCCCGTCCACCCGCCAGCCGAGGTGCGGGAACTTCCGGGCCCGGGTGATCAGATCGCGCACGGTGGCCGGGCTCCCGGCGGCGAGCACCGGTCTCAAGCACCGCCCCTCCTTGCGCTGCCTGTGCAGCCAGAGGCGGAACAGATACCGCTCGGTCATGGTGAGCAGCGCGATCGCGGGGATCGCGACGAAGATCCAGAGCTTGATGTTGCGCGAGGTGAGGGCGATCCCGCCGAGCGAGAGCACGACGACCGCGGTGAACAGCGAGCGTCCGAGCCGCCGGAACTCCTCGGCGCCCTGGCCGAGTACGGCCGGGGCCCACGACCGGTTCACCGCGAGGGCTCCGAGCACCAGGAGTTCGGTGCCGAAGGCCAGGATTCCCCACTTCTCATGCCAGTTGGCCGCGTCCCTGGCCCCGAAAAAGATGCCGATCGACGCCACTACCATCGCGGTGGCCACCGTGTCGCCGGTGATCACCGTACGGCGATAGCGCTGTTCCCAGTCGATCGCGGGCCGGCCGATCGTCCCGTTCCCCAGACGCCCGCGCGCCGACGAAAACGGGTCGACTAATTCCCCCTGCTGCACAGGACCCCCCAGGTCACCAGTGGTACGCGCCCAACACTGCTTCTCCCCCGGGAGGCTCCCCCGCCTCCCGCGCCGCACTGTTCTTCCCCCGGGAGGTCCCCACCTCCCGCACATGGCCGTCGCCGGCCGTTTCAGCGCTCGCCGAAGCCTCGGATGCTCCCCGCATCCGAGGTTCGATAGATCATCATTTGTCGCTTCGTGTCACACCATTTGAAGCAGGGTCAATCTAGAGCATGGGCGCGCCCCTGGAGAGAGGGATGTGTGGAATTCGTGCTCAAGATTTGAAGATTGCCGCCAGAGCCGGTGACCATCCGGGGGCACCTCGGCGCCACACCACCCCGCGTGACCTGTGACAACAGCTGGTCACAAGCGGGGCGATCAATGACACGCCGATGTCCGGAGGGTGCTTGCTCCCTCCGGACATCAGGGTCCAACTACCCGCCGGTTCAGGTCAGTTGTCCGAAAGCGGACCGCCACCCTTCACGTTCTCCAGGACCACGGCCAGCGCCTGGCCGACCCCGATGCAGATCGCGGCGAGACCCCAGCGCCCGCCGGACTCGCGCAGCCGGTGGGCCAGCGTCCCCAGGAGCCTGCCGCCGGATGCGCCGAGCGGATGGCCGAGCGCGATCGCGCCGCCCTTGGCGTTGACGATCGCCGGGTCGACCTGCCACGCGTCCACACAGGCGAGCGCCTGCACGGCGAAGGCCTCGTTCAGTTCGACGGCGGACACGTCCCGCCAGCCGATGCCCGCGCTCTTCAGCGCCCGGTTCGCCGCCTCCACGGGCGCGAAGCCGAACATGTGCGGGTCCAGCGCGAAGACCCCGCGCCCCGCGACCCGGGCCAGCGGGTCGGTACCGATGCGTGCCGCCGCGGCCGCCGAGCCCAGGAGCACGGCCGACGCCCCGTCGCTCAGCGGCGAGGCGTTGCCCGCCGTGATCGTGCCGTCGGGGCGGAACGACGGCTTGAGCCCGGCGAGCTTGCCGACCGTGGACCCCGGCCTGATGCCCTCGTCCCGCGTGAGGGTGTTCCCCTTGCCGTCCACCGTGACCGGCAGCACCAGGCCGTCGTAGAAGCCCGCACTCCAGGCCGCGTCCGCCAGGGTGTGGGACCGGACGGCGAACTCGTCCTGCCGCTCCCTCGGCACGGCGAACCGCTCGGCGAGCCGCTCGTTGGCCTCGCCCAGCGAGACCGTCCACTCGCGCGGCATCCGCTCGTTGACGAGCCGCCACCCCAGCGTGGTGGAGACGGCGGTCATGTCCTGTGCGGGATAGGCCCGATCGGGCTTGGGCAGCACCCAGGGGGCCCGGCTCATCGACTCCACGCCGCCGGTCAGCACGATGTCCGCGTCGCCGGACTCGACGGCCCGCGAGCCGATCATCGCCGCGTCGAGGGAGGACCCGCACAGCCGGTTCACTGTCGTGGCGGGCACCGAGGTGGGCAGCCCGGCGAGGAGCACGGCCATGCGGCCGACGTTGCGGTTGTCCTCGCCGGCGCCGTTCGCGTTGCCCCACACGACATCCCCGATGGCGCCCGGATCGAGCGCGGGCGCCTTGTCCAGGACGCCCCGCACGGCCAGCGCCGCGAGATCGTCCGGCCGGACACCGGCGAGGGCTCCGGAGAACCGGCCGAAGGGCGTCCTTGCTGCTGCGTACACGTAGCTTTCGGTCACGCCGTCACCGTAGGAGCGAGGGGTTCATCACGTCCAAGACTCAGTTCTTCTCCATTGATAAGACTGACTTATAAACTCGGAGCCATGGAGCTTCGTCAGGTCCGGTACTTCCTCGCGCTCGCGGAAGAGTGCCACTTCGGGCGGGCGGCGACCCGGCTGCACATCGCCCAGCCCGCCCTGTCCCAGCAGATCAAGCAGCTGGAGCAGGAGCTGGGGGTCGCCCTCTTCCACCGCTCCACCCGGCGCGTCGAACTCACCGAGGCAGGACGGCAGTTGACCGGATACGCCCGCTCGCTGCTGGCCGAGTCCGAACGCGCGCGGGCGCACATGGCCGAGCTCGCCGACGGCCACGCGGGGCGGGTCTCCGTGGGCTTCATCGGCACCGCCACCTACGACGTCCTGCCGCACGTCGCCCGCACCGTACGCGCGCGGCTCCCGCACATCACCCTGGACCTGCGCGGCGAGCTGCTCACCCCGCAGCTCGTGGACGGACTGCTCGACGGCACCTTCGACCTCGCGGTCCTGCGTTCCGGACCCGAGACCGAGGGGGTGAGCAGCACACCCCTGCGCACCGAGCCCCTGGTGGCCGTGCTCCCGGCCCACCACCCGATGGCCGCCGCCCCGCGGATCCCGCTCGCGTCCCTCGCGGGCGAGGCCTTCGTCGTCCACCCGGCACAGTCACGCTCCGTGATGTACGACCACGTCCTGTCGGCCTGCCGCCGGTCGGGCTTCCGGCCCGCGTCCCTCGTCGAGGTCGGCGAGACCGCCACCCTCGTCGTGCTCGTGGCGGCCGGGCACGGCGTCGCCCTCGTACCGGAGTCGGTGCAGAGCCTGCGGCTCGACGGTGTCACGTACGTACCCCTCGCCGAGCCGGAGACCGTGGACCTCGTCCTGGGCCGCCGGGCCCACGGCCACTCCCCCGCAGCGAGGCAGGTGACCTCGATCATCGAGGAGTGCGTACGACCGTGACACGCACCGCCCGCGGACGTCGAGACGTGCCTCCTGGCAGGGCCGGGCAGCGCGTCGGTCGTCGCCGCCCTCGACGACGCCGGACGGCGGCCGCGGCTCCGGGTCGCGGAAGACGAGACTCCGGCCCGGGTGCTGCGCGGGCACGTCCCGGCGCCGGAACGCGTCGACTGGACGGCCGGTCCCGCCGATGTCGCCGTCGCCGCGAAGGCCCTCGCCCACCGCACCGACGACGAGGCGACACGGTTCCTCACCGGGCTCGCCCCGCTGACCGGCACGGCGGTCCTCGTCGAGGCCTCCCGCCCCGACGGACTGAGCCCGCACGCCGGCGAGGCGGCGCTGCGCGCGTACGCCGCGACGGGCAGCCCGCTGCGTGACTCCGCCGCCATCGCGGACCTCGCGC
Source organism: Streptomyces sp. NPDC050658 (assembly GCF_044457025.1). NCBI lineage: Bacteria > Bacillati > Actinomycetota > Actinomycetes > Kitasatosporales > Streptomycetaceae > Streptomyces > Streptomyces sp. NPDC050658. The sequence goes on from NZ_JBITGM010000007.1 coordinate 241,436, forward strand.
GGCGCTCGGGCCGGCACGTGGAGCGGACGATCGCGCTCGGCTGGGGCGCGGAGGCCACGGTTCTGCGCCGGACCTGACGGTGGCTCAGGGCCCGGTCGGCTCCCACCACACCAGGTGGGCGGCCGCCCGGGCCACCGGCTCGATGAGCTCCCATCCCTCGGCGATCAGCCCGTCGTCGATCCGCCAGATGTCGACGACGGCGATCTCCGGCCCGCCGTCGGGGAGTCGCCGCCGCGAGTGCACGACGACGTGATCGCCGTCGGCCAGCAGATGGTGGATCTCGACCCGCATCCCGGCGAGCGGGGTCAGAGCCGCCTCCACGGCCGCGAGCCACTCCGCCTTGGTCGAGACGGTCGAGTCGGGCCGGTGGTGGACGAAGTCCTCGCGCAGCAGGGGTGCGAGGCCGTCGACGCCGCCCGTCTCGACCAGCCCCACGAGCGCCCGCTGAACCATGCTCTTGTTGTCTGCCGTCGTGCCGTCTGTCGTCATGCCGTCCGTGGTCATGGCCGCAGTGTTTCCGTGGTCGCGACGGCTGTCGATGAAATCCCATGTCATGGCGTGCGCCGCACCGCGCTGAGTACGCTCGGCGACCATGCACACGGTCGGGCAGCTCCTGCGGCAGTGGCGGCACCGCCGTCGGCTCAGCCAACTCGATCTGGCGATCGCGGCCGACGTCTCGGCCCGGCACGTCAGCCTCGTCGAGACGGGCAAGTCCCGTCCCAGCGCCGCCATGGTCCTGCGGCTCGCGGACCAGCTCGACGTGCCCCTGCGCGACCGCAACCGGCTGCTGCTCGCGGCCGGATTCGCTCCCCGGTACGCCGAGCGCCCCCTCGCCGACGGCGCGCTGACGGCGGCCCGCGACGCCGTCGAGCGAGTGCTCCGCGCCCATGAGCCCTACCCGGCGATCGCCTTCGACCGCCGGTGGAACATCGTGCTGGCCAACCGCGCGGTCGAGCCGTTCTTCGCGTACGCCGATCCGGAGCTGCTGCGGCCACCGGTCAACCTGGTGCGCCTCGGCCTGGACCCGCGGGGATTCGCCCGTCTGGTCGTCAACCTGGCCGATGTACGGTCGATGTTCCGCTCCCGCATCAGACGCCAGCTCGCCGTCGCACCCGACGCGGAGCTCTCCGCGCTCTACGCGGAACTCCTGGAGCCCGACGCCGAGGCCACGTCGAGCCTTTCAGCCGGGTCCGATGTCGTGATCCCGATGATTCTCCGCCTCGACGGACAAGAACTCGCCTTGTTCTCGACGATCACCACGTTCGGTACGCCGATGGACATCACACTGGACGAGGTGGCGATCGAGTCGTACTACCCGGCGGACGCCGAGAGCGCCGCCTACTTCGAAAAGGAGGGGCCGCCGAAGTGACCTCGCGCAACCTGACCTTCGTGATCGGCACCGGCCGCAGCGGCTCCACCGCTCTGTCCCGCATCCTCAACACACATCCCGACGTCCTCAGCCTCAACGAGTACCTGGCCTCGGTCGGTGACGTGGCCTTCCCCGAGGGCCAGTTGTCGGGGGCGGAGTTCTGGGAGGCCCTGTTCCGGCCGACCCCGTACTTCGCGGCCATGCTCCGCAACGGGCTCCAGATGCCGGAGTTCCTCTACACCCGCCGCCCCGGGCGGTACGCGGTGGAGACCACCGGCATCCCCGCGCTCTCCCTGATGGTGCTTCCGCATCTCACCGACGACCCCGACGGACTGCTCGACGAGATCCGCGCCGCGGTCCTCGACTGGCCCGACCGTGCCGCCGCCGAACACCACGAAGCGCTCTTCGAGTTGCTCGGTGCCCGCTTCGGCCGCACCGCGGTCGTCGAACGGTCCGGCTACTCGACGGGCTGGGCGCCGGGGCTGCGCGCCGCCTTCCCGTACGCCAAGTTCGTGCACCTCTTCCGGGACGGGCCGGACTGCGCCCTGTCGATGAGCCGCCACACCGGGTACCGCACGATCACCCTGATGCGCGAGATCAGAGAGCGGACGGGCGTCGACAGCTTCGCCGATCTGACGGAGGAACAGGTGAGCGCCCTGCCACCGGACTTGGCGCCCCTGCTCAGCGAAAGATTCGACGCGGCACTCGTGCGGGACCGGGACCTTCCCGTGCGCAGGTTCGCCGACCTGTGGTCCGAACTGGTCGTCCAGGGCACACGTTTCCTCGACGGCCTGCCCGCCGGTCAGCGCATGACACTCGCGTACGAGGACCTCATCGACAACCCGCACGAGGAACTCGCCCGCCTCGCCGCGTTCATCGGCGTCGCCCCGTCCCCGCAGTGGCTGGACGACGCCTCCGCCCTGCTCGACGGCAGCCGCCGCGGCGCGGCCCGGAAGCAGCTGACGGCCGCCGAATACGACGAGCTGAGTGAGTGCTGCGCCCCGGGCAGCCGGGCGTTGGGCGCAGAGCCGTACTGAAACGCGACACACGTCATCGGCCGGACATATGGCCGACAGCCCCGTCCCATAGCCTCATGCCTGATGTGGTCAGATGCCCTGTGTAGCCACTGAGGAGGAGGCGATGGTGCTCGGACGGAGTACGCGGTCGCTCGTCGGCGCCATGACCCTGGCCTGCATAGTGCTCATCGGCCCCAGCATGCCGAGCGGCCTGCCCGGCGCCGGTTCGCCGCCCCCCGAGCCCGTCAAGGACATCGTGCCGAACCGGGTCATGACGTGGAACATCTGCAACCCCTGCGAGGAGAACAACGTCGGCAGGGCGGCGGAGATCGCCAGATACGCGCCCCAGGTCATCGGCCTGCAGGAGGCGTGCGTACGGGACGTCGAGCGCATCCGGGACTATCTGGAGAACCTGCACGGGCTCGTCTACCACGTCGAATACGGGTCGGTCCTGCGCAAGTGGGGCCGCTGCGGAGGCTGGCCGTGGCGGCCGGGCGCCTTCGGCCAGGCCATTCTCTCCGTCGCGCCGATGAAGGACCACGTGAACGTGGAGTACCCGGAGGGCGGGTCCGAGGACCGCGGCTACATGGCGGTCACGACCACGGTGGCCGGCCGGTCCGTCCGGGTCTTCAACACCCACCTCGCCCAGCGGGAGCAGGCGCCGGTCCGCGCGGCCCAGATCCGCGTGCTCGCCGAGCAGGTCGCCCGGCACGACCGGGCGATCGCGCTGGGCGACTTCAACGCCGTTCCGGAAGCCGCCGAACTGTCCCCCATGTGGGCCCTGGCCACGGACACGGACCCCGGCTGCCGACCCTCTCCCACCGGGGAGTGCGAGACGACCACCGACTGGCAGACCAAGTTCGACTACGTCTTCCTCCGGAACATGGCGGCGAAGGAACACGGCGTGCATCGCACGCCGTACTCCGACCACGACTTGGTGCACAGCGACGTGGACCCTGGCTGATCCCCGGCCTCAGCGACCGGCGGTAAGGACCCGCCAGCCCCTGGTGCCGATATCCGCCGGTGTCCCGTCGAGGATCCGGGCCGTGCGCGTGGCCGGGTCCAGGGTGACCGTGGCGAGGCTCGCCCAGCGCTGGCCCAGCGGCTTCGCGGGGTCGGGGAGACAGGTGACCGGGGGTTCGCCTTCTCCCGTGATCAGGAGGGACGCCAACGCGTCGGAGTCGGCGGGGAGTTCACCCATCTTCTCCAGCCGTGCGGACACGAAGTCGCGGCGGTCGCAGGAGTCGGGCTGGTAGAGCCAGGACTTCTCGTCGCGGGTCAGGGACGGCGTGAGGAAGTGGTTGGTGCGCAGGAGCATGCCCCGGTGGTCCAAGGGGATCTCGTGTACGCCGACGGGGCTGATGTCCAGCAGCACCGCGTCCCCCGCGGCGTCGAAGAGGGCGAAGGAACCGGAGGAGGCCAGCGGGGCGGAGCGCACGAGGTCGACGGCCTCGGCGACGCCGCCCGCCTCGGACAGGACGACGGCGGCGAGGACGTGCATCGGGACGCCGCCGACGGCGTCCCTGACGTGGCCGAGGATGTTGAAGTGCAGGGCGAGACCAGCGCTGTTGATGCCGATCTTGCCGAGGATGCCGTGTTCGGTGAGGCCCGTGACCGTGTGGCGGCCCCCGCGTGCTTCCAGCGTGTGCCAGTGGTCGGCCAGTTCGACGTGCCAGTCCCAGGTCTGGGTGCCGAAGGTGCGGCCCTCGGGGGTGCGGCGTACGAGTGTGGTGCACTCCCCCGGCGGGACGGCGGCGGAGCGGGCCAGGATCTCGGTGCGCGCGTTGAGGACGCCGGCCTGCCACTCCTCGACGCCGGCGCCGTGCGCGATGCCCGCGATCTCGGCGCGGGCCGCGGGGCGGAAGTCGCCGATGGCGTCGAGGGCGCGTTCGGCGTCGTCCCGCGCGCTCTGCATCGTGATGCCGCCTAGGGCGAAGAGGCGGGCGTAGACGTCCAGGGCGGCGGGGATCCCGTCGCGCAGCCGCTCGCCGCGGGCCGCCCCGCGTGCGTACGGGTCGGCGGCGGAGACAGCGATGTGGAGGCGCTCGGCGGGGCCGGGGGTGGTGGTCGTCATCAGTTGTTCCTCGCGTGGTGGTGCTGGATGTCGCCGCCGACGAAGGTGGCGAGGACGGGGTTGTGTGCCTGGTCCTCGGGCGTGAGGTCCAGCGGGTTGGTGGCGAAGACGGTCAGATCGGCGAGGCAGCCGGGGGCCATGCGGCCCGATTCGTGTTCCGTGCCTGCCGCTTGGGCGGCGGCGCGGGTCATGCCGGTGTAGGCCTCGCGTGCGGTGATGGCCTGGGCTGGCTGCACGGGCTCGGTGTCGGGCCGCTCGACCGGGCGGCGCAGCTGGCAGTCGGCCAGGCCGGTGCGCGGGTCACCGGGGCCGATCGGCCAGTCCGAGCCGAGGGCGACGACCGCGCCGTGGTCGAGCAGGTCTCGGGTGCGCCAGCCGCGTGCGGCGCGGTCGGGGCCGATCCGGCGGGACCAGTTGTCGGTGCCGTCGGCGCGGGTGTGCCGGGTGCCGTGCACGGGCTGCAGGCTCGCCACGACGCCGAGCCGCGCGAACCGGTCCAGGAGGTCGTCCGGCAGGGACTCGATGTGCTCGATACGGTGCGGGGCGCGGCCCGCAGGTCCCGCCTCCTCGAGGACGTCGAGGGCGTGGCGTACGGCCTGGTCGCCGATGGCGTGGGTGGCGGTGGGGATGCCGCGCTCGGTGAAGTATCGGACGGCGGCGCGGTAGGCGCCGAGGTCGCGCCAGAGGGGTTCGCGGTTCTCGCCGTGGCAGTCGGGGCGGTCGAACCAGGCGGTTCCGTTGTCGGCGGTGCCGTCGAGCATGAACTTGGCGCCCTCGACGTGCCAGCGGCGGCCGCGCAGGGACTGCTGGTCGGCGATCGTCCGCCAGGCCTCGGGGGCCGAGTCGGCGGGGACGAGGGGTGAGCAGCGGATGCGCAGGGGCAGCTCGCCATGGGCCTCGATGTGCCGGTAGACGTCGAGGGAGGGCTCGGTGAAGTCCAGGGCGTGCAGGCCGGTGAGGCCGTGGCGGGCGAGGGTGTCGAGCTGGGTGCGGACGTAGTCCGCGGCGGTGGCGACCGGGACTTCGGGATAGTGGGCGAAGACCAGGTCCATGGCCTGGAGTTCGAGGATGTGTCCGATCGGGCGGCCGTCGGGACCGGTGACGACGGACGAGGCGTCGGTGAAGGTCTCGCGCCCGGTCAGGCCCGCGAGTTCCACGGCCCGGGGGCTGATCACGAGCGCGTGGGCGTCCCGCGTCATCAGGGAGACGGGGCGGCCTGGGAAGCGTTCGGCGAGGACGGAACCGGTCGGTTCGCCGTCGCGGGCCCCGGAGCCGTCGAAGACGTTGACGTCGAGGTCGTACCCGGTGATCCAGGCGTCGGCCGGCAACTGTTCGGCCGCCTCGCCGATGTGGTCGAGGACCGCGTCGAGCGTGCCGGCCGTGGAGAGGTCCACGCCCCGCCCGATCTCGATCGAGCCCCACACGGGGTGGGCGTGGACGTCGACGAGTCCGGGCAGGACGGTGGCGCCGGGGAAGGCGTGGACGACGGTGTCGGCGCCGCGCAGTGCGGCGATCTCGTCGGCGGTTCCGACGGCGATGATCCGGCCGTCCTTGACGGCGAGGGCGTCAGCGGCGCGGCCGTCGCCTTCCGTCGTCTGGCCTTCCAGCGTCTCGCCTTCCAGCGTCTCGATGTGGTGGGCCGTCACTATGACGTCGGCGTGCACGGGGTGGTGTCCTTCTCATGGGGATTGACGGAGCTGACAGGGCTGACAGGGTCGGTGTGGCCGATGGTGCGCAGGATGCGGGCCAGGCCCCAGTACACGAGTGCGGCGACGCCCATGCCGGACGGGATGGCCAGGTCCGTGCCGCCCATCGCGGTGGCGAGGGGGCCGACCCAGAAGGTGGTGCTCGCGCACATCAGCGAGGCGAGGCCGCCGAGGAACAGCGCGAGGATGCCGGGCCAGTGGACGCCGCCGCGGTACCAGAACGGGCCGCCGCGCTCCTGCTTGAGCAGTTCCTCGCCGTGGTACCGGTTGCGGCGCAGGGCGAGGTCCGTGACGGCCACCGCCATGGCCGGGCCCGTGATGACGACGACCAGCTGGAGCATCGTGTTGACGCTGGTGAGGAAGTCGAAGACGAGGATCGCGTAGAGCGTCATCGCCGTGCCGATGGCGCCGATCACCAGGACCGCGGGGATGCGGGCGAGCCGTACTCCCACCGACTGGACGGAGAGGCTGGCGCTGTACGCGGTCATCCCGTTGTTCGCGACGGTGTTGAAGACGACGGCGATCACGAAGACCGGCACGAACCAGCCGGGCAGGATCGACTCCAGGGCCGCCTGCGGGTCGCTCATGTCGAGGCTGGTCGCGGCCAGCGCGCCGACCGACGTGAAGACGACGCTGGGCAGATAGGCGCCGAACGCCGTCCAGCCCGCGATGGCGGTGATCGAGCTGCCGCGCGGCAGATAGCGGGCCAGGTCGGGGCTGTTGCTGTACGACAGCGCGGTCGACCCGATGATCGTGAAGCCGGTGCCGAGCGCGGCCGCCAGGGCGGCGCCGTGCAGCGGCTCGGCGGGGGTGTGCGTCCAGTCCGCCGAGGCGAGCACGTACCCGGTGACCACGACGAAGACGGCGGTGAGCAGGATGCTGAGCGCGGCGTAGAGGCGGACGATCGTGGCGTAGCCGTAGATCGCGACGAGGAGGGTGACGGCCGCGATCAGGCAGATGATCAGCCCGTCCAGGGCCGAGGAGTCCGGCAGCCCCCACTGCCCGGCCAGGCCGATGCCGGCGACCGACGCGGCCGACCAGTTCAGGGCGAGGTAGGCGGAGGCGATGAGCCAGCCGGTGACGATGAGGACGAACTTGTTGCCGACCACGCCGTAGAACGCTCGGGAGACCACCGAGCCGCTCGTCCCGGCGGCGGGGCCGCTCGCGGCGACCACGCCGGTGCAGATCCACAGGAGGTTCCCGGCGAGGATCACGCCGATCGCCTGGCCGAGGGTGAGTCCCATGAGGACCAGCGAGGCGCCGACGGCGAAGCTCAGATAGCTGACGTTCGGGGCCGCCCAGACGGCGAAGAGCTGTCGGGGGCGCCCGGAGCGCTCCGCGTCGGTGACCAGGTCGATGCCTCTGACCTCTGGTTGACCTGCACGTTCTGTCTGCTGCGTGGTCATCGGTGACCTCTCGGACGAAGGTGCACCACCTTATTGGGTGGTTGCCCAGTTAACTGTTGGGCGCCAATCCAATAGGGTTCGGGGTATGGCGTCAAGACCTCGGCAACCCGAAAGCAAGGACCGGCCCAAGCAGACCCGGAAGCCGCCGCAGGAGCGCCGCGCGGAGATCGTGCGGACGGCGGCCCGCGTCGCGCTGGCGGAGGGGCTCGAACTGATCACGCTGCGCCGTGTCGCGGACGAGCTGGGGGTACGGCCGTCACTGATCGGCCACTACTTCCCGGCGGCCGACGACCTGGTCGCCGAGGCGTTCACGCACGCGGCGACGGCCGAGCGGGACTCGCTGCTGCCGGAGGCGGAGCAGGGGCTGGAGCCGGTCGACCGGCTCGCGCTCTTCCTGGTGCGGATCACGGGCGGGGACTACACCGACCTCAGCCGGCTGTGGCTGAACGCCCGTCACCTCAGCCGGTTCAAGACACCGCTGCGGCGTGCGGTCGGCGCGCAGGAGGCGGTGACGCGCGGCGCGCTGGTCGAGCTGATCGAGGAGGGCGGTCTCGACGCGGCCGGTGGCGCGCTCAGGGCGGCGCTGCACATCCTCGTCGCCGTCGACGGCATGGGCGCGTACAGCAATGCGGACGGCGACGGCGACGACCCGCTCCCGGACGGCCTGAGCCTCGGGGACCTGGTGATCGAGACCGCCGAGTCCCGGCTCGGACTGCCCCCCGGCACCGTGCGGGAGCGGGCGCGGGCGAACGGGCCGGGGGCCGACCGCTAGGCGGCCGGGGGGAGCGTCTGCGTCACGCGCCACAGGCGGCGCGGCAGCTCCCCCTCCTCGAAGGCGTGCACCTCGCGCAGTGTCCAGCCGTCGGCGAGTGCGTCGACCAGTTCCCGGCCGAAGAAGTGCACCGCGAAGCCGCCGTGCTCGAAGATGCCGTCTCCGTGGGCGACGCCCGCGCCGGATGGGGTCTCCCCTGCTCGAGCGGAGCCGAGAGCTTGGGGAAACGCGTCGCCGGTGTGCCGGACGGTGTAGACGAAGGTGCCGCCGGGCCGCAGTACGCGACGCACCTCCGCGACCAGCGCGTGGAGTTCCTCCGTCGACAGCGCCATGCACAGCAGCATGTGCGCGAAGACCGCGTCGACCGAGCCGTCGCCGAGGGGCAGCGGTTCGCGTACGTCGTGGAGTTCGGTCCGCAGCCGATCGGCCGATCCCTGCCGCCGGGCCGCCGCCCGCAGTTGCTCCAGGCCCGTGGCGCTGAAGTCGGTGGCCCGCACGGTGAAGCCCTCGCGGGCGAAGTACAGCGCGTCACGGCCGTGCCCCGCTCCCAGCTCGAGCACGTCGTGCGCCCCGGCGTCGCGGAAGGTCCCGGCAGCGTGCCGTGCGGGGGCGGAGGGCTGTGCGCCGTACATGCCGGGGTGGTCGGCGTAGGTGTGCTGCCAGTGGTCCTGCTGGGCGGCGGCGAGGCCGCCGGCGTCGTCCGCGTGGTTCATGGGCCGATCCTTCCCCGGCCCCCGGTCACCGCCGCGCGGGCGCCGGAGAGAGGAGCCCGGCCCAGTCCTGGGCGGCGGCCCAGTCGCCGAAGCCCTGCCAGCCGATCTCGGGATGGTCGCTCCGCAGCCCGGCCACGTCGACGTCGAGGCCGACCGTGGTGAAGTACGCGAACATGGCGGCCAGATCGTCGGAGCGCGTACGGACGTAGTGCAGCGGCACCTCCCGGTGAACGACCGGCCGGCCCGTGGCGGCGGCGAGCGCGTCCGCGATCTGTGCCGGAGTGCGTACGTCGGACGCGATGTCGAGGCGGCGGCCGACGAACTCGTCGCGGCGCCCGAAGGCCGCCGCCGCGAAGGCGCCGATGTCGGCGGCGGAGATGAGAGCGAAGGGGGTGTCCGCGGGCATGGGCCAGGCGAAGGCGTCCTCGCGCAGTCCGTCGAGGGTCCAGCCGGTGGCGTAGTTGTCCATGAACGCGGCCGGGGCGATGACGGTCCAGGGCACACCGGCCGCCCGCAGATACCGCTCGACCGCGTGCTTGCTCTCGTAGTGCGGGATGCCGGTGCCGCGGTCGGCGTGGGCGGCGGAGGTCAGGACGACATGCCCGAGGCGGGCGGTCACCGCGGCGTCGACGAGGGCCTTGCCCTGCCGGGTCTCGGTGGCCGTGTCGGTGCCGAACGGGGTGGTGACCGCGAACAGCGCGTCGGCGCCGGTCAGGGCCGCGTCGAGCGAGGCCCGGTCGTCGAAGTCGGCGAGGCGTATGTCCGCCCCGAGTCCCCGCAGGGTGTCGGCGGACGCGGCGTCGGGGTGCCGGGTGAGGGCGCGGACCCGATGACCGGCGGCCAGCAGGGCACGGGCGGTGGCTCCGCCCTGGGCGCCGGTGGCTCCGGTGACGGCGACGGTGAGCATGGTTCTCCAGAGGGGTAGTTCTTCTGCGTTCATCTGCGCTCTTCTGTGTTCTTCCGCAGTCTCCTGCATGACGCATTCACTGCGTTACGCAGAAGACTACAAGGAATCACTGCGCCGCGCAGCGAATAAAGCCGCGGGCCCGACGGCAGGGAGCGAGCCGAGGCCCTTGGCGTAGTGGCGTCGGCCCAGGGCGAAGGCGAGGCCCGCGACGAGGGCGACTAGCGGGATCACGCGGAGCGCGGCGTGCAGGCCCATGCGGTCGGCGAGCATGCCGGTCACCGCGGGGCCGGGGGCCAGGCCCAGCAGGCTGTTGGCGAGGGTGAGCGTGGCCATGGCCGTCGCACCGACGGCGGCGGGCGTCAGGCTGACCACCATGGCGGCCGCGGGCCCCGCCGTGGCGTTGCACAGCAGGGTACCGAGGCCGACGAGGATCAATTGCGGGGCACCGGGCGGGAGTTGGAAGCCTCCCGCGAGCAGGAGCAGCGAGCCCGCGCTGCAGCAGGCGGCGACGGACCACTTGAGGTGGGGGTTCCCGCGGCCGAGCCGGTCACTGACCAGCCCGCCGCCGATCATGCCGATCCCGGTGATGAGCGCGAAGACCCCGGCGACGAGCCCCGCCTTGTCGGTGGGCAGGCCGTAGTAGCGGTCGAGGTAACTCGGCATCCAGGCCAGCAGCGCCATCGCGAGGAACATCTGCAGCCCGCTGCCGGCATAGGCGCAGAGCACGGACACAGAGGAGAACAGCCGCGGGAGCAGCGTCCGCACCGAGCCTCCCGCGCCCGGTGCGGCGCCGGGTCCGGCACCGGCGGCGGCCAGCTTCCGCTCGCTCACCACGACGCCGTACACCGCGGCGAGGACGAGTCCGAAGATCCCCATGACGCCGAACGTCCAGCGCCAGCCGAGGTGTTGGGCGATGACCCCGCCGATGGACACGCCGAGCACGGAGCCGAAGGCGCCGCCCGCGATGAACGCCCCGGAGAGGGTGGCCCGCAGGGTCGCGGGGAACACGCTCAGGACCACGGCGATGCCGACACTGCCGTACGCCGCCTCCCCCACCCCGACCATGAAGCGGGCCCAGAACATCTGGCCGTAGCTCGCGGAGATCGCGCAGCCCAGGGTCGCCAGGCTCCACACCACCGCCGCGAGGACCAGGCTCCTGACCCGGCCCCAGCGGTCCGCGAGCAGCGAGAGCGGGAAGGTCAGCACGCCGACCATCAGGGCGACGATGCCGCTGAGGGAACCCAACTGGGCGTCGGAGAGCAGCCATTCGGCCTTCAGGAGCGGAAAGACGGCGTTGAGGACCTGCCGTGACATGTAGTCGGACAGGAGCAGTCCGAAACTGAGGGCGAAGACCACCCATGCGTAACCGCGGCTCATCCACGGGGCCTCAGCAGGGCCGGTCACCGGCGATCCCGGCGCGCTCCATCTTGCGGACGGCCGGCCAGTAGTCCTGGACCGCGTAGTGCTGGGTGGAGCGGTTGTCCCAGATGGCGACGCTGTTGTCCGTCCAGCGCCAGCGGACCTGGTACTCGGGGACGGCCGCCTGGCTGATCAGATAGTTGAGCAGGAGGTTCGCGCCGGGAGCGTGGTCCTGGCCGAACCGCACGTTCTGCGGCGTGTGATGGTTGACGAAGTGGGTGGTGAAGGCGTTGACGAAGAGGATCTTCTCGCCGGTCTCGGGGTGGGTGCGGACCACCGGGTGCTCGGGGTCCGGATAGCGCTCCTTGAGCTCGTGACGCTGCTGCGTCGGCATGACGGCGCCGAAGCTCGCCTCGATGCTGTGCCGGGCGCGCAGATCCGCGATCTGCGTACGGATGTGCTCGGGGAGCCTGCGGTGGGCCTCGGCCATGTCGACCCAGATCGTGTCGCCGCCCACGGCCGGGGTCTCGACGCAGCGCAGCACGGCACCCATGGGCGGACACTCGCGCCAGGTCGCGTCGCAGTGCAGGGCGTTCTCGTAGTGCTCGGGCGGGCTGTCGAGATCCTTGTAGATGCGGACGAGACCGGCGTGGTCGGGGTCGCTGCCGAGGACCGGGTGGTCCTCGAGCGGGCCGAGGCGGGAGGCGAAGGCGACGTGGTCGGCGCGGGTCATGTCCTGGTCGCGCAGGAACAACACCTTGTGGCGGAGCAGGAGTTCCCTGATCTCGGCGAACAGGGTGTCGTCGTGGACGGCGCGGCTGAGCTGGACGCCGTGCAGTTCGGCACCGAGGGTGCAGGTCAGCCGTTCGACGTCGATCCGGGTGCGGGTGGAGGTCTGCGTCATGAGTACTCTCCTGTGCGGGCGGGGGCGTGGATCAGGGGATGAGGACGGACGATCCGGTGGTACGGCCGGACTCCAGCGCGCGGTGCGCCGTCACGGCGTCGTCGAGGGCGAACCGCTGGTTGACGCGGACGGCGATCCGGCCCTCGGCGACATGCCCGAACAACTCGCCGGCCAGCGCGTCACGCTCGGCCGGGTCGGCGATGTAGTCCGCGAGCGCGGGCCGGGTCACGAACAGCGAGCCATGGACGGCCAGTTGCATCGCGTCCAGCGGCGGCACCCCGGACGACGTACCGAAGCAGACGAGCAGTCCCCGGCGGCGCAGCGAGGCCATGGACCCGGCGACGGTGTCCTTGCCGACGCTGTCGAGGACGAGCGGGACTCCGGACCCGTCGGTCAGCTCCCGCACCCGCCCGGCGACGTCCTCCTCGCGGTACAGGACGGTGTGGTCGCAGCCGTGGGCGCGGGCGAGTTCCGCCTTCTCCTCGGTGGAGACCGTGCCGATCACGGTGAGCCCGAGCAGCTTCGCCCACTGGCAGACGATGAGGCCGACGCCGCCGGCGGCCGCGTGCAGCAGGATCACGTCGCCTGCCGCCAGCGGGTGGAGACGACGCAGCAGGTACGCGGCGGTGAGGCCGCGCATGGTCATCGCGGCGGCGGTCTCGCAGTCGATGCCGTCGGGCAGCCGGATCAACGAGCCCGCGGGCATGACGCGTTCGGTGCTGTACGCGCCGAGCGGGCTGCCCGTGTACGTGACCCGGTCCCCCTCGGTGACATGAGTGACACCCGCGCCGACGGCCTCGACGACCCCCGCGGCCTCCACCCCGAGCCCGGCGGGCAGCGGGGCCGGGTAAAGGCCCGTACGGAAATAGGTGTCGGCGAAGTTGAGCCCGACGGCCTCGTGCCGGACACGGACCTCACCGGGGCCCGGATCGCCGACGGTCACGGCCTCCCGGCGCAGGACCTCGGGCCCGCCGGTCTCATGGAATCGAATGGCATGCGCCACGTGGTTCTCCCGGTCTCCTCGTTCTCCTGGCCTCGTGGTTCGGTGTGCCGGTCAGCGGGCGGTGTCGCGGAGCATGAAGCCGCGCTGTCCGGGGCGCCGGTTGGGCACCATGCCGAGCCGGGCCAGGGTCTGCTCGGTGTCGTCGTAGTACTCACCGATCTGGTAGATCTCCTTGGCCTCCGCGCCGCCCGCGACATCGCGGCCGAGGGCGTCGGCGATCCGCACCATCTGCTCGACCTGCCGCACGGAGCTCATGCGCTCGCCCTTGCGGGCCCACAGGTTGTCCTCGTTGCCCACGCGGACGTGTACGCCGAGGGCGATGCCGATGGCGTTCATCGGGGCGACGGCGCGCATCGAGGACTCGACGGTGAGGACGGCGCCGTCGGGTACGCGGCGCACGAACTCGACGAGATCGGCGGGGTGCCGCCCGGCGAACCCGCCGCCGATCGCCACGTAGTTGAGTACCAGGGGGCCGCTGTACTCACCGCTGCGGATCAGCCGTTCGACGGTCTCCAGCTGGGCCAGGGTGGCGAGTTGGAAGTGCGGCTGGATGCCGTTCGCGCGCAGCCGCCCGAGGTGTTCGAGGTAGAAGTCGGGTCCGGCCTCGACGACCATGTCGCGGTAGGCCTTGTAGTAGTCGGGCTTGGCGATGGAGGTGCCGGCGAGGTCGCCGTCGTTCATGATCTCGACGATGTTCATCTGGCTGGTGTTGATCGCGATCGTCACCTGGTCGGGGCGTGGGGTGAGTTCGGCCAGCATGTGGCGGGTGTCGTAGCTCAGCCACTTCGCCTCGGAGCCCTCGTCCTCGGGGGCGAAGGAGATGGAGCCGCCGATCTGCAGGACCATGTCCGGCACGGCCTCGCGCAGCCGTCCGAGCAGTTCGTTGAACATGGACATGCGCTTGGAGCCGTGCCCGTCCAGTTCGCGTACGTGGATGTGCAGCACGGTGGCGCCCGCGTTGTGGCAGTCCACGGCGGCCTGGACGTGCTCGTCCATGGTCAGCGGGAGGTCGTCGGCGTCGCCCGGCAGCCACTCGGGGCCGTAGGGCGCGGCCTGGATCACCAGCTTCTGCTGGTTCTCGGGCAGCAAGGAGTCATCGAGGAAGTGCATGGGTCGTCTCCTGTACGCGGATGGGGCGGACAGCGGGCAGATCGGTGCCCCCGCAGGGCCCAACTCTGGTTGCTCACAAGGGAGTTACTGTTCGGCGGGGGTGCCGTTCCCCTTGCCGTACCGCCACGTTAAGAGCGGGTCACGCGCCGCGCTTCACCGGAGGTGACAGGAGACTTGTCACTTGGGGACACGGCGGGCGCGCCATTCGCGGGCGCTCGTGCCGAACTGGTCGCGGAACCAGCGGGAGAAGGCGCTGGGCGCGGAGAAGCCGAGCAGTCCGGAGATCTCCGTGAGGGAGCGCCGCGGGTTGGCCACCAGCTGCTCGGCGAGCTGGGCGCGCGTGGCGTTGACGAGCCCGGAGAACGTCTCGCCCGACGCGGCCAGATGCCGGTGCACGGTCCTGCGGTCGACGCCTAGGCTCCCCGCGACCTGCTCGATCGAGCAGCGCCCGGTCGGCAGCAGGACCTCGATCAGCTCGCGCACCCGGTCGAGCTCGGTGGACTCGGCCGGTACCGCGAGTGACTCGAAGTACCGGCGGGCGTAGTCGCGCAGCAGCGGGTCGGCCATCTTGTTGGGCGTGTCGAGTTCGGTGGCGTAGAAGACGATTCCGTTGAATTCCCGGTCGAATTCCACGACGGGTCCGAAGTAGCGCCGGTGCGCGGTGATGTCGCGGGGCGCGCCATGGGTGAAGCACACGGAGACCGGCTGCCAGCGGGCGCCGAGGAACACGCGGAGGAATCCGATGAAGGTGCCCGTGGCCAGCTCGACGGCCTGCCGGGCCGCACGCACCTCCCCGAGTTCGAGGCTCAGCCTGACGGTCGCGAGCCCGTTGCCCTCGGTCAGCCGGCTGCGGAGCATTTCGTTGTACATGCGTTCATGGCGTACGAGCAGGGCGAGCGCGCTGCGTACGTCGGGTTCCTCGCGCAGGACCAGGCTGATGGGCCCGAGGTTGGAGAAGCGGCGGCGCTCGGCGAGGAGCAGCCCGAACTCCTCCCGGCCCGCGGCCGCGGCGGACAGCTCCAGGAGTTCGGTGACCGCGACGCCGGAGACCCAGCGGTCTTGCACGGCGAGACCGACCGGATCGAGACCCACCCGCTTCATCAGCGCGCGCGGGTCGACACCGAGGGACTGACCGAGCTCTACGTAGCTGCTCAGGGCGGCATTGCGGACCAGCGGCTTCATCGGGCGCTCCAGGGCTCTGTCCCCAACTTCATCGGTCCGGCTCCGAATCGGCCCACGGGATCTGGGCCGTCAGGCGGAAGACGCCGTCATCGCGCGGTTCCGCGGAGAGCCTGCCGCCGAGACCGGCCAGGCGCTCGCGCAGACCGGGCAGGCCCGAACCGCCGGTCCTGCCACCGCTCTTCGCGCCGTCGTTCTCCATCACGAGTTCCACCGCGCCCGGCATCCTGGCGCGCACCGACACCTCGCAGCGCGATGCGCCCGGCGCGTGGCGGAGGATGTTCGTCGTCCCCTCGCGGACCACCCAGCCGAGCGCCGTCTGCGTCTGTTCGGGCAGCCGCGCGGCAGGGCCGTTCTCGATGCGGCAGTCGATGCCCGCCGCCTCCAGGACCGAGCGGGCACCGGCCAGTTCGCTGTGCAGGTCGGCGGTGCGGTAGCCGCGTACGACCGCTCGGATCTCCCGCTGCGACTCCTGCGCGATGCGCTGTACCTCCAGCATCTGCTCCTGTGCCTGGTCCGAGCCGCGCCGTGCCAGCTGCACCGCCAGCTCGCTCTTGAGCGCGACCACCGCGAGGTTGCGGCCCAGCACGTCGTGCAGGTCGCGGCCGAAGCGCAGCCGCTCCTCCGCCACGGCCAGCCGGGACTGTGTCGCCTGTGCCTTGGCCAGTTCCTCGATGAGCCGCACGCTCCAGCCGGAGACCCGCATCGCCGTGGCCATGAACGGCACCATGAACAGCGTGGCCCCGACCACGAGGGCCAGGCTCTCGCCGGAGAGCCCGCTCGCCGCGGCCGCGGCGAGTGCCGCCGCCGGCACCGCACCGACCACCAGCACCCCGGCGCGCGGCGGCAGCGCCAGCATCGGCGGCCCGGCGTAGAACATCAGCAGCCAGATCAGATACGGCACCAGGTCCCGGCCCCCGATGCGGCCGGTGGACAGGAGCGCGCAGCCGAGGGCCGCCATGGCCAGGGTGACGGCGGCGAACAGCGCGACGAGGCGGTCCGGGCGCGGTCCGGCGCCGAGGTAGTGGCTCAGGGCGGCGCGCCCGAGCAGCACCTGGACGCCGACGTGCGCCGCGCCGAGCACCGCCACCAGGGCCGAGCCGAACGCCCCGACGCCGCACGTCGCGACCCAGAACACCCACATCGCGGCCTCGGCGGCGGCGAGGAAGCCGATGGTGGACAGGGTGTAGCGGCGGTAGCGCTCGGGGCCGTCGGGACCCCCGAGCCGCTCCACCCATGTCTCCACGCTCATGCTTCCCGACCCCGTCGCCTGACCTGCACCGTCCTCAGCCCCGCGGACCCCAGCGGAACCACCGACGCACAGCAAACACCGCCAGGCCCGTCCAGGCCAGTGCGAGGACCGTCGCCCGGAGTTGGTCCGCACCGGACAGATCGCCCGTCCAGCCGCCCCGCAGCAGATCCATCACCGGCGAGAACGGCAGCCAGGACGCCGCGTCGGCCATCGCGTCGGGCATCACCTCGCGCGGCGCGAAGACGCCGGAGCCCGCCATGGTCACCAGCAGGAACGGCAGGAACGTCAGCTGTGCGCTCTCTGCCGTCCGGGTGAACGCCGCGGTCAGCGCCGCGCCCGCGACCAGCATCGCGAAGCCGAGCAGCAGGCCGACGACGGCCAGGTGCGGGGCGGCCGGGGCGGCCGCGTCCAGGAACGCGGTCATGCCCACCGCGAGGAGCAGGGACTGTACGACCGCGAGCAGCAGCGCAGGGAGCGCGCTGCCCGCGATGATCTCCGCGTCGCGTACCTCGCCGGTGCGCAGCCGCTTGAGCACGAGGCCCTCGCGGCGCAGGACGTACACGCCGACGAGATAGGTGTAGACAGAGAAGAGCAGTGCCGTCGCCAGCGATGCCGGGACCATGACGGTGGCCACCGACATGCCGGTGCCGCCCAGGTCCAGTTCCTCGACCATGCCGCGCATCGCGAAGGCCATCGTGCTGGGCAGGACGACCGCGGTGACCAGGGACGCCTTGCTGCGCACGAGCAGCGTCAGTTCGGCGCGGCCGAGGGCGGCCATGCGGTCGGCGGCGGTGCGCCTGCCGCTCCTCGCCGCATCGGGGGCGGCGGGCCTGTTCGTCGTGGGGGCCGTTGACGTCGTCATCGTGCTTCCTCGCTCTCCAGGCCCTTGGCGATGGCCATGAACGCCTCTTCCAGCGTGGCCGAGCGGGCGTCGAGGCCCCGCAGTTCCACGCCCTCGTCACGGGCCCACAGCAGCAGCTCGGTCGCGGTGCGCTGCAGGTCGAAGGTCTCCAGGCGGACCCGCTGACCGGTCGTCTCCTGTCCGGTCACGCCCAGCGGTGCGAGCGGCGGCAGCTCGCCGAGGAACCGGTCGGCGGGCAGTTCGAAGGTGATGCGTGACGGGCGGTCCGCGACGACGTCGCAGACTCGCCCCGAGGCGGCGATGGTCCCCTCGTGCATGATCGCGAGACGGTCGGCGAGGTGCTCCGCCTCCTCCAGGTAGTGCGTGGTGAGCACCACCGTCGTGCCCTGCTCCTTCAGTTCGCGGACCAGTTCCCAGGTGTCCCTGCGGGACTGCGCGTCGAGGCCGGTCGTGGGCTCGTCGAGGAAGAGCACCTCGGGCTTCCCGAGCAGGGCCAGCGTGAGGTCGAGCCGGCGTCGCTCGCCGCCGGAGAGCTGCTTGACGCGCACGCCCCGCCGCTCGGACATCCGGGTCAGTTCAAGGGCCTCGCCCGCGGGCCGGGCGCCGCTGGTGCAGCCCGCCCACATCCGTACGGTCTCCAGGACGGTCAGCTCGGTCGGGAAGCCGCCCTCCTGGAGCATGACTCCGGTGCGGGGGCGGACGGCGGCGCGCTCGCGGTACGGGTCGTGGCCGAGCACCCGGACGGTGCCGGACGCCGGGGCTGCCTGGCCCTCCAGGAGTTCGAGCGTGGAGGTCTTGCCCGCGCCGTTGGTGCCGAGGAGGGCGAAGAGCTCACCGCGGGCCACGGTGAAGTCGACGCCCCGGACTGCCTCGAACCCCCGGTATCGCCGCTTCAGGTCGGCGGCTTCGATGACTGTTTCCATGCCCTCCACACTTCCGGCCGTCCGGACCGGTCGGCAGTGCGGTCTGTCATGGGTCGGCATGACATTCGTCATCGCCGCGAAGCCGGGACAACCCGCTTGTTCCGAAGATCGTTCCGTTAGAAGCTGCGGGAATGCAGAATCAGCCGACATTCGTCCTTGTCCACGGGGCCTTCGCGAACTCCTTCTCGTTCGCGCCGCTCCAGGCCGAACTCGCCCTGCTCGGGCACCGTTCGGTCGCGGTCGACCTTCCGGGGCACGGGTTCGAGGCGACGTACCCCGCCGCCTATCAGGCCCCGCAGGACCTCGAGGCGCTCGCCGCCGCACCGGGAGCCATCAACGGAGTCACCCTCGCCGACAACGCCGCCCGCGTGATCGAGGTACTGGAGCGGGCCAAGCGGAACGGACCGACCGTCCTCGTCGGCCACAGCCGGGGCGGCGTCACGATCACCGCGGCCGGCAACGCCCGCCCGGATCTGATCGACCGGATCGCCTACGTGTCCGCATGGTGCCCGGTCGATCTGGACGTCAACGACTACTACGCCGAGCCTGAGATGGCCGACGTCGATCCGACGGCGTTCGCTCCGGCGATAGCCGGGAACCCGGCCGAACTCGGTCTGATCCGCACCAACTTCCGGACCGCCCACCCCGGCGCGCTCGCCGGGATGCGGCAGGCCTTCGCCGCCGATCTCACGGACGACGAGTTCCGTACGTTCCTGAACACCTTCCAGCCCGACGAGAACCTCGACGTCGGCACGTCCGACGACCGGGCAAAGGCCGCGACGTGGGGGCGGATTCCCAAGACCTACGTACGGCTCGCGGACGACGCCAGCATTACGCCCGCCATGCAGGACCGGCTGATCGCCGAGGCCGACAAGCTCACGCCGGACAACCCCTTCGACGTACGGACGCTCCAGTCGGCGCACCTGCGCTGGCTCGTCCACCCGAAGCCGGCCGCCGAGCTGCTCGCGAGCCTCGCGGCGGGCTGACGGTCCGCGGAACCGGGGGCCCGGCGTGGGTGAACCCACGCCGGGTTAGGCTCAGGCCATGATGATCCCGTTCCTGGTCGGCGTCACCGTGCTGCTCGCCGTCGCCGCCGTGGGCGTCTGGGTGTGCCTGGAGTTCTGCAAGGCATGCCGCGAACGCAGGCACACACCGTCCGGTTCCGCCGTCGGCGGGTCGTAGCCCCCCTCTCCTAGGACGCGGCCTGCGGAGCGGGCGCGGCCACGACCCGTTCCAGGACCGCGTACGCCAGGACCGCCACCACCAGACCGGTGACCGCGTCGGAGAGCTGCGGGGCCCACCAGTGGGCCACTCCCGCCGCCGCCGCGCCGATCGCCCAGGCCGCGAAGGCGGTCGGACGCACCGTCGCCGTCGGCCGGACGTCCATGGCGCCGCGGCCGCCGCGCGCGAAGAACTGGTCGGCGATGAGGACTCCGCCGAGCGGCGGGACGAAGACACTGAGGATGACCAGCCAGTCCAGGAAGTGGTCCCAGACCCCGGCGAGCGCGGCGAGCGTGCCGATGAGGCCGAGGACGACCGTCATCAGGCGCATCTTCTTGCCCGTCAGATGCGACCAGCCCAGGGCGCCGTTGTAGAGACAGTGGCTGCACACGGAGCCGAGGTTGACGAAGACGAAGACCGCGGCAAGGACGTTCAGCGTCGCGGAGTCCTGGCCGGTGAGGATCGGCAGGAAGTCGCCGCCCGCGGTGGCGGGTGCGGCGACCGCGCCCGCCGCGACCACGAGTCCGCCGGTGACCTGGGCGACGACGCTGGCCACGGGGAAGGCGCTGATCGTGGCGAGCACCGCCTGCCGGCCGTTCTTCGACCAGCGGGTGAAGTCGGCGGTCATGGTGCCGGAGTCGGCGAAGGTCGCCATCATCATCGAGACCGCGGCGCCGAAGGTCAGCGTGGCGTTGCCGCCCACACCGTCGTACGAGAAGACGGCGCCCAGGTCGTGGTCGCGGGCGACGATCACCAGGGCGGCGACGCCCGCGACCAGGAACAGCGGGGCGGCCACCGCGCCCAGCCAGGACAGTGCCTTGATGCCGAGGTAGGTCAGGGCTATGAACCCCAGCCCGGCCAGGACGGCGACGAGTTGCTCGTGCCAGCCGAAGGCCTGGTGCAGGGTGGCCCCGGTGGCCCCGGTGTTGAAGGCGAACCAGCCGACCACGATGGTGGCGAGGAACGCGGAGGCGACGATGTAGCCGCCGCGCCCGAAGGTCCGCGAGGCCTGCAGCGAGAAGCTCTCGCCGGTGGAGCCCGCGCGGTGGCTGAGGATCCCGACGTACAGGAGCATGACGAGATTGGCCACCGCGATGGCCGCGAGGCCGCGCCAGAAGCCCAGCAGGGCGACGACCACGCCGCCGGGGACGGCATTGGTCAGGATCATCGGGAACCCGAACCAGACGGCCGAGACGGTCAGCAGCGATTTGCGGCTGTCCGGCGGGACCGGGCTGTGCTCGTACTCGGGGTCTAGCTCCCGGCTCGCGGAGGCGTCCTGCTCCGCGGCGGAGTGGTGTGTGTTCATCGTGTGTGTGGGCTTCCGGGTGGGCGCTCGCGCGTCAGGCGAGGGCGTCGGCGAGGACGGTGGCTGCCTTCACGAAGGCCTCCGCGGGCGGGTGGGTGATGCCGGCGCCGATCATGCCGATGCCGGCTTCCTTGTGGGCGATGGCCGTGTTGATGACCGGCAGGATCCCGGTGTCCAGGACCTTGCGTACGTCGATGCCGGTGGGCAGGCCGAGGAAGTCCAGGGCGGGGATGGTCACGTTGGGGTTGTGCGCGGTGGTGATCTCGCCCATGTCGCGCGTGTAGCCCATGGCCTCCTGCACGGTGCCGCCGACCAGGGCGACGATGGCGGGGGCCGCGGACATCGCGAACCCGCCGAAGCCGTACGTCTCGGTGATCGCGCTGTCGCCGATGTCGAGGCCGGAGTCCTCCGGCTTGTACCCGGCGAACATCGGGCCGATGACCTGCTGCGCGGGGCCGGTGAACCACTGGCCGGGCAGCCCGCTGACGCGGATGCCGAACTCGACGCCGTTGCGCGCCATGGTCGTGACGATCGTGGAGTTCTCGATGCCGTGGGCGGCGTCGAGCGCTGCCTTGGCCATCGCCATCCAGGTGGGCCCGGAGAAGTAGTCGGAGGACGCGACGAAGTCGAAGACCTCCTTCTTCTGCTCGGTCGTGAAGGACGACTGGAGCAGGCCGGGGGCGAGCGCCTGGAAGAGGAGCAGGGTGCCGGCGCCGTTGCGGTTGTGGCACTCGTCGCCCATGTGGATCGCCTGGGAGAGCAGCAGGCGCAGGTCGACCGGGCCGGTGAACTCGACGGCTTCCTTGAGCATCGGGCCGAAGACGTCACGCATCCAGATCAGGCGGTCGACGACGCTCTGGTCGTTGGCGCCCATCCGCAGGATCTTCGCCATCTGCTCGGACAGGTTGGTGTAGGCGATGTTGCCGTGCGTCTCGTTCCTGACGATGTGTACGTACATCGACGCGGAGGTGACACCGGCCATCGAGCCGACCGAGTCCGCCTCGTGACAGGGCTTGAAGGTGATCCGGCCGGACGCGGCGACCTCGGCGGCCTCGTCCAGGTCCTTCGCCAGGCCCTCGAAGACGATGGCTCCGGTGACGGCGCCCTTCATCGGGCCGTTCATCCGGTCCCAGGTGATGGGCGGGCCCGAGTGCAGGATGGTGGTCGGCGTCATGCCGGGGACCACGTCCAGGGCGCGGCCGAAACCGACGAGCATCGGGCGTGCGGCCATGATGCGCTCGACGGCCTCGGCGTTGGCGGCGTCGATCTTCGCGGCGAGTTCGGGCCGCTCCAGGGCGTCGAGGGCGCGGGCGGCGTCGGGGTTGCCGCCGCCGGGCGGGGTCCAGTCGAGGGTGGAGACCTGGGCGTCCTGTG
This sequence comes from Streptomyces sp. NPDC050658, assembly GCF_044457025.1. Taxonomy (NCBI): domain Bacteria; kingdom Bacillati; phylum Actinomycetota; class Actinomycetes; order Kitasatosporales; family Streptomycetaceae; genus Streptomyces; species Streptomyces sp. NPDC050658. The sequence continues at coordinate 263,892 of NZ_JBITGM010000007.1, forward strand.
CCCTGATGTCCGCGTCGAACATGGCGAGGCCGACGTTGACGACGCTCAGGTCGCCGCCGAACAGGGCGGCTGCGGGAGTGAGTTCGGGGTTCTGCGCGGTGGTCATGCCTGTGCCTTCTTCGCGATCTCGCGGGCGAACTGGCCCGTCTCGGTGGAGCTGAGGGTGACGGTGACGCCGGCCGCGCGCAGGGCTGCGGTCTGGGCGGCGACGGAGGGGGTGTCCAGGTCGGTGCCGAGGACGTAGGCGACGACCTCCAGGTGGCGGCCGGCCTCCCGCGCGATGCGCTGGGCCTCCTCGACGGCGGGCAGCGTGGTGCCGACCGGGTCCTCGTGGGCGCCGAAGCCGAGGACGAAGTCCAGGACGAGGGCGGCGACTTCGGGGTCCCTGGCCTCCTCGACGATGCGCTCGATGCGCAGGGCCGGGTCGATCATCGGGTGCGGGCGGCCGTTGGTGAAGTCGTCGTCGCCGAAGTCGAGGAAGGTGTGGCCGCGCGAGGCGGAGCCCGCCGGGAGCCGGAAGCCGGCGTCCTTCTGGATGTTGGACCAGACGTCGAGTCCGGCGTCGCGCACGGCATACATGGTCTCGTCGCACAGGGTGCCGCCGCAGAACAGGCCGCGTACGTACTTCTGGCCCTCGGCGAGACGGGCGACGACGGCTTCGGCGGCGGCTGCGGTGTCCGACGTGTCACCGGCGGGCATCTCGGCACCGGCGAGTTCGACGGCCTTGCCCGCGGCCTGGAGGCTGCCCGCGGCGAAGTGGCCGCCGGCGGCGGTGACCGCCTCCTCGGAGCCGTCGATGAACCAGACGACGACGGGCTTGCCCGCGGCGGCGACCTCGGCGAGGACCTTCTTCTCGACGGAGGGGGCCGGCGGCTTGGAGACGAGGACGATCACGTCGGTGGCCGGGTCGGCGGCGAGCGCCCGGATGCCGTCGACCATCATGATGCCGCCGACCTGCTCGGACAGGTCGCGGCCGCCGGTGCCGATGAGCTGCGAGATGCCGCCGCCGAGCGCGTGGACGCGGACGGAGACCTCCTGCGAGCCGGTGCCGGACGCGGCGACGATGCCTACGTTGCCGGGGCGGACCTTGTTGCCGAAGCAGAGCGCGACATTGTTGATGATGGCGGTGCCGCAGTCCGGCCCCATCATGAACAGGCCCTTGTCGTGGGCGAGTTCCTTGAGTGCGATCTCGTCCTCGACGGCGACGTTGTCGCTGAACATCATCACGTGCAGGCCGCTCTCCAGGGCCTTGCGGGCCTCGCGGGCGGCGTAGGCGCCGTTGACGGCGATCACGGCGAGGTTCGCGCCGTCGATGCCCTCGGCGGCGGAGGTGATGGTCCGGTAGGTGACCTGGCCCGCGTCGGCGGATGCGGGGGCCTTGCGGGTGAGGAGGTCCTCGATCTCGGCGAGCAGCGCCTCGGTGTCGGCGCCGCCCTCGGCCACCAGGACGATCATGAGGTCGCCGCTCTCGGCGCCCCGCAGCTCGTCGGTGAGCAGGCCCAGGTTGTCCAGGACCCCCTTGTTCATCTCGGTGCCCATGGCGGTGAACGCCTGCTCCACCCCGTCCAGGGCGTTGGCCTTGGTCGAGACGGACATCAGGGACACGGAGTCGAAGTACGTGTTCTTACGTACGACGGCTGTGGTGGTACTCACAGCGGACCTCGCAGTTCTTCTTCCAGGTGGAGTCCGGCCACGAGGCCGGACAGGGTGTCGCTGCCCGAGGTGTGGCCGATGGCCAGCACCTTGTGGACAGGAGCGTGCAGATCCCGCGACGGGCTGCCGGTGGCCAACAGCCTCAGGACGTCGAGGAGTTCGGAGCGGGCCCGGCCGTCGGCGGCTTCGTGGAGCGTCGCAGCGGAGAGGTCCGTGGTGCGCCCGGCGTGCTCGGCGAGGACGCCACGCAGCACCGGCACGAAGCCGCCGAGCGCGCTGCCGGGGAGGGCGGCGAGCAGGGTGACGCCGGTCAGGAAGTCGTCGCCCGCCGGGGTCAGTCCGGGGCCGAGGCCGAGGAGCGCGAGGACGCCCCGGCGCATCCCGGCGTCGTCCCCGGTGCGCAGCGCGGCGAGCAGGACCGCGCGCCCTTCGTGCAGGGCACGGACCACGGCGGTCTCCATCGGCCCGGCGTAGGGGCGGGCGCCGAGCATGCCGCCGCGGGAGCCGTAGGTGCGGTTCAGGCGGTCGATCAGGGTGGCCGCGGCGGCGTATCCGCCGGGGGTGAGGTGGGCGAGGGAGGGTGCGGCGGCGTCCCAGGGGCGGGCGCCCGCCGTCGTCAGGAGCAGGGGGCGGTGCGGGGTTTCGAGACTGATGCTGCCGGGCGCGAACGTCACGGCCTGGTCGGCCGCGAGACCCCGCTGCGTCCAGTCGCTGACGTCGGTGACGAGCGTCCTGGGGGCGTCGCCGCCGTCGCGGGCGGCCAGCGCGATGAGCGCGCCGCGCGGGGTCAGGAGGTTGACCACGCGGGCGAAGACGGAGTGGACGCAGCCGGGGCCGGTGAGCGTGCGCAGCCGGTCCAGGAGCTGCGCGTCACCGGAGTCCACCTGCACCTCGACCGACTCGCCGCGGACCATCGTCGCGCCCTCCTCACCCTGCTCGTGACCCTGCTCGTACATGCCTGAAAGCTCCCCCTCCGGTTCGCCAATATTGGTATACCATTCTGCATCCCATAAGCGAACACAAGTACCAGCAAGGGAAAACACATGCGCATCGTCGTCGCTCTCGGAGGAAACGCACTCGCCCGCCGCGGGGAACCGATGACGGCCGACCACCTGCGCGCCAACGTCCGGGGCGCCTGTCAGGCCCTGGCCGGCCTGGCCCGCGAGCACGAGGTCGTCATCACCCACGGCAACGGGCCCCAGGTCGGCCTGCTGGCACTGCAGAACCTCGCCTACCAGGACGTGGCGGCCTATCCGCTGGACATCCTCGGCGCGGAGACCCAGGGCATGATCGGTTACGTCATCCAGCAGGAGCTCTCCAACGCGCTGGCCGGCGAGCGCGAGGTGGCGGCGGTCATCACCACGACCGAGGTCGACGAGGCCGACCCCGCCTTCGAACGGCCGACCAAACTGATCGGCCCGACCTATTCGGCGCAGGACGCGGCGGAGGCCGCCGCCGAGTACCGCTGGACCATCGCCCGTGACGGCGGCGCGTTCCGCCGCGTGGTGCCCTCCCCCGAACCGCTGCGGATCATGCAGGCGCCGCTGGTCAGCACGCTGCTGGACAACGGCACGCTCGTGGTGTGCGTCGGCGGCGGCGGGGTGCCGGTGCGCACCGACAGCAAGGGCCGGCAGATCGGCATGCAGGCGGTGGTCGACAAGGACGCGGCCAGCGCCACACTGGCCGCCGACCTCAAGGCGGACATGCTGATCATGCTCACCGACGGCGACTTCGTCAGTGAGAACTGGGGCACGCCCCAGCAGCGCGACATCCTCACCGCGTCGCCGGAGGGCCTGGCCCAGATGGCCTTCGCCGAGGGCTCGATGAAGCCGAAGGTCGACGCGGCGGTGCGCGTCGCGGAGGCCGGCGGCCGCACCCTCATCGGCCCCCTGGAGCGCCTGGACGACCTGCTTGCGCGGCGGGTCGGCACGGAGATCAGGGCCGACGTGCCGGAGGGCATCGTCTTCGTCGGCGCCTGACGCCGAGGGCGGGCCGCTTCAGCGGCTTGTTCGGTATACCATCCGCCGGGCGCGGCCTCCGAAGCCGCGCCCGGACGCCCCCTTCACGGGGGCGGGCGAGGCAGGCGGGCTCCTATGCCCCTATCGCGCCGTCCTGCGCTGATGGGCCGCGGCCTCGGCCTGGCTGGTCGCCAGGTGCTGCACGGCCAGCTCGCCGATGCCCTCGACGTCGCGCGCCTCGATCGCCCCGTACAGGTCCTCGTGCTCCGCGGCGACCACGGCGAAGTCGTCGTGCTGCCCGAACAGCCAGCGCATCCGGCTGCGCAAGGTCGCCTGGAGCTCGCTCAGCAGTGCGTTGTCGGCCAGTTCGGTGACCGTCTCGTGGAAGTCGGCCGCCGCCCGCCGGGCCGCCGCCCCGTCACCCTTCGCCGCGGCGGCCAGCTCCGCGTCGAGGTCGGCCCGGAGCTTGGCCAGCCCCGCCCGCGTACGCCGCTGGGCCGCGAGCCGGAAGCCGAGGGTCTCCAGGGCGGACCTGACCTCGTCCAGGTCCGAGATGTCGGAAGCGGTGAACTCGCGGACCACTGCCCAGGTGCGCGGGCGCGGCGTGACGAGCCCCTCGTTGACCAGGTCCCGCAGCGCATCGCGGACGGGCAGCCTGCTCACACCCAGCTCGGTGGCGATCTCGCGCTCCACCAGCTTGCTGCCGGGTGCCCGCGTCCCGTCGATGATCTCATCGCGCAGGGTGCGCATGACCCGCTCCGACTCGGGTGTGAATTCCTCAACGCCTGTCATGCCGCCATTTTCGCATCGGAGATCGCGGCGGCGACCGCCCGGCCCACGCTGCCGCCCACTGCGACACCCCGCTCCACTTTGGTATGCCAACTGTTAGGGTCTCGGTCACCTTCGGCCCCGACCGTCAGGAGTCCCTTCGTGCGCACCCGTTGGCGTGCCGCCCACGTCCTCGCCCACCAGAGCGGCCGCCACGCGCTGCTGCGCGACGGGGAGGTGGTCTGGGACGACGACACCATCGTGCACGTGGGCCGGGGCTGGACCGGGCACGTCGACCGGGACGTCGACCTCGGCGACCGGATCGTCCTGCCGGGCCTCGTCGACCTCGATGCGCTCGCCGACGTCGACCACCTCGTGCTCGACTCCTGGGCCTCCCCCGAGCACGCCCCGGGCCTCCAGTGGTCCCATGCCTACGCCGGGCGCAGCCGGGACGTGTTCACCCCCGACGAGCGCTCGCTGATCCGTACGTACGCGCTGGTCCAGCTCGCCCTGCACGGCATCACCACCTATCTGCCGATCGCCTCCGAGGCGCACAGCGCCTGGGCCGAGAGCTTCGACGAGTTCGTCGACATGGCCGAGGTCTCCCGCCGGATCGGACTGCGCGGCTACCTCGGGCCCAGCTATCGCTCCGGCGTCAACGTCGTCCGCCCCGACGGCCGCCGGGACGTCGCCTTCGACGAGGAGCGCGGCCGCGCCGGGCTGCGCGACGCCGAGCGGTTCCTGGACCACGTACGAGAACTCGGCGATCCCCTCGTGCACGGCGCGCTCCTGCCCTGTCGCATCGAGACCCTCACGCCCGAACTGCTGCGCGCCACCGCCGAACTGGCCCGACGCCGTGACGTGCCGGTCCGGCTGCACTGCCTCCAGGGCGGCACCGAGCGCGAACTCGTGCGCCGGCTCCACGACTGCACACCGATCGAACTCCTCGGCCGCACCGGCCTGTTGGAGTCCGGCACCCGGCTCCTCGTCCCGCACGGCATCGTCGTCGACCGCCATCCGTCCGTGCACGGCGCGGACCACGGCGATCTGGCCGTACTCGCCGACGCCGGGGTCTCGGTCGTGCACTGCCCTCAGACCTCGCTGCGCTACGGCAGCGTGCTGCACTCCTTCGGCGCCTACCGCCGCGCCGGGATCAATCTCTGCCTCGGCACCGACTCGTTCCCGCCGGACCTGATCCGCGGCATGGACGTCGGCGTGCACCTCGCCAAGGTCGTGGACGGCCGGGCCGACGCGGCGCCCGCCGAGGCCTATGTGGAGGCCGCCACCCTCGGCGGCGCGCGGGCGCTGGGCCGCGCCGACCTCGGACGGCTCGCCCCCGGCGCCCGTGCCGACCTCGTCGCGTTCCGCCTGGACGACATCCGCGACGGCGTACGCGACGATCCCGTACGTACGCTGCTCCTCAACGGCAGCGCCCGCAACGCCACGCACTCCGTGGTGGACGGCCGCCCCGTGCTGGTCGACGGACGGCTGCCCGGCATCGACACGGAGCGCCTGCGCCACCAGGCCCAGGCACTGTTCGAGAAGATGCGGGCGGCCTACGGCGAACGGGACGTCCTCGGGCGCACCGCCGCCGAACTCTTCCCGCCCGCCTTCCCCGCCTTCCGGTTCCCGGCCCCTGACGAGCCGCCGCGACAGAATCCCAGGGAGCCGCTTCAGCCTCCGGCCCGGTGAGCGGGCGCCGGGTCGACGCGTTCGAGCTTGGTCCAGCCCGCCCACCCCCGCTGCCTCAGCAAGTCGATCAGGCGCCGTGCCGGCGGCGCCGCGTCGAATGCCAGCGCGTCCATCAGCCGGGCGAACGGCGGCTCGATGTCGGCGTCGTCGACGTAGTCCTCGCCCTGCTCGTCGGCCATCCGCGTGATGTAGGCGGCCAGTTCGTCGGCCAGCTCCACCAGGCGCGGGTCGTCGTCGGCCCGGTCCAGGGCCTCGCCCAGGGTGCGGTAGAAGGCGACGAGCTGCGGATCGGCGAGCTGTTCGCGCTTGCGTGCCAGCCACTCCGGGACGCGCTCGGGCGAGTGCGCGGCCAGCGGGATCCAGCCGTCCCGCTCCACCCGGACGATCCGCTCGTCGACGCCGAGCGCCCGCAGCCGGTCCAGGAAGCCGACCACATCGGCGGGCAGCGCCAGGCCGTCCCCCGCGGCGAGGCGGGCGATCCGTTCGCGGTGCCGCTGCCGCTCCCGGATCTCCGCCCGCAGCCGCCGGTCGATGTCCGCGACCGCCGAGGCGAACTCCGCCTCGTCGGCCCGCAGCAGCTCCCGCACACGCGCCAGCGGAACCCCGGCGTCCGCGAGCGTCCGGATCCTGATCAGTTCGACCACGGCGTCGGCGCCGTACCGCCGGTAGCCGGAGTGGTCGCGCTCCGGCTCCGGAAGCAGCCCCTTGGCGTGGTAGTGCCGCACGGCGCGGACGGTCACCCCGGAGTACGACGCGAGTTCGCCGATGGTCAGCATCGGATCAGTCTCCTAGTTCGCGGCACGGGTCCGGTAGAGGCGCCGCGACCAGAGGTGGCCGGCCCATCCGATCACCGCACACCAGCCGATGGCCCAGAGCGCGTCCGTACCGTCCGGCGATCCCGCCAGGAGACCGCGGAAGGTGTCCATGACCGGGGTGAACGGCTGGTGCCCGGCGAACCACCGGAGCCCGCCCGGCATCGTCTCGACCGGCACGAACCCGCTGCCCACGAACGGCAGCAAGATGAAGATCATCGGCCAGTTGCTCGCGACCTCCGGGTTCGGACTCGCGAGCCCCAGCGCCACGGTGAACCACGTCATGGCGAAGGCGAGCAGCCCCAGCAGACCGGCGAGCCCCAGCCACTGCGTCGCCGAGGCCCCGGTCTCCAGGCCGAGCGGGAACGCCGCCCCGACGACCACGACGAGCGCGAGCGCGGTCTGGATCATCGCCCCGAGCACATGGCCGGTGAGCACGGAGACCTTGGCGATGTCCATGGTCCGGAACCGGTCGATGATCCCCTCCGTCATGTCGGTCGCGACGGAGACGGCCGTGGAGACGGACACACTCGCCACCGCCATCATCAGGATCCCCGGGGTGATGAAGGTCAGGTAGTCGCCGCGGTCCCCGCCCGGTGCCCCCGGCAGACCGGCACCCATGGTGCCGCCGAAGACATGGCCGAACAGCAGCAGGAACAGCAGTGGCTGGCCGATGAGGATCAGTGTCAGCGACGGGTAGCGGGCCATGTGCTTCAGGTTGCGGCGCAGCATGGTCGCCGAGTCGCGAAGGGCGTACGCGGCCTGGCCCGGCCGGGCGGTGCTCATGCGGTCACCGCCTTGGATGCGGCGGCGGAGGCGTGGCCGGTGAGGGCGAGGAACACGTCGTCCAGGTCCGGGGTGTGCACGGTGAGTCCGGTGACGGCACCGTCCTCGATCCCGCCTCCTGTCCCGTCCGCCCCGTCCAGCGCGTCGAGGAGCCGGCGCAGCGCGGCGAGGCTGCCGTCGTGCGGCACCGTCACGGTCAGCGCCTCGGCGTTCGCGCTCGCGTCGGGCAGCCGGCGCGCCAGCTCGGCCACCCGCTCGCCGTCGGCGACCTGAAGCTCGACATGACCGCCGGGCACCAGCCGCTTCAGCTCGGCCGCGGTGCCCTCGGCGACAAGCCGGCCGCCGTCGAGCACACCGATCCGGTCGGCGAGCTGGTCGGCCTCCTCCAGGTACTGGGTGGTGAGGAAGACGGTGACCCCGTCCGCCACCAGGCCCCGCACGGTCTCCCACAGGTCACGGCGGCTGCGCGGATCGAGGCCGGTGGTCGGTTCGTCGAGGAAGATCAGCCGGGGCCCGGCCACGAGGGTCATCGCCAGGTCGAGGCGCCGCTTCATGCCGCCGGAGTACGTCGCCGCGCGCCGGTCGGCGGCATCCGACAGACCGAACCGTTCGAGGAGCCGTCCGACCACGGCGCGCGCGTGGGCGGGGTCGAGATGGCCGAGGTCGGCCATCATCCGCAGATTCTCCCGCCCGGTCAGGAGCGCGTCCACGGCGGAGAACTGTCCGGTCACCCCGATCGACGCGCGCACCAGGTCGGCCTCGCGGCGTACGTCGTACCCGGCGACCCGGATGTCACCGGCGTCCGCGGGCAGCAGGGTGGACAGGATCCGGACCGTGGTGGTCTTGCCCGCCCCGTTGGGCCCGAGCAGGGCGTAGACGGTGCCCGCGGGGACGGTGAGGTCGAGTCCCGCGACCACCTCATGGTCGCCGTACGCCTTGCGCACTCCGGCGGCCTCGATCGCACTGGTTGTCGTAGTCATGCCGCCATGCTGGGAGCCTGCCCCTGCGTCAGGGTCAAATCATCGCGGGCGTCACCGGGCGTCACCGGGCGTCGGTCCGCGGGCCGCCGTACGCCACGGCCCGCAGGGACCCGCACGAGCCGCGCTCCAGCGGCGCGCCATGGCATCGTGACGCCATGCCCATCGACGTTCGCCCCGCCGCCGTCTTCGCGGACATCCGCGCCCTGGTCGGCCCGAAGTCGCCCGACGCCAGCGTCTGTTGGTGTCTGAGCCACCGGATCCCGTCCAAGCTCAACAACGAGCTTCGCGGCCCCGCCCGCGGCGAGTACGTCGCCGAGCTGTGCCGCACGGGTCCGCCGCTCGGGGTGCTGGCCTACGACGGCGACGAGCCGGTCGGATGGGCCGCCGTGGCCCCGCGCTCGGACACGTCCTTCGCCCGCAACCGGAAGATCCCGCACGTCGACGACCTGCCGGTCTGGTCGCTGTGGTGCATCCGGGTGCGGCCCGGTCACCGCAAGCAGGGGATCTCGCACGCCCTCATCGCGGGCGCAGTGGAGTTCGCCCGCTCCCAGGGCGCACCGGCGATCGAGGCGTACCCCCTCGACAACGACGGTGCCAAGGTCGACCTGACGATGGCGTATCCGGGGCTCCGGAAGAACTTCGAGCGCGCCGGCTTCACGTACGCCGCCGACACCACCTCGGTGCTGTCCGGTCATCCCCGGGTCCTGATGCGGCTCGACCTGCGCTGACTCCTAGCCCGGCTCCGGAGCCTCCCGCCGCTCCAGCGGGCGCGTCGCCGGGCCCTCGAGCACCGAGCCGTCCGTCGCGAAACGGGAGCCGTGGCAGGGGCACTCCCAGACCCGCTCGGCGTTGTCGAAGTGCACCAGGCAGCCGAGGTGGGTGCAGCGCGCGGAGACCGCGCTGACGTGCCCGTCCTCGTCGCGGTAGACCGCGTACCGCCCGCCGTCCAGGCGTACGACGGCCCCGCTGCCCGGCGGGATGTCGGTCACCGCGTCGACGTGGCTGGTGTGCAGCCGGTCGCCGACGAAGCGCTTGGCCACAGCTGCCTGGTGGGCGGCGATGTGCCCCGTGTCGCGGACCGGCGGCAGCCGGCGCGGGTCGAACAGCTCGGTCCAGGCGGGCCGCGGCCCGCCGACGATGTGCGCGGCGAGCAGCCGCCCCGCCATGACGCCGTTGCTCATGCCCCAGCCGCCGAAGCCGGTGGCGACGTAGACGTGCTGGGTGCCGGGGTGCGCGTGGCCGACGTACGGGAGCCGGTCGGCCGAGTCGTTGTCCTGCGCCGCCCAGCGGTAGCCGGTGTCCGCCTCCGCGAAGTGCGGCAGGTGCTCCCGCGCCCAGGCGTCGAGCCGGCCGAAGCGCCCTTGGACGTCGCCCGCGCCCGGTGCGAAGGCCTCGCCCGTGACGATGAGCAGCCGTCGCCCTTCGTCGTACGGGGCGCTGCGCAGCGAGCGGATCCGGTGTTCCGGAGTGAGGTACATGCCCGCGGGTGCCGCGTCCGCCGGTACCGGCGCGGCGATCACCAGCTCGCGCCGGGGTGTGAGCAGGGTGAAGAGCGTGCTGTGGTCGAAGACGGGGTAGTGCGTGGCGATGACCGCGTCGTCCGACTGGACGGTCGCGCCGCTCTCGGCGGTCACACGGCAGCGGTGGCCGTCGTGCAGCCCGGTGACACGGGAACGCTCGTAGATCCGGCCGCCGCCCCTGGTGATGTGCTCGGCCAGCGCGAGCAGGAACTTCCGCGGGTGGAACTGGAGTTGACCCGCGACGCGGACCGCGCCTGCGATGTCGAAGGGGAGTTCCGTGTCGGTCACGAAGGACGCGTCGAGCCCGGCGCGCCGCGCTGCCGCCGCCTCCTCCTTGATCTCGTCGACGCGAGTCGGGTCCTGTACGTAGGTGAAGGCGTCGGCGCGTTCCAGGTCCGCGTCGACGGACAGCTCCGCGCACAGGGCGGCGGTGCGGTCCACGGCGTCCTGTTGGGCGAGCGCGTACAGCCCGGCCGCGTCGGCGCCCTGCCGCGCCTCCACATGCGCGTACAGAAGTCCGTGCGCGGCGGTCAGCTTGGCGGTGGTGGAGCCGCTGACTCCCGCGGCGATCCGGTCGGCCTCCAGGACGACGACGTCCAGGCCGGAGCGGACCAGCTCCCAGGCGGTGCAGAGTCCGGCGATGCCGCCGCCGATGACCACGACGTCGGCGGTGAGGTCCTCGTCGAGCGCCGGAAGGCGGCTGCCGGGCGCGCTCGCCGTCCAGTACGACTCTTCGGTGGTCAGGCGGCGCACGGTCATGTCTTCCCCTGACGATCCGGGTGCGGCTGCTCGGTGCCGGACGTACGTTCAACCCGAAAAGCCGGATTTACCCGTACACCTCCATGTAACCGCCATCCGGGAGAAGGGCAATTCCGTGAGCGAAGACGTCTTCATGGCCGCCCCGGAGCAGCCACACATGCAGGGAGGGCACGCACGCGCCCATAAGCGTGCCCCTCCCCACGCATCCCTACGACGCGGGTCCACCGATGGGCGCGCCCGAGATGGGGCCCCTGAAGTCCAGGACGTCCTCGGCTCTCTGCTGGATCTCCTCGGCGGCCTGGCGGGCCGTCGCGACGACATCGCCGTGCTCCTGGACGAGGGTGTGGTAGATCGGCGCCTGAACAGCGTCATTGGCTGGCATGACCAGCGGCTCCTTGCTCGGGGACGGTGTGTTTCGGTTCTGTCGGTTCGGCCTCGGACGGCCGATCCGCGACCTTACGCGCTGTGGGTGACGTGCTGCGGACCGGGGTCACCGCCCGGCCCACCGGGACACCGTCGCCTTCGCCCGGTTCGCGTCCTTCGCCCCGAGTGACGCGATGCGTGCCCGGTGGTTCGTGTCCGGCGCGACATAGACGTACGCGTCCCGGCTGCCCGCGCCGAGCCGGAACCGTTCGGCGGTCGCCACGTCGTTCTCGCCGTACACGAAGAGGATGCGGCCGCCGTCCTCGCGCACCCAGCGGTCGATGTCGGCCATGGCGTGCGGCCGGAAGCGGAGCGGGATGTCGCGGGGCACATAGGTCCGCACGGCCTGGATGCCGGGATGGCGCAGCAGGCCGGCGAGGTGCGGGGTGCCGTACTGCGGGTATCCGAGCTCGGTGCCCAGCTGATGGAAGTAGGGCGTCAGGGGTCTGAGCGTCGTGTCCGTGTAGTTCGCGAGGCCGGACGTCTTGTCGAGCCAGGCGTACAGCTCGGGTGACGGGGCCGTGGGCGCCGGTACGCCGGCGCAGGTGCCGTCCCCGTACTGCCAGTACATGGACCCGGCGCGGATCACGGCCAGCTCGTACGCCTTGTCGGCGCTGCCGATGATCTCGAAGGTGTGCCCCTTGTCGGCCGCCCACTGCGTATAGCGGTCGACCAGCTCGTCCCGCCGTTCCAGTGCCGTACGCTGCACGGCCTTCACGGCGTCGCGGCAGGCGGGTGTCCCGACGCGCTCCATGAACGCGTCGTACGCGCTGTCGTCACGGTCGTCCACGTTGTTGGGGGCCGCGTAGACGACCGTGCCGTCCACGTCCCCGGGGTAGAAGCGCCGGTGGTAGACGGAGGCCATGCCGCCCTTGCTGCCGCCCGTGGAGATCCAGCGGGCGTCGTACAGCGGCTTGAGCGCCCGGATCAGGCGGTGGTGGTCGCTCGCCGCCTGCCAGATGTCCAGCTTCGACCAGTCCTCGGGCCGCGGCCTCGACTCGCCGAAGAACCGCTGCTCGGTGACGATCTCGTTGCCGTCCACCAGCGTCGTGGGCTCGGACCGGAAGCCGGGGTCGGTGACGAGGCCGTATCCGGAGGTGTACAGCACCATGGGCCGGTCGGTGGACTTGTGCACGAGCCGCAGCCGCTGCCGGAACGTCCCGCGCGAGGGGTGCCGGTGGTCCACGGGCTGCCGGTAGCTCAGCTCGAAGTGGCGTTCGCCGGACGCCGCGGGCTTCTCGGCCGTGACCCGCATTCCGGGGACGGCCTCGATGCGGTCGCGGATGTCCGCGGCCTGCGGCTGCCCCGCGGTGGCCGCCGCTGCCGGGGCCGCGCCGCCCGGCAGGGGATCGGCGGCCAAGGGAAGGGTCAGCAGGCCGAGGACGGCGAGGGTCACGCCGGTACGGGTGCGGTGAGTGTGGGTCATGCGACCAGTGAAGCCACGGGAGCGGACCCCCCAGAACCCCGGCACGGGTGAACCGGCTCCCCCGCCAGGGGGATTGACCGGTCAGCCGGCCGCCGCCCCGCCCCTCGTGCGCAGGGCCCGCACCGCCCAGTCGAGCACCGGCGCCAGGCTCTGAGGGGCGGGCCAGCCGTTGACCACCGCGAGGAGCCGCAGATACCGGTCCCTGCGCGGATCGTTCATGCTCTCCAGACGGTGCACGAGGTGTCGGCGCGACGCCTCGTCGTCGGGGCGGCCGGTGATGCGCGCGTAGTGGTCCATGAGCGCCGCGACGATCGGGTCCGCGGCGCGTGCGGACGGGTCGACGCCCTGGGACAGGGCCTGTTCCACCAAGGGACGCGCCGCTTCCGCGAGGAGGCGCGGCAGCCCCGAGCCGTCGTCCGGGGCACGATCGGCCGCCTGGTCCTCGGCCATCACCTGCATGCTCCGGCGGAATCCGGGGTCCTGGAGCAGTTCGGCGAGCTCCACCCAGGCCACGACCTGCTCCGCGTCGGGGTCGTCGGGCAGTTCGGGGGTCAGATTGCGGATGACCGCCAGGAACTGGGGGTGGGCGTGCAGGCCCTCGAAGACGGCGCCGAGGAAGTCGTCGACCAGTCGGCGGCGTTCGTCCTCGGAGAGCTTGGCGAGACGGTGCATCAGATCCAACTCCTCAGGTGTGGAACCCCGTCGGGCGACGGCGGTCAGCACGGCCCGGCGCAGCCGCAGCGTCCGGATCTGCACGTCCAGTGCTTCGGCGTGCGCCGCCGCGACGTCGGGGAGCGGGGCCTCCCGGTCCACGACCTTGCGGACGGTGGGCAGGTCGAGACCGAGTTCCCGCAGGGTGCGTACGAGGTCGAGGCGGGCCACGGCGTCGATCCCGAAGCGCCGGTAGCCCGCCGGTGTGCGGTACGTCGGCGGCACGATCCCGGAGTCCGCGTAGAAGCGGATGGCCTTGACCGTGAGCCCGGTGCGCCGGGCGAGTTCGCCGATCGAGTAGCAGGTGTCGCCGTCCATGGCCCCAGCCTCTCCTCTCCCCCCGGGGGAGACTCAACTGCCCCCGCACAGCGGATGCGAGACTGCCGTCATGACTCTGCGTCTCGTCTCCGTCATCGGGAGCAGCCCGGGTGTCGGCAAGTCGACCCTGTGCCGTGCGCTGGCCGAGTGGCTCGGTCGCGCCGGTGCGTCGGTCGACCACTTCGAGGAGCCGGAGATCCTCACGCGTCCGGCGTTCCGGCCCGTGGCCGAGGAGTTCGCGGGCGGGGCGGCGTCCGTGCGGCCCGCGACGCTGGTCGACTGCACGCGTGCGTACGTCGACGAGTCGCTCGCGGCGGGGCGGGACTATCTGGTGACGGACGCGCTGCTGCCGTTCGTCCCGTCGCTGGTCGCGTGGGGCCACGAAGAACCGGCCCTCGTCGGCATCGTCGCCGAGCTGGCCGCCGCCGTGGAGCCCGCCGAGGTCACGGTGGTCTATGTGCACGACGATCCGGCGGCGGCCCTGCGGCGCGCGGTCGAACGGGAGGGCGCCGACTGGGCGGACTGGTACGTGGGGAAGCTCGCCGCGTCGCCCGGTACCCGGACGGTCCGTGACCTCGATTCGGCCGCCGCGCACCTGCGCTTCGAGGCGGACCTCACCCGTCGGCTGCTCGCGGGGACGCCGTGGCGGGTGCTGACCGTGGACGCGGGGACGCTGGACGCCGAGGACGCGTCCGCCTTCGCCCGGCACCACCTGGCGGACGGGCTGGGCCTCACGGGGCTGCCGCGGCCCTGACCGACACCGTCAGCGGCTGCTCATCCGTACCGCTCCCGCGCCCGCCGCGACGACCATCGCGATCGCGCCGTACTGCGTCGCCGAGAGCCCTTGGCCGAGCACCAGATGGCCGGCGAGCGCGGCGACCGCCGGGGCGAGGCTCGTCAGGACGGCGAAGGTCGCCGCGGGCGGCCTGCGCCGGGCGAGCAGTTCCAGGGCGTACGGCACTCCCGAGCTCATCACGGCGATCGCGAGCCCCGGCCCGAGCACTCCCGGTTCGAGAAGCGTCCCGCCGGAAGAGCCGATGCCGGGCGGGAGGCTGACCAGAGTGGCGAAGGTCATCGCGATGGCCGGCCCGTCGAGCCGGGGACAGCGGGCCCCCGCACGGGCGTTGAGCAGGATGTACGCCGCCCACATCGCGCCGGCGCCGAGGGCGAAGGCCACGCCGGACGCGTTCAGGTCGCCGAGCCCGCCCCGGCCGAGGAGAGCGACCCCGGCCGGCGCGAGCCCGGCCCACAGCAGGCGGGCGGCGCGACGCGAGGCGACGACGGAGAGCAGCAGCGGTCCCAGCACTTCGAGGGTGACCGCCGGGCCGAGCGCGATCCGGTCGATCGCCTGGCGGGAGAGGATGTTCATGCCGCCGAGCGCCGCCCCGAACCCGGCGACCACCGCCCAGTCGCCGCGCGAGTACCCGCGCGGCCGGGGCCGGGTGATCACGAGCAGCGGCAGCGCGGCGAACGTCACCCGCAGCGCGACCGTCCCGAGCGCTCCGGCCCGGGGGAACAGCAGAGCTGCGAAGGCCGAGCCGCCGGTGGGGGTCTCCACCTCGGCCACCCCGAGCAACCACGTGCACCCCTCGCTGGTGCACCGGCCGCTGGCGGACGCTCCGGCCGTCCCCGTCCTCTGCGCCTGGCGCGAGGGCCCGGGGCATTCGGCCGCAGCGGACCTGCTCGCCCTGGCCCGCGAGGTGCTCGCGGCGGGCGACGCCGATGTGCTCCCCGCCCGTGCCCGCTACGACGAGGCGCCGTGATCCGCCATGTGCGGGCACCGCACACCGGTCGGCGGGAAGGCCAGCTCCGTCTCGTCCGTCATGGCGGCGAAGAAGCGCCGCCCGTCGGACGACTGCCGTGAGGTGGACCAGCTGTAGCCCGTGCGACCGGTGAGGGCGATGTGCAGGGCCCGGCGGGCCAGGCCCTGGCCCTGCCAGTGGGCGGCGACGGCGATGTTGCCGATGTAGCCGAGCCGGCAGGGATGGCAGACCTGGTAGTCGAGTCGGCCCACCGAGCGGAGGCAGCCGTCGAGCATGGTGACGGTCCGCGGCCCCGCGGGCAGCGCGGCGAAGGCGTCCTCGACGCGGACGGCGGCCTCCCTCGCCGGGCGGCTCACTCGGGTCCTCCGCTCCGGCCTCGGCCGGGCACGGCGTCGCTCATGCCCGGCACCCTAGCCACACTTCCACGGCCCCGTAGGCCTTCACCGGTTATGCCGCGTAACCCTTCGGCGGGATCAGGGAGGCGAGTTGGTCGAAGGAGAGCCAGTAGATCTGGTTGCCGCCGAAGGACGCCGGGTCGGCGATGAGGACCGTACGGTTCGCGTCGTCGTAACCGATGACCGTGAAGTAGTGGTAGATCGTCTGGTCCGGCGGGTAGCCGGGCGGCTGGTTGCCGGGCGGGGCGACGATGTTGGCGACGAGCGGGTAGTTGTTGTCGATGTCCAGGACGATGTCGCGCCACAGCAGGTCCTTCTGGGCCTGGTTGGGCGGGTCGTCCGGCATCTCCTTGGTCTCGTACCAGCCCGTGCCGAGGTTCGCGTTGAGTACGCCGGTCACCTGGCTGATGTGGTCCGTGCCCGCCTCGGTGGTACCGAGCTGGGCGGCCAGTGCGCCCTGGCTGGGCGGGGCGATGCGGGCGGAGAGCGCGATGCGGGTCGCGGCGGGCCCGCACCAGTAGCCGGTCTCCTGGACCTGGTAGTCGACCGGCAGGGTGTGCACGCCGGCCGTGCGTACGCCGTCGACGCTGATCCGGGTTCCGGGCTCGTTCTGGCCGCTGACGACCGCCGTGCCGGCCCGCGAGCCGTGGTCGAGCACCGACACCGGCCGGGGGTCCCCGGGCTCTGGCAGGGCGGCGGCCGGGGTGACGAGGGCGCCGACCGCCGCGACGGCCATGGCGCCGGCCGCAAGTCTCTTGCGCATGAGGGCTCCTGAGGTGGGGGGACGGTACCGGTACTGGGTCGCCGTTGCGTCCCCCGCCGCCCACGCGGCCGTCCGCCCGCCCCGCGCAGTCGCGTTCGACGGGGCAACTCCCTGCGCGGGGCCGTGTGTTGACGCACGACACGGAGGGGGGACGCGGGTGCGGCAACGCGGCCAGCTTCCCGGCAGGGCCATGCCAGGCGCAACGCATGGAAGTTCAGGCTTACGGCCCGCCGCGCCCGCAGCCGCGCAGCAGCGCACGCCCTTCGGCCGTCGCCACGTGGAAGGAACGCCCGCCCCTGCGGACGGTGGTCACCAGGCCCGCGGCGCGCAGCACCTTCATGTGCTGGCTGATCGCGGGGTGGGTGACCGACAGGAGCCGGGCGAGTTCGACCGTCGAGGAGCCGGTGCGGACGGCGGCGAGCACGGCGGCGCGGGTATGCCCGATGAGCGCCCCCAGGGCGTCGTCGCCGGGCCGGTCGGCGGGGGCGGGGTGGGTCCAGCCCGTCGCGTGGTCGATCGGATACACCAGGACCGGCGGCAGTTCGCCGTCGGCGAGGGTGACGGGAGTGGGCCAGCAGAAGAACGACGGCTGCAGCGTGAGCCCGCGGCCGTCCAGGTGCAGCTCCTGGTCCACCGGATAGTCGACCTCCAATACCGGTGGCTTCCAACGGAGTTGCGGCCCGAGACCGGCCAGGAGTCCCTCGGTCCCGCCGCCGAGGAGGCTGTGCAGCCTGCGCATGCGGTCGGCGTCGACCTGGGCGTGGATGCGCCGCCAGAAGGGCGCGAGCGCCTCCAGGTGGTACGTGTGCAGGGCGTGCCCCAGGCGGCGCAGCGCCGCGCCGTCACCGACCGCCAACGACTCGGTCCAGCGCGGCAGTCGGCGCGACGCGGCCACCAGGGCCAGATCGGCGCGCAGCCGTCTGCGGGGTGTGCGTACGAGGGTGTCGACGGCCGCCTGGAGCGTGTCGCGGTCGCCGTGCGCGGGCGTCAGGAAGTCCGGTGAGTTCCCGTGCGGCGGCAGCAGCGGCGACAGGAGCCGGCAGCTCTCCGAGAGACGTGGCCGCGCCCATCGCCGCCACTCGCCGAACTCCCGTGCGCCGTCGCGTCGTTGCAGCGTCTGTACGCTGTTGCTGATCTCCCACAGATGGTCGGGACCCGCGGCGACCCGCACCCGCGCGAGATCCTCGGACGTGAAGTGCACCCGCAACATGCCCTGCCGCTCCCCCCGCGCCCGCGCCGGCCGCCGCTCCGCTACTGCGGGGCGTCGAAGGTCCAGACGGCTCCGGCGCCCTTGCCGACCACCAGGGTGGAGCGGCCGATCCGCTCCTCGTGCCGGTAGTCCACGGACTTGTTGAGCGCGAAGGTGACCTGTCGCAGACCCGCCCGCTCGCGGGGAACCGCGTCGAGCTGGATCCTCGTTCCGCCGCGGGTCGCCACGACGCCCTTGCCCGTCTCGCGGACGACGAAACCGCCGGCCCGCAGCAGCGGCACCTGGTTGTCGATGTCGCGTGCGGTGACGGCGAGCCGGACGCCGGTCACGTCACGCATCAGGTGGTCCTGGTAGGCATCGGGCAGATAGCGCTCCCGACCCACGTCACCAGGGAAGTCGGCCGGTTCGGTGTTGCTGCGCGGGTCGGCGAAGTACTCCGGGCGGTACTCCATCGCCCAGGCGCTGAAGGCGTCGTACTGATCGGTGGTGAACACCGCATCGAACCACGGCACGGGCACGCCGTCGCCGAAGTCGCGCGTCTGGCGGAATTCGATCGGCTCGGTGACGCCGAGCTCCTTCAGCCGTTCCAGGACGGTAGGCCGGTCGCCCGCGCGCTCGGTGGAGACGCCCATACCGGTGGAGCCGAGAGTACCGGACTGGCCGGGCACATCGCCCACGCCGAAGAGTTCCAGGTAGGTCTCGCGGCCCATCAGATAGCGCCCGGTCCAGGTCTGTCCGTCGGACCCGGTCGTGGTGCGCACCTGGAAGTTCGCGAACTCCCTCAGGTAGTCGGAGTGTTCGATGGCGTCGGCGGTCTCCCGGTCGAGCACGCCGTACGCGTGGTTGTAGAAGAGGAGCTGCCGGCCGCCCGGCGGTTTGCCTTCCTCGGCCCGCGCCGTGCTCGTGCCGCCCCCGACCGTTCCGACGAGGGCGGCGGCGAGCGCCACGACGAAGACCACGACTGTGCGCGACATTCTCTGAAGCAGCATGCGGGCGATGGTAGGGCGGACAGAAACGCGGACGCCGTCAATCCGCCCGGTCCGAACAAAAACAACGAGAACAACGAGAACAACGAGCACGGCCAGCAGGACCAGAACGACGACCAGAACGACGACGAGAACGGGGAGAACGGGGAGAACTCAGCCCCGCCCCTCCGGATAGGCGATGCGGGTCGTGATGCGCGCGATCCGGACGGCGGACTCCTCCGGCGAGAGCGCGGGCTGCACGATATGACTGACCGTCAGGCGGACGATCGTCTCCACCGCGAGGCTGCGCGACGCGTCGTCGACCTCGGGCCAGGCGTCGATCGCGTACGCGTCGAGCATCGCCATCGCCGTGTCGAAGACGGGCTCGGGGCGGGTGGTGAGATAGGCGAGCAGATCGTCCTCGCCGCCGCGCGCCGCCAGCAGGATCGCCTTGATCAGCGGGTTGTCGACGGCCTGCTGAAGGGTGTAGCCGACGCCGGCCCGCGCGGCGCCCTCCAGATCGCCCGGATGGGCGTCGAGTTCGCGCTGGATGCCGAGCAGGAATCCCTCCAACTCGCGTTGTACGAGGGCCTTCCCGATGGCGTCCTTCGCCCCGAACTCGTTGTAGAGCGTCTGCCGGCTGACTCCGGCCGCGCGGGCGATTCCGGCCATGCTCAGCACGCCCCAGCCGTCCGCGGCCACGAGCGCGTAGGCGGCGTCGAGTACCTGTTCGCGCAGCAGGGATCGAACGTTTTCACGGAAGCGACTCATCGTGTCCCCACTCTAGCCACCCGGCCCCGGCCCGATTTGATCGATCGCCGCTCACCGTATTGACGGTCCGTCTAGCTGCTGTCAACTTGCTGGACAGTAACCGCGATAAGTGTCCATCCACATGACGGCGAGGAGGCCGTGTCATGGCCGTGCACAGCGATCCCGCGGCGGCGGACGCACCACCCTGG
Source organism: Streptomyces sp. NPDC050658 (assembly GCF_044457025.1). Classification (NCBI taxonomy): domain Bacteria; kingdom Bacillati; phylum Actinomycetota; class Actinomycetes; order Kitasatosporales; family Streptomycetaceae; genus Streptomyces; species Streptomyces sp. NPDC050658. The sequence goes on from NZ_JBITGM010000007.1 coordinate 283,753, forward strand.
CGGGACCCCAAGCGCCATCTCTGGCTGCTCGGCCTGATCGTGCCCTCCTTCCCGTTCATTTCCTGGGGGTTGGTGGAGGCCACCGGGATCGGCGCGTTCTGGTGGACGGGCGTGATCCTGCTCTATGTGATCTTCCCGGTCGTCGACCAGCTCATCGGCAAGGACTCGGTCAACCCGCCGGACAGCGCGCTGGCCTGGCTGGAGCAGGACCGCTACTACCGCTGGTGCACCTACGCCTATCTGCCCGTGCAGTACGCCGGTCTCGTCCTCGGCTGCTGGCTGCTCACGGACGGCGGTCTGTCACTGGCGGGCAGGATCGGCCTGACGGTCACGCTCGGCGGCGTCGCGGGCATCGGCATCAACACCGCGCACGAACTGGGGCACAAGAAGGAGTCGGTGGAGCGCTGGCTCTCCCGGGCGGCACTCGCGCAGACCTGCTACGGGCACTTCTACATCGAGCACAACCGCGGCCACCACGTCCGCGTGGCCACCCCCGACGACCCGGCGAGCGCCCGGCTCGGCGAGAGCTTCTGGCGGTTCCTGCCGCGCACCGTCAGCGGCAGTCTCGCCTCGGCCTGGCGGCTCGAGAAGCGGCGGCTGGGCCGCTCGGGGAAGTCGCCGTGGACCCCGCGCAACGACATCCTCAACGCCTGGGCGATGTCGGTCGCCCTCTTCGGCGCCCTCGCGCTCGCCTTCGGGCCGGGCGTCCTGCCGTATCTGATCGGCCAGGCCGTGTTCGGCTTCTGCCTGCTCGAGGTCATCAACTACACCGAGCACTACGGCCTGTTGCGGCAGCGCACCGCGAGCGGCCGGTACGAGCGGTGCACCCCGCGGCACAGCTGGAACAGCGACAACGTCGCCACGAACATCTTCCTCTACCACCTCCAGCGGCACAGCGACCATCACGCCAACCCCACCCGCCGCTACCAGGCCCTGCGCCATTTCGACGACGCCCCCGAACTGCCCACCGGCTACGCGGGGATGATCGTCCTCGCCTACTTCCCGCCGCTGTGGCGCCGCGTCATGGACCACCGCGTGCTCGCCCACTACGGCGGCGACGTCACGCACGCCAACATCCAGCCCGCCAAGAGGCAGGCGCTGCTTGCCCGTTACGGCGCGACCGACCGGCCCGACGGCGCCTCCGGAGCCGCCGCGTGAGCCGCTACCGCTGCCCTTCGTGCGACTACGTGTACGACGAGACCGCCGGCCACCCCCGGGAGGGCTTCCCCGCCGGTACGCCCTGGAGCGGCGTACCCGACGACTGGTGCTGCCCCGACTGCGGCGTCCGCGAGAAGATCGACTTCGACCGCCTGGAGAGCCTGTGAGCACCGCGGAGCGTCCCGCGAGGAAGTGGCTGTGCCTGGTGTGCGGCTTCGTGTACGACGAGGCCGAGGGCTGGCCCGAGGAGGGCTTCCCGCCCGGCACCCGCTGGGAGGACATCCCCGACGACTGGTCCTGTCCGGACTGCGGCGCGGCCAAGGCCGACTTCGAGATGGCCGAGATCACCCACGCCTGACGCCCCCTACCTCGCCCCGAGCGCCCCGCTCAGCGCGTCCCCAGCGCCCCGCTCAGCGCGTCCAGGTGCCGCACCACTGGACCGAAGTCGACCAAACCGCTTCCCGCGCCCGCCAGTTCACCGGACGCGGGCTCCAACTGCGCGTACGCGCGCCGCATCAGCGCCCTGTCGTCCACCAGGATCGCGGCCTGCGCGAGGAGGCTCCAGAGCCCCTCGGACAGCAGGTCGCGCGGCGGCGGCGCGACGTCCGCGAGCGCGGCGCGGGCGGCCTCGACGTCACCTCGGGAGGCGAGCAGGAGGGGCCGCACCCAGGGTTCGTAGGGACCCCAGTCGGTCGCCGGGTCCATGCCCCCGACGAGGTCCCGCTCACCGTTCCGTACATACAGGCTCAGCCGGGCCAACGGCGGCAGACCGTGCGTCAGTCCGGGCATTCCGCAGCCTTCCAGTGCCGCAACGGCCTCTTCGTACGCGGATTCCGCCGCCCCCGGCGGCCGGGTCACGGCGGTGCGCAGCGCCCGGAACCACGTGGTGAACACGGACACGAGCGGGAGTTCGTGCCGTGCGGCGAGGTGGTCCGCCGCCGCCGCGTGCCCGTCGGCTCCGGGGAAGTCGGCCAGGGCGGACCGTGCCTGGAGGCGGATCAGATGGCCGAGCACCTCGTAGGTCACGAGGTCGTTGGGGGCGGCCAGGGACACCACCTCGGCGCCGATCGCGTCGCGCTCCGCCGCCAGCCCGGCCCGCCGGAAGGACTGCATGAACACGCCGTTCGACGCGAAGGCAAGGAGCGACGCGTCGTTCAGCTCCCGTGCGATCGCCTCCGCCTGCCGGGCCGCCTGGTACGCCCGTGCCGCGCCGCCCGGCAGCGGACCGCGGGACTCCACGGCGACGGTGGCGAGCAGCCGTGCGCGCGCCGGGTCGTGGCGTCCGGCGGGCAGCAGCCGCAGCGTCCGTTCCGCCGCGCCCACCAGCCACGCGGCCTGTTCCGGGTCGTCCGAGCGCGTCCAGATCGCCGGTACGTCGTAGATGCCGATGACGCGCGCCGTGAGCTCCGGATCGCCCAGCTGCTCGGCTGCCGCGACGGCGGCCACGCGGTGGCGTCGGGCGGCCTCGAGTCCGCCGCCGCCGGTCACGGCCAGGTCGCGCATCAGTCCGGCCGTGGACTCCAGACGGGTCCGTGCCCGTGCCGGGACCGTCTTCTCGTACGCCGCCGTCGCCTGCGCCCAGACCTGGTCCGCCGTACCGCCGGGCCCCGGATCCAGATGGGCGGCGTGCCGCAGCATGTCCGCCTCCAGGCGGTGCAGCCGCGGCCCCGGCTCCACGCCCAGGTGCTCGCCGAGGAGTTGCCGTGCGCGCCGGAGCACGGACAGCGCGTCCGCCTGGCGTCCCGAGCGGTAGAGCGCCGTCGCGAGCAGCTGCCAGGCGTCCTCGCGCCACGGGTGGTCCGCGACATGCGCATCGAGGTCCGGCACCGCCTCGGCCGCGGCGCCGAGGGCGATCCGGGCCTCGGCGCGGCGCTCGACGGCGTGCAGCCGGAGCCCGGTCAGGCGGGTGCGTTCCGCGCGGGCCCAGGGCGCGTCGGCGAAGTCGGCGTAGGCGGGGCCGCGCCATGCCGCGAGCGCGTCGGTGAGCCGCGCGACGAGCCGCGCCGGCGGCAGTTCGGCGGCGGATTCGACGGCCTGCTCGAACCGCCAGGCGTCCACGCCGTCCGGCGCCGCCCGCAGCGCGTAGCCCGGACCTTCGGTGACGAGGAGCCGGGCCGGCGCCCTGGGGGGCCGGTCGGGTTCGAGGGCGCGGCGCAGACCGGCGACGAACGTCCTGATGGTGCCGACCGCGTCCGCGGGCGGCTCCTCCCACAGGTCGTCCACGAGCCGGGACACCGGAACGACGTGCCGCCGCGCCACGACGAGCCGGGCGAGGACCGCCCGGTGCCGGGGCCCCTTGAGGGCGACGTCGGTCCCCGACCCGTCCCAGGCGACGACGGGGCCCAGGACCCCAAAGTCCACGCGCACGTCGCCGCCCGTCCTCTCCGTACCGCCGCCCCGGCCTCACTCTCGGCCTCAACGTACAGCGCGTTAATCGGCCGCTCATTCAGGCCCCGCAGGCTGGACCCGTCGAGTCACCCCAGCGAAACGAGCCCTCCCATGCACCCCGCCCCGCGTCCCGCCGTCGAAGGCTTCGAGTACCACCGCGTCCCGGTGGCCGAGGGCGTCACTCTCGCCGCTGCCGTCGGCGGCTCGGGACCGCCGGTCGTCCTGCTGCACGGCTTCCCGCAGACGCACCTCATGTGGCGCCATGTCGCCGCCGGTCTCGCGGCCGACCACACCGTCATCTGCCCCGACCTGCGCGGCTACGGAGACAGCGACAAGCCCGCGGCGGACGGCCCCGGCACCTATTCCAAGCGGACCATGGCACGCGACGTCGTCGCCCTCGCCGGGCGGCTCGGACACGAACGTTTCGCGCTGGCCGGGCACGACCGGGGCGCGCTGGTGGCCTTCCGCGCGGGCCTCGACCACCCCGCGGCGATCAGCCACCTGGCCTGTCTCGACGTCCTGCCCACCCTGGACATGTGGGAGGCGATGCACGGCACGACGGCGGCCGTCGGCTTCCACCTGTATCTGATGGCGCAGCCGCCCGGACTGCCCGAGCAGCTGATCGCCGCGAGCCCGGACGCGTTCTTCGGGCACTTCCTCGACGTGTGGGCCAAGGACCCCGGGGCCGTCCCCGCCGGCATCCGCGCCGCCTATCTGCGCGCCTGCCGGGAGGCCGTGCCCTCCGTCGTCGCGGACTTCCGGGCGTCGGCGGGCATCGACGTAGAACATGACCGGCACGATCGGGCCGGGGACAACCGGCTCGCCATGCCCGTGACCGTCCTTCAGCAGGACTGGGGCGCCGCGCTCGGCTTCGACGCGGCGGCCCTGTGGGGCGCGTGGGCGGGCGACCTCCGGCATGTGACCGTCCCGTACGGCCATTTCATGGCGGAGGAGGCGCCCGCCGACGTCACGAAGGCGCTGCGGGACCTGCTGGCGCGGTAGCCCGGAACGGCCGTCCTCACACGAGTTCGGCCGCCGGCTCCGGCTGCCGCTGGCCCGGCACGAACTTCTCGCCGTCCTCGTTCTTGGTGCTCCGCATATAGCCGTAGACCACCGAGGCCGTCGCCAGAATGAGCAGCGGACCGAACACCCACGGGTACGTGGCCATTTCCACCGACAGATAGCGGGACGACAGCAGGAACGCGGCGAAGACCACGGTGCCGTAGACGACCAGGCGGACATGCGACGTGTCCCAGCCGCGGTCCATCGCGCGCAGCGCGGCGTCGATCGTCACCGCGAACACCACACCGGCGATGATGTCCACGCCGTAGTGGTAGCCGAAGCCCAGCGTCGCGCCGAGCGTGGCGAGCAGCCACAGCGCGCCCGCGATCCGCAGACCGCGCGGGCCCTTGCGGGAGTGGATGAAGATCGTCGTCGCCCATGCCGTGTGCAGGCTGGGCATGCAGTTGCGGGGCGTGAGGTCGTCGTACGGCATCGACTGCGGGCTGCCGATCTGCGGTGGCGTGTGCGGCCACAGGTCGGCCACCGCCCACTGCAGACCGCCGGTGCCGGAGGCTCCGGGACCGTAGGCGAAGATCGGGCCCACCACCGGGTAGATCATGTAGATGGCCGGGCCGAGCAGGCCGATGACCAGGAAGGTCCGCACCAGGTGGTGGCCCGGGAAGCGGCGGTCTCGGGCCACGTTGCGCAGCTGGTACACGGCGACGGCGACCGCGGCCACCGCGAGCTGGATGTAGACCCAGTCCAGGAGGTGGTTGCCGATCGGGCCGGTGGCCTCGACCACCTTTCCGACGACCCACGACGGGTTGCCCAGCGCGTGATCGGCCGTCGCCACGTACTGGTCGAGCACGGTCGGGCGGGTCTTCCACGTGATGAGCAGCCAGGCGTCACCGGTCTTGCGTCCCGCGACGAGCAGCAGGCCGAGCCCGACGCCCTTCAGGAGCAGGACGCGTTCGGCCCCGGTGCGGCGCGTGACGGCTATGACGGCACAGCCCAGAATCACCCACAGCGCGCCGTTGCCGAACATCATCTTGGCGTCGACGGCCCACCGTACGAGGAAGAAGACGATGTCGATGCCGACCGCGAAGCCGATCGCGATAAAGCGCTCCCGCCAGGTGAGCACCACCATCATCAGCGCCATGCTGGCGTAGAGCAGCGGCCCCGACTTGGGGGCGAAGATCACCTCGCGCGCCTGGTTGGTGAGCGGCCCCGCGACGCCGTAGTGGCGCACGGTGATCTCCAGCGCGACGAGGAATCCGAGGGCCACGACACTCGCCGTGGCCCACAGGATCACCCGTGGCTTACGCAGCACTGTGAAGTCAATTCCGCCGTTCTTTCGCGAAAACAACCGCTTTGATATAGGTATCAATTGTTTGGCCGATTTGTTAGTCGTTAGTCAGTTGGCTGGCTGTTCGTGCCGAATATCGGGGTTTCCCGGTGAACGGCGGGTGATCAGGGCAGTCGTCATAAGTTCGATCATGTTAACGGAGTGGCAACAGAAACGGCGGTGCGGACGAGGGCCCCGGTGGCCGTCGAGCGGGACCGCTGGGGCCATGCGACGACGAGGGCGGCGGGTGGCGCGTCGTTGACCGGCCGGTAGACGACTCCGGGCCGGGGGTAGCGGGCGGCGACGGATGCGGGCAGCAAGGGGGTCACCTCGCCGAGGGCGACGAGCGTGAGGAGTTGGGCGAGGTCGCGGCCCGCGCCGCGCGTCTCTTCGAGGAATCGGTGTACGTCGCCGGGGCGCAGCCCGAGGTCGGCGAGGGCCGGTGAGTCCTTGGCGGCGAGCGGGTGCGCGGCGGCGAGGGCCACCACGCGGGGCTCGGCGAGCAGCGTCTCGGTGTCCAGGCCAGTGCGGTCGAAGGGCTCGTAAGCCAGGGCGACGTCGGCCTCGCCCTGCCTCAGCAGCCGCGGCAGTTCGCTCCAGCCGCAGAGCCGGACGACGACCGGCGGCGCGTCCGGTTCGGCGGCGTGGCGGGCCAGGATCGGCTCCAGGAGGCCGGCGTCCCCGTCCGCCTTCACGGCGAGGACCAGCTTCGGCTCGGCAGAGGCCGCGCGCTGGGTCCGCCGCCCCGCGGCCAGCAGGGCGTCCAGGGCGATCCTGGCCTCCGCAAGAAGCACCGTCCCCGCGTGCGTCAGCGTCACGCTGTGCGTGGTGCGCTCGAAGAGGGTGACGCCCAGCTCCCGCTCCAGCTGCCGGATCGCCCGGGACAGGGGCGGCGGGGAGATACCGAGGCGCTCGGCGGCGCGGGCGAAGTTGAGCTCTTCGGCGACGGCCACGAAATAGCGCAGCGAACGGGATTCCATGTGCTTCCCCCTGGTACGTCCTCGTCCGTCACAAACCGGTACGCCCCCCGGAACGCCCCGTACCGCACGATCACCCGTTCGGTATTGCCCTGAGGGTAACAACCGGGAGCCGATCGATCCTTCAGTTCCGCCGCGCCCGGCGGCAGGCTCGACGGCATCCACCGACACCGGGGCATCGCCCGATGCCTTCCTCTCCCCTGGAGTTGTGCATGATCGTCGTCACGACGCCCACCGGCCAGATCGGCCGACAGCTGCTGGACCGGCTCCTCGACGCCGCCGCTCCCACGTCAATCCGGGTGATCGCCCGTGACCCGGCGCGCCTCTCCGCGCGGATACGCGAACGCGTGGAGGTGATCCGGGGTTCGCACGCCGACCCCGCCGTCCTGAAGGAGGCGTGCGCGGGCGCCGACCGGCTGTTCTGGCTTGTGCCCCCGACGCCGGGGGCGGACAGCGTCGAAGGTCACTTCCGAGCGTTCACCGATCCTGTGTGCGAGGTGATCGCGGGCCAGGGCGTGCAGCGGGTGGTCCACGTCTCGACCCTGGGCCGCGGCGTCGCCCGGAACGCCGGGCCGATCTCGGCGTCCCTCGCCGTGGACGAGGCGATCACCGCCACGGGCGTGCACTTCCGGGCGCTGTGTCCGCCGTTCCTGATGGAGAACCTGCTGGGCCAGGCCGCGTCGCTCCGCGAGGCGGGCACCCTCTCCCTCGCCCTGGCACCGGACCGCGTCCTGCGCACCTGCGCCACCGCCGACATCGCCGCCGAGGCCGCCCGCCTGCTGCTCGACGGCTCCTGGACCGGCCAGGCGGACGTCCCGCTGATCGGCCCCGACGCCCTCTCCCCCGAGGGCATGGCGGGCGTCCTGTCCGAGGTGCTCGACCGTCCGGTGCGGCTCCGGCGTACGACCAGCGAGGAGTACCGGGCGACGATGGTGCGCTTCGGGGCGAGCGAGGCCTGGGCGCGGGGTCTCGCCGACATGACGGACTCCCTCGACGACCGGGGCTATTACGGTGCCGCGGCTCCCAGCACCCCCGAGACCGCGCCCACGGGATTCCGGCAGTGGTGCGAGGAGGTGCTCAGGCCGGCCGTACTCGGCTAGCTCGACAGGCCTCTACCGTTCGGGCATGACCGCAGCCATCGCACACCTCAGCGACCCGCACCTCACGACCGGCCCCCTGTCCGGCGATCCCGCCACCGGGCTGCACCGGGCACTCGGCCGGGTGCTCGCGCTCGACCCCCGGCCCGACTGTGTGGTGATCACCGGCGATCTGGTGGATCAGGGCCATCCACAGGAGTATCGCGCCCTGCACGAGGTGATCCGCCGCTTCCCGCTGCCCCTGAAGCTGGTGGCGGGCAACCACGACGAACCCGACGCGCTCCTGGCCGAGTTCGCCGGAACCCGCTTCCTCGGCGGCGACAGCCGCGGCGCTGACGGCGGGGGTGACGGCGGGGGTGACGGCGGCAAGGAGACCCACTACACCGTGGACTTCCCCGCGTTCACCCTCGTCGTCCTGGACTCGAAGGTGCCCCGCTTTGGCGGCGGCCGCCTCGGGGCGGCGCAGTTGGCGTGGCTCGACGACGTCCTGTCCCGCCGCCCGGCGGTCCCGGCAATCGTCTGTCTGCACCATCCGCCGATCGCCGTCGGCATCCCCTTCCTGGACGGGATGCGCCTCGAGGACGGCAAGGAGCTGGGCCGGGTGCTCGCCCGGCACGGCCACGTGGCCCGCGTCCTCGCGGGCCACGTGCACCGGCCCGTCGTCGCCGCCTTCGCCGGCAGCACCCTGGCCGTCGCCCCCAGCACCCATCTCCAGAGCGGCCTGGCACTGCGCGACGGCGTCCCCAACTACCTCCCGGAACCGACCGCGTTCCTCCTCCACCTCGACACCGGCGACTCCTGGGTCACGCACACCGTGCCCGTCAGCCACGCCGCCGCACCGGTCGGCGGCTTCTGACGCACCGCCCCGCGCCGGTTCGTCGGGCGCTGCGGCTACTCACCTCCGTACGGCAGCGTGGTGCCCGGCAGTTCGTACTCGTCACGGCGGCCGCACATGCCGTATCCACCGTGCCGTGAGGGCGTGGTGTCGTACGAGGCCGCTTCGGCGAGGTAGTCGGGGCGGCCCGTCTCCAGGGCGTCCAGCTGGGCGCCGGTGCGCTCGGCGGTGGCCAGCGCGCCCGCCCGCCACAGGTCCCGCCAGCGGGCGACCTTGTCCCGGACCAGGCGGGCGGCGGCCCGCTGGAACTCCAGGTAGGGGCCGTTGTCCCCGGCCCGGAGCGCTTCGCGCAGCGGCAGGTATCCCTCGACGGCCAGGTCGCGGCGTCTGCGGGCGGCGGCCTCCGCCTCCGGGCCCGTCTTCGCGGGGAGCCGCGCCGCGGCGGCGTACCGCTCGGGATCGGCGAGCACGTCGGGCGGGAAGGTGAAGACGGCGTCGCCCGCCTCGGGCAGTCCGCTGTTCTGCATCAGCACGGTGATCCGCAGATCGCCGCCCTGCACCATCCGGTGCACGGTGCCGGGTGTGAACCAGGCCACCGAGCCCGCCGCCAGGGGTACTTCGCGGTAGCCGTCGGGGCCGAGGGTCTGGACGGCACCACGGCCGCCGGTGACGACGTATGCCTCCGTGCACACCAGGTGCAGATGGGGGCTGCCGCCGCAGACCCCGTCGGCGGCCTCCCATGCGTAGGCGGTCAGGTGCGAGAGGCCGACGGCGCCGGGCAGCGGATGCGGGAGGCTCACCATGACAGTCCCTTCAGATGGGTGCCGACGCGGTCGCGGTCCCAGGCTCCGTCCGCGACCAGGACGCGGTAGCGGTAGCCGAAGGACGCGCCGGGCGCCAGCTCGAACTCCTCGTGGAACGCCCAGGAGAACGCGACGGTGGGGATGGGTTCGGAGCGTACGAACCAGTGCGACGCGTGGATCGCGTGCGCCGGGTCGAGGTTCTCGGGGGCGTGCGCGAAGACGAGCGTGGAGTGCGCGTCGACGCCGTCGTGCTCAGAGGTGAAGGCGAGCCAGGGTCCCTGAGTGCCCATCAGCTCGGCGGCTCCCTCGGCTCCCTCGGGACCGAACACAGCACCGCCCGTGAAGTCGCGCGGTCCGCGCCAGTGCAGTCCCGTGTATCCGGCCATGGCGCGGCCCGCCGTGGTCGGCGAGCCGAAGCGCAGGGCTTCACCACGGGTGTTGGTCAGCTCGATCGACCAGTCGAGGGCGTAGGAGCCGGCTTCTTCGTCGACCGAGTGGACGGTGATGCCGCGCCGCTCCCAGGCCCACTCCTCTCCCCCGTTCCCGGTCCAGGTGAGGTCTTCGGCGAGGGTGAGGCGGTCCTCCTGGACGTCGAGCGCGGGGAAGCCGTCGTGCCGCATGGAGCCGACCCGGTCCGGCAGGCGCCGGTAACCCTCGCCGTGGACATAGGAGTTGCCGCCCCAGAAGTTCTGCCCCGACAGATGGCTCGCGGTCATCTGGAGGCCCTTGTGCCAGCGGTGGTCGCTGGGGCGGTAGCCGGAGACCCGGTGTCCGGCGAGGGTGCGCATCGGGTGGAGGTAGGGCTTGCGGGCCTCGAAGGGGTCCGGGTCGGGCTTGTAGACGTAGCCGAGCAGTTCGACGCCGCCCGAGCCGACCGTGATCCGCTCGCCGTGGGTGTGGGTGACCTGGAGCGTCATCGGCGGGGGCTCCAGTCGGGGTGGCCGCCGTGCATGGCCGAGTGGTAGGGGTCGCCGTCGGTGATCTCGCCCGCGCACACCGGGCGGCCGGTGAACGCCGACTTGTAGAGCGCGGCGGCGAATTCGAGGGTGCGGCGGGCGTCGGGGCCGCTGCCCGGTGGCCGCACTCCCCGCCCGTACGCGTCGAGGAGCGCGCCGAGCTGCGCGGCGTGCGAGCTGGGCACGTCGGCGGCCGGGGTGCGCCAGGCGGCGGCGCGCGCGGCGTCGACGTGCGGGGCCGGGGTGTAGACCCAGTCGTCGTCGGAGTACCCGTAGAGATGGGTGAGTTCGACCGTTGCGTCGGCGCAGTCGACGCGGATGCGGCTGACCTCGTCCGGGGAGAGCACACTGTTGACGACGGTGGCGAGCGCGCCGCTCTCGAAGCGCACCAGGGCCGTCGAGACGTCCTCGCTCTCCGTGTCATGGACGAGACGGGCGGCCATGGCGCGTATCTCGGTCCAGTCGCCGAGCAGATGGAGCAGCAGGTCGAACTGGTGGATGCCGTGCCCCATGGTGGGCCCGCCGCCCTCGCTCGCCCAGCGGCCGCGCCACGGGACCGCGTAGTAGTCGCTGTCACGGTGCCAGGTGGTCTGGCAGTGGGCGACGCGCGGCGTACCGAGTTCACCGCCCGCGATCAGCCGGCGGGCGTGCACGGCGCCGGAGCCGTAGCGGTGCTGGAAGACCACCGAGGCGTACGCCCCCGATGCCTCCTCGGCGGCGGCGATCTCGTCGTACTCGGCGAGCGAGAGGCACAGCGGCTTCTCGCACAGCACCCAGGCGCCCGCCTTCAGGGCGGCCACGGTCTGCGCCCGGTGCAGGGCCGGCGGCGTACCGATCAGGACCAGGTCGGGGCGGACGGCGTCGAGCATCGCGTCGAGGTCGGCGTACCCCTCGACGTGCATGTCCAGGGCGCGCGCCCGGGCGCGGAACACGTCGAGCCGGGCGGGGTCGACATCGACGGCGGCTCTCAGCTCGATCCGGGCGGCGTGGGCGCGCAGGGCGGGCAGATGGGCGCCGGTGACGATGCCGCCGGTACCGACGACGGCGGCACGCAGGTGGGCGGGGGTGGCGGACATCCGGTCTCCTCGGCCTTGGAGAGCGCCCTAGAAAGCGCTTGCACTGCCAGCGACCCTAGGCGCGGCGCGGGCCGGACGTCCGGGAAACGACCGATCCGGTGCCCCGCAGCAGCGCGGGACACCGGATCGGATGGTGCTTCGGGGAGATCAGACCGCCGTCGCCGGGTAGGTCGGGTACTCCACGCCGGAGACGTGCTGGACGACCCGGATCACCTGGCACGAGTAGCCGAACTCGTTGTCGTACCAGAGGTAGAGGATCGCGTTGTCGCCGTCGACCTTGGTGGCGCCCGCGTCGACGATCGAGGAGTGGCGCGAGCCGACGAAGTCCATGGAGACGGCGTCGGGCGCGGTGGTGAAGTCGATCTGGCGCTTCAGCGGCGAGTGCAGCGAGACGTCGCGGAGGTACTCGAGGACCTCGTCGCGGTTGGTCTCACGGCCCAGGCGCAGGCTCAGGATCGCGATCGAGACGTCCGGCACGGGCACGCGGATCGAGCTGCCGGTGATCGGCGCCTTGAGGTCGGGCAGCGCCTTGGCGACGGCCGAGGCGGCACCGGTCTCGGTGATGACCATGTTGAGCGGCGCGGAACGGCCGCGGCGGTCGGCCTTGTGGTAGTTGTCCAGGAGGTTCTGGTCGTTCGTGAACGAGTGGACGGTCTCCACGTGGCCGCGCAGCACGCCGTACTCGTCGGCCATCGCCTTCAGCGGCGGGACGATCGCGTTGGTGGTGCAGGAGGCGCAGGACAGGATCTGCTCGTCCGGCTTGATCGTGTCGTGGTTGACGCCGTGCACGATGTTCGGGACGTCGCCCTTGCCGGGAGCCGTCAGGACGACCTTGTCGATACCGGGGCGCAGGTGCTTGGACAGGCCCTCGCGGTCGCGCCACTTGCCGGTGTTGTCGATCAGGATGGCGTCCTTGATGCCGTACGCCGTGTAGTCGACCTCGGAGGGGTCGTTGGCGTAGATCACCTTGATCGCGTTGCCGTTGGCGACGATCGTGCTGTTCGCCTCGTCCACGGTGATGGTGCCCTGGAACTGGCCGTGGATCGAGTCGCGGCGCAGCAGCGAGGCACGCTTCACGATGTCCTCGGCGGCCCGGTCGCCCCCGCCGCGGACGACGATCGCGCGCAGGCGCAGACCGTTGCCGGAGCCGGCCTTCTCGATGAGGAGGCGGGCGACGAGGCGGCCGATGCGGCCGAAGCCGTAGAGGACGACGTCGCGTCCCTCGCGGCACTCGATCTTGTTGGCGCCCGTGGCACCGGCGACGGCCTCGGCGGTGAACTCCTGCACCGAGAGTCCGCGGTCGTCCTTGCGGTGCTTCTCGGCGAGGATGCCGATGTCGATCTGGGACGGGCCCAGGTCGAGCGTGGTGAGCGCCTGCAGGAACGGCAGGGTCTCGGTGATCGAAAGTTCCTCACCGGCGATCTGCCGGGCGAATCGGTGCGTCTTCAGGATGCTGACCACCGACTTGTTCACCAAGGAGCGGCTGTGCAGCAGGATTGTCACATCCCGCTCGCGGTGCAGCTTCCCGATGATCGGGATCATCGACTCCGCGATCTCCTCGCGGTGCTTCCAGTTGGTGAACGAGTCGTCATTGACAGTCACAGGTTTATCTTTCGAGCTAGGCGGCGCTCATATGCTAACCCCTAGTCACTTTGATCATCCAATGGGGGCCGGTCGCAGCCGTGCCGAGAGGTGGTGCTGGAGCGGCTGGCCCACCGCCGCGAGGTCGTGCAGGAAGCGGAGCGTGCCGTCCTCGGCGAGGGTGTAGCGGCGGCGTGTGGCATCGACCACCTTGGCGGTGGGGGTGCGGGCCACTTCCTGGGTCGCGAGGTCGACGGCGTTGCCGGCCGCGTGGCCGACGGAGATCTCCGCGATGCCGGTGGGCTGGGTGATCAGCGCCTCCACGCGCCCGTCGGGCTGCAGCCGCCACCAGCCGCTCTCGCGCGCGGAGGGGCGCAGCGGGGCGCCGTCGGCGTCGAGCAGCCAGGCACGGGCCTCGTAGTGCAGGAAGGGGCGGCCGTCGTGGCTGAAGGTGACCTCCTGCGCATAGGCGAAGTTCTCGGCGAGCGTCGGGTACTCCCCCTCGCCCCGGCCGCGCCAGGTCCCCAGGAGGCCGAGGACGGGCGCGAGGAGGGGGTGCGGGGCGGGTGTCTCGTCCGGGGTGTGGGCGTCGGGGTAGGGGTGGCGGGGTGCTGCGTCGGTCACGGGGTGTGCTCCTGAGGTCGGGATCGGGGCCCGGCGGAATCCGGGCCGGGTCGCAGCCTAGGGAGTGATCGTCGCGGATGTGCGGATCACGTCGGCCGAACCGTTCCTCGGCGGGCCGTCCACGATCTACGCTCCACGGGACCATGGCTGCACGAGTCTCAGGGGGTACGCGGTGGACTACGGCGACTACAGGGCGTACGACGCGGTCGGTCTGGCCGAGTTGGTGGCCCGCGGCGAGGTGACGCCGGCCGAGCTGCTCGAAGCGGCGGTCAGCCGCTCCGAGGCCGTCAACGGGAAGATCAACGCGATCATACGGCCGATGCACGCCATCGCCCGCGAGCGCGCGGGGCAGGAACTCTCCGGGCCGCTCGCCGGAGTCCCGTTCCTCGTCAAGGACTTGATGCAGGAGTACGCCGGACGCCCCACGGGACGCGGCTCGCGCGCCACGCAGGCCGATGTCGCCGACGAGCACAGCGAGGTGGTCCGGCGCTGGCTCGAGGCGGGCCTGGTGATCTTCGGCCAGACCAATGTGCCCGAGTTCGGCATCAAGAGCATCACCGAGCCCGAGGCCAACGGCGCGACCCGCAATCCCTGGAACCTCGCCCACACGCCGGGCGGTTCGTCCGGCGGCTCGGCGGCCGCGGTCGCCGCGGGCATCGTCCCGGCGGCCGGGGCGAACGACGGCGGCGGCTCCATCCGCATCCCCGCCGCGTGCTGCGGCCTGTTCGGGCTCAAGCCGGGGCGTGGCGTCGTGCCCGCGGGTCCCGGCCACGCCGAACTGCTGCTCGGCGCCGCCTGTCACGGTGTCGTCTCGCGTACGGTGCGCGACAGCGCGGCCCTGCTCGACACGCTGACCACCCGCCCCGACCCCGGCGGCCCGTTCCTCGCCGAGCGCCCCGACACGTCGTACGCGGAACTGGCGCGCCGCACGCCCGGCAGGCTCCGCGTCGGGGTCAGCACCCGCTCCCCCATCGGCACCCCCGTGGCGCGCGAGGCGGTGGAGGCGGTCGACCTGGCCGTCAAGCTGCTCACCGGGCTCGGTCATGACGTGGAGGAGGCCGAGCCGCACATCGACGGGGTGCGGCTCGCCGACGACTTCATGGCGATGTACGCGGTGGCGGAGGCCGCGACCATGGCGGAGATCCGGCATCGCACCGGCGCCGAGGACGACCGGTTCGAGCTGGACACCCGGCTCATCGCCACGGCGGGCAACGCGATGGGCGCGACCGAGTACACCATCAGGCACGCCCGCTGGAACACCTACAACCGCCGGCTGGCCGCCTTCCACGAGCGGTACGACGTGCTGCTCACGCCGACGCTGGCCCGCCCGCCGGTCCGGGTCGGCGAGCTGGACACGCCGTGGCTCACCCGCAAGGTCGGTGCGGGGCTGCTCAAGGCGGGCATGGCGGGGCGGCTCAGCAAGACCCGGCTGTGGCGGCGGGCGGTCGTGGAGAACCTGGCGCCGAACCCGTTCACGCAGCTCGCCAACATCACCGGCCGCCCCGCCATGTCGGTGCCGCTCTACCGCACGCCCCAAGGCCTGCCGCTGGGCGTGCAGTTCGTGGGCCCGCTGGGCGGCGAGGGTCCGCTGCTCGCGCTGGCCGCGCAGTTGGAGGAGGCGGCGCCGTGGGCGCACCTGGAGCCGCGGCTGTGAGGTGACGGCCAGCGGGGGCGGACGGGTGGGAGGCGGCAGGCGGCAGGCGGCAGGCGGCAGGCGGCAGGCGGTCAACTGCCCCCGTGACTCCGTCTGTTCACGTCCCACACATGCTCAGGACGCGTCGCTGCCGGGCAGGACTCACGCACGGGCCACACACTCCCCGTGCCTCTCTGCCCGCCACACGAAGGAGCCCCCCACGTGGTCACGTCCCGCAGCGCCCGGCTCGCCCTCGCCACGGCGGTCGCGGCGCTCGCCGCCACCACCGCCGCGCCGTTCCCCGCCGTCGCCGCCGACCCGCTGCCCGCCGTCACGCCGCTCGCCGAGACCCCCGTCCTGCACGACGACGAGGCGGGCGGCGACGCGGACGCCGACGATCCGGCGATCTGGCGCGACGCAGCCGCCCCGGAGCACAGCCTGGTGGTCGCCACCGCCAAGCAGGGCGGCCTGCGCGTGTACGACCTGGACGCGCGCGAGGTGCAGTCGCTGCCCGCGCCCGCGGCACCGGGCCCGGACCACGCCCCCGGCCGGTTCAACAACGTGGACCTCGTGCACGGCCTGCGCCTGTCCACCGGCCGCGCCGACCTAGCCGTCACCAGCGACCGCGGCAACGACCGGCTGCGCTTCTACCGCATCGACCGCGACCGCCCCGGCGGCCCGCTCACCGACGTCACGGACCCGGCGGCGCAGCCGGTCTTCTCCTCCTCGCAGGCCGAGATCGACGAGCAGCGCACCGCGTACGGCCTCGCCACCTGGACCGACGAGGCGACCGGCCGTTCCTACGCCCTGGTCAGCCGCCGCGAGCGCACCGGCATCGCGCTGCTCGAACTCACTCCGGGCGCCGGCGGCACGGTCGGCTACCGCAAGATCCGCACCCTGGTCCTGCCCGCCGACTTCCGCCTGCCGAACGGCACTTCGTGGTCGCCGTGCGGTGAGCCCGGTGAACTCCCGCAGGTCGAGGGCATGGTGGTCGATCCGGCGACCGGGACGTTGTACGCCGGTCAGGAGGACGTCGGCATCTGGCGGCTGCGCGCCGACCTCACCGGAAAGCCCCAACTCGTCGACAAAGTCCGTGAGTTCGGCGTCCCCGGAACATACGACGAGGAGACCGAGGAGTGCACGCCGGGCGTCGATCCCGGCTACGGCGGCACCCGTGTCTCCGCCGACGTCGAAGGCCTGACGCTGGTGACCGAGAAGGACGGCGACGGCCTGCTCCTGGCGTCGAGCCAGGGCGACGACACGTTCGCCGCCTACGACCGCGAGGCCTCGGACGGCAACGAGTACGAGGGCGGGTTCCGCGTCTCCACCGCCTCCACCGGCTCCTCCGGCGTCGACGGCTCGGAGGAGTGCGACGGCGCCGCCGCGCTCGCCGCCCCGCTCGGCCCGAAGTACCCGGACGGGCTGCTCGTCGTGCAGGACGGCCATGACGCGCCCGGTGACGGCGAACGCCCTTCCACCAACTTCAAGTTCGTGGACCTCGGTGACGTACTGGACGCCGTGGACGACTGATCCGCGGGCGGTCCGGGCGCGCTCTTCAGCGGCATACGACCGGCACGCGCTGCACGAGGTTGTTCCCGAACCCACCCCGGTTCCAGGGCTGTTCGACGGGCTGGGTGCGGCCTTCGGCGTCGGTGGCGCGGACGGTGAGGGTGTGGCGGCCTTCGGCCGCCGCCCAGGTGGTGTGCCAGGACTGCCACGCCCAGGGGTGCGGGCCGGGCAGGGCGACCTCGGCGTCGGTCCAGGTGCGGCCGTCGTCGGCGCTGAACTCGACGCGGGTGACCTGACCGTGCCCGGACCAGGCGCGCCCCTCCAGCAGGACGGCTCCGGGGCGCACGACCCGTACGCGTGACATGAAGTCGGGGAAGCCCGGCGGGATCAGCAGGGCGCGCGGAGCGATGCGGGTGACGGGCTCGCCGGGGTCGTCGGGCGACTGCCGGAAGCGGTACGCCACGGCCTGCTGGAAGCCGGTGAACGGGGTGTCGACGACTTCGACGGAGCGGAGCCACTTCACGTGCGCCATGCCGTACCAGCCGGGGACGACGAGGCGCAGCGGGTGGCCGTGCTGGGGCGGCAGCGGGCCGCCGTTCATCGCGTACGCGAGCAGTACGTCGCCTTCCACGGGGAGCGGCAGGCTGCGGCGGTAGTCCTGCTCGACCCCGCGCTCGACGCCGTGGTCGGCGCCCGTGAAGACGGCCTCGACCGCGCCGTCCTCGACGCCCGCCCGCGCGAGCACCGTCCGCAGCGGTACGCCCGTCCAGTCGGCGGTCCCCACCGCCTCCACGAGCCAGGGCTGGCTGACCGGGCGCGGGCTCAGCCGGGCGCGGCCGTTGCCCGCGCACTCCATCGTGACGCGGTGGGTGACGGCCGGCAGCGACCGCAGTTCGTCGAGGTCCAGCTCCAAGGGCGTACGGACCCGGCCGCCGACGGACAGCCGCCAGGTGTCGGTGGCGACGGCGGGGATGTCGTAGTGGACCAGGACGTAGTGCAGCCCCAGCGGTGTGACGTCGTACCGCAGGGCCTCCAGCGGCAGCCCGTGGTTGCGGGCGGCGAGGGCCAGCTCCTCCTCGCTGATGCCTTCGTCGGCGGCGGCGACGCGTCCCGGTGTGCTGACATCGTCGAGGGATGTCCGCTCCATGTCTCCATGGTGACCCGTGCGGGCCGGGCCCGCACGGGAGGGGGCTGCGCGCGGGGTCAGGTTCCGGCGACCCAGTGGTTGTGCACGGCGAACACCGTGGGCTGACCGCCGGGACCGGACAGGCCGACCGATTCGGCGATGGGCATCATCTTCTCCCCGAAGGCCTGCATGTGCTGCTCGGACTCCCAGACGTCGTAGATGTCCAGGCCGGCATCGCTCGGGACGCAGACGTGGGCGATACAGCCCTCGAAGATCTCGGGCGACTGCTGCAGTTTCGCGTTGAGCGCGTCGTACTGGTCGGTGGTGACGCCCGGCAGGGACGCATGCATGAAGATCGCCATGGCGGTTGCTCCTTGAGTGATGAGGGATGCCATGGGGGCGTGGCAGGCCGTCCCCCGTGGCGGCTCCCGCCCCACGACCAGCGAAGCACGCGGAGCGGCCGGTGGCCCCCGCACACGTTCCGCGGATTCGCCGCGTGGCGTGCCGGAGTGGTGTGCCGGAGTGGTGTGCCGGAGTCCGGCCGGTCAGCCGACGCCGGCCGCGAAGTCGGCGATGTCCCGCGCCACTCGCTCCGGTCTCTCCCAGTAGACGACGTGTCCCGCGCCTTCGTAGACGGTCAGCCGGGCGCCGATGACGGTGTCGAGGATCGTCTGCTGGTCCTCGCGCGTCAGGATCGGGTCGCGGTCGCCCCAGACGACCAGCGTGGGGACGAGGATTCCGGCCAGGGTCGCCCGCAGATCGGTTTCGAGGAGGCCGCGCAGTGTCTGGCGCCACACGTGGGCGGGTGCCTTCAGGTTCTCCTCGACGACGGTCTCCAGGAAGCCGCGCCCGACCGGCTCCGCCGTCATGCCGAGCGTGAACCGCTCGACGAACGCCCGGTCCACCGGGTCGGTCAACTTCCGTACGGTCTCCCAGAGTTCGGCGGCTGCGGGCTTGTCGGCGAGCGTGACCGGAACGCCCAGGAGCACGAGTCCGGCCACCCGGTCGGGATAGCGCCCGGCGACGATCCGGGCCTGCACTCCTCCGCTCGATCCGCCGACGAGCACGGCGCGCTCGATCCCCACGGTGTCCATGAAGGCGACGAGGTCGGCGGCGAAGTCCTCGGGGAGATAGCCGTCCGGGGGTTTGTCGGCGTCGCCGTGGCCCCGCTGCGTGGGCGCGTAGACGTGCAGCGAGGAGGGCATGCGGCGCAGCAGCGGCTCGAACGTCCACCAGGAGTCCACATAACCGTGGACCAGGACGACCGGGGTGCCCGAGGGGCCGCCCACCTCCGCGTAGGGCAGGGCGAGGCCCTCGCGCAGCACGGCCTCGTGCACGGCGACGGCGGACATGCGGCCCTCCTCACCTCTGCTTCCAGCGTAAGGAAGGGCGGGGCGCGGGGCAGGTCGAGGCGCGGCGCAGGGCGGGGCGCGGGGCAGGGCGGAGCGCGGGGCAGGGCGCCTGCTAGGGGACGCGGGCGACGCCCACGTAGAAGCCGCTGCGCTCGTCCTTCGGGGCGAGCGGCTCCTGGTACCAGCGGGTCGCGGTCACCAGGCCCGGCTCGACGAGCTCCAGCCCCTCGAAGAACGGCTCGATCTCCGCCCGGCGGCGCATCCTGAGCGGAACCTGCCCCTCCTTGTAGGTGTTCTTGACGGAGTCCACCAGCTCGGGGTGCTCGTCGGTGGTGCCGTGCGAGAGGACAAGAAGGCTGCCGGAGGGCAGCGCGTCGACGAGGGTGCGGGTGAGGGCGTAGGGGTCCTCGTCGTCGGTGATGAAGTGCAGCAGGGCGATGAGGGACAGGGCCACGGGCCGGCTGAAGTCCAGGAAGTCGCGGGCGTGGTCGAGGATGGCCTCGGGGCTGCGGACGTCCGCCTGGATGTAGTCCGTCGCCCCTTCCGGAGTGCTGACCAGCAGCGCTTCGGCGTGCCGCAGCACGATGGGGTCGTTGTCCGCGTACACGACACGGGATTCGGGGGCGATCTTCTGGACGATCTGGTGCAGGTTCGGCTCGGTGGGGATGCCGGTGCCGATGTCGAGGTACTGCCGGATGCCGCTGTGCGCGAGCCAGGCGGCGGCGCGGTGCATGAAGGCCCTGTTGCGGGCGGCGTTGGCCCGCGCCTCTGGCGGCAGTTTCTCGCCCATCTGCTGGTCGACCAGGTAGTTGTCCTTGCCGCCGAGCAGCCAGTCGTAGACGCGCGCCGGGTGGGGCTTGCTGGTGTCGATGAGGAGGTCGGCGTCTTCTGCGGTCATCTGCGGCTCCCCTGCGTGCCTGCCCGGTGCGGATCATCCGAGCGTACAGGCCAACCGTTGGGACGGAACCCGCGGTTGACCTGCGTCAGGCCGTGGCATGCGGCGTCCTGCCGTGTCATGCCGCGTCGTGGAAGACCAGGCCGAGGGTGCGGCGCCGTCCGGAGCGGACGGTGCTCACGCCGTGCCGCATGGGTGCGGTCGACCAGCCGCGGCGGGAGGCGACGGGCCGGTCGCGGGTGGTGAAGATCAGGCCGTGCCCCTGCGGCAGGGTCCTCGCGTATCCGCGCGACTGGGCGCGGGGCCGCTGTTCGGTCATGAGGAACTCGCCGCCCGTGAAGTCGGTGCCGGGGGCGTCGAGTCCGACGACGACCTGGAGCGGGAAGAGCATGTCGCCGAAGACATCGCGGTGCAGGGCGTTCCAGTCCCCCGGTCCGTAACGGAGCAGGATCTGCGCGGACTTGGCCTGTCCGGCCGCATGGCACCTCGCCACCCACTGGGCCAGGCCGTCCGGCCAGGGCGCGTCCTTGCCGAGCTTCTGGGCCCAGTCGCGGGCCACCGGCAGCAGCCGGGGGTAGAAGGCCTCGCGCAACTCCCGGACCAGGTCGGGAAGTTCGTGGCTGAAGTAGCGGTACTGCCCGGAGCCGAAGCGGTGCCGGGTCATGTCGACGGTGGTGCGGAAGCGGTCGGTGTCGTCGTAGAGGCCTGCGGTCTCGGCGCATTCGCCGGGGGTGAGCAGCGGGCCGGTGAGCGTGTGGCCGTACTCGTCGAGCTCTGCGGTGAGCGCGCCCCAGTCCCAGGCCGCGACGCGGTCGGCGACGGCGGTCGCGAGGGGCGTGCGCTTGACGGTCGTGCGCTTGGCGGTCACAGGCTTGGCGGTCGTCATGGTGCGGGTCCTTCGGGGTGTGGGTTCACCTTCGACTCTGGACCTCCGCGGGCACTCTTGCTGGCGGGATTCGGACATCGCGATCAGCGAGGGGGCGGTCCCTCACACGGCGATCTCCACGCGCCGATCCCCCCACGCGGCGACCCCTCACACGGTGAGCCGCGCGCGGAACACCGTCGTCGCGTCGCCCGTGATCGAGACCATGAGCGCACCGCCGGGCCCCGCCTCGACCCGTACGTCGACCTCGCCCGGCCGCCCCATCGCCACGCCCTGCCTGCCGGTGAAGTCGAGCCGTCCGGCGGGCGCGGGCACGATGCCGTGGTGGACCAGGTAGGCGCCGAGCGGGCCGTGCCCGTTGCCGGTGACCGGGTCCTCGGTGATTCCGATCGCGGGGGCGAACATCCGCGCCCAGGTGAGGAGTTCGGACTCGCCGGTGGCGCGCGTGAACACGAAGAAGCCGTTGCTGCCCACCTCTCGGCTCAGCGCCGTCAGCGCCGCCGGGTCGGGCCGCAGGCCGTCCACCGCCGCACGGTCGCGCACCTGCACGACGACCTTGGAGTGGCCGGTCGAGACGACCTGGACGGGAGCGTCTTCGTCCACGAGATCTTCCGTACGCGCACCCAGCGCCCGCAGCAACAGATCCACCTGCTTGCCGTCGAGCGCGGGCCCGAACTCCGCCTCCCCTTGGCGCATGCCGATCCGCACCCGCTCCCCGTCACGGATGATCTCCACCCGCTGGAGCAGCCCGGTGCCGGTCTTCTGGACCAGCGGGCCCGACGGCAGCCCGTACTCGACGGCGCGCGCGAAGTGCGCCCCCACGGTGGCGTGCCCGCAGGTGGGGACCTCCGTCGTCGGGGTGAAGAAGCGGACGCGTACGTCGTGATCGGCGCCGTCAGGGGGCAGCACGAAGGCCGTCTCGGAGTTGTTCAGCTCCCGCGCGACCGCGAGCATCCGGTCCTCCGTCATGCCCTCCGCGTCGAGCACGACTCCGGCCGGGTTGCCCGTGAACGGGGTCCGGGTGAAGGAGTCGACCTGGTGGAGGATCCGCTCACGCGCGGCCATCGGCGAACTCCTCCGCCAGCCCGACGAGCGTACGGACCGCGGTCCCCGTGCCGCCCTGCGGCGTGTAGCCGTAGGGGGCACCCTCGTGGAAGGCCGGTCCCGCGATGTCCAGATGCGCCCAGCGGACGCCGTCCGGCACGAACTCCTTCAGGAAAAGGCCCGCGACGAGCCCGCCGCCCATCCGCTCCCCCTGGTTGGCGATGTCGGCCACGGTCGAGTCGAGGCCGTCCCGCAGATCCGCCGGCAGCGGCATCGGCCAGGCCGGTTCGCCGGTTCGCACGGCGGCGGCCACGATCCGCTCGCGGAAGGCGTCGTCGGGCGACATCACCCCGAAGAGCCGGTTCCCGAGCCCCATCCGCATGGCGCCGGTCAGCGTCGCCACGTCCACGACGGCGTCCGGCCGCTCCTCACCGGCCCGCACCAGGGCGTCCGCGAGGACCAGCCGGCCCTCGGCGTCGGTGTTGCGCACCTCGACGGTCTTCCCGCCGTACATCCGCAGCACGTCGCCGGGGCGGACGGCGGACCCGGACGGCATGTTCTCCGCGAGCGCGAGCCACCCGGTGACATCCACCGGGAGTCCGAGCCGGGCGACGGCCGTCACGGCGGCGAACACGGTGGCGGCGCCGGACATGTCGCGCTTCATGATCTCGTTGAAGCCGACGGGCTTGAGGGAGATGCCGCCCGAGTCGTACGTGATGCCCTTGCCCACGAAGGCGATGCTCGCCCGCGCCTCAGGGTGTGTGTGGCCGATCCGCACCAGCCGCGGCGGATTCACCGAGCCCTGGCCGACGCCGAGGATGCCGCCGAACGAGCGCTCTGCGAGGGCAAGTTCGTCCAGCACCTCGACGGTGAGTCCATGCTCCCTGCCGACCGTCCGCACGGTTTCGGCGAAGCTCTCGGGGTGCAGGTCGTTCGCCGGGGTGTTGATGAGGTCGCGGGCGCGGTTCAGCTCCTGGCCGACGACCGTGGCGCGGTGCAGCGCGGCCCCGGCGCCGTCGTGGCGGGTGAGAACCGCCAACTCCCGTACGGGAGGCTTGTCCTGACTGTTCGTCCGGTACGTGGTGAAGGCGTACGCGCCGAGCAGTCCGCCGAGCGCCACCGCTTGCGCGGCCTGCGCCGTACCGGCCGGAAGCGCGAGCACCACCTTTCCCTCACCCGCCAGTTTCCGTGCCGCGACACCCGCGGCGCGGCGCAGCGCCTCGGCGTCGTACGCGCCGTCGGCGTCCGCCGTGCCGAGCCCGACCGCGAGCACGAGTCCGGCCCCGGACCCGGCCGGCGCGGGGATCCTGACCGCCTCGCCCGCGGCGCCGGTCATGCCGAGGGTGCCGAGGAGTTCGGCCGAGGGGCCGCCGAGCACTTCGGCGACCGCTTCGGCCTCGGGCGTCGGTATGGGGCGCTTGGCGCCCTGGCCGACGCCGATCACGAGGGCGTCGGCGGGCATCGCTGCCATCAGAGACGTCGTCACCGTCACTTCGGTCATTTCATCGCGTCCTGTTCTGCGTACCGGGTCTGCCGCTCAGCTGTCCCATGCCGTTCCGTCACCGGCGCCGCCCGTTTCCGGCGGCGCGTCATGCCCACTCCGACGAGTACGACGACCATTCCCGCGGCCACCCGGAGACTGAAGGCCTCGTCGAGCACGACCGCCCCGAGCCCCACGGACACCACCGGCAGCAGATAGCCGACCGTCGCGGCGTTGGTGGCGCCCTCGTCGGCGATGATCCGGTAGGTGAGGTGGAAGGTGATCCCGGTGGCGAAGATCCCGAGGACGACGACCGCGATCAGCGCCTTGGCGTCGAAGTGGACCGTGTCCAGGCCACCGGCCGGCAGCGTCAGCGCGGTCAGCCCCGTGGCGGCGAGGAGTTGGGCCGTGGAGAGGGCGATCGTGGGGATTCCCTTCCCCACCAAATGGTGCCCCATGTAAGCGAATCCGGTCGCGTAGCTGGCCGCCGCGCCGACGATGGCGAGCGCGCCCCAGCTCGCGAGGCCCGACTGCTGCCAGGGCGCGAAGATCAGCGTCGTACCCGCGAATCCGAGCAGGAGCCCCGCGAGGCGGACGGGAGGCAGGCCCCGTTCGGTGCCGATGGCGAGTCCGATGAGCACCGACCACAGCGGAGTCGTCGCGTTCAGCACGCCCGCGACCCCGGATTCGACCGTCTGCTCTCCCACGCTGAAGAGGCAGAACGGCAGGGCGTTGCAGAAGAAGGCGGCGACGGCGATGTGCCCCCAGGTGGCCCGGCCGCCGGGCAGCCTGCGGCGCGCGGCCAGCAGCAGCACGGCGAGGGTGAGGGCGCCCAACGCACAGCGGATGAGCGTGACTTGGACGGGCGTGAACCCGTCGAGGGCCAGTTTGATCCAGAGGAAGGTCGATCCCCAGAGGAGCGCGAGTACGCCTACCCGCAGCCCTGCGCAGGTTCTTCCGGGGATGCCGTTCACGCTGCTTCTCCTTGCCCGTCCGTCCGCGCCGTGGTCTCTGCTCCTGGAACGATGCCGCCGACCATCTGAAAGGACAAGCAAACAGTTCTGCACGATCATTAAGCAGAGCTACATTCGCCGTCACGCGCGCGCTGAGCGCCCGGCCGCCGCGCCGGAAACGGAACCCCGATCACGTACTCTCGGCGGATGGCGAAGTACTTCGACGTGCACCCCGACAACCCGCAGCCGCGCACCATCGGCAAGGTGGTGGACAGCATCCGTGACGGCGCGCTCGTCGCGTATCCGACGGATTCCTGCTTCGCGCTGGGCTGTCAGATCGGCAACCGTGACGGACTCGACCGGATCCGGACGATCCGGAACCTCGACGACCGCCACCACTTCACGCTGGTCTGCCAGAACTTCGCGCAGCTGGGGCAGTTCGTGCACGTCGACAACGACGTGTTCCGCGCGATCAAGGCGGCCACGCCGGGCAGCTACACCTTCATCCTGCCCGCGACGAAGGAGGTGCCGCGCCAGCTCCTGCACGCCAAGAAGAAGACGGTCGGCGTGCGGATCCCCGACCACGTCGTGACGCAGGCCCTGCTCGCCGAGCTCGGCGAGCCGCTGCTCTCCAGCACCCTGCTGCTGCCCGACGAGGAGGAGCCGATGACGCAGGGCTGGGAGATCAAGGACCGGCTCGACCATGTGGTCGACGCCGTCGTCGACTCGGGCGACTGCGGCACCCAGCCGACCACGGTCATCGACTTCTCCGACGGCGAGGCCGAGATCGTGCGCCGCGGCGCGGGCGACACCTCGCGCTTCGAGTAGCCGCCCCGCGTCCTAGCGGCGGCTCGGCTCGCGCGACACCGTCGCCCGCGGCGAGGGCGCCGGCGCGGGCGTGCGCCGCGCGCCCCGTCCCGGCACGAGGATGCTCACCGCGTTGGCGGCCACGATGGCGGCGATCGCGAGCCACTCGACCCAGCCGAGCGCCTGGCCGAGCACGACGAGCCCGACCAGCGCCGCGAGCACCGGATTGACGCTCATGAAGATCCCGAAGAAGCGGGCGTCGACGCGGCGCAGGGCGAGCAGATCGGCCAGGAACGGCACCGCCGAAGACAGCACTCCCGCCGCGGCCGCGCAGGCCAGCGCGGTCGGGGTGGGCGGCCGGTGGGCGAGGACCGCGACACCGACCGGCAGATACAGCAGGGCGGAGATGCCAGCGGCCGTCGCCGAGCCCTCGACGCCGGGCAGCCGCGCGCCGACCGTGCGGTTGAGCAGGATGTACGAGGCCCAGCAGGCCGCGGCGAGCAGGCCGAGCGCGATGCCCGCGTAGTCCGTGGTCGGCTGCGGGCGGGCCAGCGCGACCACCGCGGCCCCCGCGACGACCGCGCACCCCAGGTCCACGGCCCGGCGCGAGGCGGCGAGGGCGACGGTCAGCGGGCCGAGGAACTCCAGGGTCACCGCCAGGCCGAGGCCCACGCGGTCGATCGCCGTGTAGAGCGACAGGTTCATGGTGGCGAAGACCGCCGCCAGGCAGAGCAGCGGCCACCACTGCCGCCAGGTGAACGTACGTATCTTGGGCCGGCCCACCGTCATCAGGACCGCGCCCGCGACCCACTGCCGCACGGCCACCACACCGGCGGGGCCGATGGCGTCGAACGCCAGCGCGCCGGTGGCCGCACCGACCTGGTTGGACAGACCGCTGCCCAGCATCATCGCCGTACCCGACCCTTGAGACCTTCGCATGCACCGCAGCTTGCGCTCCCCGCGTGCATACGCAAAATGCATGTGAGTGCTCATCCATACGCTGGAGTCATGGATACGCTGGGCTCATGGATCTCGAACTCCGGCATCTGCGCTGTCTGGTGGCCATCGTCGACAGCGGCAGCTTCACCGATGCCGCCGCCGAGCTGGGTGTCTCCCAGGCGGCCGTCTCGCGCACGCTCGGCGGCCTGGAGGAGGTGCTCGGGGTACGACTGCTGCACCGCACCAGCCGGAGCATCACGCCGACCACGGCCGGTGTGCAGGTCCTCGCGCGGGCCCGGCACGTCCTCGCGGAGGCCGAGGAGCTGATCCGCGAGGCGACCACCGGGCACACCCGGCTGCGCATCGGCCACGCCTGGTCGGCGATGGGCCGGCACACGGCGGAGTTCCAGCGCCGCTGGGCCGCCGAACACCCGGACACCGAGCTGTACTTGATCCGCACGAACTCGGCGACGGGCGGCCTCGCCGAGGGGCTGTGCGATCTCGCCGTCGTACGGACCTCGTTCGACGAGGCCCGTTTCGCCGGTGCGGTCGTGGGCCGGGAGCGGCGGTACTGCGCGATGGCCGCGGACGACCCGTGGGCCAGGCGCCGCTCCGTGACGCTGGCCGACATACGGGAGCGGACGCTCCTCATCGACCGCCGCACCGGCACCACCACGGCCGAGCTGTGGCCCGAGGAGACGCGGCCGACCGTGGAGTACACGCGGGACATCGACGACTGGCTCGCCGTCATCGCCTCGGGCCGCTGCGTCGGCCTGACGCCCGAGAGCACCGGGAACCAGTACCGGCGCGACGGCGTCGTCTTCCGTCCGCTGCGGGACGCCGAGCCGGTCACGGTCCGGCTGATCTGGCGGCGCCACGACCCGCATCCGGTGACGCACGCCGCCGTCGCGCTCCTGACGGATCTCTACCGGGCGTGAGGACCCGTGGCCGACGGCCCTCAGGTGCCGAGGCCGAGGCCCGGGGGCGGTCCTTCGGTGCCGATGGTCAGGCCGGGCGGTGGGCCATCGGTGCCGAGGCTCAGGCCGGGCGGCGGGCCATCGGTGCCGAGGCTCAGGCCGGGGCCGGAAACGGTGCGGGGGCCGTCCTGCGGGCCGGGGCCCGCGAGGATCCGCTTGCCCGCCGCCCCGTACACCTGCTTGATGTGCAGCCGGATCGCCAGGCGGCGCTCGGCCACCATCGCGCGGCGGAAGCCCTCCCAGTCGGGGTGCTCGCCCTGGAACCCCCGGAAGACCACGGCGAGTTCGTCGCAGACGGCGTCCTTCGGGTCTTTCGCGACCGGGGTCAGTTCGGCGTCGCCCTCGGCGACCATGTACGAGAATCCGGCGCTGTCGGAGACGAAGAAACTGGCCCGTGGATCGCGGCGCAGATTACGGGTCTTGGCGCGACTTTCGGTGACCATGAGGCGGATGAGGCGGGCCACGGGATCATAGGCGTAGCCGACGTTGGAGAGCTGGGGGCGGCCGTCACGTTTCAGGGTGACGAGCGTGCCGATGCGCTGTTCCTGGAGCAGGTCGAGCAGGGCGCTTTCGTCGGCTTTCCCTAAATGCTCAGTCATGCGGCGAGAGTACGGCGGTGAAAGGCTGTCCGAACAGGGTGGACGGCCGCCGCGCGCACCCCGCATAGGCCTTTCGCCCGCCGGGCGGATATGTGGACGCACCAAAAGTGGACGCACCAAAAAGCGATGCCCTCGTCGCCCGCGGGGGATTTGGGCTGACGAAGGCACCGCGACCGGTCGCCGTCACGTCGTGGCGAGCGCCTCCGTGGGAGGCAGCCGCGCCGCGCGGACAGCGGGATAGAAGCCGGCGAGTCCGCCGATGACGAGGGTCGCGCCGACGCCGCCCGCCATCGCCCAGACCGGCACCACGGAGGGCCAGCCCTGGTAGGCGGAGTAGCCGGAGGTGACGGCGATGCCGAGGAGGACCCCGCCGATGCCGCCGAGTGCGGAGAGCAGCAGCGCCTCGCACAGGAACTGCGTACGGATCTGGCCGCGCGTCGCGCCGAGCGAGCGGCGCAGGCCGATCTCCGAGCGGCGCTCCAGGACGGAGATCACCATGGTGTTGGCGACTCCGACCCCGCCCACCAGCAGGGCGACCGCGCCGAGTCCGAGCAGCAGGCCGCTGAGCGTGTCGTCGGTGGCCTCCTTCGCCTCCAGGGCGTCGGACGGCCGGGAGACGTTGGCCTCGCTGGGGTTCTGAGGGTTGGCGGTGGCGCCGAGCACGGACTGGACGTCGGTGACGGCCGATTCGTCGGCGCGGGTGTAGACGGTCGTCGGGTAGCCGTCGAAGTCCAGCTCCTGCTCCGCCACGGGCCAGCCGACCAGTGCGGCGGAGTCCAGGTCGGGGACCAGTTCGTTGGGCGCGAGCAGGCCGACCACGGTGAACCACTGCCCGCCGAGCCATACCTTCGTGTCGGGTCCGGCCCGGAAGACGCCCAGCTGCTCGGCGGCCTTGGGACCGAGGACGACCGCCGGGTAGCGCTGGTTGGCGGCGTTCAGCCAGCGGCCGTCGACGATCTCCGCGCCGGCGGTCTTCGGCAGGTCGGTGCGGGCCGCGTAGACGTTGAGACCGCCGGTCTCCTCCTTCTTGATGTGGTCGTTGCGGTAGACCTTGGCGTCCGCCTTGCCGATGGCGGAGACCGACTCGACGTCCTTGATGTTGCCGATCATGTCGACGGATTCTTCGGGCAGATGGGCGGCGTCCCCGGCGAAGGACTGGCCGGGCGAGACGGTCAGCAGATTGGTGCCGAGCGCGGCGAGCCGCCGGTTCAGGTCCTCGCTGCTGGACGTGGAGATGCCCACGACGCCGACCATGGCGGCGATGCCGATGGCGATGCCGAGCGCCGACAGGAAGACCCGCATGGGCCGTGAGCGCAGGCCCGAGCCGCCGACCCGCAGGACGTCGGCGGGGCTCATCCGGGCCGGTTTGGGCCGGGCGGGCGGCGCCGGCGGCACTGCGTGGCCGTTCCGCTCCGCCGTGCCGGGCTCCGTTGTCAGGCTCATCGCACGGCCTCCTCGGGGAGCGGTGCGGCGGGTGCCGGGACGAGGGTGGAGCCGGCGGCGGCACGCGAGTCGTACTCGATACGGCCGTCCTTGATCCGTACCTCGCGCGGCAGCGAGCCCGCGATGTCCCGGTCGTGGGTGATGACGACGACCGTGGTCCCGGCCCGGTGCAATTCGTGCAGGAGCCGGATCACGACGGCACCGGACCGGGAGTCGAGGGCGCCGGTCGGTTCGTCGGCGAGCAGCAGCGGCGGATCGCCGAGCACCGCGCGGGCGATGGCCACGCGCTGTTTCTCGCCGCCGGAGAGCTGGTGCGGCTCGTGGTAGAGCCGGTGGCCGAGGCCGACCCGGCGCAGGGCGCGCTCGGCGAGCCTGCGCCGCTCGCCGCGCGGCCTGCCGCTGTAGAGCAGTCCGCCCGCGACACTGTCCAGGGCCGGGACGCCGGGGGCGAGATGGAACTGCTGGAAGACGAAGCCGATCGTCCCGGCGCGCAGCGCGGACAGCTCCCGGTCGCTGAGCCGCTCGACGTCGTGGCCGTCGATGCGCACGGTGCCGGTGGTGGGGCGGTCGAGGGTGCCCATGATGTTGAGCATCGTGGACTTGCCCGAGCCGGACGGGCCGACGACGGCGAGGAGTTCGCCGCGCCGGATGACGAGGTCGGCGCCCTTGAGCGCGGTGACCTCGCCGTACGTCTTGGAGACTCCGGACAGTTCGACCACCGGGTGGGACGTCGTCGTCACTTGGGGACCCCCACGGTCAGGCCGTCGCTGATGCCCGCTCCGGAGACTTCCACCATGCTGTCCGCGAACATGCCGACCTTCACCGTCCGCTGCCGCACCTCGCCGTCCGCGCCGACGACCTCCACCGCGTACCCACCGCCCTGCTTGGCCACCAGCGCGCTGACGGGTACGACGAGGACGTCCTTGCGGGTCTCCGCCTTAAGGGAGATCTCGACGGCGGCGGCCTGGTAGCGCCCGAGGCCCCGCTGCTTCTCGACCTTCAGCTCCACGGGCAGCGTGGCCTTGTCGTCGCCGGTGCCGCCCGAACCGCCGGCCCCGGAGCCCTCGCTGTCGCCGCCCTTGGCGGTGGAGGGGGTGCCGACGTCGGTGACCTCGGCCTGGACCGTGGTGTCGTCGGGGAGCGTGACGGTCGCCTTGGTGCCCTTCTCCACCATGTCCTCGTACTGCACGTCGAGATCGACGGTGACGGTCCGTTCGGTGCCGGTCCAGGTGAGGACGGGGCCGCTCGCCGGGGCGCCCGCGGTGGCCTTCACCTCGGCGACGCGCCGCGCCCCGTCGGCGACCACGGCGTCGGTCGGCTGCACGGTGCCGGTCTCCTCGCGGCCCAGGTCGTCCTGCCAGTCGCGTACGGCGTCGGCGGTGTCGGCGGTGTACTCGTCGTCGACGGTGAAGCCGGTGTAGCCGAGCGCGGCGAGGTTCTTCTCGAGGATCTTCACGTCCGTGCCCTCGGTGCCCGCCTTCATCGGGCGGTAGAAGGGCGTGGAGCCGTAGAGGAGCGGGACCTTCTGTTCGGCGACGCGGTAGACGGTGTCGCCGCGCTCGAGGGTGTCGCCGTCGCCGGGCACCCAGGTGATGATCCCGCTGCCGCCCTTGGCCGCGGCCGGTGCGGGTACGGCCGTCGCGTCGCCGTAGCCGAGGTTCCCGTCGACGGTCTCGGTGCGGGTCAGGGTGGTCCGTTCCACCTTCGCCGTCCTGGGGGGTGCCGAGGGGGCGTCGCCGGACGGTCCGTTGCCGTCGTCGCCGAAGACTCCGGTGGTGGCGGCCGCCGCCGCGGCGGCCACGCCGATCGCGACGACCACGACGAGCGACATCCGCAGGGGGCGCCGCCTGCGGCGGCTCGCGGTCGCGGGGGTGGTTCCTGCTCCGTCGCCGCCGTTGCCGCCGTCGCCCGCGGTCTCGGTGTCGGCGTTCTCGTTCCGGGGGTCGAGGCCGTCCGCGCCCACCTGGGACACCTCGCCGGGGGTGTGCAGTTCCAGTGCTCCGGTCCGCTCCGCCTTCCCGTTGCCCTTGAAGCCGGTGGTGGTGGCCGCGGTCGGCTCGAACTCCCCTGTCTCTTCCGTCTCTTCTTCCCGTTCCCTCTCACGGGTCTCGTCCGGCGCGGTCATCAGGCGCCCGATCCGGTGAGGCCGCCGCCGGGCCACTTGTCCTGGCAGGCGATCCTGGCCTTCTGGAACTCGTCGCTGCCGGGGTCGATGCCGCTGGCGCCGAAGTCGAGGGCCATGTTGCCGCCGTTGATCTCCGGGTCGGGCAGCTTGGGCAGTCCGTTCTCGCGCATGCACTTGGCCCAGGCGGACACCTTGGCCGAGTCGAGCGGTTCGCCTCCGCCGCCGCCACCGCCGAGCTGGCCGCCCTGCGGCATCTTGTCGCGGCAGGCTTCCGTGGCGGCCTGGAATTCCTGGGAGTTCGGGTCGACGTCGCCGCCGGGGGTGAGCGCGATGCCGCCGCCCGCGTCCTTCTGCGGGTCGGGGAAGCCGGACACGCCGTTGTCCCGCATGCACTGGGAGAACGCGAGGGCCTGGTCGAAGGGGCTGGTCGGTGAGGCGTCCGCCTTCTTCGGGTCGTCGGAGGACGCCGCCGACGAATCGCCGGAGCAGCCACTGAGGAAGACCCCCGCGACGAGCGCCGACGCCGCGAGCAGCGTCTGGACAGTTCGCTTCTGTGTGGTGGACATGGGGCCAAGTTCTACGCGGGCACCGGTCACACGGCGGATACAAGCGCTGTCAGCCGTACAGGCTTGACCGTCACGGCCGTTCGGGCTTGACGGTCACCCGGGGCCGCAGCCGACAGCCGGTGCGGGGGCGGGCTCGTCCAGCTCCCCCACGCCGGCGACGCCCCGGTCCAGGAGGTCCACCAGCGTGTGTCTGCTCTTCCCGGACAGTTCGCGGCCGCGCTCCGGGTCGGCGAGGTCGTACAGCGCGGCACGGACGCTGGCGAGGTCCTCCTGGAGCTGGGTGAGGATCTCGGCGACCGCACCGGCGTTGGACTCCACGATGTCGCTCCACAGCCCGGAGTCCCCGCGGGCGATCCGGGTCGCGTCGCGCAGCCCCTGCCCCGCCAGATGCGCCGCCTCCGGCGGTCCCTCGCGCAGCCGGGCCGCCATCAGGCTGGCCACCAGGTGCGGCGCGTGGGAGGTGAGCGCCACCGCGTCGTCGTGGGCGCGGGCCCGCATCACGCGGGGCACCGCGCCGCACAGCGCGATCAGGTCGAGGGCGCGTACGAAGGCGGCCCTGGACGTCAGTCGGTTGGGGGTGAGCACCCAGGGGCGGCCCCGGAAGAGTTCCGCGCGGGCGGCCAGGGGGCCCGAGCGCTCGCGGCCGGCGAGCGGGTGCCCGCCGATGTAGCGGGACGGCGCGGGGGCGGTGGCGAGGATCTCCCGCTCGGCGCGGGCCTTCACGCTCGCCACGTCGGTGTAGCTCGACGCGAGGCCCCGCGCCTGGAGTTCGGCGAGGACCGGTGCGATCTTGCTGGGCGGCACGGCGAGCACGGCGAGGTCCACGGGCTCCGGTGGCGGCGCGGGCGTTCCGGCGCCGAGGGCCGCGGCGGTGCGGACGGCGGACTCGTCCTGGTCCGCCAGATGCACGGTCACACCGCGCAGGGTCGCCGCGAGCGCCACGGAGGTGCCGATCAGGCCGGTGCCGACGACGGCCATGGTGCGGATGGTCATGCGACATCACCGGCGTACGACTCGCCGGGCTCGGGCCGTGCGTCGAGTTGCTCCCGGATCAGCTCGGCGAGCCGGTCGAGGCCCTTCTCGATCCGGTCGGGCGTCAACGTACTGACGGAGAGCCGCAGTTGGCGGAAGCCGTCGGTGGCTCCGTAGAAGTGGTGCATGGGGGTGAACAGCACTCCGTGGTGGTGTGCCGCGTGCTTCAGGAGGTCGTCGTCGACGGTGAACGGCACGGTGAGCACGATGAAGAACCCGCCGGTCGGCGCGTTCCAGGTGACTTCCGTGTGGTCCCCCAGGCGCTGGTCGAGCCCGTCGAGCACCTGGCGCAGATTGCGCCGGTAGACCTCCGTCTCGCGGCGGTTGGCGTCGACGAGGCTGCAGTCGTGGGTGAGGAGCTTGCCGCCGATCACCGCCTGCGCGATCGGTGACGTATTGACGGTGAGCATGCTCTTGAGCTTGGAGAGTTCGTCGGCGAGCAGTCCGTCGCCACTGGTGCCGCTGGTGCCTCCGGTCACGCGCTGGTCCGCGACCACGTATCCCACGCGTGCGCCCGGCATGCCCGTCTTGGCGAACGAGCCGAGATAGACGACCCGTTGGCCGCGGTCGAGGGACTTCAGCGTGGGCGGGCGGTCGGCTGCGCTGTTCAGGAGTCCGTACGCGTTGTCCTCCAGGAGCAGCAGGTCCTCGGCGGCGGCGATCTCCAGGAGGCGGTGCCGGTCGGCGAGCGGGAGGCTCACGCCGACCGGGTTGGCGAAGTCGGGGGTCACGTAGCAGGCGCGGACCCGGCGCCCTTCCGCGCGCGCCCGGCGCAGTTGGACGAGGAGGTCGTCGAGGTCGATGCCGTCCTCCCCCGTACGCACCGGGATCACGGGCATGTCGGCGAGCAGCGCGGCGCCGGTGAGGCCGACGTAGGTGGGGCTGGGGGCGAGCACCGCGTCGCGGTCGTCGGCGCGCAGGGTGCGCAGCAGCAGGAACATCGCCTCCTGGCAGCCGACCGTGACGACCACGGACGCGGGGTCGGCGTCGATGCCCTCGTCGACGGCCAGGGAGCGCGCGACGAGATCGCAGATGATCCCCTTCGTCGCGCCGTACTGGAACAGGGTGCGCGCGGTCTCCGCCTCGCTCATGCCGAGGCCGCTGCGCAGATGGTCCGTGAACGTCTTCAGATAGGTGTGGATGCGGTCCACGTCGTAGAAGCCCTCGTAGGGGCGCCCGGCCGCGAACGAGACGGCGTCCGGGTAGGTGTCGGCGACTTGGTTGAGGAGGTTCATGGACTCCATCGACACATCGGCGAGCGACGCGTGCAGCGTATCGGATTTCAACTCGGCGACGGCGTTTTCCGTTTGCAGGATTTCCATCACTTCAGCGTCCCCTGACAACAGATCGACAGCAATGCCTTGACAGGTGCGAGAACGGTGGCGGCGCCCGTACCATCGGGGCCGCAAAGACAATTCTGCCGCGCGGCCCGACGATTCGAAACGGGATTCGCGCCATAACGTGATCCCGCATTTCGCGTTCAGCGCGCAGGCATGAATCCGCATTCTTCTTCCGACGAGGACTCTGATGACGGATTTACCCGCAACGGCTCCTGTCACCGACCCCGCCACCGCTGCTCCCGACGACCTCGCGATCGACCATGTCGAGTTGTACGTCGAGGACCTGGAGGCGGCGGTGTTCTCCTGGGTCGACCGGTACGCCTTCACGGTCGTCGGCACCGGCGGCTCCGCCGAGCACCGCAGCACCGCGCTGCGCCAGGGCGGCATGACCCTCGTGCTCACCGAGGCGACGTCCGGGCGGCACCCGGCCGCCGCGTATGTCTCCACGCACGGCGACGGTGTCGCCGACATCGCGCTGCGCACCGCCGACGTGTCGGCGGCGTTCGCGGCCGCGGTGGCGGCCGGGGCGCGTCCCGTGCGCCGGCCGACGCGCCACACGGGCGAGGGGCCCGCGGTCACGGCGGCCGTCGCGGGCTTCGGCGACGTGGTGCACACGCTGGTGGAGCGGGCGCCCGGCGAGGGTCCCGGACTGCCGCCCGGCTTCGAGCCGGCGACGGGCTCGCCCGAGGCGGGTGCCGGTGAGGCGGGGCTGCTCGACATCGACCACGTCGCGGTGTGCCTGAACGCGGGCGACCTCGACGCGACGGCCCGCTTCTACGAACAGGCCCTGGGCTTCCGGGAGATATTCACGGAACACATCGTGGTCGGCGCGCAGGCCATGGAGTCCAAGGTGGTGCAGAGCGCGGGGGCCGGGGCGGTGACGCTGACGCTCATCGAGCCCGATCCGAAGGCGCAGCCGGGGCAGATCGACGAGTTCCTCAAGAGCCATCACGGCCCGGGCGTGCAGCATCTCGCGTTCTCCAGCAAGGACGCCGTCCGTTCGGTGCGGACGCTCGGCGCGCGCGGCGTCGGCTTCCTGCGTACCCCTGCGACGTACTACGAACTGCTCGCGGAGCGGATCGGGCTCAAGTCGCACACGCTGGGCGAGCTGCGCTCGACGAACCTCCTCGTCGACGAGGACCACGACGGCCAGCTGTTCCAGATCTTCACCGCGTCGACGCACCCGCGCGGCACGATCTTCTTCGAGGTCATCGAGCGGCAGGGGGCGCAGACCTTCGGCAGTTCCAACATCCGGGCGCTGTACGAGGCCGTGGAGCTGGAGCGGACGGGGCAGCGTGCGGCTCGGTGAGGACGCGGTCCCGCTCGACGTGAGTGACGTCGAGCGGGCCGCGGCCGCGGCGCTGCCGCCCACGGTGTGGGACTTCATCGCGGGCGGCAGCGGCCGTGAGCGCGCCCTTGCGGCGAACCGGGAGGCGTTCGACCGTCTCTTCGTCGCACCCCGGGTCCTCCGGGACGTCTCCGGTTGTACGACGGATGCGACGCTCCTGGGCCGGCCGGTCCGGATGCCGCTGTCCCTCGCCCCGGTCGCCTACCAGCGACTGGCCCACCCGGAGGGCGAGTTGGCTGCCGGGCGGGCGGCGCACGCCGCCGGGGTCCCGTTCACGGTGGCCACGTTGAGCAGCGTCGCGGTGGAGAAGGTCACGGCGGTGGGCGGCTCGGTCTGGTTCCAGCTGTACTGGCTGCGGGAGCGCGGCCGCACCCTGGACCTGGCGCGCCGGGCGGAGGACGCGGGCTGCGAGGCGTTGATGCTGACCGTGGACGTCCCCTGGATGGGCCGCAGGCTGCGGGACGTACGCAACGGCTTCGCACTCCCCGACGATGTGCGCGCGGCGCATCTCGGCGCCGGGGCACCCTCGTCCGCGCACCGCTCGACGGCCGACGGGGGCTCGGCGGTCGCGGCACACACCGCAGAGGCGTTCTCTTCGGCGGTGACCTGGTCGTGCCTGTCGGAGCTGCGGGCCGCGACACGGCTGCCGCTCCTGGTGAAGGGCGTACTGGCCGCCGAGGACGCGGTCCACGCCGCCGAACTGGGCGCCGACGCGGTGGTGGTGTCGAACCACGGGGGCCGCCAGCTCGACGCCGCGCTACCGGGCATCGACGCGCTGCCGGAGGTGGTGGCGGCGGTCGACGGGACCTGCGAGGTCCTGGTCGACGGCGGAGTGCGTGGCGGCACGGACATCCTCAAGGCACTGGCGCTGGGCGCTTCCGGCGTCCTGCTGGGCCGCCCCGCCATCTGGGGCCTTGCGGCGGGCGGCGAGGCGGGGGTCCGGCAGGTGCTCGACCTGCTCGCGGCCGAGCTGCGTGACGCGCTGGGGCTCGCGGGGTGCACGGGCGTCACCGACGCGCGGGAGCTGCGGGTGGTGCGGGGCGGGTGAGCCGGGGCGGCGCGGACCTCAGCGGACCGCGCCGCCCTCGCCGCCTCCACCGTTCCCGCTCCCGCCCCCGTGCAACGTGATCGCCCCGGACGGGCACCGTGCCGCCGCCGCCCGTACCGCCCTGACCTCCTCCGGTGCCGGCACGGCCGTGCGCAGCAGCACCTTTCCGTCGTCGTCCGACTGGTCGAAGAC
Source organism: Streptomyces sp. NPDC050658 (assembly GCF_044457025.1). Lineage (NCBI taxonomy): Bacteria > Bacillati > Actinomycetota > Actinomycetes > Kitasatosporales > Streptomycetaceae > Streptomyces > Streptomyces sp. NPDC050658. Next base: position 320,886 of record NZ_JBITGM010000007.1, read on the forward strand.
CGCGGGGAGTTGGGCCAGGCACAGCCCCGATCCCGCGCAGCGCTCCCGGTCGACCCGTATCTCGGTCTTCTCGTCCTGCACGTGCTCCTCCTTCACCGGATCACTTTCACGGGCCGCTTCACCAAGTCACCGGCAGGCGCTCCACGCCGTGGGCCAGCGCGTGGACGCGGAACGGCACGTCGGACTCGGGTACGGCGAGGCTCAGCGCGGGGAAGCGGCGCAGCAGGGCGGGGAAGGCCAGCCGGAGTTCCATCCGGGCCAGGGCCGCGCCCAGGCAGTGGTGGATGCCGTGCCCGAAGGCGACATGGGCCGACGGCTCACGCGTGATGTCGAAGCGGTCGGGCTCGTCCAGCAGCGCGGCGTCACGGTTCGCCAGCGGCAGCGAGCACAGCACGTGCTCCCCCGCCCTGACGAGCTGCCCGCCCACGGTGACGTCCTCCAGGGCGGTGCGCGGGGTCGGGGCGTGCGGCACCGAGAGGTAGCGCAGCAGTTCGTCGACCGCGCCGTCCACGGCTCCGGGATCATCCCGTACGGCGGCGAGCTGGCCTGGGTGCCCGAGCAGCAGCAGGGTGCCGAGGCCCAGCATGCCCGAGATGTTGTCGAGGCCCGCGAGCACCAACAGGACGCACACGCCCCGCAGTTCCTTGTCCGTGACCTCGCTGCCGTGCTCGCGGATCAGCATGCCGAGGAAGCCGTCGTCGGGCTGCGAGCGACGCCGTGCGACCATCCCTGCGATGTAACGGGAGAGCTGCTCCCCCGCCGTCGCCTTGCGCTGTCGCCGGCTGTCCGGTGCCAGGAAGGCGTGGCAGCGGCGCAGGAAGTCACCGCGGTCGTCCCTGGGGACGCCGATCAACTCGCAGAGGGCCGCGCCGGGGACGGGGGAAGCGAACGCCCCCACGAGATCGGCCGGTGGCCCCGTCCGCTCCATCACGTCCAGGTGCTCGGTGACGATGGCGTCGACGCGGGGTTCGAGCCGCCGCGTCCTGCGGAGGGTGAACTCCGGGGTGAGGATCTGGCGGAGGCGGGTGTGCTCGGGCGGGTCGTAGTCCATGAGCTGCCCGACCAGTTCATCGGGCCGAGCGCCCGTCGGCGTACCGGGTCCGAAGCGGCGGCGGGTGGAGAACCGCCGGTGGTCGCCGAGGACTTGGCGCACCTCGGCGTGGCCCGTGACGAGCCAGACGGGCACCCCGTCGGCCCCCGGCCCCACGTCGACGCGCGTGACGGCCTGCCCGGCGGTCAGGAGCCGCAGCTCGGCCGCCGGGTCGAAGCGTTCCCTGCGGGTGTGGACGGGTGCGAGGCCACTGGGTTTCCTGCCGGACATGTGACGGCCCCCTACCACTCGACCGGCAGCGTTTCGACGCCGTACGGCGCCTGCGGACGGAAGCGGATCTCGGCCGGCGGCACGGCGCAGCTCAGTGCGGGAAAGCGCCGCAGGACGGCGAGGTAGGCGCTCCTGAGTTCCATCCGGACCAGGGAGGCGCCGATGCAGTAGTGGATGCCGTGGCCGAGCCCGACGTGGGCGGTGGCCTCGCGGGTGATGTCGAGGGTGTCCGGCGGCGCGCCGGGCGGCCGGACGCGGTTGGCCGCGAAGAGCGAACAGGCCACCTGGTCCCCGGCCCTGATCACCTTGCCCGCGAGCGGCACGTCCTCGCGGGCGGTGCGCGGCGAGGCCGTGGGGATGATCGAGAGGTAGCGGGTGAGTTCCTCCACGGCCCGGTCGATCAGGTGCGGGCACTGCCGGAGCAGGGCGAGCTGGTCGGGGTGTTCGAGGAGCGCCAGGACGCCGAGGCCCAGCATGCTGGCCATGTTCTCGACGCCGGAGCCCATCACGAAGGCGGTGAGACCGACGAGTTCCTCGTCGTCGATGGTGTCGCCGTGCGCCCGCACCAGGCGGCCGAGGAGGTCATCGCCGGGCGCCCGGCGGTTGCGGGCGACGAGCTGTTCGACGTACGCGAGATAGGTGGCACCCGCGGTCATCTGGAGCCGGCGGCCCCGGAAGGCGGGCCTGCTGACCTTGAGCAGGCGTGCCAGCTCGGCCCGGTCGTCGCGCGGCACGCCGAACAGTTCGCACATGACGAGGCCGGGCACCGGCCAGGCCACGTGCCGCATGAAGTCGGCGGGGGTGCCCGCCTTCTCCAGTGAGTCGAGGCAGTCGGCGACGACGGATTCGACGGCGGGTTCCAGGCCGCGCATCCGCCGCACGGTGAACTCCGGGGTGAGCAGCAGCCGCAGCCGGGAGTGGTCGGGCGGGTCGTACTGGATGAGGTTGCCCGCCTGGACCGGTCGGCTGCCGCCCGCGGGCGGGGCCGTGCTGAACCGCTCCGCGTCGCCGAGGACCGCGCGCACCTCTTCGTGGCCCGTGACGAGCCAGCCCGTGGAGGTGACGGGCCCGTCGACGAGCTCGACCTCGGACAGCGGTGCCTGGGCGCCGAGTTCGCCGAGTTCGGGCAGCGGGTCGAGACGGTCACGGCGGTTGTGCATGGAGAGGTCTGACGGCCGCGCCATTCGCGGACCTCCTTCTACTCGCCCTCGACGGCGGCCGGTTGCCAGGACATGCCGTCGGCCGACGGCACCAGACCGCCGCTGAACAGCGGTGCCTCCGTCTCGGCGTCCTCGCCGAGCAGGGCGCGCATCTGGACCTGGCCGCCCTCCTGCATGACTTCGCGCACCACGGACGACTTGAACAGCGGCACCATGCTGCCGTCCTCGCTGCCGGCGAGTTCATCGACGGCGGCGGCGAACTCCGCGGAGTCGGACGTGAAGCGTTTGGCGAGGACGTCGGCGTCCGTCAGGACGCGCTCGCCGGAGGAGACGCCGCCGATCAGCTCGACGAACGACTGGAGTTCGGGCCGGTTGGTCCTGGTGACCTTCTTGGCCTGCCAGAAGTAGGAGTTCTCGTCGTGGTGCATCTCGTAGAAGGAGAGCAGGAATTCGTAGAACACGCCGTATTCGCGGCGGTAGCGCGCCTCGAACTCGCCGAGCGCACGCTCCTCGTCGACGGTCCCGGACAGCACGCTGTTGATGGAGCGCGCCGCCAGCAGCGCGCTGTAGGTCGCCAGGTGGACCCCGGAGGAGAAGACCGGGTCGACGAAGCACGCCGCGTCGCCGATCAGGACGAGGCCGGGCCGGGAGAACGTCGTCTGGTGGTACGAGTAGTCCTTGCGGACCCGCAGCCGACCGTACTGCCCCGTGGTGACCCGCTTGGCGTCGGCGAGGTACTCCCCGATCAGGGGGCACTCGTCGACGAGCGCCATCAGCGCCTTCTCCTGGTCGCCGCGGATCTTGTCGGCCATCTCACGGCGTACGACGGCGCCGACGCTGGTCAGGGTGGAGCTGAGCGGGATGTACCAGAACCAGCCGCTGGGGAACGCCACCGACAGGATGTTCCCGGAGTTCGGTTCCGGCAGCCGCTTGCCGCCCTCGAAGTAGCCGAACAGGGCGAGGCTGCGGAAGAACTCCGAGTACTCGCGCCTGCCGCCGACGTGCTGGTACACGCGGCTCTTGTTGCCCGACGCGTCCACGACGAAGGAGGCGAGCGCGCTGCGCTCCGCGCCGGTCTCGTCGGTGTACCGCACGCCCCGTACCCGTTCGTCGTCGGCGATGACGTCGAGGACCGCGCAGCCCTCACGCACCTCGGCGCCGACCTTGCGGGCGTGCTTGAGGAGGATGTCGTCGAACTTGGACCGCTCCACCTGGTAGGCGAACGACGTCGGTCCGCTCATCCTCGGGGAGACCGAGAAGGAGAACGTCCACGGGTCGGGGCTCGCCCCCCACCGGAACGTGCCGCCCCGCTTGCGCGGGAAGCCGGCCTTCGCGAGCTCGTCCGCCACACCGGTCAGCCGGCACACGCCGTGCACGGTGGACGGCAGCAGCGACTCCCCTATCTGGTGACGGGGAAAGAATTCCTTCTCCAGGACGAGCACCCGCCGCCCCTGCATGGCCACGAGAGCGGCCAGTGTCGATCCGGCGGGACCTCCGCCGACGACCACCACGTCGAATTCCTCGGAATTCGGCAAGGTCATCACTCCTCCCCTTTCCTCCCGGCCGGGAAATGTCAATTCTCCGGTCCGGAAGCCGTATTGCTCAATCGAGTCTGAATTCGCCCCGCCCGGGCGTCAAGCGTGTCCATACGGCGCCCGCGCGTGAGGAGTGACAGCAAGGGTCCCGTCATAAAAGTGGTGACCAATGCCATGAGAACGAGGACGGTGAAGAGCTGCGGGCCGATGATTTCGGCGTCCAACGCGACGTTCAGGACGATCAGTTCGGTCAGTCCGCGCGTATTCACCAGGGCGGCGACCACGGCGGACTGGTGGGGGTCCAGCCCGCTGATCCGTGACGCCGCGTACGCCGGTCCGAGCTTGCCCAGCGTCGCGACGGCGAGGATCAGCGCGAGCAGGGCGCCGCCGTTCCCGTCCAGCGAGCCGATGTTGAAGGAGAGGCCCGTCGTCACGAAGAACAGCGGGAGCAGCAGATCGGCGGTCTGTTCCATGGGGCGCAGCACGTCCGCGTCCGGTACGCCGTTCCTGCGGGGCATCGTGATGCCCGCGAGGAGTCCGCCGAACACGGGGTGCAGGCCGAGTTCGGCGGTCACCCAGGCGCTGCCCAGGGCGAGACCGAGCGCGAGGGTCAGCTGGTTGGACCGCAGGACCTGCGACCGGTCGAGCCAGCGGGTCAGGAGGGGCCGCACGAGCAGGAACATCGCGGCCGTGAACAGGGCGATCAGGAGCAGTGTGACGGGCCAGGACAGCCCGGTGGCGTGCCCGGTGCCGGTGAGCGCGGCGGCGAGGACCAGCCAGGCCACCACGTCCATCAGCCCGGCCGCGGTGGTCGCCACCGTGCCGGCGGGAGTGCCCGCGAGCCCTCGCTCACGGACGATCGCGGCCAGCACGGGCAGCGCCGTGACGGAGGTCGCCACCGCCATGAAGAGCACGAAGGCGCGCCCGTCCGCCTGGTGGGGCTGCACGGCGGAGAACGCCCCGTCGAACACCCCCGCCGCGCCCGCGCCGAGCCCCGCGGGGACCAGGAACGCGCACAGCGCCACCGCTGCCGTGGCTCTGCCGCCCTGCCGCAGCTGCCGTCCGTCGATCTCGTACCCCACCACGAACATGAAGATCACGATGGCGATCTGGGACAGCACGGTCAGGAACGGCAGGACCTCGTCCGGGAAGAGCCGCGCGGTGGGGTCACCGGGCAGCCGGCCGAGCAGTGTCGGACCGAGCGCGATACCCGCGACGATCTGCCCGATGACGACCGGCTGGCCGCATCGCCGGGCGGCGGCGCCGAGGAGCCGCGACACGATGACGATGACGGCCACGTCCCCGATCGCCACGGTCACCAGCGATTCGGTGTCCATGTTCAACGCCTCATTTCACCGAGTTCATCTCGGCGATGAGGCTCTTGGGGCGCATGTCCGTCCAGTTCTTCTCGATGAAGTCGAGGCATTCCTTGCGGGTGCCCTCGGGATGCGCGGTGGTCCAGCCCTCCGGAATCTCCGCGAAGGCGGGCCAGAGGGAGTGCTGGCCCTCGTCGTTGACAAGCACCAGGAAGGTGCCGTCCTCGTTGTCGAACGGATTGGTCATCGGTCATTCCTTTCCGGTTCCGGTGTTCGCTGCGGTGTTCGCTTCGGGATTCGCTTCGAGATTCGCTTCGGGGTTCTTTCCGGTCGTCGCTCCGCCGAGTTTCCCGGCGATCACGCGGGCGATCCGCGCCACGGGTTCGGGCCGGAGCATGTCGTGATGGCCGACGGGAATCTCGTGCGGTTCGATGACGCCCTCGATGTACGGCCGCCAGCTCGCCGCGGCGTCGGCAGCCGACTGCCGGGCGGACTGCTCGGCGGTCGCGACGAAGAGCAGCAGGTCTCCGGCGAAGGTGCGGGGCGTGTGGTCCGGGGCGAACCCCGACATGTTGCGCAGCACCGACTCCAGGTTCGACAGGGCCTGTTCACTCATCCCGGAGGATCGGTACAGCTCGGCCAGGGCACCCTGTTCCTGCCACAGCGCGGCGTATCCGTCGCTCTCCGCGCCCGGTCCGCCCGCCGCGTCCAGGTACCGCGACTTGGCGGCGCCGCTGCCGGGATAGGCGTCGAGCAGAGCCAGGAGCGCGACCTCCTCGCCGAGTTCCGCGAGGCGGGCGGCGACGGCCTGGGCGATCGTGCCGCCGATCGACCAGCCCAGGAGGTGGTAGGGGCCGGCGGGCTGGACGGTGCGGATCTCGTCCGCGTAGTCGGCGGCCATCTCCTCGATGCTGCCCGGCAGCGGCTCCGGCCGGGCGAGCCCGCGCGCCTGCACGCCGTAAACGGGCCTGTCCTGCGGGAGGTACGGGAGCAGCGCCGCATAACCCCAGCTCAGGCCCATGCCGGGGTGGACGCAGAAGAGGGGCGGGAGGGTGCCTTCCGGGCGCAGGGGCAGCAGGACGCCGTAATCGCCGCGGCTCCCGCCCATGCGGCGCTCCCTCTTCCGCTCGCGCCGCTCACGCTCACGGTCCCGCTCCGGCGTCTGTACGACGACGAGGCCCTCCCGGGTCCGCTTCGCGCGCTCCCCCGTGCGGACCATCTGCTCGCCGGGCGCACCGAACGGGCAGGCGACGAGCCGCTCGCCGGTGTTCGCCGGTGCCGCCCCCACCAGATACAGGTCGCCGGTGACGCCCACGGGAACCGGCCTCAGGTGCTCGTCGAGCACAAGGGCATTCTCGCGCCCCCGCTCGGTGAGCCGGCGGTGTTCGTCCGCGTCCAGCAGGATGTCGACCGCGCTCAGGCGCTGCCCCGGGTCGGCGGTCACCTGCTCGACGACGCGGACGAGACGGTGCGCGATCTCCTCGGCCGACCGCCGGTCGAACAGCTCGACGGCATACAGGAGTTGACCGTCGACACCGGCCGGCTCGCCGTCCGACGCGTACCGCTCGGTGAGGCTGAACCACAGGTCCTGCTCGGTGGCCGGGGGGCCCAGGTCGACGCGGGCCGTGCGCAGCCCGGGCAGCTCCCACGGGTCCCAGGGCTCGTCGACGGTGTCGTCGACCTCGAGGAGCACCTGGAACACGGGGTGCCGGGCCAGCGAGGCCGGCACGTCGAGGGCGTCCACGAGGCGCTCGAACGGCACGTCCCGGTGTGCGCGGGCCTCCTGGTTCGCGGCCCGCACCCGCCCGAGCAGCTCCTGGAACGTGGGGTCCCCGGATGCGTCCGTGCGCAGGGCGAGCGCCCCGGCGAACGGCCCGGCCAACGCCTCGAGCCCGGCCTCGTCCCGGCGTGGTACACGGGTGCCGACCGTGATGTCGCCGCCCGCGCCGAGCCGGGCGAGCAGCACGACGAGCGCGGCCTGGAGCACCATGAACGTCGTGGTGCCGTCGTCCTCGGTGAGATCGGCGATCCGGTCGTGCACGTCGGCGTCGAGCCGCAGCGGCACGGCACCGGCGCGACGGGACGCGACGGACGGCCGCGGCCGGTCCTTCGGCAGGTCGAGTTCCGCGTCGATGCCGGCGAGGGCGTCCTTCCAGTACGCGAGCTGATCGTTGACCAGGCTGTCGGGTTCCCGTTCCCCGTCGAGCAGCTTCCGCTCCCAGAGCGCGTAGTCGGCGAACTGCAGGGGCAGCGGGGCCCGTTCGGGGACCCTGCCCTCGCGGCGCGCGCCGTAGGCGGTGGCCAGATCACGGACGAGTACGTCCACGGAGGCCTCGTCGGCGACGATCCGGTGCACGACGAGCAGCAGCACATGCTCGGTGTCCGACAGCGCGAAGAGGGCCTGCCGCCACGGCGCCGCTCCCCCCAGGTCGAACTCCCGCCCGGCATGCTCGGCCAGAAGCCCCGGCAGCTCCGCCTCGGTGGCCGGCAGCACCGCCCGCGTGGGACGCGCGTCGGCCTCGCCGAGGACACGCTGCCGTACGGCTCCCCCGCGTCCCGCCTGTTCGAAGGCGGTCCGCAGGATCTCGTGCCGCGCGGCGACATCGCCGAGCGCGGCATACAGCGCCGCCTCGTCCAGCGCGCCGCCGAGCCGCAACGCCACCGGGATGCGGTCCGGCGCCGCCCCGTCGCCGATCCCGGACATCAGCCAGGTGCGGAACTGCCCTGCGGTGACCGGCACTTGGTCCCGCTGCCCGGCCGGTTCGAGGACCGGCCGCGCCTTGGTCGCAAGGAGCCGGGCGACACCCACCGGTGTCGGCGAGCCGAAGAACTGCCGGATGCCGAGCTCCGCCCGGAACTCCTCGCGGATCCGCCCCGCGAGCCGCATGGCGAGTCCGGAGTCGCCGCCGAGGTCGAAGAAGCTGTCGTCGGGCCCGACCCGCTCCAGCTCCAGTACTTCGGCGAAGAGCCGGCAGAGCGTCTCCTCGGCCGCCGTCTGCGGTTTGCGGTCCGAGACCCGCTCACTGAGGTCGGGCGCGGGCAGCGCCTTGCGGTCCACCTTCCCGTTCCGGGTGAGCGGCAGCGCGCCCAGGGCCAGCACGGCCGCCGGGACCATGTAGTCGGGCAGCGACCGGGCGACGTACGCGCGCACGGCTTCGGGGTCGATCCCGTCGGTCCCCTCGGGTACGACGTAACCGACGAGACGCCGCTCTCCGGGCCCGTCCCGGCGGGCGGCGACGACAGCTTGGGCGACGGCGGGATGCGCGGCGAGTGCGGCTTCGATCTCGCCCAGCTCGACGCGGAATCCCCGGACTTTGACCTGCCCGTCGGCGCGTCCGACGAAGTGCAGCTCGCCGTCGGGCGTTGCGCGGACGAGGTCGCCGGTGCGGTACATGCGCTCGCCGGGAGCGAAGGGGCTCGCCACGAAGCGCTCGGCGGTCAGGGCGGCGTGGTTCCAGTAGCTCTGGGCCAGGCTCGCGCCGGCCAGGTAGAGCTCGCCTGTGACGCCGGGCGGGACCGGCTGGAGGAAGGCGTCCAGGACGTGGGCCCGGCGGTTGGGCAGGGGGCGGCCGATCGGCAGGGCGGTGGGGACAGCGTCGCCCGTGCCCAGGAGGTGCCAGGTCGCGCAGAGGGTGGTTTCGGTGGGCCCGTACATGTGCCGGACGGCGACGTCCGGGCAGGCCGCGCGGACCCGGGCGACCGAGGCGGCCGGGACCACATCGCCGCCGGTCAGGACTTCACGTAACCCGGTAAAGCAATCCGCGGACTCCTCCGCCAGCACCCGGAACGAACCGGCCGTCACATGCACCGACGTCACACCGTCCTTGACGTGCTCGCGCACCTGCCGTGCATCGACGACACCGGGGTCGGCGATCACTGCGCGGCCTCCGGCGGCCAACGGCACCCACAGCTCGAAGAGCGAGACGTCGAAGGCGTGCGGGGCGTGCATCAGCACGGCGTCGTCCGGACCGACCTGCCAGCCCCGCTCCCCCACCAGCGCCGCCACACTCCCGTGCGACACCGCAACACCCTTGGGTACGCCGGTAGAGCCCGAGGTGTACATCACGTACGCCATATCACCGGCACCCACCGGCCGCACAGGATGATCCTCACCCCGCTCGGCCACGGCCGCCCGAACCTCGTCCACGACGACGACAGACGACACGACATGCGACACGTCGTCCGGCAGTACCCGCCGGGTCGACTCCGTGCACACCACGGCTCGCGGCCCCGCGTCCTCGACGACGTACGCGACCCGATCGACCGGCCAGCCCACGTCTACGGGCACGTAGGCAGCACCGGCCCGCCAGATACCCAGCAGCACCGCCACCAAGTCCGGCGACCTCTCCATCACCACCGCGACGCGATCACCGCGACCCACACCCGCATCGGCCAGGCACTGGGCCCAGCGACCCGACTCCGCCCACAACTCCCCGTACGAAACGGCCTGTTCGGAGTCGGCGACCGCCACCGCTCCCGGCGACGACACCACCCGCCCGGCGATCAGCTCCGGCACCACCGCACGCGGCAGCGGAGTCTTCGTCCCGCGAGCCGCCGTGGCCGCAGTGCCGCCGAGGGCGCGTCCCACCAGCTCTGCCGGATTCGCGCAGACCCGCTCCAGGATCCGTACGAGGGACTCAAGTGCCGCCTGGGCCATGGGGCGTTCGAACAGGTCCGGCCGGTATTCCAGCTTCAGGTGCGTGCGGTCGGCGGGGCCGACGACCAGGGTCAGCGGGTAGTGGGCCGCCTCGCGGGTGAATCCCGCCGGGAGCAGGGAGAGCCGGTCGCCGGTCGGAGGCGCCTCTGGCCGGACCGGGGGCTGCGGGAAGCTCTCGTACACCAGGAGGGTGTCGAATCCCGCTCCGGGGCCCGCGGCCTTCTGGATCTGGGGCAGTCCCAGGTGCTGGTGGGCCATCAGCGCCGCCTGGTGGTCCTGCAGCTCGCGCAGCATCTCCAGGAACGGTCGCGCGCCGTCGAGGCGGACCCGTACCGGCAGCGTGTTGATGAGCAGCCCCACCATCGATTCGACGCCCGGCAGTTCGGGCGGGCGGCCCGCGACCGTCGCGCCGAACACCACGTCCGTGCGCCCGGCGAGGCGGGCGAGGACCAGCGCCCAGGCGCCCTGTACGACCGTGTTCACCGTCAGGCCGTTGGCGCGGGCCAGCTCCGTCACGCGAGCGGTTGTCGTCTCGGGGAGCTCCGCGCTCACGTTCTCGGGGAAGACGGGGAGGCGGTCGGGGACGGCCGGTGCCACCAGCGTCGGTTCGTCCGTGCCGGCCAGCTCGGCGCGCCAGGCGTCCCGTGCGGCGTCCTTGTCCTGCCGGGACAGCCACTTCAGGTATGCGCCGTACGACGTCGTGCGGGCCAGCGTGGAGGTGTCGCCCCCGGCTTCGTAGATCGCCGAGAGCTCGCCGATCAGGATCGGCGCCGACCAGCCGTCCATCAGGATGTGGTGGCTCGTGACGACCAGGCGGTGCCGGTCGGGGGCCACGCGGATCAGGAGCAGCCGCAGCAGCGGCGCCACCGCCAGGTCGAACGGCTCCGCGCGCTCGCTCTCCGCCAGGCGCGCGAGGGCGGCGGGGCGGTCGGCCTCCGCCATCCCCGCGATGCTCTCCGTACGCCATGGCAGCACCACGTCCCGGGCGATGACCTGCACCATCTGCGCCCCGCTCACCTGCCGGAAGCAGGCGCGCAGCGCGGCGTGCCGGGCGATCAGGGCCTCCCACGACGCCCGCAGCCGGGCCGGGTCCACGGGGCCGTCGATGTCGAGCGCGGACTGCACGGTGTACACGTCCGGACCCTGGTCGTCGAAGGCGGCGTGGAAGAGCAGCCCTTCCTGCAGTGGCGACAGCGGCCACACGTCCTCGACTAGGGATCGGGTCATCGCTTCTCTCCTCAGAGCGAGTTGCGTCGAGCGGCTTCTGTGATGTCGTCCGGCTACGTCATGTCGTCCGCCAGGCCTGCTTCGAGTTCCTCGATCTGGCTCTGGGCAAGGCCGAGCAGCGGGAAGTCGGACGGGGTGTGCCCACCGGCGTCGGGGGCGGTGGTGTGGGCGGCGAGGCCGCCGAGCATGTCCAGCCAGATCCGGCCGAGACGTTCCGTCTCGGCGTCGTCGAGGATCTGGCCCGCCCAGCTGAGCGAGACAGTCAGCTCGGGCCCGTCAGCAGTGTCCACGATGGCCGCGCCCGCTTCCAGCGCGCGCATGGACGGTGTGCCCGGGTCCGCGGAGCCGCCGATGGCGGTCGCCCCTGCGGGCTGCCAGGCCGCGACCGGACGGTTTTCGGAGGTGTCGCCCGCCGTGAACCGGCCCAGGTAGTTGAAGCCGATCTGCGGCCTCGGCAGGGCGGCGAGCACCGGGCCCGTGTCCGGGTTGAGGTGGCGGAGCAGGCCGTGGCCGAGGCCGTCGCCGGGCACCGCGCGCACCTGTTCCTTGACGGCCTTCAGGAGTGCTCCGGCGGCCGGGCCGCCCGACGGCACTTCGGCCAGGTCCGTCGCGGCGACGTCGAGGCGGAGGGGGTAGGCGTTGGTGAACCAGCCGACCGTGCGCGAGAGTTCGGTTCCTTCGACCGGCTCGCGTCCGTGGCCCTCCATGTCGAGCAGCACCCCGGCCGTGTCGCCGCGCCACCGGGTGACGGCGCCCGCGAGCGTCGCGAGGAGCACCTCGTGCACACCGCAGTGGAACAGCGCCGGTGTGCGCCCGGCCAGCGTGGCGGCTTCCTCCTCCGGGACCCGCCAGTAGGCTCGGCGGGTCGTCGCCGCCGTGTCGACGGCAGGATCGAGCGCGCGCCGCCCCAGGAGGGGATCCGCCGCGCCGCCCAACACGGCTTTCCAGGCCTCGAGTTCGGCCAGGCGCCCCGGCTCGCTCGCCTGCCTCGCCAGCAGCGTCGCCCAGCGCCGGAACGACGTGCCCACGGGGTCGAGGACCGGTTCCTGTCCCGCCGCCGCTGCCTCGCAGGCCATGGCCAGGTCCGGTACCAGGATCCGCCAGGACATTCCGTCCACGGCGAGGTGATGGACCATCAGCACGAGCCGTCCGGCCCGCTCGGGCCCCGCGTCCACCCACACCGCGTGCAGCAGCGCGCCCGCCGCCGGGTCGAGGCGCTCCGACGCCTCGCGTGCCGCGTGTTCCGCGATGCCGTCGAGCGCGTCGTCCGCCGCGTCGGCGGCGTTCACCCGCGTCACCAGCGCCGCCGGGTCGACCGAGCCGCGCTCGCCGACCAGCAGCCGCGGCTCGTCGCCGCCGTCCGCCGGGTCGGCCACGCGGGCCCGCAGCATGTCGTGGGCGTCGAGCAACGCGCCGACTCCGGAGACCAGTACGTCGAGTTCCAGACCGGCCGGGGCGCCAACGACCGTCCACTGGGCGAACTTCGGGTGGCGGGCCGTGGCACCGAGTTCCCGCATGACCGGGGTCCAGGGGACCTCGCCGGTGCCGATGTCCTCGACGTCCGGCCGGCCGGTTCCGTCGGCGTGTTCCGCCACGGTCGCGAGGCGCTCGGGGCTCTTCTCCTCGAAGATCTGGCGCGGGGTCACGACGAGTCCGGCGCGGCGGGCGCGGGAGGCGAGCTGCATCGAGGAGATGGAGTCGCCGCCCAGCTCGAAGAAGCCGTCGTCCACGCCGACCCGTTCCAGGCCGAGCACCTCGGCGAACAGCTCGCACAGCACCGTCTCGGTCTCCGTGCGCGGCGCCCGTCCCGACGTCCGCGCCGCGAAGTCGGGGGCGGGCAGCGCACGGCGGTCCACCTTCCCGTTGGCGGTGAGCGGCAGCCGGCCGAGCGGCACGAAGGCCGCCGGGACCATGTGGTCGGGGAGGCGTGCGGCGGTGAACTCCTTCAGGTCGGCGAGCCGCGCCGCCTCCGGTGCGCGGGGGACGACGTACGCGACCAGCCTGCGCTCACCCGGCCCCCGGTCCTCGCGCGCCACGACCACCGCTTGGGCGACCTCGGGATGCGCGGCCACGACCGACTCGACCTCGCCCGGCTCGACACGGAATCCCCGCACCTTGACCTGCGCGTCCGCACGCCCCACGAAGACGAGTTCACCGTCGTCGGTCCGGCGCACCACGTCCCCGGTCCGGTACATCCGACCGCCTCGGCCGTACGGGCACGCGACGAACCGGCCGGCCGTCAGTCCCGGCCGAGCCCAGTACCCGCGGGCCACGCCGGGTCCCGCGACATACAGCTCGCCCGCCGTCCCGTGCGGCACCGGTTGCAGGAAGCCGTCGAGGACGTAGACGTCGACGTTGGCCATGGGGCGGCCGATCGGCACCACGTCACGGTCACCCTCACGGCCGTGGCCGCTGGATCCGCTCGGTGCCAGCGGCGCGCTCATCGCGGCACACACCGTCAGCTCGGTGGGTCCGTACGCGTTGACCATCCTGCGCCCCGCCGACCACCGGTCCACCAGCGCGGGCGGGCAGGCCTCGCCCGCCACCACCAACGTCCGCAGCCCGGCGGGCAGTTCCTCCGCCACGGCGAGCACGCTCGGCGGCACGGTGACATGGGTCGCCGCCCAGTCGCGTACGGCCTTGCCGAGCGGCACGTGCGGCGGCAGCCCCGCCGGTCCGGGCACCACGAGGGCGGCGCCCGACACGAAGGCCATGCACAGCTCGGACACCGAGGCGTCGAAGCTCGGCGAGGCGAACTGCAGCACGCGCGCGTCCGGCCCCACCGCGAACCGCTCGATCTGCGCCCGCGCCAGATTGGCGAGGCCCTCGTGGGTCACGACGACACCCTTCGGACTTCCGGTCGACCCCGAGGTGTAGATCATGTACGCGGCGTTCCCGGTGGTGGGCCGGGCGCCACGCCGCACGGGATCGGCCGGGCTCCCGGCGACGGCCTCGACGAACTCCGGGTCGTCGACGACGACCACGCGCCCGGAGAAGGCGTCGGGCACCAGCGCCCGCGTCTCGCGCGTGCACAGGACGACCGCCGGGTCCGCGTCGGCGAGGACGAACGCCACTCGCTCCGGCGGGTACCCCGGGTCGACCGGCACGAAGACCCCGCCCGCCATGGACACCGCGAGGACGCAGACCACCGTCGTCGCCGACGCCGGGGCCAGCACGGCGACCCGGCGCTCCGGCCGCACGCCTGCGGCGCCCAGCTGCCGGGCCCAGCGCTCCGCCTCCAGCGCGAGTTCTCCGTACGACAGTGCCCGCTCGCCGGAGAGCAGGGCGAGCGCGTCCGGTGACCGCTCGGCCTGCCGCCGGAACAGCTCCGGCAGCGTGGCCGGGGCGACCGGCTCCCGACTGCCGGCGCCCGCGCTCAGGACGCGCTCGCGGCGTACGCCGTCCAGGACGCCGACGCTCGCCACGGGCGCCGAGGGGTCCGCCGCCAGTTGCCCGAGGACGGCGGCGAGCGACGCCACCGTCTCCTCGGCCCAGGAGCGCGTGAACACGCCCGGCCGGAAGATGAACTCGCCGTGCATGCGCTCACCGGGCACGGCGATCAGCGTCAGCGGGTAGTGGCCGGTGTCCCGGGGTGTGCCTCCGGGGCGGATGGACAGGGTGTCGGGCGCGGGCTCCCGGAGGGCGGGGCGGGGGTAGTTCTCGTACACGACGAGCGTGTCGAAGTCCGCCCCGGGACCCGCAAGCCTGCGCACCTCGGGCAGCCCGATGTGCTGGTGCGCCATCAGCGCGACCTGCCGCTCCTGGAGCCCGGCCAGCATGTCCGCGACGGACTGCTCGGCCACCAGATCGACCCGCACGGGCAGGGTGTTGATGAAGAGGCCGACCATCGACTCGACACGCGGCAGCTCGGCGGGCCGCCCCGCCGCAGTCGCACCGAAGACCACGTCGGTACGCCCCACGAGCCGGGCCAGGACCAGCGCCCAGGCCCCTTGGACGACGGTGTTCACCGTGAGCCCCCGGCGGCGCGCCAACTCCACGATGCCCTGGGTGAGTTCCGCGGAGAACTCGAACGGCACCCGGTCCGGCACGGCCGGCGCGGCGCCCGCTTCCTCGGGTGCCGTCAGGGTCGGCTCGTCCGCTCCGGCGAACTCGGCCCGCCACGCGTCGCGCGCCGCCTCCTTGTCCTGCCGGGAGAGCCAGTCCAAGTACTCCCGGTACGACGTCGCGGCGGGCAGGGCGCGCCCGTCGCCGCCCGCCGTGTAGATCGCGGACACCTCGGCGATGAGCACCGGCAGCGACCAGCCGTCGGTGACGATGTGATGGTTGACGACGACCTGCGCGTGCCGGTTCGCACCGAGCCGGATCAGCAGCAGCCGGAGCAGCGGTGCGGCGGCCGGGTCTAGCCGCACTGCCCGCTCGCCTTCGACGATTCGCTCCATCTCCGCCACCGCGTCGGCTTCCGGTAGCCCCGACAAGTCGACCTCGTGCCAGGGAAGTTCGACCTCCCGCGCAATGACCTGCACGGCCTCGCCCGACGCACGCCGGTGAAAACTGGCGCGGAGAATGGGGTGCCGGACCAGGACCGCCTCCCACGAGGCCCGCAGCCTCGCGACATCGAGCGGCCCGTCCAGGTCGAGCACGCGCAGCCCTTCATAGAGATCGGGCCCCTGCTCGTCGAAGGCGGCGTGGAAGAGCAGCCCTGCCTGCAGCGGCGACAGTGGCCATACGTCGGTCAACTCGGGCACGGCGACTTCGAGTTCGTCGATCTCACCCTGCGCGAGGTCGAGGAGCGGGAAGTCGGAGGGGCTGTGTCCACCGGCGGCCGGATCGCCGCCGTGCGCGGACAGACCGGCGAGCAGCTCCAGCCACAGCCGCGCGAGCCGCTCGGCGTCGGCCTCGTCCACCACGCCGGACGCCCAGGTCAGCGTCACGGTCAGCTCGGACCCTTCCGCGGTGTCCTGGATGACGGCGCCCGCTTCCACCGCGTGCAGGGCGGGCATGCCGGGGTCGACGGAACCGCCGATGGCCTCGGCGCCGGCGGCCGGTTGCCAGGGAGTGGCGGTGGCGGGGCCGTCCGCGTGACTGCCGGCGGCGAAACGGCCCAGGTAGTTGAAGCCGATCTGCGGACTCGGCAAGGCCGCAAGCACGGGTGCAGTCTCGGGATTGAGGTGACGTAACAGGCCATGGCCAAGACCGTCACCGCCGGGAATCGCGCGCGCCTGCTCCTTGACCGCCTTCAGCAGCACACCGGCTGCCGGACCACCAGTGCGTACGTCATCGATGTCGACCCCCGTGACGTCCAGGCGGAGGGGGTGCGTGTTGGTGAACCAGCCCACGGTGCGCGACAGTTCGGCACCGTCGGCCGACTCACGCCCATGCCCCTCCACGTCGAGCAGTACGGATTCGGCACCGCGCCACTCCGTGACCGCACCGGCGAACGTCGCCAGGAGCACGTCGCGCACTCCGCAGTGGAAGAGGGCGGGCACTCGCCCGGCGAGCGTCGCGGCGAGGTGCGGGGGTACGGTCCACGATTGGCGGCGCATCGTCGCAGCGGTGTCTTGCGCAGGGTCCAGCTCCCGGCCGCCGAGGGGCGCTTGTGTGTCACCGAGCATGGCCGTCCACGCGTCCAGCTCACCCGACCGGTCCGGTCCGGCGGCCTGCGTGGCGAGTGATTCCGCCCAGCGCTTGAAGGATGTCCCCACGGGGTCGAGTTCCGGTGTCCGCCCGGACGCTGCCGCCTCGCACGCGGTGCGCAGGTCCGGGAGGAGGATGCGCCAGGAGAGTCCGTCGACCACCAAGTGGTGCACCACCAGGGCCAGTCGGCCCGGCCGCTCGGGACCGGCGTCCAGCCACACGGCCTGCAGCAGCGTTCCCGCCGCAGGGTCCAGGCGCCGCGTGGCGTCACGCGCGGCGTCGGCGGCGAGGGCGTCCAGCGAGTCGTCGGCGACTTCAGACCCGTCTACTCGGGTGACGAGGGACGCGGCAGCTTCTGCTGAACCTCGTTCCCCTACATGCCATGTGGGGCCGTCGTCGGTCACCGTCGCGCGTGCCCGCAGCATGTCGTGCGTGTCGAGCAGTGCGTCCACCCCGGCCGCCAGTACGTCGAGGCCGAGGCCCGCCGGTGCGACGACGGTCGTCCACTGCGCGAACCTGCCGCGCAGCGCCCGCTCTCCGAGTGCCCGCATCACGGGAGTCCACGGGACTTCGCCGACGCCCGCTTCCGGCGCTTCCGGCGCGGGCTGAGCCTCGCCCACCTGCTGGGCCACGGCGGCGAGCGCGGCGGGCGTCTCGTGCTCGAACACGTCCTGCGCCTTGAGCAGCAGATCGGCGCGGCGGGCCCGTGCGACCAGTTGCATCGACATGATGGAGTCGCCGCCGAGTTCGAAGAAGCTGTCGTCGGGGCCGATGCGCTCCAGGCCGAGCAGTTCGGCCATGAGCGTGCACAGGATCGCTTCGGCGGGTGTCCGGGGCGCCCGTCCGGTCGCTGCCTTGCCCGCGAAGTCCGGGGCGGGCAGAGCCTTGTGGTCGACCTTGCCGTTGCGGGTCAGAGGCAGGGCCTCCAGGGGCAGCACGGCTGACGGAACCATGTAGTCGGGCAGTGACTTGGCGACGTACTCACGGATGGCATCAGGGTCGAGCGCGTCAAGGTCGAGCGCGTCAGGGGCCATCGCGTCCGGGTCTGTCGCGTCGCGCCCCTCTGGTACGACGTAACCGACGAGGCGGCGTTCGCCCTGACCGTCCTCACGCGCCAGTACGACGGCCTGCGCGACGGCGGGGTGCGCGGCCAGCGCGGCTTCGATCTCGCCCAGTTCGACGCGGTAGCCGCGCACCTTGACCTGGTTGTCGACGCGGCCCGCGAAGAGCAGCTCGCCGTCCTCGGTCCAGCGGGCCAGGTCGCCGGTGCGGTACATGCGCCCGCCGGGAGCGAAGGGGCTCGCCACGAAGCGCTCGGCGGTCAGCGCGGCGCGGTCCCAGTAGCCGTGCGCGAGGCTGGCGCCTGCTATGTACAGCTCGCCCGTCACGCCGGGCGGGACCGGCTGGAGGAAGGCGTCCAGGATGTACGTCTGACGGTCGGACAGGGGGCGGCCGATCGGCAGCACATTGCGGGTCGGGGCCCCAGGGTGCAGTACGTGCCAGGTCGCGCAGAGGGTCACCTCGGTCGGCCCGTACATGTGCCGGACGGCGACGTCCGGGCAGGCCTCGCGGACGCGGGCCACCGAAGCGGCCGGAACCACGTCCCCGCCGGTCAGCACCTCACGTAACCCGGTAAAGCAGTTCGCAGACTCCTCCGCCAGCGCACGGAACTGTCCGGCCGTGGCATGGACGGCCGTCACCCCGCGCTTCACGTGCTCGCGCAACTGCTCGGCGTCCATGGTTCCGGGCTCGGCGACCACGACGCGGCCACCGGCCGCGAGCGGCACCCACAGCTCGAAGAGCGATACGTCGAAGGCGTGCGGGGCATGCATCAGCACCGCGTCGTCCGCGCCGACGGCCCAGCCCCGCTCCCCCACCAGCGCCGCCACACTCCCGTGCGACACCGCAACACCCTTCGGCACCCCCGTAGAACCCGAGGTGTACATCACGTACGCCACATCACTCGGACGCACCGGCAGGGACGAGCCGCCGGCAGTGGTCGTCGTCTCCAGGGAATCCGCTGTCACGACTCGTGCCGTCACGACTCGTGCCGTCACGCCGTCCGGCACCACGTGCCGGGTCGCCTCCGTGCACACCACCGCTCGCGGCGCCGAGTCCTCGAGCACGAACGCGACTCGCTCCGCCGGCCAGCCCACGTCTACGGGCACGTAGGCAGCACCGGCCCGCCAGATACCCAGCAGCACCGCCACCAAGTCCGGCGACCTCTCCATCACCACCGCGACGCGATCACCGCGACCCACACCCGCATCGGCCAGGCACCGGGCCCAGCGACCCGACTCCGCCCACAACTCCCCGTACGAAACGGCCTGTTCGGATACGACAGCCACTGCCCCCGGCGCCGATTCGGCCCGCCCGGCGATCAGCTCCGGGACAAGGCCGCGCTCAGCCGCTCCCTCGCCCGCACCCCACTCCTCCACCACGGACGCGCGCTCCGGCTCCGTCAGGACGTCCACGTGCGCCACCAGCGCCGCCGGGCGAGCCACCACTTGTTCCAGGACTCGGACGACCTGGCGTGCGATGCGCTGCGCGCTTGCCCGGTCGAAGAGGTCGGGGCGATAGGTCACGAGGATGCGGAGGCGGTCGGCGGGGACGGCGCCGATGGCCACGGGGTAGTGCGTCCCGGCCAGGGTGCTCAGCTGGGTGATCGTGACCTCCTCCGCGCCGGCTGATCCGGGGAGGGTGGCGGCGTTCCGCGGGTAGTTCTCGAACATCAGCATGGTGTCGAACACCGCCCCGGGGCCCGCGAGTTGCTGGATCTCCGACAGGCCCAGGTGCTGGTGGGCGATGAGGGCGGACTGGTGCTCCTGGAGGTCGGTGAGCACGTCCAGGAGGGGCCGCTCGCCGTCGAGGCGCACGCGGACGGGCAGTGTGTTGATGAAGAGCCCGATCATGGACTCCGCGTCGGCCAGCTCCGGGGGCCGTCCGGCGACGGTGCCGCCGAACACCACGTCGGTGCGTCCGGCCAGGCGGGCGAGGACCAGCGCCCAGGCGCCCTGGACGACCGTGTTGACGGTCAGGCCGTGGGCGCGGGCCGTCTCCGTCAGCGCCTCGGTGTGCGCGAGGGAGAGCTCCGCCGTGCTCACCTCGGGGACGACCGGCGGCCTGCCCGGATCCACCGGGGCCACGAGTGTCGGCTCGTCCGCGCCGGTCAGCTCGGCCTGCCAGGCGGTGCGTGCGGCGTCCTTGTCCTGGAGTTCCAGCCAGGAGAGGTAGTCCCGGTAGGAGGAGGCCGTCGGCTTCAGTGCTGCCGGGTTGCCTGCCCCTGCCGAGTCGCCCGCCCCTGCCACCTCGTCCGCCCCTGCCGCGTACACGGCGGACAGTTCGTTCAGCAGGACCGGCATCGACCAGCCGTCCACCAGAATGTGGTGGCTCGTGACGGCGAGCCGGTGCCGGTGCTCGCCGAAGCGGATGAGCAGCAGACGCAGCAGCGGCGCTGCTGTCAGGTCGAAGCGTCGCGCCATCTCGCTCTCGGCCAGGCGCTCCGCCTCGGCCTGCGCTTCGCTCTCCGGCAGGCCCGACACATCGGCTTCGCGCCAGGGCAGTCGTACCTCCCCGGCGATGACCTGGACGGCTTCGCCCGACGCGGGCCGGTGGAAGCTCGCACGCAGCGCCGCGTGCCGGGCGAACAGCGCCTCCCATGACGCCCGCAGCCGACGGACGTCGAGCGGTCCGTCGAGAGCCATCAGCCGCTGGCTCTGGTAGACGTCCGGCCCCGCGTCGTCGTACGTGGCGTGGAAAAGCATCCCTTCTTGGAGCGGGGAGAGCGGCCACGCGTCGGTCAACCCGGGGACTGCCGCCTCCAGTTCGGTCACGTTCTGCTGGGTGACGGAGCGGGCGAGGAGCGGGAAGTCGGAGGGGGTGTGCCCACCGGCGGTGGGGTCGGCGGTGTGCGCGGCCAGCCCGTTCAGCATGGCCTCCCAGGCCTGGCCGAGCTCCGCCGCCTCCGCGGCGTCCAGGAGTGCGGCGGGCCAGCTCAGGGTGACGGTCAGCTCCGGCCCCTCGGGCATGTCCTGTACGGCGGCGCTCGCCTCCAGGATGTGCTGGGCCGACGTCTCGGGGTCGATCGAGCCGCCGATGGCCTCGCTCCCGGCGGGCTGCCAGGGGGCGACGGGGCCCGTCTGCCCTCCGGAGGCGAATCGGCCGAGGTAGTTGAAGCCGATCTGCGGGCCCGGCGGCGCCTCCAGAGCCGTGGCGGCGGCCCGATTGAGGTGACGCAACAAGCCGTATCCCAGACCGTCGGCCCCCGGCACGGTTCGCGCCTGTTCCTTGACCGCCTTCAGCAGCGCACCGGCCGCCGGACCACCCTTGCGCGCATCCGTCACGTCGATTCCGGCGACGTCCAGCCGGACCGGGTGGACGCTGGTGAACCAGCCCACCGTGCGCGACAGATCCACGCCTCCCTCGGCTGCCGCGCGGCCGTGTCCCTCGACGTCGACGAGCAGCTGGGTGGCGTTCCGTCGCTGGGCCACCGCACCCGCCAGGGATGCCAGCAGCACCTCGTGCACTCCGCAACGGAAGACCGCCGGCGTCCGGCCGACCAGCGTGGCGGCGTGCTGCGCGGGGAGCGTCCAGGAGCGGCGCCGCATGGTCCCGGCCGTGTCCCTGGCCGGGTCCAACTCCCGCCCGATGAAGGGGAGATCGGCGTCGCGGAGCAGTTCCGTCCAGGCGTGCAGTTCGCCGAGGCGCCGCTCTCCTTCCGCCTGCTCGGTGAGGTGGTGCGACCAGCGGCGGAACGACGTCCCCACGGGGTCCAGTTCCGGCTGCCGCCCCGCCGCGACGGCCTCACAGGCAGCCCGCAGATCCGGGACCAGAATCCGCCACGAGACGCCGTCCACCACCAAGTGATGGACCACGAACACCAGCCGGCCGACCTTGGCGGGCCCCGCGTCCACCCACACCACCTGAACCATCACACCCGCGAGAGGGTCGAGCCGCTCCACTGCCTCCCGCGCCGCCTCGTCCGCGATACGGTCCAGTGCCTCATCCGCGTTGCCGTCATCCAGCGGCTCAACCGGGATGCCGTCAAGGGGCTCGTCGGCCGCGCGCGACGCGTTCACCCGCGTCACCAGCCCGTCCGCGGCCACCGAACCCCGTTGCCCCACCGCCAACTTGGGCTCCGCACCACCGGGCAGGACGCGCGCCCGCAGCATGTCGTGGGTGTCGATCACCGCGGCCACACCGGCCACCAGCGCGTCATGGCCGAGCCCGGCCGGAGCGCCGACGATCGTCCACTGCGCGAAGCTCCCCCGCGCCGCCCGCTCCCCAAGTTCCCGCATCACCGGCGTCCAGGGCAGCTCGCCCACGCCGGTGTCCCTTGCGGTGTCGGGGCCGTGCGCGCCGTCGCCGACCGGGGTCGCGGCGAGGGCGAGACGCTCCGGGGTCTTCTCGTCGAACACCTGGCGGGGCGTCACGACGAGGCCCGCGCGACGGGCCCGTGCGACGAGTTGCATCGACATGATGGAGTCGCCGCCGAGCTCGAAGAAGCTGTCCCCGACGCCCACCCGTTCCAGGCCGAGTACATCGGCGAACAGCCCGCACAGCGTCGCCTCCGCCGCCGTGCGCGGCGCGCGCTCGGTGACCTTCCCCGCGAAGTCCGGGGCGGGCAGGGCCTTGTGGTCGACCTTGCCGTTGCGGGTCACGGGCAGCGCGTCAAGGACGATGACGGCTGCGGGGACCATGTAGTCGGGGAGGTACTTCGCCACGTGGTCGAGCAGGGCGTCGGAGTCCGTTCCCTCCGGCTCCTCTCCCTCCGGCGCCTCTCCCTCCGGCTCCTCGGGTACGACGTAGCCGACGAGACGG
Source organism: Streptomyces sp. NPDC050658 (assembly GCF_044457025.1). Lineage (NCBI taxonomy): Bacteria > Bacillati > Actinomycetota > Actinomycetes > Kitasatosporales > Streptomycetaceae > Streptomyces > Streptomyces sp. NPDC050658. Next base: position 343,517 of record NZ_JBITGM010000007.1, read on the forward strand.
CGCTCTCCGGGACCGTCCTGGCGGGCGATCACGACGGCCTGCGCCACGGCGGGGTGGGCCGCGAGGGCGGCTTCGATCTCGCCCAGCTCGACGCGGAAGCCGCGTACCTTCACCTGGCTGTCGGCGCGTTCGACGAAGAGAAGCTCGCCGGAGTCGGTCCACCGGACGAGGTCACCGGTCCGGTACATCCGCCCGCCCGGCACGAACGGGCAGGCGACGAACCGCTCCCCCGTCAGCTCCGATCGGCCCCAGTACCCCTGCGCGAGCCCCTCTCCCGCCACATACAGCTCTCCCGTCACACCGGAAGGCACGGGCTGCAGGAAAGCGTCCAGGACGAACACCCGCCGGTTGCCCAGGGGGCGCCCGATGGGCAGCACCGATCCCACGGCGTCACCGGGACCCCAGACCCGCCAGGTCGCGCAGAGCGTGACTTCGGTCGGCCCGTACAGATGCCGTACGACCACGTCGGGGCAGGCCGCACGCACCCGTGCCACGGCCCCGACCGGCACCACGTCACCGCCGGTCAGCACCTCACGCAACCCGGAGAAGCAGTCCGGCGCCTCGCCGGCAAGGACGCGGAAGGCACCGGCCGTGAGATGGACCGAGGTCACGCCGTTCTTCACGTGCGCGCGCACCTGCCGGGCGTCCACGGCGCCCGGTTCCGCGACGACCACCCGGCCGCCGGACGCCAGCGGCACCCACACCTCGAAGAGCGAGACGTCGAAGGCGTGCGGGGCATGCATCAGCACCGCGTCATCCGGACCGACGCCCCAGCCCTGCTCCCCCACCAGCGCCGCCACACTCCCGTGCGACACCGCGACGCCCTTGGGTACACCGGTCGAGCCGGACGTGTACATCACGTACGCCACATCGCCGTCGCCCACCGGCACGGAGACTTCGCGGCTGTCGGCGGAAGCCAGCGCCGCCCGCGCCTCGGGCGTATCCAGGACGACGACATGCGACGAACCGTCGGGCACGGTGCGCCGTGTCCCCTGCGTGCACACCACGGCCACCGGAGCCGCGTCCTTCAGCACGAACGCGACGCGGTCGACCGGCGATCCGGCATCGACGGGCACATACGCGGCACCCGCCCGCCAGATGCCCAGCAAGAGCGCGAGCAGCTCCGGCGACCGCTCCAAGACGACCGCTACACGGTCACCCCGCCCGACACCCACGTCGGCCAGATACCGGGCCCAGCGCCCGGATTCCGCCCACAACTCCCCGTACGAAAGAGCCTGTTCGGCGGCGAGGACCGCCACAGCCTCCGGCGCCGACTCGGCCCTCCCCGCGATCAGCTCCGGGACGAGTCCGCCCGGCGCCTCGCCCACCGTGCCGCCCCAGCCCTCGATCACCAGGCCGTGCTCCGGGGCGGCGAGCACACCGACGCGGCCCACCGGCGCCGACGGATGCGCGACGAACTGCTCGAGGACCCGCACCAGCCACCCGGACACGGACTCCGCCGTCTCGCGGTCGAAGAGGTCCGGACGGTAGTCGAGCTTGAAGAGCATCCGTTCCCCGACCGGGGCAGCCACCAGCGTGAAGGGGTAGTGGGCGGTCTCCTGCCCAGGCGCGAGGCTCATGGCGAAGGAGTCCGGGGACGGCGGCTCGGCAGGAGGGCTCGGGTAGTTCTCGTACACGACGAGCGTGTCGAACACCGCGCCGCCGGAATCCGCGAGGCCCTGCACCTCGGGCAGCCCGAGATGTTGATGGGCCATCAGCGAGGACTGCCGCTCCTGGAGCGCGGCCAGCATCCGGGCCACGGGCTGCCCGGCGTCGAGCCGGACGCGTACCGGAAGGGTGTTGATGAACAGACCGACCATCGACTCGACGCCCGGCAGTTCCGTGGGCCGCCCGGCGACGGTGGCACCGAACACCACGTCGGTGCGCCCGGCGAGGCGGGCGAGCACCATCGCCCAGGCGCCCTGCACCACCGTGTTCAGGGTCAGCCCGTGGCCACGGGCGAACCGCACGAGGTCGCGGGTCAGTTCCTCGGGGACTTCGCTGACCAGGCTCTCCGGCGGGCTTGGCGTGCGGCCGGAGTCCGCGGGTGCGACCAGGGTCGGCTCGTCGGCCCCGGCAAGCTCCGCACGCCAGGCGGCCCGCGCCGCCTCCTTGTCCTGCCGGCCCAGCCAGGCCAGGTACTCCCGGTGAGAGGTGACGGGTTCGAGTACGGAGGTGTCGCCGCCGGCCGCGTACACGGCGGACAGTTCATTGAGCAGGACCGGCATGGACCAGCCGTCCATCAGGACGTGGTGGCTGGTGACGACGAGGCGGTGCCGTTCCTCACCGAGGCGGATCAGCAGGAGGCGCAGCAGCGGGGCCGCGGCCAGGTCGAACCGCTCGTCGCGCTCACGCCCTGCCAGCCGCTCCGCCTCGGCCGACGCGTCCACTGCCGCGAGCCCGGAGAGATCGGCCTCGCGCCAGGGCAGCGCCACCTCCCGCGCGATGACCTGCACGGCCTCACCGGACTTGCGCCGCCGAAAACTCGCCCGCAGCGCGGCATGCCGGGCGAGCAGCCCCTCCCATGAGGTCCGCAGCCGGTCGGCGTCGAGGGGTCCTGTCAGGTCGAGCAGCCGCTGCCCCTGGTAGACGTCGGGACCCTCGTCGTCGAAGGCGGCGTGGAAGAGCAGGCCTTCCTGCAGCGGCGACAGGGGCCACACGTCCTCGACTGGGGAACGGGTCATCGGTTCTCTCCTCGGGCGGGGAGGGGTGGGTGGGGTGGTTGCGGATGGGGGGTGATCGATTTATCGACTTGTGAGTTGGCCGCGAGATCACGGTTGCCGGATGACAGATTTCAGATGCCGGATAACAGATGACAGGTATCAGATTTCGGATTACGTCAGCCCGTCGGTGAATCCCGCTTCGAGTTCGTCGACTTCGTCCTGCGCCAGGTCAAGGAGCGGGAAATCAGACGACGTGTGCCCGCCCGCATTCGGATCGGCGGTATGCACGGCCAGACCCGCGAGCATGTCGAGCCACAGCCCGGCGATTTCCTCCACCTCGGTCTCGTCCATCAGCGCGGCGGCCCAGCTCAGCGTCACGGTCAGCGTGGGCCCGTCGGCCGTGTCGACGACGACCGCGCCTGCCTCAAGCGCATGCAGGGCGGGCATGTCGGGGTCGACGGTGCCGCCGATGGCTTCACTCCCGACCGGTTGCCAGGGAGTGACGGAGCCGTCCGCCGGGCCCTCGGAGGTGAAACGGCCCAGGTAGTTGAAGCCGATCTGAGGGCTCGGGAAATCCGCCAGAACCGGCCCGGTCTCGGGATTTAGATGACGTAACAGGCCATAGCCCAGACCGTCGCCGCCGGGCACCGCACGCGCCTGCTCCTTCACCGACTTCAGCAGCGCACCGGCCGCCGGACCACCAGCGCGTACGTCCTCCATGTCAAATCCCGTGACGTCTAGCCGTACCGGATGGACGCCTGCGAACCAGCCCACCGTGCGGGACAAATCCATGCCCTCGACGGGCACCCGACCGTGGCCCTCCACATCCACTAGCACTCCCGGAACGTCCGCGCCCCGCCGGTGGTGCGTGACCCCCGCCGCCAGAGCCGCCAGCAGAACCTCGTGCACCCCGCAGTGGAAGACGGCCGGCGTCCGCCCCAGCAAGGTAGCGGCGTCCTGCGCGGGCACTGTCCAGGTACGGCGCCGCATGGACGACGTCGCGGCTTGGTCCGGGGACGTGCCGCGCGCACCGAGGGGCGGTTCAGGCCGGCCGAGGAGCGTGATCCAGGCGTCCAGTTCGCCCGTCCGGGACTCATCTCGCGCCTGCTCGGCAAGGAACCGCGACCAACGCCGGAACGACGTCCCCACCGCGTCCAACTCCGGCCGCCGCCCCGCCGTCACGGCCTCGCAGGCAACCCGCAGATCCGGAACAAGAATCCGCCAGGAGACCCCGTCCACCACCAAGTGATGTACGACCAACACCAACCGCCCCACCCGCTCGGGCCCGGCATCCACCCACACCACCTGAACCATCACACCCGCAGCAGGATCAAGCCGCTCCACAGCCTCCCGCGCCGCCTCGTCCGCGATGCCGTCCAACGTCCCGTCCACCGCGAACAACGCGTTCACCCGCACGACCAACCCACCCGCATCCACCGAACCCGGCTCCCGGATGAGCAGCCGCGGCTCCGCGTCCGCTCCCCCGCGAACGACGCGGGAGCGCAGCACGTCATGGGTGTCCACCACCGCGGCCAGACCAGCCACCAGCTCGTCACGCCCGAGCGCGGCCGGAGCCCCGACTATGGTCCACTGCGCGAACCTCCCCCGCGCCGCCCGCTCCCCCAACTGCCGCATCACGGGTGTCCAAACGGCCTCTCCGACCCCTGAGCCCGATGAGTCTGAGCCCGACGAGTCGGACGAGTCAGACTCGTCAGACGCGTCTGACGAGTACGTCGCTCCCGACGCCTGGCCGCTGCCGTCGCTCGCTACGACGGCGAGACCGGCGGGCGTCTCGTTCTCGAACACGTCCTGCGCCTTGAGCAGCAACTGCTCCCGCCGGGCGCGCGCCGCGAGCTGCATCGACATGATCGAGTCGCCGCCGAGTTCGAAGAAGCTGTCGTCGGGTCCGACCCGCTCCAGGCCGAGCACTTCGGCGAAGAGCCGGCAGAGCGTCTCCTCGGCAGCCGTCTGCGGCTTGCGGTCCGAGACGCGTCCGGTGAAGTCGGGCGCGGGCAGGGCGTCGCGGTCGACCTTGCCGTTGCGGGAGAGCGGGAGAGTGTCGAGGGTCAGTACGGCCGACGGGACCATGTAGTCCGGGAGCCTGGCGGCGACGTGCTCGCGTACGGCGTCGGCTGTCGGCGCCCCGCCGTCAGCCGGGACTACGTACCCGATCAGGCGCCGCTCTCCGGGACCGTCCTGACGGGCGACCACGACTGCCTGCGCGACGGCGGGGTGGGCCGCCAGGGCGGCTTCGATCTCGCCCAGCTCGACCCGATAGCCCCGCACTTTGACCTGGCTGTCGGCGCGGCCGACGAAGAGCAGCTCACCGTCCGGAGTGCGGCGGACGAGGTCCCCTGTCCGGTACATGCGCTCGCCCGCCGCGAACGGGCTCGCCACAAAGCGCTCGGCGGTCTGCGCGGCATGGTCCCAGTAGCCGACCGCCAGGCCGGCCCCCGCGATGTGGAGCTCGCCCGTCATGCCGGGCGGGACCGGTTGCAGGAAGGCATCCAGGATGTAGGCCTGCCGGTTGGGCAACGGGCGGCCGATCGGCAGAGCAGTGTCTACGGGATCACCCGCCCCCAGGAGATGCCAAGTCGCGCACAGGGTCGTCTCCGTAGGCCCGTACATGTGCCGGACCACAACATCGGGGCACGCACCACGCACACGCGCCACCGCAGCAGCCGGAACCACATCCCCGCCCGTCAACACCTCTCGCAACCCGGCAAAGCAATCGGCAGACTCCTCCGCCAGCACACGGAACGAACCCGCCGTCAGATGAAGTGCGGTAACCCCGCCAAGAATGTGGTCGCGTATCTCCTGCGCGCCCACCGCGCCCGGCTCGGCGATCACCACCCGAGCACCCGCCGCCAACGGCACCCACAGCTCGAAGAGCGAGACATCGAAGGCGTGCGGGGCATGCATCAGGACCGCGTCATCCGGACCGACCTGCCAGCCCCGCTCCCCCACCAGCGCCGCCACACTCCCGTGCGACACCGCAACACCCTTCGGCACCCCCGTCGAACCCGACGTATACATCACATACGCCACATCACCCGCACCCACCGGCACCAGGGACCCGCCACCGGCAACCGCCGCTCCCCGCACCTCATCCGCAATGACCACGCGTGCGCCGCCCACACCCTCCGGAACCACACCACGAGCAGCCCCCTGGTCGCACACCACGACCCGCGGCGCCGCGTCCTCAAGGACGTACGCGACCCGGTCGACCGGCCATCCCACATCCACCGGCACATACGCGGCACCCGCCCGCCAGACCCCCAGCAGCACCGCCACCAGATCCGACGACCGCTCCATCACCACCGCGACACGATCACCCCGGCCGACGCCGACCTCAGCGAGATACGACGCCCAGCGGCCGGCCGACGCCCACAACTCCCCGTACGTAACGGCCTGTTCGGCGGCAACAACCGCCACCGCCCCCGGGGACGCCCCCACCCGCCCAGCAATCAACTCCGACACCGGGGCCGGAACTGAAACCGGAACCGAAACCGGGGCCGAAACCGGGGCCGGGACCGAATCCGGGACCGGAACCGGCATCACCCCACACCCCGCAGCGTCAGCGGCCCCCACCCCAGCACGCCCCAGGATCCCGACGCGGCCCACCACCGCACCCTCATCAGCAGCCATCCGCTCAAGTACCCGTACCAGCAGGCCGCCCAAGGCGTCGCCAACCGTCTCTTCGACCAGTTCGGGGCGGTAAGTGACGTCAACGCGGAGGCTGTTGCCGGGGACGATGCCGATGGAGAGCGGGTAGTGGGTGGCCTGGAGGGATTCCAGGGTGGTGAAGGTGAGGGCGTCGGGTGTGGGGGCGGTCTCGGGGGGACGGGGGTAGTTCTCGTAGACGAGGAGGGTGTCGAAGGAGGCTCCGGGGCCTGCCAGTTGCTGGATTTCGGACAGGCCGAGGTACTGGTGGGCGAGGAGCGCGGACTGGTGGTCCTGGAGGTCGCGGAGCATCTCCCACACCGGCTGCGCACCGTCGAGCCGTACCCGTACCGGCAGCGTGTTGATGAAGAGGCCGATCATGGAACCGGCTCCCGCGAGTTCCGGCGGGCGTCCGGCGACGGTGGCGCCGAAGACCACGTCCGTGCGCCCGGCCAGCCGCGCCAGCACCAACGCCCACGCGCCCTGTACGACCGTGTTCACCGTCAGGCCGTTGGCGCGGGCCAGTTCCGCCACGCGAGCGGTGGTCGATGCGGGGAGGTGGACGGAGTTCTTGCGCGGGGGTGTCGTGCCGGGCAGTGCCGCGTTCGTCGTTCCCGCTACGTGCGTCGGCTCGTCGGCGCCCGCGAGTTCCGTCCGCCAGGCGGCGCGCGCCGCCTCCTTGTCCTGGCGGCCCAGCCAGGCCAGGTACTCCCGGTAGGAGGTGACGGGTTCGAGGGCGCTGGCGTCGGCGTCGGCGTTGGTGTCGGCGTCGCCGCCTGCCGCGTAGAGGGCGGAGAGTTCCTTCAGGAGGAGCGGGGCGGACCAGCCGTCCATGAGGATGTGGTGGCTGGTCACCACGAGGCGGTGGTGGTGGTCGTCGATGCGGATGAGGAGGAGGCGGAGGAGGGGGGCCGTCGCCGGGTCGATCCTGGTGGCGCGTTCGTCGCGGGCCAGGCGGTCCAGCTCAGCCGTCGCCTCGGCCTCCGGGAGGTCGGAGACGTCGGCCTCGCGCCAGGGCAGTGCGACTTCGCGGGTGATGAGCTGGACCGCCTCGCCCGATTTACGTCGCTGGAAGCTTGCCCTAAGGGCCGCGTGCCGGGTCAGGAGCGCGTCCCACGAGGCGCGGAAGCGTACGACGTCCATGGGGCCTCCGACTGCGAGCAGGGTCTGGACGGTGTAGATGTCGGGGCCCTGGCCGTTGAAATCGGCGTGGAAGAGGAGGCCTTCCTGGAGCGGTGAGAGGGGCCAGACCTCGGCGAGCGACGAGCCCTGGGACGGTGCTTTCCGGGCGGCTGCCGGTGCGGCGGCCTCTTTGGCCGAGGTTGCGGGGTTCACAGCGAACGTCCTCCTTCGAGCTCTGCCGCTATCGCCTCGAACTGCTCGACCTCGTCCTGGGCGAGTTCGATGAGCGGGAAGTCGGACGGTGTGTGGCCGCCCGCCGTCGGGTCGGTGGTGTGTGCGGCGAGGCCGGCGAGCGTGTCGAGCCAGAGCCGGCCGACGCGTCGTGCCGTGGCCTCGTCGAGGAGCGCGGTGTGCCAGGTGAGCGAGAGGGTCAGTTCGGGGCCTTGTGCGGTGTCGCGGATGGTGGCGCCGGCCTCGAGGGTGTGGGTCGCGGGCATGGCGGGGTCGGTGGAGCTGCCGATCGCCTCGTCGCCGGCCATCTGCCAGGGTCCGACCGTGTCCGGGTCGCTGCCCGCCGGGAATCGGCCCATGTAGTTGAAGCTGATCTGGGGGCTCGGCAGGGCGGCGAGTACGCGGCCGGTGTCGGGGTTGAGGTGGCGGAGCAGGCCGTGGCCGAGGCCGTCGCCCGGTACTGCGCGGGTCTGTTCCTTGACCGCCTTGAGGAGTGTTCCGGCCGCCGGGCCGCCCGTGCGGGCCTGGTGCAGGTCGAGCGCGGCGAGGTCGATGCGGACCGGGTGGACGCTGGTGAACCAGCCGACCGTGCGCAGCAGATCCGCGCCGCCGAGCGGTTTACGTCCGTGCCCCTCGACGTCGATGAGGACGGTGCCGTGGGTGTCCACGGGGACCGTCCCGGCGTCCCGTCCCTCGACGACCGCCGCGGCCAGCGTGGCCAGCAGCACTTCGTGCACTCCGCAGTGGAACAGTGCCGGTGTCACGGCAGCGAGCGTGGCCGCCTCGTGCGCCGGGACCACCCATGAGGCCCCGCGCATGCCGGACGCGGTGTCCCGTGCCGGGTCGAGGGCCCGGTGGCCCAGCGGTGCGTCCGCGCGGGCGAGCAGGGCGGTCCAGTCGTCGAGTTCGGCGGTACGGGCCGGTCCGTTCGCCTCCTCGACCAGCAGCCTGGACCAGCGCCGGAAGGACGTCCCGACCGGATCGATGACCGGTTCGGGGACCGGAGCGACAGCTGGCTCGACGACCGATTCGACTCCCGGCTCGACTCCCGGCTCGACTCCCGGCTCGACTCCCGACTCGACTCCCGACTCACGACCCGGCTCACGGCCCGTCCTCACCGCCTCACACGCCGCGCGCAGGTCCGGAACAAGGATCCGCCAGGAGACGCCGTCCACCGCCAAGTGGTGGACGACGAACACCAGCCGGCCGACCCTGGCGGGCCCCGCGTCCACCCACACCACCTGTGCCATCACCCCGGCGAACGGGTCCAGGCGCCGGATCGCCTCGCGCGTGCCGCGGGCCGCGGTCACGTCGAGGCCGGGTGCGGTGTGCGTCGTCGCGTCGATCCGGGTGATCAGGTCCGCGCCCCGCACCGCACCGCGCGGACCGACCACCAGGGCGGGTCGGACCCCGTCCTGCTGCTCTGCGCGGGCGCGCAGCATGTCGTGGGTGTCGAGTACGACGTCGACGCCCGCCGCGAGGGCTTCGCCGGTGAGCTCGGCGGGCGTGCCGACCGTGACCCACTGTGCGAAGCCGCTGCCGAGGGCCCGGTCGCCGAGTTCCCGCATCACCGGTGTCCGGATGATCTCGCCCTCGCCCACGTCCGGTCCCGATGCGGAGCCCGCGCCGAGCCGGATCACGTGGGCGAGGGCGGCCGGTGTCCCGTGCTCGAAGACGTCCTGTGTGCTGAAGAGGACGCCGGTCCGGCGGGCGCGGCTGACCAGTTGCATCGATGTGATGGAGTCTCCGCCCATCCGGAAGAAGTTGTCGTCGGCGCCCACCCGGTCCAGGCCGAGGATCTCGGCGAAGAGTGCGCAGAGGACGGCTTCCGCCTCGCCTTCGGGGGCCCGGCCGGCGGCCTGTCCGGTGAAGTCGGGTGCGGGCAGGGCCGCGACGTCGACTTTGCCGTTCCGGTTGACCGGCAGCGTGTCGAGGGTCAGTACCGCCGCGGGCACCATGTGTTCGGGCAGCTCCTTGGCGGCGTACTCGCGAAGGGAATCACCGTCCGGAGCCTCGGAGTGACGGGGCAGCTCGGCGCCCGTCACATAGCCGACGAGGCGCTGTTCGCCCCGTCCGTCCTCCCGCAGGATCACGACGGCCCGCTCGACGGCGGGGTGCGCGGCGAGGGTCGTCTCGATCTCGCCCAGTTCGACGCGGAAGCCGCGGACCTTCACCTGGGCGTCGGCCCGTCCGGCGTAGACGAGTTCGCCGTCGTCGGTCCAGTGGACCAGGTCCCCTGTCCGGTACATCCGCTCGCCGCGTGCGAAGGGGCTGGCCACGAAGCGGCGCGCGGTGAGTGTCGTGCGTCGTAGGTAGCCGCGTGCCAGTCCTGCTCCCGCCACGTACAGCTCGCCGACCGTGCCCGGTGGTACCGGGCGCAGGAAGGGGTCGAGGACGTATGTCCCGGTGCCCGCGATGGGGCGGCCGATGGACGGCGTGTCGTGGGCGGCGAGTGCCCTGCTGACCGTCGACGCCACCGTCGCCTCGGTGACGCCGTATTCGCTGTAGACCTCGCGGCCGGCCGACCATCGGGCGCGCAGTTCGTCGGAGGCGCGTTCGCCGCCGATGACCAGGACGCGCAGGTCGGGCAGGTCTTCCGGGGGCAGCTGGGCGAGTTGGGTCGGTGTCATCGCGACGTGCGTCACGCGCTGCGCGCGCATCAGGTCGACGAGTTCCTGGCCGGTCGGCCGTCGCTTCACGGGTGGTGCGAGGACGAGTCGGCCGCCCGCGCAGAGCACCGGCCAGATGTCCGACATGGAGACGTCGAAGCTCGGCGAGACCAGTTGCAGTACCGCGCTGTCGGTGCCGATGCGGTAGCGGTCGACGCGGTCGGCGATCAGGTTGCGCAGGCCCTCGTGGGGGACGATCGCGCCCTTGGGGGTGCCGGTCGAGCCGGATGTGTAGATGACGTACGCCGCGTCGGCCGGGGCGAGCGGCGCCCGCCGTTCGGCGTCTGTCATCGACCCTTCGTCCGGGTAGTGGCTCAGGTCCTGGAGGATCAACGGATCGTCCACGACGACGAGTTGACCGGTCTGGGTGAAGTCGTGCGGGACCGCGTGCCGGGTCCGCGCCGTGCAGAGCAGGACCGGCGGCGCCACGTCGTCGAGGATGAGCCGGGTCCGCGCCGGGGGATGCCCCGGGTCCACCGGCACATAGACTCCGCCCGCCATGGCCACGGCGAGGAGTGAGACCACGAGTTCCGTGGAGCGGTCCATCGTGACGGCCACGGGGGTGTCCGGGCCCACGCCGTTGTCCGTCAAGTACCGGGCCAGACGGCCGGATTGGGCGGCCAGTTCGCGGTAGGTGGTCGAGCGGTGGCCGTCCACCAGCGCCACGGCGGACGGCGTGGCGACGGCCTGTCGGGCGAACAGGTCGGGGGCCGGCGCGCCGGGCTCGGCCGGGGTCCCCGCGTTCCATGTCCCGACGACGAGCGCGCGCTCCGCCGCGGCGAGCGCGTCGAGCCGCCCCACCGGTGCCGAGGGGTCGGCGGTCATCTGCTCGAGCACCCGTGTGAGTACGGAGAGCACGGCCTCGGCCCTGGCCTGCGGGAAGACGTCCGGCCGGTGCACGAGCAGGCCGCGGAGCCGGTCGTCGGGCACCACGATCAAGGCGAGCGCGTAGTGGCCCCTCTCCTCGGGATCCCCGACGGCACGGATCTTCAGTACGTCGTCGGGGCCGTGCCCCGCGGTGACGCGGGCGGGGGGCAGGTTCTCGAACACCACGAGCGTGTCGAAGTCCGCGCCCGGCCCGGCGGACCGGCGGATCTCCCGCAGGCCGAGGTGGTGGCGGGCCATGAGGGCGACCTGCCGCTCCCGCAGGTCCCGCAGCAGGGCGGAGACCGTCTGCTCGGCCGCCGCGCACACGCGTACGGGCACGGTGTTGAGGAAGAGGCCGACCGCCGATTCGACGCCCGGCAGTTCGGCGGGCCTGCCCGCGACCGGAGTCCCGAACACCACGTCCGTACGGCCCGCGAGTCCGGCGAGGACCATGGCCCAGGCGCCTTGCACGACGGTGTTCACGGTCAGGGCGTGTGAGCGCGCCAACTCCACTACGCGGCGGGTGAGTTCATCGCTCAGCTCGAAGGGGAGCGGCTCCGGGACGATCGACTTCGGGACCATCGGCTCCGGGACCATCTGATCCGGGACGGCCAGCGTCTCGGACGTCTTCTCGGGCGGTGCGAGGAGGGTCGGTTCATCCGCTCCGGCGAATTCCGCGCGCCACGCCTCGCGCGCCGCGTCCTTGTCCTGCTGCTCGAGCCAGGCCAGGTAGGTCCGGTACGAGGTGGTCGCGGGCAGCTTCCTGCCGTCGCCGCCGGCTTCGTACACCTCGGACAGCTCGGCGAAGAGGACATTGGTGGACCAGCCGTCCACGAGCGAGTGGTGGACGGTGAGGACCTGCCGGTGCCGGTCCGCGCCGAGGCGCACGAGCAGCAGCCGCAGCAGCGGCGGTGTCGCGAAGTCGAACCGCTCGGCTCGCTCGGCGTGCGCGAGCGCCGCCAGGGTGTCGTCGGCTTCGCCCTCCGGAACTCCGGTCAGATCCACCTCGCGCCACGGCAACTCGGCACTGGCCGCGATGACTTGTACCGGCTGACCGGACTCGCGCTGGTGGAAGCCGGCGCGCAGGACCGCGTGGCGCGCGAGCAGCGCCTCCCATGAGGCGCGCAGCCGGTCCACGTCGAGGACGCCGTCCAGGGCCAGTGTCCGCTGGCTCGTGTAGACGTCGGGCCCCTGGTCTGCGTGGGTCGCGTGGAAGAGCAGCCCTTCCTGGAGCGGGGAGAGCGGCCAGACGTCCACCATGCCGGGCACCGCACTCCGCAGCCTGTCGGCCTCGGCCTCTCCGAGGTCCGCGGCGAGCGAGCCGGCGAAACGGTGGTGCCCCCGCCCCTGTTGTTCCTCCCCGGTCCTCGCGACCGAGGCCAGGGCGGCCGGTGTGGCGTACGCGAAGACGTCCTCGGCGCCGAAGAACAGCCGTGCCTTGCGCGCCCGCGCCGCGAGCTGCATCGACATGATGGAGTCGCCGCCGAGTTCGAAGAAGCTGTCGTCGGGGCCGATGCGCTCCAGGCCGAGCAGTTCGGCCATGAGCGTGCACAGGATCGCTTCGGCGGGTGTCCGGGGCGCCCGTCCGGTGGCTGCCTTGCCCGCGAAGTCGGGGGCGGGCAGGGCGGCCCGGTCGACCTTGCCATGGCGAGTGAGCGGCAGGGCGTCCAGCGGGAGCACGGCCGCCGGGACCATGTAGTCGGGCAGCGACTGGGCCACGTACTCACGGATGGCGTCTGGATCTACGCGCCGCGCACGCTCGGGTACGACGTAACCGACGAGGCGGCGTTCGCCCTGACCGTCCTCACGCGCCAGTACGACGGCCTGCGCGACGGCGGGGTTGGTGGCCAGGGCGGCTTCGATCTCGCCCAACTCGACGCGGAATCCGCGGACTTTGACCTGTCCGTCGGCCCGCCCGACGAAGAGCAGCTCGCCGTCCGGGGTGCTGCGGACGAGGTCGCCGGTGCGGTACATGCGCTCGCCGGACGCGAACGGGCTCGCCACGAAGCGCTCGGCGGTCAGCGCGGCGTGGTCCCAGTAGCCCTGGGCCAGGCTCGTGCCCGCGACGTACAGCTCCCCGACGGTGTCCGCCGGGAGCGGCCGCAGAGCGGCGTCGAGGACGAAGGTGTCGCGGTTGGGCAGGGGGCGGCCGATCGGGAGCACGCTGCGGGTCGGGGATCCGGGGTGCAGTACGTGCCAGGTCGCGCACAGGGTGGTTTCGGTGGGCCCGTACATGTGCCGGACTGCGACATCCGGGCAGGCCGCACGGACGCGGGCGACCGAGGCGGCCGGGACCACATCGCCACCCGTCAGCACCTCACGCAGCCCGGCAAAGCAATCGGCGGACTCCTCCGCCAGCACACGGAACGAACCAGCCGTCAGGTGCACAGACGTCACACCGCTCTTGACGTGCTCGCGCACCTGCTGAGCATCCACGACACCCGGCTCGGCGATCACCACCCGAGCACCCGCCGCGAGCGGCACCCACAGCTCGAAGAGCGATACGTCGAAGGCGTGCGGGGCATGCATCAGCACCGCGTCGCCCGCGCCGACGGCCCAGCCCCGCTCCCCCACCAGCGCCGCCACACTCCCGTGCGACACCGCAACACCCTTCGGCACCCCCGTCGAACCCGACGTATACATCACATACGCCACATCACCCGCACCCACCGGCACCAGGGACCCGCCACCGGCAGCCACCGGTGAATCCGCCGACACAACAGTCAGCGAGACGTCCGGTGGCACCACATGCCGGGTCCCCGGGGCGCACACCACCGCTCGCGGCCCCGCATCCTCGAGCACGAACCCGACCCGCTCCGCCGGCCAGCCCACGTCCACCGGCACATACGCGGCCCCCGCCCGCCAGACGCCCAACAGCACCGCCACCAGATCCGGGGACCGCTCCATCACCACCGCGACACGATCGCCCCGACTGATTCCGACCTCACCGAGGCGCGACGCCCAGCGGCCGGCCGACGTCCACAACTCCGCGTACGACATGGACTGTTCGGCGGTGACGACCGCCGTCGCGTCCGGCGTCGACATCACCCGCTCAGCGATCAGCTCCACGGTCACCGACGGCTCCACCGTTTCCCCCTTCAGGCTTCTCGCGGTTGCTCAGTGCTCGTCCGGTTCGGGTCCGCCGCGGCGCAGGATGTACTCGGCGCCGCCTCCTGCGGGTGGAGGAGGTCCGCCGCCCAGGACCGGTCCGCCGCCCCCCAGAACGGGACCGGGACCGTGGCCGGCGCCCGGACCTGGGCCGCCGCCGAGGATCGGTCCGTGCAGTGCCGGTTCCGGTTCCTTGTGGCGGTCCGGGGCCGCTCCGTTGGTGCTGGGGCGGCTGAACTGGGTGTGGTAGAGCTCGGCGTAGAGGCCTCCTGCCAGGAGGAGTTCCTCGTGTGTGCCGCTTTCCTGGACGCGGCCTTCGTCGATGACGAGGATCTGGTCCGCCTCGCGGATCGTGGACAGGCGGTGGGCGATCACCAGGGATGTGCGGTCGCGCAGTGCCGTGGTGAGTGCTCGCTGGATGGCCGCCTCGGACTCGGAGTCCAGGTGTGCGGTGGCTTCGTCGAGCACCACGATCGAGGGGGCCTTGAGGAGGAGCCGGGCGAGGGCGAGGCGTTGTTTCTCGCCGCCGGAGAGGCGGTAGCCGCGGTCGCCGACGACCGTGTCGAGGCCGCTGGGCAGGGAGCGGATCAGGTCGCCGATCTGGGCCGCGTCGCAGGCTTCGAGGAGGTCGTGCTGGGTGGCGTCGGGGCGTGCGTAGGAGAGGTTCACGCGAATGGTGTCGTGGTAGAAGTGCGCGTCCTGGCTGACGACGCCGACCACTTGGCGCAGGGAGTCGAGTGTGACGTCGCGCAGGTCGTGGCCGTCGATGCGGACGCTGCCCGCGGTGGGGTCGTAGAGGCGGGAGACCAGGTGGGTGGTGGTGGTCTTGCCGCCGCCCGAGGGGCCGACCAGTGCGGTGAGCTTGCCGGACGGTACGCGGAAGCTCATGCCGTGCAGCACCTGTGGTGTCTCCTTGGCGCGTTCGGCGGCGGACAGGGAGTTGGATTCCAGGGAGGCGAGGGACACCTCGCTGGCGCGCGGGTAGCGGAAGGACACCTGGTCGAACTCGATCTCGGGGGCGGGTCCTTCGCCCGGTGCGGCGAGGGCTGTCGCGTCGGGGTGTTCCTCGATGAGCGGCTTGAGGTCGAGCACCTCGAAGATCCGGTCGAAGCTGACCATGGCGGTCAGTGCGTTGGACTGGAGGCTCGACAGCTGGGTGATGGGTCCGTAGAGCCGGCCGAGGAGTGCGGCGAGTGCGACGAGTGTGCCGATGCGGAAGACGTCGTGGAGGACCAGGCCGCCGCCGACGCCGTAGACGAGGGCGGTCGCGAGGGAGGCGAGGAGTGCCATGAAGATGAAGGAGAGCCTGCTGTAGACGGTCCAGATGACGCCGACCTGGCGGACTTCGCCTGCCCGGTTCTCGAAGGCCTCGGCCTCTTCGCGGGGTCGGCCGAAGAGCTTGGCGAGCATGGCTCCGCCGACGTTGAAGCGTTCGTTGATGATGCCGCCGAGTTCGCCGTTGGCCTGCATCTGGGCGCGTGAGTAGTGCTGGAGGCGCCGTCCCACGTAGATGCCGGGCACGATGAAGAGCGGCAGCATGGCGACGGCGATCAGACTGATGATCCAGGAGAGGTAGAACATCTCGGCGAGCACCAGGAGCACGGTGAGCACGCTGGTCGCGGACATCAGGAGTGTGGTGAGGGCTTGTTGGGCCAGCATCACGTCGCCGTTGAGGCGGCTGGCGAGGAGTCCGGTCTGGGTTCGGGTGAAGAAGGCCATGGGCTGGCGCTGTACGTGTTTGAAGGCCTCGACGCGCAGGTCGTGGCTGATGCCCTGGCCGATGCGTCCGGAGAAGTAGCTCTGCACGAGTTGGGTGAGGGCGTCGACGACGGCGAGTCCGGCGACGATCAGGGCGATCGCGGTGATGACGCCCATGTCGTCCTTGAGTATTCCGTCGTCGATGATCTTCTTGAGGAGCAGGGGTGTCGACACGATGATGAGGGAATCCACCACCGTGGTGATCAGCAGAAAGGCGAGGGCCGGCTTATGTGATTTCACATAGGTCATGGCCCGGCGCACTGTTCCTGGCCGGAGCTGCTGCCTCTGGGATCCGGATTGCGGCCCTCCGACGGTGGGTCCACCTGGGCCTTGGGTGATCAACACTCGACGGATTCCTCCTGCCTCGGCATTTCGGTGCAGAACTCTCTTCAATGCAGGGTCATTTGGGTGTGGCGATTGTCTTTGGTCATCGGCTCGCCCGCAGGACGATACCGTTCGGAATTCCCGTCAAACAGGCCCGCAATGTGGCAGTGCCGGGCGTGCAATTGGTCAACGTCCGGCCTGCAATTGGGCAGGGTGGTTCCGCCGGTGGAATTGTTCGGTGTTTACGGGGCGGGCGGGCACGGCGTCCAACCAGGCAGTCTGCTCACTTGGACGCCCTGTGCCGTATCGGCTGCCGTATCGGCGGCCCGTGTCGGCCCGTGTCTGCCCGGCGGTCTATGCCGTCTCGGCGACCTTGCGCTGGACCCGGAGTGCGACGTCGGCCCACATCTCGGCGCATTCGCCCGCCAGGTAGGCCACGATGCGCCCGCAGTGCGGCGGGGCCTTGTCGATGATCTCGTCCCATTCCTCCGCGCTGATGGTGTGGATGTTGAGCAGCCGCAGCAGGGTGCGGCCGGTCTCGCTGAACCTCAGGGCCGGGTCGGCGTTGAGTCGCTTGAGCACGGCCGCGCGGTCCTGGCCGGTGTCCCGGTCGGGCACGGCGGTGGGGCCGCCGGCGCGTGGGGCGGCGATGAGTGTCTCGCGCTTCGTCTGTTTGCCGCGCCGGGACAGCGGGTCCTCGCCGCGCATCATCCGGTTGCGTACGTCGCGCACGGTCTCCGGGGAGATGGCCGCGACGCGGGCGATCTGACGCAGCGACAACTGGGGGTTCTCGGCGATGAGTTCGCTGGCGACGCGGCGTCCCTCCGTGCCGTTGACCGGGCGTACCCGGCCGTCGTGGCCGATCCTGCCGCCGTCGGCGGACGGATCGGCCGGGGCCCGTCTACGGATCTCGGCGACGGTGCCGGGGGCGATTCCGCTGACCGAGGCGATCATCCGGTCCGACCACTGGGGGTGGGAGGCGATGATGCGTCCGGCGGCACGTTTCCGGTCCGCCGTCGTCAGCGGAAGTCCGTGGGTGACATTGGATTCGACGGCGAGGACGAACGCGTCGGCCGCGTCCCCGTCGAAGAACCGCACCGCGATCTTTCGTTGTCCTCGGAGTTCGGCCGCCCGTAATCGGTGCAGGCCGTCGATGACGCGCATGGTCGCTCGGTGCACGGTGATGGGTGGCAAGGGGCTCTGCACCACCGCGAGGGATTCCACGTGTTCCTGGTCCACTCCCGAGATGCGCGGTGAATCGGCCGTCGAAAGCGATCCCGTCTCGACCTCGACGACCATCAGTCGGTCGATCGGCGCGTGCCCAGGTACTGCCAACTCAACTCCCCCTACTGCTCAGTTGTCACCTGTGCGCGCACGAACGCCGGTCAGGATCGGCGTCGTATCCAGGGAATGTGGCCGTGACTGAACTGCGACGCGCGCTCCAGGGACCAGTTGGCTCAGATATTCGGCCGATTCCGTTCTTGTCCTGAATGGGAACGGCATCCCGCGACCGAACACGCTCACCCTAACAACGGGCTTTCCGGGCGGGTACCCCTCACTAGCAGAATTGATCTAGGGCTGAAAACCCCTATTCACCCCTATGGGATACCCCGGTCGGCTCCGGGACCGGTCGTCGCTGGTCGGTGCGGGGCGGGAAGGTGACGTCCACGGTGAGGCCGCCGCCCGGCCGGGCGTGGGCGGCGATCTCGGCGCCGTGGGCGGTGGCGATGGCGCGGACGATGGAGAGGCCGAGCCCGTGGTGGCCGTCGCCTGCGGTGCGGCCCAGCCGCTGGAAGGGTTCGAAGAGCCGCTCCACCTGCTCGGCGGGCACTTCTGGGCCGGTGTTGGTGACGGAGACGACGGCGCGGCCGTCGGCGGTGCGGGTGGTGATCTCCACGAGGCCGCCCTTGGCGACGTTGTAACCCATCGCGTTGTCGAGGAGGTTGGCGACCAGGCGCTGGACGAGCGCCGAGTCGCCCGATGTCGTGGCGTGCCCGAAGGTGCTCCGCAAGCGCAGCCCGCGCCGGTCGGCCTCCGGGCGTGAGCCGTGCACGACCTCCTCGGCGATCTCCGCGAGGTCGAGCGGTTCGCGGTGGTCGAGGCCGCGTTCGCTGCTGGAGAGGGTGAGCAGCGACTCCAGGAGGCGTGCCTGCTGTTTGCTGATCTCCAGGAGCCGTTCGAAGTTGGAGCGGAACGACTCCCTGGTGGCGTCCCGGTCGATGAGGGACTCCTCCAGGAGTGCGTGCTCCAGCGTGAGGGGCGTGCGCAGTTCGTGGGCGGCGTTGGCGACGAAGCGTTTGTGGGAGTCGAGTGCGGTCTCCAGGCGGCCGAGCAGTCCGTCCACGGTGTCGGCGAGGTCCTTGAGTTCGTCGGCGGGCCCGACGACGGCGAGCCGCTCGTGCATGTTCCGGGCCGAGATGCGCTGGATGCTGCCGGTCATCGTGCGCAGCGGCCTGAGGACCCGTCCGGCGACGAGCCAGCCGAGCGCTATCGCGATGACCGCCATGATCGCCATGGCGATGCCGGACTGGACCAGGAGGTGGTCCATCTCGACCTCGTGCTGGCGCAGTGCCTGGTCCCGCAGTTGCTGGGTGATGTCGTTGAGCTGGACGGTCTCGCTGGCGTCCGGGTAGCCGAGGTAGAGGCGCCCGTCGGCGCCCGGCGAGAGGACGGGTTCGCCGCCCCGGTCCTTGACCAGGACGAGGTTGGCCGGTGAGCGGGCGACGAGCAGGTTGGTGATGGCGAGCAGGACCACGCCCGACACGACGAACAGCACTCCGTACAGGAGCGTCAGGCGGACCCGTACCCGGCGGGGCAGCAGACGGCGGACGAGTGCCGGGAAGCCGGCGAGGCGCGCGGGCAGACGCATGGGACCCTCAAATCCGGTAGCCGCCCCGGGGAACGGTCTCGATCACGGGTGGGTTGCCGAGTTTGGGCCGCAGCCGGTTGATGGTCGCCTTGACGGTGGTGGTGAACGGGTCGGCGGCCTCGTCCCACACCCGTTCGAGGAGTTCCTCGGCGGACACCACCCGGCCCTGCGCGGCGAGCAGATACTCCAGTACGGCGAATTCCTTGGGGGTCAGCGCGAGGCGCACCCCGGCGCGCGACGCGATCCGCTGGGCCGGGTCGAGCCGCAGGTCGCCCTGGACGAGGACCGGTGGCAGCGCGGGTTGGGAGCGCCGGGCGAGCGCACGGATGCGGGCGACGAGTTCGGCGTACGCGAAGGGCTTGGGGAGGTAGTCGTCGGCGCCGAGGCTGAAGCCCTCCACGCGGTGCGCGATGGTGCCCGACGCGGTGAGCATCAGGACGCGGGCGTGCACCGGCTGGTTGGCGAGCGCGGTGCAGACCTGGTCGCCGTGGACTCCCGGCAGGTCCCGGTCGAGCACGACCACGTCGTACTCGACGACCGTCGTACGTTCCAGTGCGTCGGAGCCGTCGTAGACGACGTCGACGGCCATGCCCTCGCGGCGGAGCACGCGCGCCACCGAATGCGCGAGCTCGGCATGGTCCTCGACCACCAGTACCCTCATCGCCCACCCCTCGCACGGCGCGTGACGGCGTGGGGGGCGGTGCGGCGCGGGACGGCCCGGCTGGTGCTGATCATGCGGCACCACGTTGCCCGATCCCACGTCACACACCGGTCACAGCTCCGGTGACGGCCCCCCGCCGACGCGCTCCTGGTCTCGACACCCACCCCGGGTGCTCCTCGTTCGGCACCCACCCCGGGTACGCAGAGGGTACCGCCGGGTCGCGGGCTTTCGGACCGTCCTGTGACCGTCCGCCGCGTAGAAACGGAGGCATCCGCCGGCACCGCACCGGCCCCGTGAGACCTCGGAGAGGAGATGCCGGCCGTGGTCACCGTCCCGCGCCGCGCCCCGCGTCTCCCCCGCCCCCTACACCACGCGAAGCCGGTCGCGCGCCGTGCCCGCCTCCTGTTCCGCTCGGCCGCTGTGTTCCTCGTGTCCGTTGCCGCCGGGTACCGGTACGGGGACCGGCAGCGGGCCGAGTTTCGCCGCCAGGTCCGCGCGGCGCTGGACGGCGAGCTTGCGGTAGGCGCGCGTCAGATGCTGTTCGACGGTGCTGACGGTGATGTAGAGCTTGTCGGCGATCTGCCGGTTGGTGTGGCCGCGGGCGGCGAGCGTCGCCACGCGCAGTTCCGCGTCGCTGAGTTCGTCGGTCTTGCGCCGGGCGGATCCGGCGGTCCAGGGCCGCTCGTGCGGAACGGAGTGCGCCGGGTCGGCGGGCGGGGCCTTGGGCAGCGGTACGCCGCACTCGCGGCCCAGTTGCTGTGCCTTGCGGGCCAGCGTGCGCGCCTGTGTGCCGTCGCCGAACTCGCGGTGGGCGCGGGCCAGTTCGTCCGTGGCGCGGGCCAGCTCCAGGCGGTGGCCGCGCTCCCGCAGCAGTTCGATGGCCTCGACGAGCAGCGGCGGCCGGTGCCGGGGGTGGAGGGTGCTGGCGAGGACCCGCAGCGAGATGCCGCGCGCCCAGGCGTGCCCGGCGGACCGGGGTCCGGCCAGGGCCAGTTGCTCCTTGGCGAGGGTGCGTGCGCGGGCCTCGTCGCCGAGCCGCAGCTGCGCCTCGGCCGCGTCGGTCCGCCAGGGGACGAGCGCGGGCAGGTCGAGCCCCCAGCGGGTCATGAGGTCGCCGCAGGTGTGGAAGTCGTCGAGTGCCGCGTAGGGGCGTCCGGCGGCGAGGTAGTAGTGCCCGCGCGCCCGGAGGTAGAGCAGTCCGTAGGGGGTGTGGAACGCCGCTTCCGGTACGGGGATGCCCAGTTGGGCGGTGGCCGCGTCGAGCCGTCCCATGACGGTGTTGGTGCTGACGGACGTGGCGATCGGCGATGCGACGGCCACGCCCCAGCCCTCGGGCGGTACGAGGGTGATCGCGCGGCGCGCGGACTCCTCCGCCGCACCGAGCGCCCCGAGCCGCAGCTCGATGCGGGCCTTGGCCGCGGCGAGCAGGCCCTGCCACATGGGGGCGCGGCGTTCGGTGGCCTCCTTGCACAGGGTCTCGCACCAGTGGGCGGCGATGTCGAGCCGGTCGGCGAGCACCAGGGAGTCCAGGGCGACGATCACGGCGGGCAGTGTGCCGTCGTCGAGGCGGGTGCTCTGCAGGATCTGCTCCGCCCCGACGACCACGTCGTCCCCGGAGCCGTCGACGACCGCCTTCATCAGGGACGAGGCGCGTTGATGGGGGCTGCGGACCTGCGCGGCTCCGGGCCCGGTCACGTCCGGGGTGCCGGCTCGGCGCTGTCGCTGACCGCTGAGTCCCGGATATTCGTACGCCATCCATCGGCGTACGCAGTCGAAGCGGCCGGGTGTCCGGCTCTCGGGCTGCTGCCCGGAGCCGTGGGAGCCGGCGGTGCCCGCGGTGCCGGTGCCGTGCCGTTCGGCGGCGCCGAGCAGGTCGAGGGCCGGTTCCGCCTGGCCGAACCAGAGGAGGTGGCCGACGAGTTCGACGATGCCGCGGTCGCCGAGGCGTCCTTCGGCGGCGGCGACGGTGAGTTCGGGCAGGTGCCGGGCGACGGTGGACGGGTTGACGCGCCAGCCTGCCCGGGTCAGCGCGGCCTGGATGAGCACCGACTGCCGGGCGTCGGTGCAGGTGTCGCGGGCGGTGCGCAGACAGGTGAGGGCGAGTGCGACCTCGTCGTCGGCGAGGGCACGTTCGGCGGCTTCGAGGAGGGTGCCGAGGGCCCAGGGCGCGTCGATGGGCTCGGCCGCGATCAGGTGCCGTACGACGACGGTCGCCGCCTCGCCGTGCTCGTGCAGCACTTGGGCCACGCGGGCCTCGAGTCGGGCGCGGTCGTCGGCTTCCATGCTGCGCAGCACCGCGGCGCGGCCCGCTTCGTGCCGGAACCAGCCCGCGTCCAGGAGCCCGGCGTCGTTCAGGGCGCGCAGCCCGGCGTGCACCGCCTCGCGGCTGGTCCCCAGGACTTCCACCAGTTCGGCGAGGCGCACGTCGGGGCCGGCCACCGCCAGTGCCCATGCGATGCGCCGGGTGGCGAGGGCGCTGCGGTAGAGGCCGGTGGCCACGGCCTGGGCGAACGCCTCGCCGGGGACCGGATCGGCGTCGCCGTCGGCTGCTTCGGCGGCGCGGTGGTCGTCGATCAGGGCTCGGGTCAGCAGCGGATTGCCGCCGCCCGTCCGGTGCAGGGCGGCGGCGAGTTTGCGCGTTCCCCGCCCGTCCGCGCCGGACGCGGAGATCATTTCGGCCACTCCTTGCCGCTCGAGTGGTCCGAGCCTGATATTGCGGCAGCCCGGCAGGCGGAGCAGGTCGGCATGTAATCGCGTATTTCCGGCCAGAAATCCGCTGTTCTCGCCGAGGACCACCAGAATGCGGCTGGTGTCGAGTCGGCGGGCGAGGTAGAGCACACATTCCATCGACTGGCTGTCGGCATGGTGGACGTCGTCGATACTGAGGACCACCGGCCTTTCCCTGGCCTGTTCCAGGACTATCCCGCAGAGCTTGGGAATCTCATTCATGGCGACGGCGGGCAGGACTCCCTCGGCCCGTCGTATCTGCGCGGCCACCGCCACAATGTCGACGAGGCGGGCCGCGCGCTCGGCGTCGGGGCCCGAGAGGCCGGCACCGAGCAATAGCTGCCCCATCACGCCCAGGGGCAGATCGCTCTCCGCGTCGGACGCCGTGGCCTGCAGAAACAGTGCGCCTTCGGCGCTCGCTCGGGCGCCGAACGCGCGCAGCAGCGCGGTTTTCCCGCTTGCCACCGCGCCACTCACCAATAGCACTCCGCCATGCCCCGCCATCGTGGCGGCGAGCATGCCGTCCATGATCGAATATTCTTCATCACGGTCCACCAAGTTCATGAGCCGACTTCTCCCCCGCGCCTCACGGATGGTCCCTTGTGCGGCCGGACGGCCAGCCGGATCTCAATCCATCGGCTCGCTCGGCCACTTACTTGAAGACTCTGCCATATCTGAAAATCAACCACCAGCGTCATTTGACTCAATGGTGTCGAATAACCGTCACGAACGCGCCACGCGCCCGGCGATCGGACTTCTCTGTTCCATATTTCCGAAAATCCTCTGTGGTAATGCCGTGGGTACGGCGGACAATGGCATTCCGGGAGAGCGTGCCGACCTTCGCCCGTGGACGCGCGAGGCGCTTTGTGCGGCTGGGGCGGTCGAGGCGACGGGGCGATTGGCGCGATCGGCATGGCCCACCTGTGGGGCGTGTGACTGGTTTCCGGGCGTCGCCCCGTCGGCGTGGCGGGCACCCCTGGCACCAACACGGCCGCCGCTCCCGGCAGTTGTGGCGCGCGCCACACCGGAAAGCCGAGTTTAGTTAGGTGAGGCTAAGCTAAGTTGATGAGCGATCGCCTCTCACAGAGGTGCCTCTGTCAAGGAGATTGACGCAGCATGACCTCACTCACCCGCCGTATCCGCCGTACCGCCGCGGTAGCCGTGGCCCTTGCCGCCGGCAGCGCGCTCGCGCTGCCCGCGACCGCGAACGCCAAAGCGGACGCCGGTGACACGTCCCGCCCGGCCGGCTCGACCGTCGATTCCGCGCCGCTCGTGAAGGGCCTGTACCAGTCCGCGTACTCCGAGCGGAACAACGTGCTGTGGGCGACCTCGGCGGTGGGCCGGCCGCCGGTCACCACCTCCAGCCTGGTGAAGGTCGACCCGAGAACCCTGAAGATCGAGGCGACGTACACGCCGCCGGTCACCGACGCGGGGACCGGTGCCGTGGAGGCCGTCTACGGAGTCGCCGTCGACGACGAGCACAACACCGTGTGGACGACGAACACCCGCGACAACTCCGTCGCCGTCTACAGCCAGCGCACCGGCGAGCACCTCGCCTCGCTGCCGGGCGTGAACCACGCGCGTGAGGTCGTCGTCGACGAGAAGCACGACCTGGCCTGGGCGAGCGGCTTCGGCGACGGCAGTGTCGTCGCCTTCGACACCCGTACGTACAAAGAGAAGAAGCGCGTGACGGTCGAGGGCGCGAGCCCGGCAGGACTCACGGTGAACGAGCGGACCGGCACCGCGTACGCGACCGACCTGAAGAACGACCGCCTCATCGAGATCACGGCGAAAAGCCGGACTCCCCGGTTCATCCCGGTGGGCGACGGGCCGATCTCCGTGGCGCTGTCCAAGGACGGCCGCACCGCCTACACCGCCGACCAGGCCGCCGGTGCCCTCTCCGTCGTCGACCTGCGCGCGGGCGCTGTCACCAAGAGCGTCCCGACGGGCGCGGGCGCGCTCTCCGTCGCCGCCGACCGCCGCTCGGGCAACGTCCTGGTCGCCAACCGGACCCCCGGCACCCTCACTGTCGTCGACCCCCGCGCAGGCGCTGTCGTCGAGACGCTGACCACCGGCGCCAACCCCAACCACGTCCAGATCACCGGCGACACCGCCTACGCGGTCGACAAGTCGGGCACCGGACCCGAGGGCCAGGACCAGGTGCACCGCATCGGCCTCGGCCGCTGATCCGACGCACCGCACGGATCCTTTGGCGTCCCGTCCGCCACGCTTCGTGGTGGCCGGGACGCCCCTCTGTCACCGCCCGGACCTGCACGGTTGGAGATCCCAACGTCCCTGTGACCATGGTCGAGTTGCTGTGGCAGACTGCGGCCACCAGCGTCATTCAGCCGCAACGGAGTACGCCATGACCGCAGACGCGCCCAGGCCGATCATCGACACCAGCAAGCCGCACCCCGCGCGTGTCTACGACTGGCTGCTCGGCGGCAAGGACAACTACCCCGTCGACGAGGCGGTCGGCGAGAAGCTGCCGCCCGAGTCGAAGGACGCCGCCCGGCAGAACCGCGCCTTCATGCACCGCGCGACGGCCTGGCTCGCCGCCCAGGGCGTGGACCAGTTCCTCGACATCGGCACCGGCATCCCCACCGAGCCGAACCTGCACCAGATCGTCCAGCGCATCGTGCCGTCCGCGCGGGTCGTCTACACCGACAACGACCCCATCGTGCTGCGCCACGCGGAGGCCCTGCTGGTCAGCAGGCCCGAGGGGATGACCGACTACATCCAGGCCGACGTCCGCGATCCTCTGGAGATCCTCGAACACGCCCGTGGACTCCTCGACTTCGAGCGCCCGGTCGCCCTCTCGCTGATCGCGCTCATGCACTTCCTGCCCGACGACCAGGACCCGTACGGCATTGTGCGCACCCTGGTGGACGCGCTCCCCTCCGGCAGCCATCTGGTCCTCTCGCACGCGGCCTCCGACATCTACCCGGAGCTGGCCGAGCAGGTGACGGCCGAGTACGCCAAGGGCGGCATCCGGCTGGGATTCCGCACTCGCGCCGGCGTCGGCCGCTTCTTCGACGGCCTCAAACTCGTCGAGCCCGGCCTGGTGACGGCCCCGGAGTGGTTCAAGGGCGCAGACCGGCCGGAGCCGGAAGGCAGCGGGATCTACGCGGCGGTGGCGCGCATTCCCTGAACCCACCTGGTTGGCGATCACCCGCTGCGGGAATCAGTGGGGGGCAGGACCGGCCCGCACACGACGTGCTGTGGCCCCGGTGGGCGGGGATCCGCGAGTACACCGGCATGTCCCAGGAGGGGAAGTGAGTCGCCATGCGTGCGCACCCGCGCGCCCATCGGCACACCGCACGCGCCGAGTTCGCCCTGGCCCGTGAACCCGCTTCGGCGGGCCGGGCACGCAAGTTGACGTCCGTCTTCCTCACCCGGCCGCACCGCCATGTGACGAAGGTCGACGCCGAGCGGGTCGACGACGCCACACTGATCGTGTCGGAACTCGTCACCAACGCCACCCAGCACGGCCGCAGCCCCTGCCGGCTGCGTCTGGTCGTCTCCGACGACCGGGTGACCGTCGAAGTGCACGACGCAAGCCCGGTCCGGCCGCGCCTGCTCACGGCGGACGCCGAGCGCGAGGGCGGGCGCGGTCTGGCGATGGTGCGGCATCTCGCCGCGCGCCTCGAAGTCGTCGGCACGGGGCGGCGCGGCAAGACGGTACGGGCCGTCCTGGTCTGGTGAGGCATCCCGCGGCGGCACTCCGGTCGGCCCCCGGTCCGCGCTCGCAACGTCCTCGCAACCTCGACCGTGCTTGACTGGAGCACCGCCTCGACGGCGGCCCGTCGACCCAGGAAGGGCGGCAGCCATGACCGAGCCCCCGCGCGTGGAACTGACCCCGGCGGCCGCCGATCTGGTGCGGCGACTGCGGGCGGCGCACGGCCCCCTGATGTTCCATCAGTCCGGCGGCTGCTGCGACGGCAGCGCCCCCATGTGCTACCCCGAGGGCGAGTTCCGCACCGGCGACTCCGACATACGCCTCGCCTCGCTGGACGTGGACGGCGTGGCCGAACCGGTGACGTTCTGGATGTCGAGGAGCCAGCACGAGGTGTGGAGCCACACCCGGCTCATCGTCGACGTCGTACCCGGCAGGGGCAGCGGATTCTCCCTGGAAGCACCTGAGGGCGTGCGTTTCCTCATCCGTTCCCGGCTGGTCGGCGGCTAGCCACCGGCCCGGCAACCGGTCACAACCGCCATCTGGTGAACTCCCCAACCGCCCCGCACACTGGGGCAGTTGGCCAGGCCGGAGACATCAGGGGGCGCAGTGGCGACACGGCACAGGCACTTCACGAGACGGTTCAGGACGGCGAGAGCGGCGCTCTCGCTACTGACGGCTTTGGGCACGCTGGCCGGTGCGGCTCTGCTGGGAGCGGCACCGGCCGGCGCCGTCCCGGGCACCGGGCGGACGGACCCCGTGCAGGTCGCGCCGGGTGTGACATACCGGCAGTTCGACATCGCGGCGTCGCACGGCATGGCCCGCGCGCATCTCCTCGACGTCGACCTGAGCGATCCGCGCACCGGCGTCGACCTGCTCTATCCGGGCAAGGTGGGCGCCCGTTCCGCGGTCTCGGCGCTCGCCGACGGGGCCGGCGCGGTCGGCGGGATCAACGGCGACTTCTTCAACATCAGCGAGACCCAGCATCCGGGCGTCGAGGCCACCGGCGCGCCCGTGGGCCCGGCGATCGCCCGCGGCCACGCCCTCAAGGGCGCGGTGCCGAACGGTCAGCGCTTCGGACCCGCGATGCCGCCCGGCGTGACGACGCAGGCCGTGCTCGGCGTGGGCTTCGACCGCCGGGCCCGGCTCGACAGCCTGCGTCTGGACGGTGAAGTACGCACCGCCGAGACCCGGTTGCCGCTCGGCGGGCTCAATCAGTACGCGCTGCCAGTGGGTTCCGTCGGCGCGTTCACCAGCGACTGGGGCAGCGTGTCGCGGCTGCGCTCCACCTGTGGCACGGACACCAACCGGGGTGCGCCGTGCAGCACGGACGTCCATGAGGTGACGGTGCGTCACGGGCGGGTCGTGGAGTCGGCCGCCGCGCCCGGCGGCGGGCCCATCGCCCGCGGCACCACCGTCCTGGTGGGCCGCGAGGCGGGCGCGCAGCAGCTGCGCAAACTGTCGGTCGGCGACCCGGTGTTCGTCCGGCACCGCCTGGTCGCGGCCGAGTCCCCCGTGCCGTTCCGCTTCGCGCTCGGCGGCTACCCGGTGCTGCGCGGCGGCGCCCCGCTGCCCGGCCTCGACCCGCTGACCTCGGCGGTGCGGACCGCCGCCGGGATCTCCGACGACGGCCGCCGCCTGCTGCTGCTGTCCCTGGACGGCTCCCCCGAGTTCCGCACCGGCCTGACGATCGCCGAAGTGGCGGGCACCCTGGCCGGGTTGGGCGCGGAGGACGGCTTCAGCCTGGACGGCGGTGGCTCGTCCACCCTGGTCTCCTCCAGCACCCTGGTCGCCAGGGCACCGGGCGCCGAATCGGTCACCGTACGCAACAATCCCAGTGGTGGCGCGGAACGTCCGGTGCCGAACGGGATCGGGGTGTTCTCCGAGGGATGATCGGGGCGGCGCCCGTCACTCCTCGTCCCGCACCGCCACGAGCCCGTTGAACACACCGACGTACGCCGTGCCGTCCGGGCCGAGGGTGACGGGCGCCCAGTTGTTGTCGTACGCGATGCCCGTGCCGGCGAGGCGCTTCCACTTGGTGTCGCCGGTGCGGAAGTCGACGGCCGTCAGATACCAGGCGTCGATGCCCAGCTTGTTGGGCTCCTTCGTGTAGAAGTACAACAGCCCTGCGGTGGTGGACAGTTTGGGCACGTTGGACGGGGCGCGGACGTCGCTCTCCCACACGGTGTCGCAGCCGCTGCCGTCCTCGCGTACGTCGATCCTGCTGGCGCCGCCGACGACGCTGCGCCCGAAGGTGAGCGAGGTGATGTTCTCGTAGCCGTAGTTGTTCTCGACGACGAGGCTGTTGCCCCAGCTGATCAGCGAGTTGTCGGTGGTGGAGGCGCCGGAGCCGAAGACGGGGACCTTGCAGACGAGGCGGTCCTCGTCCGGGACGTCGGCGCCTCGGCGGTAGACGAGGACGTTCATGCGGTCGTCGGCGTTGTCGGTGATCGCCACGTAGTCGTCGCCCGCGCCGAAGAGGTCGGGGGTGGTGCCCGAGCCCTGGTTCACCGAGCCGGGCTTGGTGCCGGTGCCCCGGTCGTAGGTCTGGCGCCAGACGGCCTTGGGTGTGCCGTCCTTGTCGGCGCGGAAGCTGTAGAGCGCGTGGTCGGAGACGATCGACACTCCGTCCTCGGCGACGGAGAACGAGTTCTGGATCTCCTCGCCCTTCAGGCGGATGGAGCGGATGTCACCGGACTTGGGGTCGACGGTGCCGACGCGGCCCTGCCGGGTCACCCACCAGATCCGTCCCTCCCAGTCGGGCATCACGGACGTGACCGGGTCACATTCGCCACTGGGGTAGAGATTTGACCAGGTCACACAGTCGTGCGGGACGTGCTCGGTGAGGTCCCAGTCCTTGTCGACGACGAACCGCCAGCTGCCGTCCGCCGTCTGCTCGTGCGCGAGCCGGACGATGTGCTGGCGGGAGTCGGCGAGCACGAGGCGGTCCTCGTCGTCGAGGTAGGAGTAGGCGCCGCCCGACGTGTCCTTGAAGATCTTCGAGAACTGGAGGCGGGTGATCGCCTCGATCGTGGAGGGGCGCTGCGGCAGCTTGTACTCGGCGAGCGTGTCCATCGTGTCCGGGTCGAGCAGCTTCACCAGGAAGCCGGTGAAGGTGCCGCACACGGTGACGATGCGGCCGGCGCGGTCGAAGGTGACGGTGGCGCACTCTCCGCCGAGTGCCGCCATCTTCTCGCTGGTGGCCTTCGGCTTCTTCCCCAGGGGGCCGTTCCAGGGGTAGGTCCCGCTGCCCGCCGCGTCCGCGTGCATTCCGCTGCGGCCGTTGGCCGCGAGATAGGGGTGCTGGGGCGGCTGTTCGCCGGGCAGCGGCGCCGCGTCGGCGGGTGCTCCCTCGTACTGCTCGACGAGCCGGTGTCCGGGCGCCTTGGGGATGTCGTCGGCGTGCGCGGGGGCGGCCGGAAACGCGAGGGACGCCGTGGCCAGGGCCATCGCACTGGTGATACTGAGGCGGCACAGTCTGCTGGACATGCGGTGACGCTAGACGGCCCGCTCTGAAGTGTCCATGGAAAGCTGACGGTTGTTCACATACCAGAAACGATCTCGGCCGGAAGTCGTCTGGCGGCGGCGCCGGTCGGTCAGGGCTGCAGTCCGCTGACGATGTCCGCGGTGGCGGTCAGACCGTCGTGGATGGTCGGCGCCATGCTCGAACTCGCCAGGTAGAAGCCGAGCAGGGCGCAGACCAGGGCGTGCGAGAACTTGAGTGCGCCGTTGCGCAGGAACACCACCGCGAGGATCAGAAGCAGCAGCACCACAGAGACTGAAATGGCCATGGGACAACCTCCTCCGCCACGTCAACACCGTGGCTTTCGGCCGTCAGTGTGACGCAGCGGAGGGACCGTCCGGGCGACCGGCATGTCCTCCGAACGGGTGTTATGTGCCCAGGTGTTACTTCGCTTGTGCCCAGGTGCTACTTCGCCTGTGCCCCGGTGCTACTTCCCGTGCGCGTCGAGGAACGCCTCGAGTCCCGCCAGGTCGTCGGTGTTCAGGTGGTCGACGCCGGCGGCGAGGAGTTCGCCCCACACCGCTTCGCGCGCCGGTCCCGCCAGGTCGGGCGTAGCCCAGAAGCGGACGCGCTGGCCGCGCTTGTGGGCGGTGGCGACGATGCCGTGCAGCTTGTCCCGCTCGGCGGCGGGGAACGCGCCGACGCCCTGCCAGCTGAAGTTGAGCGTCCAGTTGTCGCTGATGAGCGGGATGAAGGAGGCCGGTGCGGCGCTGCCGAGGTCGGCGAGGCGGCCGTCGTAGAAGGCGCGGCGCACCCGCTGGGCCTCCATGGGGGCGCGGGCCGCCCGGTCGCCCGAGATCACGGCGGTCACGGCGCCGCGGCGCACCTTGCCGTGCGTGTACGTGGTGAACAGGTGCCGGTAGCGCCGGAGATGGCGGTCGAGTTCCAGATACGTCGCCGCGCCCTCGGTCTTGATGTCGATCAGGAGCTGGAACGGGGTGCGGTGGTAACCCGGGTACACGGAGCCGCCGTTGGCGCGGACGCGGGCGGCGAGGGGGTCCAGGTAGAGGGATTCGAGGGTGCGGGTGGGGTCGAGGTCCACCGGGTCGTGGGCGACCAGGAGTTGGCCGTCGACGAGGAAGATGTCGGCCTCGACGCTGCCGAAGCGGTGGTCCAGGGCGTCGAAGAGGGGCCGGGGGTGTTCGTAGTCGTTGTGCGCGTGGGCGCGGATGAGGGGGCGGGGGTGGTGGCCGCGCTCGGTCGCCTGGGCGTACGCGGGGACGGCGACGGTGCCGGCGAGGGCGGCGCCGAAGGTGGTGAGGGCTCTACGACGGCTGAAGAGGGCCATGGAGACTCCCGGAGGGACGAGGACGACGGGCGGGCCTCAGTGAGTATGAGGCCATGCCCGCGTCAAGAAACCTCCCGCGGCGCGGAGTTGGCGCTATCGACGCCCTTCGTTCATGCCGGGAAACGCCGGGGAGCGCCGGGAAACGCCGGGCGGCTCACCATCCCCTCACGGCACGTGACCGTGCCGCCTACCGGGACACGGCCGCCAGCTCGCTCCAGTGCACCGTCCGGTCGCACCAGCGCTCCAGGAGCACCCGGTCGTGCCCGACGGCGAGCAGTCCGGCGCCGCTGTCCTCACGGTAGGCCTCCACGGCGTGCACGAGCGCGGCCGTCGTCGACGCGTCGAGCATCGCGGTCATCTCGTCGCAGATGAGCCAGCGCGGGCGGAGCACCAGGGCGCGGGCGAGGCAGGCGCGCTGCAGCTGGCCGTCGCTCACCTCGTGCGGCCTGCGGCCGAGGAGGTCGTCGCCGAGGCCGACGGTGGCCGCCAACTCCCTTACGCGCTCGGCGGCTTCGGCGCCGCGCCCGACGGCCCGCAGCGGCTCGGCAATCAGGTCGAGCAGGGTGAGCCGCGGGTCGGCGGAGAGTCGCGGCTGCTGGAAGACGACGCCGAAGGCGGTGCGCTGGGCGCGGGGCGCGCGGTGCCGCCAGCCGCGTGCGGGTTCGCCGTCGATGACGACCTGGCCCGCGTCGGGCTTGTGGAGCAGCGCGGCGACCCGGGCCAGGGTCGACTTGCCGCAGCCGCTGGGGCCGAGCAGGCCTACGGAGGCGCCCGGTGCGACGGTGAGGTCGACGCCGCGTACGACGGGGGCGCGGCGGTCGTATCCGGCGGTGACGGAGCGCAGTTCAAGCACGGGGTGCCTCCAGCAGGGCCGCCGGGTGGGGGTGGTGGCAGGCGACGCCGTCCGCGGGCTCCGGCAGGGTGCCGCAGGCCTCGTCCGCCGCGGGGCAGCGCGCGGCGAACGCGCAGCCCTGGGGCAGCGCGGACAGCTCGGGCGGCATGCCGGGGATCGGCGTGAACTGCCGCTCCGGGAGGGCGTCGAGAAGCCCGCGCGCGTACGGGTGGCGTGGCCCGGGTTCGCCGAAGAAGTCGTCGGCGGCGGCGATTTCGACGATGCGGCTCGCGTACATGACGGCGACGCGGTCGGCGATCCGCTCGGCGGCGGCCAGATCGTGGGTGATCAGGAGCAGCGCCCGGTCCTCGCCGACGTGCCGGCGCAGTTCGTCCACCGTGCGGTCGACGAGGTCGCGGTCGAGCCCAGTGGTCGGTTCGTCGGCGAGCAGCAGCGGCGCGTCACCGATGAGCGCGAGGGCGGTGGCGGCGCGCTGGGCGAGGCCTCCCGAGAGCTCGTGCGGGTAGCGGTCGAGGTGTCCGGCGGGGAACGCGGCGCGCTCGGCCGCGGCCTCGGCGGCGCCCCGCAGCTTCGGCCCGCGCACCCCGGTCAGCTCCCGCAGGGTCTCCTCCAGCTGGGCGCGGACCGTGCGGACCGGCGTGAGGTGGGCCGCCGGGCTCTGGGGTACGAGGCCGACGCGCCGTCCGCGTACCGTGCGGGCGAGGGTGCGCTCGTCGGCGGTGAGGAGGTCGACGTCGCCCAGGAGCGCGGACCCGGCCGTCTCCGCGTTCTGCGGGAGCAGGCCGAGGAGTGCGGAGGCGAGCACGGACTTGCCGCAGCCGCTCTCGCCGACCAGGGCCAGGCACTCCCCCGCCGCGAGGTCGAAGCGGGCGTCGGTGACGGCGGAGACGAAGCTGCCGCCGCGCATGCGGAAACGTACGGAAAGGCCCTGCACGGACAGCACGGGAGTCACAGCATCAGCTCCGATCGGCGCCGGGGGTTGATCCGTTCCCGCCAGGCGCCCGCGAGGCCCGCGATCGCGAGGGTGGGCACGATGATGAACAGGCCGGGGAAGA
Organism: Streptomyces sp. NPDC050658; assembly: GCF_044457025.1. NCBI lineage: Bacteria > Bacillati > Actinomycetota > Actinomycetes > Kitasatosporales > Streptomycetaceae > Streptomyces > Streptomyces sp. NPDC050658. The sequence goes on from NZ_JBITGM010000007.1 coordinate 376,574, forward strand.
GCGTCGGCCACCAGTCGCCGGCGAGCAGCGAGCCGCGCGCGCTCTGCACGAGCGTGCCGAGGCTGGCCTGGTGGGTGGGGAGTCCGAGCCCGAGGAAGGAAAGCGCGGACTCGTGCCAGATGGCGTGCGGCACCATCAGGACGGCGGCGAGTCCGGCCTGCGGGAGCACGCCGGGCAGCAGATGGCGCACGGTGACGCGGAGCCGCGACGCCCCTCCGGAGATCGCCGCGTCGACGTAGGGCCGCGATCGCAGCGAGAGGACTTCGGCGCGGACGATGCGGGCCGTGGACAGCCAGTGGGTGAGCGCCACGGAGACGACCACGGGCCAGACGCCGGGCCGGAACATCGCCACGATGAAGATGCCGAGCAGGAGATGCGGCACGGACGAGAAGACGTCCACGAGCCGCATGACGACGCGGTCCACCCAGCCGCCGGACGCGGCGGCGAGCGCGCCCACGGCCGTGCCGATGACGGTGGCGACGACCGCCGCCACGACGCCCACGAGGAGCGAGACGCGCAGTCCGTAGACACAGCGCAGGAGCAGGTCGCGTCCCACGTCGTCGGTGCCGAAGGGGTGCTCCCAGGACGGCGGGTTGAGCTTGGCCGCGAGGTCCACGGCCTGCTGGTCGAGGTTCACCAGCGGCGGTACGACGAGCACGGCGAGCACGACCGCCGCGACGACCACCGCCGAGGAACGCACCCGCCACGCGCGCGTGGAGCGCTTGGTGCCGCCGTGGGCACGCCAGATCGTGTCAGCCATCGAAGCCCACCCTCGGATCGGCGAGGCCGTACAGGAGATCGGCGAGGAGGTTGCCCAGGAGCACGGCCGCCGTGGCGAGCACGGTCAGCGCGGCGAGCAGCGGGAAGTCCACGGAGGTCGCGGCCTGCACGGTGGCGGCCGCGATGCCGGGCCAGCTGAAGACGGTCTCCACGAGGAGCGCCCCGGTGATCAGTTCGGGCACCCGGGAGCCGATCAGGGTGAGGACGGGCAGCATCCCCGAGCGCAGGGCGTGCTTCAGCAGGACGGTCCGGTCGGCGAGGCCACGCGCGCGTGCACCACGGACGGGGTCGTCGCCGAGCGCGTCGCCGACGCCTTGACGCACGTACAGGACGAACCAGGGAAGCTGTGAGATCGCGAGGACGGCCGCCGGCAGCACGAGATGGCTCGCGACCTGTCCGGCCGTGACGACGGAGCTGGCGGTGTCGGTGAGCCCGCCCGAGGGCAGCACGCCCAGCTTCAGGGCGAACAGCCACACGGCGAGCAGCCCGATCCAGAACGGCGGCGCCGCCTCCAGGGTGTACGCGAGCGAGGTCACCGCGCGGTCGAGCCAGCCGCCTGGGCGGCGCGCGGCGAGGACGCCGAGCGCGGTGCCGACGAGGATCGCGAGGAGGAACGCGGTGGCGGCGAGCAGCACGGACCAGCCGATGCGTTCGCCGATCGCGTCGGAGACGGGCTGGCGCAGGGTGCTGGAGTCGCCGAGGTCGCCGGTCAGGGCGGAGGTGAGCCAGTTCCACCAGCGCTGCACCAGGGGCTGGTCGACGCCGAGGTTCGCCCGCAGCTGGTCGAGGTTCTCCTGGGAGGCGGTGAGTCCGGCCGTGCCCGCGTACGCCTTGACGGGGTCGAAAGGGGACGCGGCGGCGATCGCGAAGACGCCGAAGGTGACGGCGAGCAGGACCGGGACGGCGAACAGGGCCCGCCGTCCCGTCATGCGCGCCATCGGCCCCCAGGGGAGCTTGTGGAGCGCGGACCTCACTGCTTCGGCTGCCAGTCCTCGACGTTCCACCACGGGCCGGAGGCGAGGCCGTGGTCGTGCGGCTCGACCTGGGTGCTCAGGCCGCCGAAGCGCTTGTCGACGACGTAGACGTGGTCGATGTGGGTGAGGAAGGTGTAGCCGGGGTTCTTCACCAGTTCGCGCTGGATGGTGTCGTAGGCGGCCTGCCGCTTGGCGTGGTCGCCGCTCTCGCGGGCCTGGTCGAGGGCCTTGTCGACCTTGGGGTTGTCGTAGTGGGCCATGTTGTTGAAGCCGTCGCCGGCGAGCGAGGACTTCAGGAGGGTGTACTGGTCGAAGTCGGGGTCGGCCGGGGAGCCGCCGCCCGCGAGGACCGCGTCCTTGGGCATCCGCGGCTCGATGACCTCCCACGTGCCGGCCTGCACCTCGACCTTGATGCCGAGCTTCTTGGCGTCGGAGGCGTAGGCGAGGGCGTGCTCCTGGCGGAGCTTGTCACCGGTGAGGTACCAGAGCGGGAACTTCGCCTGGACGCCGTCCTTCTCGCGGACGCCGTCCTTGCCGGGCTTCCAGCCCGCGTCGTCGAGGATCTTCTTCGCCTTGGCGGCGTCGAACTTCCGCTCGGTGCCCTTGGTGAACCAGGGGCTGTCGGTCGGGACGGGGCCGTAGGCCTCCTTGCCGGCGCCGTCCAGGATCGAGTCGACCATGGCCTTGCGGTTCACGCCGGTGTCGAGGGCGCGGCGGATGTCGGTGTCGCCCGCGACCTTGTTGCCGGTGGGCAGCGTCACGACGCGGTAGTCGAAGGTCTTGGCGGCGTACGTCTTCTTGTTGCCGTCGTTCGTGTACTTCTTCGCGAGGTTGGGCGGCAGGATCGCGCCGTCGAGCTCACCGGCGTCCAGGCGGGTGGCCCGGATGTCGTCGTCCTTGATGATCGCCATGGTGAAGTTCTTGACCTTGGGGGCGCCGCCCCAGTAGCCGGCGTTGGCCTTGAAGGTGAGCTTCTCTCCCTTGGACCACTTCACCAGCTTGTACGGGCCGGTGCCGACGGGCTGGGTGGTGAAGTCGCCGGTGTTCACGTCCTGCTTGCCCGCGATGTGCTCGGGGGCGATCGGCAGGACGGTGCGCTCGGCGAACGGCGCGTAGGGGTACTTGAGGTGGAAGACGACCGTTTCGTCGCCCTTGGCCTCGACGCTCTTGACGGCGTCCAGTTCGGTCTTGGCCGCGTTGTTGGTCTTCTTGTCGAGGATCGTCTCGTAGGTGAAGACGACGTCCTTCGAGGTGAAGGGCTTCCCGTCGCTGAACTTGACGCCATCGCGCAGCTTGAAGGTGTACGTCTTGCCGTCGTCGCCCACCTTCGGCAGCTCGGCGGCGAGCGCGGGCTTCAGCTTCATGTCGGCGTCGTGCGTGAGCAGACCGTCGAAGATCTTGGAGTTGCCGTCCTTGCCGTAGCCGAGGAGCGGGCTGAGGGTCTCCGGTTCGTACGCGATGCCGACGACCGCGGAGTCCTTGGCGCCGCCCGCGCTGTCGCCGTCGCCCGGCGCCGAACAGGCCGAGGTGGCGACCGCCAGAGAGGCAGCCGCCGCCACCGCGCCCGTGCCGCGTATCGATCGGGCCCTCATGCTCCACACCCCTACTGAAGATCAAACGTTATTGCGAACGGGTCGCAATTATGCCTCATGTAATGGGTGGGTAAAACGTGTGGTCCGTACCGAGTGGATCACGGTGCCGCGGTCGTCGGGCAGGGGGCCCGAAGATCGATCAGGGTGTCCGGAGATGGCTCAGGGCGCCTGGAGATGGCTCAGGGCGCCTGGAGATCCACCAGCCCCGCCAGCTCCTCCCGGTGCCGTCCCGCCGTGCCGAGGGCGATCGAGTCGGCCTTGGCCCGCTTCAGGTAGAGGTGGACCGGGTGCTCCCAGGTCATCCCGATGCCGCCGTGCAGCTGGAGCGCCTCCTCCGCGACATGCACCGCGACGGGCGAGGCGTAGGCCTGCGCGAGTGCCGTCGCGAGATCGGTCTCCGGACTCGCGCCCGCGAGGGAGTCGGCCGCGTTGCGCGCGGCGGCGCGGGCGTTGACCACCTCGAGCCAGAGCTGGGCGAGCCGGTGCTTGAGCGCCTGGAAGGAGCCGACCGGGCGATTGAACTGGTTCCGCTCCTTCGTGTAGCGGACCGTCTCCGTCAAGCACCAGTCGGCGACGCCCAGTTGCTCGGACGCCAGCAGCCCGGCCCCCGCCCGCAGCCCCTGCCGCACGGCGGGTCCGGATTCCGGACTCACCGCACGCGCGCGTGCCCCGTCGAACGTGACCGCGGCGAGCGGTCGCGTGAGGTCGAGGGAGGTGAGCGGCTCGACGGTGACCCCGTTCGCCGGGAGGTCCACGGCGAACAGGCCCGTGCCGGTCGGCACCAGCAGCACATCCGCCGCGACCGCGTCGGCCACACCGCTGACCCGGCCGTGCAGCACCCCGCCTTCTTCGCGTACGTCGGGCAGGGCGTCGCCCGGTGCGGCGGCCAGCGGCACGGCGAGCGCGCCGACGGTACGGCCGGACGCCAGCGGGCCCAACAGCTCACGGGCCGCGTCGGTGTCGCAGGCCAGCAGCGTCTCGGTGGCGACGACGGCGCTGGTGAGATAGGGAACCGGCGCCACCGCACGGCCCAACTCCTCCAGGACCACGGCGACTTCCCGGTGCGTGGCGCCCTGGCCGCCGAGCTCCTCCGGCACGAGCAGCCCGGCCAGACCCATGCCGTCCGTGAGCGCCTTCCACAGCTCGCGGTCGTGCGGTTCTGCGGACTCGACGCGGGCGAGCACGGCCGCGGCGTCGCAGTGGTCGGCGAGCAGGCCGCGCACCACCGAGCGCAGCGTCTCCTCCTCCTCGGAGTACAACAGGTCACGCTGCACGGCCGGCGGGCTCTGCGGGCTCTGGGTGCTCATCGCGCGAGGTCCTTCCATGCGACGTCCTTGTCGGTGCGCGGTTCGGAGGGCAGGCCGAGGACACGCTCGGCGACGATGTTGAGCAGCACCTCGTTGGTCCCGCCCTCGATGCTGTTGCCCTTGGTGCGCAGATAGCGGTAGCCCGCGTCCCGCCCGGCGAAGTCGACCGTCTCGGGCCGCCGCATCGTCCACTCCCCGTACAACAGGCCCTCCTCGCCGAGGAGTTCCACCTCCAGCCCGCTGATCTCCTGGTTGAGGCGGGCGAACCCGAGCTTCATCCCGGAGCCCTCGGGCCCCGGCTGCCCCGCGACGAGCTGCTGGCGCAGCCGCTCGCCCGTGATCCGGGCGACCTCGGCCTCCACCCACAGCTTGAGGAGGCGCTGGTGCAGGTCGTGCGTGCGCAGTTCGGGGCGCTCGCGCCAGGTCGCGGCGACGGGGCCGATCAGCCCGCCCTCGCGCGGGATGCGCGCGCCGCCGATGGACACGCGCTCGTTCATCAGGGTGGTCTGCGCGACCTTCCAGCCGTCGCCGACCGCGCCGAGCCGGTGCGCGTCCGGGATGCGTACGCCGGTGAGGAAGACCTCGTTGAACTCGGCCTCGCCGGTGATCTGGCGCAGCGGCCGCACCTCGACACCCGGATCGGTCATGTCGCAGACGAAGTACGTGATGCCGCGGTGCTTGGGCACGTCCGGGTCGGTGCGGGCGATGAGGATGGCCCAGCGCGCGGCGTGCGCGCCGGACGTCCACACCTTCTGCCCGTCGACCACCCAGGTGTCCCCGTCACGGACGGCGCGCGTGCCGAGCGCGGCGAGGTCGGATCCGGCGCCCGGCTCGCTGAAGAGCTGGCACCACACCTCCTCGCCGATCCACAGCGGGCGCAGAAAGCGCCGCTTCTGCTCGTCGGTGCCGAAGCCGAGGATGGTCGGCGCCGCCATGCCGAGGCCGATGCCGATGCGGCGCGGATCGTTGTCGGGTGCGTCGGCGGCCTCCAACTCGGCGTCCACGACGGCCTGGAGAGACCGTGCCGCACCGAGGCCGCCGAGCCCCTCCGGGTAGTGCACCCAGGCGAATCCGGCGTCGAAGCGGGCCTTGAGGAAGTCGGTGCGGTCCGTGGACGCGGGCGGGTTGGCGGCGAGGAACTCCTGGGTACGGCGGCGCAGTTCGGCGGCGTCGGTCATACGGCCGCCCCCTCGGGCACCACGGCCACACGGCCCGTCGTGATGCCGTCGGCGACCCGCTGGACGGCGGCCGCGGCCTCGCCCAGCGGCACGCGCTCGCTGATCAGGGGCTTGATGGCGCCCTTGGCCGCGAGCTGGGTGAGTTCCTCGTGGCAGCGGAGGATCGCCTGCGGGTCCTTGGCGTTGTAGAGACCCCAGTGGAGGCCGAGCACCGAGTAGTTCTTCACCAACGCGTGGTTGAGCGCGGGCGTCGGGATCACGCCGCTCGCGAAGCCCACGACGATGATCCGCCCCTCGAAGGCGACGCACTTCGCCGACTGGGTGTACGCGTCGCCGCCGACGGGATCGTAGACGACGTCGGCGCCACGGCCGCCGGTGGCCTCCTTGACGGCGCCGATGACGTTCTCCGTACGCCGGTCGATCACGACGTCGCAGCCGAGTTCGCGCGCGACCTCGGCCTTCGCGGCGCCGCCGACGACACCGATGACCTTGGCGCCCGCGGCCTTGCCGAGCTGGACGGCGGCGCTGCCGACGCCGCCGGCGGCCGCGTGCACCAGGAGCGTCTCGCCCTCCTGGAGGTGCGCTCGGCGGTGCAGGCCGAACCAGCCCGTCTGGTAGCCGATGTGCAGCGCGGCGGCCTCCGCGTCGTCCAGGGCGTCGGGCGCGGGCAGTACGGCCGCCGCGTCGGCGATCGCGTACTCCGCGAAACCGCCGTACGGGAGCGCGGGGTTGGCGATCACGCGCCGCCCGTCCTCGGTCTCGCCGCAGATCTCCACGCCGGGCGTGAACGGCAGCGGGGGCGTGATCTGGTACTGCCCCCGGCAGAGCAGGGCGTCCGGGAAGTTGATGTTGGCGGCGCGGACCTTCAGGAGCAGCTGTCCGTCACCCGGCACCGGGCGGTCCACGTCCTCAAGGCGCATCACCGCGCCCGGCTCACCGTTCTGGTGCACTTGCCATGCCTGCATGCGGGGCCTCCACGGGGCTTTCGTAGACCGGGCTCCGTCGCATACTAAGCGGTCGCTTGCAGGCAGGGGAAGGTCTCGTCAACCCTCCTTGGCCTGCCGCTGCGCGGGCCGCGCCCTGACGTGCATCCGCTCCCCCTGCGGGCCGAACAGACTGAGGAACTCCGCGGGCCCCTCGCCCGTCGACCCGAACCAGTGCGGCAGGCGCGTGTCGAACTCGGCGGCCTCGCCCGCCGTGAGGACCACGTCATGGTCGGCGAGCACGAGCCGCAGCTTCCCCGACAGGACGTACAGCCACTCGTACCCCTCATGGGTCTGCGGATCCGGCTCCACGGTACGGGCGGGCTCCACCACCTTGTACGCCTGGAGGCCGCCGGGCTGCCGGGTCAGCGGGACCATGGTGCGGCCGTGCCGGACGATCGCCTTGGCGCGTACGCGGGGGTCGCCGACGGGCGGGGCGCCGACGAGCTCGTCCAGCGGGACCTGATGGGCGCGGGCGATGGGCAGCAGCAGCTCCAGGCTGGGCTTGCGCTGACCGGACTCCAGCCGGGAGAGCGTGCTCACGGAGATGCCGGTGGACCGGGAGAGGGCGGCCAGGGTGGCGCCGCGCTCCTTGCGGACCCGGCGCAGCCGCGGACCGACTTCGGCGAGTACGCCGTCCAGGTTCGCGTCGGCATTCACCTCGGCATTCACGTCGGCGTTCGCGTCGCCGTCATCGCCGTCCGGCCGGTCTTCCGCGCTGCTCTTCACCATGAATCCATTGCAGTATCGGCAACATTGTTTGTCAATCCCGCTCGGCCGGTGCGACGGTCTGCGTGGAGGTGGTCACCATGACCCAGGCCAACGAGAGCCTGAACGGCAAGAGCGGGGACGCGTACGAGGTGGTCGTCGTCGGCGGTGGCGCGGCCGGGCTCAGCGCGGGCCTCGTCCTCGGCCGCTCGCGGCGCCGCGTCCTCGTCGTCGACGCGGGCGAGCCGCGCAACGCGCCCGCCGCGCACATGCAGGGCTATCTGTCACGCGACGGGATGCCGCCCGCGGAGCTGCTCGCCGAGGGGCGGCGCGAGCTGGCGGCGTACGGAGTGGAGCGGGCCGATGACCGGGTGACGGCCGTGCTACCCGACGGCGCCGGGGAGTTCGACGTCACGCTCGCGGGCGGCCGGTCGGTGCACGCCCGGCGGATCGTCGTCGCCACCGGACTCGTCGACGAGCTGCCGGAGCTGACCGGCATCGCCGAGCGCTGGGGCCGCGACGTACTGCACTGCCCGTACTGCCACGGCTGGGAGGTGCGCGACGAGCCCTTCGGCGTGATCGCGTCGGAGACCATGGGCATCCATCAGGCGCTCCTGGTCACCCAGTGGTCCAAGGACGTGACGCTCTTCCTGCACACCGTGCGGGAGCTGCCCGACGCGGACCGGGAGAAACTGGCCGCCGCGGGGGTCACGGTGGTGGAGGGCGAGGTGGCCGGTCTCGACGTGGAGGACGACCGCCTGGTGGGGGTGCGGCTCGCGGACGGCCGGGGGTTTCCCCGCTCGGCGCTCTTCGTCGACGCGCGACCGGCGCCGCGCCACGAGCTGCTGGCCGCGCTCGGCGTCGACATGCAGGACACGCCGTTCGGCCCCTACCCGGCCGTCGACCCCACCGGCCGTACGAGCGTTCCCGGCGTCTGGGCCGTGGGCAACGCGACGGGCCCGAAGGTACAGGTGATCCAGGCGGCCGCCGCGGGCTACCAGGCCGGGGTGATGATCAACAACGAACTCGTCATGGCGGACATCGAGCAGGAGGCGGCCCGGCGCAGGGCGGGGGTCTTCACGCCGGAGGCGGAGGCCGAGGTGACCGAACGCGTCCTGGGCGCGAGCCGCCACGGGCTGCGCTGAGCGGCCACAGGGCGCGGGCGGCGCGCCGCCGGAGGACATCACTTTCCGTACGGGAGACGTCAAGTTCCTTACGGGCATGGAGCTTTGACGCGGTACGCGGTATCGATGCGGCCATGACGGACGAGACTGAGGGGCCGCTGCCCGGACTTCCCGCGCCTCCCCCGCCGGGTGCGAGCGCACTGCCCGACGGGACCTACGACGGGACGGTCGTCCTGGTGACCGGCGGCGGGACGGGGCTCGGCAAGGCGATCGCGGCGGAGTTCGCGCGGCTCGGCGCCGATCTGGTCGTCGCGGGCCGCAAGGAGGAACGCCTCAAGGCGGCGCGGGACGAACTCGCCGCGCTCGGCGGCCGGGTGACGGCCGTGCCGTGCGACATCCGCGACCCCGAGCGGGTCGCCGCGGCCTTCGACGCGGCGGACGCGGCGCACGGTCCGCCGGACGTGCTGGTGAACAACGCGGCGGCGAACTTCCCCGTGCCCGCCGAGGACATGTCGCCCAACGCCTGGCGCTCGGTCGTGGACATCACGCTGAACGGGACGTTCTTCATGACGCGCGAGTTCGCCCGCCGCCATCTCGCGGCGGGCACGCCCGGTTCGGTCATCAATGTCGGGGCGTCGTACGCCTGGACGGGCGGCCCCGGTTTCGCACACAGCGCGGCGGCCAAGGCGGGCGTGAAGAGCCTCGTCGAGACCCTGGCGGTGGAGTGGGGGCCGTACGGGATCCAGGTCAATGGTCTGGTGCCGGGGCTGATGCCGCACGGGGACATGACCGGCGACATCCGCGGCAATCTGGACCGGGCTGCTGAATCCGGCGGCACCTCGGGCGAGTTGAGCAACCGTCAGCCCGCCCTGCGCGTCGGCGCCCCGCGCGAACTGGCCTGGGCCGCGACCTTCCTCGCCTCGCCCTACGCCCGCTTCATCACCGGACACACGCTGGTGGTCGACGGCGCGAACTGGCAGCGGCGCGGTCTGGTGAGTCCGGAGGTGGTGACGGTGCGGGAGCAGATGGGGCGGGGGCGGTTTGCGGGGTGAGGCGTTCAACGCGTCGGCTCGGCGCCGACCGTGCCGACTCCCCTCGAACGCCGCCGCCCCGCCCTCCTGCTTTCTCCCGCTTCCTCCTATTTCCCCTCGAATACGGCCGTCCCGCCCTCCCCCTTCGACGCGTACCCCACCCGCGAGTCCTCCGACGTGAGCGTGATCGCCGCGTTCATCGCCACCCGGTCGAGGGCGGCGGCCATGCCCGCGTCCGCGTAGGCGTCGATGCCCCGTTTGATGCCCTGCACCGCGAGCGGGGCGTTCGCCGCGATCTCCGCGGCGATGTCACGGGCCGACTTCGCCAACTCGTCCGGCGGTACGACGATTTGGACGAGTCGGAGCCGCTCCGCGGTGGCCGCGTCGATGCGCCGGCCGGTGAGCGAGAGCAGCTTGGCCCAGCCGGCGCCCGCCTCGCGCGCGATCCTCAGGTCACCGCCCGCGTCGACGGCGACGCCGAGCCGCGCCTCGGGCAGCGCGAACACCGCGTCGTCCGCGGCGATCCGGACGTCCGCCATCAGCGCCAGCTCGAAGCCGAAGCCCAGGCAGTACCCCTGCACGGCGGCCACGACGGGCTGCGGAAGGCCCGCGAAGACCCGGAAGCGCTCGTGGACCCAGCGCATCGCCTCGTAGTAGTCGTGGGCGCGCCGGGCATGCGAATCGCCGCCGATCGCACCGCCGTTGAAGGCGGTGAGATCGATGCCCGCGCAGAACGCCCGCCCCTCGGCCCGCAGCAGGACGGCGCGGATCGAGTCGTCGAAGCGGATCCGGTCGGCGAAGATGCCGAGCTGACGCGTGGACTCCCAGCTCCACGCGTTCAGCTTGGCCGGATGGCAGAGGGTGAGGATGCCGAGCCCGTCCTCGATGTCGAGGCGCAGCCGCTCGGCACCCTCCGGGATGTCCGTGCCGATGGTGTCGATCATTCAGCACCAGCTCCTGCCAGCTTTTCTGACGCTCTGTCAGAGCCGCAGGATAGTGGTGCCCGCTCAGCGGCTGAAGACCTCGAAGGCCACCGCGGGCTTTCCGCCGAAGCGCGGCGCGAGGCGCTCCGCGTTGCCGGTGAGGAACTCGCGGCAGTACTTCTCCGGGTCCTCCTCCGTCAACACCTCGATGTAGGTGCGGTGTTCGAGCAGGGAGAGCACGGACCGCTCCAGGCCCGCCGTCGCGTCGGCCGCGTGCGTGGGCGTCGACGAACCGGCCACGGCGACCCAGCGGACGCCGTTCCAGGGCTCGAGGCCGTCCTCCTCGATCAGTTCGGGGAAGATCCAGCGGTTGCCCGCGTCCGCCGCCGCGTCGAGGGTGGCGCGGCCGACGGCGACATGGTCCGGGGTGTTCCAGGCGACGCCGCCCCAGGTGTCGCGGTGGTTGAGCGTGATGACCAGCTCGGGCCGGTGCCTGCGGATCGCGGCGGCGATGTCCCGGCGCAGCCCGATGCCGTACTCGATCACGCCGTCCTTGTGGTCGAGGAACTCGACGGTCGACACGCCGACGACGGCCGCGCTGGCCCGCTGCTCCCGCTCGCGCAGCGGACCGCAGGTGGCGGGGTCCAGCGTGTCGATGCCCGCCTCGCCGCGGCTGGCGAGGAGATAGGCGACCTCGCGGCCGCCGTCGGTCCAGCCCGCGATCGCCGCCGAGCAGCCGTACTCGAGGTCGTCGGGGTGGGCGACCACGGCGAGGGCGCGCCGCCAGTCGTCGGGCATCGGGGTGAGCTGGTCGTTCAACTGCTCTGTCATGGCCGCAGCCTAACCGTGCGGGGCGAGCGCCGAGGAGCCCTCAGGCCTCTCCCCTGGCGAGCGCCAACAGCCGGTCGAGGACGCGGGGCGCGCCGGTGCGCAGTCCGTCGTGCTCGTACTCGTCGGTGACCCAGGTGCGCAGGCCGCGGATGGCGCGGGCGGTGCGCAGGGAGTGCTCGGTGTCGACGTACATGTCGTCGTGGTAGATCGCTGCGGCGGCCGGCACCTCGTTGGCGGCGAGGCGTGCCGTGTCGTACAGCGGCGCCCAGTCGGTGCGTGCGGCGAGGAGGTCCGCGGTCTCGCGCAGCGGGCGCAGCGCCGGGTCGCAGTCGAACTGCCACCGCTGCACGGCTTCGCCGGTGAAGAGCAGCGGGGCGTCTGCGTAGAGCGCCTTGGCCGGGTCGAACTGCGGGTAGGCGCCGCGTACCCGCTCCGCCGACCAGTCGGTGGGCCGCTCGCCCTGTCCGTAGATCGTCTCGTGCAGGAGCGCGAACAGCGGTCGGCCACGGAGCGACAGGGCGGCCTCCACGTCCTCCTGGAAAGCGTCGGAGAGCGCGGTCCCGGCCGGGGTCCGCACGAAGGCGTCCTCCAGGAGGTAGTGCAGACGGTGGCTGCCGTCCTTGGTGCCGAGCAGCATGCCGAGGGACTGGAACGCCTCGACGGTGAGGCGGTAGCCGCCGGGCAGGACGGGCTCGTGCTCGGCGACGTACGCGGCGATGCGGCGGGCGCGTTCGACGTCCTGGGGGTAACGGGCGTAGTGGGCCGCGGTCTTGCGCTCCATGCGCGGATAGGTGGCGCGGTAGACGTCGTCCGCGTGTCCGCCGAGCGGCGGAAGGCCGCCGGTGATGATCGCGGTGTGCAGGCCTTCGGGGGCCGCCGACAGATAGTGGGTGGCGCAGAAGCCGCCGAAGCTCTGGCCGAGTACGGTCCAGGGGGCGCCGCCCGTGAGTTCGCGGCGGATCAGCTCGCAGTCGCGGACGATGGAGTCGGCGCGGAAGTGGGCGAGGTAGTCGGCCTGTTCGCGGGGGCCGCCGCGCAGCGGGAGCGTCTGGCGGGTGGCCGGTGTGGAGCTGCCGGTGCCGCGCTGGTCGAGGAGCAGTACGCGGTAGTCGCGCAGCGCCCGGCCGAGCCACGCCTCCTGGCCGACGAAGCGGTTGGCCCCGCAGCCGGGGCCGCCCTGGAGGTACACCAGCCACGGCAGGTGCGCGTCTGCGTGCGCGCTCGCCACGGCCTCCCGCGCGAAGACCTCGATCCGCTCGCCCGCCGGGTCGTCGTGGTCGAGCGGCAGGGTGAAGCGGTGGTCGGTGAGGACGACGCCGGGCTGGCGGTAGGGGGCGCTGGCGGTCAAGGGGGCTCCTGGGCGGCGTGCGGTGAACGGGACGGTTCGTCTCAGTTCAGCACACGCGGGGCGGGAGCGGTCGGCGGGGCTGCGGGCAAGGGCAGGGAGCGGTCAGCGGGGCTGCGGGCAAGGGCAGGGCGGGGTCAGCGGGGCGGCAGGCTGGAGCGGCGTACCACCAGTTCCGGCTGGAGCACCACGCGCCGGTGCTCGTGGCCGGGGGTCGCCCCCTCGGTCTCCTCCAGGAGGAGTTCCGCGGCCATGGCGCCCATCGTGACGGCGGGCTGGCGCACCGAGGTGAGCGGGACGACCGCGGCGGCGGCGAACTCGATGTCGTCGTAGCCGACGATGGCGATGTCCTCGGGGACCCGCACGCCGGCCGCGTACATGGCCTGCAGCACGCCGAGGGCGAGCAGGTCGTTGGCGCAGAAGACGGCGGTCGGCCGCTCGGCGAGGCCGAGGAAGCGGGCGCCCGCGTCGCGTCCCGCCGCAACGTCGAGGCGTTCGGTGGGCAGTTCCCGCAGCGCCGAGGCGGGCAGGTCCGCCTCGGCGAGCGCCTGCAGCGCTCCCTCCCTGCGGTCCCTGACCTGGTTGAGACCGGGCGGGCCGCTCACGTAGGCGACGCTGCGGTGCCCGCTGTCCAGGAGGTGCCGCACGGCTAGTGCGCCGCCCTGGACGTCGTCCACGGAGACGGAGCACTCCGTGGCGCCCTCGGCGACCCGGTCGACCAGGACGAAGGGGATGGCGTGCCTGCGGAACACCTCGATGTTGCGGCCCGTGGCGTCGGCCGGGGTGAGCAGGACGCCGCGTACCCGCTGCTCGGCGAAGAGCGACAGATACTCGGCCTCTTCGGAGGGGCTCTGTCCGCTGTTGCACATCATGACGCGGAGCCCGGCGTCGCGCGCGGCCCGTTCGGCACCGCGCGCGACGTCCACGAAGAAGGGGTTGCCCATGTCGAGCACGAGCAGCGCCATGATGCGGCTCTGGCCGGCGCGCAGCTGCCGCGCGGACTCGCTGCGGACGTAGCCGAGCCGGTCGATCACGGACTGCACCCGGTGCCGGGTCTCTTCGGAGACCATGTCCGGGCGGTTGATCACATTCGACACGGTGCCCACCGACACCCCGGCGTGCCGCGCCACGTCTTTGATGCCGACCATGCGTCCCCTGTGCTCCGTTCTGGAGGCGGACCGCCGTCCGGCGGTCCCTCCGCGCGATCCCTGGTGGGACCTCCTGTGCGGTCCCCTCAGAATTTGTACTGGTCGATGTTGTTCTTGTCGAAGACGGTCGGCGCGCCAAGATCGACGACACCGTTGTCGCCGATGGTGAAGCTGCCGAGTTCGCCCGCCTCGAACGTCTCGCCCTTCTTCCCGGTGATCCGGCCGGACTTCAGGGCGACCGCGGTGTGCGCGGCGAGCGCGCCGAGCTTGGCGGGGTCCCACAGCTCGAAGCCCTCGACGGTGCCGTTCTTGACGTACTTGCGCATGTCGTTGGGGGTGCCGAGGCCGGTGAGGAGGACCTTGCCCTTGTATTTCGATCCCGAAAGGTACTGGGCGGCGGCCTTGATGCCGACGGTCGTCGGCGAGATGATCCCGGCCAGCTTCGGGTGCTCCTGGAGCAGCCCCTGGGTCTGCTGGAAGGACTGCTGGGCGTCGTCGTTGCCGTAGGCCGTCTTGACCAGTTTCATGTTCTTGTACTCGGGCTTCTTGAGCTCGTCCTTCATGAAGCCGATCCAGGTGTTCTGGTTCGTCGCGGTCTGCGCGGCGGACAGGATCGCTATCTCGCCCTTGTGGCCGAGCTGTTCGCCGAGGAGCCGCACCTGGCTGCGGCCGAGCGCCTCCGCGCTCGCCTGGGACACGAAGACGTCCCGGCAGCCGGCGTTGGTGTCGGAGTCGTAGGTGACGACCTTGATGCCGTTGCGCATGGCCTGCTTGAGGGCGGTGCACAGGGCTCCGGGGTCCTGCGCGGAGACGGCCATCGCGTCGACCTGCTGCTGGGTGAGCGTGTTGACGTAGCTGACCTGCCCGCTGGTGTCGGTGGCGCTGTTGGGGCCCGTCTCCTTGTACGTCGACCCCAGTTTCTCCAGCGCCCTCTCGCCGCCCTTGTCGGCGACGGTGAAGTAAGGGTTGTTGACCTGCTTGGGCAGGAAGGCGACGGTGAGGCCCTTCTTGGTGACGGCGTCCGGGTCTGCCTTCGTGTTCGACACCCGGCCCGCGTCGTCGTTCTTCGACGACTCCTTGGTGGTGCCTGAGCAGGCGGTGGCGGTGAGCGCGAGCGAGGTGACGGCGGCGAGGCTCACGCAGGCACGGGTGAGGGCGGATCGGCGGGCAGGTCGGCGTGGGGAGAGCATCGTTGGTCCCTTTCGGACTGGTCGGCGGTACGAGGGGTCAGCGGGCGGGGACGGTGGCGCGGCGGCCCGCCCTGGCGGCGGCGATCTGCCGGGCGACGCGCGGCCCGAGCACGGACACCACGAGCAGCACGCCGGTGACGACGATCTGCGACTGCGCGGAGACGTTGAGGAGGCTCATCGCGTTCTGCAGCGCGCCGAGCAGGAAGACACCGGCGATCGCGCCGCCGAGGGTGCCCTTGCCGCCGTCGAAGTCGATGCCGCCGAGCAGTACGGCGGCGACGACGGACAGTTCGAGGCCGGTGGCGTTGTCGTAGCGGGCGCTCGCGTAGTGCAGGGCCCAGAAGACGCCGGTGAGTGCGGCCATGAAGCCGGTGGCGACGAACAGCCACAGCTTGTGCCGCTTGACGCGCACTCCCGCGAAGCGGGCGGCCTCCTCGTTGGCGCCGATCGCGAAGAGCGAGCGGCCGAAGGGGGTGGCGTGCAGCATGACGACGGCGATCGCGAGGAGCGCGAGGAACGGCAGGAACGCGTACGGCAGGAAGGTGTCGCCGACGCGTCCCGCGGCGAAGTCCAGGTACTGGGCGGGGAAGTCGGTGACGGCGTCCGAGCCGAGCACGATCTGCGCGATGCCCCGGTAGGCGGCCATCGTGCCGATGGTGACGGCGAGCGAGGGCAGCCCGAGCCGGGTCACCAGGAGGCCGTTGACGAGGCCGCAGACGGCTCCGGTCACGAGGACGAGCGGAATGATCGTCTCGATGGCCATGCCCGCGTTCCACAGGGCACCCATCACCGCTCCGGAGAGCCCTGCCGTTGATGCCACCGAAAGATCGATCTCTCCGGAGACGACGAGCAGCGTCATCGGGAGCGCTGTCAGCGCGATGGGCAGCGTATTGCCGATGAGGAACGACAGGTTGAGCGCGTTCCCGAAACCGTCGACAAAGGAGAACGACAGCAGCAGGAGTACGACGAGGAGTGCGCCGACGACGGTGTCCCACCGGACGGCTCGGGCGAGCGGGGAGTCAGCCATGGCGGGCCGCCCTTCTGTTGGATGCGGCCCGCTTCTTCAGGGCCGCGGCGACGCGCAGGGCGACGACGCGGTCGACGGCGATGGCGAGGACCAGCAGCACGCCGTTGATGGCGAGCACCCACACGGAGCTGACGCCGAGCGCGGGGAGCACGCTGTTGATCGACGTCAGCAGGAGCGCGCCGAGTGCCGCTCCGTAGACGCTGCCCGAGCCGCCGGTGAAGACGACGCCGCCGACCACGACGGCGCTCACGACGGTCAGTTCGTAGCCGTTGCCGGTGGCGGAGTCGACGTTCCCGAAGCGGGCGAGGTAGAGCGCGCCCGCGAGCCCGGCGAGCGCTCCGCAGGCGGTGTAGGCGGCGAGGATCCGCCTGCGCACGGGGATTCCGGCCAGGCGGGCGGCCTCGGGGTTGGAGCCGAGGGCGTAGAGCTCGCGTCCGCCGCCGAAGTGCCGCAGGTAGTAGGCGACCGCGACCAGGACGGCTAGCGCGATCAGCGCCAGGTACGGCACGGCGGAGATCCCGCCGGAGCCGAAGTCGATGTAGCCGCCGGGCAGGTCGGACGCGGTGATCTGGCGGGAGCCGACCCAGATGGAGTCGATGCCCCGGATGACGTAGAGCGTGCCGAGCGTGACGACGAGCGCGGGCACCTGGCCGAGGCTGACGAGCGCCCCGTTGAGGAGGCCGCAGCCGACGCCGAGGGCGACGGCGAGCAGGATCGCGACTGCCGGGTTCCCGCCGCCCTGGAGGTGGTTGCCGGCGGCGAAGGCGCTGATGCCGAGGGTGGAGCCGACCGACAGGTCGACGTTGCGGGTGATGACGACCAGGGCCTGCCCGGTGGCGACGAGGACGAGGATCGTCGCGTTCAGGAGCAGGTCCTTGATGCCCTGTTCGGAGAGGAACTCGCTGTTGCCCGCCTGGGTGATGCCGATCATCACCAGGAAGACCAGCAGGATGGCGAGTTCGCGCACCTTGAAGACCCGGTCCACCAGGCGGGCGCCCGCGGCCTTCTCCGGGTCGACGGCGGGCGCCGGACTCTGTGTGGTCACGCTCATGCCGCCCTCCCGGTGGCCGCGGCCAGCACGGACTCCTCGGTGGCACGCGCGCGCGGGATCTCGGCGGTGAGCCGCCCTTCGTGCATGACGAGCACCCGGTCGGCCATGCCGAGGATCTCCGGCAGATCGGAGGAGATCATCAGGACCGCGACTCCGTCGGCGGCGAGTTCGGAAAGCAGACGGTGTACTTCGGCCTTGGTCCCGACGTCGATGCCGCGGGTCGGCTCGTCGACGATGAGCACCTGCGGGCGGGTGGCCAGCCACTTGGCGAGGACGACCTTCTGCTGGTTGCCTCCGGAGAGGGTGCCCACGGCGTCGGCGATCCGCGCGTACTTCACCTGGAGCCGCACCGCCCAGTCGAGCGAGCGGCTGCGCTCGGCCCGCCGGTCCATGAGGCCCGCACGCACCGTCGTACGCAGTCCGGTGAGGCCGATGTTGCGCTCGATGGACAGGTCCATCACCAGGCCCTGGGCGCGCCGGTCCTCGGGGACGAGGGCGAGGCCTGCCGCCATGGCGGTGCTCGGCGCCCCGTTGACCAGCTCGCGCCCCTGCACCTGGACGCTCCCGGCGTCCCAGCGGTCGACGCCGAACACGGCGCGCGCGACCTCGCTGCGGCCCGCTCCGACGAGCCCGGCAAGGCCGACGATCTCGCCGCGCCGCACGTCGAACGACACGTCGGTGAAGACGCCCTCGCGGGTCAAACGGCGGACGCTGAGGGCGACTTCACCCACCCGTGCCTCCTGCTTGGGGTAGAGCTCGTCGAGGTCGCGGCCCACCATGCGGCGTACGAGATCGTCCTCGGTGAGGCCGTCGAGGGGCTCGCTCGCGATCAGGGCGCCGTCCCGCAGGGTGGTGACGCGCCGGCACAGCGCGAAGATCTCCTCGATGCGGTGCGAGATGAACAGGACCGCGGCGCCCTGTTCGCGCAGGGAGCGCACGACTCCGAAGAGGCGCGCCACCTCGCTGCCGGTGAGTGCCGCGGTCGGCTCGTCCAGGATCAGGACCCGGGCGTCGAAGGAGAGCGCCTTGGCGATCTCGACGATCTGCTGGTCGGCGATGGAGAGTCCGCGCGCGGGCTGTTCGGGGTCGAGGTCGACGGCCAGGCGCTCGAAGAGCGCACCGGCGGCGGCGTGCACGGCCTTGTGGTCGACGCGTCCGAGCGAGCGGCGGGGCTGGCGCCCCATGAAGATGTTCTCCGCGACGGACAGGTCGGGGAAGAGCGTCGGCTCCTGGTAGATGACGGCGACGCCCGCGTCACGGGCGTCGCCCGGCCCGTGGAAGACGACCGGGGCGCCGTCGAGCCAGAGACCGCCCGCGTCCGGCCGGTGGACCCCGGCGAGGGTCTTGATGAGGGTGGATTTCCCGGCGCCGTTCTCGCCCGCGAGGGCATGTGCCTCACCGGCGTACAGCTCAAGGGAGACGTCGTGCAGGGCGCGCACGGCCCCGAAGGACTTGCTCAGGCCCTGCACGGCCAGGACGGGGGGCTCTCTCATAACTGTGCACCGATCGGTCACGGAGGGCTTGCGACAAGGGGGCCGGCGCCGGACGTCGGACGCCGGGAGTCACACGCCGGACACCCGGCGTGAAAGGTTTCAATCAATTGCCAGGGAAGCTAGACCCGCGCCAACTGCGCCGTCAATGGCCGGGAGTTGAAAATCCTGCCACCTCATGAGTCACCACGGGCGCGAGGGACGGAACGCCACCCGCACCAGCCAAGGCCCTCAGAACTCCAAGACCCTTGACAGCACCGATCACTATCCCTAGCTTCACCACACGTGAAACGATTCATCGTCGAGTCGTTACGGAGTCGAGTTGTGATCAGCAGAAGACGACTGCTCAGCACCACCGCCACCGCCGCCCTGGGGACGGCGGTGACCGCCGGGGCCGTCCCGTCCGCCGTCGCCGCCCCGTCCGCTTCGACCCGCGCCCTGCGGGTCACGAGACCGACCGTCGAGTACGTGAGACACCCGCTCGGCCTGGACGTGCCGCGCCCCCGGCTGAGCTGGCCGCTGGCGTCCGACAAGGAGGGCCAGGCCCAGAGCGCCTACCAGGTCCGTGTCGCCACCTCTCCGGGCCGCCTGGCCGACCCCGACGTCTGGGACAGCGGCAAGGTCACCTCGGGCGATTCGGTCCTCGTCCCGTACGCGGGGCCCGAACTGAAGCCGCGCACCCGCTACCACTGGTCGGTGCGGGTCTGGGACACCGCGGGCAGGGCCTCCGCCTGGAGCGAGCCCTCCTGGTGGGAGACGGGGCTCTCCGCCACGTCCGACTGGTCGGCCCGGTGGATCGGAGCGCCCGCCTCGCTCATCGGGGCGCCCGCCCTGGACGACGCCTCGTGGGTCTGGTTCCCCGAGGGCGACCCGGCGAGCAGCGCACCGGCGGCCACCCGCTGGTTCCGCGGCCGGGTCGAACTCCCCGCAGGCGTCACACGGGCGCGGCTCGTCATGACCGCCGACGACGGCTACACGGCGTACGTCGACGGCACGCGCGTGGCCCACGCCGAGGCGGACAGCGCAGCCGACAACTGGCGCCGCCCCGCACTGGTCGACGTGACCGACCACCTCGGCACCGGCACGGCGCTCATCGCCGTGTCCGCCACCAACGCCACCACGGGGCCCGCCGGTCTGCTGGGCCTCCTCGAGCTGACGACCGCCGACGGCGTGCGCGTCGTGAGCACCGACGGCACGTGGAAGACCACCGACAAGGAGCCCTCGGGCGACTGGCGGTCGGCCGGTTACGACGACGGGTCCTGGCCGGCGGCGAAGGTCCTCGCCCCCTGGGGCGGCGGCCCGTGGGGCAAGGTCGCCCCGAGCCACTCCCCCGCTGCCCAGCTGCGCCACGAGTTCCGCCTGCCGCGCGGCAAGACCGTCGCCAGGGCCCGCCTGTACGCGACGGCCCTGGGCCTCTACGACGCCCACCTCAACGGCGAGCGCGTCGGGGACGACCGCCTGGCACCCGGCTGGACCGACTACAAGAAGCGCGTCCAGTACCAGACGTACGACGTCACCGGGCAGCTCAAGTCCGGAGCCAACGCCCTCGGCGTGACGCTGGCGGCGGGCTGGTACGCGGGCAGCATCGGCTGGTTCGGGCCGCACCAGTACGGCGAACAGCCCGCGCTCCTGGCCCAGTTGGAGGTCACGTACACCGACGGGTCCCGGGACAGTGTGGTGTCCGGCACCGACTGGCGCGCCGCCACGGGACCGGTCACGGGCGCGGACCTCATGTCGGGCGAGGACTACGACGCCCGGCTTGAGACCGACGGCTGGACGCGCGCCGGGTTCGACGACTCGGACTGGGTCGCCGCCGACGCCGTCGACAAGGTGACCGCCGCGGTCGTCGCGCAGATCGACGGGCACGCGCGCGTGGAGAGCGAGCTGTCCGCCCGGAAGGTGACCGAACCGAAGCCCGGCGTCTTCGTCTTCGACCTCGGCCAGAACATGGTCGGCGCGGCCCGGCTCACCGTCTCCGGGAAGGCCGGTACGACGGTCCGGCTGCGGCACGCGGAGGTCCTCAACCCCGACGGCACCCTCTACACGGCGAATCTGCGCACCGCGCGGGCCACGGACACCTACACGCTCAAGGGCACCGGCACGGAGACGTACGAGCCGCGCTTCACCTTCCACGGCTTCCGCTACGTAGAGGTCACGGGCTATCCGGGGACGCCCCCGCGCGAGGCGGTCGTGGGCCGCGTGATCCACACGTCGGCGCCGTTCACGATGGACTTCAAGACGAACATCCCCATGCTCAACCAGTTGCACAGCAACATCACTTGGGGGCAGCGCGGCAACTTCCTCTCCATCCCCACCGACACCCCCGCGCGCGACGAGCGCCTCGGCTGGACCGGCGACATCAACGTCTTCGCGCCGACCGCCGCCTACACGATGGAGTCGGCCCGCTTCCTCACGAAGTGGCTCGACGACCTGCGCGACGGCCAGTCCGCGGACGGCGCCTTCACGGACGTGGCTCCGTACATCGGCCCGGTCGGCATGGGCGTGGCGGGCTGGGGCGACGCCGGGGTCACCGTCCCTTGGGCGCTGTACCAGGCCTACGGGGACAAGCGCGTACTCGAACAGTCCTGGTCGTCGATGCTGAAGTGGCTCGATTACCTGGAGAAGCACAGCAGCGGCTATCTGCGCCCCGCCGAGGGCTACGGAGACTGGCTCAACATCCAGGACGAGACCCCCAAGGACGTCATCGGCACCGCCTACTTCGCGCACAGCGCCGACCTGGTCGCGCGGGTCGCCGAGGCGCTGGGCAAGGATCCGGCGCCGTACACGAAGCTGTTCGGCGGCGTCCGGGACGCCTTCCGCGCGGCGTACGTGACGGGCGGCGGCCGGGTGAAGGGCGACACGCAGACCGCGTACGTCCTGGCCCTGTCGATGGACCTGCTCGCCGACGGCGACCGCGCACCGGCGGCCGCCCGCCTCGTGGAGCTCGTCAAGTCCAAGGGATGGCACCTGTCGACGGGCTTCCTCGGTACGCCGCGCCTGCTCCCCGTGCTCACCGCCACCGGCCACGCGGACGTCGCCCACCGGCTGCTCGCCCAGCGCTCCTTCCCCAGCTGGGGCTACCAGATCGACAAGGGCGCGACCACGATGTGGGAGCGCTGGGACTCCATCAAGCCGGACGGCAGCTTCCAGGACGCCGGCATGAACTCCTTCAACCACTACGCCTACGGCTCGGTGGGCGAGTGGATGTACGCGAACATCGCGGGCATCGCCCCGGCCGAGCCGGGCTTCCGGAAGGTCTTGGTCCGGCCGCGTCCCGGCGCCGGGGTGACCGAGGCGGAGGGCCGCTTCGACGCGCTCTACGGCCCGATCGCCACCCACTGGAAGACGGACTCCGAGGGCTTCCGGCTCACGCTCACGCTCCCCGCCAACACCACGGCGGAGGTGTGGATCCCGGCCGCCAGGCGATCTCAGGTGACCCACGAGACCGCGGAGTTCCTGCGGATGGAGGACGGCTGCGCCGTCTTCGCCGCGCCCTCCGGGACGCACCGATTCTCCAGCTGACCCAACCGATCCAACTGACCCAACTGAGTCAGCTGACCACCCATCTCGACATCTCTGCATCTCGATATCTCGACATCTCGACCGAAGTCGGAAGGCTGCGCGATGACCGCCGGTACCAGCAAGGAAGCCGTCAAGGCGGCACTCACCACCCAGGCCCTGGAGACACCGTCCTGGGCGTACGGCAACTCCGGCACGCGCTTCAAGGTCTTCGCGCAGCCAGGCGTCCCCCGCACGACCCGCGAGAAACTGGACGACGCCGCGCGCGTCCACGCCCACACGGGCGTGGCCCCCACGGTGGCCCTGCACATCCCCTGGGACCGGGTCGACGACTACCCGGCCCTCGCCGCGTACGCCGCCGAGCGGGGCCTCGGGCTCGGCGCGATCAACTCCAACGTCTTCCAGGACGACGACTACCGGCTTGGCTCGGTCACCAATCCCGACCCGGCGGTGCGCCGCAAGGCGGTCGGTCACCTCCTGGAGTGCGTGGACATCATGGACGCCACGGGCTCGCGCGACCTCAAGCTGTGGTTCTCCGACGGCACCAACTACCCCGGCCAGGACGACATCCGCGCCCGCCAGGACCGCCTTTCACAGGCCCTGGGGACCGTCTATGAACGGCTGGGCGACGACCAGCGCATGCTCATCGAGTACAAGTTCTTCGAGCCGGCCTTCTATGCGACCGACATCCCCGACTGGGGCACGGCGTACGCGCACTGCCTGAAGCTCGGCCCGAAGGCGCGGGTCGTCGTCGACACCGGCCACCACGCCCCCGGCACCAACATCGAGTTCATTGTGGCCACCCTGCTGCGGGAGCAGAAGCTCGGCGGCTTCGACTTCAACTCGCGCTTCTACGCGGACGACGACCTGATGGTGGGCGCCGCGGACCCCTTCCAGCTCTTCCGGATCATGTACGAGGTCGTCCGCGGCGGCGGCCTCGGCTCCGACGTCGCCTTCATGCTCGACCAGTGCCACAACATCGAGGCGAAGATCCCGGCGATCATCCGCTCGGTGATGAACGTGCAGGAGGCCACGGCGAAGGCGCTCCTCGTCGACGCGGACGCGCTGGCCGAGGCACAGCGCACGGGTGATGTGCTGGCGGCCAACGCGGTGCTGATGGACGCGTACAACACCGATGTGCGCCCCCTACTGGCGGAAGTCAGGGCGGAGTCGGGGCTCGCCCCTGATCCCGTCGCGGCGTATCACCGGTCAGGATGGCAGGAGCAGATCGTCAAGGACCGGGTCGGCGGCGAGCAGGCCGGATGGGGGGCATGAGCGGCATGACGGGGTGAACACTGCGGCCCCGCACTGTCTCCCGTAACGCGAGCGGAGCGCATACGCTGCATCCATCCGATGATCGACGAGGAGGAACCCGCGATGCGTGTCGCCCTGTTCCTGACGTGTGTCAACGACACGCTGTATCCGGACACGGGCCGTGCGGTGGTGAAACTGCTGACCAGGCTGGGAGTTGAGGTCGATTTCCCGCTGGCGCAGACCTGCTGCGGGCAGGCGCACTACAACACCGGCTATCGCCATCAGGCGGAGCCGCTCGCCCGTCATTTCTCCGATGTCTTCGGTGGCGATGGGGACGGTGGGTACGACGCGATCGTGACGCCGTCCGGTTCGTGCGGGGCGATGGTCCGTGAGCTGTATCCCCGGATGGGAGAGCGGGCGCGGGCCGAGGGGCGGGGCGACGGGCTCGCGACGGCGCTGGCTCCCGTCGTGCCGAAGACGTACGAGCTGACGGAGTTCCTGGTGGACGTCCTCGGCGTGACGGACGTCGGGGCGTACTACCCGCACACGGTGACGTACCACCCGACCTGCCACGGCCTGCGCTCGCTCGGCCTCGGTGACCGGCCGGCCCGGCTGCTCAGGTCGGTGAAGGGGCTTGAGCTGCGGGAGCTGCCGGGCGCCGAGGAGTGCTGCGGCTTCGGCGGCACCTTCGCGATGAAGAACTCCGACGTCTCGGCGGCGATGGGCACGGACAAGGTCCGCAGCGCCGAGTCGACCGGCGCCGATGTGCTCTGCGCGGCGGACAACTCCTGCCTGATGCACATCGGGGGGACGATGACCCGCCTCAGAAGCGGCATGCGGCCGATCCATATCGCGGAGATCCTGGCGAGCACCGAAGAGGAGCCCCTGGCATGAGCGGAACGTTCGTGGGCATGCCCGCCTTCCCCCGGGCCGCGCGCGAGGCCGTCGGCAATCAGACCCTGCGCGCCAATCTGCGGCATGCCACGCACACCATCCGCGACAAGCGCGCCAAGGCCGTCGCCGAGCTCGACGACTGGGCGGAGCTCCGCGAGGCGGGCAAGCGGATCAAGGACCACACGCTGCGCCATCTCGACCGGTATCTGGTCCAGTTGGAGGAGTCGGTGACCGCCGCGGGCGGCATCGTGCACTGGGCGGCGGATGCCGACGAGGCGAACCGCATCGTCACCGAACTGGTCAAGGCCACCGGCGAAACCGAGGTCGTCAAGGTCAAGTCCATGGCCACCCAGGAGATCGGCCTCAACGAAGCCCTCGAAGCGGCCGGGATCCACGCCTACGAGACCGACCTCGCCGAACTCATCGTGCAGCTCGGCAAGGACCGCCCCTCCCACATCCTCGTCCCCGCCATCCACCGCAACCGCGGCGAGATCCGCGACATCTTCGCCAAGGAGATGAGCGAGTGGGGCCGCCCGGCGCCGGACGGCCTGACCGACACCCCCGCCGAACTCGCCGAGGCCGCCCGGCTGCACCTGCGGGAGAAATTCCTGCGCGCCAAGGTCGGCATCTCCGGGGCGAACTTCATGGTCGCCGAGACCGGCACGCTCGTCGTCGTCGAGTCCGAGGGCAACGGCCGCATGTGCCTCACCCTGCCCGAGACGCTGATCTCGGTCGTCGGCATCGAGAAGACCGTCCCGGCCTGGCAGGACCTGGAGGTCTTCCTGCAGACCCTGCCCCGCTCCTCCACCGCCGAGCGGATGAACCCGTACACGTCCATGTGGACCGGCACGACGGACTCCGAGACGGCCGACGGCCCACGGACCTTCCACCTCGTCCTGCTCGACAACGGCCGCACCGACACCCTCGCCGACGAGGTCGGCCGCCAGGCCCTGCGCTGCATCCGCTGCTCGGCCTGCCTCAACGTCTGCCCCGTCTACGAACGCGCCGGGGGCCACGCCTACGGCTCGGTCTACCCCGGCCCCATCGGCGCCATCCTCAGCCCCCAACTCCGCGGCACCCAGAGCGAGATCGACGCGTCGCTGCCCTACGCCTCGTCCCTGTGCGGCGCCTGCTACGAAGTGTGCCCCGTCGCCATCGACATCCCCGAAGTCCTCGTCCACCTCCGCGAGCGGGTCGTGCAGGGCGGCGAGGCGGTCAGGAACGGCACCAAGGTGACCCTGCGGCCCGCGAAGGGACACGCCGCCGAGCGGGCCGCGATGCGCGCCGCGGGCTGGGCGTTCGGCCGGCCGGGGGCCCTGCGCGCGGGCCAGCGGCTCGCCTCGCGCACCCGCCGCGTCCACCCCCGCGCGCTGCCCGGCCCCGGACGGGCGTGGAGCGCGACACGGGACGTACCGAAGGTGCCGGCGGAGCCCTTCCGCGACTGGTGGCAGCGGACGAACGGCGGCACGGCACGGAGGAGCGGCAAGTGAGCAGCAGGGATCTGGTCCTGGGCCGGGTGCGGCGCGCCCTCGCCGACGTACCGAAGGAGGACGGTCCGATCGAGCGCCCGTATCTGCGGGAGCACGGCGACCGCACCACCGGGCAGACCGTCGACCTGCTCGCCGAGAACCTCGCGGACTACCGGGCGATCGTGCACCGAGCGGACGCCGAAGAGCTGCCGGAACTGCTCGGGCGGCTGCTCGCCGAGCGCGGCTCGCGCAGCGTGCTCGTGCCGCCCGCGCTGCCGGCCGGCTGGCTGCCCTCCGGCGGTCCGGACCGCGTCGGGGATCTGGCCGCGCACACCGCCGCGGAACTCGGCGCGGTGGACAGTGTCGTCACCGGCTGCGCGGTCGCCGTCGCCGAGACGGGGACCATCGTGCTCGACGGCAGCCCGGACCAGGGCCGACGGCGCATCACGCTCGTACCCGACCACCACATCTGCGTCATCCGCGTCCCCGACCAGGTGGTCGGCTCCGTGCCGCTGGCACTCGAACGGCTCGACCCCGCCCGCCCGCTGACGTGGATCTCCGGACCGTCCGCGACCAGCGACATCGAACTGGACCGGGTGGAGGGCGTGCACGGTCCGCGCACCCTGGAGGTGGTGCTGGTGAGCGGAGTGTGAGGGGCGCGGTTAGCGTGAGGGCATGATCCGGTTCGAGCAGGTGTCCAAGCGCTATCCGGACGGCACGATGGCCGTGGACGACCTCTCCTTCGAGGTCGGCGAGGGCGAACTGGTCACGCTCGTCGGCCCGTCCGGCTGCGGCAAGACGACCACGATGATGATGGTGAACCGGCTCATCGAACCGACCGCGGGCCGCATCTTCGTGAACGACGAGAACATCGCGGACGTCGACCCGGTGCGGCTGCGCCGCCGCATCGGGTACGTCATCCAGCAGGTGGGTCTCTTCCCGCACCGCACGATCCTCGACAACACGGCGACGGTGCCCGCGCTGATCGGCTGGAAGAAGGGCCGGGCCAGGGCACGGGCGGCGGAGCTGCTCGACCTGGTGGGCCTCGACCCGAAGACGTACGGCTCGCGCTATCCCGAGCAGCTGTCGGGCGGTCAGCGCCAGCGCGTGGGCGTGGCCAGGGCGTTGGCGGCCGATCCGCCCGTCCTCCTCATGGACGAGCCGTTCGGGGCGGTCGACCCGGTGGTGCGGGAGCAGTTGCAGGACGAGTTCCTGCGGATGCAGGCGACCGTCCGCAAGACGGTCCTGCTGGTCACGCACGACATCGAGGAGGCGGTCAGGCTCGGCGACCGGATCGCGGTGTACGGGCAGGGGCGCATCGAGCAGTTCGACACCCCCGGGGCGGTGCTCGGCACTCCCGCCACGCCGTACGTCGCCGGGTTCGTGGGCGCCGACCGGGGCCTGAAGCGGCTCTCGGTCACGGAGATCCAGGCCGACGACCTGGAGCAGCCGTCGGTGGCCCGGCTCGACGAGCCCGCCGCGCAGGCCGCCGCGCGGCTGCGCGACCAGGGCGAGCGCTGGGCCGTCGTCCTGGACGAGCACGGTGATCTGCACGGCTGGGTCGGCGTCGACGAGGTGTCGCTGGCCGGGCAGGACGGCAGGGTCGGCGACCTCGCCCACCGGATGAACGCCTGGGTCCCGGTCGGCGCCCCGCTGAAGCAGGCCTTCGGCGTGATGCTGCAGCACGACGCGGGCTGGGTGGCGGTCCTCGAAGGGGCCCGCTTCCTCGGCGTGCTGACTCCGGCGAAGCTGCATGAGGCGCTGCGCCGCTCGGTCGACGCGGACGCGCAGGGCGTGCCGCGGGACCAGGTGGAGTTCGACTCGGTGGCGGACGCGTAGCCGGGGCGGCGAGATCGGCGGTCACAGCAGGCCCTTCTCCTCCAGGTACGTCCGCGCCACGTCCTGCGGGAGTCTGCGCCAGCTGTCCACCTGTTCGTTCATGGACGCCAGGTCCGCCGTCGTCAGGACGGAGTTCAGCCGGCCGAGCGCCTTCGCGACGCCCTCGCTGCCGGCGCGGGAGCGGTTGACGACCGGGACGATGTAGTCGGCGTTCTGGAGGTTCTTGTCGTCCTTCAGGAGGACGAGGCCGAAGTCGTCGAGGGTGGCGTCCGTCGATGTCGTCAGGACCATCTGGTCCTGGCCGCTCTGCACGGCCTTCTTGGCCTGGGTGGTGCCGACGCCCTTCGGGTCGACGCCGGTGATGTCGATGCCGTAGACCTTCTTCAGTCCCGGTTCGCAGTACGGGCGTTGCACGCATTCGTCGCCCGCGGCGAGCCGCACCGGAAGGCGGGACCTGCCGAGGTCGCTGAGGGTCTTGAGGCCGTGCTGCCGGGCGAAGGAGGCGGTGACCGCGAAGGCGTTCTGGTCGACCGCCCGGCCGGGCGGCAGGACGGTGAGGCCGCGGGGTGTCGCGAGGTCGCGCAGGGCCCGCATGGTGGTGTCGAGGTCGGGCGAGCCGACGGGCTTCGCGTCGGCGCCGTTCTTCTTGGCGTTGAGCCAGTCCGCGAACGTCGCCGCGTACTCGGGGACGACGTCGATCTGCCCGGATTCCAGGGCGGGTTCATAGAGCTCGCGGTTGGCCACGGAGAGGATCTCGGCGCCGTATCCGGCCTTCTTCAGGAGCAGGGAGTACATCTGGGCCAGCAGGTCGCTCTCGGTGAATCCCGCCGAGCCGACGACCAGGTGGCGGCTGTCGCCGGGCGGCGCGGTGACCTCGCCCTGGTTCTCCAGGGACGGTCCCGAGACGCAGCCGGACAGGAGCAGCGCCAGGGCGGCCATGAGGCCCGAGGCCGTGCGCCGCCTCATCCCGCTCGCCCCTTGCCCCGGGCCCATGCGGGCGCCAGCCGTTCGCCGATCTCGAAGAGTCCCTCGACGACGAGCGCGAACACGGCGACGAGGACGGCGCCCGCCACCACCTGCGGTGTGCTCGCGAGGTTGAAGCCCGCCGTGATGATCCGGCCGAGGCCTCCGCCTCCGGCGAGCGCCGCGATGGTCGCGGTGGCGACGAGCTGCACGGCGGCGATGCGTACGCCACTGAGCACCAGCGGCATCGCGAGCGGCAGCTCCACGCGCCACAGCATCTGCCGTCCCGTCATGCCCATGCCCCGCGCGGCCTGGACGACGCTGCGGTCGACGCCGCGCATGCCGACGTACGCGTTGGTGAGCAGCGGCGGCACGGCGAACAGCACGAGCGCCACGACAGTGGGTCCCTCGCCCCAGCGGCCAAGCGGGGTCAGGAGCAGCAGGACGAGGACGGCGAAGGTGGGTACGGCGCGGCCGACGTTGGAGATGTTCACCGCGAGCGCCCCGCCCTTGCCGAGGTGGCCGAGGACGAGGGCGACGGGCAGCGCGATCAGACAGCTGATCAGCAGGCAGACGACCGTGAGGACGAGATGCTGGGTGAGGCGGTGCCAGATGCCGTCGTCTCCGGACCAGTGCGCCGCGTCGGTGAGCCACTGCCAGGCATCGCTGAGGGTGTTCATGAGCGGGCCGCCCGTGTCCAGGGAGTGAGGATCCGTTGTACGCCGAGCAGCAGCAGGTCGGCGGCGACGGCGATGACCACACACAGCACGGACGCGGTGAGGACCTGCGCCTTGAAGTACGTGTTCATGCCGGAGTAGATGAGGTTGCCGAGCCCGCCGAAGCCGACGATCGCGCCGACCGTGACGAGGGAGACCGCCGAGACGGTGGCGATCCGCAGTCCCGCCATCGCGGCGGGCAGGGCGAGCGGGAGTTCGACGGTGAGCAGCAGCCGGACCGGTCCGTAGCCCATGCCGCGGGCGGCCTGCCGGGTGTCCTCGGGGACGGCGCGCAGGCCGGCGAGGATGTTGCGGACGAGCAGCGTCAGCGAGTACAGGACGAGTCCGGCGACGACGAGGGAAGCGGACAGGCCGTACACGGGGAGCAGCAGCGAGAACATCGCGAGCGAGGGAATCGTGTAGAGGACCGTGGTGAGCGCGAGCACCGGGCCCGCCGTGAGCGACCAGCGGCGGGCGAGGACGGCGAGCGGTACGGCGACGACCAGCGCGATGGCGATGGAGAGTGCCGTCAGCTCAAGGTGCTGGACGACCGCGTCGAGGATGATCTGGCGGCGGGTGCTCAGATATTGGCCGCAGATCCACTCGTTGCGCGCGAGGCAGTCGTCCGGGGGCGCGGTCATTCGTCCATTCCAGCGGTGCGGCCGGGGCTCGGCGCGTTCTGGTGGCCCATACGGGCGCCGCGGAAGCCACCACCGCGCAGGAGGCCTCCCCGGGGCCACCACTACACATAAAGAAAAAATAAGCGCAATATGGATATGCGTGGCGCCTATGCCGCGCCATCTGGTCAGGCCTGCTCGAATCAGAGGAGACGAGTCTCATGGCCGACGTCTCACACAGGGGTGACATCACCTCTCACCCCGATGTATCCGAGATGCGGGACCGGTACGCCCGCGTTCTCGGCGGTCACGATGTGGCGCTCGTTGACGGACCCGTGTTCCTCACGGGCCTCTTCTGTGCCATATCCCCCTGGACGGTCCACTTCGCCGCCAACCAGCCCACCCTCGCGACGCACAACCTGATCATGGGTATCGCGATCGGCCTGCTGGGGATCGGCTTCACCGTCACTCCGGCCAGGATGTACAGCCTGAGCTGGGCCATGTGCGCCATGGGCGTGTGGATGATCGTCTCGCCGTGGGTCGTCGGCGACAGCCCCGACACCGGAGTCATCCTCACCAACGTGATCATCGGCGGTCTCACCGTCCTGCTGGGCCTCGTGTGCAGCGCGGCGGCATCGAAGGAGGGCCGACAGGCGAACGCACCCTGACGTAGTACGGCGGCTCCCGGCCGGACCACCCGCCGGGAGCCGTCGCCCGTCGCCTCAGGTCGCCCAAGTGACGGCGGCCTGACCTCCGTTCAGGGGGGTGAGGGCTGCCCTTTCGGGTCGTTGTCGGTGCGAACGGTCGCGGGAGCGCGGGGATTCGGGGGCACGTCCGGTAACGGTGTCCCGGTCACGATCACTGCGACAGGAGAACCACCGTGCGACCTCACCGCCCCCTCGCCGCGGCCTGCGCCGCGCTCGCCCTCAGCGGCCTCGCCGCCCTCGCCCCCTCGCAGGCCGCGGTCGCCGCCGCGGACGACACGACGTACTCGGCCGGCGCGGGCGGCTGTCTGGTGCGGGGCACCGCCGACAGCGCGACCCGGAACACGACGTACTACGTGTCCGTCACCGTCCCCTCCGGGCAGCAGCAGGTCGCGGCCACCGCCGGCACGCTGCGCGACGCGAGCGACCCGGTGACCACAGAGGTGAATCTGCCGGAGCTGTTCGTCGGGACGGTCGAGGTCCACCTGCGCAACGGCGACGAGGTGTGGGCCTCCTGCCACGGCGAGGTACCCCTCGGGAAGGTCGGCTGGGAGCGTCGCGCGGGCACCCTCGGGCAGGGGACGGAACGCTGACGCCCCGTCGGGGAACACCGCTCGGCCGGGCCTCCGCCCGGCTCTTCCCCGAGGATCCGGAGCGGCACGGCGAACTGCCCGCGCTGCTCCTCCTGCTGACGTTCGTCACCGGGCTCGTGGACGCCGCCAGCTTCCTCGGTCTCGACCACGTCTTCGTCGCCAACATGACCGGGAACGTGGTCTTCCTGGGCTTCGCGCTGGCGGGTGACACCCAGCTGTCCGCCACGGCGTCGCTGCTCGCGCTCGGCGCGTTCGTGGCGGGCGCGTGGGCGGGCGGGCGGATCGCGCCACGGGTCGCGCGCCGTGAGCCGCTGTTCGCGCTGCTCGTCGCCGCGCACGCCGTGCTGGTGGCGGCGGCGCTCCTGACCGGCCTCGCCGACGACGTCCGGCATGTGCTGATCGTGCTCCTGGCGCTCGGCATGGGCCTGCAGAACGCCGTGGTCCACCGGCTCGCCGTCGCCGACCTGACCACGACCGTCCTCACCCGCACCCTGACCGGCCTGGCCGCCGACCGCCCCGGCCCCGCGACGCTGCGCAGAACCGCGTCCGTCCTCGCGATGTTCACCGGAGCGCTGACGGGCGCCCTGCTCCAGCTCCGCCATGGCACCCCCGCCGCGCTGGCACCCGCCCTGGCACTGCTCTGCGCCGTGGCGCTGGCGGCGGCACTGGCGGCGGCACGCTCGGCTCGCGGGACGGGCTGAAGAAGTTCGCGGGGCGGGCTAAGGAAGTTCGCCGCCCTCGACGAGCCGGGCGAGATGGGCGAGGGCCATCCGCGTACCCGTCTCGTTGTCGGCCGCCGGGATGGCGTCGGGAAGCCCCTCGTGCACGATCAATACGTCCGTGCCGCCGTCCGGGCCGTCGGTGAGTGTCGTCGTCATCGTCATGGTGCCGCGCAGCTCGGCATCCGCGGTCTCGAACGCGAAGACCTCGACCACCTCGCGGTCGGGCACGAGACGGGCGAAACGGCCTTGGTACGTGTCGGTGTGCGAGGACGACTTTCCCGCGCCGTACGACGCGTCGTCGGACGCGTCGTACGTCAGCGAGACGCGGAACTCCCCTCCCTCGCGGGCCTCGAACACGTGCACGTGGCCGGTCATGCCGGTCGGCACCCGCCAGCGCGCGATCGCCTCCGCGTCGACCAGTGCCCGGTAGACCGCGGGGCGCGGGGCATTCACGTGGCGGGAGACCCGCGTCGCGTACATACGCGTCAACGTAGCAAGCCGGTCGGCGTGATTTCGGGCATCACGCCCGGTTCTGTCGACGGCGCGCGGGGCGTGGGTGCCGGGGCGTGGGGCGAGCGGACGCGGGAGGCGGGGCGGTGTGCGCCGGGTTGCCGGGGGTGCGGTGACTTCGGGGGTGCGGTCGCGGCCGATCGTGTGGGGGCCCGGAGGCGGCCGTGCGCCGTGTGCCGGACGGGAGGTGGGGCACCGTCGATCCGGGCTCCGGGCCCGCCTCCCGGCACCCTCAACTGGTCGGCGCAAAAGGCTCATTGCGGCACTTGTCAGGCGGCAGTAGAAGGGGCATTACCCCAAACGTTGCGGCCGCGGCGTCCGGAAAGGCATCACATCGCAGCTCTGAGAGAGGCCGGGTGATCCAGAATGGCGCAAGATCCACACACCGCAGTGACGAACGAACCGGCAGACGGTGCGGTATCCCTGGCCCCTGAGCAGGAAGCCGTCCTGCAGGCCCCGTCCGAGGGGACGCAGGGCGAGGTCCAGCACTCGACGGGCGAGGGCCAGGAGCACGTCGAGGGCTACCGGCGCCCGGAACACTTCGCACCGGAGTCCTGGACGGCCCCGACCGCGACGCTGCCCGACATCGGCGAGGCCTCGTTCGGCCCGCCGCCCGCGGCCCCGGAGACAGTGCACGGCCCCGATGACCGCGTACAGATCACCAACACCAGCGTGTACCCGTGGCGCGTCCACTGCTACCTGCTGATCACCGCCCGCGACAACGCGCTCTACCAGGGCACCGGCTGGCTGCTCGGTCCGCACACCCTGGCCACCGCGGGGCACGTGGTCTACATCAAGGGCAGCGGAGTCGCGGGCCGCGACGGCTGGGTGAAGAGCATCCAGGTCATGCCGGGCCGCAACGGCGCCTCCCTGCCGTACGGCAGCATCACTTGCACGAGCTTCCGCTCCGTGGTCGGCTGGACGGAGAACGGCGACGAGAACTTCGACTACGGCGCCATCATCACACCGTCCAACATCGGCTCCACCACGGGCTGGTTCGGCTTCGGCGTATGGTCGGACTCGGACCTGCTCAAGACCACCGGCAACATCTCCGGCTATCCGGGCGACAAGCCGTCCGGGACGCAGTGGTACGCGGCGCGCGGCATCGACTCGGTCGCACCCCGCAAGGTGTACTACGACATCGACACCGCCGGCGGTCAGAGCGGCAGCTCCGTCTACCGCATCGACAGCACCGGCCGCTATGGCTTCGCCATCCACGCCTACGGCGGCTCGCGGGTGAACTCGGGCACCAGGTTCACCACCCCGGTCTTCAACAACTACGTGGCGTGGAAGGCGTGAGCCAGACCCCATGAGCGGCAGCGATTCGGCAGTGCAGATCGCCGGCGTCGTCCAGGACGCCGATGGCGCGCCGGTGGCCGGTGCACACGTCCTGTTCACGGACGGGCCCGCGCCGCTGCCGGACATCGCCGCCGTGACGGACACCGAGGGGCGGTTCTCCCTCGGCGCGCCCATCGCGGGCGCGTACACCCTCACGTGCCGGGCGGACCCCCTGATGGGGCCGTCCGGTACGGCCGTGGCCACCGTCCGGGTCGGTCCGCCCGGCCGGGGCGCCGCCGCCGAGCCGGTGCGGGTCGTGCTGACGATCGCATAGGCGCCACAGCGAGCAGCTCGGGCGCCACAGCCGGCAGCTCAGCCATCGCATCGAGGAGGCACCGTGGCACACGTACGCCCCGCGGCCCTGGACGCCCACTGGCGCGCGGCGAACTATCTGGCCGTCGGCCAGATCTATCTGCTCGACAACCCGCTCCTGACCGAGCCGCTGCGGCCGGAGCACATCAAGCCCCGGCTGCTCGGCCACTGGGGCACCTCACCCGGCCTGAACCTCGTCCACACCCACCTCAACCGCGTCGTCAAGGAGCGCGATCTCGACGCGCTGTGCGTGTGGGGGCCGGGCCACGGCGGGCCCGCCGTGGTCGCCAACTCCTGGCTGGAGGGCTCGTACACCCAGGCGTATCCCGACATCACGCGGGACGCGCAGGGCATGGCGAAGCTGTTCCGCCAGTTCTCGTTCCCCGGCGGCGTGCCCAGCCATGTGGCGCCCGAGACGCCCGGCTCGATCCACGAGGGCGGCGAGCTCGGCTACTCCCTCGCGCACGCCTACGGAGCCGCCTTCGACAACCCGGACCTGCTCGTCGCCTGTGTCGTCGGCGACGGCGAGGCGGAGACGGGACCGCTGGCCGCCTCCTGGCACTCCGACAAGTTCCTCGACCCGGTGCACGACGGCGCGGTCCTGCCGATCCTCCATCTCAACGGCTACAAGATCGCCAACCCGACCGTCCTCGCCCGGCTGCCCGAGGCCGAACTGGACTCCCTGCTCCAGGGATACGGCCACGAACCGCTGCACGTGAGCGGCGACGACCCCCGCAAGGTGCACCAGGCGATGGCCAAGGCCATGGACCAGGCACTCGACCGCATCTCTGCCATCCAGCGCACCGCCCGCGGCGGCGGCGCGCGCGGCCGGGCGCGCTGGCCGGTCATCGTGCTGCGCACCCCGAAGGGCTGGACCGGCCCCGCGGCCGTGGACGGGCAGCCGGTGGAGGGGACCTGGCGTTCCCATCAGGTGCCGCTCGCCGCCGTACGCGAAGACCCGGACCACCTGGCCCAGTTGGAGGCCTGGCTGCGCTCGTACCGCCCGCACGAACTCTTCGACGAGCACGGCCGTCCCACCCCGCAGGTCCTGGACTGTGTCCCCGCGGGCCGCCGCCGGCTCGGGGCGAACCCGCACACCAACGGCGGCCTGCTCACCCGCAAGCTGCCGACCGTCCCCCTGGAACACTTCGCCGTCCCCGTCGACAAACCCGGCGCCACCCTGCACGAACCGACGCGGGTCCTCGGCGGTCTGCTCGCCCGGATCATGGCGGAGACGGCCGAGCGGCGGGACTTCCGCGTCGTGGGCCCCGACGAGACCGAGTCCAACCGGCTCGGCGCGCTCTTCGACGTCACCGGCAAGGCCTGGCAGGCGGGAGTCCTCGACACCGACGAGCATCTCTCCGGCCACGGACGCGTCATGGAGATCCTCTCCGAACACACCTGCCAGGGCTGGCTGGAGGGCTACACCCTCACCGGCCGGCACGGTCTCTTCTCCTGCTACGAGGCGTTCGTCCACATCGTCGACTCGATGGTCAACCAGCACATCAAATGGCTCAAGACCGCGCGCTCGCTCACCTGGCGGACGCCCGTCCCGTCCCTCAACTACCTGCTCACCTCGCACGTCTGGCGCCAGGACCACAACGGCTTCTCGCACCAGGACCCCGGCTTCGTCGACCACGTACTCAACAAGAGCCCCGAAGTCGTCCGCGTCTACCTCCCGCCGGACGCCAACACCCTGCTCTCCGTCGCCGAACACGTCATGCACAGCCGCGACTACGTCAACGTCGTCGTGGCGGGCAAACAGCCCTGCTTCGACTGGCTCTCCCTCGACCAGGCCCGTGCGCACTGTGCACGCGGGGCCGGCGTCTGGGAGTGGGCCGGGTCGGAGAGCGACGGTCGCGAGCCGGACGTGGTGCTTGCCTGCGCCGGTGACGTCCCCACCCAGGAAGTCCTCGCGGCGGCAGGCCTGTTGCGCGAGCAGCTGCCCGACATCGCCGTACGCGTCGTCAACGTCGTGGACATCGCCCGGCTGCTCCCCCGCGAGGAACACCCGCACGGGATGGCCGACTTCGAGTACGACGCGCTGTTCACCCGGGACAAGCCGGTGATCTTCGCCTATCACGGCTACCCCTGGCTGATCCACCGTCTCGCGTACCGCCGCGCCGGACACGGCAATGTGCACGTACGCGGCTACAAGGAGGCGGGTACGACGACCACGCCCTTCGACATGGTCGTCCGCAACGACCTCGACCGCTACCGGCTCGTCATGGACGTCGTCGACCGCGTACCGGGCCTCGCCGTACGCGCGGCACCGTTCCGCCAGTCGATGGCCGACGCGCGCACCCGGCACCACGCCTGGATCCGCGCGCACGGCACCGATCTTCCGGAGGTCGCCGACTGGTCCTGGAGCGGCTGACACCGCATCAACCTTGTGGCCGGGCGTAGGCGTCCGCTCTCGTTCAGCCGCGCCCGAAGACGGCGACCGTCCGTGCGGGGACGCTGAAGGTGCCCGAACTCCGCTCGTACGACGCCGACTTGACCACGGGGTCGGCACCCTTCGCCTGTACGGGGTGCAGTGCGTACGCGGTGTCCTCGTGCGCCGCGACGCGCTGTGTCTGTGCCTCCGGGGTCGCGTTGAAGACGACGACGAGGTCACCCAGCTCCATCGTGATCACGCCGGGTGTCTCGGCGGAGGTCCCCGAGAGCGGGAAGGCGAGCCGGGACTGGACCTCGCCCTCGGTGGCCAGGGAGAAGGCGGGCTCGGTCGCGCGCAGCTTCACCAGGTCCTGGTACGCGGCCGAGGCGCCGTTGATCTCCGCGCAGCCGGGAGTCAGCGACGGGGAGGTCAACAGGGGCTTTCCGTCTGGCCACTTGTCCTTGTTGTCGGCGGCAGGGGGCAGGCCGCGCCCGAAGCCGTTGCCGTCCCGGCAGTCCCAGTGCAGGGCGTTGAACCAGTCGCCGCTGTCGTAGGAGTTGCGGTCCAGGGACTTGGAGCGCAGCAGGTCGCTGCCGGCCTGGGAGAGCGAGGGGCCCTGGGCGAGGGTCGCGGTGGCCATGGCGAGGACCTGCATGCGGGAGCGCTCGGCGGGCGTGGTGTCCGTGGGGAGCTTGAAGGCGAGGGCGTCGTACAGCGTCTCGTTGTCGTGCGCGTCGGCGTAGGACAGGGCGTCGCCGGGAGCCGCCGCGTAACCGGCCGGAGCGCCGTTGTAGTCGACGTCCGAGCCCTTGACGCGGCGCCCTGACGAGTCCGTGAAGGTGTATCCGGCGAGATTGCCGCTCAGGGCCACCTTGATCAGGTCCTGGTAGTGCAGCAGACGGGCCTTCTGCTCGGCCGGAGTACCGTTCGCCTTCGAGGAGTTGGGGTCGGTGTAGAGACCGCTGGCGAAGCCCTGGACGCCCGGGTCCTCGTCGAAGGGGCCGCCGCCGCGCACCGCGTCGCGGCCCCGGTCGGAGAAGGTCGCGATGCCCGTGCCCGCCATGTTCTTCTGGGTGGCCTGCTCGAAGCGGGCGCCGTCGGCGATCTCGCCGAAGTTCCAGCCCTCCCCGTAGAGGACGATCTCCTTCCCGTCGACGCCGTCCTTCTTCGGGGTCAGCGCGTCGAGGGCCTTGCGCACGGCCAGGATGTTCGCCTTGGGGTGGTGTCCCATGAGGTCGAAGCGGAAGCCGTCGACCTTGTACTCCCTGGCCCAGGTGACCAGCGAGTCGACCACGAGCTTGCCCATCATGGCGTTCTCGGGCGCCGTGTTGGCGCAGCACGTGGAGTCGGCGACGGTGCCGTCGGCGAGGAGCCGCTGGTAGTAGCCGGGCACGATCTTGTCGAGTACAGACTTGCCGTCCTGACCGGCGGCGACGGTGTGGTTGTAGACGACGTCCATCACGGTGCGAAGGCCCGAGCCGTTGAGTCCCTGGACCATCCGCCGGAACTCGACCGTGCGCCGGGTGCCGTCCGGGTCGCTCGCGTAGCTGCCCTCGGGCACGGTGTAGTGCAGCGGGTCGTAGCCCCAGTTGTACGCGTCCTCGCCGGCCGTCTTCGCGACGCAGGCCTGCTGCTCTTCGGAGTCGGGGGCGTAGGACGTCAAGTCACAGTCGGGCGCGGCCTGTTCGGCAGTGCGCTCCGGGATGGTGCCGATGTCGAAGGCGGGCAGCAGATGGACGTACGACGTGCCCGCGTCCGCCAGTTTCCGCAGGTGCTTCATGCCGTCGGACCGCGTGTCCGTGAAGGCCAGGTACTGGCCCGGATGCTTCGCCGTGCGGTCCTCGACGGAGAAGTCACGGATGTGCAGCTCCTGGATCTGGGCGTCCCGCAGCGGCGTCGCCTTCGGCTTCCTCAGCCGCTCCCAGCCCTCGGGGGCGAGCTTCGGGTCATCCAGGTCGACGGCGAGGCTGCGCTGGGAGTCGGCGGTGAGCGCGGTGGAGTAGGGGTCGGTGACCTTGTTGGTGACGATCTTCTGGACGCTGGGCGCCCACACCTTCACGACGTACCGATAAGGCTTGCCCGCCCAGCCCTTGGCGCCCGTGACGGACCAGACTCCGCTCGCGTCGTCACGCCGCATCGGCACCGTCCTGCCGTCGAGTTCCAGCGCGACGGACTGCGCGGTGGGCGCCCAGACGGCGAGCTTCGTACGGCCGTCGCGGAACTGCGGGCCGAGGGTCGCCTTGGTGGCGGCAGCCCCGTACAGGTCGTCGAGGATGCCCTGCGTCTGTACGCCGGTGGCGCCGAGCAGGGTGCCGTCGGCGGCGCCGCGGGTGGCCACGAGCTGGCCGGTGAGCGCGCGCCGGATCCGGTCGCGGTCACGCGGGTCGACGGTGAAGGCGGCGTAGCTCTTCAGGTGCGGGTACTTCTTCTTCTGGGCGTCGGTGAGGCCGCCTTCGGCCGGGGTCAGACGGATGCGCCGCGCCTCACCGGTGAGCTTCCCGTCCGCCACGGCGAGCCACCCGTCGGCCGAGTACACCAACTGCTGCTCCGCCGCGTCCCCTTGGACGTCCCAGGCGAGGGTGGTGCGGTCGATCCACTGCGCCTTCGACTTGGTCAGGTCGAGATCGGCGGCGGCGTCTGCTGCGGCGGCCGGGGCGCGGGGCACCGCGGCGGCCGAGACGGTGAGGGGCGCGACCGCGGCGAGCAGGGCGAGGGCCGTGGTGACGACGGTGCGGCGCGGGGAGCCGGTCAAGGGAGGTTCTCCTTGCGGACGACGGGAGTTGACGGGGTACGAAGGTGGTGCGGGGTGATGTGGAGCATGGCCGCCCGGCGGCGGGGAGGAGCCGGGCGGCCGGTATGGGGGGTACGGCACTCAGCAGCTCTTGGCGCCGGTGTGCAGGGCGAGTGCCGTGTTCGACGCGACGGTGGCGGTGAAGCGGCCCGAGCCGTCGACGGTGACGCTCCTGCCGCTCTGGACGTCGCAGTAGCTGCCTGCGGCGAGGGCGGTCTGGAAGGTCCGGCTGACCGGGGCGCCCTCGTGGTTGATGACCACGTAGGCCTTGCCGCCGCGGCCGAACGCGATGGCGTTGTTGCCGTTGTCCCACCAGTCGGTCATCGCGGTGCCGCGCGCGGTGTTGCGGAATCCGACCATGCTGCGGATCTCCGGCCAGGCGTGCTGGCACTTCCAGCCGTCGGTGTAACAGGCGTTCACCTGGCCGCCGCCCGGCGATCCGGCGTCATTGCTGCTGAACTCGTAACCGGAGTGCACGTCCGGAGCGCCGTAGGGCAGGGCGAGCATGAAGACGTGGGCGAGGGTGTAGTCCGCGCCGTCCTTGTAGCTGAGGGTCTGGCCGTGCCGTTCGGTGTCGTGGTTGGCGACGAAGACCGAGGACGAACCGCTCGGCAGATAGCCCCAGCCCTCGCCGAAGTTCTTCAGGTAGGCGAGCTTCTCGCTGTTGAAGACGCGCTTGAGGTCCCAGCCGTAGCGGAACTCCTGCGCGTCGCCGGTCGCGGTGTACTCGCTCGGCGAGACCGCCTCGCCCGCCCCGTAGATCGTCTCCTGCTTCCAGTGGACGCCGGGGTTCGTCAGCCGGGACTTGATGTTCTTCAGGTCGTCCACGGGGATGTGCTTGGCGGCGTCGACGCGGAAGCCGTCGACGCCGAGGGAGAGAAGGTCGTTCAGGTACGTCGCGATCCGTCCCCGGACGTACTCCTCGCCGGTGTCGAGGTCGGCGAGCCCGCCCAGTTCGCAGTTCTGGACGTTCCACCGGTCCTGGTAATTGCTGATGTCCGCCTGGCAGTTGTCCATGTCGAAGACCGAGTACGTGCCGGGGTAGTCGTACTTGGTGAAGGCGGATCCCGCCGAGCCGGTGCCGGAGGCGTTGGTCATGTGGTTGATCACGGCATCGGCGACGACCTTGACGCCCGCCTTGTGGCAGGTGTCGACCATGTTCTTGAACGCGGCACGGTCCCCGAGCCGGCTGCCGATCTTGTAGCTGACGGGCTGGTACGCGGCCCACCAGGCGTCGCCCTGGATACGTTCCTGGGGCGGGGACACCTGCACGTAGCCGTAGCCGTCGGGGCCGAGCCGGTCTGTGCACTCCTCGGCCACCGAGGTGTACTTCCACTCGAAGAGGACGGCGGTGACGTCCTTGTCGCCGGGCGGGGCGGCCTGCGCCGGGGTGGGGCCGGCGACGACACCGGCCACCAGGGCGAGCGCCGTGCCCACGACCGGTCTGCGTATTCGGGTCTTCCGGACAGCCATGAAGGGCCTCCTGCGGGAGTGGGGGTGACCTTGTCCGGCAACGCGCCGTGCCCATAAGGCCGTTGAAGGATGTTGCAGAAATATTTCAACGCCGTTTTCGGTCGAGACCGTACGACCCCCATCGACCCCGGTCAACCCTCTGGGCACACACTCGCCACAGGCCCGGCATATCTGGGGTTCATGGACCGCAAGACCTTACGCAAGTCATTGCGGCGATGTTACGTTCAACCACGTCTCCGGTCCGAGCAGTCGGGGGACCCGGACAACGGGCCCCACGCGCCCGCCTGTTCGGACCGGGACGCTGCCGTTCAGCGGCGCGACTGCGCGGTCGAGCCGCGCACCACCAGCTCGGGCTGGAAGACGAACTCCGTCTGCTGCACGGGGTTTCCGTGCATCTCCTCCAACAGCGCGCCCACCGCGGCGCTCGCCATCGCCTGGACCGGCTGCCGCACGGTCGTCAGCGGCGGGTCCGTGAACGCGATCAGCGGCGAGTCGTCGAAGCCGACCACCGAGATGTCCCCCGGCACCGAGAGGCCACGCTGCCGTGCGGCACGGACGGCACCGAGCGCCATCATGTCGCTGCCGCACACCATCGCCGTACAGCCCTGGTCGAGCAGGGCGCTGGCCGCCGCGTGACCGCCCTCGACGGTGAACAGCGTGCGCTGCACGAGCTGCTCGGCCTCCCCCTGTGCCAGGCCGAGCAACTCGTGCAGCGCGGCCGTGAACCCCTCCGACTTCCGCAGCGAGGGGACGTACCGGGTGGGGCCGATCGCGAGACCGATCCGCTCATGGCCCAGGTCGACCAGGTGCCGCACCGCCATCCGCGCCGCCGCCCGGTCGTCGGGCGAGACGAAGGACACCGGGATGTGCTCGTTGAAGCCGTTGATCAGCACGAACGGCACGCCGCGGCCCGCCAGTTCGAGATACCGGGACGGATCGGCCGTGAGGTCCGCGTGCAGCCCCGAGAGGAAGACGATGCCGCTGACCCTGCGCTCCACCAGCTGCTCGACCAGCTCGTCCTCGCTGGCGCCGTCCGGCATCTGGGTGCACAGCATCGGCGTATAGCCGTGCCCGGACAGGACCTGCTCGATGACCTGGGCGAACGCGGGGAAGATCGGGTTGCTCAACTCCGGGACGACGAGGCCGACCAGGCCCGCGCTGTGCCGTTTCAGACGCACCGGACGCTCGTATCCGAGGACGTCGAGCGCGGCGAGGACCCGGCGCCGGGTGGCGGTCGCCACGCCCGGTTTCCCGTTGAGCACCCGGCTCGCGGTGGCCTCGCTGACCCCGGCCTGGGCCGCGATGTCCGCGAGCCGCGGGACGCCACGATCGGCGCCCCGCGGCGGGGAGAACGTCACACCGCCCACCAGACGGTGGTGTCGGCGGGCAGTTCCACCTTGCCGTCCGCAAGCTCCACCTCGGCGTTGGCGAGCAGCGGCCGGCCCGGAGCCGGGATCCGCACCGCCGCGCCCGTGGTGTTCGCGGTGCACACGAAGCCCTCGCGGGCGAAGGCGAGCACTCCCTCGGGGGCGTCGAGCCACTCCAGCGAGTCGCCCGCGCCGAGCCCCGGCTCCGTACGCCGCACGTCGAGGGCGCGGCGGTACAGCTCCAGGGTCGACGTGGGGTCGCCGGTCTGCGCCTCGACGCTCAGCTCGCCCCAGCCCGCGGGCTGCGGAAGCCAGCTGCCGCCCGTGCCGAAGCCGTGGCTGGAACCCTCGACGGTCCACGGGATCGGCACCCGGCACCCGTCACGGAACCCGTCCTGCCCGCTGGCCCGCACGAAGGAGGGGTCCTGGCGCACCTCGTCCGGGAGATCCGTGACGTCGGGCAGTCCCAGTTCCTCGCCCTGATAAACGTACGCGGAACCGGGAAGGGCCAGCATCAGGAGTGTCGCCGCGCGGGCGCGCCGCAGGCCGAGCTCGCGGTCGCCGGCGGTACGGAGCTGGGTGCCGAGCCCCGGCGGATTGGCGAACCGCGTCGCGTGCCGGGTCACGTCGTGGTTGGAGAGCACCCAGGTGGCCGGGGCGCCGACGGGTCGTACGGCGGCGAGCGAGGCGTCGATGACCTCGCGCAGTTCGGCGGCGTCCCAATGGGTGCCCAGATACTGGAAGTTGAAGGCCTGGTGCATCTCGTCCGGGCGGACGTAGGCGGCGGCGCGCTCGACGGTGGGTGTCCACGCCTCCGCCACCAGGATCCGCTCACCGGCGTACTCGCCGAGCACCTTGCGCCAGCTGCGGTAGATCTCGTGCACGCCGTCCTGGTCGAAGAACGGCATGACGTCGTTGCCCAGCAGCTTGAGCTGGTCGCCCGTGCCGATGTCCGGCAGCCCCTCGGCCTTGACCAGGCCGTGGGCGACGTCGACACGGAATCCGTCGACGCCCATGTCGAGCCAGAAGCGCAGGATCGAGCGGAACTCGTCGTGGACGGCGGGGTGTTCCCAGTTGAAGTCGGGCTGCTCGGGCGCGAAGAGATGGAGGTACCACTCGCCGTCCGGGACCCGCGTCCACGCGGGGCCGCCGAAGATGGACTCCCAGTCGTTGGGCGGCTCGGAGCCGTCGGCGCCCTTTCCGGGCCGGAAGTGATAGCGCTCCCGCAGCGGCGAGCCGGGGCCTTCGCGCAGGGCCCGCTGGAACCAGTCGTGCTGGTCGGAGGAGTGGTTGGGCACCAGGTCGACGATGATGCGCAGGCCCAGGTCATGGGCGTCGCGCACGAGTCCGTCGGCGTCGAGGAGGCTGCCGAACATCGGGTCGATCGCGCGGTAGTCGGCGACGTCGTAGCCGGCGTCGGCCTGCGGCGACGAGTAGAAGGGGCTGAGCCAGACGGCGTCGACGCCGAGGTCCCTGAGGTGGGGAAGGCGGGCCCGGATGCCTGCCAGGTCGCCCATTCCGTCGCCGTTGCCGTCGGCGAAACTGCGCGGATAGACCTGGTAGATCACCGCGCCGCGCCACCAGTCCGCGTGGGTGCCGGAGGCGGGTGCTGCGGGGGCAGCGAGATGCTGGGTCATGTCTTCCCTGAGATCGAGAGTTCGGGAGAGATGGCGTAGAGAGTGCGAGGGGGTCGCCTTCAGGACTTCGTCGCGCCGGCCGTCAGCCCGGACACGAGGTGCCGCTGGACGAAGCCGAAGATCACCGCCGCGGGGACCGCGACGA
Organism: Streptomyces sp. NPDC050658; assembly: GCF_044457025.1. Taxonomy (NCBI): domain Bacteria; kingdom Bacillati; phylum Actinomycetota; class Actinomycetes; order Kitasatosporales; family Streptomycetaceae; genus Streptomyces; species Streptomyces sp. NPDC050658. The sequence continues at coordinate 420,496 of NZ_JBITGM010000007.1, forward strand.
TCACGGCCGATGCCGTCAGCGAGCCCCAGTCGCTGGTGTACTGGTTGACGAAGGTCTGCAGACCGCCCGCGAGGGTGAGGTTCTCCTCGCCCGTCATGAAGGCGGAGGCGTACGCGACTTCGGCCCAGCCGGTGATGAAGCTGTAGAAGCCGGTGACGGCGAGACCGGGCTTGGCCAGCGGCATGATGAGCCGCCAGAACGTGCCGAACGGGTTGAGCCCGTCGACGCGCCCCGCCTCGTCGATCTCCACCGGGATGGTGTCGAAGTACCCCTTCATCATCCAGGCGCAGAACGGCACGGCGATCGTCAGATACGTGACGACCAGGCCCATCGGCTGATTGAGCAGGCCCAGGTTGGCGAGGAGGTTGTAGAGCGGCACGATGAGCACCGCGACGGGGAACATCTGGGTGATCAGGAGCAGCCACATCAGCGGGCGCATGCCCGGGAACTTGAAGCGGCTGACCGCGTATCCGGTGGTCGCGGAGATGAAGACGCCGATCACCGTGGTGAGTCCGACGACGAGCAGGGAGTTGCCGACCCAGCTCAGGAACTCGGTGTCGTTGACGACGTGGTCGTAGTTGCCGAGCGTGAAGTCCTTCACCAGGTCGGTGGAGAAGGCCTCGCTCTGCGGCTTGAACGAGGTGATGAGCAGCCACAGCGGGGGCAGGATCGCCACCGCGGAGGCGATCAGCAGGGTCACGTGCAGGCCCACGGAGGCCAGCGGCCCGCGCTCGCCGCGCGGCCTGACCTTCACTTTCGTGGTACGTGAAGTGGACATGGAGGTCACCACACCTCTCCCTGCTTGCGGAGCGCACGGCGGTAGACCACCGCGAAGAGTGAGAGCAGCACGAGGATGATCACGCCCCAGGCCGCGGATCCCGCGAAGTCACGGGGGCTCACGACGAACGAGAGCCGATAGGCGTACGTCACCAGGATCTCGGTGGCGTCGCCGGGACCGCCCCGGGTGAGCAGGAAGATCACCGGGAACATGTTGAAGGTCCAGATGCCGCTGATCAGGATGACCGTGCTGCTGACGGAGCGCAGACCGGGCAGCGTGATGTGCCGGAAGCGCTGCCAGGCGTTCGCGCCGTCCATCTCCGCGGCCTCGTACAGCTCGCCGGGAATGGACTGCAGCCCGCCGAGCATGGCGACCAGCATGAACGGGACGCCGAGCCAGACGTTGACGGTGATCACCGAGATCTTGGCCCAGGTGGGGTCGTTGAGCCACGGGATCGCGTCGATGCCGCCGCCGGCCAGGATCTTGTTGAGGATGCCGCTCTTCTCGTTGAAGATCAGCCGCCAGGTGAAGACGGAGACGAAGGCCGGCACCGCCCACGGCAGGATCAGCGCCATCCGGTAGAAGGAGCGCCCCGCGAGCTTGCGGTTGAGCATGTTCGCCAGGATCAGGCCGATCCCGAAGGACAGCGCGACGCAGGAGACCGTCCAGACGACGGTCCAGGTCAGCCGGTCCCAGAAGACGCCGTCCTGGAGGACGGCGGTGTAGTTGTCCAGGCCGACCGACTCGTACGTCGCCGGGATGTGGTTGACGCCGATGGTGCGCTCGACGTTCGCCTCGTTGGCGTCGGTCGTGGACAGATACAGGCCGCGCACCAGCGGATAGCCGATGATCACGCCGATGACGGCGACCACGGGGGCGACCATGGCCCACGCGTACCAGTGCGTGGACAGTGCCCTGCGCAGGCGTCCGGGATTCTTGCCGGCCGGGTCGTTCTTGCCGGTCCGGGGGCCGCGGCCGCGGACGCTCCGGGCGTCCGCGGCCTTGGTCACCGGCTGGCTGCTGCCAACAGCCATTTACTTGTAGTCCTTCAGGAGCTTGCGGTAGGCGTCACCGACGCCCTTGGCGCCGTCCTCGGGCGAGGTCTTGCCGCTGAGCACCTTGCCCATCTGGAGCCGGATCGGCTCGAAGAGGGCGTTGGCCTCGGGGATCCACGGCCGCTCCACCGACTTGTCCACGGCCGGCTTGAAGAACTGCACCATCTGGTTGTCCTTGACGGACTTCACGTCGTAGACGGAGGTGCGGGTCGGCAGCAGGCTGAGCTTCTCGGTCGTCTGCTGCTGGACCTTGGCGGAGCTCATGTACTTGATGAACTCGTAGCTCGCGTCGAGGTTCTTGGAGCCCGCGTAGGCCGCGAGGTTCCAGCCGCCCTGCGGGGCCGCCTGCCGGTCGCTGCCGCCGGGGACGGGCGCGACGCCGAGGTTGTCCTTGTCGCCCTTGAACTCCTTGCCCTGCAGGGCGCCCTCGATGGACCAGGGGCCGTCGAGCGCCATCGCGACGTCGCCGTCCTTGAAGGCGTTGAGCTGGTTGTTGTAGCCGTCGCTCGCGTCGGTGGTCGCCGCCTTGGAGTCGACCAGGTCCTTCATGACCTCGAAGGCCGCGGCGCCCTGCGGGTCGTCGACGGTGACCTTCTTGTTCTTGGTGTCGAGGAGGTCGCCGCCCTCTCCGTAGAGGTACGGGAGGTAGTAGTACGGGTCGTCGCCGCGCAGGTAGAGACCGGTCTTGCCGGACTTCGACTTGATCTTCTTGGCGGCGCTCTTCACCTCGTCGAAGGTCTTGGGCGCCTCGACGCCGGCCTCCTTGAGCATCTTCTTGTTGTAGAAGAGCGCCAGGGTGTCGATGGTCTGCGGGGCCGCGTACGTCTTGCCCTTGAACTTGGTGCTCGCGGCGGCCTGCGGGAGGTAGTCGCCCGCGTTGTCCAGCGCGGGGGTGCCCTCCAGCGGGGCGAGGTAGCCGAGGTTGGCGAAGTCCGCGACCCAGGCGACCTCGGTGCGCATCACGTCCGGGGCCCCGGAGTTGCCGCCCGCGGCGTTCTTGAACTTGGCGTTGGCCTCGCCGAACGCGACGCTCACATAGTTGACCTTGACGCCGGGGTGCAGGTCCTCGAAGCCCTTGGCGAGCTTCTCGTAGGTCCCCTTCTCCGCGTCGTTCGAGGTGTCCCAGAAGGTGACGGTGCCGGACAGCTTGCCCGACCCCTTGTTCCCGCTGTCACCGTCGTCGCCACCGCACGCCGCCGCCGTCAAGGTCAGGGCCGCGACCAGCGCGGTGGCTCCTATGCCACGCCGCATGTGAACTCCTTCAACTGAACCCGAGGACAAGGGGAGACGGGACCCCGACGAGAGGTGTCTCCTACGAGCCGCACTGGACGCGGCGCCGGGTTGCCACGGAACGTAACAGGATTGAAAAGCCGCCGAAAGACCTTGCGGGAAATTTCTGCAAGGCCTGGTGATCGTTACCGCCGCGTGTCCTGAAGGTTGCCGACACGCCGCTTGACAGGCCCTTTGGCGCGCACCGGCCGCGGACAGGGCCCTGCAAGCGGCTTGCAGAAGCGGCACTTTCTGCAAGATTCGGCAGGCTGTGGGCAATCGGGCAGCCGACCGGTACAGTCCCGTCCATGACCGCACGGCTCGTCGACATCGCAGCGCAGGCAGGGGTCAGCGAAGCGACCGTGAGCCGGGTACTGAACGGCAAGCCCGGAGTCGCCGCGGCCACCCGTGAATCCGTCCTGGCCGCGCTCGACGTACTCGGCTTCGAGCGCCCCACGCGACTGCGCCACCGCAGCAGCGCGGGCCTGATCGGCCTGATCACACCCGAGCTGGACAACCCGATCTTCCCCGCGCTCGCCCAGGTCATCGCGCAGGCCCTGACCCGCCAGGGCTACACCCCGGTCCTCGCCACCCAGACGCCCGGCGGCTCCACCGAGGACGAGCTCACCGACATGCTGGTGGACCGGGGCGTCTGCGGGATCATCTTCGTCTCGGGGCTGCACGCCGACACCACCGCCGACATGGAGCGCTACGAGGTGCTGCGGGGCAAGGGCGTGCCATTCGTCCTCGTCAACGGCTTCTCGCCCAAGGTGCAGGCCCCCTTCATCTCCACGGACGACCGCGCCGCGGCCAAGCTCGCCGTCACGCACCTCGCCTCGCTCGGCCACACCCGCATCGGCCTTGCCGTCGGCCCGAAGCGCTTCGTGCCGGTCCTGCGCAAGATCGAGGGCTTCCAGATCGGCATGCGCGAACGCCTCGGGATGTCGCCCGCGGACTCGGAGCGGCTGATCGAGCACTCCCTCTACACGCTGGAGGGCGGCCAGGCGGCGGCGGGCACCTTGATCGGCCGTGGGTGTACGGCGATCGTGTGCGCCAGCGACATGATGGCCCTCGGCGCCGTCCGGGCCGCCAGAGAGCGGGACTTGGCGGTGCCACGGGACATCTCGGTGGTGGGGTACGACGATTCGCCGCTCATAGCGTTCACGGACCCCCCGCTGACCACGATCCGCCAGCCCGTCCAGGCCATGGGCCAGGCCGCGGTCCGTACGCTCCTGGAGGAGATCGGCGGTACACCGGCCCCGCACAGCGAGTTCGTCTTCATGCCGGAACTGGTCGTGCGGGATTCCACGGCGTCGGGGCGGCAGGACAACCGCCCTTCCTGAGGCGGCCGGTGACGGACCGTCACTCTCCGTCTGCGGCCCGGCACATCCCTGCAAGCCGATGACGGCTCTTGCAGAAAATCTTGACGTGTTCCTGCGCAGGAGGCAGGCTCTGCCGCGAAATCCCCCCACGACAGCCTGGCGCGTGGCTGTCTTCGTGGGCACCTGGCGTGCCCGTTCTCCGAAGGAGCCGCATCCATGCACCACCGATTCCGCCTGTTGGGCGGGGCGTCGGCCGGAATACTCGCCGCGGCCGGCCTCGCCACGTTCGCGCCCTGGCAGTCGCAGGCGACACCCCCCGGCGAGAAGACCGTCACGGCCACCATGTTCGAGCGCCCGTTCAAGGACGTGGCCACGGCCTGCACCGACCAGCTCGGCCCGGCCGGTTACGGCTATGTCGAGGTGTCACCCGCCACCGAGCACATCCAGGGCGGCCAGTGGTGGACCTCGTACCAGCCCGTCAGTTACAAGATCGCCGGCCGGCTCGGTGACCGCGACGCGTTCGCCGGCATGGTCGAGGCCTGCCACAAGGCGGGCGTCAAGGTCATCGCGGACGCCGTCATCAACCACATGGCGGCCGGTTCGGGCACCGGCACGGGCGGCACGGCGTACACGAAGTACGGCTACCCCGGCCTCTTCCAGGACGGGGACTTCCACACCTGCCGGACGAACATCAACGACTACACCAACCGCGACAACGTACAGAACTGCGAACTCGTCGGCCTCGCCGACCTCGACACCGGCAGCGACACGGTCCGCACCAAGATCGCCGACTACCTCAGCGATCTGCGCTCGCTGGGCGTGGACGGCTTCCGCATCGACGCCGCCAAGCACATGGCCGCCGACGACATCGCCGCCATCAAGGGCAAGATGAGCGACCCCGGCTACTGGGTGACGGAGGTCATCCACGGCAACGGGGAGGCGGTCCAGCCCGACGAGTACACCGGCATCGGGGACGTCGACGAGTTCCGCTACGGCGGTCACCTCAAGAGCGCCTTCCAGGGCGGCTCCATCGCCCAGCTGAAGTCCGTCGCGGACGGCAAGCTGGGCAGCGGCTCGGCCCGTACGTTCGTCGACAACTGGGACACCGAGCGCAACGGCTCGACGCTCACCTACAAGGACGGCGCGAGCTACACCCTGGCCAACGTCTTCATGCTCGCCTCGCCCTACGGCTCGCCCAACGTGTACTCCGGCTACGAGTGGTCCGACAAGGACGCGGGCCCGCCGAGCGGCGCCGACGGCTGGACCGGCACCCACGCCCAGCAGGCGATCACCGGCATGGTCGGCTTCCGCAACGCGGTGGGCTCCGCCGAACTGACCGACTGGTGGGACAACGGAGGCAGCGCGATCGCCTTCGGCCGGGGCGACAAGGGGTTCGTCGCCCTCAACAACGGCGACGGCGAGCTGACGCAGACCTTCGCGACGTCCCTGCCCGGCGGCACGTACTGCAACGTCGCCAAGGCATCCCCGGACAGCTGTGACGGCAACACCGTCAACGTCGGCGACGACGGCAAGGTCGAGGCCAAGCTGCCCGCCCGCGGCGCCCTCGCCCTGCACGCCGGGGCTCGGACAGACTGACCGCGCGCGTCGTGCGGGTGCCGCCCCGAGCGGGGCGGCACCCGCACGACCACGGCCGGGCCCACACGGAGGAGCAGACGCCATGCCATCGGTGACGACCGACATCCGCACGAGCAGAGTCCTGTACGGCTGCATGGGCCTCGGCGGCTCCTGGGACACCACGGCGCACACCACCGAGGACATCGCGCACGCCGAGGCGGCGGTCGAGGCCGCGCTCGCCGCCGGCATCACGGCGTTCGACCACGCCGACATCTACCGGCACGGCAAGTCCGAGGCCGTCTTCGGCGAGGTGCTCGCCAGGGCGCCGGGGCTGCGCGAGCGGATCGTCCTGCAGACCAAGTGCGGCATCCGGCTCGCCGACGCCGACCGCCCCGGCCGGTACGACCTGCGGGCGGCGACCATCGTCGAGCGCGTCGAGCAGAGCCTCACCCGGCTCCGCACCGACGTCATCGACGTACTCCTCCTGCACCGCCCCGACCCGCTGACCGGCCCCGAAGAGATCGCGAAGGCGCTCGCCTCGCTGCACGGGCAGGGCCTGGTCCGGCAGTTCGGCGTGTCCAACATGAGCGCCGCGCAGATCGGCGCCCTCCAGACGCGGCTCGACGTACCGCTGGTCGTCGACCAGCTGGAGATGAGCCTGGCGAGCCGGGACTGGGTGGAGTCGGGCGTGCTCCTGAACACCCCGGCCGCCGCGGGCAACGGCTTCCCCCACGGCACGATCGAATACTGCACGGCCAACAAGCTCCGGCTCCAGGCCTGGGGAGCGCTCGCGCGCGGCCGCTACAGCGGCGGCGCCGACTCACCGGCAGCACGCCTCGTCGCCGACCTCGCCGAGCGGAAGGAGACGACTCCGGAGACGATCCTCCTGTGGTGGCTCCAGCGCCATCCCGCGCGGATCGCGCCCGTCGTCGGCACCAGCCGCCCCGAACGCATCCTCGCCTGCCGCGACGCGATGCACCGGGAGCCGGACCTCACACACGAGGAGTGGTACGACCTGTGGGTGACGGCCCGCGGAGAGCCGCTTCCCTAGGCCCCGCCTCTAAGCCCCGCCTCCCCGATGAGGCTCGGCTCCGGGATTGGTCCCTCTCCCCGATTCGGTCCCGCGCACGTGCCCGCTCGCGCCCGTCCCCCTAGGCTGAAACACGCGGGGGAGCACCGACCGGACGCCACGCACGGCACCGAGGAGGAACGGCATGCCCATCGCCACGGTCAGCCCCGCCACCGGTGAGACGCTCGAGACCTTCGAGCCGCTCACACCGGCGGAGATCGAGCACCGCCTCGCGGCGGCCGACGCAGCGTACGCCCGTCATCGTCTGACCGACTTCGCGGAGCGCGCCCGGCTCCTGAACCGGGCCGCGGACCTCCTGGAGGAGGACATCCCGTCGATCGCCCGCACCATGACGACGGAGATGGGCAAGCCGGTCAAGGCGGCGCGGGCCGAGGCGGCCAAGTGCGTCAAGGCCATGCGCTGGTACGCGGAGCACGCGCAGGAGCAGCTCGCCGACGAGCACCCCGCGCAGGCCGACGTCGCGGACTCCGGCGCCGCCCGCGCGGTCGTCCGCTACCGCCCGATCGGCCCCGTGCTCGCGGTCATGCCGTGGAACTTCCCGCTCTGGCAGGTCGTACGGTTCGCGGCACCCGCGCTGATGGCGGGCAACGTCGGCCTGCTCAAGCATGCGTCGAACGTGCCCCGCACGGCCCTCTACCTGGAGGACCTCTTCCTGCGCGCCGGCTTCCCCGAGGGCTGCTTCCAGACGCTGCTCGTCGGCGCGGACGCCGTGGAGGGCATCCTGCGCGATTCTCGGGTGGCGGCGGCGACCCTCACCGGAAGCGAGCCCGCGGGCCGTTCGGTGGCTTCCGTCGCGGGCGACGAGATCAAGAAGACGGTCCTCGAACTGGGCGGCAGCGACCCCTACTTGGTGCTGCCGAGCGCGGACATCGACGCCGCGGCCAAGGTCGCGGTGACCGCCCGCGTGCAGAACAACGGGCAGTCCTGCATCGCGGCCAAGCGCTTCATCGTGCACGCCGACGTGTACGACGCGTTCCGTGAGCGATTCGTCGCCGGTATGCGGGAGTTGACGGTCGGCGACCCGATGGACGAGGACACCGACGTCGGCCCGCTCTCCACCGAGAAGGGCCGCGCCGATTTGGAGGAACTCGTGGACGACGCGCTGGGCCACGGTGCCACGGCCCTGTGCGGCGGGCAGCGCCCCAAGGAGCAGGAGCGGGGCTGGTACTACTCCCCCACCGTCCTCGCGGACATCACCCCGCAGATGCGCATCCACCTGGAGGAGGCGTTCGGCCCGGTGGCCACCCTCTACCGCGTGGCCAACCTCGACGAGGCGGTACTCCTCGCCAACGCGACACCGTTCGGCCTCAGTTCCAATGTGTGGACGCGGGACGAGGACGAGGTGGCCCGGTGCGCCCGGGACATCCAGGCGGGCGGCGTCTTCTTCAACGGCATGACGGCGTCCCACCCCGGCCTGCCCTTCGGCGGCGCCAAACGCTCAGGGTACGGACGGGAGTTGTCGGGCCACGGCATCAGGGAGTTCTGCAATCCGACGACGGTCTGGTACGGCCCCGCCAAGGACTGACGGTCCAGCAGCCGGTCCGTGTCCGGCATCAGCGCCCGGACCTTCTCAGGCGGGTCGGACGACGTCCAGCCGTTCGGGCGCCGGGTCGTATCCAGCGGCCGTGTAGGTGGCGACGGCGGCGGCGTTCGAGCTCGGGGTGGCGACGAGTGCGCTGGACGCGCCCATCTCGCGCAGCGCCGCCGCGGCGGCGACGCTGATCGCCGTGCCGTGGCCGCGACCGCGATGGTCGGCGTGCACACCCATCGGCTCCAGCAGGCCTGGCTTGCCGGGCCCGGCCGACCAGACCGTCGCCGCGGCCACCGCGTTGTCCTGGTCGTCGTAGCCGATCAGGCAGCGGGCGTCGGCGTAGAGCGGCCCGGCCGCCAGGACGTGCCAGACCTCCTCGGTGAACATCGGGCTGCCGAACGCCGAGCGGTGCACCGCGGTCCGCGTCCCCGCCGTCTGTGGACCGGCCACCTCGATCCGCAGGCCGCAGTCCTGCACCGGCTCGGACAGGTCGCGGCGCAGCGGCGTCCACGGCTCGTCCAGATGCCAGCCGGCCGCCACGAGGGTCTCGCGCAGCAGGGCACCGTCGGGGATCTCAAGACCGACCTTCCCGGGCGGCAGGACCCCGCGCTCCGGATCCTCCAGGTCCATCAGCATCTGACGCGCCAGAGCCTCGTCCTGTCGCAGGTCCGGCGCCGTCGTCAGCCGCAGCACATCAGGACCGTCCAGGTAACCGACGGCGATGATCCGCCCGTCCACACTCCAGGTACGGACGGCAGCGGCCAGCCTCTCCGCGCCCAGCGCCCAGGCCCAGCCGAGGTCTCCCGGATGCAGTTGCAGCGGCGTCCGGTCGTCCTGCCATGTGCGGAGCGCGTCCACAACCCCGGTCAGCCCGTCGACACCGGGCTCGTCCAAAACGATCGTCATGCCCCGCATCCCACACCATCGCCTCAACCGGCCGCACCTGGTTTTCACTTGACCGGTCAGCTCGGCACGACACGCCCCGGTCAGACCTGTCCTGTACGTCAGTCGTCGGCGCCCTTCCCGATGTACAGCTCGGCGAAGGCGGTCGCCGCGGTCGGTGAGCCGAGCGTTCTGCGCAGGCGGGCGCCCGCGGTGCCCGCCTTGAAGGGATCGCCGGACGAGGCGCCGTGCAGGACGTCGGCGAACCACTGGGAGAACTCCTGGTACTGCCACACCCGTGGCAGCGCCGCCGCCGAGTAGCCGCGAAGCCCGCTGTCGTCGCCGTCCCTGGTGTACGCCACGAGGGCGTCGCCCAAGAGCAGGGCGTCGTGCAGCGCGAGGTTCATGCCCTTGGCGGCGATCGGCGCCGCGAGGTGGGCGGCGTCGCCCGCCAGGTACAGCCGCCCGTACGCCATGGGCTCCACCACGTAGTTGTGCATGTCGAGGACCCGCTTCTCGATGAGCCGCCCCTCGGTGAGCGGCGGGGCGCCCGCGGCGGCGAGCCGGGCGTGCAGCTCGTCCCAGACCCGTTCGTCGGGCCAGTTCGCCGGGTCGTCGCCCGGCGGGCACTCCAGGTAGTAGCGGGTGATCTCGGGGCTGCGCGCCATATGGGCGGCGAACCCGCGCGCGTGCAGGCCGAAGACGACGCAGTCCGAAGACGGCGGCGCCTCGGCCAGCAGGGCGAGCCAGCCGATCCCGTAGTCGTGCCGCGCGACGCTCACGCTCCCCGCGGGAACGCTTGCGCGCGTGACGCCGCGCGCGCCGTCGCAGCCCGCGACGGCAGCGCACTCGATCCGCACCCGCGCGCCCGTCTCCGGGTCCGTGTACGACACCGAGGGCCGCTCCGACGCGATGCCGTCGAGCACGACGTCGCGTACGCCGAAACGAATGTCGCCGCCCGCGCGGTCGGCGTACGCCCGCACCAGGTCGGTCACCAACAGCGGCTGCGGATAGACGAAATGGCGGTGCCCCGACAGTTCGGCGTACCGGAAGCGATGACGTTCGCCCGCGCTGCGGAACTCGCACTCGCTGTGCGCCTGCGCGTGCTCCAGGAGCCGGTCGGCGAGCCCGCGCTCGGCGAGGGCCCGCACCGCCCACTCCTCCAAGAAGCCCGCGCGGGGCCGCTGTTCGATGAACTCCCTGCTCTCCGTCTCCAGCACCACGCAGTCCACGGAAGCGGCACGCAGGATGTTGGCGACGGTGAGCCCGGCGGGCCCCGCGCCCACGACGACGACAGTCATTCGAACATTATGGAGCCGCCTGCGGTCTGACGCCGCCGCCGTCCGCTACGGCCGGCAGGTCAGATCGCGTTCCGGCAGCTTGCCGGTGTCCAGGTAGGTGTTGACCCGGCGGTCCGTGCAGGCGTTGCCGTAGTCGGAGTAGACGCCGTGCTGCAGGGCGCCCGGCAGGGTGATCAGGCGGGACTTGGACCACTGGGCGCGCATCCGGCGGGCCCCGGCGTAGGTGGTGCGGGTGTCGCCGGTGGCGTTGACCAGCAGGGCCGGTACGTCGTTGTCGATGACGGTCGGCGCCTCGGCCGGACGGTCCCAGAACTCGCAGGCGTTGATGTCGTGCGTCAACGGGGCCGCGAAGGGTGCGGTGTCGCGGGCGGCTTCGATGTCGCGCCAGTAGCTGTCGGTGCCCCGGCGGGTCGCGACGTCCCCGCACAGGATGGCGGCCTGCACGCTGCCCTGCTGCGAACCGGCGCCGGTCGTCATGGCCTCCAGGAACCCGGCGAGCACCTCGCCCGGCTCCACGGGTTCGCGGTCGGCGGCGCGGGCGAGCGTCCGCGCCTCGGCGGCCAGCTCCGCGCGGCGGTCGTCGCGGTCGCCGCCGAGGCCCGCGAAGTAGACGAGCGGCACGACGTGTTCGTCGACGCTGAACTTCCCTACGCTCAGGGGCTTTTCGGCGGCGGCCGACTGAGTACGGCGCACGCTGGCCAGCACTTCCTTGGTGGTGTCACCGAGGCCGTAGGTCTTGTCGCGGGCGGCCGTCCAGGCCGCCCAGGCGTGCAGCGCCCGCTCGTTGGCACCCGTGGCGTCGGCGAGCAGCGTCTGCTTGTACCGGGCGGGGTCGATGACGCCGTCGAGCACCATGCGGTCGGTGCGCCCGGGGAACAGCTTCGTGTAGACCTCGCCGAGGTAACTGCCGTACGAATAGCCCAAGTAGGAGATCCGCTCGGCGCCGAGCGCGGCCCGGACGACGTCCATGTCACGGGCCGTGTTGCGGGTGGAGACGTGGGGCAGTACGTCGCCGTTCGTGCGGCGGCACCGCTCGGCGAGGTCGCGCTGCCGGGCGACGGTGCGCCGGTACGAGGCCTTGTCGTCACCGGCGGAGACGATCATCGAGCCGACGTCCCAGCCGCAGTCCAGCGGCGTGGATCGGCCCACGAATCGCGGGTCCATGCCGATCAGGTCGTACTTCCCGGCGACCTTTCCCATGGTCTCGCCGACGGTGAGCGGCATGTCGAGGCTGGGGCCGCCGGGTCCGCCGTTGTTGAGGAGCAGGGGGCCGACGCGGTGGGCGCGGTCGGTGGCGCGGAGGCGGGAGACGGCGACGGTGAGGGTGCGGCCGCCGGGGTCGGTGTAGTCGAGGGGCACGGTCAGGTCGGCGCACCGCGCGCCGGCGTCGTCGAGCTTGCGTCCGGTGGTGTCGTCGGGTCCGCGTGCGCAGTCGTGCCAGTCGATGCTCTGCCCGTAGTACCGGCCGAGCCCCGAAGGCGCCGTATCGTCGTCAGCTGTCGCCGAGGGCAGCGTCGCCGCGCCCACGGCCGCCAACGCGGCACCGACCACTGCTGCCCGTCTGCATGAATTCATCCGCATACCGCGCACGGTAGGCCGCGAGCAGCCTCCGTCTCGCTCCGGCCAGCCCCCGTTTCCGCCCTGTGGCCAGCCCCAGCAGGTGGCGCCCAGGTAGCCCGTGCTAGGCGCGCTCGGCGCTCAACATCGCGGCGACCATCAGGGTCAAGTCCGCCTGGTGGGCGCGGACTTCGACAGGGTGCGGGCGGCCGGACTGCACCTGTCTGGCCCGGTCGGCGAACGCCGCGCCCACCGTCATCACCATCAGCTCCACCCGCTCCCTGGCCAGCGCCTCCGGCAGTCCCGTTGCGTCGGCGATCTGGTCCTCGACGAGGCCGAACAGCCGCCACAGGGTGCTGCCTTGCAGGGCCGCGTGCGGTACACCGTCGCGGAAACCCGTCTCGTGAGCGAGCTGGGACACGATACGCAGGCAGTACAGGCCGCTCTCGTGGGCGAGTTCGGACGCCTCGGCCTCGACGTACGCGGCGACCAGGGCCGGCAGATCGTCGCGGCCGTCGCGCTGCCGCGCCGCCAGGGCCGGCGCGAGGACGGCGTCGACCCGCTGCCGGTGCCGCGTGACGATCGTACGCAGCAGCCCTTCGCGCGACCCGAAGTGGTAATGCAGGGCAGAGGAATTGGCCTGGCCCGCGCCTTCGGTGATCTCCCTGATGCGGGTCCCGTCGACGCCACGCTCGGCGAACAGCCGCTCCGCCGCGCGCAGCAGCAGTTCGCGTGTCCCGGTCGCGTCCGGTTCCGTCGCCGCTCTTGTCATCTCACGCACAGGGCGATAGTAATCCACCTCATTAATCCACTTCATTAATCGACTCCATTAGCGTCGAGAGGCAGCGTGATGGTGCGACTTGGACTGATGGCCCCGATGGCCGACGGGCTCGTCACCGACGGCGGATTCCTCCGGGACTTCGCCGGGACCCTGGAGGAATGCGGGGTCGAATCGGTGTGGACCGTCGAGCACGTGGCCGTCGCGGAAGACTACGAACCGCTGTACCCGTACTCGGACAACGGCCGGATGCCGGGCCCCAGCGGCACGGTCCCCATGCCCGACCCGCTGGAGACCATCGCGTTCCTCGCCGGCGCATCCCGCACCCTGCGCTTCGGCACCGCGATGGTCGTCGCCCCGCTGCACAGCCCCGTGGTCCTCGCCAAACGCGCGGCGACCATCGACCGGCACTCGGCCGGACGGCTGATGCTGGGACTCGGCATCGGCTGGCAGAAGGAGGAGTACGCGGCCGTCGGCGCCCCGTACAGCGCGCGCGGCGCCCGCCTCGAGGAGTGCGTCGGCGCGATGCGCGCCCTGTGGTCGCAGTCTCCCGCGAGCTACCGCGGCTCGTACGTCTCCTTCGAGCGGCTGCACTGCCTGCCGCGGCCGGAGTCCGGTGCCGTACCCGTGGTGCTCGGCGGCAACAGCGAGCCGGCGGTGCGGCGCGCGGGCCGGATCGCCGACGGCTGGTTCCCGTACACGCTCGGTCCGGAGGAATTCGCCCGGAGCGCCGAGCTGTTGTGGGAGTCCGCGCGCGGGGAAGGACGGGGCGATGACGCCGTGGAGTTCACGGCGTGGCCCGGCTCCTGCGATCCAGAGCGGCAGTGGGACCCCGACTGGGTGCGCGGCTACGTCGCCGCGGGAGCGTCCCGGATCGTCCTCCACCCCCGTACGCACGGGCCCGGCGGACTGCTCGGCCCGCGCGGTCTCGACGCCCTGCGCGACGAGATCGGCCGGTTCCGCGCCGACGTACTGGAGAAGCTGTGAGCGGCCGGGGCACCGAGGTGCACATCCTCGACCGCGTCGTCCTGGCGGGAGACCGGGTCGAGCCCTGGCTGGCGGAGTTCCGCGCCCGCTACCTCCCCGGAGCCCGCGAGCGCGGCATGACGGTGAGCCGGCTGTGGCGCTCGCACACCGGTCGCGACACGGTCGCCGTCCAGATCCTGTGGTCGCTGCCGGGAGTGCCCTCGTTCTACGCGATGCGCGGCATGACGGCGCGGGATCCGCGGCCCGCCGCCTTCTGGTCGTGGACCGACGACCTCGCCGTCACCCGCGAACGCCGCGTCCTGGAGCCGTTGGAGACGTGGGAGGCAACAGAACTATCAGAGACATCGGAGAAATCGGAGACATGGGAGCGGATCGTATGACGCGCTGGACCTCCTTGGTCGCGGCCGGAGGTGCAAACACCCTGACGGATGCCGCCGCCCGGCCCGGCGTCCGGGCCTCCTCCGCGGGGCCCGACCTGGAGGGCTCGTTCGGCGGGCTCGGCCTCAGCTGGGACCTGACGTCCGACCGCACCCCCGCTGACGTACTCACCGCGTCGACGGCCGGTCCCCCAGCTCCGGCCGTCGACGCCGTGGCCCTGCTCCCCGTCGCCTGCCGCCGCGTCCTGTTCGACGGCCCACGCGTCAAACGCACCTTGCTGCTCACCGTCCGGCCGGGTACGCCGGCCGAGGTCGTCGCCCGCTTCGAGGCGGACCTCGCCGCGATGCCCGAGCACATCACGACGATCCGCTCCTGGGCGCTGAGCAAGGTGGACCAGACGGTGTCCCCGTCGTCCTGGACGCATGCGTGGGAGCAGGAGTACGCGGACGTGGAGGGCCTGAACGGCGCGTATCTGCGCCACCCCTATCACTGGACGCACGTCGACCGCTGGTTCGACCCCGAGATGCCGGACTCGATCGTGGCCCCGAAACTGGCCCACGTCTTCCGTCGGGCGCAGGGGCCGGTCCTTTGACGGTTGCCCGACCATGGACGGATCAGGTGACGGATGCCAGATGACAGATGACAGATCTTGAAGTCTGTCGTCTGGCACGGTTTCTACTGCCCGACCCGTCCGTCCACACACTCCCGCAACAGATCCGCGTGCCCGCAGTGCCGGGCGTACTCGTCGATCCGGTGCACCATCAGCTCTCGTACGGCGATCGCGTCCTTGCCCAACCGCACGCCCAGGTCCGGGTGCTCGGCGAGGGCCGCGTCCGTCGCCGCCTGTTCCCGCTCCAGGTCCGCGTACGCGGCGTCGACCACGGCCTGGTCGGCGACCGCCCCGTCGAAGTCCGCGTCCCGCTTGCCGTACAGCTTGGGCAGCGGATCGGCGTCGGTGATCCAGTTGCGCCAGTCCCGCTCCACCTCGGCGAGGTGCCGCACCAGGCCGAGCAGCGACATGGTCGACGGCGGCACCGAGCGGCGCGCCAGCTGCTCCGCGTCCAGTCCTTCGCACTTCATCCGCAGGGTCAGGCGGTAGTTCACCAGGAAGTCCTGCAGCGTGGCGAGCTCACCGTCCGGACTGGTGCTGTCGCTGTCGCGGGGGTCGTCGTCCGGGTCCATCCACATGTCGGGGTAGACGGTCGCCTTGGTCCATCGCTCGGGGTGATCACTCATACGCCCCATGGTGGTCGGTGCGGGCGCGCGCCCGCCAGTGAGTTTAGGCGCCGGGCCCGCGCCCTCTCCGGGCGCGGACCACGGACCGGCGCGGACCACGGACCGGCGTCACATTTCCGCGGCGCCCGCCTTGATCGCCTCGCGGATGCGGGCGTACGTGCCGCAGCGGCAGATGTTGCGGATGCCGTCGAGGTCGGTGTCGTCGATCTCTCGCCCCTCCTCCGCCGCCCGGCGCACGAGGGCGACGGCCGCCATGATCTGGCCCGGCTGGCAGTAGCCGCACTGGGCCACGTCGTGGGCGAGCCATGCCCGCTGCATGGGGTGCAGGTCCGCGCGCACCGTCGCCGGGAGTCCTTCGATCGTGGTGACCTCGTCGGACGGCCTCAGCTCTCCCACCGGGATCGCGCAGGGGTTGACCGCCTTGCCGTTCAGGTGGCTGGTGCACGCCTTGCAGACGTTGATGCCGCAGCCGTACTTGGGTCCGGTGACGCCCAGGATGTCGCGCAGGACCCACAACAGCCGTACGTCGTTGGCGACTTCGACGGTGATTTGCTCGCCGTTGAGGCGGAACGTGTGCTCGGGCACGGGGGCTCCTCGGGTCAGGGGGTGCCTCAGCGGGCGGGGGTGCCTCAGCGGGCGTGGTCCAGGCCGTCCGTCGGGGACGGCGGGATCGGCGGGACCGTCGGCTTGGGTTCGAAGGAGAGCGTGCCGTGGTTGATCGGGAAGGTGGTGGGCATCGTTCCCGTCGCGCGACCGTACGCGCAGGCGACCGCCGCCATCGACGCGGCGACGCCCAACTCCCCCGCCCCGCCCGGCTTTTCGCCGGTATTCGGCATGACGATGACGTCCAGCTCGGGCGGTGTGTTCCACTGCCGGGTGTAGAAGTAGTTGTCCCAGCTGGCCTCCAGGAAGTGCCCGTCGCGCAGATGCAGGCTGGAGGTCAGGGCGAGCGCGATGCCGTCCATGGCGCAGCCCGTCATCTGGGCCTCCAGGCCGCGGGGGTTGACGGTGAACCCGGCGTCCACGGCGCACACGATCCGGGTGACCCGCGGCCCGGCGACCCCGTCGCGGATCGGCCGGTCGACGGTCTCGGGGCGGCAGTCGATCTCCGCGAGGACCGCGCTGACCGAGTGGTATTCGGAGTGGAAGGCGATGCCCTGCGCCATGCCCTCCGGCATGGCGCGGCCCCAGCGCCCGGCCTCCGCGACCTTCTCCAGGACCGCCGTCGCTCGCTCGTCCTTGAGGAAGTCGCGTCGGAAGCGGTAGGGGTCCTTGCCCATCTTCGACGCCAGTCGGTCGATGAGCAGCTCTCTGGCGCAGGTGGCGTCGGGAGAGTAGACGCCCCGCATGCTGCCGGTGTTGAAGCTCTTGTCGGTCTCGTTCAGGAGTCTGCTGGTGGCTCCGAAGTCGTACGGCATCGACTGGGACAGCTGGAAGAACGTCTCGGAGAATCCGAGGCCGGCCACCGGCAGCTTCGCGGCCAGGGCGGTGAAGATCTCCCCGAAGCCGTGGCTGAGGTCGGTGGCCACGCTGGTGTGCCGCTGCTTGTAGCTGAGGACAGTGTTGCCGAGGTAGGTGATGCGTACTCGGGACGTGGCCATGGGATGGGTGCGGCCCTGGCGGGAGTCGTCGGCCCGGTGCCACATCAGCTTGACCGGTTTGCCGATCTTCCGGGAGATCTCGACGGCTTCCAGCGCGGCGTCGAAGAACAGCCTGCGTCCGAAGGAGCCGCCGCCTTCGGTGACATGGACGGTGACCGCGCCGAGCGGCAGTCCCAGTTTGGCGGCGATCGTCTCCTGGGCGACGATCGGCGCCTTCAGGCTGGACCAGATCTCGGCGCGGTCGGGCCGCACGTCGGCGATGGCGCAGTTGGGCTCCAGCGCGCTGTTGCTGCGGAAGTGGAAGGTGAATCCGCCCTCCACGCTTGGCGTCAACGGCGGGATTCCGAGCGGCAGTTCGGCGTCCGCCAGCTGCTTCAGAACGGTCTCGTCGGACTTGTTTTCCGCGCTGCCCGCCCGCCATGACACGCGCAGTGCGCGTACGCCGTCGATGCACTGGCCGAAGGTCCGCGCGCGGACTGCCACTCCCGTCGAGATCACGGCGACGTCGGTGACGCCCGGCATGGCGCGCACCTCATCGGCGTTGGCGACCGATCCGACCTTGCCGTTGATTGTCGGCGGCCGGCACACCATGGTGGGCGCGGCGTCCGGCACGGCGAGGTCCATCGCGTACTTCTTGCGTCCGGTGACCGCGTCGAGCGCGTCGACGCGGCCCCGTGGTGTGCCGATGACGGTGAACTGTCCTGCGGGCTTGAGTTCCGCGGCGACCTGCCGGGTGTGGCCGGCCGCGGCCTTCTCGGCGAGCGCTCCGATGCCGACGGTCTTGCCTGAGGGGCCGGTGACGACGCCGTCCTTGAGGGTGAGTTCGGCGACGGCCGCGCCGAGTTCGGCCGACGCCGCCCGGAGCAGTCGTCCGCGTGCGACGGCGGCGGCGACCCGTACCGGGGTGTAGGTCGCGACGGTCGTGTTGGACCCGCCGGTGAGCTGGTTGAAGACCAGTTCCGGCCGTGCGTCGGCCAGGGTGACGCGCACCCGGTCGAGCGGTACGTCCATCTCCTCGGCGATCAGCATCGCCGTGGAGGTGGTGATGCCCTGTCCCACCTCGGCCCGTGGCAGCGCGAAGGACACCGTGCCGTCCTGGTCGACCCGGACGGTGATCAGGGCGGAGGTCGGCAGGGCGGCGGCGGTCATCACGTCGTTGAGGTCGACCAGTTCCGTGATGTCGGCCGAGGGGACGTGGGCTCCGGCGTGTGGGGCGGATCCGAGTTCCGCCGCGGTCACGAGGGTCGGCGCCGCCAGTACGTATCCGAGGAAGCGGCGCCTGCCCGGGCCCGGGCGGCCCTCGGCGGAAGGCGGCCGGGGTTCAGCGTCGTTCATCGGGCGCACCGCGCGACGGACGGTTCATGTCCGGGATGTCGATGGCGATCGGCCGCCCCTCGGAGAGGAAGGCCAGGACGAACTTGCGCAGCCCCTCCTCCAGCGTCCAGGCGACCTCGGGAACGGCGGGCACCGGGATCAGTTTCTCGCGGAAGGCCACGAGGAGCGGCCAGGCGGTCGCGACCAGCGGTTTCAGGATCGGCTCCTTGGACAGGCCGATCATGTCGCCGACCCGGTCGCCGAGCGTGTACCGGGAGAAGGCGCTGACCAGGGGGCTCGTGAGACCGCCGTCGAGTTCGGCCACGATGTCGAGCAGCACCTCGGTGAGCGCCTCGCCTTCCGGCGTACTGGCCAGGATCGGGTCGAGGACCTGTTTCGACTGGGCGTTCGCCGCCTCCCAACTGGCGGGGATGTATTCGTCCTTGACTCCGAGCATGGCGGCGCTGACCTGCCAGACGTGCAGATACGCGGCCGAGTCGGCGGAGTTGACGACGACGCCCCACTCCTTGAGCTTGCGCATGACGAACGTGGCCAGGCTGTGCCAGGTGACCAGGATGTCGGCCTGGCTGATCGGGATCTTCTGGCCGCCGCTGGTCTGGGACCAGGCCGGGGACTGCGGCAGCAGGTGGCGTACCGCCGCGTGCACGAGGCGCGTCTTGACCGCCGTCACGATCATCGAGCCCTGCGGCCGGTAGGCGTCCAGGTCCCCGATGTCGTAACCGAGTCTCGCGGTCTTGGCGATGCGGTCCTTCATGTCCGCGCCGCCCTTGGAGTAGTAGACGGCGCGCGCCTCCCGGGGGATGGCGGTGCTCATCAGACCGCTGCCGAGGCCGTACAGGGTTCCCACGTAGAGCCCTTTGGTCTTGCTGAACTGTGCGCCCCGGTCGAGCTTCGCCTTGTCCGCCCAGGTGGGCAGCCTGCGGGCGTGCTCCATCAACTCCCTCAGATCGCGCGGGAGTCCGTCGGGCAGGGGCTGGTCGTTGCGGGTCCACTGCTTGAGGAGTTCGTTCACCTTGGGTACGTCGCCCCGGTCGAGGACGGCGGCGAGGACCGGGTCGGCGTCCTCGTCCCACACCCATTCGGGGTCGACCCCGGCTCCCTTGCCCGCGACCGATCCGCTGGGTGCCCAGGTCCACAAGGCGCGCGCACCGGCCGGACTCGCCGCGCCGAGCGCCCCGAAGGCCCCCAGGGCGCCACCCGTCAACAACATCTTGCGCCTGCTGAAGCCGTCCGTGCCGTAACCGTTCATTGCTCTGCCTCCTTCTGCGGAACGTCAGTTGGATGCGGGCCTGTTGGTGTCGGGAATCTCGATCCAGGTGCCCCGGCCCTTGGTGAGGTAGAAGAGGATGTACTGGCGGGCCGCCTCGTCGATCGTCCAGGCGAGCGGCGGCACCATCGGCAGCGGGATCAACTTCTCGCGGAAGGCCACGAGTTTCGGCCAGACCGTCTCCAGCGTCTGCTCCCAGAACGGCTCGGCGGGGATGCCGTCCATGTCGGCGATGCGGTCGCCGACCAGGAACCGGGCGAGCGCGTTGCACAGCGGGCGGCCGATGCCTCCGGGGCTGGTCTGCTCGGCGAGCTGGCCGAGCAGGATGTCCGTCAGCTCCACGCCTTCCCTGGTGGAGGCGAGGATCGGGTCGAGGACCTGCTCGGACTGGGAGTTGGCCGCTTCCCAGCTCGCGGGGATGTACTCGTCGCGGACGCCGAGCATGTGGGCGGTGACCTGCCACAGATGCAGATAGGCCGCCGAGTCGGCGGCCGGCATCGGGACCTTCCACTCCAGGAGCTTCTGCATGGTGTAGGTGGGCAGGCTGTGCCAGGTGACCAGGATGTCGGCCTGGCTGATCGGGATCTTCTGGCCGCCGCTGGTCTGGGACCAGGCCGGGGACTTGGGCAGCAGATGCCGCACCGCCGCGTGCACCATCCGGGTCTTGACGGCCTGCACGATGACGTCGCCGTCGGGCCGGTACGCGTTCAGGTCGCCGACGGCGAAGCCGAGCAGGCTCGTCTTGGCGACGCGGTCCTCCATGTCGGCGCCGCCCTTGGAGTAGTAGACGGCCCGTGCCTCCCTGGGGATGGCGGTGCTCAGCATGCCGCCGCCGACGCCGTTGAGGAGATTGAGGTAGAAGCCCCGGGACTCGTTGAACTTCGCGGCGGTCTCCAGCTTGTCGCGCTCCGCCCAGGACGGCAGTTGCAGCGCCTGCTCCATGAACTCGCGTACGTCTCGCGGGAGTCCGGCCGGCGGTGCCTGGTCGTTGCGGGTCCAGGTGCGCAGCTCTTCGTTGACCTTGGGCACGTCGCCGCGGTCGATGACGGCGGCCATCAGCCGGTCGGCCTCCTCGTCCCACACCCATTCCGGGTCGGCTCCGGCTCCCTTGCCGGCGACCGATCCGCTGGGCGCCCAGGTCCACGGAGACCGCGCGCCGGCCGGACTCGCCGCACCGAGCGCCCCGAAGGCCCCCAGGGCGCCACCCGCCATCAACATCTTGCGCCTGCTGAGTCCGTCCATTGCCCTGAACTCCTCCTCGAGTCCTGTAGCCCTGTGGTCCTGCAGCCTCTTTGATACGATGAAACACGTTGAGCATCCCTGTATCACCAGGGGAGCACAGACCCGGCGTGAACGCCAGAGGCTTCACGCAATCAGGGAGGCAGTTGTGGAACCTGGCCTGTCGGACCTCACGGGACCCTCCGGCTCCCCCTCCGTCCTTGAACTCGCTTTCAGCGACGCCGTCGAAGGCGCCGACCCCGAGGACGACGTGTCGGTGCGGCTGCTCGACGCCGCGTACGAGCAGTTCTGCCGCATGGGGATCAAGCGCTCCACCATGGCCGACGTGGCGCGGATCGCGGGGGTCTCCCGGATCACCGTCTACCGCCGGTTCGCCACGAAGGAGGCGCTCGTCGAACAGGTCGTACGCCGTGAGTTCCGGCGGTACTTCGACCGGTTCGTCGTCGAGATCCAGGAGGCCGAGACCGTTGCCGACCGGGTCGTCCTCGGCTTCGTCGGCTCACTGCGCGCCATCCGCCACAACCGGCTCATCGGCGGCCTGCTGGCGGTGGAGCCGGACGCCGTCGTGCCGTCGATGACCGTCGACGGGGGCCGCACCCTCTCGGTGGTCCAGCAGTTCGTCGCGGACCGGCTCCGCCGTGAGCAGCAGTCCGGCCATGTCTCGGCCGAGGTGGACGTGGCGGTCGTGGCGGAGATGATGGCCCGTGTCTCCGCCTCGTTCCTGGTCGTCCCCAGTCATGTCATCGACCTCGACGACGACGAGCAAGTACGGGCGGTGGCCCGCCAGTTCCTGGTCCCGATGCTCGAACCGCCGCGCTCCACACCCGTGTAGCCGAACGTCCCGACTCCCGCCCGAGGAAAGAGGAACGTCATGCCCCGAGTCCTGTCCGACGAGCGCCGCGACCTGGTCAAGGCGATAGCCGGCTTCTGCCGCCGCGAGTGCGGCACCAAGGAACAGCGGGACAAGCTGACGGCCGACGGCCGGGAGCACCACAATCAGCGGCTGTACGAGAAGATGGCGGCGCTCGGCTGGCTGGGCATCGCCGTCCCGGAGGAGTACGGCGGCGCGGGGCTCGGCATGGTGGACCTCTGCCTGTTCCTCCAGGAGACGTCCTACGGGCGGGCGCCCATCAGCGGTTTCAGCACCACGATCATCGCCGCGGCGGCGTACGAGAGGTTCGGCACCGAGGAGCAGCGGCGCACCGTCCTCGAAGGCGTGACCAGGGGGCGGGTCGAGGCCATCTCGATGTCCGAGCCGGGCGCGGGCTCGGACGTGGGCGCGCTGGCCTGCCGGGCCGAGCGGACCTCGGGCGGCTATGTGGTCAACGGGCAGAAGACGTGGTGCTCGAATGCGCATTTCGCGGACCATGTGCTGCTGATCGCGCGAACGGGGCGGGGCACGTCTGGTGCGGCCGGCACGTCTGGTGCGGCCGGCACGTCCAGCACGTCCGGCTCATCCGGTGCCTCCAAGCACGAGGGGCTCACCCAGTTCATGGTGCCGACGGACGCCGCGGGGCTGCGGATCCGGGGCATCGACACGATGGGCGGCAAGGAGGTCAACGACCTCTACTTCACGGACTGCTTCGTGCCGGACTCGGCGGTCGTCGGCACGCCCGGCCAGGCGTGGACCCAGCTGATGGCGGGCCTGAACCTGGAGCGGATGATCCTGGCCGCGCTGATGCTGGGGGTGGCCCGGCGGGCGTTCGACGACACCGTGACGTATGTGAGGCAGCGCGAACAATTCGGCCGGCCGATCGGCTCCTTCCAGGCGCTCAGGCACCGCATCGCGGACATGGCCACCGAGTTGGAGTGCGCCCGGCTGCTGCTCGACGACGTCGCCGCCGCGATCGACGCCGAGCCGGACCGCGTCTTCGCCCGCGAGGCGTCGATGGCGAAGCTCAAGTGCACGGAACTCGCCAAGCACGTGACCCTGGAGGGCATGCAGATGCTGGGCGGCTACGGCTATGCCACGGAGTACGGCATGGAGGCGCTGCTGCGCCAGACCGTCGTATCCACCGTGTACGGCGGCACGAGCGAGATCCAGCGCGACATCATCGGCAAGACGTACGGGCTGTAGCGGGTCGCCGGGGGCGGATCAGCCACGCTGCTCCCGGTGGACGCTGACGGCGTACCCGCCGCCCTCGTAGGGATGGGCGTCCCACGTGGCGAATCGGTCGACGAGGGCGAGGCCCGCCGCGTCGCAGCAGGCGTCGTACTCGGCCAGGGTGATGGTGGGCGGCACCGGAAGGTGCGCCTCGTCCAGGCCGAAGCCCGCGACCAGGAGGCCGCCCGGACGCAGCACCGAGGCCAGACGGCCGACCACCGCTGCCTCGGTGCCCGCGGCGAGGAGCGGGAAGATGTTCCCGGCGGCGACCACGAGATCGAAGCCCTCGGCAAGCTGCGGTTCGGCGGGATCGAGCGCAGCCAAGTCCGCCTGGATCCAGGGCAGTTCGGGCGCCTGCCGCCGCGCCACGGCCAGCATGGAGGCGTCAAGGTCGACGCCGACACAGTCGTACCCGAGTTCCGCCAGCCGGATCATGACCCGGCCGGTCCCGCACCCGGCGTCCAGCACGCGCGCGCCCACGGGCACCAGCGCGGCACACAGTCGCGCCTCGCCGTGCATGTCCTTGCCGGTTTCGGCCAGGTCGGCGAAGCGGGCCGCGTAGTCTTCCCCGGCCGTCCCGCCGGTCAGCTCTTCCCAACGACTCATGAGGGACAGGGTGCCTCATCACACCGGGCCCGGCGGTCTCAGGGGTACTGACGGCGGGTCCGGCCCGGTTCACGCACCGTCCCCATCGGCACCCTGGGCCGCTGCCCGGCGCACCGCACAGTGGGTCGCGCAATCACCGAATCGTGTGCGGTCGGCGCTCGGACACCCATCTGCGTGATCGAACAGTTGCCGCCTCCAGTCGGCGCAAGCCCGAGGCGCCACATCCGCACATCCGCTCGAAGAATTCGCTCTTACCGCCCCCGTACGTGTTCCATCCGGGGCCGTTAGTCCGAGCACCTGTCCGAGCTTCACGTCAACGAGGAGGCGCAGTGCACCACGGCATGCAACGCACCGACGCTCAGCGGAACTTCGAACAGAGCGAACGCCTCCGCCCTCCCGGACCCACCGTGCCGGTGCGCTACAAGAGCACGGTCGACGTTCTCGTCCTGCTGCACCGGCCGGACGGCCGAGTCCTCCTGCTCCGCCGGGCCGAGCCGTCGTACGCGAAGCAACTCACCATTGTGGGCGGACATCTCGACCGCGGCGAGTGGTTCGAGGACGGTGCGTGCCGCGAGGTACGCGAGGAAGTCGGGGTGGGTGTCGAGCCGGACGATCTGTGGCTCTGCTGTACCGCGCACTTGCTCTCCCCTGATGGTGAGCGCCGCATCACCTTGTTGTTCACCACGCAGTCCTGGAGCGGCGAGCCCTTCAACGCCGAGCCGGACCGGCACACGGAGCTGGTTTGGGCCGAACCGGGTGAACCCCCGCTCGACGCCCACCCCTTCACCCGCGCCCTGCTGACGCACTTCGTCGCCGGCGACCCGCGCGCCAACATCCACATGACCGCCGCCACTGAGCCGGGCGGTACGTGATCCATCGGCGAATCCCCGTGCCCGGCCTCGCCCGCGGAGGAGAATCGGTGGCTGTCACCCCGAACTTGGTCGGTGCCCGACTGGTCCTCCGGGCAAGGCACTGGGCGGGCGAGCCGCAGCTCATGGAGCCGGACAAGCACAGCGCCTGGGCCTGACGGCCGAAGAGCGCGCTGCCCGGCCCGATCGTCCCGTACACCAGAGCCGCGCTTGACTGAGTCTCCGCCGGCCACGCCTACACCGAACTCGGCCGGCCACGTGTGCGGTCCGCGGCGTTCCGCACTGCGCCTTGGACCGCGAAGGAGCGCTGACCACCGACTGCTTCCATCCCTCGTTACGCCCATCCGCCGTGCCCGACCGCCCTCTTGGAGGCCCGCCATGCACCAGCCCGCACCTGCCGACCACCACGACGGGACGCCTCATCCCCTTCCTGCGCCCGCGAAGGAGGCCCAGGTCGCCGCTGCCCGCCGGAGGATGGTCACCCCGAGCGCTCCCTCAGCGACCGGGGAGCCCGCATGAGCGATCCGCTCGGCTCAAGCCCCGCCGGCGAGGCACCCGCCGCAGTACCGCGCCCCCGCGAACACACCCTCGGCCTGCCGCCCGCCGCCCTGACGACGGACGTCGACGGCGACATCACGGACGAGCTGAAGGAGGCGTACTGGTCGGTGTACGACGGTGCGGCGGCCAGCGCCGGCGTCGGGCAGATCCTGGGCCGCCTGCCGCGGATCGTGGGCCAAGTCGGCCGTCTCGCCTGGGTGACCGACCGGTGGGCGACCGTGCGGCTGATCGTGATGCAGCTGGGCTCGGCGGCCATGCTGGCCTTCGGCCTGATGGCCACGGTGGGGGTGGTCCGCCATGTCGTGGCCGACGGCCCCACCCCGGACCGGCTCTGGGCCGCCGCCCCACAGCTCGTGGTCGTGGTCGTGATGCTGTCGATGCGGGCGCTCCTGGAGTACGGCGTCTCGGTGGCCCAATCCCGGCTCACCCCCAAGATCCGTACCGCGCTGGAGCGTGAGTTCCTGGAGCTGACCGCCCACGTCCGCCTGGAAGTCGTGGACAACGCCGACTGGCACGACGAGGCGTACCGGGCCCGGGACCGGGGTCTGTTCTACGCCCGGCAGATCGTCGGCCAGATCGTCACCCTGGCGTCCTCGCTGCTGGGCCTGGTGGGCACGGCAGGCGTGCTCACCGTCCTCCACCCCCTGCTGATCGCGCTGCTGCCGCTGTCCGTACTCCCGGTGGGTGCCGCCGCCGTCTCCGCTGCCCGCGCCCGCTTCCACAGCTTCAAACGGTGGAACGCCCTGCAACGCCGCGTGAACGTCTTCTCCTGGCTGCTGCTGGACCGGGACTCGGCCGCGGAACTGCGCTCGGACACCGCGCAGCGCGCGCTCCTTGCCGAGCACCACCGGCTTTCCGAGCACATCGCGGCGGAGGACACCCGGCTCGGTCTCGGCTCCGCCCGGCTGTCCTTGATCGGTCGGGCGGTCGGCGGGATCGGCACCGGCATCACCTACGTCACGCTGTTCGCGATGCTCCTCAACGAATGGCTGCCGCTCGCCGCCGGGGCCGGGGCGGTGCTGGCCATCCAGAACAGCCGCTCGTCGATGACCCAGGCCGTGGAGGTCGCCCACCTCGTCTACGAGCACGCCATGTGGGTCGACGACCTGCTGCGCTTCCAGGACAAGTGCCGCAAGCTGCTGCCCCGGCGTACGGGCGTGACCGCGCCGGCGTCCGTCAAGGAGATCCGACTCCGTGACGTCTCCTACACATACCCGGGATCGGACACCCCCGCGCTGGACGGGGTGTCGATGACGCTGCGGACGGGGACCACGGTCGCCTTCGTCGGCGTCAACGGCTCCGGCAAGAGCACCGCCTCCCGCCTGATCGCGGGCCTGCACGACCCCAGCCAGGGGTCCATCTCCTGGGACGGCCTCGACCTGACGGACATGGACAAGGAGTCCGTGCAGTCCCGCGTCGCGACCGTGCTGCAGGATCCGGTCCACTTCCCCTTCCCCGCGCTGGCGAACATCACGATCTCCCGCGGGACACTGACCGAGGCGGACCCGCGGCGGGCCCTGGCCGCCGCACGGGCCTCCGGCGCCGAGCCCGTCATCGCCTCGTTGCCGGGCACCTGGCGGGCCGTGCTCTCGAAGAGGTTCCGTGACGGGCAGGAGCTGTCGGCCGGCCAGTGGGCGAAGGTCGCGGTCGGCCGCGGCCTGTACAAGGAGGCACCCGTACTTCTCCTGGACGAGCCGACGGCCAGCATGGACCCGCGGGCCGAGCACGCGGTCTACCAGGCGGTGCTGCGGGGCGAGCACCGCACCGACCGCATCACGGTGCTCATCTCCCACCGCCTGGCGTCCGTCGTCGACTGCCACATGATCTACGTCTTCGACCAAGGCCGGATCATCGAATCCGGCACACACCGCGAACTCGTCGAGCTGGGCGGGGAGTACGCCTCCATGTTCGCCCTCCAGGCCGCGGGCTACCTTGCGGACGCCCCCGAGCCGGATGTGCGAGACGGTGCCGGATCCGGGGGCGGCACGTGACGCCCCCGCCCCCGCCCCGGCCGCTCGCCGCCGTCGCGGCCGGGGCGATCGGCTCCCTGTGGGGCGTGTGGTGGGCCCTCCTCGTCGGCGCCCTCTTCCTGATCGCACCTCCGATCCTTCTCCTCCTCTCCCCCGTATAGGCGGTACCTGTCATGACCCCGCACCTTCCCGAGCCCATCCAAGCGGCAGCGTTGATCGTCGACTCCGCCGGCCAGTACCTGCTGCAGCTGCGCGACAACAAACCCGGCCTCATCGCCTGCCCCGGTATGTGGTCCCTGTTCGGTGGCCGACGCGAAGGCGACGAGTCCCTGCACGAGACCATCACCCGAGAGCTCGACGAGGAGATCGGACTGGCCGTCCCGGACCTGGCGCCGTTCACCGTCTCCGCGCGCACCGCGCCCGACGGCACGGCCCAGGAAGCGGTCCAGGTGTTCCTCGGCCACTGGGACGGCGACGCTGCCGCCCTGCCGCTCACCGAGGGCGTCATGTGCCACTGGTTCACGGCCGAGATGACCCGACGGCTCGTGCTGGACCCAGGCGCGGCCGCCGTCATCAACAAGCACCACGACATGTCCGCCCCCGACGCCATCCCGTCGGCCACCGTGTCGCCCAAGCCTCCTGAGCGCTTCGCCGCGCCCATCGACGTGCACGCCGTCCTCGTGCGCCCCGGCACGACCGGGTGGGAGGTCCTGCTCACCCGCCGTGCGGGGAACGTGTACGCCGCGGGGCTGTGGCACATGCCTTCCGGCCACGTCGACGGCGGCCACGAGGACGTCGTCGAGGCCCTCATCCGCGAGGCCGCCGAGGAAACCGGCGTCGCGATCGCCCCTGGCGACGTCCAGATCGCGTCCGTCGTCCACCACCGCAGCCCGAACGGCAACGTCCGTATCGGAGCCTTCGGCGTCGTCCACTCCTGGGTGGGCGAGCCGTACATCCGGGAGCCCCACCTGTGCAGCGAGATGGCCTGGTACGCCCTGGACCGTCTCCCGCCCGACATGGTCGCCTATCCCCGGGCCGGCCTGGACGCGCTGCGCTCCGGACGGCACTTCGCCGTCCACTTCCAGCAGCACGGCGACGAGATCGCCCACGCGCCAGAGGGTCCGGACCGGCTGCGCCTGCCGCCCCAGAGCAGTAGCCAGACGCCGGCCGATCCGCCCACCGAACTCCGTGGGCTCTCCGAACCAGCCCTGGGGACACCGGCATCGCGAATCCACCCGCTCGGGACTCCGCACGAGGCCGAGCAGACCGGCCGCAAGCCCGTGGGAAGCGAGAAGACCCGCCTCATCGTCGTTCGCGGAAACCCGGCATCCGGGAAGTCGTCGGTGGCAGCCGGAATCCGGGACCGGTTCGGCCGGAGTCTGGCTCTCGTCGGGCAGGACGATCTCCGCCGGATCGTGCTGCGCGAGCGGGACCGCCCAGGTGGCGCGAACATCGGCCTGATCGACATGGTGGCCCGGTACGCGCTCGACGCCGGCCACCACGTCGTCGTCGAGGGAATCCTGCCGGCCGACCGCTACGGCGACATGCTCGCCGGCCTGGTCAACGACCACCGCGGCGTCACCCGCTGCTACTACCTCGACATCCCCTACGCCGAAACACTCGCCCGGCACGCCTCGAAAGGCGATGCCGAGTACCTGGCACAGGACACGGAGCGGGAGCTGCGTGACTGGTACCGCGAACGCGACGTCCTGCCTGACGGCATCGAGACGATGATCGGGTCCGCCAGCACCCTCACCGAAACCATCGACCTCATCATGCGAGAGACCGGCCTGGCCGCCTTGGCCGCCACACCTGCTTCTGCTTCCCCCACCACGGAAAGCGCCTGATGCATCCTCGGCCTCCGTTCCACGGAGGCCGATCCGCCCTCAACGACCGCAGGTCATCACCACCCGGCCTCAAGGGGAGCCTCGATGGGATACACGCAGCAGAGCGAATGGCACGACCACTACGCCCGCGGCAAGAAGTTCCGGGCCCTGACCGACTCCGAACGCGCCGTACTGGATACCGCCCTCCGCCCGAAGGGCCCCTCCGTCGCCCTGGACATCGGCTGCGGCCTGGGGGAACTCGCCATCCACTTGGCGGAGATGGGGTACACGGTCGACGCCGTGGACTACGCGGAGTCAGCCGTGGAGTCCGCCGCCGCGCAGGTTCCGGACGGCTCGGACGTACGCTTCCTGCGCCACGACATCGAACACGACGACCTCTCCGGGCTGCCCCATGCCTCGTACGACCTGATCACCTTCCGTCTGAGCTACGCCTTCCTGGGCAACCGGACCTGGCTCCTCAACCGCCTGCGCGACTGTCTGCGCACCGGCGGCACGATCTGCGTCATCACCCCGCTTGCGGACGCCGTCCCCGAAGAGCGGCGTGACATCGCCCTCGACGAGGAGGAAATCGCGCTGGCCACAGCCGGGTGGAAGACGAAGCGGTGCGACGCCGACGACATGACCATGCTGCTGCTCCGGGATCCTTCAACAACTCCGGTGTCCTTCGCCGACAAGCAACGCCCGTCCCCGCATGGGCTCATCGGCGCCGGCGTGGTGGTCACCGACGAGCAGGGCCGTGTGCTGCTCGGCCGATCGGTCCGCGGGGTCTGGGAACTTCCCGGAGGCAAGCCCGCCCCTGGTGAGTCCTTCGAGCAGGCAGCCGTACGGGAGCTGGCGGAGGAGACCGGCCTGGAAGCCTCACCGGATGACGCACAGGTGCTGGCCTTCCTGTTGGACACCGCGTACGACATCCCGCGCCTCACCGCCGCCGTCCGCGTAACGGCTCACCACGGCACACCCACCGTGACCGAACCCGAGCTGTTCCACCGATGGGAATGGCACCGGCCGTCCGACCTCCCCGCCCTGCCCGGCCGACTGTTCACGCCGTCCGCTCACGTACTGGAGACCACGTGGCCCGGACTCCTCGAGGGGCTCCCGCCGGTACACCGCAACCTCGTCAGCCGACGTACGTCCGGGGCTGATTGCCATTCGGGTGAGAGATCACCTGGTGCAGCGAGGCAATGAGCTGGGACGGGCACGCTACGGGAATTCCCCCAAACCATCTGGAACGGAACCCCTTGCGCACTTGGCCGCTCCCTGCCGGCAACAGTCTCCCGCCCCGCCGATCCCGGACCGAGCGATGGACAGGCAATGCACAGGCCCTGCACCTGCACCCCGGGCCCGGCCCCGGCCCCGGCCCCGGCCCCGGCCCCGGCAGGACGTTGCTGATGTGCACTCTGCTCGCCTGGTCCTTGGTCAGCGCCCCTACCTCAGTCGCCCAGGTCGCCGCGCCGGCCAAGTGCATGAACGGACAGCAGGACTCGCGGGGGCGTTCGTCCGTCGACGGCGGCGAGATCGCCTGGGAGGACGAATCGCAGTTCGACGACGCCCGTCGCCACGCCCACCGGGTGTGGTCCCGCAGCGGCCTCAATCGGGTGAAGTTCCCCGCCGATGACGCCGGGCGGATCGCCGACCTGGAATGGTCGGACGTCAACACGACCCGGCCGCCGTGGAAGAACGTCCTCGGACGCTGGAGGGGGGTGCAAGGCACCGACAACCTCCAGCTGAACAAGGGCTATCTGGGTGCCGGAAAGCCATATGGGAACACGCGGTCCCGGCACATGATCGCCGCACACGAACTCGGCCACGCCCTGGGGTTCTGCCACAAAAACCCTTCGGCCTACCGCTCGTTGATGGCCCCGAACACCTTCGACATGCCGTCCAACGGCGCTCCGACGCCACGCGACCGCAAGAACTACCACGCGCTGTGGGGCTGAAAGGCTGACCAATGAGCGAACCTCACCGCCAACTGGCGCTCGCGGCAGCGGGGATGGCGGTCCTGGCCGGTGCCGCCTGGGGCATGTACCGCCTCACCGACGCCGCTCAGTCCGCAGGCCCCGGCGAGGCCGTCACCCTGTACGACACACGGGACGCCAGACAGGTCGCAGGGACCGCCGACGACGTGTTCGCAGGCACCGTCGTGGACCAGACCGGACAGCGCGACATCTCGGGCGTCTTCTCCGACCTGTACGAAGTGCGCGTCACCCAGCCCTTCAAGGGACACCTCCACGGCACCGTCACCGTCAGCCACGAGCAGGGAGCAGACCCACTGTCTCCAGGTGCCTCCTACGTCTTCACGACCGGACAGGTCCCCCAAGAGGCAGGCCACGCGGTCCTCCTGGAGACCAGCCCGGCCCGCTTCACCCGCCTCACCGCACCTGCCGAACCCCACAGCGGGCCGAGCGCGGGGCGGACAGTCGCCGAGTACTGGACCTGGGCCGTGGCCCACGAGATCGACGTGTCCTCCCGGTAGGCCTGGAAGGAGTTGGCGGAGACCGGCTCAGACTGCGCGCCTCGTCGGATGCCGGCGGGATGCGGAGCGCGGTAAATCCCCGCTTTCCATCAGCGTCGCTTTACGGCCATTCAGCGAACCCCGCAGACGAAAAGTTTCGGCCGCGATGGCTGTATATAGCAGGGATGAACGCGGAAAACGCTTGTTGGACAGAGGGGGGACGTCTATCGTTCGGATGCATTGTGGGACGCATCGAGGGAACCTTGAAGGGGACATCGCAAGTCCCCGCTCACGTCGGGGCAGGGGCCATTGTCTCGGTGGTGGCATCGGTGTTCGCATTCGGGGTCACGTTCGGAGTCGTTGCCGTCACAGCCGGATTCTCCGTACCCGCCGCTTTGGTCATGTCTGCGACGACATTCGGCGGGGCCGCGCAGGTCGGTGCCGCCAGTGTGATCGGGACCGGGGGTGGTGTGGCCGGCGCGATATTGGCGGGGGCGTTGCTCAATTTGAGGTATCTGCCGATGGGGATCTCCGCGGCG
Source organism: Streptomyces sp. NPDC050658 (assembly GCF_044457025.1). Lineage (NCBI taxonomy): Bacteria > Bacillati > Actinomycetota > Actinomycetes > Kitasatosporales > Streptomycetaceae > Streptomyces > Streptomyces sp. NPDC050658. The sequence continues at coordinate 452,622 of NZ_JBITGM010000007.1, forward strand.
GGGTCCTATCCGGGGCCGTGGTGGCAACGGGGTGCGCTGGCCCAGCTTCTCGGTGACGAAACCTGGGCCCTGTCCCGGAAGCCCGACGGGGAGCATGATGCACGCCTGTTGATTCTCTCCGGCGCCTCGGTCTATGTCGTGTGGTTTTCCGGCACCGCACTCGGGGCGAGCAGCCTCCAATTCGTTGGCGACTTTTCGCGGTGGGGGCTTGACATGGTGAGTCCCGCGATCTTCTTCGGGTTGCTGTGGAAGCAACTGACCACCCCCCGGACCCGCCTGGCCGCGGTCTGCGCGGTGGTCGTGGCGCTCGGGCTCACGCCGTTCACGCCCGCGGGGGTGCCCATCGCGGTCGCCAGCTGCGTCTGCCTGATGGGGTGGTTCAAGTGAGCTGGGAATGGGTGGTAGTGAGCGCCCTCGGGGTGATCACCATTTTACTCAAAGGCGCAGGTCCGGCACTGCTCGGGCGGTGGGCTCCGGCCGAGCGCGCGCAGCGCGTCCTGGCCCTTGTGGCCCCCACGGTGATTGCCGCGCTGGTCGCGGTCCAGGTGTTCGGCGTCGATCGCCAACTCCGGTTCGACGCACGGCTGATCGGCCTCGGCGCGGCGACGGTGGCTCTGCTGCTGCGCGCTCCGCTGGTCGTCGTGGTGGTCTGCGCGGTGGCCGCGACGGCGCTCGGCAGGGCGTTGGCCGGACAGTTTTCCTGAGTAGATCCACGTGTTGAAGTGTCAACAGGTAAGCATTGACTCGATGTTGCTAGTTTGCTTCAGTAGTGCGTGCTAAAGCGGCCGCTAATGAAAAGCGGATGGCCGCACTCACATCAGATCTGCCACGATCATCAATTCTTGATCTTTACATTAATGGCAACTGTGTGGGCACGGGGGCGTTTTCTGGCCTGGAGTGTGTATTCCTCCTGCCGGTCATCCCTGCCTTGCTGCCCTATTGGCCGTGGCACATTACTGGCGATGAGCCAAGGAGTTACCTGTGACCCTGTACGAAATGGCGTCCGATGTCTCACCGGATCCTGTTGGCACGAAAATTGTCTTCAGTGAGTCGATCTGGGAGACACAGATGGGCTATGCGCGGGGAGTGCGCCGCGGAAACCAGATCTTCATTGCCGGCACCGTCGCCGCGGACGGCAAGGGAGAAGCCCAGGGTGACGACGCCTACGACCAGACCGTATTCATCATTCGCAAGATCCAGCGCTCGCTGCGGGAGTTGGGCGCGGAGCTGACGGATGTAGTGAGCACGGCAACCCACCTCTCCGATTTCCGGCACTTCGACGACTACTCCCGGGCGTTCAAGGAGTTCTTCGGCGAAATCACTCCGGTCAATACAACGGTCCAGGTCGCCCTGGTCCGCCCGGAGCTCGTCGTCGAGATCACGGCGACGGCCGTTGTATCGGACCGGCCGTGACGACGACTCTTCTCGTCCACCCGCCCCGCGGCGGTGTGCAGGGCACGACACGCGTGCCGTACTCCAAGCCCCATATGCAGCGCGCGATCCTGTTCAGCCTCCTGGCGAACGCGCCCAGCATCGTGGTGCACCCCGCATGGTCGTCCGAGACGGAGGGCATGCTCCAGGCGGCGCAGGGGTTCGGCCTCGGCGTCGTCCAGCGCGACGACAACCGGCTCGTCCTGTCGGGAGTCGGGAAGTCCCTCGCCTCACAGGGGGCCAAGCAGCCCGTCCCCGTGGACGGCTCGGCGTTCAACTTCCGCACCATCGCGGCGCTCGCCTGCCTGCACCCCGGCGAGACGGTGATCGAGGCCAACGCGTCCATGGTCAACCGGCCCGTCCTGGAGCATCTGCGCTTCGTCCGGGACCTCGGCGGACGGCTCGACGACCTCAGCGATGCCACACATCTACGGGTGCGGGTGACCGGCAGCCGGCACCTCGGCGGTGAGACGACCGTCGACACCCGGCACAGCTCCCAGGTACTGACCTCGGTCCTGCTCGTCTCGCCGCTCGCCGAGCGCGAGGTCCGCATCCGGTGCGACGCGGCGCAGACCGTGGGGGCCGGGTATGTGGACCTCACCGTGGAGATGATGCGGGAGCACGGGACGGACATCCGGTACGACGACGGGGCGTACACCGTCGGTCCCGGCGCCTACCAGTCGCGTATCTACCACATGGCCTCCGACTTCACCGCGCTGTCCTACCCGGCATGCTCCGTGCTGACCGCGGGCAAAGGCCCCGTCACGCTCGCCGACTACTACCCCTCGGCCCTCGGGCCCGAGGCGGAATTCCTGACGGTGCTGCGCAGGTTGGGCATCGCCACTCACCACGACCCGGTCGAGCGGACCCTGCGCATCGAGCGGACCGGTCCGGAGGGGGCCCACGTCGAGATCGACGGCCGCGACATCCCCACGGTCGTGCCGACCCTCGCCGCGGTCGCGCCGTTCGTCGACGCCGAGGTGACCCTGCGGAACGCGGCGCATGTGAACAACCACAAGAGCCGCCGGGTCGAGGTGATGATCGACGAGCTGCGCCGCATGGGGTGCGCGATCTCCCCGACGTACGACCGTGCGGGCCGGATCGACGGATTCCGTACGTCGGGGCGGCAGGCCCCGAGGGGTGGCGTCGTCCTCAGCGGGCATGGCGATCACCGCATCTTCATGAGCCTGGCCACCGCGGCGCTCGGTGCCAGGCGGGCGACGCTCGTCGAGGGAGCCGAATATCTCCACGCGAGTTATCCCGGCTATCTCCAGTCGCTCGAAGACCTCGGTGTCCGCTGGGAGTGGGACGACCCGGGGCTCGACAGCCGCAGCAGCCGTGCCGGTGTGTGACCGGCCGCACCGACCACGCACGGCCACTCCAACCACGTACGAAACGAAAGGTATACGGGGGCAAGACCGTGGATTTCCTGCAGTACAAGAACGTGCACATCGATCCCGTGGACAAGCTGAGCGGTGTCCTCATCCCGCCGGCGTCCAAGAGCTACTCGGCCAGGGCCGTACTCGCGGCGACCCTGGCCCCCGGCACCAGTCGTATCGACAACGTCGCCAACAGCCACAACGTACGGGCGATGATCGACTGCTGCCAGGCCCTGGGCGCCGAGGCCGTCGCGACCTCCGCCGACGGCGTCGACGGCATCGACCTCACCGGGCCCGAGCGGCTGACCGAGGGTGCCACCCTCTGCCCGGGGAACTCCGGCATCGTCCTGCGGCTGCTCATGGGAGCGACCGCACGGCTGCGCAAGACCACCTTCATGACCCCGTACGTGGAGTCGCTCGGGCGGCGCTCCAACAGCGAGATGGTCGAAGCGCTGCGCGCGCTCGGCGTGCACTGCACCGTGGACGGCGAGGACGGCAGGCTCCCCATCACCCTGGACGGCACGGGCGCGCACGGTGGCCCGGTGAGCGTGTCCGGGCGGCGCAGCTCGCAGTTCCTCAGCGGACTGCTCTTCCTCGGCCCGCTCCTCGACGAGCCCCTCACCGTTCGGGTCCCGGACGAACTCAAGGCCCGTCCCATGGTGTTGACGACCCTGCGCGTCCTGGAGACGGCGGGCGTACGGGTCGAGGCCGACGCCGACCTCATGCGCTACACCACCTACCCCGAGCCCCGCTACCGGCCTGCGCACTACACGGTCGGCAGCGACCCCGCGAGCACCGCGGCGCTGCTCGCCGTGGCCTCCGCCGTCGAGTCCAGCGTCGAACTGCGCCACAACGGCCTGCACGAACTCGGCGGCGTACTGGAGTACTTGGAGCGGATCGGCGTCTCGGTCACCGCCGAGGCGACCACGCTGCGGGTGCGCGGCGGCGGCGATCTCAGGGCCGCCGACTTCGACGGCTCGCTGGCTCCCGACGCGGTGCTGCCGCTGGCCGCCCTCGTCGCGCACGCCGAAGGCACCAGCCGCTTCTCCAACATAGAGCACCTCCGCTACAAGGAGTGCGACCGCATCAGCGACTTCCGGCGTGAGCTGCTGCGCGCGGGAGTCCGTGTCGACGAGGAGCGCGACGCGCTCATCGTGCACGGGTCACCCGCGGGATCACCGGGCGATGTCGTGGTGGAGAGCCATTACGACCACGCCGTCATCATGGCGATGAGCGTGATCGCACTGCGCGGCAGGTCGGGACTGACGATCAAGGATCCGCAGTACGTCGCGCAGACGTACCCCGATTTCTTCGACGACCTGCGGCGTCTGGGCGCCACGGTCACCGCCTAGCAGCCGACGAGAAGGGACGGGGGAACACAGCATGTGCGGAATCGCGGCCATCATCGATCTCGGCTGTGAAGACGAGAGTTCCGAGCGCGTCGCCGCCCGCGAGAGCGCGCTGGTGTCGATGCTCGACCGCATCAGGCACCGCGGCGATCCCGAGAACTTCGGGGAACGCTGGAGCGCATCGGGCGTCGCCCTGGGCACCAACCGGCTCGCGATCGTGGACCGCGCCCACGCCGGCCAGCCGCAGAGCGATGCCACAGGACAGGTACAGCTCGTCTACAACGGCGAGTTGTACGGATTCCACGCGTTGCGCGATGAACTGACTGCTCTCGGGCATGAGTTCAGGACGGAATCGGACACCGAAGTGGTCCTGCGTGCCTATCTGGAGTGGGGCGACGCCTGCGTCGACAGGCTGGACGGGATGTTCGCCTTCGTCGTCTACGACGGCCGCCACCGCCGGTTTCTCGCCGCGCGGGACCACGTCGGCATCAAGCCGCTCTACTACGTGGTGCGAGGCGGCGTGTACCACTTCGCCTCCGAGCAGAAGTGCCTGATCGGGTACGGCTCCGACATCCGCACCCTGCTGCCGGGCACGTATCTGACACCGACCGGCACCACCCGCTACTTCGACCTCGGGGAGCCGGCCGACGGACCGATGGACCCGCGTGAAGCGGTGGCCCGCTACCGGGAGTTGTTCGACGCGGCGGTACGCAAGCAGGTCGACACGGATCTCCCGGTGGCCGTGACGTTCAGCGGGGGAATCGACAGTGCGGCCGTGCTGCGTACGGCGATGAAGTACCACCCGGACGTCACCGCCGTCACCATCGGCTTCCCGGGAGCCGCCGACGTGGAGGTCGCCCGGCGGTACTGCAAGGAGTTCGACGTCCCGCATGTCGTCGAGGAGTTGGACCGCGATGCGCTGATCGACTCCATTCCGGACATCGTGTACGGGGCGGAGTTCTTCGAGCCGATCGACGCGATGGACACCTGTGTCGGCCACTTCGCCTACGTACTCGCCAGGAAGCACGGCTTCAAGCTGGCGCTGTGCGGGGAGGGCAGCGACGAGGTGATGGCCGGGTACGACCTGTTCAGGACGCACCCGGACCCCCGGGAGCTGATGCGCTACCGCGTCGGCAATCTGCATCGCACGGATCTCCAGCGGGTGGACCGCTCCAGCATGCTGAGCTCGATCGAGACCCGCGTCCCGTTCATGGACCGTGAACTGCTCAAGTTCGCCTACTCCGTGCCGATGAGCCTGAAGCTGCGGGACGGCAGGGAGAAGTGGCTGCTGCGGGAGGCGTTCGCCGGCAGCCTGCCCGCGTATGTCGCGCAGCGCCCGAAGGTGCGGATGCCGGACGGCAGCGGGATGCAGAACATCCTCGTGGAGTACGCGCGCAGGGTGGGCGGCAAGCCTTCCGGTACGGGCCCGGACATGCTGACACCTGAGGGTGCCTTCTTCCTTGAGCAGTACCTCGCCGCCGGCTTCCCGCCTCCTGACGAGCGGTTCAAGCGGCCGGGATTCGACTACTCGGCGAACGGCTACTTCGAGTTCGTCTCCTGACGGCTTCACGACCGACTCCCGACCGACTTCCCGACCGACTTCCCGACCGAGGGGGTATCCGGCGATGCCGGAAGAGGAAAAGACCATCGCGATCGTGGATCCGGTGGGGGTGGCCGCGCCCTACGGCACCGAGGCCGCGGCGATGGGACACCGGCCCATCGCCGTCATGACCCAGGAGTTCCACACTCCGTACGTCATCGACACGTTCGTCCCGGGCGACTACCGCGAGGTCTACCGCCACACGTCGCTCGACGACACCGTCGCCTTCCTCCGGGACCACGGCGCGGCGGCCGTCGTGCCGGGGACGCAGTCGGCGCTCGACGCCACCGACCTGGTGGCCGACGGGCTCGGCGTCCTCGGCAACCGCACACGCAGTATCCGGGCACGCTCCGACAAACGCGTCATGAAGGAGTACTGGACGGCGGGCGGCGTGGCCTGCGCCGACTTCAAGGAGTCCGACGACCTCATGGCCATCCTGGCCTGGGCGAAGTCGACCGGCTATCCGGTCGTCCTCAAACCCAGTGCCTCGTCGGGGGCTTCGCACGTCTATGTCTGTGCGGACGAACGGGAGGCGGCCGACGCCTTCCGTACGATCCTCGACTCACCCGACCTGTACGGCCACAGGGCGAACACGGTCCTGGCCGAGGAGTACCTCGACGGCGACGAGTACTTCATGAACCTCCTGCACGACGGCACCGGACCCGCGGCCCTGGTGTCGGTCGCCAGGTACGAGAAGATCCAGCGCGACGGACACCCCAGCATCTACCGGAACTTCAAGTCGATGCCGCTCGACGATCCGCTGGCCCTGGACGTCCTGCCGTACATCCGGTCCGCGAACGAGGTGATCGAGGTGGGGTACGGGATCAACGACACCGAGTTCAAGATGACCTCGCGCGGCCCCAGGGTCATCGAGATCAACAACCGGCTCCCCGGGGCCAGTACGCCGCTGATGATCCAGCGCTGCTCGGGGCTGAACACCTTCCAGGAGAACATCCGCATCTTCCTCGGGACGTACGTCAGAGCGCCCGAGTACCGATTCGACCGGCACTACTGCGTCTGCTGCCTCATCAACGACCGGCCGGGGCGCGTGATCGGCTACGCGGGCGCGGACAAGGTCCGTGAACTGCCCTCGTACGACGGGACCCGCCTTGTCGCCAAGGTGGGCATGGACTGGCCCGAGACCCGGGACCTGACCACCACCTGGGGTCTTGTCCGCCTCGTCCACGAGGACCGCCGCCAACTCGACCGGGACGCGGAGGCCGTGCACGGTCTGCTGCGGTTACTGGTCGAGTGAGCGGGCGTCGGGTGAGCAAACGTCGAGTGGCCAGGCGTCGGGTGATCACAGGTGGCGGAAGCGGCCCCGCGGAGCTGACGGGCCGGGCCGTCGCGCTCGGGTTCGCCATCGGCCTGGCGCTGACGGGGGCCATCACCTACCTCGCCCTCTACTCGGGGCTCGCCGTCTCCGCCGCGATCCCCGCCGCCCTGATCTGCACCGGTGTCATCCGCGCGCGGGCCGCCCGGCGGCGGCGCACGACGCTCCTCGAGAACAACCTCGCGCAGACCATCGCCTCGTCGGGGGAAGCCCTCGCGGTCGGGGTGGTCTTCACCGTTCCCGCGCTGGTCCTCAGCGGCGCGCGTCAGCAACTCGACTACTGGGAAGTGAGTTTCGCGGCAGCCCTCGGCGGGGCGTTCGGCGTGCTGTGCGTGATTCCGCTGCGGCGCTCACTCACCCGGCACTCGCCCGAGCTGGACTTCCCGGAGAGCGTGGCGTGCGCCAAGGTAACCCGCGCCGGTGACGAGGGCAGGAACAGCCTGCGCCCCGCCTTCCTGGCCGTCATCGGCGCCGCGCTGTTCAAGGCGCTGCAGAGCTTCGCGGGCGTCATCTCCGGAACGGTGGAGGGGGCGACCCGCATCGGCGGCCGGGTGTTCTACGGCGGCGTCGACATCTCCCTTGCCCTGGTCGGGGTCGGCCTGATCGTGAAGCTGCGGTTCGCCTCGCTCATGCTCATCGGCGGCGCCCTCTCCTGGCTGGTCGCGATACCCCTGGTGGCAGACGCGGGTGGGCTGCCGAGCCATGAGCTGGTCGGTCTCGCCAAGCAGACCTGGAGCTCCGACATCCGGTTCGTCGGCATCGGCGCGATGATCGTCGGCGGGTGCTGGTCGATCGTGCAGGCCAGGTCGGCGATCGTACGCGGGGTCAGGGCCAGCGCGGCGGGGCTGCGGCGGGCGCAGGGGACCTTCGACACCGCTGAGCGCGAGGACACCGATCTGTCGACGGGCGCGGTCCTCGGGTGGCTCGCGCTCGCCACGGCCGGCACGTTCCTGTTCCTGTGGTGGGCGGTGGGCTCCGTGCTGCTCGCCCTGGTCGCGACCCTCATCACGGTGACGCTGATCATCGCCTTCGCCGCGGTCTCCGGTTACGTCGTCGGCCTCCTCGGCAGCTCCAACAACCCGATCTCGGGCATGGCCATCTGCGGCTTCTTCCTCTTCTCGCTGGTCTTCGCGGCCACCAGGCTCGACCTCGGCGCACAGCCCGCCCTGTGCGCGCTGCTGGCCTCGGTGTTCATCTGTACGGCGACGGCGACGGCGGGCGACACCGCGCAGCACCTGGCCACCGGGACGATGCTCGGCGCGACCCCGAGACGGCAGCAGATCGCCCAACTCCTCGGCGTCGTCGCCTTCGCGTTCGTCGTCGCCCCGATCGTGGTGCTGCTCCAGCGGGGTTACGGCATCGGCACGGCGGACCCCGACGCGCTCAAGGCCCCGCAGGCGGCGATCTTCGCCAACCTGGCGGACGGGCTGTACGGCTCCGGGCGGTTCCCGGAGCGCATGCTGTGGACGGGAGTCGCCATCGGGATCGCTCTGGTGGTCGTGGACTCGCTGCTCAAGCGGTACGGCAGCTCGTTCCGGCTCTTCGTGATGCCGGTCGCCATCGGGATGTACCTCCCCTTCAGCCTCTCGGTCCCGCTGTTCCTCGGCGGGCTGCTCGGGCATCTCCTCAAGCGCGCGGCCCGCGGCCGTCCCGACGGCGCGAAGGAGGCGTCGCGCGACCGTGCCCTGCTGCTCAGTTCGGGGATCATCACCGGGGAATCCCTGGTCGGGCTCTCGGCGGCGGTGCCGCGCTGGGCCGGCTGGCAGCTGCCGTCCGGTGCGGACAACGCGCTGCTGTCGCTGGCGGTCTTCGGTCTCTGCATGGCACTGGTCTTCTCCTGGTCGCACCGGGCCACGAGGACCGAGCCGCGAAGGACGCGGTGAGACGGCAGCGGCGGATCTCTTCGAGGGCGTCCGGTGGGGTGTCAGACTGTCGGTCCGAGGCAGGGTGCCGGGCCGGGAGGGGGACCGGGGTGGGCTTGATGATCGAGAGCAGGCCGTCGGAGCTGCCGTACGTCGAGCGGGTGTGGCGCAGTCGCAGCGAGGACGTCGGCCAGATGATGTCGGTCGCGACGTCGCACTGGGAGTTGGTGTTCTGGGAGCACCAGGGCCAGGTGGAGGCGGCTGTGCTGGGCCCGGAGGCGAAGGCATCCCGGGCTCCGGTCCCCGGGGACGCCGTCTTCTTCGGGATCAGTTTCGCGCTGGGGACGTCGATGCCGCATATCCCGATCAGCCGGCTGGTGGGCGGCAGTGCGGCGATTCCGGACGTGACGCGGCGTTCGCTGTGGCTGAAGGGGTCCGTCTGGCATGTGCCGGACTACGACAACGCCGAGGCGTTCGTGCGGCGGATGGTGCGCGAGGACATCGTGGACCTGGACCCGGTCGTGCCTGCTGTGCTCGGCGGCGCCTGCCCGGACGTCTCCGACCGCACCCTGCAGCGGCGTTTCGTCGCGGCGACCGGCCTGACCCAGGGCGCCATCCGCCAGATCCACCGCGCCCGGCAGGCCGCGGTGCTGGTCCAGGAGGGGGTGTCGGCTCAGGAGGTCGTGCACCGGCTCGGGTACTTCGACCAGCCGCATCTGGCGCGGTCCTTGAAGCGGTACGTCGGACGGACCGCCACTCAGCTGAGCGCATCGGACACGGCGGAGCCGCTGTCGCTTCTGTACAAGACGTGATCCTGGCGCCTGCCTAGTGTTCATGACGTAGCCGACGGGGTCGGTTCGCCCCGGCCGGGGCGGACGGAGAACCCCCGGTAGTCGTCATGGAGGAATCATGCGCAAGGTCGTCTCGGGTCTGTTCGTCTCGCTCGACGGTGTCGTCCAGTCGCCGGACCAGTGGCAGTTCGCGTTCGACGAGGAGATGGGTGCGGCGCTGGCCGACACCCTGGAGACGGCCGACACAATTTTGCTGGGCCGGGTGACGTTCACCGAGTGGGCCGGCTACTGGCCGACGGTGACCAGCGGTGAGGACGCCGGTTTCGCCAAGTGGATCAACGAATCGCCCAAGTACGTGGTCTCCTCGACGCTGGACGGCGTCGAGGACTGGGCGAACAGCACGCTGATCAAGGGCGATCTCGTGACCGCGGTCAACGAACTCAGGGCGGGCGAGGGCAAGGACATCACCGTCGCGGGCAGCCCGACGCTGGTGCGCTCACTGCTGGAACTGGACCTGCTGGACGAACTGGTGCTGCTGATCCACCCGGTCGTGGCGGGCGAGGGACGCAAGAAGCTGTTCGCCGACGACGCCGCGTTGAAGAAGCTCCAGCTGGTCAGCGCCCGGCCGACCAGCAGCGGGGTGATCATCGCGACCTACCGCCCGGCGCGCTGAGCACGCCCGCCGAAGCCGGCAACCGCCCTGGTCAGCGCACCCGTCCCCGCGGCTTCAGCGGGACAGGCGGCAAGTCCGGGGCGGGGATGCGGTCGCCGTCATAGCCCTTCACCTCGCCGAAGCGTGAGCTGGCCATCCAGTCCGCGCGGGCCTGTTCGATGTCCGTCTGGGTACGGCCGACGAAGTTCCACCACATGATCAGCTCCTCCTCGAACGGCTCACCCCCGAGCAGCATCAGGCCCGCGCCCGACACGGCGTGCAGCGGCAGTTCGGTGCGGCCGCAGCCCAGGTAGAGCATCGAGCCGGGCAGTACGGGGACGCCGTCCACCCGCGCCTCGCCGGACATGGCGAGTACGGCGTACTCGAAGTCGGGGTTCAGCGGGAGCCGGGTCTCCGTGCCGCCGGTCAGCGCGAGGTCTGCGCCGACGATCGGGGTGTACGTCGTGCCCGGCGAGGTCGAGCCGTCGAGCGAGCCGAGGATGAGGGTCGCCGTGATGCCGGGTGCCGTGACCAGCGGGAGCTCGGCGTGGTGCTCGAAGCTCGGGTCGGTGTGCCGGTGGGTGTCGGGCAGCGCCACCCACAGCTGGGCGCCGTGCAGGAGGCGGGCGTGCGACCTGGGGCTCTCCTCGGAGTGCGAGATCGCCCGGCCCGAGGTCATCAGGCCCAGCTCGCGCGGGCGGATCGTCTGGAGGCTGCCGGTGGAGTCGCGGTGCAGGACCTCGCCGTCGTGCAGCCAGCTGACCGTCTGCAGGCCCATGTGCGGATGGGGTCCCACCTGCATGCCGGGCTCGTCGGCGATGTCGTCCGGGCCGTAGTGGTCGACGAAGCACCAGGCGCCGACCATCCGGCGGCCCAGGTTGGGCAGCAGGCGGCGGACCTCCGTGGACTCGCCGAGCTTGACCTTGCGGGGGCTGAGGAGTTCCCGGACCGGTTCGGCGACGACGAACCCGCGACCGCCGCACAGGGACGGGACCGCCTCGCGATCAAGATTGCTCATGCCGCACAACCTAGTCCCGCGAGGCGTCGGACGTCAGGCACGCGCCGTGTCCGCCGCCCCGTGGAATTTCCGGGCGGCCGAACGAGTTGTGCGCCTCAGAAGGAGGCAACAGTGGAGATGACCTATTACGGCCACGGAACCGCCGCCGAGCGCTGGGAGCGCGCGCAGCAGTTCTTCGACGCCAAGGAGTACGCCACGGCGGCGCGGATCCTGGCCGACCTGGCCGACGAGGTGCCGGAGCAGGTAGCCCCGCGTCTGCTGCTTGCCCGCGCCTACTACCACTCGGCGCAGCTGCGGCGCGCGGAGACCGAGCTGCGCACGATCGTCGAACTCGACCCGGTCGAGCAGTACGCCCGGCTGCTGCTCGGCCGCACCCTCGAGCGGCAGGGCAGGGACGCGGACGCCGCCCCGCATCTGCGGATGGCCGCCGCGCTCGCGGGCGACTTCGCCGAACTCTGACGCGACTGCGCCGCACCTGAGGCGGTTTTCGGGCGCCTGTGGCCATGGCCGCAGGCGCCCTAGCCGTGTGCCCCGACCCCCGCCAGAATGACCGCGACCGCGGTACAGAAGAAACAGGGGAAACAGGGGAGACGCATGAGTATCAAGAGGCGCACCGTTCTGCTCGGGGCCCTGGCGGCTACCGCCGTTTCAGGTGGTTCGGCGACAGCGGCGGGCGGTTCGGCCATGGCGGCGGGGCGGAAGAAGGCTGCCGGGCGCGTCGTCGTCTACTACCAGACGCAGTACACGGGCGGTACGTACGTCTCGCCGCTCCCCCTCACCGAGCACGGCACGGGCGTGACCGACGTCCTCGTCGCCGCCGTACACCTGAATGACGTCAACGGGCCCTACGCCCCGGTGCACTTGAACGACGACCCGCCGAACGCCGCCAAGTTCGAGCAGATGTGGCGCGACCTCAAGACGCTGCAAGGGCAGGGCGTGCATGTGCTGGCCATGGTCGGGGGTGCGGCGCCGGGCAGCTTCACGCGGCTGGACACGGAATTCGACACGTACTACCCGCTGTTGCGGGACTTCATCCGGCAGTACGGGCTCGACGGCGTCGACCTCGACGTCGAGGAGGACATGTCCCTGGCCGGGATCGAGCGGGTGATCAGCAGCCTGCGCGCGGACTTCGGCGCGGGCTTCCTGATCACCCTCGCGCCGGTGGGCAGCGCGCTGAGCGGCGGCGGGAATCTCTCCGGGTTCGACTACGAGGACCTCTACCGCAGCCGGGGTGCCGACATCGCCTGGTTCAACGCCCAGTTCTACAACGGCTGGGGCGGCATGGGGTCGACGTCGAGCTACGACGCGGTCATCGCGCGCGGTCTGATCCCGGCCGAGAAAGTGGTGGCCGGCACGCTCACCGATCCGTCCAACGGCGGCAGCGGCTATGTCGACCTGTCGACCCTCAAGTCGACGATCGGCGCGCTGCGTTCGAAGCATTCCGGGTTCGGTGGCGTCATGGGCTGGGAGTACTTCAACTCGCAGCCGGGCGGTGTCGCGGAGCCCTGGCGGTGGGCGGCCGAGGTGTCGTCCGCGCTGAAGGCCGCCCGGCGGACGGGCTGAGCGGCCTCAGCCCCACACCGCCTCGGCGAACGCGACCCCCACGAACACCGCGCCGAGCGCGGCCACGACACTGGCCACCGTATTCGCCGCCGCGTAGAAGCGGGCACCGCCCTCGGCCAGCCGCAGCGTCTCGTACGAGAAGGTCGAGTACGTCGTCAGGGCGCCGCACAGGCCGGTGCCGAGCAACAGCTGGAGGTGCGAGGAGGCCGCGCCCGCGACGACGGCTCCGGTGAGCACGCCGAGGACGAGGCTGCCCAGCACATTGACCGCGAACGTTCCCCACGGGAAGACCGTGTCGTGCCTGGCCTGCACGGCACGGTCGGTGAGGAACCGCAGGGGCGCGCCGATCATCGCCCCCGCCACCACGCAGAGCCAGTTCACCCGTCCGCCTCGCCCCGGCCGACGTACCGGATGACCTCGCAGTCGTCGAGGATCACCAGGCCCTCGGTGACCAGTTCGTCGAGCTGGGGCAGGAAGGCGCGGATCTTCTCCTCGTCGTCCACGATCACCACCGCGACCGGCAGGTCCTCGCTCAGCGAGAGCAGCCGCTGCGTATGGATGAGCGACGAGGCGCCGAATCCCTCGATGCCCCGGAAGACGCTGGCGCCGGCGAGTCCCGCCGCGCGGGCCCGGTGGACGATCTCCGCGTAGAGCGGCCTGCGGTTCCACAGGTCGGTCTCGCCGATGAAGACCGTCACGCGCAGGGCACGTCCTGTCAGCCTGGTCATGGTCGCCTCCGCAGGGTCAGGCGGCGCGTCGCCGATGCCGCGACCCACACCGCCGCGAGGGCAGTGCACACCGTCAGCGCGAGATAGGCGAGGCCCGTGCGGGCGTGGCCGCCGCTCACCAGGCGCTCGATGTCCACGGCGTACGTCGAGAAGGTGGTGAAGCCGCCGAGCACTCCGGTCCCGAAGAAGGGCCGGAGCAGGCGGTGGGCGGTCCGTACCTCGGTCAGTATCACCATGAAGACGCCCATGACGGCGCAGCCGACGACGTTCACCAGGAGCGTCGTCCAGGGGAAGGCGTCGGGGGCGGTGGGCCAGAGCAGGCCCGCGCCGTAGCGCGCCGACGCGCCGATCGCGCCGCCGACGGCCACTGCCGCCACCACGGGCCACACACCGCGCTCCCTCAATCGAAGATCACTTCCGCGCTCAGGCTAACCGCCGGGCGGAGTGTCCCGCAGGCCGAGGCGCAGGTGCTCGACGTGGAAGAGGGCCTGGTCGAGGAGTTCGGCGACGTGGTGGTCGTAGAGGGCGTAGATGACCGATCGGCCCTGCCGCTCCCCGGTGATCAGGCCGAGGTTGCGCAGCAGCCGCAACTGGTGGGAGCAGGCGGACTGTTCCATGCCGACCGCTTCGGCCAGGTCGCCGGCCGCGCAAGGGCCTTCCTGCAGTCGGGCGAGGATCCGCAGCCGGGAGGGCGTCGCCAGGGCCTGGAGGGTGGCGGCGACGTCGGCGGCCCCCACGGTGTCCAGGCGATCGCGTGTGGTGGCACTGCTCTTGTCGTCGACTCCGTGGCCCATGACGTCATCCTATCGATGACACATGGACACATGAAAAAGTGTTCATTCATTCCTGTACGGTGATGGAGTCGCCGTTCCCCAGCCCCGTGAAGGGTTCCTTCGTCATGCCCAGCACCCTCACCGCACCCTCCGGTCAGGCATCCCCCGCCGGTCCTGCGGCGGCCCCGCGCCGCCGCACCCGTGTCCTCGCGCTCGCCGAGGCCCGCTGGGCCGCGGCCGCCACCGCCGCGTTCCTGGTGGCGCTGCCGCTCCAGCTGACGGGGGCGCCCTCCTGGCTCTGGGGTTCGCTGTACGCCGTCGCGTATGTGACGGGAGGCTGGGAGCCCGCGCTCGAAGGGCTGCGGGCACTGCGCGAGAAGGCCCTGGACGTGGACCTGCTGATGATCGTCGCGGCGCTCGGCGCGGCCTCGATCGGGCAGGTCATGGACGGCGCGCTGCTGATCGTCATCTTCGCCACGTCGGGCGCCCTGGAGGCGCTCGCCACCGCGCGGACCGCCGACTCGGTCCGCAGCCTGCTCGACCTGGCGCCCGCCACGGCGACCCGGCTCACCGACGGCGGCGGCGAAGAGACCGTCGGCAGCGCGGAGTTGAGGGTCGGCGACGTGATTCTCGTACGTCCCGGTGAGCGGGTCGGCGCGGACGGCGAGGTGCTCGACGGTGTGAGTGACGTCGATCAGGCCACGATCACCGGCGAGCCGCTGCCGGTCACCAAGCAGGCCGGTGACGAGGTGTTCGCGGGGACGCTGAACGGGGCCGGTGCGCTGCGGGTGCGGGTGGGGCGCGACGCGTCCGACTCGGTGATCGCGCGGATCGTCGCGATGGTCGAGGAGGCCTCGGAGACGAAGGCCCCGACGCAGCTGTTCATCGAGAAGGTCGAGCAGCGGTACTCGCTCGGCATGGTCGTCGCCACGCTCGCCGTGTTCGCGGTGCCGCTGGCCCTCGGCGACGATCTGACCGGGGCGCTGCTGCGGGCCATGACGTTCATGATCGTGGCTTCGCCGTGCGCGGTGGTGCTCGCCACGATGCCGCCGCTGCTCTCGGCCATCGCCAACGCCGGTCGGCACGGCGTCCTGGTCAAGTCCGCCGTCGTGATGGAGCGGCTCGGCGAGGTCGACGCGGTCGCCCTGGACAAGACGGGCACCCTGACCGAGGGCACACCTCGGGTGGCGTCGGTGCGCCCGCTGCCCGGCAGTGATCTGACCGACGACGCCCTCCTCGCGCTCGCGGCCGCCGCCGAGCACCGCAGCGAACACCCGCTGGCCCGCGCGGTGGTGGCGGCGGCGCATGCCCGCGGCCTGGACGTGCCGCCAGTCGCTGACTTCGCCTCGGTGCCCGGCGTCGGCGTGAGCGGCACGGTCGACGGTTCGGCCGTCGAGGTCGGGGCCCCGGCACGGCTGCTCGGCACTCCCGCCTCCGGTGAAGTCCTCGCGGACCTCCGGGACAAGGCGGAGATCTGGGCGCGGCAGGCGGGCGAGGACGGGCAGACCGCGGTCCTCGTACTGCGTGACGGTACGCCCGTCGGCGTCCTCGGCATCGCCGACCGGCTCCGCCCGGACGCCGCCGCCACCGTTGCCGCGTTGGGCACCCTGACGGGTACGCCCCCGATGCTGCTCACCGGCGACAACGCCCTCGCGGCGGGGCGGCTCGCCTCCGAGGCCGGCATCGACGACGTACGCGCCGGACTCCTCCCCCAGGACAAGGTCGCGGCGGTCCGCGCGGCGGCGGAAGCCGGGCGCAGGGTCATGGTGATCGGCGACGGCGTCAATGACGCGCCCGCCCTCGCGGCGGCCCACACCGGCATCGCGATGGGCCGCGCCGGATCCGACCTCGCCCTGGAGACCGCCGACGCCGTCATCGTGCGCGACGAGCTGGCCACGGTGCCGAAAGTAATCGCACTCTCCCGGCGCGCCCGCGGTCTCGTGCTGCAGAACCTGGTGATCGCCGGGGCGTTCATCGCCGTCCTGGTCGCCTGGGACCTCATCGGCACGCTGCCGCTCCCGCTGGGCGTACTGGGGCACGAGGGGTCCACAGTGCTGGTGGGGCTCAACGGGCTGCGGCTGCTGCGGGATTCGGCCTGGCGGAATGCCGGGAGCGGTTCGGCGGAGTGAATGGACGGGCCAATGGGCGGGGCGAATGAGTGGGGTGGCGGATTGCTTAGCGGAATTACCTCATCAGCTTTCCGGTGACCTTTCCCCGCCGCTTCTCCAGGCATGGGTTGACTCGTATCATCCCTGCAAAACAAGGGGGATTTACATGGCCGCAAACCGATCGACCCATGCCATATTCGCAGCCTTGGCCGCGCTCTTGCTCATCGTCGGCCTCTTCGGGATCTTCAGGGCGGTGGGGACCGGTTCCTCTTCGGGTTCCGGGGCGCAGGGGTCCGTGGGGAGCGGCGATGGGGGCAGTGGGGGCGGCGGTACCGAAGGGGCCTCGAATTCCGGTGGTTCCAACGGCTCCAGCGGTTCCTCCGGGTCAGGCGGGTCCGGTGGATCCGGGGGGTCCGGTGGATCCGGGGGGTCTTCCGGTTCGGACGGTTCCTCGGGTTCCGGCGGTTCCTCCGGGAATTCCTCCGGTGGCGGGACCGGCGGCGGAGGATCGGGAAGTGCGCGTATCTCGGGGCCGACCGTGGACAACATATATCCGCTGGATCAGACGGACACCGAAGGTCGTTATCGCGCGGACGCCTGTTTCGTCCTGGTCAACAATTACGCCGACATATCGGTGACGGTTTCCTCGCTCTCGGTGCAGGGAGCGCAGGCCAGCCTCTCCGACGCGCCCTGCAAAATCCCCGCGTCCCCCGAGGCCAGCTGGAACATCGGTGAGGGCG
The DNA here is from genome assembly GCF_044457025.1 of Streptomyces sp. NPDC050658. Taxonomy (NCBI): domain Bacteria; kingdom Bacillati; phylum Actinomycetota; class Actinomycetes; order Kitasatosporales; family Streptomycetaceae; genus Streptomyces; species Streptomyces sp. NPDC050658. Next base: position 469,949 of record NZ_JBITGM010000007.1, read on the forward strand.
TGACGGACCCGGTGAACCGCTGCGGATCCGGAACGGTGCTCGAACCCAAGTCCCGGTCGCCGCGCCACGGTTGCAGTGTCCGCTTCCAGCGGGACCCGGATCTCGCCGCCGCGACGGCGACCCTCTACGTCGACGTCACCGCCGAATGCGTCTCCCGCTCGCCCCGCCCCTGCTCGCGGCTCGACGCGCGGTACAGCCCGTCCGCCGGGCATCCCGTCACGGTGCGCGTCACCTCGAGCCGGACCTTCGAGTTCGGCGGGCCGGTGTCTCCGCCGAGCGGCGGCTCCAGTTCCCCCGAGACCGGCGGAAGCTCCAGTTCCCCCGAGACCGGCAAAAGCTCCAGTCCCCCGGTGACCACCGAACCGCCGACCGGCCCCGTGCAGACCACGCCCAGCGAGAGCGGCGCGTGACCACCGGACCCGAACCCACCCCGGAACCGGGGCAGTTGGGGGTCCAGGTCCGGGAGCGCCTGTGGGCGGCGGCCAATGTCGTCGCACCGACCACCGTGCTGACCACGCTGCTGTTCTACTTCGGGTACGTCGCGACGACGGCGCGCTTCCGCTACTTCGGGGTCTACCTCGACATGGTCGACCTCTCCTTGCAGGAGATGCTCCTGAAGGGCGTGGAGGTGGTCTATCCGCCGCTCATCCTGCTCGCGATCGTCAGTCTGCTCGTCATCGCGGGACACACCGTGGTGCGCTGGCTGCTCTCGTCGCCCGAGCGGGACGCGGTCACCGGCTGGACGGGGCTGCTCGTCGCGGTCGCCGGGCTGCTCGCATTCGCCAGGGGGGTCGTCGGTCTTCTCGTCCCGCACGTCGCGCGCACGGAAGCCATCGCGACGACACCGGCGTCCCTCGGCTGCGGGGCGTCGGCACTGGCGTACGGGATCTGGCTGCTGCGCACGGTCGCGATCCGCTGGGACCGGCGGCGGGAGGCCGACGGCGGCAGCGACGACGAGACCAACGGTACGGGCGACGGCGCAGGCGGCTCCCCCGCGCGGCTCCCGGATCCCGGTCGGCTCGCCGCCTGGCTGGAGTCGCGCACGATGCGGCAGCTCAGCCGGCACGCCCTGGCCTGGATCGCCGTCGTCGTCGTGGCGGGAGCGTTCTGGGCGGCCAACAGTTTCGCCGCCGCGTACGGCCGGGGCCGGGCCCTCGACGACGCGGACGCGCTCGCCCGCCGCCCGGAGGTCGTCCTGTACGCCAGACAGCCGATCCGCGATCTGCCCGCGGGCGTCGAGCAGACGAAACTGCCCGCAGCGGGCAAGGATCCCTACCGCTTCCGCTACCAGGGGCTCCGCCTCCTGGTCGAGTCGCAGTCCCGGCTCTTCCTGGTCCCGGCCCAGTGGGTGCCCGGAAGCAGCCGCACTCTGGTGGTGCCGTACGACGACTCCGTACGCCTGGACCTGCTCGCCGCTGCGGCGCCGGGCCGGGATCAGACGGCGTCCAACGCCGGTGCGATCACGGCGAAGGCACGGTCGGTCAGCTCGGTCGCGTCCTCGGCGCCGTCGCTGTCGCTCCACCGCTGCAGCACGGCGTCGAAGGCGCTCAGCGCCATTCCGGCCGCCAGCCGGGGATAGAGCTCGACCTCGGCGTCGAGCCCCAGGCGGAGCGCGAGTTCGGCCGTCAGGTCCTCGCGCCACTGCGCCTGGCGCTCCAGGAAACGGGCGCGCAGGGCGGGCGTGCCGAGGATCAGCTGGACGACGCTCAGCGCCCGGTCGGCGTGGTCGCCGCAGGCGTCGACGGGGACCCGGACCGCGCGCAGCAGCGCCTCGGAGGGGCGCTCTCCGGCGGGGCGGGCCGCCAGCTCCGCGCGGATGTCGGTCCCCATGTCGGCCAGGAACTGCACGACCACGTCCTCCTTGGACGCGAAGTACCGGAAGAACGTGCGTCGGGAGACCCCGGCGGCCGTGACGATCTCGTCGATCGTCACCGCGTCGAAGCCCTTCTGGGCCAGCAACTGCAGCGCCGCTTCGGTCAGTTCGTTCGAGACGAGCCGGCGCTTGCGCTCGGCCATGGTCACTGCGGGGCGGGAACTCACCGGACCATCGTACACGGCATGCCTCGCGTGGCACCCAGGATCGTATTGACACTGAGTGCCAACAGCGGCAGCATGTGCCGCATGACGAAGCGGCAGACGGAACAGCGGCAGCAGACGGACGAGCAGACGAAGCAGCGCTGGACCACCGGGCGGATTCCGGACCAGACCGGCCGGGTGTTCGTCGTCACCGGGGCCAACAGCGGTCTCGGGCTTGCGACCACCCGTGAACTGGCCCGCCACGGGGCGCATGTGATCCTCGCGGTGCGCGACCTGGCGAAGGGCGAACGGGCCGTCGCGGAAATCACCGCCGAACAGCCGGACGCCAGCCTGGAGATACACCGCGTCGACCTGGCCGATCTCGACTCGGTCCGGGCCTTCGCCGGTCATGTGCGGGCCGACCATCGGCACATCGACGTGCTCATCAACAACGCCGGGGTGATGGCGCCGCCCCGGTCGGTGAGCGAGCAGGGCCACGAACTGCAGTTCGCGAGCAATCACCTCGGGCACTTCGCGCTCACCGGGCTGCTGCTCGACCCGCTGACCGCGGGGCGCGATCCCCGTGTGGTGACGGTGAGTTCGGTCAACCACCGGCAGGGGCGCATCCACTTCGACGACATCGCGGGCGAGTTCGCCTACAAGCCCATGGCCTTCTACAACCAGTCGAAGCTCGCCAACACCGTCTTCGGACTTGAGCTCCACCGCCGTCTGACGGAGGCCGGCAGCCCGGTCCGCAGCGTGCTCGCGCACCCCGGATACACCGCCACCAACCTGCAGTTGAACGGTCCCGTCGGCCTGGTGCGCGTGGTGTTCGGCCACGTCCTTGGCCCGCTGTTCGCCCAGCCCCCGGCGCGCGGCGCGTGGTCACAGCTGTACGCGGCGACCGAACCGGCGGTGGCGGGCGGCCAGTTCATCGGTCCGGACGGGATGGGTGAGCTGCGGGGCAGGCCCAAGCTGGTGGAGGCGGCGCCCGCGGCCACCGACCCGGGGACCGGCCGGCGGCTGTGGGAGCTGTCGGAGGAGCTGACGGAGGTCCGGTTCGCGTTTCCGACGCCGGTGGACTGACCGGCCCTGTGCCTCCGGCGACGGATACGGGGTCCGGTGGACGTACGGTCCCGGCTGGCGGGGCCGCTGACACCGTGACGGGCCGGGCAACGCCGGAGGCCAGCGCGATCGAGCAGCGTGAGCCCGGCGGGTGAGCCGGCGGCTACTCGGCCAGCGGGGTTCCGCAGCGAGCGCAGAAGCGGGCGTCGCGTTCCGTGGCGAGGCGGCCGCAGTCGGGGCAGACGCGGTCGAGCAGGCAGGCCGGTTCGCCCGCGTCGGAGCCGGGGGCGGGGCTGATGCCGAGGGGCGGGCGGCGGCGGTGGGCGGTCGTGTAGACGAGCCCCGCGTCCCCCGCGTACACGGAGCGGGTGGTCCCGGCGGGCAGCCACACGAGGGCGCCGCCCGCGAGCGGCCACGTCCCGTCCGGCGTACGGACTTCACCCGCGCCGTTCAGCACGGTGACGAGCACGCCGAGCTGCGTCTCGGTGTGCTCCCCGATGCTCGCGCCGGGGGCCAGCCGGATGACGTTGGCGTCCAGATCCCGCGTATGACCGCCGAGCGACCAGACGACGGTGATCTGCCCCGCACCGGCGGCGGCGGTCTCCTCCGGCCCGACGAACACCGGGGTCGTGGGAGCGGGCGTGCTCATGGGGGGACTCCTGGGGGCGGGTGCGGGCAGCCCTGAGAAGGCGCGGACGTACAGGGGCAGTGCGTGGGGAGGGAGCACGAAAACTCTAGCGGAGCTCGGCGATCCACCCGGAACGATCAGGATGACGCCGCCCGGCGCGGATCGGCGGCCACCTCCCCAACACCTCCGCACTATCCGCGAGTTGGTGGCGATCCCGGGCTCGCTGCCCTACCTTTGGAAGGTCATCTCAGACAGCACGACCGCTTTCGAGCCGCCACCACGCACGGGGGGCACGGGACGTCCCGAGAGCAGCACTGTCTGAGAGATGAGGTACGAGGATGGTCACAACGCGACCTGACCAGGAGAAGCGTGCTGGCTGGTTTCGTGAGGCGGCTTCACGACTTGCCGTCGCGCTCGGCGCCAGGGCCCTGTGGGCGCTGGCCGTGAAGCTGTTCAATCATGCCGGAGTCGGTTCCTGATCCGGTCGAGGCGGAGCAACGCCCAGGACTGCCCGGGCGGGACCTCCGCCTCTTTCTGTTCTCAGAACCACTCCGCGTCCTGAGAACCACTCGCCGTTCTCAGAACCACTCCGTGCGGCTGTCCGTGTCGCAGAGTTCGAAGACCACTTCGCCGGCTTCGGGGTCCGTGCCCGGCACCGGGCGGACGCGGGCTCCGACCCAGATCAGGTTCGGGGCGGCGCCCACGACCCGGCAGCGGAAGACGAAGCCCTCGGGGAAGCGGACGAGGGACTCGTTCCGGGCCACGCCCGTGTAGCGGTTCACCACACTGGAGCGCACCACGACGCCGTAACCCTCGCTGTGCTCCGACTCCAGGTCGCTCGACGCGCACACCGGGCACAGCAGCTTCCGGAAGGAGGCCGTCTGGCACCAGCGGCAGCGCTGATAGACCAGGCCGGACGCCGCGTCATGCCGCGGTCCGGCCTCCTCGTGCACTGTCGGCGCCATGCCGGTTCCCACCATGGACATGTCTCGACCCCCTGCGCTCGGCCCGAATTCGCCGCGTCGTCACGGCGACGCCCGCACCATATGGCACTGAGTGCCGCGCAGTAAAGGTACTGAGTGTCGAATCCCTGGTCCTGACCGCGCTCAGACCCGCTCGACACCTGCCTTGCCGTCGCCGAAGGCCGACTCGATGCGCTGCACCACACGCCACATCGGGGCGCCCTTCGGAGCGACCATCACGATCACCTCGTCGTCGGGATCAGTCCCGGCGGAACGCTCCGCCGCCCCACTCCCCCACATCTCGCGTACGAGTCCCAGCGCGTGGTCCACCGAGGCCTCCGCGTCACCGACGCCCCCCGACCGCAGCCAGGAACGCAGGGCGTTGTTATGCGCGGCGACCACGGAAGCGGCGATCACCTCGGCGCGCAGCGCGCCGTCCGGGGTCTCGGCGCCGCGCCGCTCCAGATACCCGGCCATCGTCCGCTCGTAGCGCCGCACCACGGACAGTTCGTACGTACGCAGTCCCGGCACCTCCCGCGTCAGGCGGTACCGCTGCACCGAGAACTCGGGGTTCGCCGCGTACATCCCCAGCACCAGGCGCGCCGCGTCGCACACCGCGCCCACCGGGTCGTCGCTGCCCTCGTGCGCCTCCAGGAACGCCTTCATGTCCGCGAGGCAGCGCTCGTGATCCGGGAAGACCACGTCGTCCTTCGACGGGAAGTACCGGAAGAACGACCGCCGCCCCACACCCGCGCGGGCGACGATGTCGTCGACCGTGGTCCGCTCGAAGCCCCGCTCGAGGAAGAGCTCGAAGGCCGTCTCGGCGAGCACCTGTCGCATGGGGGCCTTCTTGGCTGGTCCGCGCACCTCAGTCATGCCGGAAACGTAGCACCGGAGAGCCCCTCTTGGCACTACGTACCTTTACGCAGGGTACTGAGTGCCATATGCTCGCATCACGGACCGCACCGAGGTAGGAGAGCCGCCGTGAGCTTGAGGATCGTTGTCACCGTGAAGTACGTGCCCGACGCCACGGGCGACCGGCACTTCGCCGATGACCTGACCGTCGACCGTGATGACGTCGATGGCCTGCTGTCGGAGCTGGATGAGTACGCGGTCGAGCAGGCGTTGCAGATCGCGGACGAGGCGGATGATGCGGAGATCACCGTGTTGACGGTGGGTCCGGAGGACGCGAAGGACGCGCTGCGCAAGGCGTTGTCGATGGGTGCGGACAAGGCGGTCCATGTCGAGGACGACGATCTGCATGGTTCGGACATCATCGGTACGTCGCTGGTGTTGGCGAAGGCGATCGAGAAGGCCGGCTATGACCTGGTGATCTCGGGTATGGCGTCGACGGACGGCACGGCGGGTGTGGTGCCGGCGCTGCTGGCGGAGCGTCTGGGTGTGCCGCAGGTGACGCTGCTGTCGGAGGTGGCGGTGGCGGACGGTGTGGTGACGGGCCGTCGGGACGGTGACTCGGCCTCGGAGCAGTTGGAGGCGTCGCTGCCGGCGGTGGTGTCGGT